>NZ_JAAOHY010000021.1 GCF_011308835.1 Paracoccus xiamenensis | reverse complement strand
CTCGAGTGCGGGCGGTGATGGTTGTAGTCGTCGCGCCATGCCGCAATCATGCGGCAGGCATGGCGCAAAGACGGAAACAAGTGTTCGTTCAAACACTCCTCGCGCATCCTGCCGTTGAAGCTTTCGACCAGGCCGTTCTGCATAGGTTTTCCGGGTGCAATATAATACCAATCGACCTTGTGGTCGTCCTGCCATTTCAGCATTGTGTTACTGGTCAGTTCGGTCCCGTTGTCACTGACAACCATGCAGGGATATCCGCGCATCTCAGCGATCCGGTCCAGTTCGCGGGCGACGCGCGCACCGCCGATGGATGTATCCACCACGGCGGCCAGGCATTCCCGGCTGAAGTCGTCGATGACGTTCAGCACCCGAAACCGGCGCCCGTCTTCCAGGGCATCGGACATGAAGTCCAGAGACCACCGCTGGTTCGGGCCTTGCGGGATCGCCATGGGCGTTCTGGTGCCCACGGCGCGCTTGCGCCCGCCGCGTTTACGGACCATCAACCCTTCTTCGCGGTAGAGCCGGTAGAGTTTCTTCCAGTTCACTTCCCAGCCCTCGCGCTTCAGCAGGATGTGCAGACGCCGATAGCCAAACCGCCGCCGCTCGGACGCCAGTGCCTTCATCCTGACCCGTAGCTCGTTGTCCTCCGGACGCTTTGGCTCACGCCGATACACGCGCGGATCGATCCCCACCAAAGCACAGGCCCGGCGCTGATTGTAACCCTTGGTTTGCATTGCCCAGTCCACGGCATTCGGGGCCGCCCTCGGACCGATGGCGGGCTGGCCCCTCATTCCTTGCACCGGGCCTCAGAAGTTTTTTCCGAGCATCTCTTTCAGCGTCGCGACATCGAGCATCTGTTCAGCCAGCATCTTCTTGAGTTTCGCATTCTCGGCTTCCAGAGCCTTCAGTCGCCGCGCCTCCGACACCTCCATGCCCCCGTATTTCGACCGCCACTTATAGAACGTCGCATCGCTGATGCCGTGCTTGCGACATAAACTAGCAGCTGTTGCGCCCGCTTGATGCTCCTTCAGAATGCCAATGATCTGCTCTTCGCTGAAACGGCTTCTCTTCATCGTCTGTCTCCTCAATTGGAGAACAGGCTAACCGTAAATCGAGGACACTTCAGGGGAGCAGGTCA
>NZ_JAAOHY010000019.1 GCF_011308835.1 Paracoccus xiamenensis | reverse complement strand
AAATCGAACCACGCGGCTGAGACCCCCGCTCGGGCTACGCCCTCACGGCGGTCTCAGCCGCGCGCAAGGGTGGCCGACTTTTGCGCCGCCCAGTGGCTGGGTTTTACGCCGCCGTTGACAATTCATGGCAACTCCCGAAAAATATGCTGGCAAGAAATATTGATATCGTTCATGATTCGCATGGAGAACAAAGCAAGACTTCGTGAAACTTCACACCCGGTATGTGTGAATTGCCACTGAAGTCTTCCTCAAGTGGCCACTATTCTTCCTTTGCGACAGCAGGGCTGACGTAAGGCGAGAAGAATTGTCGTGAAGCTTCTCGGTTGTGTTACTGTCCAGGAAAGCCGTGCGCTACCGTCCCGGCATCAAGCTCGGAACCAGGGACATGGGAAAAAAAGATCAGACGCCTCAGAATGCGCAAGCAGATCAGATCGAACCGCTGGCGCAGCGCATCGCAGCTTTGCAGGAAAAGGCTGCGTCGTGCGTTGGCAAGCAAACGCTTACATCGGCCGAGATGAAGGCGTTCATGGATGATCAATGGGGCGAAGGTGAGGTCGAGGATAGCTAATCAAGATAGCGCATCAGTCATCGGCTGAAGATTTCGGCCCAAAGCTGCCTTTGGCATAGGGTCGATGCAACGGCAGCTATTTAGCAGTAGGCGGCAGTCAGTGACTTGACGCGAGCGTCTGATTGTCAATCATCGTCACTGCCCCACAGTTCGACGAGGTTTACATCACTGCTGCCCGGTTCTTGCTCTTTCGGTAGTTTGTCAACTTGCATGAGCATCGGAATGTCAAAACTGGTTCCAGTTACAACGCACGCCCCTTGGGGAAGCGTCGGTATTTGCCCTCGAGAAAGGCTGTCCAGTGTCGATATGGTATTTTCCAAAAGCGCAAGATCTCTGTCATTCACAAGGCGATGAATGAAATAGTTATGCAGTTGCGAGACAATAGTCGGGGAAATGTCTGCTGGTCTTTGGCTGGCAATCGTAAGGAAAACACCAAATTTTCGACCTTCTTTGATGATCTCTTCGAACAATTCTAAACGATAATCTTTCCAGCTTTCCGCCTCGCGACTTGATTGCTGTGAAAGTATGTTGTGCGCCTCATCGACGATCAAATGGAGAGTAGTCGAAGGTGGGCTTGTTACGACGCTTCTACGCTGCTCATAAAAATGCTTTGCGATAAGAATAGGTAAGATTTTCTTCACGTCTTGCTTGCACTCCCGCAGAGAAAAAACGGTTACGAGCCGATCTTCATCATCAGCCAGCTCTCCAACGGAGATAACACGCGAGAATTCCTCTTTCAGAGCGTCAATGCGGCGCAAAAGCGGTTGTATGTGCTCGTATTGTGCAGAGCCGAATTGGACATCGTTTATAAGTTGCAAACTGGCGCGAACCTGCAATTCCGTGAAGCCCGAGAGGTTTTGCAAGTCTATCCTGACCTGCTCCCCTGAAGTGTCCTCGATTTACGGTTAGCCTGTTCTCCAATTGAGGAGACAGACGATGAAGAGAAGCCGTTTCAGCGAAGAGCAGATCATTGGCATTCTGAAGGAGCATCA
>NZ_JAAOHY010000020.1 GCF_011308835.1 Paracoccus xiamenensis | reverse complement strand
GAGATATGGGCGAAAGTTGGTGACGCTTGATCAGGCGGCGACTTGAAGTTGGCGGAGGCCGTCGCGGAACTCAACCCCCTGGATGATCTCCGGCAGACGGTTCTGGCCATCGAGTTTGCGCCATTTCCCCTGCGCTGACATCATCAGCTTGAAGGCCATGGCCAGCCCGGTCCTGCGACTGAGGCAACCTTTGGTGCGCTTGGTGCGGTGCCGAACGGTCGCGAAGGTGCTTTCAATTGGGTTCGATGTCCGGATGTGTTTCCAGTGCTCGGCCGGGTAGTCGTAAAAGGTCAGAAGCGCCTCGCGATCCTTGACCAGCTTGGCAACGGCCTTGTCGTATTTGACGCCGTAGGTTTCGACGAAGAAATCGAAAGCAGCGCCGGCCCCGGCCTTGGTTTCCGCCTGCCAGATGTCATGGAGATGACCCTTGGCCTTGTCCTGCAGCGACTTTGGCAGCGCGTTGAGCACGTTCATTGTCTTGTGGACCCAACAGCGCTGTTCGCGCGTGGTAGCAAAGACCTCGCGCAGGGCGGTCCAGAACCCGAGCGCGCCGTCGCCGATGGCCAGCTTGGGATCCTGCTTCAGGCCCCGGCGCCGCAGATCGAGCAAAAGCTCACGCCAGCTCTCAGCGCTTTCGCGGAAGCCGTCGATCATCGCCAGAAGCTCCTTGTGGCCATATTCATCGGCCCCGACGATCACCAGAACGCATTGCCTTTCCTCAGCCATGCGCGGTTTGAAATACACCCCGTCAGCCCAGATGTAGAGAAAGCGCCGATGGCTCAGGTCGCGCCTTTGCCAGGCCTCATAGTCGTTCCACCAATCCGCCTTCAGCCGCGTGATTGTCTTGGCGGAAAGCCCATGGGCGTTTGGGCCGAGAAGCGCTGCCAAGGCTTCGCTGAAATCACCCGTGCTGACGCCCTTGAGATAAAGCCAGGGCAGCAGCTCCTCCACTGATTTCGCCTTGCGCAGGTATCGCGGCAGGATGCTGGGCGTGAAGGTGATCTTGTCCTCACCAGGCTTGCGATCTCGCACCCGTGGCACTTTCACCGGCACCGGACCGATCCCGGTCATCACCTTTCGTTCCGGCAGATGGCCATGGCGCACCAGGCGCGCACGCCCATCCTCAAGCTTTTCCTTGGAAAAGGCGGCCATGAGCGTGGCCAGCTCGGCGTGGATCGCCTGTTCAATCAACTTGCGCGCGCCATTGCGGAGAACGTCGGTGAATGCATCGGCGCTAAATCCCGATGGATCGGGGAGTTGGGTGATGGTATTCTCTGGCATGTGGCATATCCCTTTCTCGGCTGAGAATTGACGGCGCGTGAACACCGCCATGATATGCCGCCCCTCAGGGCATCACCAACTTTCGCTCATTACTC
>NZ_JAAOHY010000001.1 GCF_011308835.1 Paracoccus xiamenensis | reverse complement strand
GCGCAAACTCGATGGCCAGAACCGTCTGCCGGAGATCATCCAGGGGGTTGAGTTCCGCGACGGCCTCCGCCAACTTCAAGTCGCCGCCTGATCAAGCGTCACCAACTTTCGCCCATATCTCCACTCGAGCCTCGACGGGCTCACCCCGCGGGAGTATCACAAACGGTCAAAAGAGGACCAAAACATGAACAGAGCTTACTTATAAACGCGGACTCCAAGGGGAGCAGGTCAACACCTAAACTCGTCAAAGCACAATCGGCTAGACCACGGTATCGATATGGCAGTTGACCTGAGCCCCGTTTCTTCCTCCGTTTTGAAGTAGAGTCCACTTCAACCAGGAGACGGACAATGAATCGATCAAGGTTCACGGAAGAGCAGATCATAGGGATGCTGAAGGAGCAGGAGGCCGGCAGGGCGACGGCCGATGTCTGCCGCAAGCACGGTGTCAGCACGGCGACGTTCTACAAATACAAGGCTCGGTTCGGCGGGCTTGAGGTGTCTGATGCTCGACGTCTCAGAGCGCTCGAGGACGAGAATTCCAAGCTGAAGAAGCTGCTGGCCGAAGCCATGCTGGACAACGCGATCCTGAAGGATGTCGCATCGCGAAAGTGGTAACGCCCGGCGTGAAGCGGGAAGCGGTGGCACATGTCGTGGCGGTCCACGGGGTGAGCCAGCGACGGGCGTGCCAGGCGCTGGCGGTGGACCGGTCGAGGGTGCGCTATCGCAGCGTGCGGCCGGACGACGCCGAAGCGAGGGCTGCGATGAAGGCCATCGCGTCCGAGCGGCGGCGGTTCGGCTATCGCCGCATCCACGTAATGCTGGAGCGGCAGGGGATCATGATGAACCTGAAGAAGCTCAGGCGGCTCTATCGCGAGGAGAAGCTCCAGGTGCGCCGCCGGGGCGGCCGGAAGCGGGCCCTGGGAACGCGCAGGCCGATGCTGGTGCCGGATGCGCCCAACCGGCGCTGGAGCCTGGACTTCGTCAGCGACGCGCTCACGGATGGCCGGCGTTTCCGGGTTCTCGCCGTGGTCGACGACTACAGCCGGGAGTGCCTGGCGCTGGTGGCGGACACGTCGCTCTCAGGCCTTCGTGTCGTGCGCGAGCTCGATGCGCTGATCGCTCGACGCGGCCGACCGGCGATGGTGGTCTCGGACTACGGGACGGAACTGACCTCGATGGCAGTCCTGAACTGGTGCCAGCGCACGGGTATCGACTGGCATTACATCGCTCCCGGCAAGCCTATGCAGAATGGCTTCGTCGAGAGCTTCAACGGACGCTTCCGGGACGAGTTTCTCAACGAGACGCTGTTCTCCTCGCTGGCCGATGCCCGAGAACAGATCCAGGCATGGCGGCACGACTACAATCACCACCGACCTCACTCGGGCCTGGGGAACATCCCGCCCGTCGAGTTCGCGGCGCAGAAGGGGCTCGCAATGCGCGCCGCGTAGCCTCAGAAATCAACCTGCGGACTCTCCGGAAATCCGGAGGAGAGTCGGGTCTCAGATCAATGACGGTGAAGGTTGCCTCGGCCTCGGAGCGGGTCTGCGTGCGTTCGGAGTCCTGTGTGAAGATCTCATCCCAGTAGGGCGTCAGGAAGACGCGGGCGTTGTAGCGGGCTGCCTTGGCTGCCGCAGTGACGTGGGGCGGCGCGGGGAGGCCGCAGAGCTTAAGGTGGCCCAGAGTGTCGGGAATGCCGCGGTCGAAGATGACGGGGCCTGAGAGTGCCTGAGCGTCCTCGTAGGCGCGGAGGTCGCGCTCGAGCATGCGTTCGGCATAGGCCATGCGGTCCGCCCAAGGGAGGGCGTCTCCGCCGCTGGCCAGCTCCTCGCGAATGATCGCGCGGCCGGATTCGGGAATGTTATGAAAGCCACGGCGGGCAAGCTCGGTGATCAGGCTGGTTTTGCCCGCACCGGGACCGCCCGTCACGACGAAGAAATGGTCGCTCATGGGCCATCCTCGGATTTGACAGGGGAAAGCGCTGCGAAGCGATCGACACGCTAGGAGCGGCGATCAAGGCAGCATGGATTTTCGTAGGGAAAGCAGCACCGGTCTGCGCGGCAGAGGCAAATTCTCTGACGATAAAGGCAGAACTATCTGGTGCTCTTCACTGATTTTATTGGTGGAGCCAAGGGGAGTCGAACCCCTGACCTCTTGAATGCCATTCAAGCGCTCTACCAACTGAGCTATGGCCCCACCGGAGGTCTGACAGAGCGTGTTGCGCCGCTGCCGTGGGGGGTCGTATAGGGGCAGCCGCCGGGGCCTGCAAGCGGAAAGTTTCACTTTTCTCGATCTTTCTGGGCGACGAAAAAAGCGGGACCGATAGATCCCGCTTTTTTCGTTTTTTCCCAGAGCCTTAGGCTACTTGTCGCGGCCTAAAATGCGATCGAGGCTGATCGGGCCGGGGCCGGCGAACACGATGTACAGGAAGATGAAGCAGTACAGAATCGCCGCATCTCCGCCGTTCAGTGCCGGAACCCAATGCTGTGGCGCATGTGCCAGCCAATAGGCGCAGGCCATCAGCCCAGACAGAAGGAACGCGACGGGGCGCGAAAACAGGCCGACGATCAGCAGCGCGCCGCCCACAAGCTCCAGCATGCCGGCGATCCAGAACCGCGACATAACCTCGGGGAAGGCGCGATCGCTGGCCGGAAAGCCCAGGATCTTCTGCGTGCCATGTGCGAAAAAAACCAGCGCCGAGACGATACGCAGGACGCTGCGCATCTCGGGGGCGAAGGCATTAAGTTTCTGATAGTTCAAGGTAGTCTCCCTGTTCCGAAGCGTGTCGGAACAGGGTTAGGTATAGCTGGTTGCGATTGCAATCAGTCTTCGTCGTCGCCGGCAACGTCTGCGATATCGTCCAGCGACACGTCGCCGTCGTCATCGTCGTCTTCCAGCAGGTCGTCGTCCAGATCGCCGCTGTCATCGTCGTCCAGATCGTCATCGATCAGATCATCGTCCTGATCGTCATCTTTCGAGGCGGTCTTTTCCGAGACCAGCGAACGGCCGCGACCCTGGGTCAGACTTTCAATCGTAAACTCCGACCCGCAGGCGGGGCAGGTCATCGGGTCATTTTGCAGGTCGTAGAAACGGGTCCCGCAATGCGGGCAAAGGCGCTTCGTGCCCCATTCCTCTTTGGGCATGGTAATCTCCTTACGCAGCGGATAGGTGAATCCCGGACGCCCTGCCACAAGCCCAAGTGGCTGTAAAGGCCTATCCCGACAGCAATGCACGAACAGTTTCAGATCGACAATATCCCGGTAACGGTGCGGCGCAATGCGCGAGCGCGTCGAATGACGCTGCGCGTGGCCCGCGCGGGCGGTGCGGTTGTGCTGACGCTGCCGATGCGCGCGACGCTTCAGGCGGGCCGCGAATTCGCCGCCTCGAAGGCGGATTGGCTGCGGCGTACGGTCTCGGCCATGCCCGAACCGAAGCTGGTGGTCGAAGGTGCGCGCCTGCCTATCGCTGGGCAAGAGGTGCTGTTGCGCGCCATGCCGCTGAAATCGGTGCGGCTGGAAGACGGCGTGCTTTATGTGCCGTCGCGGGGTGCTGTCGCGGTGACAGTTCAGGCCTGGCTGAAGCATCGCGCCCATATCGCCCTGCGCGAGGCGGTCGACCGCTTCGCCACCCGACTGGGCCGGCAACCAAGCGCGCTGAGCCTGCGTGACACCCGCTCGCGTTGGGGCAGCTGCACCCATGATGGCCGGCTGATGTTTTCCTGGCGTCTGGCCATGGCCCCGCCCAAGGTGCTGGAATATGTCGCCGCCCATGAGGTCGCGCATCTGGCCCATATGGATCATTCCGAACGCTTCTGGGCGCAGGTCGAGGTGCTGATGCCGGGCCATGCGCCCTATCGCAACTGGCTGCGGACGCATGGCGCGGACCTGCAGGCCTGGCGCTTCAAATCCGCATCGGCTCCGGTCGGGTCTTGACGATCTCGGCGCTTGTGATCACAAAGTCGGCATGAGTGCCGCTCGCCCCTCTGACCCCGCCGCGCATGAGCGTCTTTACCGCAATTTGCGCGGGCGCATTCTGGTCGGCGAACTGCCGCCCGGCCAGCCGCTGACGCTGCGCGGGATCGCTGCCGAATACAATGTCTCGATGACCCCTGCGCGCGAGGCTGTGCGCCGCCTGGCGGCCGAGGGGGCGTTGACGCTGTCGACTTCGGGGCGGGTGACGACGCCCGAACTTTCAGTCGAGCGGATCGAGGAACTTGCCGCCCTGCGGGCGCTGATCGAACCCGAACTGGCCTCGCGTGCGCTGCCGCGCGCCCATTTCGCGCTGATCGACCGGCTGAGCGCGATCAATGGCGGCATTGCCGATGCGGTGATGCGCCATGACGCGGTCGGCTATATCCGCAGCAACCTGGAATTTCACCGAACGCTGTATCTGCGCGCGCAGGCCCCGGCGATGCTGGCGATTCTGGAAACGGTCTGGCTGCAACTGGGGCCGACGATGCGCGCATTATACGGTCGCGTGCAGCGCAACGAACCCCCGCGCCATCACCGGCTGATCATTGCCGCGCTGAAGGCCGGGGACGAACCCGGCCTGCGGCTGGCGGTGCGCGCCGATGTGACGCATGGCCTGCGCCACCTTGCGGCAGAGGCCACGCCCCGTTGACCTTCGGGGTCGGGCGGGGCTATCGCAGAACTGAACAAGCGGAAGATGAAGATGAACCTCTTTGCCGATATCCACGGCGTCGTGCTGGACGCACTGAATGCGATGGTCGATGCGGGCGAACTGCCGGCCGGGCTGGACCTGAAAAACGTCACGGTCGAGCCGCCACGCGACGCGGCCCATGGCGACATGGCGACCAATGCCGCGATGGTGCTGGCCAAGCCTGCGGCCATGAAGCCGCGCGACATCGCAGAAAAGCTGGCGGCCAGACTGACCGCGGACAGCCGCATCCGCAGCGCCGAGGTGGCGGGACCGGGCTTCATCAACCTGCGGCTTGACCCCGTGGTCTGGCAGGGCGTGGTGCTGGCGGCGCTGAACACGCCTGACGCTTACGGCCGCTCGACGCTGGGGCAGGGGACCAAGGTCAACGTCGAATTCGTCAGCGCCAACCCGACCGGTCCGATGCATGTGGGCCACACCCGCGGTGCGGTCTTCGGTGATGCGCTGTCCAGCCTGCTGGCCTTTGCCGGCTATGACGTGACGCGCGAATATTACATCAATGACGGCGGCGCACAGGTCGATGTGCTGGCGCGCTCGGCCTATGAGCGTTACCGCGAGGCCAACGGCCTGGAGCCGGAAATCCGGGAGGGGCTGTACCCCGGCGATTACCTGATCCCGGTCGGCGAGGCGCTGAAAGAAAAATACGGCGACAGCCTGATCGACAAGCCAGAGGAAGACTGGCTGGAGGAGATCCGCGAATTCGCCACCGATGCCATGCTGGCGATGATCCGCGATGATCTGGCGCTGTTGAATGTGACGATGGATGTCTATTCGTCCGAAAAGGCGCTGTACGGCTCGGGCCGGATCGAGGCGGCGATTGACCGGCTGCGCTCGGCCGGGCTGATCTATGAAGGCACGCTGGAGCCGCCCAAGGGCAAGCTGCCCGACGATTGGGAAGCGCGTGAACAGACGCTGTTCCGGTCGACGTCCTACGGTGACGATCAGGACCGTGCGGTGCAGAAATCTGATGGTTCATGGACCTATTTCGCGCCCGACATTGCCTATCACTGGGACAAGATCGACCGTGGTTTCGACCAGCTGATCGACATTTTCGGGGCCGACCATGGCGGTTACGTCAAGCGGATGAACGCCGCCGTGGGCGCGCTGTCCAACGGTCGGGTGCCGCTGGATGTAAAGCTGATCCAGCTAGTCAAGCTGTTCAAGAATGGCGAGCCCTTCAAGATGTCCAAGCGGGCAGGGACGTTTGTCACCCTGCGCGATGTGGTGGAACAGGCGGGCCGCGATGTGACCCGCTTCCACATGCTGACGCGCAAGAACGACGCGCCGCTGGATTTCGACTTTGACAAGGTGCTGGAACAGTCCAAGGACAACCCGGTCTGGTATGTGCAATATGCCAGCGCGCGGGTGAACTCTGTCATGAAGAAGGCCGCCGAAATGGGCGTCGATACCTCGGACGCGGCACTGGCGCAGGCGGATCTGTCGCGGCTGAGCCACCCGGCCGAGGTCGAGCTGATCCAGAAGCTGTCCGAATATCCGCGACTGATCGAAGCTGCGGCCACCGCACACGAGCCGCACCGGGTGGCTTTCTACCTGTACGATCTGGCCGGCGCGCTGCATTCGCTGTGGAACCGCGGCAATGACGACCTGTCGCTGCGCTTCATTCAGGACGGTGATGCAAAGGCCACAGCGGCAAAAATCGCGCTATTGCGTGCCGTTGGCGTTGTCATTTCGTCTGGGCTTGCTATTCTTGGGGTGACTCCGGCCAAGGAAATGCGCTGACATAAGGTGCCCTGGCCGGTATCGGGCAGTAATCAACAGCCGGTCAACCGGCAGGCAGGCATCGTATGGCAGTCACCGATTTCGGCGCGCGCCGATTCGCGGATTCCGAGCCCCGCAGGGCCCGGAACTATCCCTATCAGCATCACGCGCAGGACGATTATGACGAGGAATATGGCTGGTACGACGACGGCCAGGCCGATCTGATGGACCAGCCCGAGGGGCTGAGCGCGCGGCTGGGCCGGCTGACCCATTATCTGGGTGCCGTGCTTTCGGTCATGCTGCTGATCGGGCTGGTGGTCTGGGGCTACAAGCTGGTGGCGCGCGACGTGTCGGGCGTGCCGGTGATCCGGGCCACGATGGGCGAATCGCGCACCGCGCCCGAAGAACCGGGCGGTGAGCTGGCCCGGAACGGCGGCCTGACCGTGAACGAGGTCGCCGCCGGCGTCGCCATGCCACCCAATGCCGAAATCGCCATCGCCCCCGCGCCGACCGGCCTGTCCGATGACGACGTCGCCATGGGCGAGTTGGCCGACAGCGCGGCGCTCAGCGCCGCTGCCGATGCCGTCATGCCGGCCGCCGCAATTGACCCGGTGGTTGCCCTGACCGATGCCGAGACCGCAGCCGGCATCAGCGCCGAGGAGCCGACCGATCTGGCCGCCATGGGCATCGTCAGCGCCGAAGACCTGACCGCGACCACCGCCGAAGAACCCTTGGCCGCGACGCCGACCGCGGCGATTGCCGCCTCCCGTCCGGCGCCGCGCCCGGCCAGCATCGCTGCACGCCGTCAGGCCGCTGCGGCTGAAACGCCGGCCGCGCGTCCCGCGATCGAGGAAGCCGTCGCTCAGGCCGTGGCCGAGGAAGCCCCGGCACCTGCACCGGTCAACGTCGCCTCGGGCGCGCCGGTCGTGCAGCTTGGCGCCTTCGATTCCGATTCCATCGCCAACAGCGAATGGGGCCGGATCTCTGGCCGGTTCTCGTCGCTGTTCTCGGGCAAGTCGCAGGTGGTGCAGACGACCAACAAGAACGGCCGCACCTTCTATCGCCTGCGGGTTGCCGGTTTCGACTCGCGGGATGATGCGCGCCGCTTCTGCGCCGCGCTGCTGGCCGAAGGCGCCGACTGTATCGCGACCCAGCAATGACCGCTGCGATCTTCGGCCTTCTGGGCCCCGAACTGACCCCGGCCGAGCGGGATTTCTTTCGCGCGGCCGACCCTTGGGGCTTTATCCTTTTTGCCCGCAATGTCGAAAGCCCTGACCAGCTGCGCCGGCTGACGGGCGATCTACGCGAGGCGGTTGGGCGCGATGCCATCATTACCATCGACCAGGAAGGCGGGCGGGTGCAGCGGATGCGCGCGCCGCATTGGGCCGAATGGCAGCCGCCGCTGGAAGATGCCGAACGCGGGGCAGAGGCCATGCGCCTGCGTTACCGCCTGATCGGGCAGGAATTGCGGGCCGTGGGCTTGGTCAGCAATTGCGCGCCGACGCTGGATATCGCCAACGACCAGACGCATCCCTTCCTGCAGAACCGCTGCCTTGGCCGCAATGTGAACGACATTGCCGCGCGCGGCCGTGCCGTGGCCGAGGGCCTGCTGGAAGCCGGCGTGGTCCCGATCATGAAGCATATGCCGGGCCATGGCCGCGCCATCGCCGACAGCCACCATGAGACTCCAGTCGTGACCACGCCGCATGCGGAACTGTCGCAGACCGATTTCGCCGCCTTCCGGGCGCTGAACGACCTGCCCATGGGGATGAGCGCACATATCCGTTTCGCCGATCTGGACGAGGCGCCGGCAACGTCCTCGGCCCGGATGATCGGCATCATTCGCGACGAGATCGGATTTGACGGATTGCTGATGACCGACGACATCTCGATGAACGGGCTGCAAGGCACCATCGGCGAACGCAGCGCGGCCTCGATTGCGGCGGGGGTCGACCTGGTCCTGCACTGCCATGGCCACATGTCCGAGATGGAGGAGGTCGTCGCCAATGCCGGCGCCATGACGCCCGACGCCCGCCGCCGCGCCGACCGCGCGCTAAGCTTCCGGCGCGGTCCCGACAGCGTCGCCGCGGCCGAGCTTCTGGCCCAGTACCGTGCGCTTGGCGGCAAGGTTGACTGGGCGCAAGCTTGACAGCAGGGCCGCACGCGCGGATTCTGCGCGCCTGAACCTTTGAGGCCCGTTTGCCCGACAACGTCACCCCCCTGCGCCCCAAGCGCCCGGAGCAACTGCCGCTGGACATCGCCCGCGCGGTCGATGCCCAGTCGGTCGAACAGCGCCGCGCCGACGAAGCGCTGATCGTCGATGTGGACGGTTACGAAGGCCCGCTTGATCTGCTGCTGACGCTTGCGCGGGTGCAGAAGGTCGACCTGATGCAGGTCTCGATCCTGCAACTGGCCGAACAATATCTGGCCTTCGTCGAACAGGCGCGCGCGCTACGGATCGAACTGGCGGCCGACTATCTGGTCATGGCCGCCTGGCTGGCCTTTCTGAAATCTCGCCTGCTGCTGCCGCCCGACCCCGAGGAAGATGGCCCCTCGGCCGAGGATCTGGCGGCACATCTGGCGTTCCAGCTGGAACGCCTGAACGCGATGCGCGATGTCTCGGCGCGGCTGATGGGGCGCGACCGGCTGGGGCAGTCGCGATTCGTGCGCGGCCAGCCCGAACAGATCGCGCGCAAGCGCAACGTCACCTATGAGGTCGGGCTAATCGACCTGATGCGCGCCTATGCCCGGATCAAGACCCGCGACGAATTCCGCCCCTATGCCTTCGACCGCAAGGATGTATTCACCATGGAGCAGGCGCTGGAACGGCTGCGCCACATGATCGGCTTTGCGGGCGAATGGACCTCGCTTCTCAGCTTCCTGCCCGAAGGCTGGACGGGCGAACAGCGCGGGCGTTCGGCCACGGCGGCGACCTTTGCCGCCTCGTTGGAGCTGGCCAAGCAGGGGCGTCTGGACATCCGTCAGGCTGAAACCTTCGCCCCGATCACCATCCGCCGCAGACCGGAAAAAGAATGAGCGACGATCTGGAATTCCCGCCCCCGCCCCTGGAAGAGCAGGAGCGGATGGTCGAAGCGATGCTGTTCGCCTCGGCGCAGCCGGTCACACTGCGCGATCTGGCGGACCGCCTGCCGCAGGGTGCCGATGCGGCCGAGGCCGTCGCCCGCCTGCGCCGCCGCTACGAAGGCCGCGGGATCGAACTGGCCCGCGTGGGTGAGGCCTTTGCCTTCCGCACCGCGCCCGATCTGTCTTTTCTGATGCAGACTGAAACGCTGGAAACCCGACGCCTGTCGCGCGCCGCGACCGAGACGCTGGCCATCATCGCCTATCACCAGCCCGTCACCCGCACCGAGATCGAGGAGATTCGCGGTGTCGCCACCTCGCGCGGGACGCTGGACCAGCTGATTGAACTGGCCTGGGTGCGGATCGGCCGACGGCGGATGACGCCAGGGCGGCCAGTCACCTTTGTCGTGACGGAGGCGTTTCTGGATCATTTCGGGCTGGAAACCGCCCGCGACCTGCCCGGACTGGCGGAATTGCGCGCGGCAGGGCTGCTGGACAGTCGCCCGCCGGGCGATCTGGCCGTGCCTATTGTCCGCGCGGCTGATGATGACGATATTGGGGATGAAAGCCGTCCGGGTGACCTGTTCGGCGAGGAGGAAGACTGATGGCCGGTAACCAGTTCATCAACATTTTCGCGCGTGAGGTCATGCGCAACATGACCCGTCTGGCAATGGCGTTCGGCATCAAGAAGGGCATTGACGTGCTGGCCACGCGCGGCAAGGACCCGGCCCGCATGACGCCCGAGGAACGCGCCGCGGCCGCGAAAACCCAGCGCAGCGCCCGCGAGGCGGTCAAGCGCGCCCGTCAGGCCGCCCGCATTACCCGCAGAATTCGCTGAACTGCTTGGCCAGCTTCAGCCCCTGGCCTTGATAGTTCGACGCGATGTCCTGCCCGTACAGCCGGGCCGGGCGCTGCGCCATTTTCTCATAGACTAGCCGGCCGACGACCTGCCCGTGCTCCAACGCGAAGGGGGCCTCGTGGCAGCGCACCTCCAGCACGCCGCGCGCACCGGTGCCAAGGGCTCCGATGCCGAAGCCGGGATCGAAGAAACCCGCGTAATGGACGCGGAACTCGCCCACCATGGCCAGATAGGGCGCCATTTCGGCGGCGAAATCGGGCGGGATCGCAACCGATTCGCGGCTGACGAGGATATAGAAGGCACCGGGGTCCAGGATCAGCCGCCCATCCGTGCTGTGCAGCGTGTCCCAGAACTCGCGGGGGTCGTAAGCGCCGATCCGGTCAAGGTCGATGACCCCGCTATGCGGCTTGGCGCGGTAACCGACCAGATCGCCCGCCTCGGGGCGCAGATCGACGGAAAAGCCAAGGCCCTGATCGATCAGCGCCGGCCCGCCAACCAGCGGCGTGGCGTCGTGCAGCGCGCGCAGGGCCGCGTCGTCCAGAACCGCCTGACCACGCCGCAGTCGCAACTGGTTCAGCCGCATTCCGGGACGAACCAGCACTGAAAAACTGCGCGGGCAGATCTCGGCGTACAGAGGGCCATCATAGCCGTCGGGCAGGCGGTCGAATTCAGTACCGTCATCGGTAATCAGCCGCGTCAGTAGATCCAGCCGTCCGGTCGAGCTTTTCGCGTTCGCAACTGCGGTGATCCCAGCGGGCAGGGCAAGCCGTTCCATCAGCGGCACCAGATAGACGCAGCCCTTTTCCAGCACCGCACCTTGCGAAAGGTCCATCCGGTGCATCTCGAAGTCGGGCAGGCGGTCTTCGATCCGGTGTCCCTTGCCGGGCAGGAAGGATGCCCGCAGCCGCCAGGCTTGCGTGCCCAGACGCAGGTCAAGACTGGCCGGCTGGATCTGCGCGTCGGTGATCGCTTGGGTCGCGGAAATCGCGCCTGAATCGATCAGCTGGCGCAACTCACTGTCAGGAAGAACACCGCTCATTCAGACCCCCCGGATATGCGAACACCCACCCCGGAAAGGAGTGGGTGTTTCGGTCATGGTCGGGCCGGAGAGATTCGAACTCTCGGCCTTCCGCCCCCCAGACGGACGCGCTAACCAGGCTGCGCCACGGCCCGACGAGAGCCGTATAGGGCGAAGCAGAGGGGGGACACAAGGGCCTGAACAAGAAAAAAATGATCCGCGCCAGATCAGGTCGAAATTGCCTGCCGGGCCTCGCGCAGATCGGCCAGAATGGCAGCGGCCCCGGCCAGCGTCGCAGGTTCCGGCGGCAGATCACGCAGGGCGGCATTCAGGTTTTGTAGACGAATCAGCCAATTCGCTGCAGGGGTGGGTTTGGCTTGTTCCGGCGTCGATGCGGGCGGCGCATCCAGATGCGCGAAAAGCGGCAGCGTACCGCGGTCCGCCGGCTGCTTGCGCCGACGCGGCCGGTCTGCGGGTTCGGCACTAGCGGGGGCTTCTGCGGCGACACTTTCGATCTCGGCAGGCTCATCGCCGAACAGCTGCGACAGCCGCGCCGCGCCGCGCATGCGAAGTGCCGCGCCGCGATCTGCAGCCATCAACTTTTTTGCGCCCCTGATCGAGACGCCGTCCTCGCGCAGAACCTCGCACAGGCCGGCTGCCAGCTTCACGTCATCTGGCCGGTAATAGCGCCGCCCGTCGCGGCGCTTGACCGGCGAGAACAGGGGGAATTGCGCTTCCCAATAGCGCAGCACATGCGGCGCGACCCCGACCAGTTGCGATACCTCGCCGATGGAGCGGAATGCGTCGACGGCCTTTTTCATGTCAGGACTTGTTACCGTCCGCGACACGATCCTTCATCAGGTGCGAAGGCCGAAAGCTGAGCACGCGTCGCGGCGTGATCGGCACTTCCTCACCGGTTTTGGGATTTCGGCCAATCCGTTCGTTCTTGTCGCGGACCGAGAAGGTGCCGAAGGACGAGATCTTGACTTGCTCGCCCCGAACCAGCGCGTCGGAAATATGGGTCAATACGCTTTCGACAAGCTGGCCTGATTCGTGTCGGGACAGGCCCACCTCGCGGAATACGGCCTCGGCCAAATCCATGCGCGTCAGGGTTTTTTCGCTCATCTGTTAACCTCGTGCGAATGGCGATCAGGATGCTGTGTTCAGATTGCCGAGTCAACCAGCCAGCCGCCAATCTGTTCCCGGAAATTTTCGAAAAAGCCTTGTTTTTCAGGGGGCGTCAAAACCGTTTGGTGCAGATTTGACGGCCTTGCGCGATGTAATCGCCTTTCGGTTGACCTGTTTTGTGAACCTGCCGTTTTCCGCGGGCTGGTGCTGCGGCTATCAGGGTTTTTCCCTTTGCGGGCGCGGCGCGGGCAGGCTAGACGGCGCTGGCAGGAAAGGAAGCCCCATGACCAACCGCGCCCCCATGCCGCCCGAGATCGCCCGCCGCCGCACCTTCGCCATCATCAGCCACCCTGATGCCGGCAAGACGACATTGACGGAAAAATTCCTGCTGTTCGGCGGCGCGATCCAGATGGCCGGCCAGGTCCGTGCAAAGGGTGAGGCACGGCGCACCCGGTCGGACTTCATGAAGATGGAACAGGATCGCGGCATCTCGGTCAGTGCCTCGGCAATGTCTTTTGAATACAATGACTTTCGGTTCAATCTTGTCGACACGCCCGGCCATAGCGACTTTTCCGAGGACACCTATCGCACCCTGACGGCGGTGGATGCGGCAATCATGGTCATCGACGGTGCAAAGGGTGTAGAAAGCCAGACGCGGAAGCTGTTCGAGGTCTGCCGCCTGCGTGACCTGCCGATCCTGACCTTCTGTAACAAGATGGACCGCGAAAGCCGCGACACGTTCGAGATCATCGACGAAATTCAGGAAAATCTGGCCATTGACGTGGCCCCTGCAAGCTGGCCCATCGGTGTGGGTCGCGATTTCATCGGCGCATATGACCTGCTGAATGACCGGCTGGAAATCATGGATCGGGCCGACCGCAACAAGGTCGCGGAAACGGTGAAGATCTCGGGTGTCGACGATCCGAAACTGGCCGAGCACATCCCCGCAGATCAGTTGAGCAAGTTGCGTGAAGAAATTGAAATGGCACGCGAATTGCTTCCGACCTTTGATCGGAAATCGTTCCTTGAAGGGCATATGACGCCGATCTGGTTCGGCAGCGCGATCAACAGTTTTGGCGTGCGCGAGTTGATGGACGGTATCGGCAATTATGGTCCAGAGCCGCAGCCGCAAAATTCGGCAGACCGTGAAATTGACCCGGAAGAAAAGCCGGTTACCGGCTTTGTCTTCAAGGTTCAGGCGAACATGGACCCCAAGCACCGCGACCGTGTGGCCTTCGTGCGGCTGGCCTCGGGGCATTTCGAACGCGGCATGAAGCTGCTGCATGTGCGGTCAAAAAAGCCGATGGCCATCAGCAACCCCGTCCTGTTTCTGGCCGCCGACCGCGAACTGGCAGAGGAAGCCTGGGCCGGCGATATCATCGGCATTCCGAACCACGGCCAGCTGCGCATCGGCGATGCTCTGACCGAAGGCGAGGCGCTTCGCTTTACCGGCATCCCCTCGTTCGCGCCGGAATTGCTGCAATCGGTGCGCGCCACCGACCCGATGAAGGCCAAGCATTTGGAAAAGGCCCTGATGCAATTCGCCGAGGAAGGCGCCGCGAAGGTCTTCAAACCCGCCATCGGCTCGGGCTTCATCGTCGGCGTTGTCGGAGCCCTGCAATTCGAGGTGCTGGCCAGCCGGATCGAGCTGGAATACGGCATTCCCGTCCGGTTCGAGGGCTCGCAGTTTACCAGCGCACGCTGGTTGTCGGGGCCGAAGGACAAGGTCGAGGCCTTTGCCAATACCAACAAGCAGCACATGGCGACGGACCATGATGGCGATCTGGTCTATTTGACCCGCCTGCAATGGGACATCGACCGGGTAACGCGCGATCAGCCCGAATTGAAGCTGACAGCCACCAAGGAAATGATGGTCTGAGTGTCAGCTTGAAGCGCAGGCCACCGCGTCCCATGTATCAAAAGGGCGCGGCAATGCGTTCATGTAAAGGAGATCAGGCGGGAATGCGGACTGCGGCGATGTTGCTTGGGGTGATCGGCGGGCTTTTCGCCATGATGATCGGCTTTTTCAGCTATGGCTATACCGAGCTTGCCAGCAGCCACGCCGCCTTTGCCGATACTTTTGGGGCGGTCGACAACGCCCAGCTGATCCGCACCGCCAGCTTCCTCGCGCCCCTTCTGGCCATCGCAGGCGGCGCCATGGCGATTTCGCGGGCGTTGTGGGGCGGTGTTCTGCTGCTGATCGCGGCCGGGTTAATCTATTACGCTTTTGGCTTCGGCGTCTTCACGATGTTCCCAATCGGCTTTTGCGCCACCGCTGGCGGTCTCGCAATTGCCGCAGGCAAGCCGGATGAACCGAGGGCGCATTTCTGAGGCTTCGGCCGAATTCGCCTGAACGATCGCAGCGTGGCACGCATCTTTTCATAGCTACACAGCGTTAACCGCCTGAAACATAACAAGGCGGCTGGCATGGCGGACAAGGACAGCATCACCGGACAAGCGGCAGAGACGGACCCGGACGCCGCGATCATCGACGGCGACGCGGGCGAGGCCGTCATTGACCGCAGGCGTCGCGAGAGGGCGAAGATGCGCGCCTCCATGCGCGCCGCCTCAATCCTGACGCCCGGCTTTCTGTTCATGAATGGGCTGTCGGCGGTGATCGCCAGTTACGGCCTTCTGGCCGACAGTCCCGCCGTAGTGATCGGCGCGATGATCGTCGCAATGCTGCTTGGGCCGATCATGGGGGTGGCGCTTGGGCTTTCGTCCGGTGCACGCGATGTTTTCATCCGCGCGATCATATCGCTGACAAGCGGGATTGCTGTGGTCTATGCCGTTGCCGCCTTCATCGGCTGGTTGCATGGCGAGGCGCCGCTGACGGAAGAGATCCTGTCGCGGACCTCGCCCACCATTTACGACCTGATGATCGCGCTTGCGGGGGGGGCGGCGGGCGCCTATGCCACCGTCGCGCGGCGGATGAGCGCGGGTTTCGTCGGCGTGGCCATCGCGACGGCGCTTGTGCCGCCGCTGGCCGCCTCCGGGATTCTGCTGACGCGGGGCGCGTATAATGATGCGCTCGGCGCGGGGATGTTGGCGCTGACCAATATCGCGGCGATCCAGTTTTCGGCGGCTGTGGTGCTGTGGCTGCACGGCTTTGCCCGTGACGATGACGGCGATTTGACGACGGTATGGGAATTCATCCGCCGCCACACCGTCAGTGCCGCAGTGATCCTCGCGCTTGGTATATGGTCAGCGGCCAATCTGGAACGCACCTCATCCGCGCAACGGTTTGAGGCACAGTCGATCGAGGCGCTTGAGGCCTATCTGCTGCGTCTGGACGGCGCGAGCCTTGCCGGGGTCAAGATCGCAGAACGTGGCGGGACGCTGGTCAGCGCGGTGATGCAAGGCCCGGTCGCGCCGAGCGTTGAGGATCTGCGCCAGATGGAAGCCGCCTTGCCCGACACACCCGCAGGCGCGCGGCCCTCGCTGCGTGTGGCATTCGTTCCGGTGCGTATTCTGACGCCTGAGGGCGAGACCTATGAACAGGTCACGCCGCTGTCAGAGGATGCGGTCGAGACTTCGCAATAGCCCATGAAAAAAGGGCGGGATCAACCCGCCCTTCATTCGATTGCTCGCCGGTCAGGCCAGCATCCCCATCGGATTTTCCAGATGGGCGACGATTTTTTCCAGCAGCTGCGCGCCAAGCGCGCCGTCGATGACCCGGTGGTCCACCGACAGCGTCATCGACATGACGTTGCGGATGACAACCTCGCCATTCTCGACGACGGGCGTCTGGATGCCCGAACCGACGGCGAGGATCGCGCCGTGGGGCGGGTTGATGACGGCGTCGAAGTTCTCGATCCCGAACATCCCGAGGTTCGAAATCGCGAAGCTGCCGCCCTGATATTCATGCGGGGCAAGCTTCTTCGTCTTCGCGCGGCCCGCCAGATCCTTCATCTCGGCCGACAGGGTCGACAGGGTTTTCTGATGCGCGTCCTTCAGAACCGGGGTGAACAGCCCGCCTTCGATGGCGACGGCCACCGCCACATCCGAAGGCTTCAGCTTCAGGATGCGGTCGCCGGCCCAGACGGCGTTTGCGTCCGGCACCTCTTGCAGCGCCAAAGCACAGGCCTTGATGATGAAGTCGTTGACCGACAGCTTCACGCCGCGCCCTTCAAGCTGCTTGTTCAGCGTGGCGCGGAACTTCATCAGCTCGTCCAGCTTGGCCGACCGACGCAGATAGAAATGCGGGATGGTCTGCTTGGCCTCGCCCAGGCGTGCGGCGATGGTGCGGCGCATGCTGTCGAGCGCGACTTCTTCCGTCTCGCGGTCGGCATACATCTTGAGGATGGTTTCCGCCGAAGGACCGGCAGGTGCGGCCGCGGCAGCAGGTGCAGCAGCTTTCGGCGCATCGCCCGCGGCGGCAGCGGCTGGTTTCGCACCGGGCTTGGCGTCTTCCACATCGGCCTTCACGATCCGGCCATGCGGGCCCGATCCTTTCAGCGATGCCAGATCCAGCCCCTTTTCCGCCGCGATCCGGCGGGCGAGGGGGGATGCGAACACGCGGCTGCCATCGCCCGATTTCGGGGCGGGTGCAGCTTTCGCAGGGGCCGCGTCCTTGCCGGCATCGGCTTTCGGCGCTTCGGCCTTGGCGTCGTCCTTGGGTGCCTCGGCCTTGGCCGCGCCACCACCCGATGATGCGCCGATATCGTCGGCGCTTTCGCCTTCTTCCAGCAGCACGGCGATGGGCGTGTTGACCTTCACCCCCTGCGCGCCTTCCTCGATCAGGATCTTGCCGATGGTGCCTTCATCTACGGCTTCGAATTCCATCGTCGCCTTGTCCGTCTCGATCTCGGCGATGATGTCGCCTGACGAAACGGTATCGCCTTCCTTCACCAGCCACTTGGCCAGCGTGCCTTCCTCCATCGTCGGAGAAAGCGCGGGCATCAGGATTTCCGTGGGCATCTCGCTTGCTCCTTACTTGTAGGTGACTTTCTTGACCGCCTCGATCACCTCGGCGGCAGAGGTCAGCGCGTGCTTTTCAAGGTTGGCGGCATAGGGCATGGGCACATCCTTGCCGGTGCAGTTGATGACCGGCGCGTCCAGATAGTCGAATGCGTTTTCCATCACATAGGCCGAGATGTGATTGCCGATGGAACCCACCGGGAAGCCTTCCTCGACCGTGACCAGACGGTTGGTCTTCTGCACCGATTCGATGATCGAATCGTAATCCAGCGGACGCAGGGTGCGCAGGTCGATGACTTCGGCGTCGATCCCTTCCTCGGCCAGCTTGTCGGCGGCTTCAAGCGCGTGGGACATGCCGATGCCGAAGCTGACGATGGTCACGTCCTTGCCCTGCCGCGCGATCCGGGCCTTGCCGAAGGGGATGGTGAAGTCTTCGACATCCGGGACCTCGAAGCTGCGGCCGTAAAGAACCTCGTTTTCCAGGAAGATAACCGGGTTCGGATCGCGGATCGCGGTCTTCATCAGGCCTTTCGCGTCAGCTGCCGAGTAGGGCATCACCACCTTCAGGCCGGGGATGGCAGAATACCATGCCGCGTAATCCTGGCTGTGCTGCGCGCCCACGCGGGCGGCGGCACCGTTCGGGCCGCGGAAAACCATTGGCGCACCCATCTGGCCGCCCGACATATACAGCGTCTTGGCGGCAGAGTTGATGATGTGGTCGATGGCCTGCATGGCGAAGTTGAAGGTCATGAACTCGACGATGGGACGCAGGCCGCCAAAGGCCGCACCCGTGCCGATCCCGGCAAAGCCGATTTCCGAAATCGGGGTGTCGACCACCCGCTTCGGTCCGTATTTGTCCAGCAAGCCCTGGCTGATCTTGTAGGCGCCCTGATACTCGCCCACTTCCTCGCCCATCAGGAAGACGGTGTCATCGCGGGCCATTTCTTCGTCCATGGCTTCGCGCAGCGCTTCGCGCACGGTCATGGTCTTCATCTTGGTGCCTTCCGGCCAGTCGGGAGAGCGGTCGGGCTGTGGCGTTTTCACATTGGCAACGGCAGAGGTGGTTTCGCCGACCTCGTCCTTGGAATTCTCGCCTTTGCCCTTCTGGGCAGGCGGTTCATCCGACGACGCGGCCGGGGCTGCGGATGAGGTGCCGATGTCATCGGCGCTTTCGCCTTCTTCGATCATCACCGCGATGGGGGTGTTGACCTTCACGCCTTGCGTGCCTTCCGCGATCAGGATCTTGCCGAGGATGCCTTCATCCACGGCTTCGAACTCCATCGTCGCCTTGTCGGTTTCGATCTCGGCGATGATGTCACCGGCAGACACGGTGTCGCCTTCTTTCTTCAGCCATTTGGCCAGCGTCCCTTCCTCCATCGTCGGGGACAGGGCGGGCATCAGGATTTCGGTTGCCATATCTTGTCCCTCCCTCAGGCGTTCTGGGTTGCCGGATCGTCGGCGTAGATGTCGGTCCAAAGCTCATCCAGCGACGGCTCGGGGCTTTCTTTCGAGAATTCTGCGGCCTGGTTCACGATCTCCTTGATCTCCTTGTCGATCGCTTTCAGGTCGTCTTCCGAGGCGTGCTTGCCCTGCAGCAGCAGCTCGCGCACGCTTTCGATGGCGTCGCGTTCGTCGCGCATCTTCTGCACTTCTTCGCGGGTGCGGTATTTCGCCGGGTCCGACATCGAGTGGCCGCGATAACGGTAGGTCATCACTTCCAGAATATAGGGGCCCTTGCCCGCGCGGCAGTGCGCCACGGCCTTTTCGCCGGCGGCCTTCACGGCCAGCACGTCCATGCCGTCGACCTGTTCACCGGGAATGCCGAAGGCTTCGCCGCGACCGAAGAAGGTCGTCGACTTTGTCGAGCGCTTGACCGACATGCCCATCGCATATTGGTTGTTTTCAATGACAAAAACGACCGGAAGATCCCAAAGCTCGGCCATGTTGTAGGTTTCATAGACCTGGCCCTGGTTGGCCGCACCGTCGCCGAAATAGGTGAAGGTCACGCGGCCATTTTCCAGATACTTGTCGGCAAAGGCCAGCCCGGCACCCAGCGGCACCTGCGCCGCGACGATCCCGTGACCGCCATAGAAATGCTTCTCCTTGGAGAACATGTGCATCGAGCCGCCTTTCCCCTTGGAATAGCCGCCCTCGCGCCCGGTCAGTTCGGCCATCACGCCGCCCGGATCCATGCCGCAGGCCAGCATATGCCCGTGGTCGCGATAAGAGGTGATGCGCTTGTCGCCTTCTTCGGCGGCCGCTTCCAGGCCGACAACCACGGCTTCCTGACCGATATACAGGTGGCAGAAGCCCCCGATCAGGCCCATGCCATAAAGCTGGCCGGCCTTTTCCTCGAATCGCCGGATCAGCAGCATGTCGCGGTAGAATTTAAGCAGTTCGTCCTTAGAGACGTTCGGCGCGGCGCGTTTTTCTGCCGCGTCTTTGCTGGCAGCGGGTTTCCTGGCCATGCGGGCTCCTCCTGCGAAATAACGGGATAGTTCAGCGTTAAACTATCCGTAGCGCATCGCGAAAGGGGCTGCAATCGGCGAAAGTTGCCTAGCGGATGATGACCTCGTCGGGGCGCATCAGGCCCAGAACTTCGCGCGCGCGTTCGTCCAGAAGGTCGAGGTCAAGATAGTCGTCGGACAGCCGGTGCGTCAGGTTCTTCATCCGGTCAACCTCGGCCTGCAGCGTGTCGCGATCTGCGCGCAGCTGTTCGGTTTCAGCCTGCAGCTGGATGCGCCGCATCAGGCCGGATGGCCCCTGGACCGCGGCAAAGGCGAAATACAGGCTGGCCAGCACGGCCAGCAAGACAATGATGATCGCCGAAAGCGACAGGCGCTGTGACATGGGCTGCCCCGGTTGCGGTCTTCTGAGGACCATTTGCGCCATATTTGCACGATTGGCGGCGCGGGGAAAGCGGCCCCGAAGGCTGTTGGCGGGGGCTGCATCGGCGGGAAATTGCTCAATTTGTTGCTTCAGCGTGGCGCGCACGTCAAGATTGTTGCGGTGTGGCCCCGGCTTTGCTTCCATATCTAAGCTAGATGATGGGAGTGGGGGCCCATGGACATCCATATCGCTGCTGCCGCGCTGATGCGGCCCGATGGCGCAACATTGCTGGTGCGCAAACGTGGCACGCATGCCTTCATGCAGCCCGGCGGCAAGATTGATGCGGGCGAGGCGCCACTGGTGGCACTGTATCGCGAACTGGACGAGGAGCTGGGCCTGCGTCCGGGCGACAAGGGTGCTGTCTATATCGGCCGCTTCGAATCGCCCGCCGCGCATGAGGAAGGTGCCCGTGTCATCGCCGAGCTTTATCGCCTCGATACCGATGCCGAAGTCTGCGCGCAGGCCGAGATCGAGGAAGCCCGCTGGATCCTGCCGGATGAGCGCGATGGCTTCATCTTCGCCCCGCTGACGCGCGATCATGTCCTGCCCGCAATCTGGGGTGCCGAGACGGTCGAGGTCTGAGCGGCGCATGATCCCGACTTGACCGTGCCGCCTGACTGCAATTCTTTCCGCGCGCCTTTGCGGGCTGCTGTCCTTGTCACCTGCCGCGCGGTCGGCAGTTAAATGAAAATCGGGCGGCATTCGTAACGTGAATGTCACGAAAACATGCTTTCATGTATCTGGCCGGAAACTTTCGGCGGCGGATGGCGCATTAACATCTGAAAGCTTGATCCAAGCTCCCGCCGATGGGACAATTCCGGTATTGATAGACGCGTTGGAGACACTGCCATGTCTACGAAACGGCCCGCGATTGCGGGTGATCATCTGTTTTCCCAAAGCGGCGAATTCGATGGCCTGATCGGCGGGGACGTGACCGTCGCCAAAGGGGTCGAGCTGGTGCTGAACGGTCTGGTCAATGGTGACTTGCGCATCGAATCCGGTGCCATCGTCCGCTTGGGGGCGATGGTTGGCGGGCGTGTTTACAACAATGGCGGCACGCTGCTTGCGGCATAAGATAAATCCTTGGCCGCCGGTTGCGGCGGCCATCACTGGCTGATCGGCTCGTCAGGCGAGGCGTCGCGGCCTGCACGCGCAGCCATGCCGATCATCGGATCGACCTGCCGCGCCCTAGTTGTTCACCAGCAACAGATCGGCCAGAACCAGCCCCATGACCCGGGCGGAATCCAGCATGTCATCCACGCCGACCCATTCGTCGGGCTGATGGGCCATTTCCAGCACGCCGGGGCCGTAGGCGATGCAGTTTTTCAGCTTGCCGATCCGGTCGATATGCTTCTGGTCGTAAGTGCCGGGGCTGACGACATAACCGGCCTGCAAGCCCAGCACGCGTTCGATCGCGGCGGCAGTGGTGCGCACGACGGGAGCGTCGCGGTCGGTCATTGAGGGCACCACCTCGAACAGGTCTCGGATCTGGTAACGGAAGGTCGGGCGACGGGCGCGGACGCGTTCCATCAGGGCAGTGATCTCTGCCTTGACCTGATCGAGGTCTTCTTCGATCAGAAAGCGGCGGTCGATGGTGATGCGGCAGCTGTCGGCGACGCAAGGGGCGGGCAGGCCGGTGAATTCGGCGCCCAGATCCGGCGCGCCGCCATGGATCGCGTTGATGTTCAGCGTCGAGGACCGCGCGCCTTCAGGGATCACCGGCATCTCCGTCCGCTTGCCGGCGAGCAGGGGATAAAGCGTGGCCTCCATCTCCTCCAGCACGGCGCCCATGTGCCGGATGGCGCTGTCGCCAAGGAAAGGCATCGAGCCGTGGGCGATGCGGCCTTGGGTCTCGATCTCGGCCCACCAGACGCCGCGATGGCCAAGGCAGATGCGATCCTTGTGCAGGGGTTCGGGGATGATGACGTGGTCGACATGGGCAAATGCACCCTGTTCGGCCAGGAATGCCACGCCGCCATAACCGCCCGATTCCTCATCCGCGGTGGCTGAAATCTCGACCCGGCCAGCATGATCGGGGAAGCTGTCGACAAAGGCCTCTGCCGCGATGATGGATGCCGCAAGCCCGCCTTTCATGTCGCAGGCTCCGCGGCCATAGATGCGGTCTTCCTCGGCCACATATTCGCCCCCGAAGGGGTCGCGGGTCCAGCCCCGCCCGACCTCGACCACATCGTGATGGCTGTTGAAATGCACGCAGTCACCGGGACGCCCGCCCTGCCGGTGGGCCACGATGTTCCAACGCGGATAAGCGGTGCTGTCGCCGGGCGCACCGGTGGCGCGTACCAGTTCGCAGCTGAAGCCCTTGGGTGCCAGCCGCGCCTCCAGATATTCGCAGATGTCGCGGTAATACTGGCCCGGCGGGTTCAGGGTCGGGATACGGATCAGATCCTGCGTCAGGCGGATCAGGTCATCGCGGCGGGACAGAATGGCTTGGTTCAGGGCATCCATGCGGTCCAGATTGACCTGCGAAAATCGCCCTGTCCAGCCACCTGAATTCGAGGAACAGGGCTTGTGCTTGGGGCGTTAGCGCATAGAGTCCTTTGGAATTTCAGTATCAGGGGGTAGATGGATGGCATCGCTCGACCAGCAAATGACCGACACGCAGAAGCAGATCGTTTTGACCCAGCAAAAGATGGCGGAAGTGACCAGCAAGCTGGATCAGGCGACCGCGCGCGCCGGCGTCGAACAGCCCTCGATCGACATCGCCAACGCGACGCTGGCGGATGTGAACGCCCATACCGAGGTGATGAACGCCAATATCGCCGAGCTGATCATGGGGCTGGACGATGTGACCGCCGGCTTCTCGAAGGATTTCGAGGAGATGCGGTCCAAGACCGGCTGGGAAAAATTCGTCGGCATCTTCGCCGGCGGCAAGTCCGAGGCGATGCGGCAGGAACGCCTGCGCACGGCGTCCATCGACGACAAGCTGCAGGATCTAATTTCCAAATCCGATGTGATTACCCGGCTGTTGCAGGACCAGTTGACCCAGCTGAACGAACAGAAGGCCAAGGTCGAGGCGAACCTGACCGGGACGCTGGACGAGCGCGAAGCGACCGTTGACACCCTGGAATCGCTGCGCGAGCGCATCAAGGCCATGGACCCGCAACTGATCGAGTTGGAAAACAAGGTTGCCACCACCACCGATCCCAGCGACCGCACCCGGCTGGAAACGGAACTGGCAAACGCCAACAAGGAACATAACGCGCTGGTTCAGGACGAACAGGTTGCGCTGGCGAAATCGCAGACGCTGGAACGCTATATCGAGGCCGGCAAGACCTGGGTCGATTCACTGCAGAACCAGGCCGCGACCCAGATGGTGCTGATCAACAAGTTGCAGACGGACACCAAGCAGCGCGTGGTTCTGTATGATGCGCTGACCAAATCGCTGAAAACTGCCCAGCAGCAGGACGTGGCCCACCGCATCAACGAAATCGGGGTGAAGACCGACCAGCAGGCGCAGGCGCAGATGGCCGCCATCGGAACCGCGACCAATGACCGCATGGCCGACATGCTGGAAGCCCACGGCGACCACATGGTCTTCGCCCGCAAGGTGCTGGAGGAAAAGGCCAAGGCGGATGAACGCTTTGCCCGCCGCTTCAGCGAGATCGTCGAGAAGCACGACAAGAACCTGTATGGCGGCTGAGCCGAAGGGAACGCTTCGGCGTTCCCGGCGAGATCTGGGGACGTGACCTTAAGCAGGCTCCAAGGCCGTCTGGTGATGAGTTGGGCGATGCCTGGCGGTTCGCGGATGTCGATCAAGATGAGAGGTGATAGGCGGTAGACTCATGGCTGAAACAGGCACACTGGACGCGGATCACCGGCAACTTGACGACGATCTGATAGCACGGCGCTATTTTCGAAAGCTGCGGCTGATCTATGCGACGCTGCCCTCGGCGCTGGCGGAGACGGTGCGTGACCGCCTGTTCACCCAGACCGAAACCGAGGTGATCCAGTCCTATCTGCATGCGATGCTGGAATCGGTGCAGGCGCTGTCGATGAAATATCTGGTCTCGGGCCGGGTCGATGGGCCGTTGCGGAAGTTCCTGACCATCGACATTCACGAATCGGGCTATCCGGTCTGGTCCGAGATCGCGCAGATGGCCGCGGACGCGGCGCAGGCCTCGGCCGAGCTTGGGCGTACGCCAGACGCCGATCAGATCAAGGATGACATGATCCGCCAGATCGTCGGCGACCTGACCATTCCGACGCGGCTGCAATATGCGCTGTCCCAACGCTTCTATTACGAGGCATTGGCCAAGGGCGGACTGTTCTGGCCACAGATGCATCCGCAGGCCTATTGGTTGTCGGATGCCGGCAATCGCCGCCGCTGGCTGATCCATTGGGCGGTCTATGACAGCCAGCTGAATGTGCCGGTGCTGTATCTGATGGATTGCGATGACAGCGGGCGGCGCCCGCTGGTCGAAGACAGCAAGCGCTGGCCCGAGGTGCGTGCGCATCTGCTGGCCCAGTCGGTGACTGGCCTGCAACTGCTGACCATCGCGCAGGGCTTTGACCGCGATTTCAGCAATCTGCACCCGCACCGTCTGCGCCGGATCCTGCTGGGGCCGATCTATTCGCAGCAATTTACCACCCAGGAAGGTCCGATCCGCGAGGTGCTGGAAAACGCTCGCGCGCCCTCGGGCGAGGACTGGGCCATGGCGCTGACCATCGAGGATTTGCAGGCCGAACGCGCGATCATGGAATCCACGGGTTTCTTCGGGGTGACGGAACGCCAGATATTCAAGCTGGATCCGCTGGATGCGGGCGGAGTGGGGCAGGGTGCCTCGGGCGTTGAACGCGCGCTGATCCTGCCCGCGCGCCCCTATCAGGCGCTGGCGGAACTGGACCCGGCGGGCTTCCGGCGGATGCGCAAATACGTGCCGCTGCCGGGTGGCGGCGCGCGGGGCTATCGCTGAATGTCGGGCCAAGCGCAGATCCTGTGGCGCAGGCTGGATCTGCCCGGCCATGACGCCTGCCGGATCTGGCAGGATGGCGATTTGCGGCTGTTGGAGGGTGTTGCTGTCTGGCAAGACCCGCAGGGGCCTGCGCATCTGGCCTATCATGTCGCGGCAGACAGTGACTGGATCACCCGCTCCGTGCGGCTGCAGGGGCGCGTCGGGGCCCGCGACCTGACCATGTCGATTCATCGCAACGAAAGCGGCGAGTGGCGGCTGAATGGCGAGGCGCTGCCCGATTTCACCGGCTTGCAGGACATTGACCTCGGCTTCACGCCCGCAACCAACACCCTGCCGATCCGCCGTCTGCGCCAGACGCGGCAGGACGAGGCTTCGATTGCGGCAGTCTGGCTTGATACCTCGGACTGGGCGTTGAAACGCCTGCCGCAGACCTATCGCCGCACGGATGCGGGCTGGCACTACGCCTCGCCCGGATTTGCAGCGGATCTGACCGTCGATGCCGACGGCTTTGTCACCCATTATCCGGACCTGTGGACTAAAGAGGACTGAATGGACGTTCGCAACGAAATGGAATTGCCCGAGGCCGAGATTCGCGCCCATTACCCGCAGGCCTTGTCGCTGCTGAACGGCTTTGACCACGCGCCGCGTCTGGGCAAGGCGGCGGCACCAGCCGCGCAGCCCGAACGCTCGCCCGGTATTCCGCGTACGACACGCTTCCGGTCCACCACGCCCGGACTGGCTGGGCGTTCGGTCGCCACGGCGCGTCCCGAAGGCACCCAGCTGATTGACCGCATCGAAGGGGTGGGGGGCGACGACCTGGCCTCTCCCGCCGCTGCAACGGTGGCGCGTGCGCTGCGCCGGGCGTTGGCGATTTCGCTGGCGGTGGTGGATGAGGTCGCGGCGCGTTCCGGCGCGGCGGAACTGAAGCGCGCCAATCTGGAAGGCCGTCTTCCCGCCGAAAAGCGGGGCGAATTCGGCGAATTGCTGGCAGCGGAATCGCTGGCGGCGCTGTCGGTCTTTGCCAACGCGACCGCCTTTCTGCTGGCCGAACATGCCGGCCCCGAAACGGTAGAAGGCATCACGGCGGATGAGCTGCTGACCGACAACCCCCTGACCGCCCTGCAAGGCGCACTGTGGGAGTTGGATCAGAACCTGTCGCGCACTGCCCATGACGACAAGACCCTGATCGCCACCGTCATCGCGTATGCCGAGGCGCTGTCGGCCGCCGTTCAGGCTCGCGCCGAAAGCACGCCCCGCACCGGCGCCTTCACCGGCGCAAGCTGGCGTGTTGCGGCGGATGATTTCCCCATCGCAGGCTATGCCCCCGCCACCAAGGCGCGCGGCAAGCCCGTGCAACTGGCCTTCAAAAAGCCCGAGGAGGTCGTCGGCAACGCCATCGCCAAACACCAGATGATGCGGCTGGCGCGGATGCTGGTTGCTTACGATTTCGACAAGCGGATGAACCCCTTCGTCGAACTCGGCGGGTTCATCTATACCTTCCTTGGCGACGGCAAGCCCGGCACCGGCAAGACGACGCTGATCCAGATGATGGCCGGTCTGCTGAACGATTACTGCACCGTCGCGGGCTATCCCTTCCGCTATGCGAACCTGTCCATCGACAATGTCGACAGCTATCAGGGCAAGTCGGGCCAGAACGCCCGCGCCTTTATCAATAATGTCATCGACCCCGGCGTGATCGGTTTTGGCACCATTGACGATATCGACCAGATCGCCGGCAAGCGCGGCGACAAGCAGTCCTCATCCGGCCAGCAGGAGATCACCGCCGTGCTGATGGAGGCGTTTGCCGGTGCCAGCACCATCGTGCGCGGCAATGCGACCTTCGGGATGTTTTCGAACTATGCCGAATCCATCGACGACGCGCTGCGACAGCGGGCCGGCGCGCGCTTCCTGATCGACGGGCCGAAGACGCAGGCCGATTATATCGACATCCTGTCCCTGCTTCTGGGCAAGCGCCACGACATCCCCGTGGGCGAGCATGAACTGATGAAAGCGCAGGCCATCAAGACCGCCGTGGCCGACAGCCTTGAAAAGCACAATCAGCCGCAGGAGGCCGGGCTTGCAAAGGTCTGGTCCGAGGTCACCGCCCAGACCGGCCCGCTGGATACGCTTGCCGAGTTCGGCACCTATCTGCACGCAATTTCGGTGGCGGATGAACGCTTCACCGGCCGCGCCATCAAGAACATCACCGACGCGATCAAGGCGCGCAGCATGGATTTCGACATGCCCGACGAATGGTTCACCTCGCCCGAGCCGTTCATGCACCAGCCCTATGCCCGCAAGCTGGAAATGATCGAGGCCCTGCGCCAGCCCATCACCCGCGAGATGATCGCGCAGGAAATCAACCGCTACGCCGACAGCGAATGGCGCTATGCCGATAGCAGCGACGAGACAGCGATTGAGGAGGCGGTTCGCGGGATGGAGCGCATGGCCGAGGCGCAGAAGCGGTTCAAGGAGGGGTGATGTGAAAGAGATCGAGTGGTCAATTTTCATTCCCGTTGCCGTCGCATGCATTGCAGCTGGAGCTGCTCTGTGGGGGGCTTGGACAGCCAACCAAGCGCACGCTGCCAACCGAAGATTAGCGCAGGAAATGAAGATCGCTGAGTTTCGACAGGCGTGGCTTGATCGACTCAGGACAAGATTGGCCGACTTTCTGGCTCTGATGACTATTTTATATCAGGATACTGATGCACCGACGGATGAGCAAAAACGTCAGCGTGCCCAACAGCTGTCACTATGTTTGCATGAGATCATGATGATGTTGAATATGGACGACCCAAATTCAGTAGATCTCCTTCGCGAAATACGATCATTTAGGAGGGAACTTCTCGACGGCAGCGACGAAGCAAGTTCAGCAAAAATCGTGGAGCTATCACAGGCAATTCTCAACCGCGGCTGGGACCGGATCAAAGAAGACATCCGAACGAAAGGTGGGGGATCGCGATGAAACGCCTCATCGAAAAAGGCCTGATGTTCGGCAACATGATCCGGGTGGACAGCCCGGCATGGGTGGCGCGCTATAATCGGGCGTTGAAGCTGATTACCGGCAAGGAAACGCAGCTGCCGGAATTTCATATCGACCTTGCGGGATACTCGCCCGAGGTGGGGGACGAGATCGGCGATCTCGATTACCTCAACCCCGAAGGCGCGCATCGGCAGTTCATCCTGCTGACTACGGAACAGAAGACCGCGCCGCTGCTGAATGCGGATCTCTCGGTCCTGCGGGATCTGTTGCAGAAGTTCATTCAGGATAACGAAAACCAGCTGTTCAGCCTGACCGCCCGCGACGCCGTGGTGGGCGAGATGGACGATATGGTCTGGCAGGTGAAGACGCCCGCCGATCTGTTGCAGATCAATCGCATCCGCATCAGCGCCGACACCACCGGCAACCATGTCGCCGGCGCCGACAAGCTGACCGCGCTGATCCAGCGTTTCCGGGCAGAGCCGGGGGGCTGGTATGACGATGTGCTGATCGCGCGGATGATCGAACAGGCCAAGGAAACCGGCGACGTGATCCGCAACCCGGTCCATCTGGAGGTCGGCGAATACGAGGTGCCGGATTTCTGGACCTCGCTTTTCGGCGGTGTCTATGTTTTCCGGTCCCCGCGCGAAAAGGCGATGATCTTCACCGATCCTTCGGCCTTCACCGACCCGCAATTCGACACCGAACTGCCGGGCGTGAAGGTGATCGCGCTTCAGGACACCAATGCGGTGGCGATGTGGCTGGCGCGCAATGCGCTTGCCGAACCGATCATCACCGCCAAGGGTGCGGACGGCGCGGCGATCCTGCGCCAGAAGATCGATTTCGTGCTGGTCGATGCGGCGGTCAAGCTGGGGATCGATACCGGCGACGGCACGCGCTCGGCCCTGCGCCGGGCGGCGGCGCGGATGGGCTCGGGGCTGCCGGGTGAGATCCGCGGGCTGTCGGCGCTGCTGCGCTATGCCGAGGAAGGCGGGGACTGGCCGGTGATCGACAGCGCCGATCCGGCCTATTTCTATGCCATCCGCGCCAGTGCCGGGCCGACCCGCGATCTGGTCAACCAGATGCTGACGGAACTGGCCCCGCATGACGTGCGTGCGTTGTTCATCATGCACAAGCCCCTGTTCTACAAGCGCTACCAGACCTGGGACGAGGCGAAAAAGGAATATGTCGCGAACCAGCTGGCCCGCGAATACCAGATCGACAAGCAGGGCACCCGCGAGGCGCTTTTCGGACCAGAGCCGGGCATGGCAGAGCCGGTCGCCTCTGCCATGCCGGCCAGCGGTCCATGGGGGCCGGTGAAGGCGGCATCCGGCACGCGTCTGACCGAACAGGGCGGTGGCGGCTGGCGCAGCGGCGCGGAGGGATTGCGCTGGAACGCGGATGCCGTGCAGCCATCCAAACCCGCGCTACGCGGCCCATGGGGGAAGTAATTCATGGCGATTATCCGGCTAGCCGTCATCCTGTTCGTGATCGAAGCGATCTTCTATGCCCTGCTGACGGTCTATCTGCGCTCCACCAAGGCGGAAGCGCTGGAAAAGGAATGGGACCGCCGCCATCCCGACCGCGCCGGCGATAGCGAGGAACGAAGGGCCTTCGTGCGGCGTTCGATGGTAGGGTTTCAGAAGACGCTGAAAGCGCGGCTGCTTGCGCTTGTTTTCGTGATCCCGACGATCGTCATCGCGGTGATCGCGTGGTACGTGAACGTGCAATAAGGAGGCGTCGCCCATAATGCATTACATCAAGGTTACACTGGGCGTTCTGCTGGGCGTCACCGTTTTTTTGTTTCTGGATTACGCACTGCCCAGCAAGAACACGGTGCGCATCACCAACACCTATAACCGGCTGACCGATGTCGGGGCCAACGCGATCTTCTATGCCTCGGCCGACACCGGCACAGTTGAAAATGCCGCCGGTCAGCGCGACATCCGCTTTATCGAAACGGTGCGTCCGAACGGCAAGGTCTTCGTCTATCGCAATGAGGATACCGGTTGGATCTGGCCGCCCTATTTCAAGTATGACAGTTCGAACCTGCATGCCGAGGCGACGAATTTCCGTTCCGACTCGGCCAATCCGCAATGGGTCAGTGTCACCGCCTATGGCTGGCGTATCCCGTTCTTCTCGGTCTATCCGAACGCGATTTCGATCAAGCAGGTCGCCGGCCCGAATGAATCGCCGCTGAACTGGCCCGCGATGCTGATCCTGGTCGTGCTGGGCGCGTTCCTGGCGCTGATCTGGCGGATGTGGAACCAGTTCCGCGAACGCACCATTGATCCGGCAGCCAAGCGCGTCGGTGCCGCCGTCGACAATGTCGATGCCCGCGCCGATGCCGCGATGGACCGCGTTTCGACCGAATTCAACGAGGCGCGCGAAGGCTTTACCGGCTGGCTGGATACCTGGAAGGGCAAGCCGCGCGATCCGAAGTAGAGCGATCCCGCCTCTTACTGCCCTGCCATCACCGAAGTTGAGGCATGTCAGTCACTTGATGCGATGATTGTCATCTAATCAGAATCAATCGAGGAAAACGTATCATGCTTTTCAACAAGGCAGCTGGGCCGGTTGCTGCTGCACTTCTTGGCGGAATGTCGCTTCCCGCCTCGGGTCAAGAGTTCGAACAACTGACGGATCAGTATATGACGGCCTGCCTGTCATTCGTACTGAAGGGTGATCAAAGCCAGTTGCAGGACGAATTTACCATTCCCGAAGACGTTCAGCGTGTGATTGACGCGTATGGGAGCATACCCGGCCTGGCGATGCACAAGATAACATACCTCCATCCGACGCATAATCTGAGCGTACTTGCTGACGCGGGGGGGCATGCAAATTGGGAATGCACGGTGGGGGCGTATCTCGATGATGCAATGATCGCGATGTTTGGCGAAAAACATCGCGCACAGGTCCTCGGTGACAGGTTGCCAACGCCCTCGGCAGCAATGGCCGATGCTGCGCAGAACTGGATCGACGAACATGCCGCGGCTTATGACTTTGAACCCTGGCCCGAGGCGATTGCGCTTGGTCGTATGGGGGCGCATGTTAGCAACACTCTTTCCGTGCATCGCAGATGTGTCGATGAGCTTGCGACCGCCCTCGTTGTTAAGGAAGGGCGCTCGCCGTTGGATGAGCTCGCGACCGACCTCCCGGTTAAGGAAGGGCGCTCGCCTGTGGATGTCGAGACCCGCTTCTGGAACGTGGCGCTAATGACCTATCGTTTTGACGCAGACGAGGAGCAGGCGGAATTTGCCGCGCTTATCTGTGATCCTGGCACCTCCTAAACTGCGCCCCCTGGAGACCTCAAATTTTTGAACGTCGCCCGTTACCCACAGGCCAGTGCGCAAGGTGGTGAAGGTGGTATAGCGACGCCGCTTGTCGCGTGCTAAATCGCCCGCTACCGTGACCGTCTAAATCGACGCGAGAACAGTATGTCCCATACGAAACCCAATCCCGGCACCGATCTGACGCCGGAATGGTTCGATCAGATCCGCATCAACACCCCGGCGGTCGAACGCCGGGCGGCGACGCTGCCGGTGCGGCGCAGTTTGAAGAAGGAATGGCAGGCAGCCTGGATCCTGAATGCGATCCGCTGCATCGACCTGACCACATTGGCGGGCGACGATACCGAGGACCGCGTGGCGCGCCTGTGCGCCAAGGCGATGCAACCGATCGCGCCGGACCAGCTGGCCGCGATGGGGGTGGACAGCCTGACCACGGGCGCTGTCTGCGTCTACCCGACGATGGTGGGCGCGGCCAAGCGCGCGCTTGGGAATTCGGGGGTGCCGGTCGCTAGCGTGGCGACGGGTTTCCCGGCCGGGCTGATGCCGCTTGATCTGCGGCTTGCGGAAATCCGCTATGCCATCGACCAGGGCGCGGACGAAATCGACATCGTCATCACCCGCGCCCATGTCCTGCAAGGCAACTGGACCGCGCTATATGACGAGATGCGCGCCATGCGCGAGGCCTGCGGGCCTGCCCGGATGAAAGCGATCCTTGCGACCGGTGACCTGAAATCGCTGGAAAATGTCGCCAAGGCCAGCCATGTCGCCATGCAGGCGGGCAGCGACTACATCAAGACCTCGACTGGCAAGGAAGGCGTCAATGCCACGCTGCCGGTGTCGCTGGTGATGTGCAGGGCGATCCGTGATTATCAGGACCAGACCGGCTTCAAGGTCGGCTTCAAGCCTGCGGGCGGCCTCAAGACCTCGAAGGACGCGATTGCCTGGCAGGTTCTGATGAAGGAAGAACTCGGCGACGATTGGACGCGCCCGGAGCTGTTCCGCATCGGCGCAAGCTCGCTTCTGGGCGATCTGGAACGCCAGATCAGCCATTACGTGACCGGCCGCTATGCCGCGTCGCACCGCCTGACCATGGCCTGAGGGATAACATGCCGACTGTGAGCGAGATCATGCAAACGATGGAATATGGCCCCTCGGTCGAGGACAGCAGCGCCGTGCGCGACTGGCTCAAGGCTCACCCGAAATTCGGCCATTTCATCAATGGCAGCTTTACCAAGCCGGGCGACGGCTTCGATACGACCGATCCGGCGACCGGGACCGTGCTGGCCCAGATCAGCCAGGGCACGGCGGAAGACGTGGATACCGCCGTCAAGGCCGCGCGCCGCGCGCAGCCGAAATGGGCCGGCCTGCCGGGGCACGAACGCGCGAAATATCTTTATGCAATCGCACGCACGATTCAAAAGCGTGAACGCTTCCTGTCGGTGCTGGAAAGCATGGATAACGGCAAGCCGATCCGCGAAAGCCGCGATGCCGACATCCCGCTGGTGGTGCGCCACTTCTATCATCACGCAGGCTGGGCCGAGCTGATGGCCGATGAATTCCCCGACCACTCAGCCATCGGCGTGGCGGGCCAGATCATCCCGTGGAACTTCCCGCTGCTGATGCTGGCATGGAAGATCGCGCCGGCGATTGCGGCGGGCAATACGGTGGTGCTGAAACCTGCCGAATATACCTCGCTGACGGCGCTTGCCTTTGCCGAGATCTGTCAGGAGGTCGGGCTGCCCAAGGGCGTCGTCAATATCGTCACCGGCGATGGAGAGACCGGGGCGGCGATTGTGGCGTCCGAGGTGGACAAGATCGCCTTCACCGGCTCGACCGAGGTGGGGCGTGCGATCCGTGCCGCGACTGCTGGGACGGGCAAGCGTCTGACGCTGGAACTGGGCGGCAAGTCGCCCTTCATCGTGATGGAGGATGCCGATCTGGACGCAGCCGTCGAAGGCGTCGTGGATTCCATCTGGTTCAATCAGGGCCAGGTCTGCTGTGCGGGTTCGCGCATTCTGGTGGCCGAAGCCGTGGCAGAGCGGTTCGAGACCTTGTTGCAACGCCGTCTGGCGACGCTGCGCGTTGGCCCTCCGCTGGACAAATCCACCGATGTCGGCGCGATTGTCCACCCGGTGCAGAAGAACCGCATTCTGGGCCTGACCGCGCAGGCCATTGCAGCCGGTGCCGATCTGATCGGCGGTGCGCCGGGCGATGCCTGCTTCATCGCGCCCGGCTATCTGCGTCAGGTCTCGCCCGCCAACCCGGCATGGAGCGAAGAGATCTTTGGCCCCATCGCCACCCTGACCACCTTCCGCACCGCGGATGAGGCGATCAGTCTGGCCAACAACACGCGCTACGGTCTGGCCGCGCAGATCTGGTCCGAAAGCGCCACGGTCGCGACCGACCTGGCGGCCTCGGTCAAGGCGGGGGTGGTCTGGATCAACGGCGCGAACATGTTCGACGCCGCCGCCCCATTCGGCGGCATGCGCGAATCCGGTTACGGTCGCGAAGGCGGGCGGGTTGGCCTGCTGGACTATCTCAGCGGTCCCAAGATTGCCGAGGCGAAGGAAAAGGCCGCTCCCGCGCCCAAGGCGGTGCTGGATGGCGCTAGTGCGGCGGGCGGCATCGACCGCACCGAAAAGCTGTATATCGGTGGTGCGCAGAAGCGGCCCGATGGTGGGGCCAGCTATCGCGCGGCATCCGGCGATCTGGTGCCGCTTGGCAATCGCAAGGACATCCGCAATGCAGTCGAGGCAGCGAAGAAGGCCACCAAATGGGCGGCGATGGGCGGCCATGCCCGTGCGCAGGTGCTGTATTTCATTGCTGAAAACCTGTCCCAGCGCCGCGATGATCTGGCGAAGAAACATGGCGCAAAACCCGTGGATGCGGCGATTCAGCGGCTGTTCTTCTATGCCGCATGGGCCGACAAATATGACGGGATGAACGTCCAGACCAAGCCGAACTATCTGGTCAACGTGATCCCGGAATCTTTTGGGACCATTGGCATCGTTTGCCCGAACGACGCGCCCCTGCTGGGGTTCATCAGCCTCGTCGCGCCCGCCATTGCCATGGGCAACAGCGTCGTGGTGATCCCGGCGCAGGATGATCCGGTCGCGGCTTTCGATCTGGCGCAGGTCTTCGATACCTCGGACCTGCCGGGCGGCGTGGTCAATATCGTGTCGGGTCCGAAAGACGAACTGGCGCAGGTACTGGCCCAGCATGACGATGTGGCCGCGCTGTGGTTCTGCGGCGCGGAAGGTGCGGCGGCGGTCGAGAAGGCTTCGACCGGCAACCTGAAGCCGGTCTGGTCTTTCGCCAATCGCGATTGGTCGAAGCCCGTCGGGCAGGGGCGCGCCTATCTGGATCACGCGGTCCAGTGGAAGACCGTCTGGCTGCCCTATGGCGCGCTGCCAGCGGGGACGGGCAGCATCGTTTACTGATAGGGGGCGGTGGCGGTTACTCCGCCGCCGCCTTTTTCATCGGAGGGATGATGTTGCCCTCTGCATCCACCTCATCTGTGATGACGGTGAAATTCACCAAACGGTGCTGGCCAAAGCTGGAAATCAACGCCACGTCGGTCGCATCGCGCCCGTATCCAACCGGCAGCCGTCCGATCCGGCGGATATTGTTGCGCGGATCGAAATCCCACCACCGACCAGACAGATAAACCTGCACCGAGGCCGCGAAGTCCATTGGATCCGGCGGCGCCGGGATGCCGAAATCGCCCAGATATCCGTTGACATAGCGCGCCGGGATATTCATCGCGCGGCAGAAGGCGATGGCCAGATGGGCGAAATCGCGGCAAACGCCCTTGCCCTGTTCGAACGCGTCCTTGGCCGTGCGGGTCGCGTCGGCATCCTGATAGTTGAATTTGATGTGGTCATGGGTCCAGTCCATGATCGCCTGTACCCGGTCCCAACCCGGCGGGATCTGTCCGAACAAATCCCATGCCGGCTGCATCAGCAGATCGGAATCGCAGTAGCGTGATGGCAGCAGGAAGTGCAGCACATCATCGGGCAACGCCTGAATGGGCATTTCCTGCGCGTCAGGGAAATCCGGCTCTGGCAGGCCGCTATCGGTGATCAGCGCCGTCTTCTGCATGCGGAACAGACCGCCGGGCGCGGACAGTCTTCGACAGTGATTCCCGAACTCGTCTACAAAGGTCGAATAGGGCACGCCGGGGTTCGTGGAAAACTCCTCGATCCCCAGCAGGTCAAGCTGCCGTTCGGGCCTGACCGACATCTGCAACAGCATCGAGATCGGTGCGTCGCTTTCGATGGTGATGTCAAAACCGTAGCGGATGTACATCATGTGATGGTCAGATCCAGTGTGATCTCTGTGTTCAGCAGCTTGGAGATCGGGCAATTGTCCTTGGCACCCTGCGCTGCCTGTTCGATGGCCGCCCGGTCGCCATTGCCCGACACGGTCGAGGTCAGAGCCGCCTTCTTCACCGCAAACCCTTCGCCCTCCTTGTCCAGCGACACGGCCGAGGTCGTTTCGATCGTCACATCAGTCACGCCCGCATCGCCAAGCGCCTTGGACAGCGCCATCGAAAAGCAGGATGCGTGCGCCGCGCCGATCAGTTCTTCGGGGTTGGTGCCGGGCTGATCTTCGAAGCGGGTGGCAAAGCCGTAGGGCTGTGCCGACAGCGCGCCCGATTGGGTCGAAACCTCGCCCTTTCCGGTCTTCAGATCACCTTGCCATTTAGCAGAACCAGTCTTGGTAATCATGTTGTCCTCCTGTATCTGCCAGATAAACGCGCCCGAGGGGTGCGGGTTCACCGACTTGCGAAATGATGGACGCGGTAGACATGGTTTTGCCGATATACGAGCTTGCGGCGATTGGCGCGGCGATTTGCTGGGCGCTGACCGGGCTGATGGTCGCCCCGCCGTTGCAGCGTCTGGGCACCTTCGCCTTCAATTGTTATCGGCAGGTCTTCACGACGCTGGTGCTGGTGCTGATCGTCTGGCTGGGCGGCATGTGGCATGGCGTGACCGTGGCGCATGTCTGGCCGCTGATTCTGTCGGGTATCGTCGGGATATTCGTGGGTGACACGCTGCTGTTTGGCAGTGTCAGCCGGTTGGGGCCGCGCCGTGCCGGGGCACTGTTCGCGCTGAATGCGCCGATTGCGGCTATTCTGGGCTGGGCGGTGTTGGGCGAAAGCCTCAGCGCTGCGGCATGGATGGGGGTGTTCCTGTGCGCGTCGGGGGTCGGTCTGGCCGTGCTGGGGCGGCCCGGCCGCAGCGGCAGCCACAGTTTCGAGGCCGTGCGCGGCTCTGTCAGTATCGGTATCCTGCTGGGGCTGATCGCGGCATTGGCGCAGGCCGCCGGTTCGCTGATCGCGCGCCCGGTGATGGAACAGGGCGTCGATCCCTTCGCGGCCAGCCTGATCCGGGTGGCGACGGCGGCCGTCTGCCTGTCGGTGCTGGTGGCGCTGCCGATCCGCCAGGTCAAACCGCAGGGCAAGCTTGATCTGCGGCTGTTCGCGCTGCTGGCCGGGTCGGGGATACTGGCCATGGCGATCGGCATGTCGCTGCTGCTGTTTGCCTTGCAGGGCGGCAAGGTCGGGATCGTGTCGACGCTGTCGGCGCTGTCGCCCGTGTTCATCCTGCCGGGGCTGTGGATCGTTACCGGCGCGCGGCCAAGCGCCACAAGCTGGCTGGGTGCGGCGATTGCCGTGGCCGGCATGGCGTTGATCTTCCTGCGCTGACGACCGCAAACGGTGCTTGGGGCGGTGATTTCACGGATCCGGTGAACCGGCGATGGCCGGGTCGCGTTGGGGCCGATGCAATTGCCGTGAAAGGAAACAGCATGGACCGTACCGGCCTGACCTCGACCACACTGGCCGCAGCGCTGACGGCTGTCGCGGGGATGGGAATCGCCCAGACTGCAAGTGATGCACCAGCCGAAGCCCCGGCCGCGCCGATGCAGATGCAGGGGGAACCGGAAGGTGCCACGCCCTCGACCGTCGCCTATGTCGAGGCGATGAATGCCATGCACCACGATATGGCGATCCCCTATTCGGGCGATGCTGATATCGACTTCATCCGCGGCATGATCCCGCATCATCAGGGCGCGGTGGCCATGGCGCGGATCGCGCTGGAACAGGGCGACGATCCCGAGGTGAAGAAGCTGGCCGAGGAAGTCATTGCCGCGCAAGAGGCAGAGATTGCCTTCATGCAGGGCTGGCTGGAGAAGAACGATCCCGAATACAAGCCGACCCCGCGCGAAGGCATGGACGCGCCCGAAGGCGCCGTCCCCGCCGAGGGCGAGGCCGACCCTCATGCCGGGCACTAATCTGCGCGCGTGAAAACTGGCTTTGCGCGGGGGCCTCAGCCCTGGGCGCAAAGCCTTTCCCATTCCGCCATGGCATAGCGGTCGGTCATGCCGGCGACATAATCCAGCACGATCCGCGCGCGTTCGGTTTCCGAGGCCGCGAACGCGCCGGGACGCCAATGTTCGGGCAACATTTCCGGGTTCGACATGAACAGCGGAAACAGATCATTCAGCATCCCCGTGACCAGCTTGCGTTCATCCACGACGGAGGGCGCGCGATACATGCGGGTGAACAGGAAGGACTTGATCGCCTTCAGGTTCTGATACAGCGGCTTGGAGAAGCGAATGATCGGCCCCTCCATCGCGCGGATCTCGTCCACGGATTTGGGTTGCAGCGCGGTCAGGCGGTTCTGCGCCACGGCGATGACGTCTTCGACCATGACGCCGAAGACGCGGCGCAGCGCTTCGTGCCGGCGGCGGTCGGGGTCAAGGCCGGGATGTTTTTCGTCGACCTCGGCGAAGGCGGGGCCGACGACGGGCAGTTCGGCCAGATCGGCCTCGGTGAACAGATCGGCGCGCAGCCCGTCATGCAGGTCATGGTGGTTATAGGCGATGTCATCGGCCACTGCCGCGACCTGCGCCTCGGCGCTGGCATTGGTCTGCAGCTCCAGATCCCACTGGGCGTTGACCTCGGCCAATGCGTAGGGGTAGGGCGCCTCGACCGGGCCGTTATGCTTGGCGATGCCCTCTAACGCTTCCCATGTCAGGTTCAGCCCGTCGAAGCCCGCGTAATGGCGTTCCAGCCGGGTGACGATCCGCAACGCCTGCGCGTTATGGTCAAAGCCGCCATAGGGGGCCATCAGAAGCGCCAGCGCGTCCTCGCCCGTATGGCCAAAGGGCGGATGGCCAAGATCGTGGGCCAGGGCGACGGTCTCGGCCAGATCGGTGTTCAGGCCAAGCGTACCAGCGATGGTGCGGGCGACCTGGGCCACCTCGATCGTGTGGGTCAGGCGGGTGCGGAAATAATCGCCGCGATAGGCGTCGCCTTCCTGTTCGACGAAAACCTGGGTCTTGTGCTTCAAGCGGCGAAAGGCCGAGGAATGGATGATCCGGTCACGGTCGCGCTGCCATGGCGAGCGAAAGCTGGACAGGCTTTCGGGATACAGCCTTCCGCGGCTGTCTTGGGGCTGGCAGGCATAGGGCGCGGTCATGCGGGTTCCTTGCAGGGTGTCGGTCGCGACCCTATATTCGCCGAAGGACAAGCGAAACGGGAACGCCCCATGAACCTCCCCCCCATGGTGACCGAACGCGCCTTTGCGCGGCTGGCCGAAATCAATGACGGCGCCGATGCCCCGCAGGCTTTGCGGGTCGCGGTCGAAGGCGGCGGCTGTTCCGGCTTTCAATACGACATCCGCATGGATGCGCCCGCCGATGACGACCTGATCCTTGAAGGTCAGGGCCAGCGGGTGTTGGTCGATCCGATCTCACTGCCGTTTCTGGCCGGGGCCACGATCGACTTCGCGGATGAACTGATCGGCGCCCGCTTTACCATCGAAAATCCCAATGCCGCGTCTTCCTGCGGCTGCGGGACCTCCTTCTCGATCTAGTCGCAGATCACCGAGCGCAGGCGCAACCGCCGGTCAGGATAGCTGAGCGGCGGCTGGTGAATATTCGGCCGTGACGGTTCGGCATAGCGTGGCCGGGGTTGTGTTTGCGCGGGCGGTGGCTCTGGCGGGCGCAGGGGCTGCAGCTTGCGCGGATGCGGGGATTGCGGGGCGCGCAGTTCCAGCTGCTTCGGCTCGCGCGGTTGCTGCGATTGCGTTTCGCGCGGTTCAAGCGGCTGAGGTTCGCGTGGCTGGCGGCCGACCGGGTCGTCTTCATCGAAAACGCCCCTGTGCCAGCTGGGCAGACGGCAGATCGCCTGTGGGGCGGCTTGGATGTTGCTGTCATCCAGCCTGAGGATATGGCCGTTCAGCCGGGAACTTCCGGCGGCAAAGCGCAGCGGTTCGGGCAGTTCCTGCCATTCGGTCTTAGGACCGAACAGCGCCTCGTCACCCTGCCAGTCCGTGCCCGAAGCCAGCCGGATCCGCCATTCGCCCGGTGGTACCAGCAGCCGAAAGAACGCGCCGCCTTGAACGTAACCCGCCATGATCGCGTCGCCGCCATCCGCGGGGTGCAGAAACACCACGTGATCCTGCCCGGGCGGGGCTTGCACTTGCAGCGGCAGGGTCGCCGGCAGGTCGGTCCGCTTCCACATCAGCCCGACGCGCGGCGGTTCCTCGGCCGCAGCCGGGGCCGCGGTCAGAAGCAGCGCAAGAAGTATGACTGCGTGGCGCATGAAACCCCTTCCTCGCAACACAGTAACGAGCGCAGGAGGGGCTGTCGCCGCAAATTGCCGTTATCCCGACCATCTCGATTTGAGACGCAGCCATTCGCGCAGGATCGGATCAGTTGCTGGTCTTGGCGATCATTGCCCAAATTGCCCCCTTTATCGTGATGGGCAAGCGCCTGCTGCGATGCCCTTGCCTTGCCAAACTGACCCGTCCAGCACATGATGCGGCCATGAAAATCGCAAGCTTTAACATCAATGGCGTCAAGGCTCGGATCGAGGCGCTGCAAGCATGGTTGCAGGAGGCCCAGCCCGATCTGGCCGTGCTGCAGGAAATCAAAACCGTGGACGAGGGCTTTCCCGTCCAGCTGATCGAGGATCTCGGCTATAATGTCGAAACCCACGGCCAGAAGGGGTTCAACGGCGTGGCCATCCTGTCGAAACTGCCGCTGGAGGACGTGACGCGCGGCCTTCCCGGCGACGACGAGGACGAACAGGCCCGCTATATCGAGGCGACCGTGGTGGGGGACCGCGCCGTCCGTATCGCCGGGCTGTACCTGCCCAATGGCAACCCGGCACCGGGGCCCAAATACGACTATAAGCTCGCCTGGATGGAACGCCTGCGGATCCGTGCAGCCGAATTGCTGGCCAGCGAAATGCCGGTGGTCATGCTGGGGGATTATAACATCATCCCCGAACCGCGCGATGCGGCCAGCCCCGGCCAATGGGTCGATGACGCGCTGTTCCTGCCAGCCAGCCGGGCAGCGTTTCGCCGCATTGCAGCGCAGGGCTGGACCGATGCCCTGCGCGATTCGGATCCGTTCGGCCAACGCGGGCCCTTCACTTTCTGGGACTATCAGGCTGGTGCCTGGCAGCGCGACAACGGGATCCGCATTGATCACCTGATGTTATCCCCTCAGGCTGCTGATCTTGTTTGCGAAACCGGTGTGGATCGCGAGGCACGCGCCGGCGAAAAGCCTTCGGATCACGTGCCGGTCTGGGTGGAGCTGGCGGCATAGGGCTGGCCTATGGCGGCGCCGTCTGTGTCATCACGCGTTTACAAGTCTTTTGCGATGGGTAATGTTCTTCGCAGCTGCAGAAACTTTGGGGGACGCCATGCGCGACATCCGCAAGATCCTGATCGCCAATCGTGGTGAAATCGCAATCCGCGTCATGCGTGCTGCCAACGAACTCGGCAAGAAGACCGTTGCCGTCTATGCCGAAGAAGACAAGCTGGGCCTGCATCGTTTCAAGGCGGATGAGGCCTACCGGATCGGCGAAGGCCTCGGGCCCGTGGCCGCCTATCTCTCCATCCCCGAAATTATCCGTGTGGCCAAGGAGTCGGGCGCCGACGCGATCCATCCAGGCTATGGTCTGCTGTCGGAAAACCCGGAACTGGTCGACGCCTGCGCGCGCGAAGGCATCATCTTCATCGGTCCCAAGGCCGAAACCATGCGGGCACTTGGCGACAAGGCCAGTGCGCGGCGCGTTGCCATCGAGGCCGGCGTCCCCGTCATTCCCGCGACCGAGGTTCTGGGCGACGATTTCGACGCCATCCGCGCCGAGGCCGCCGAGATCGGCTATCCCCTGATGCTGAAAGCCAGCTGGGGCGGCGGCGGGCGCGGGATGCGCCCGATCAACAGCCCGGACGAGCTGGCCGAAAAGGTCCGCGAAGGCCGGCGCGAGGCCGAGGCCGCTTTCGGCAATGGCGAGGGCTATCTGGAAAAGATGATCCTGCGCGCCCGCCATGTCGAGGTGCAGCTGCTGGGTGACCTGCACGGCGATCTCTATCACCTGTATGAACGCGACTGCACCGTGCAGCGCCGCAACCAGAAGGTCGTCGAACGTGCGCCCGCGCCTTACCTTGATGACGAACAGCGCAACGAGGTCTGCGAACTGGCGCTGAAGATCGGCCGCGCTGTCGGCTATCAGAACGCCGGCACGGTCGAGTTCCTGATGGATATGGACAGCGGCAATTTCTACTTCATCGAGGTGAATCCGCGCATTCAGGTCGAACATACCGTCACCGAGGAAGTGACCGGCATCGACATCGTGCAGGCCCAGATCCGCATCGCCGAAGGCGCGACGCTGGCCGAGGCCACCGGCACCCCCGACCAGGCCCATGTCACGCTGTCCGGCCATGCCGTTCAGTGCCGGGTCACGACCGAAGACCCGCAGAACAACTTCATCCCCGATTACGGCCGCATCACCGCCTATCGCAGCGCGACGGGCATGGGGATCCGCCTGGACGGCGGCACCGCCTATTCCGGCGGGGTCATCACGCGCTATTACGATTCGCTGTTGGTGAAGGTGACCGCCTGGGCGCAGACGCCTGAACAGGCGATCCGGCGGATGGACCGGGCCCTGCGCGAATTCCGCGTGCGCGGCGTCAGCACCAATATCGATTTCGTCATCAACCTGCTGAAGCACCCGACCTTCCTCGACAACACCTATACGACGAAGTTCATCGACACGACGCCGGACCTGTTCGAGTTCCGCGCGCGTCAGGACCGGGCGACGAAGATCCTGACCTATCTGGCTGATATCTCCGTCAACGGGCATCCTGAAACCGCCGGCCGCGCCGCCCCCCCGGCGGAAGCGCGCCCGCCGGTCGCGCCGCAAGCGCACGTATCGCCGCCGCCCGCCGGAACCCGCCAGCTGCTGGAGGAAAAAGGCGCGCAGGCGGTGGCCGATTGGGTCGGCGCGCAGCAGCGGCTGCTGCTGACCGATACGGCGATGCGCGACGGCCATCAGTCGCTGCTGGCGACGCGGATGCGGTCCATCGACATGATCCGCGTGGCGCCGGCCTATGCCGCCAACCTGCCGCAACTGTTCAGCGTCGAATGCTGGGGTGGCGCGACCTTTGACGTGGCCTATCGCTTCTTGCAGGAATGCCCGTGGCAGCGGCTGCGTAACATCCGCGAGGCGATGCCGAACCTGCTGACGCAGATGCTGCTGCGCGCCTCGAACGGGGTGGGTTATACCAACTATCCCGACAACGTGGTGCAGGCCTTTGTGAAGCAGGCGGCAGAAACCGGCATCGACGTCTTCCGCGTCTTTGACAGCCTGAACTGGGTCGAGAATATGCGCGTCGCCATGGACGCGGTGGTCGACAGCGGCAAGATCTGCGAGGCGGCGATCTGCTATACCGGCGATATCCTCGATCCGGATCGTGCGAAGTATGACCTGCAATACTATGTTTCTATGGGGAAAGATCTGCGGGATGCGGGCGCGCATATCATCGGGCTGAAGGATATGGCGGGTCTGCTGAAACCTGCTGCCGCCAGCGTGCTGGTCAAGGCGCTGAAGGACGAGGTCGGGCTGCCGATCCATTTCCACACGCATGACACGTCCGGCATGGGCGGCGCGACCTATCTGGCGGCCGCTGCAGCCGGCGTCGACATTGTCGATGGCGCGATGGATGCGCTGTCGGGCAATACCTCGCAGCCGACGCTGGGCTCGATCGTCGAGGCGCTGGCGCGGACCGACCGCGACACCGGCCTGGATGTTGGCGCGATCCGCGAGATTTCCAATTATTGGGAGCAGGTCCGCGAAGACTACGCGGCCTTCGAATCCGGGCTTCAGGCACCGGCTTCCGAGGTCTATCTGCACGAAATGCCGGGCGGACAGTTCACCAACCTCAAGGCGCAAGCGCGCAGCCTCGGGCTGGAGGATCGCTGGCACGAGGTGGCGCAGGCTTATGCCGACGCCAACCAGATGTTCGGCGATATCGTAAAGGTCACGCCGTCCTCCAAGGTCGTGGGCGACATGGCGCTGATGATGGTCAGCCAAGGGCTGACCCGCGCACAGGTCGAGGACCCGGCCGTCGAGGTTGCCTTCCCCGACAGCGTCGTCGACATGATGCGCGGCAATCTGGGGCAGCCCCCCGGCGGCTGGCCGGAGGCCCTGCAAAAGAAGGTGCTGAAGGGAGAGGCCGCGATGCTGACCCGTCCCGGTGCCACGATGGCGCCGGTCGATCTTGAGGCGACGCGCGCCGATCTGTCGAAGCAGCTGGATGGCAAATCGGTCGATGACGAGGATCTGAATGGGTATCTGATGTATCCGAAGGTCTTCCTGGATTACATGGGACGGCACAGGATCTACGGTCCGGTGCGAACGCTGCCGACGCGGAACTTCTTTTATGGGATGCAGGCCGGCGACCAGATCAGCGTCGAGATCGACCCCGGAAAGACATTGGAAATCCGCCTGCAGGCACTGGGCGAGACCGATGAAAAGGGCGAGGTGAAGGCCTTTTTCGAGCTGAACGGCCAACCGCGCAATATCCGGGTGCCAAACCGTGCGGAGGGTGCGCAGGCGATGGCGCGTCCGAAGGCCGACCCTGCGAATGCGAGCCATGTCGGCGCACCGATGCCGGGCGTGGTGGCCACGGTGGCTGCCCAGCAGGGGCAGAAGGTCAATCCGGGCGATTTGCTGCTGACGATCGAGGCGATGAAGATGGAAACCGCAATTCACGCTGACCGCGAAGGCGTCGTGAAGGCGGTTCATGTCGCGCCGGGGCAGCAGATCGACGCCAAGGATCTGCTGATCGAGCTGGAATGAAGGCGGGCAGGGGCGCTGCCCCTCTTGGCCTTGCGGCCAATTCACCCCGGGATACTGGGGCCAGAATGAAAAAAGGCGTCGCGAGAGCGGCGCCTTTCTTTTGCTGTCAGGGGGCTTACTCGGCTTCGTCGGCCGGCTTGGCGTTCAGCAGGCCATAGTTCTGCGCGCCGATGGTGTCGTAAAGCTCGATCTGGGTTTCGAGGAAATCGATATGGCCTTCCTCGTCCGAGATCAGGTCTTCGAACAGCATCTTGCTGACATAGTCGCCGACTTTTTCACAATGGTCGCGCGCCTCGATGTAAAGCGTGCGGGCGTCATGTTCGCCGGCGAGGTCGGATTCCAGCGTTTCCTTGATATCCTGCCCGATCCGCAGCGGGTCGAGCTTTTGCAGGTTCGGGTGGCCTTCAAGGAAGATGATCCGCTGGATCAGCCGGTCGGCGTGGTTCATTTCCTCGATCGATTCGGCGCGGGACTTGTCGGCGATGCGACCGTAGCCCCAGTCTTCCTGCAAACGATAATGCAGCCAGTATTGGCTGACTGCGGTCAGTTCTGAACGTAATGCTGCGTTGAGGTATTCAATGACCTTCGCGTCGCCCTTCATTCTTCTTCCTTTCCTGTCTCCCTATGCCTTGTTGCGCAGCCCGGTCAGGATCGGCGGCAATTTCTGCCCGTCGCTGACCGCAAAGCCGTCGGCGGCCCGCATTTCAGAGACGAACAGCTTCATGCAGCCGCCACAATCGGCGCGCTTGCCCAGAGCATGGTAAACCTTGCCCGGCGTGACAATGGTATCAGGGTCCGAGGCGCGCATCCAGCCAACAGCGGCACGAATGTCGCGATCAGTGATTTGATTGCAGTGGCAGACGATCATGGCTGCTGCATCCTCGGGGACAGGAAGTGTTTTAGTAGGGCATTCCTGTTTCATCAGATCGCGACGGGGTAGTCAAACTTTTTCTGTCGGATTTGAGGTTTTCACGGGGATTTGACGGGTTCACGGCAGGATCATGCGCAGACGGGCGCGCCGGGTGGTGCCGGCGGCGTCGGTGACCGACAGTTCGGACATGCCGGGGCTGCTGGTCAGCCGCGTCACTGGGTCGCGGGTGGCGATCACCGCCGGGGCGCCGTTCAGCAACCAGGTATAAGGCGGCACGCCGCCGCGCAGCCGTACGGGGATGGTGGAGCCGGCGAGTTCCAGTTCGGCACCGTCGGGGGGGAAGACGATGACCAGCGGATCCTCGGGCGCGGTGATGGGGGCTCCGGGTCGCGCGGGGGCAGGGCTGGCGCTGCCCTTCGGGGTAAATCGGCGCAGTGGTGGCGGCAACTGCGGGTTGGCGGCGATCACGGTTTCGGGCGGTGGCGGGGGCAGCGGTCGGTCACGAGGTCCGAGCGCGTCGAACAGGTCGAACAGCAAGGGGGCGGCGACCTGGCCGCCGAATGCACCCGGTACCGGCGTGCCGTCTGGTCTGCCCAGCCAGACGCCGGCCACGAATTGCCCGTCGAAGCCCACCGACAACGCGTCGCGATGGCCATAGCTGGTGCCGGTCTTATAGGCGATACGGCCGGGACTGCGCCCCTCGGGCGCAGGGATCTGCGCCAAGATGTCTGCCACCTGCCAGGCGGAGGCTGCGCTGATCAGGCGGGCGGGCTGCGGGGGCTGCACCTGCAGTGGCGTGTCGTGCAGCAGCACCGCGCGGCCGCCTTGCGCCAGCGCCGCATAGCCTGCGACCAGATCGTGCAAGGACACGCCCGCCCCGCCCAGCACCACTGCGAGGCCGGGCGTCGCGCCCTGGGCTTCGACGCGCATTCCGGCCCGGCGCAGCCCGGCCATGACGCGGGCCGGGCCAAGTGCCTCGGCCACGCGGACGACGGGGACGTTCAGCGATTGGCGCAGCGCCTCTCGGATGGTGACGGTGCCGCGGAACCGGCGGTCGAAGTTTTCCGGCTGCCAGCGACCGAAGACGGCGGGGCGGTCCTCGATCAGGGTGTCGGGATGGATCAGCCCGTCATCGAAGCCCAATGCATAGACGAAGGGTTTCAGCGTCGACCCGGGCGAGCGCAGCGCGCGGGTCATGTCGACGAAGCCGGCCCGCGGAGTGGCGCCGAAATCAGCCGTCCCGACCGAGGCGAGGATTTCGCCGGTGGTATGGTCTGCCAGCAGGGCGGCGGTCGAGACGCGTTCGGACTGGCCGGCGGTGGCGCGGGCGACCAGTGTTTCGGCGGCGCGTTGCAGATGTGGGTCGATGGTGGTTTCGATCCGGGCCGCACCGGGATGTTCCCGCCGCAGCCGTTCGGCCAGCAGGGCCGCATGGGCCGGGAAAGCGCGGCGTGCGGTGGGCAGCGGCGTGGCGCGGGCCAGATCGGCGGCCTGAGCGTCAAGGATGCCCACCGCCTGCGCACGGTCGATGACGCGGTCGCGGGCGACGCGGGCGGCTTCGCGCCGGGCCGGGATGTCCGGGCGGCGCAGCTCGGGCGCCTGAGGCAGGGCCACCAGCAGCGCCGATTCCGCCGGGGTCAGGCGGGTCGGTTCCTTGCCGAACCACATCAGCGCAGCCGCCCGCACCCCTTCGGTGTTGCCGCCGTAAGGGGCCAGACGCAGATACAGCGTCATGATCCCGTCCTTGCCGATGCGCCGTTCCAGCGCCATGGCCAGCCGGGCCTGGCGCAGCTTGGCGCCCCAGTCGGCGGTGGGCCCGCGTTCCAAAAGCCGCGCCGTTTGCATCGACAGGGTCGAGGCCCCCGACACGATCCGCCGGTTCCAGACTGCCTGAGCGGCGGCGCGGATCACGGCGCGGCGGTCCACCCCGTCGTGATCGGAAAATCGGCGGTCCTCCCAAGCGACCAGCATCTGCAGAAAGCGCGGATCGACGCCATCGGCAGGCGGCGAAAGACGCCATAACCCGTCGCCCACCTGAAAGGCACGCAGCAGGCTGCCATCGCGGGCCAGAACCTCGGTTCCGGTCGGCACCGCCAAAGGCGGCAACGGTGTCGCGTCCAGCCAGAGCCCAAAGGCGTCGCGGCCCAGATCCGCCGCGGCCGCCAGCAGGCCAAGTGCCGCGGCAAGCGCGATCAGCCGGCGGCCTGCCTTGCGGGCAGGATCAGGGCGCGACGATGACGACACCGCTCTCGGTCCAGCCGCGCCGTTCGGCACGGTAGAAGTCGGCGACCGAAGCTGCCGGGTGGTGGAAGCTGCCCGGCGTCACCGCCCGCAACCGGTAAGCCAGTTGCAGCGTGCCCTCGCCGCCGAATTCGACCGAGGCCGCGAAGCGGTCGCTGCGGAACTCGGTCATTTCGGTCTGGGTGTCGCCTTGCAGCCAGTCGAGGCCCGACAGTTCGCCCGCAGCGATCAGGTTCGGGTTGTCGATCTCGAACCCCGCGGGCAGCGGATCGGTGATGATCAGGCGGCCATCCTGCCCCTCGTTGAAGGCCGTCACCTCCAGCACTGCGACCATGCGCTGCCCTTGCGCGACCAGCGACGGATCGACCGGTTGGCCTTCCGGCGTGAAATAGCGCCGGGTGATCTGATAGGCGGTGCCGCCGGCCGCGACGGGATCAGTCGGGATGGCCGTGACGGACAGAGTGACATCGACAGGACTGCCGCTGGAATTTCCAAGCGGCTGCGCGATGGGCGTGGCGGCGTCGCCCAGATCGGCGACCGGTCCGGGCAGCGGCGCGCCGCCCAAGGTCACGCCTTGAGCCGGATCGCTGCCCGATACCAGCGCCTGACCGGCCATGACCGTCCACAGCGCTTCCTGAGTGGACAGGCCATAGCTGCGGCTGGCGATGTCGCGGGCGATGGCGGCGGCGAGGGTGTCGCGGTCGACCCGCTGCGATCCGGCCTCGGCCGCCAGCGCCAGCACGGCGGCGCGGTCGCGCAAGGAGGTGCCGAAGTCGCGGCGGAGGCCCTGCGGATCGGCCTGGGCGACAATCAGCGTGACAGCGCGGCCGAACATGCGGTCGGCGCGGGGCTGATCACCCAGGAAGGCAAGGGCGGCACCCAGCTGCGCCGCCGCCATCGGGGTGGCAAAGCTTTCGCTGCCCATATCGGCGTAATAGCGCAGGTCGCTGACCACCGCCGAACGTTCGCGCGCCAGCACATAGGCCGAATAGGCCATGGCCGCGGCCTCATCCGCCGAGGCGTATTGCGGATCCGACGACGCGTTGAGGTAGTTTTGCAGGCTGGTCAGCGCGCGGCGGAAATTCGTCTCTGGCACCGCATGGCCGGACTGGCGCGCCCGCGACAGGAAGTCGGTGACATAGGCGTTCAGCCAGGGCTCGGCGCCCTGCGCGCTCCACAATCCGAAACCGCCTTCGGGGGTCTGGCGGGTCAGGATCTGGGTGATCGCGGACTCGATGGTGCGGGGCGGATCGCCGGGCAAAGTCGGTGCGTCCTCGGGCATCAGCCCGGCGGCGTAAAGCTGCGGCATGGCGGCCGAGGTGATCTGTTCGGTGCAGCCATAGTCGAAATCGCGCAGCAGCGTCAGCGCGGCGGGAATATCCAGCAGCGCATAGGCGCCCACCGACATTGTCAGCCGCCCCGACCCCGGCGCGAAGGCGCCAAGGGCAGCAAGATCCGGCGTGACCGAGGCACCCGGTTCCAGCGTCATCCGCAGCGCGCGGGTGACCGGCTGATCCAGCCGCAGCACCGGGATTTGCAGATCCTTTGTGACCGTGCGGCCATCGGGCAGGGTGGCCGCGACCCGCAGCCCCGCCGCGCCTTCGGTCTGGGGCGCAGTCACCAGCAGCGTCAGCGGCTTGCGCTCTCCCTCGGCCAGCGGAACCGAGGCGGGCAGGTCCGCCGTGGCCAGCGTCACCGTACCACCTTCGGGCGCCACGCTGAGGCCGACATCTCCGGCGGGGCCGGAGACATGGGTCAGCGCGATTTCCGCCCGCGCCTGATCGCCGGGCGCGAGGAAGGGCGGCGCGGTGACGGTCATCACCACCGGGTCGCGCACAAGCATGGTCATATCGGCCTGACCGACCCCGGTTTTCGACCAGGCAAGCGCGATCAGCCGCACCTCGCCGTTGAAATCGGGCAGCGGCACGGCGACCGTGGCGGTCCCATCCGCCCCCAGCGTGACCGGACCCGAGAACCAGGCCATCAGCTTTTCGGTCGGCGGTGGCGCGGTCGTGCCAGGCCCCGAAGCATCCCCGCCCGAGCGGATCGCCCCGTCGGCTGCGCCCGAGGCGAGGATCAGCCGTCCATACAAATCGCGCAGCCCAACGCCCAGCCGACGCTGGCCGAAATAATGGTCGCTGGCTGAAGGTGGCTCATAGCCGGTCAGGTTCAGGATGCCCTGATCGACGGCCCAGATGGTGGCGTGAACCGTCTCGCCCGGCTCGGCCCCCGCAACGCGCAAGGTAACCTGCGCGTCCTGTCGGGGATCGGTTTCGGCCGGGGCTTCAAGCGAGGCTTGCAGCAGTTTGGCGCCGGGATCGACGGCGGCGGGTACAAGGCCAAGGCCGCGCACCGGCGCATGGCCGGCGTCGGTGCCTACCGGGCGGATGGCGCTGACCGCGACATAGACGCCGGCACCCCAGTCGTCGGTGACCGGCAGCTCGACGCTATTGGTGCCCGCCGAGGTGGCAACGGTTTCCAGCGCGATCAGCCGGTTCGATATGACCGAAATCAGCGCCGCGCCATCGGCGGGTGCCTCAAAGGTGACGGTTGCGGTCTCGCCAGGACGATAGGCGGGCTTATCCAGCGTGACGCGCAGCCGGTCGGGCGTGTCTTGCGAGGCCGAAACTGCGCCCCAGCCGGCATCGAACAGGACCGAGCTTTCGGAACCGTCGGCGCCCCTCAGCACCAGCTCGAACTCGCCCCAGGTGACCGGGACCGACAGCGTGGTGGGCTGGCCTGCGGCAAGCTCGATGCTGCCGGAGCCGGCGCTGCTGCGGTTTGTCACCGGTTCCCACTGCCAGTCGCCGTCGATGGCATACCACTGATAATCGGTGTCGATCTTGTTCAGTTCCCAGGTGAAGCTGCCCGCCTGCGGGGTCAGGTCGGGGCCAAGGGCGACGATCTGGAAAGGGGCGTCGCTGCCTTCGGGTACGGTGCCGCCATCGAATCCTGGCCGGATGCCAAGCGCCAGCTTTGCGGGCAGGACCAGCGCATCGTCGCGACGCTCGACCGGGCGACCTGCGCCTTCCAGCACGTTCAGCCGCAATTCGGCAGTCCATGGTCGGGTGGCGGTGGCCATCGTGGCGGGCAGGTCGACATTGGCGGTGAAATTGCCGTCCGCGTCGGTGCGCCCGGCCAGCATCTCGGCGCTTTGCGACTGGGTGTCGTCATGGCGGCCGAACTGATAGCCGTCCCAGCCCGGCAGGCTGCGCGCCGGGCTGAGGATCATCTGGCCCTCGACCGGCAGATCGGCCGCCGGCGCACCGAACAGCCAGCGGGCGGCGATCTCGGTCGTTACCCGGCCCGAGGGGGGCAGGGGCGCGTCGCCCAGTTCCAGCGCAAAGTCGATACGCTCGGGCAGGAAATCCTCGACCAGCATCCGGGCAGAGGCGAGCGCAGGGCCGTCCTCCTCGACCCGCAGGTCAATGCGCCAGGCGCCGCGGGTGGCGGTGGCGGGGATGGCGAAGTCCAGCACATAGCCGCCATCGCCGGCGGGCGCGGGCATGACACGGGAAAACTCTGCGCCGTCGGGGCGAATGATGCGGGCCTGCATCGGCAGCCCGTCAATGGCACCGGCAAGCCCGTCGCGGGCCAGAATGGTGGCATGTGCCGTTTCGCCGGCCCGGTAAGCACCGCGATCAAGTGCCATGAAGACATCGACCGGCGGGGCGGGCGGGTTGCCCTCGACCCCGCGATCCGAAAGGTCAAATTCCGGGTCGGTCAGCGACAGGAAGCTGAGATCGGCGACGTCCTCGCCCTCCATCCGGGTGGCTGTCACCAGCGCAGGCGCTGCGGCATCGCGTCCGCGCGTCAGCCCGGCATCGAAACGCGCGATGCCCTGATCGTCGGTCAGCGCCGTGCCCAGCACCGCGTTCCCGCGCGAAATCAGCGCCACCTCGATCCCCGGACGTGCGCCGGCATCGGACAGGCCGCGCACGGCGACCGTCAGCCCGTCCGTGCCCGAAAAGCTGGACAGGCCCAGATCCGAGACCATGAACCATTGCGTTGCCGCCGGGCTGACATCCGGATCGGCATTCGGGACCGCGGCGCTGAGCGCATAGATGCCGGGCAGCAGCGGGCCTGCCTGATCGCGCAGGTCCAGCCGGGTCGCGACCTCGGCATTCACCGGATGATCGCCGCCGCCTGCAGGCGGGGCGATGGTGGCAAAACCGGTCCAGACCGCTTCGCCCAGCTGGCCGGTAAAGCTGCTTTGCCGCCAGCCATCCAGCGGCATTCCGAACATGTCGTCACGCAGCGCGCCAACCAGATTGCGGTCGGACATGCGGTAAAGGGTCAGCGCCACCTCGGCGGTGTTGACCGTCGACATGGTCAGCCCCAGATCGCCCGAGGCCGGCAGCACATAGGCCCGGCCGGGAAAGCGCACGAGAGGGCTGCGGTCGGGGATATAGGCCGTGGTCGCCACGTCGCGACGCAGCTTTTCGCCCGTAGCAGAAGGCAGGCCCGCGCGCATGGTCACGGTAATGTCCTGACCGCGCGCCATGCCGGTAATGCACAGGTCCGAGCCCTGCGTCTCGATCCCCAGCGCCGGGTCGGGCAGGCCGACGAAGGGGCGCAGGTCGACGTTGCGGGCCACGTTTTCGGAAAAGAAGATGCAAAGCCGCGGCTCGGGTCCGTCGCTGGCAACCATGTGATCCGAGACGCGGAAGCCATAGCGGCCTTCGAATTCGTCAATGATCGCGGCGATGGCGGGGGCATCCTCGGGTCCGGCGCGCAGCGCCTGCAGGCCGTTGCGGCCCCGGCCGAGCTCCTCTGCCGCTTGCGCCCACAGCGCCAGATTGCCGGCCCCGTTGCCGGGATCGCGCAGCCAGGCATTGGTGGCGGCATCCAGCGCGGCCTGCCGCAGGGCGCTAGAGTTGTTGGCGTCCTTGGCGGCGGCAGTCATCAGTGCCGAAAGGGTCGCCCAATCGGCGGCAAGATCGGTCAGCGCCGTGACTGCGCCCTGCGCACGCAACGCGCCCTGCGGGTCAGCGCCGCGCCAGGCGTCGACCGAGCTGCGCAGATCCTCGACCGGCATGCCATAGCCCGGATAGGTCTGTCCCAGTTCCGTGGCTTGCGACAGTGCCCGGTTGCGGTCGCCTTCGTACAGCCAGTCCTTCGCGGCCTCGGCACGGTCGCGGGCGCGGGCGGCGGTGATCGGGTCGGTGCGAATCACCTCGCCCGACAGCGCGCCGCCGAAGGGGATGGGATCGCCCGGGTTTGCCTTGGGGAAGCAGGCCCTGCTGGCGGCGTTGTAGGTCAGCGCCGTGCAGGATTCGTTGGTCAGACAGGCCTGGACGCAAGCGGATTGATTGATGTTGAAGATCGGCCCCAGATCGCCACCGGGCAGGTCAAACCCGTCTTGCAAGGGAAGCCGCGCCTGCGGGGTGACAGTTTGCGCGCCGGCCATCGTGGCCAGCCCCATCAACATCGTGGCGATTGCCGCCGAAACCACGTTGCGCATCGCGCCCCCCTTTAACAGACAGGCCAACCCTGCCAGAGCCCCGCCCGTTCGGCAACGGCGAACCACAGGGCCGGAGATGGGTTGACCCGCGCGCCCTGCTGTCCAAAACATGATTCAAAGCAAAGGAGATGCCGATGAGAACCCGCGCCGCAGTCGCCCTTGAAGCCGGAAAGCCGCTGGAAGTGATGGAGGTCAACCTGGACGGCCCGAAAGCCGGCGAGGTTCTGGTCGAGATCAAGGCCACCGGCATCTGCCACACCGACGAATTCACCCTGTCGGGTGCCGACCCCGAAGGTCTGTTCCCCGCGATCCTTGGCCACGAAGGCGCAGGCGTGGTGCTGGAAGTGGGCGAGGGCGTGACGACGCTGAAGCCGGGCGATCACGTCATCCCGCTGTATACGCCGGAATGTCGGCAATGCGCGTCCTGCCTGTCGGGCAAGACGAACCTCTGCACGGCGATCCGGGCCACGCAGGGGCAGGGGCTGATGCCCGACGGCACGACGCGGTTCAGCATGCTGGATGGCACGCCGATCCACCACTACATGGGCTGCTCGACCTTCGCGAACCATACGGTGCTGCCGGAAATCGCGCTGGCGAAGGTGCGCGAGGACGCGCCTTTCGACAAGATCTGTTACATCGGCTGCGGGGTGACGACGGGCATTGGTGCCGTCATCAACACCGCCAAGGTCGAGATTGGCGCAAAGGCGGTGGTTTTTGGCCTTGGCGGGATCGGGCTGAACGTCATTCAGGGCCTGCGGCTGGCCGGTGCCGACATGATCATCGGGGTCGATCTTAACGACGACAAGAAACCGATGGCCGAACATTTCGGCATGACCCATTTCATCAATCCGAAGAATGTCGACAATGTCGTGCAGGAGATCGTCAACCTGACGAAAACCCCCTTCGACCAGATCGGCGGGGCCGATTACAGCTTTGACTGTACCGGCAATGTGAAGGTGATGCGCGACGCGCTGGAATGCACGCATCGCGGCTGGGGCGTTTCGGTCGTGATCGGGGTTGCGCCTGCGGGGGCCGAAATCAGCACCCGGCCTTTCCAGCTTGTGACCGGAAGGATCTGGAAAGGAACGGCTTTTGGCGGTGCTCGCGGCCGGACGGATGTGCCGAAGATCGTCGATTGGTACATGGACGGCAAGATCGAGATCGACCCGATGATTACCCATACGCTCAGCCTCGACGACATCAACAAGGGCTTTGATCTGATGCATTCGGGCGAATCCATTCGCTCGGTCGTGGTGTATTGATGACAGTCGAGTTGCGTCCCGCGACGGCTGACGATCAGGGTGCCATCTGGGCCATCCTTGAACCCGTTTACCGCGCGGGCGAGACCTATTGCATCGACCGCGACATCAGCCGCGAGGATGCGCTGGCGGATTGGTTTGCGTCGCCCTTCACCGTGTTCGTGGCCGAACGCGACGGCGTGGTGCTCGGCACCAGCCATGTGGGGCGAAACCGTCCCGGCGGGGCGTCGCATGTGGCCAATGCCAGTTTTGCGACGGCAACGGCAGCGCGCGGGCAAGGCGTTGCGGCGGCGCTGGTCGCCCATGCGAAGGACTGGGCGCGCGGGCAGGGCTTTCGCGCCATGCAGTTCAACTTCGTCGTCGCCAGCAATGACGATGCCGTGCATTCCTGGAAGAAAGCGGGCTTTGATGTCGTTGGTCGCCTGCCGGGGGCATTTCTGCATCCCAGCCTTGGCTATGTCGATGCGCTGGTGATGTATCACGACCTGACCGAAGGGGCTGCCGATGCCGCTTGAAACCGTTTCCGAAAACCGCAGCTTCGGCGGCACGCAAGGCGTGTACCGCCACGCGTCAGAAGCCACGGGCACCGACATGACTTTCGCGGTCTATCTGCCGCCCGCAGCCAAAGCCGGGCCGGTGCCGGTCCTGTGGTACCTGTCGGGGCTGACCTGCACCCATGAAAACGCCATGACCAAGGCCGGCGCGCAAGAACACGCCGCGCGCGAAGGGATGGCGCTGATCTTCCCGGACACCTCGCCGCGGGGCGATGGAGTCGCGGATGATGACGCCTATGATCTGGGGCAGGGCGCGGGCTTTTATGTCGATGCGACGCAAAAGCCTTGGGCGCCGCATTTTCGCATGTGGGACTATGTCACCCGCGATCTGCCTCGCGTGGTCTTCGACGCCTTCCCGTTGCGGCGCGATGCGCAGGGCATCACCGGGCATTCGATGGGCGGTCATGGCGCGCTGACCATGGCGATGACCATGCCCGACACCTATCGCAGCGTGTCGGCCTTTGCGCCCATCGCCAACCCGACCGAGTCGGAATGGGGCCGCAAACAGTTGACCGCCTATCTGGGCGAGGACCGGACGAAATGGGCCGCCCATGATACGACGCTGCTGATGGCGGAGCGCGGCTTTCCGGGCGATATCCTGATAGACCAGGGCAGCAGTGACCAGTTCTATGACCTGCTGCGCCCGCAGGCGCTTGCGGATGCGATGGCGGCGCGGCGTCAGGCTTCGGTGATGCGACTGCAGGACGGCTATGACCACAGCTATTTCTTCGTGCAGAGTTTCATGGGCGATCACATCCGCTGGCATGCCGAGCGGCTGCGGGGCAACTAAGGCGGAATTGCGAAAATACGCCTTGTATGCAGCCCGGCCTTCGGGCCATGGTTCCGCGTGACCTGAAGGCCGGGCGCAGATCCCGGCCGCTTGAACGGATCAAGGGAGGAAGACATGACCATCACCCGCATCAGCTTTGCCGCACTTGCTGCCTCGGCGATCATGGCGATCTCGGCACAGGCCGAAACGCTGCGCCTGTCGCACAATGTCGGCGACACCACCACATGGCAGCAGGGTGCCGAAAAGTTCGGCGAGCTTCTGTCGGAAAAGACCGAAGGCGCCTATGACGTCCGCGTCTTCCCGAACGCGCAGCTGTCGGGCGGCGACCAGATGAAGCAGGCCGAGATGGTCGGGCGTGGCGCGCTGGATCTGGTCGTGACCTCGGCCATCAACGTAACGCCGCTGGTGCCGGAAATGGCCGTTTTCTCATTGCCTTACATGTATGAAAACTATGCGCAGGTCGATGCGACAACGCAGGGCGATGCGGTCAAGCCGCTGGAAGCGATCCTTGATGAAAAGGGCATCAAGGTGCTGGCCTGGGGCGAGAACGGCTTTCGCGAGCTGACCAATAACAAGCAGGCGGTCAAATCCCCCGACGATATGAAGGGCCTGAATGTCCGCGTGGCCGGGCCGATGTATATCGACGTGATGAATGCGCTTGGCGCAAACCCGCAGCAGATGCAGTGGTCGGAAACCCTGACAGCGTTGCAGCAGGGCGTGGTCGACGGACAGGAAAACCCGATCGGCGCGGTCATCATCCCGCAGCAGGTCTATGAGATGCAGAAATACATCACGACCTGGCACTATTCCTATGACCCGCTGTTCCTGGGGATTTCCAAGGCCAAGTGGGAAGGTCTGGACGCCGACACCCAGGCCAAGTTTCAGGAAGCCGCGACCGAAGCCATGGCCTTCCAGCGCCAGATCAGCCGCGAAGGCACCGACAAGGGCGTGGCCTTCCTGAAAGAGCAGGGGATGGAGGTTCACGAGCCCTCGCCCGAAGAACTCGCGGCCTTCCGCGAGGCGACCAAGCCCGCATTTGATACCTGGGCCGAAAAGGTCGGCCCCGATCTGGTGAAATCCTTCCAGGACGCGGTGGCTTCCGCACAGTGACCGGCAAGGCGGGCCTTCGGGTCCGCCATCACGGGGGGACGCCATGCGCTTCATCTTCGACGAGGCCGAAAAGATCATCTGCGCGGTGATCTTTCTGGGCATGACAGCAATCGGGTTCGCGAATGTCTGCGTGCGTTACCTGACCAATCTCTCGCTGGCCTCGACCGAGGAATTGCTGACAAACGGCTTTCTGCTGTTGACCGTCTTTGGCGCCGCCATCGCCGCGCGCCGGGGCGAACATCTGGCGGTCACGCTGCTGGTCGACAAGCTGCCGCACAGGCTGCGCCGCGCGGTCTTTCTGCTGGCGGTGACGCTGTCGGTTCTGCTGCTGGCGATGTCGGCGTGGTTTTCGTGGCAGGCGCTGGTGAACCTGTGGAACAACGGCATGAAGTCCTATGCCCTGCAAATCCCGGCCTGGTATTATCAGGCCGCCGTGCCCTTCGGTTTCGCGCTGATCATTCTGCGCTATCTGCAACATGCTCGCGACGTGCTGATGGGCCGCGCCCGGACCGAGGTCCCCGATGTCTGAGCTGATCGCGATCCCCGCCGGGACCCAGATGGTCATCGCCTTCTTCTTGCTGATGGCCATCGGCGTGCCGGTGGCGTTTTCGCTGGGGCTGTCGGCGCTGTACGCGATGTGGGTGATCGGCTTTGGTTTCGATCTGGCGGGTGACCTGATCGCCGCCGGTATCGCCAAATACTCGCTGCTGGCCATCCCGTTCTTCATCCTCGCCGGGTCACTGATGGGGTCGCTTGGCATAGCTGAACGCATGATCCGTTTTTTCCGGGTGCTGATCGGCAATCTGCCGGGTGGGATGGGTGTCGTCGGCACCGTCGTCTGCCTGTTCTGGGGTGCGGTTTCCGGGTCAGGCCCCGCATCGGTCGCGGCCATCGGCCCGATGCTGATCCGCGCGATGGAGGAAGACGGGTACAGCCGCGCTTTCGCCGCCGGACTGGTCGCGACGGGTGCGGCCTTTTCCATCGTCATCCCGCCCTCGATCGGGCTGGTGATCTATGGCGTGATCGCGGAAACCTCGATCTCGCAGCTTTTCATTGCCGCCGTCATCCCCGGCATGTTCATGGGGCTGATGATGCTGGCCGTATTGCCTTTTGCGAAACGCGGGCAGGGGCGCGCGGCGCTGGATCGGCTTAGCCCCGACCCGTATGTGGGCCTGCCTTACGGCGCGCGGCTGTGGCAATCCTTCCGGGACAGCTTTTGGGGGCTGATGACGCCGGTCGTCATCCTTGGCGGCATCTATTCCGGCGTTTTCACACCCACCGAGGCGGCACTTGTGGCCACCGTCTATGCGCTTGCCGTCGGCGGGCTGATCTATCGCACGCTGACCGTCCGGGGCCTGTATGATTCACTGGCCGATGCCGCCGCGTCATCTGCGGTGGTGATGCTGGTTGTGGCCTATGCCAGCCTGTTCGGCTGGGTCGTCACGGTCGAGGATCTGGTCGGCAGCTATTCAACCGCGCTGCTTGGCATTTCTGACAATCAGACGGTAATCCTGATCGTCATCATGGTGATCCTGCTGATCGCGGGGATGTTCATGGATGCGGTCACAGTCATGTTCATCTCGCTGCCGATCTTCATGCCGGTGGTCCACGAAATGGGCTGGTCGCCGGTCTGGTTCGGCGTGCTGCTGATGGTCAATCTGGCCATCGGGCTGATTACCCCGCCCGTGGGCATCAACCTGTATGTCGCCGCCAACGTGACGCGCCTGTCGATCGAGAACGTGGCGAAAGGCGCGCTGCCCTTTCTGCTGGCCAGCCTTGTCGGGCTGGCCGTCGTTGCGGGCTTTCCTGAAATGTCGCTATGGCTGGTGCGGTTTCTGGCCGGGTAAGACTGGGAACCGGAAACCGGACCTGCATCACAGGCCGGTCTGGCAGCTTCCTTCTTCCGGCAGCTCCTGCCCGCCTTCCTCGGGCGGAAAGCGGCGGATGAAGCCCTGTTCCGCCGCCAGCTGCAGCGTCGCCGGATCAAGGCAGAACATCCTTTCATAGATCGGCTGCAAGCCTGCTTCGCCATCCGCCGCATAGGCGCGCTGGATCAGCTTAGCGATCTGGCGCCGCTCGTTGCCCATCCGGGGCGTCCGGACTGTGCCGTCAATACGTTCGACATGTTTTTTGCGCCAACTGTCCAGAATGCGGCAATCGTAATGGCGCAGCCAAAGCCCCGGCAGCCTGGCCGGTGCGAAGGGGGTGCGGCCGGCATGATTGTGCAGCGGCATTTCCGCCAGCGGGGGGGTGCCCCGGACGCGGGTGAACGATTTGCCATGCGTGTGTCCCCAATAGCCGGCAGTGCTTAGACCGGCCAGATCGCCCAGCTTTTCGGTCCAGAACGTACCGCGCGCTGCGGCGTCGCGTTCCTGGACTTTGAACCACGGGGTGGAAACGATGTCATCTTCACTTTCCGGGGCGGCAGTATAGACAGCCTCGACCGGCGGGACCGAGACCGACAGCACATGTTCGGGCACCGCGTCCAGCAATTTGCTGACCTGCTGCTCGCTCCACAGGTGTTCGTCGACATCACAGCTGAATATCCAATCCGCACCCGAGCGGGCGCGGGCCAGCGTTGCGTTGTGTTTCTGGCGCCGCTCCAGCCCGTCCGGCCTGGCACCGGCCCAATAATCTGCATCGCAGACGGTGATTTCGATCCGTTCGTCATCGAAAAGGTGAACATGGTCAGGATCATCGTAATGGATGAATATCCGCGACGCCCCCATCCGCTTGTAGCGGCTGATGAACAGTCCGATTGCCTCGCGGGTATCCTTGGCGGTTACCACCACATCCCAGGTCATGTTGGCTGTCCCTTTCCAGTCATTGTCTGCGATCCCGGCGTGCCTTCCATCTGCACGTCGACCGCTGATCTGTGCCGCGAATCCATTTGGGGATCAACCGCATATACGGTCCACGTAGGCAGGTGCAGCGAAGGCCAAGCGTGTTGACCGAATCGCGCCGCCCATCTACTCGCTTGGAGCTGTTCAGGATGACGTTCTCGGAGGGACAGGGATGAAGCAGCAACTGATCGGAACCGGCAATATTGCAGGTGTTGGCGCGACCATTACCCGCCGCGCGGCGCTTGCAGCGGCCGCAGCGTTTGCCCTGACGACCCCTGCATTCGCGCAGGAATGGCCGACCGGGCCGGTCCATGTCTACGTCGGCTTCCCCGCCGGCTCCTCGCCCGATCTGCTGGCGCGGATCATCACCGAGCCGCTGGCCGAAAAGCTGGGTCAGCCGGTCGTCGTGGAAAACAAGCCCGGTGCGGGCGGGGTGATCGGGGTGCAGCAGATGTTGGCCGCGGCCGATGACGGGCACAGCTTCGGCACCACCATTAACGGGCCGCTGACGACTGCCGGGCGGATGATGCCGGATTTGGGCTATGATGTGGCCACGGACATCCAGCCGGTGGCGCTGATCGCCACCTCGCCCTTGGTGCTGGCGGTGTCGGGCACATCCGAAGTCGCTGATCTGGCCAGCTTCATCGACCTTGCGAAGGCCGAACCCGGTGCACTGGCCTATGGTTCGGTCGGGCAGGGGTCGGGCGCGCATCTGACGGCCGAGCTGTTCAACAACGCCGCCGGGATCGAGATGCTGCACGTCCCCTTCACCGCCTATGCCGAGGTCACGACCTCGATCATCGGGGGTGAGATCGATGCAGGCTTCATGGCTCCGTCTGCCGCGCTGCCGCATGTCGCGGGCGGCAAGATGAAGATGCTGGGTGTGACCTCGGCCGAGCCCTTCGCGCAGATCCCCGACGTGCCGGTGATCGCCGGAAACGCGGGCCTTCCCGCCGACTTCAAGGCCGAGCTGTGGAACGCCTTCATCGCCCCCGCTGGCACCGATCCCGCCATTGTCGAACGCCTGAATACCGAAGTGAACGCCATTCTGTCTGATGCCGAGGTGCAAAAGAAGCTGCTGGATATGGGCTGGCAGGCAGCGGGCGGTTCGGCCGAGGATCTGGCGGCGCGCATCACCGAGGACACCGAAATGTGGGGCGCGGTGATCGACAAGGTCGGTGCTGCGCAGTAAATCGCCCGCATGAACCGGGACTGGGCGGATATCTGGGGCGGGCTTGCGCTCGGCCTGCTGGGCGCGGGCGTCGCGATTTATGCCGGGCTGCGGCTGGATTTCGGCAGCCTTCGCGCCATGGGGCCAGGGTTCTTTCCGACCGTGTTAGGCGTGGCCTTGGCTGTGCTGGGTGCGGCGGTCGCGCTGCCCGCGTGGAACCGCGCCGCCGAAAGCCCGAAGATTGCATGGGGTGACGCGAGCGCCGTCATCGGTGCCATCCTGATTTTCGGGTTTGGCATGAACCGCCTTGGCATCCTGCTGGCCTGTTTCGCAGCCGTCCTGATCGCCAGCCTGCCCGCCCCGCATGACGGCTGGCGCTGGCGCATCCTGCTGGCGGCCAGCGTCACCCTGTTGTGCTGGGCTGTCTTTATCCTTGGCCTGCGCATGTCCATCCCCGTCTTCCCGAAGCTGCCATGACCGCATGGGAAGGCCTTGCCCACGGTTTCGGCGTGGCGCTGCAGGCGGATGTGCTGATCTATTGCCTGCTTGGCGTAACGCTTGGCACCTTCATCGGCGTCCTGCCGGGGATCGGGGCGATGGCGGCGATCTCGCTGCTGCTGCCGATCACCTTTTACATCAGCCCCGAGGCCGCGCTGGTGATGCTGGCGGGCGTCTATTACGGCGCGCAATATGGCGGCGCGGTGGCGTCCATCCTGCTGCGTCTGCCCGGCACGCCGCAATCGGCGGTCACGACGCTGGACGGCTACCCCATGGCGCGGCAGGGCCGGGCAGGGGTGGCACTGTTCGTGTCGATGGTGTCGTCCTTTGCGGGTTCGATGCTGGGGATCGTGGTGCTGGTGGTGCTGGCGGGGTGGCTGTCGCAGGTGGCCACCGCCTTCCGCGCCGCCGATTACGCGGCGATGATGGTGCTGGGGCTGGTCGCCGCCTCGACCATTGGTTCGGACCGCCCGGCCAAGGCCTTCGCCATGGTCACGCTGGGGCTGATCCTCGGCTGCGTGGGCACGGATGTGAATTCCGGCGCGCAGCGCTTTACCTTCGGCCAGTCCGAGCTGATGGACGGCATCAATCTAGTCGCGCTCGCCATGGGCCTGTTCGGCGTGGCCGAGGTGATCGGCAATATCCGCAATGCCGAACGCCATGCCGCGCCCGAGCGCGTGACCTTCCGCCAGATGATGCCCACCCGCGACGACCTGCGCCGCATGCCCGGCGCGACACTGCGCGGCACCGGGCTGGGCAGCTTTTTCGGGGCGCTTCCCGGCACCGGCTCGACCCTGTCATCCTTCCTGTCCTACGCGCTTGAACGCCGCATCGCCCGCCATCCCGAACGCTTCGGCAACGGCGCCGTCGAAGGCGTCGCCGGGCCCGAGGCCGCGAATAACGCCGCCGCCATAACCGCCTTCGTGCCGACGCTGACGCTGGGCATTCCCGGCGATCCGATCATGGCGCTGATGCTGGGCGCGCTGGTGATCCACGGCATCCAGCCCGGCCCGGAAATGCTGACCGCACGCCCGGATATGTTCTGGGGGCTGGTCGTCAGCTTTGGCATTGGCAACCTGTTGCTGCTGATCCTGAACCTGCCGCTGATCGGGATCTGGGTGTCCATGCTGCGCATCCCCTTCCGCTTTCTATATCCGGCGATCCTGATTTTTGTCTGCCTCGGCGTCTATTCGGTGCGGGGTTCGGCTTTTGACATCGCCACCGTCGCGGTGGTGGGCGTCGTCGGATACCTGCTGGCGCTAGCCCGCTTCAGCCCGGCGCTGCTGCTGCTGGGTTTTGTCCTTGGCCCGCTGATCGAGACGAACCTGCGCCGCGCCATGCTGATTTCGCGCGGCGATCCGATGGTATTTCTGGAACGTCCCATCGCCTGCGGCTTCGTCATCGCCAGCGCCGCCCTGATCCTTCTGTCCATCTGGAGAAGGCGTATCGCCGCCGATAGTCACTGAAACGGTGCTTGACCGAATCGAAACGCTTACTTATCAAATTTGGAACGGTCCAAATTGTGATCCGAGGGGGATATTGCGATGAAATGGGGATTGATCGGGGCAAGTGCGATTGCGAGCGGCCGAATGATCGGCGCGTTCCGCGGCAACGGGGATGAGGTTGTGGCCGTCCAAAGCTCCGGTCAGGCGCATGCCGATAAATTCGCGTCGGAAAACGACATTGCGTTCGCCACGACCACGATTGACGAGTTGCTGGCCCAGCCGGATCTGGACGCGGTCTATATCTCCTCGACCAACGAAAAGCATTTTCCGCAGGCCATGGCGGCCATCGCGGCGGGCAAGCATGTGCTGTGCGAAAAGCCGCTGGCGATGAATGTCGCCGATGCCGTGGCCATGGTCCGCGCGGCCGAGGAAGCTGGCGTCACCTTCGCCACCAACCACCATCTGCGCAATGCCGCCAGCCACCGCGCGATCCACGACTTGCTGAAAGACGGCGCGATTGGCGAGGTCCTCAGCGCGCGGGTCTTCCATGCGGTGAACCTGCCGCAGGCCTTGCAGGGCTGGCGAGTCGATAATGCAGGCGCGGGTGGAGGCGTCATTCTGGATATCGTTGTCCATGACGCCGACACGATCCGCTTCCATCTGGACGAAAACCCGGTCGAGGTCGTGGCCATGACCACCGGCCAGCATATGGGGCAGGGAGTCGAGGACAGCGTGATGTCGATCTGGTCCATGCCCTCGGGCGTGCAGGTGCAGACGCATGAAAGCTTTACCCACGCCCATGCCGGCACCGGGATCGAATTTCACGGCACAACCGGGTCGATCTTCGCGCGCGATGTGATGAGCCAACGGCCCATCGGTGAAATCTCGATCCGTCGCGGGCTGGACTACACCCCCGTCACGTTTGAGGCCGAGGATCTTTACGCCCGCTCTGTCCGGCTGTTCGGTCAGGCGGCGGCGGGGCAGGGTCGTCCTGCGGCTGATGGGCGCGATGGCGTGGCCTCGCTGGCGGTGGCCGATGCGGTTGCGCGCGCGGCGGCAAGCGGGCAGCGCACGGCGGTGGATTACGGGGGACTGCTGTAATGTCCAAGGTTGTGACGGCGGCCGAGGCTGCCTCGCGCATTGCGGACGGGGCTGTCGTCTCGGTTTCCTCATCCTCGGGGTTGGGTTGCCCGGATGCGGTGCTGCGCGCCATCGGCGCGCGCTTCGATGCCGAAGGCCATCCCCGCAAACTGACCACGCTGCATCCCATCGCGGCGGGTGATATGTATGGCATCAAGGGCATCGACCACATCGCCAAGGACGGGCTGCTGACGCGCATTCTGGCCGGGTCCTACCCGTCCGGGCCGTCCTCGCTTGAAATGCCGGAAATCTGGAAGATGGTCGTCGAAAACCGGGTCGCGGCCTATAACGTGCCTTCGGGGATCATGTTCGACATGAACCGCGACGCGGGCGCGCGCCGTCCGGGCGTGCTGACGCAGGTGGGGCTGGACACCTTTGCCGACCCGATCCGCGAAGGCTGCGCCATGAACGAGCGCGCCGCCGAACACCCCATCGTCCACCGCACCGAATTCGCGGGCGAGACGTGGCTGCATTTCCCGAACATCATCCCCAATGTCGCCATCATCCGTGCCACCACGGCGGATGAACATGGTAACCTGACCTATGAACATGAAGGTGCCTATCTTGGCGGCATGGAGCAGGCAATCACCGCCAAGAACCATGGCGGGCTGGTCATCGCTCAGGTCAAGCGCGTCACCGCGCGCGGATCCTTGCGCCCCCATGACGTGCATGTGCCCGGCCATCTGGTCGATCTGATCGTGGTGGATCCCGATCAGCGCCAGACCACGGAAACCGACTATGACCCGGCGATTTCGGGCCAGATCATGCGGCCGTGGGACAGTTTTTCGCTGGCCGAGTACGGCGTTGAAAAAGTCATCGCGCGCCGCGCCGCGATGGAGCTGAAGCGCGGCCAGACCGCCAATCTGGGTTTTGGGATTTCGGCGATGGTCCCCCGCATCCTGCTGGAGGCCGGCCACCCCGAGGCCGTCACATGGGCCATTGAACAGGGCGCGGTGGGTGGCATGCCGCTGACCGGCTTTGCCTTTGGCTGCGCGTCGAACGCCGACGCCTATATGCCCTCGCCGCAGCAGTTCACTTATTTTCAGGGCGGTGGATTTGATCTGTCCTTCCTGTCCTTTCTGGAGGTTGATGTGCAGGGCAACGTTAACGTCTCAAAACTTGGCAAAAAACCTTATCTGACAGCAGGTTGCGGCGGGTTCGTCGACATTACCGCCAACGCGCCCGAGATCGTCTTTTCCGGCTTTTTCGAAGCCGGGGCCGATCTGGACCTGACCGAGGACGGCTTGCGCGTCCGCAAGCCCGGCAAGTTCACCAAGATGGTCGAGGCGGTGGAACACGTCACCTTCTCTGGCCAGCGGGCGCTGAGCCGGGGCCAGAAGGTGCTGTATGTCACCGAACGCTGCGTGATGCGGCTGACCGACAAGGGGCTGATTGCGACAGAAATCATGCCGGGGATCGAGGCGGAACGCGACATCGTGCAAGCCTCGCAGGGCCGGGTGCAGGTGGCCGAAAGCGCTGCGACCATGCCCAAGGCGCTGTTGTCGCAGGGCGCGATGGGGCTGGAGCTATGAGTGCCTCGCTGGATCTGACCATTGACGGCGGCATCGCCAAGCTGCTGCTGAACAACCCGGCGCGGCTGAACGCGTTTACACCGGAAATGTTGGCCCAGCTGGAACGCCATTGCGCGACGCTGGACAACGATCCTGCCGTCCGTTGCGTGATCCTGACGGGAGAGGGCGGGCGTGCTTTCTGCGCAGGGGCAGACATCAAAGCCTGGGCGCCGCTGTCGCCCTTCGATTTCTCGCGTCATTGGGTGCGCGACGGGCATCGGATTTTCGACCGGTTGGCGCGGCTGTCGAAGCCCACAATCGCGGTGATCCATGCGCATGCTTTCGGCGGGGGGCTGGAACTGGCCGCCTGTTGCGACATTCGCGTCATGGCACCCGACGCGACGCTGGCGCTGCCGGAAACTCAGGTTGGTATCGTGCCGGGCTGGTCGGGGACGCAGCGCCTTGCCCGGCTGATCCCGGAACCGATGCTGAAGGAAATGGCCCTTTTCGGCCGCCGGATCAGCGCCGAACGCGCGCTGTCCTGCGGTTTCGTAGCGGAACTTGCCGAAATGCCCTTCGCCGCAGCGCTGGAAATTGCTGAAAAGCTGCTGACCACCTCGCCCCGTGCAACGGAAGTGGCAAAATACATGATCCACGCTGCCGTGGGCGAGGATCGCGACGCCATGATCGAGGCGCTCGGGTCGGGCATGATCGCCGCCAGCGCCGACAAGGCCGAGGGCGTCGCCGCCTTCACTGAAAAACGCAAACCCGTCTTTCCGGGGAAATGACATGACTGAAATGACCGTAATCGGCGCCAGTGGCGCAACCCTTCCCGAAGCCTTTACCGGGCGTCACCTGATCAATGGCGAATGGCAGGACAGCGAGGGCGGCGCGACATTCGAACGCCTGTCGCCCGCGCATGGCGTCGTCGTCAGCCGGTCCGCAAAGGGTGGCGAGGTCGAGGTGCTGGCCGCCATCGCCGCCGCCCGCAAGACCTTTGATGAAGGCTCGTGGCGTATGTCCTCGGGCAAGGATCGCGCGGCGATCCTGAACCGGGTGGCCGATCTGATCGACCGCGAACGCGAACGTATCGCCGTGATCGAGGTGCTGGAATCCGGCAAACCCATCGCACAGGCGCGGGCAGAGATCGAAGGCGCCGCCGATCTGTGGCGCTATGCCGCCGCACTGGCGCGCACGGTGCACGGTGAAAGCCATAACAGCCTTGGCCCCGATATGCTGGGCGTGGTGCTGAAGGAACCGATCGGCGTTGCGTCGATCATCACGCCCTGGAATTTCCCCTTCCTGATCGTCAGCCAGAAACTGCCCTTCGCACTCGCGGCGGGCTGCACGGCAGTGGTGAAGCCATCCGAGATGACGCCCTCGACCACGGTGATCCTTGGCGAGTTGCTGATCGAGGCCGGGCTGCCTGCCGGTGTCGTCAACATTATTCTGGGCTACGGGGATCCGGTGGGGGCGATCATGTCGTCCGATCCTCGGGTCGATATGGTCAGCTTCACCGGCTCGACCGGGGTGGGCAAGCGGATCGTCGAAGCGGCGGCGGGGACGCTGAAAAAGGTCTCGCTCGAACTCGGCGGTAAAAACCCGCAGGTGATTTTCCCCGACGCAGATCTGGACGCGGCGGCGGACGCAATCGCCTTCGGGGTCTATTTCAATGCGGGCGAATGCTGCAATTCCGGCAGCCGTATCATCGTTCATAAGGACGTTGCGGACGAGTTGCTGGCGAAGGTGACGGCCTTGTCCGCGAAAGTGCCATTCGGCGACCCGCTGGATGAACGCACGCAAGTCGGCGCGATCATTTCCGACGCGCATCGCCAGAAGATCGACGGCTATGTCCGCGAGGCTGAAAAGGCCGGGGCCAAGGTGTTGATCGGCGGCTCCGATCTGGCGGTGCCGGGCATGGGCGGGCAGTTCTATGGCCCGACCGTCATCGCCGGCGTCACCCCCGACATGGCCATCGCGCGAGAGGAAGTCTTCGGCCCCGTCCTGTCGGTCCTGACCTTCACCGACGCGGACGAGGCGATCACCCTTGCCAACAACGCCGCATACGGCCTGTCGGCAGGGGTCTGGAGCACGGATATCCACACCTGCCTGAACTTCGCCCGCAAGGTGCAGGCAGGCACCGTCTGGACCAATACCTGGATGGACGGCTTCGCCGAAATGCCCTTTGGCGGCGTCAAGGAAAGCGGTCAGGGGCGCGAGCTTGGGCGCTATGGGCTGGAGGAATATCTGGAAGTGAAAACAGTGCAATTGCGGGTCGCACCCGGACGGGCAAACTGGGTGCGTGACAGCTAACGGGCAAGCTGTTAGCGATAAAGGCATAACGCAATAGGGGAGGAAACCATGCGTTTGAAACTGAAACTGGCAACCACTGCGGCAATGGCGCTGGGTCTGACGGCAAGCGTCGCCATGGCCGAGGACGTCGAAGTCCTGCACTGGTGGACCGCCGGCGGCGAGGCTGCGGCGTTGAACGTGTTGAAGGAGGATCTGGCCGGCAAGGATATCGGCTGGAACGACATGCCCGTCGCAGGTGGCGGTGGCGAGGCCGCGATGACCGCGCTGCGCGCCCGCGTCACCTCGGGCAACCCGCCGACCGCCGTGCAGATGCTGGGCTTCGACATTCTCGACTGGGTCGAGCAGGGCGATGTTCTGGCCGACCTGAACGAGGCCGCGACGGCCGAGAACTGGGACGCCGTCATCCCCGCCGCCATCCAGAAATTCTCCAAGCCGAATGGCAACTGGATTGCCGCGCCGGTGAACGTCCACTCGACCAACTGGGTCTGGGCCAACAAGGCCGTTCTGGACGAGCTGGGGATTGCCCAGCCGACCAATTGGGACGAATTCATCGCCGCCCTTCAGACGGTGAAGGATGCGGGCAAGGTGGCACTCGCCCATGGCGGTCAGCCCTGGCAGGAAGCGACCATCTTCGACAGCGCCGTGCTGGCGTCCGGGGGGCCGGAATTCTATCAGAAGTCGATGATCGATCTCGACCCCGAGGCGCTGAACTCGCCCGAAATGGTCGCGGCTTTCGACAAGATGGGCCAGCTGCGCGGCTTTGTTGACGACAACTTCTCGGGTCGCGACTGGAACCTGGCCTCGGCCATGGTCATCAATGGCGAGGCCGCCTTCCAGATCATGGGTGACTGGGCCAAGGGCGAATTCCTGCGCGCCGAAAAGGTGCCGGGCACCGATTTCCTGTGCTTCCGTGTGCCGGGGACGGAAGGTGTGGTGACCTTCAACAGCGACCAGTTCGTCATGTTCAAGCAGGACAGCCCCGAAGCGCAGGCCGCCCAGATCGAAATGGCCAAGGCCGCTGAATCGCCCGCCTTCCAGGCGGCGTTCAACCAGGTCAAGGGCTCAGTCCCGGCGCGGACCGACGTGTCGGACGAAGGCTTCGACGATTGCGCCAAGCAGGGCATGAAAGACCTTGCCGCCGCAGCCGAAGGCGGCACGCTGCTGGGGTCGATGGGCCACGGCCACGCCAACCCTGCGGCGGTGAAAAACGCGATGTATGACGTCATCACCGCGCATTTCAACGGCGAATATGACAGCGCAACGGCCGCCGAAGAACTGGCCAACGCCGTCGAAGGCGCGATGTAATCGCCTTTCGCGATGGCGGCCCGACGGGTGCCGCCATCGCCCCACGCAGGCTGGTCCCGCGTCACCGAAATCGAGGGGGAGGAGTTTTCATGGCCGGGTCCACCCGCGCGCCACAGGACATGCGCACCACATTGCAGAACTGGCTGCCGAAGCTGGTTCTTTCGCCCTCGCTGGCGGCGATGCTGGTCTTTGTCTATGGCTTTATCGTCTATACGATCTATCTGTCCTTCACGGACAGCAAGATGCTGCCCAGCTATGATCTGGTCGGCTTTGAAAACTATGCCCGCCTGTTTGGCCTTTCGGCATGGACCACGGCGCTGATCAACCTCGCCATCTTCGCGTCGCTTTACATCGTCATCTGCATCGCCATCGGGCTGCTGCTGGCGATCTTCCTTGACCAGAAGATCCGGGGCGAAGGGATGCTGCGCCCGATATATCTGTACCCCATGGCGCTGTCCTTCATCGTGACGGGGACCGCGTGGAAATGGCTGCTGGACCCCGGCATCGGGCTGGAAAACACCATGCATCTGTGGGGTTGGGAAAGCTTCAAGTTCGGCTGGATCAAGGACCGTGACTACGCGATCTACACGCTGGTGATCGCCGCCGTCTGGCAGTCTTCGGGCTTCGTCATGGCGATGTTTCTGGCGGGCCTGCGCGGCATTGACAACGAGATGCTCAAGGCCGCCCAGATCGACGGCGCGTCGAACTGGAACCTGTATCGCCGCATCGTCATCCCGCTGCTCAGGCCCGCCTTCCTGTCGGCCTTCGTGATCCTCGCGCACCTCGCGATCAAGTCCTATGACCTTGTGATCGCGTTGACAGGCGGCGGGCCGGGCCGGGCGACCGAGTTACCCGCGACCTTCATGTATTCCTACACCTTCACCCGTAACCAGATGGGCGTCGGTGCGGCATCCGCGGTCATCATGCTGATGGGCATCGCCGCGATCATGGTGCCCTACGTCTATGCCGAGTTGAAGGAGCAGAAGTGATGTCAGGGGGCGCTCAGGACCAGGCCGTCCGCACAGGCCGCATCACCCGCACCTTCATCTATGTGGTGCTGATCTTCTTCGCTTTGTTCTATCTGCTGCCGTTTTTCATCATGCTGATTAACTCGATCAAGCCGCTGCCCGAGATCACCGGCGGCAACATGATGTCGCTGCCGAACGAACCCACCGTTGAGCCGTGGATTTCCGCCTGGGGCAGCGCGCAGATCGGGGTCGAGGCGACGGGGCTGAAGCCCTATTTCATGAACTCGATCCTGATGGTGGTGCCGGCCGTCGCGATTTCCACCATCCTCGGGGCGATGAATGGCTATATCTTGACCAAGTGGAAATTCCGCGGATCGGATATCCTGTTCGGGCTGATGCTGTTTTCCTGCTTCATCCCTTTCCAGATCGTGTTGATCCCAATGGCGCGGGTGCTGGGAACGATCGGGCTGGCGGGAACGACCTCGGGGCTGATCCTTGTCCATGTGGTTTACGGGATCGGCTTCTCGACCCTCTACTTCCGCAACTATTACGCAGCCTTCCCGACCGAACTGGTGCGGGCGGCGATGATGGACGGGGCCGGGTTCTTCCGCATCTTCTGGCGCATCATGCTGCCGGTGTCCGGGCCCATCGCGGTCGTCTGCATCATCTGGCAGTTCACCAATATCTGGAACGACTTCCTGTTCGGCGCATCATTCGCCGATCTCGATTCCATGCCGATGACGGTGGCGCTGAACAACCTCGTGAACAGCTCGACCGGCGTCAAAGCCTATAACGTCGACTTCGCCGGCGCGATCCTGGCGGCGCTTCCAACGCTGCTCGTCTATATCGTCGCCGGTCGCTACTTCGTGCGCGGCCTCATGGCTGGCTCAGTAAAAGGATAACGCGATGCCGTTTCTTGACATCGACAACGTCACCAAATCCTACGGCGCCGTCGAGGTGCTGCACCGCGTCGACATCGGCGTCGAGGAGGGCGAGTTTCTGGTTCTCGTCGGCCCGTCCGGCTGCGGGAAATCCACCCTGCTGAACATGATCGCGGGGCTGGAAAACATCACCAGCGGCACGATCTCGATCAAGGACCGGGTGGTCAACGATGTGCACCCGTCCAAGCGCAACATCGCCATGGTGTTCCAAAGCTATGCGCTTTACCCGAACATGACCGTGGGCCAGAACATCACCTTCGGGATGGAGATGCACAAGATCCCCAAGCCCGAGCGCGAGAAGAAACTGGCCGAGGTGGCGAAGCTTCTGCAGATCGAACAGCTACTGGCCCGCAAGCCCGGCCAGCTGTCGGGCGGTCAGCGTCAGCGCGTCGCCATGGGCCGGGCGCTGACCCGCGACCCGGATGTGTTCCTGTTCGATGAACCTTTGTCGAACCTTGACGCCAAGCTGCGCGTGGACATGCGGACCGAGATCAAGAAGCTGCATCAGCGCCTGAAAAGCACCATCGTCTACGTCACCCACGACCAGATCGAGGCGCTGACCCTGTCCACCCGCATCGCGGTGATGAACAAGGGCTACGTCCAGCAGCTCGGCACCCCGAAAGAGGTCTATGACACGCCGGCCAATATGTTCGTCGCCAGCTTCATGGGCAGCCCGTCGATGAACCTGATCCCCGCGACATTGCGGGACGTGAACGGCGTCGTTGCGGCGGAACTGACGGGTGCCGAGGGCCAGCAGATCATGCTGAACCTGACGCAGAACGGCCCGAACCTGCGCAGCTATCTGGGCAAGCAAGTGATCCTTGGCATCCGCCCCGAGGCGATCACCGATGCCGATGGCGTCGACCGCAATGCGAAGAACACACAGGCCCTGCGCAATATGGTGCACGTGACCGAGCCTGCCGGGTCCGACACCTTTGTCGAGACCTCGCTGTCGGGCAAGGCCTGCATCGCGCGAATGCGTGCCGATGTGGATGTCCATGCCGGACAGCCCTTCGATTTCGTGGTGAACATGGACAAGGCCGTGGTCTTCGATCCAGCGACCGAAGACCGGATCGTGGATTGATGGACGCGGATCTTATCATCATCGGATCGGGCATGGGGGGCGCGACACTTGCCGCCGCGCTTGCCCCATCCGGCAAACGCATCCTGATCGTCGAAACCGGCGAGCGGATGCAGGACAGCCCCGACGCCGTGGACGGTTACGCGATTCACGGGCGGGGCGTGTTCCGGCCCAAGGAAACCTGGCTTGACGGGCAGGGGCAGCCATTCAGCCCCGGCAACTTCTACTACGTCGGCGGCAATTCGAAATTCTATGGTGCGGTGCTGCTGCGCTATCGCGAAAGCGATTTCAGCCCGATCCGCCACATGGGCGGCACCACGCCGGGCTGGCCGATCCCCTATGCCGAGTTGGAACCGTGGTATCAGGCTGCCGAAGAAATGTATCAGGTCCGCGGCCAGCTTGGCGACGACCCGAGCGAGCCTGCGCATTCAGGCACCTATCCTTTCCCACCCGTCCCCGACGAACCAGAGGTTGCCGATCTGCGCCGCCGCTTGAAGGGAATTGGCCTCAACCCCTCATACCTGCCGCTGGGGGTGGATCTCGACCGCTGGTTGGAACGTGCCAAAATCGGTTGGGACGGTTATCCGAATACGGTCGGCGGCAAGATGGATGCGGAGACAATCGGCATTGCCGAGGCGCTGCGGCATTCGAATGTGACCTTGCTGACCGGGACGCAGGCCATACGGCTGGAATGCGGGACGGATGGGCGGATCGTGGCGGTTCATGTCGTCGGTCCTGAAGGCGAGCAGCGGCTGGAGGCACCGCTGTTTGCGCTGGCGACGGGGGCGGTGAACTCTGCCGCGCTGCTGTTGCGCTCCGCGGATGAGGCGCATCCGAACGGGCTGGCAAATGGCTCCGACCAGTTGGGCCGGAATTTCATGAACCACAATTGCTCGGCGGTGCTGGCGATCCATCCGTTCCGGCGGAACGGGACCGTTTACCAGAAGACGCTGATGGTGAATGATTTTTACGAAACCGGCGGACCGGATGGCGAACCGCTCGGCAATATCCAGATGCTGGGCCGGGTGACGGGCCCGATCCTGAAGGCAGGCTCGGGCCTGCCGCTGCCGGTCGCGAATGCGATTTCATCGCGCGCGCTGGATCTTTACGCCATGTCCGAAGACTTACCCGACCCCGAAAGCCGCGTCAGCCTGAAGGGCGATCAGATCGTGCTGGACTGGAAGCGCTCGAACTGGGCCGCGCATGAGGCGCTTGTGGCGCGGCTGAAGAAAGAACTGCGCCGCGCGGGCTACCCCATCGTGCTGTCAAAACCCTTCGACCGGCGCACGCCGTCGCATCAGTGCGGAACCGCGAAGATGGGGCACGACCCCGCCGCCAGCGTCACCGACATCCACAACCGCAGCCACGACCATCCCAACCTGTTCATCACCGATGCGAGCGTTCTTCCGACCTCTGCCGCCGTGAACCCGGCGCTGACCATCGCGGCGCTGTCCTTGCGCGCCGCGGACCACATTCGCGGAAAGGACTGGGCATGAGCGTCGCGCTGATCACCGGCGGCCAGCAGGGCATCGGGCTTGGCATCGCGCAGGCGCTGCGGGATGCGGGCTGGCAGTTGGCCATCGCCGCCGAGCAACCGACCGATGCCGTGGCAGACGGCATGGCACAACTCGGAACGGAAGCGCGCTATTACCAGCACGATCTCTCGCAGATCGACGCGGTGCCGACGCTGCTCGATGCCGTCGACGCAGACCTCGGCCCCGTCACGAGCCTGATCTGCAACGCGGGGGTGCCTGCGCGGATCAGGGGCGACATGCTGGAAATGCTGCCCGAAAACTTCGACTGGACCATGAACATCAACCTGCGCGGCAACTTCTTTCTGGCGCAACAGGTCGCGCGGCGGATGCTGGGGCAGGGCGCCGATCCTTATCGCAGCATCATCTTCGTGACCTCGGTCAGCGCCGAGATGGTGTCACCCGAACGCGCGGAATACTGCATGTCGAAGGCCGCAGCATCCATGATGACGAAGCTTTTCGCGGCAAGGCTCGCCGCAGACGGCATCGGCGTCTTCGAACTGCGCCCCGGCATCATCCGCACCCCCATGACCGAAGGCGTTTCCGCCAAATATGACGCGCTGATCGAGGGCGGGCTGGTCCCCGCCGCCCGTTGGGGCGAACCCGCCGACATTGGCCGCGCGGTGCTGCCGCTGGTGTGCGGCGAGATGGCATTCTCGACCGGCAGCGTGATTTCCGTGGATGGCGGTCTGTCCATCCCGCGACTGTGAAGGAGGCCCCGATGGCCGAAGGTTACGATTTCATCATTATCGGTGGCGGCAGTGCGGGCTGCGTGCTGGCCAACCGGCTGAGCGAGAATCCCGAAGCCCGCGTTCTGCTGGTCGAGGCTGGCGGGCGACCTCGCCACCCGTTCTATGCCATGCCTGCGGGCTTTGCGAAAATGACCAAGGGCATCGGCAGTTGGGGGTGGGAAACTGTTCCGCAAAAACACATGCAGGACCGCGTGGTCCGTTTCACGCAGGCCCGTGTCTTGGGCGGTGGGTCCAGCATCAACGCGCAGATCTATACGCGCGGCAATGCGCTGGATTACGACGAATGGCGGCAGATGGGCTGCGATGGCTGGTCCTATGAGGACGTGCTGCCCTATTTCAAGAAGTCCGAGGATAACGACACCCACAACAACCGTTACCACGGGCAGGGCGGGCCGTTGGGCGTGTCAAAACCTGCTGCGCCCCTGCCAATCTGCGATGCGTATTTCAAGGCCGGGCGAGAGCTTGGGATCCCCACCAATCACGACATGACGGGCGAGGATCAGGAGGGGCTGGGCTACTACCAGCTGACGCAAAAACATGCGCGGCGGTCCTCGACTTCCGTGGCGTTTCTGGACCCGGCGCGAAGCCGTCCGAACCTGACGGTGATGTCGGGCGCGCAGGTGCTGGGGATCGTGGTCGAAAACGGTCGGGCCAAGGCTATCCGAGTGGCAGACGGGACCAGCGAAAAGCGGATTGATGCGGATGCAGAGGTGATCCTGTCATCCGGCGCCATCGGCTCGCCGCGTCTGCTGCAGCTGTCGGGGATAGGCCCGGCGGACCATCTGCGCGGCGTCGGCGTCGATGTGGTGCTGGACCAGCCGGGAGTCGGGTCCGACCTTCAGGACCATCTGGACCTGTTCGTCATCGCCGAATGCACCGGCCCGCACACCTATGATCGCTATGCCAAACCGCATTATTCCGTGCTGGCCGGGCTGCAATATCTGCTGACCCGCAAGGGGCCGGTCGCGTCCTCGCTATTTGAAACCGGCGGCTTCTGGTATGCCGACGAAGGCGCGCGGTCCCCGGATATCCAGTTCCATCTGGGCCTCGGTTCCGGGATCGAGGCGGGCGTGGCCGCGATGCCGAATGGCGGCGTCACGCTGAACTCGGCCTATCTGCGACCACGCTCGCGCGGGACGGTGCGGCTGGCCAGCAGCGATCCCAAGGCCGCGCCGCTGATCGACCCGAATTACTGGGCCGATCCGCATGACCGCGAGATGTCGATCAAGGGGCTGAAGCTTGCGCAGGAGATCATGCGGCAGGACGCGTTGAAACCCTATGTACTGCGCGAGGTCCTGCCGGGGCCGGGGGTCCAGACCGAAGACGATTACATCAACTACGCCGTGGCCAATGCCAAGACCGACCACCACCCCGCCGGCACCTGCCGGATGGGAAGCGAAGCGGCGGCGGTGGTGGACACTAGGCTGCGTTTCAACGGGATCGAGGGGCTGCGCATCGTCGATGCCTCGATCATGCCGCGCCTAGTGTCTTCGAATACCAACGCGCCGACCATCATGATCGCCGAAAAGGCCGCCGACATGATCAAGGAGGATGCGAGGTGATCCGCCATATCGTCCTGATCCGCTTTCGTGATGAGGTGCCGGAAGATCGCATCGCCCAGATCTTCGCCGATCTGCACCGCATCCGCGACGTGCTGCCGGGGGTGCTGTCGATCACCGCTGGCCGCAGCGAAAGCCCCGAGCAGATCGAGCGCGGCTTCCTGCACGGGTTTGTCGCCGATTTCACCGACTGGGACGCGCTCGCCGCCTATCAGGACCATCCCGACCACCGCCGCGTCGGTGACGCGCTGATCGCGAATGCGGTGGGCGGGCTGGACGGAATCCTCGTTTTCGATCTTGCTGTGAAGGATTGAGCCATGCTGCACCTGCCCACCTATGACGGCACGCTTGCCCCATTCGCCAGCACGCGAGAGCCGCTGGTGCCCCGCGCGCCTCAGCGCGAATGGACGCGCGTGGCCTTTGCCGCCGCCCATGTCGTCAGCGACCCGCTGGCCGAGCGGAACCCCTTGACGGACCGCCCGGCGGTGGACTGGGAACCGACGCTGAACTTCCGCCGCAGCCTGTGGGATCAGGGACTGGGACTGGCCGAGGCGATGGACACCGCGCAGCGCGGCATGGGTGTTGACTGGGAAACCGCGCGAGAGCTGATTGCGCGGACCATGAAGGAGGCCAGGGCCCATCCGCTGAAACCCCGCGTTGCCTGCGGGGCAGGGACCGATCACAAGGTGCTAGAGGAACTGCCGGATCTGAACAGCATCATCGCCGCCTATGAACACCAGATGGAGGCGATCGAAACGGAACGCGGGCAGTTGATCCTGATGGCCACGCGCGCGCTGCCGGCGATAGGCGCCGCACCGGACGATTACCGCCACGTCTACGATCGTCTGCTGGGCCAAGCGAAGGATCCGGTGGTGCTGCACTGGCTGGGCGACATGTTCGACCCGGCGCTGAAAGGTTACTGGGGTCATACCGATATCGCCGCCGCCTCGGACGCCGTGCTGGACCTGATTGCGGCGCATCGGGACAAGGTTGACGGCATCAAGATCTCGCTGCTGGATCAGGCGCATGAGGAATCTTTCCGTGCCCGGCTGCCGGAGGGGGTGAAGCTGTATACCGGGGATGATTTCAACTATGCCGCGCTGATCGCGGGCGACGGCAAGCACCATTCCCACGCGCTGCTGGGCGCCTTCACCGCCATTGCCCCCGCCGCCGCGCAGGCGCTGGAGGCACTGGCGGACGGCGACCGCGCAACCTATGACGCACTGATGGACCCGACCGTTCCCCTTTCACGCGAGCTTTTCCGCGCGCCAACGCAGTTCTACAAGGCTGGCATCGCCTTTCTGTCATGGCTGAACGGCATGCAGCCTGCCTTCATCATGCCCGCAGGCTTCCAGTCGACGCGCTCGATCACCCATTATGCCGAGGTCTACCGGCTGGCTGCGGATGCTGGCCTTCTGTCCAACCCCGATCTGGCCGAGTCGCGAATGCGCCAGTTGCTTGCCACCTATGGCATCGGGGCATGAAACGGCGGCCGACCATTCTGGACGTGGCCAGGGCTGCGGGGGTATCGAAATCCACCGTCTCGCTGGTGCTGCAAGGCAGTGAACTGGTGCGCGAAGAAACCGCGCTGACGGTGCGCGACGCCATGGCGCGGGTCGGCTATGTCTATAACCGCGCGGCGGCCAATCTGCGGTCGGCGCAGACCGGGCTGATCGGGCTGGTCATCAATGATCTGCGCAACCCGTTCTTTACCGAATTCGCGACCTCGATGCAGATGGCGCTGGCAGAGCAGGGCTATGCCACGGTGATCGGCAATTCGGACGAAGACCCGGACCGGCAGGCGCAACTGGTGCAGTCGATGATCGAACACGGGGTGGCGGGCTTGGTGATTTCGCCCACATTCGGCGATCCCGGTGCGATCATGGACCAGATCGCGGCGGCGCAGATCCCGGCCATGCAGGTGCTGCGCAAGCTTGATGGCAGCGCCGGGCGCATCCCTTTCGCATCGTTTGATTATGCCACCGGGGGCGCGGTCGCGACGCGGCATCTGCTGGATGAGGGGCTGACCCGCATCGCCTTTCTGGGCGGCAGGCCTGAGCGCCAGATCACCGCCGAGCGCGCCTCGGGCTATGTGGCGGAAATGGCGGCGGCGGGGTTGACGCCGCTGGTGCTGTCGGGGGCGATTACCCGGCATGGCGGGCATGAAGCGGCGCTGAACCTGCCCAAGGATATTCAGGCGGTGCTGTGCTTCAACGACCTCGTGGCACTTGGGCTGATGAACGGGCTGGCCCGGCAGGGGCGGCGCGTGGGTCAGGACATTCGCCTTATCGGCTTCGACGATATCGAGGAATGTGCCGAGGTCTGGCCTGCGCTTTCCTCGGTCAGCTGCGATATTGCGCGCTTCGGGCATGATACCGCGGCCCGGCTTCTGGGCTGGTTGAATGGCGGCATTGTGCCGCCCGATGAAACCCGTGCGCCGGTCACGCTGGTCGCGCGCGCATCCTCGCTTGGTGTCCAGAATGGATGACGCCGAATCCATCGCCAATTGTTCGCCGGCGCGCCATCCTCATTCGCCCGGCATAGGTTCAGGCGCACGTGCGCCGCGCAGCGGCCCGGACAGCCGGCGGACGGCCACATAGAAGCTGGGCACCATGAAGATGCCGATGAAGGTCGCGGCGATCATACCGCCCATCACCCCGATCCCGATGGAGTTCTGCGCCGCAGCCCCGGCACCGCGCGCGGTGGCCAGCGGCAGCACGCCCAGAATGAAGGCCAGCGAGGTCATCAGGATCGGGCGCAGGCGCAGGCGCGCGGCCTCGGTCGCGGCGGCGATGGTGCTGCGGCCCTCCAGCTCCAGCACGCGGGCGAATTCGACGATCAGGATGGCGTTCTTGGCGGCCAGCCCGATGGTCGTCAGGATGCCGACCTTGAAATAGACATCATTCGCCTGCCCGAACAGCAGCGCCGCCAGCACCGCGCCAAGGATGCCAACCGGCACCGCCAGCATGACCGAAAACGGCACTGACCAGCTTTCATAGATCGCCGCCAGCGACAGGAACACCACCAGCGCCGACAGCGCGTAAAGCCAGGGTGCCTGATTGCCCGATTGCTGTTCCTGATAGGAAAGCCCGGTCCAGGCGACCCCGAAACCGCCGGGCAGGTCGCTGACCATCTGCGCCATCGCCTCCATCGCCTGACCAGAGCTTGCGCCATCGGCCTCGGATCCGGACATGGAAATCGCGTCCGTCCCGTCAAAGCGTTGCAGGCGCGGGGCCACCGGTTCCCAGCGATACGATGAGAACGCGCTGAACGGGACCATTTCGCCCGATGCGTTGCGGGCGTACCATGCCTCCAGATCCTCGGGCTGCATGCGGAAACCGGCATCGCCCTGCACGATCACCGGGCGCAAGGTGGCCCCCATGGCGAAGTCATTCACCTCGCGCCCCGAGAAGATGACCGACAGCATGCCGTTCACCTCGCTGACATTCAGGCCAAGTGCCTCGGCGCGTTGGGCGTCGATATCCAGATGCAGGGCGGCGTCATCCTCGTCGCCGCGCCCTTCGACATTGGTCACCAGCGTGCTGGTCTCGCCAAGCGTTTCCAGCGAGGCCGAGGCCTCGCGCAGCTTTTCGGTCCCCTGCGCGGTCTGGTCGATCAGGAACATGCTGAAACCGGCCTGATTGCCCAGGCCCTGAATAGGCGGCGGCTGGTTGAAGCTGATGCGTCCGGCGCGGTCTTTGCCGAAGCGGTCATTGGCGCGCTGCGCCACCGCGCGGGCCGAGGATTCTGGCGTATCGCGCAGGTCGAAATCCTTCAGCTTCACGAACAGCATCGCCCGGCTTTGCGCACTGCCCGACCAACCCCAGCCAAGCGCACCGAAGACCGATTCCACGGCCGGCTCCTCGGTCAGCAGATATGCCTCGATCTCCTCGACGACGGCGCGGGTCTGCTGCGCGGTCGAGCCTTCGGACAGCGAAATCTGGGCCATCAGCACGCCCTGATCCTCGGTCGGCAGGAAGGTCGAGTTCATCCGGCTGAACAATTGCCATGCCCCGGCAGAGATCAGTACCAGCACCACCAGCGCCATGAAGGGGCGACGAAGAAGCCGGGTGATGATCGCGGCATAGCCATCGGCCAGACGGTCGAACTGGCGGTTGAACCAGCGTGCGGGGGCAAAGCGCGCGGACCCGTGATGCGGGCGCAGGATGCTGGCGGTCTGGGACGGCGTCAGGATCAGCGCGGCGGCCAGCGACAGGCCCATGGCGGTGATGATGGTTACCGAAAACTGCCGGTAAACAACGCCCGTGGATCCGGCCATGAAGGCCATGGGCAGGAACACCGCCGACAGCACCGCAGCAATCCCGATCAGCGCGCCAGAGATCTGCCGCATTGATTTTTCGGTGGCCGCGACCGGACCCAGCCCGTCCTCGCGCATCACCCGCTCGACGTTTTCCACCACCACGATGGCGTCGTCGACCAGCAGACCGATGGCCAGCACCATCGCGAACATGGTCAGCGTGTTGATGGAGTAGCCGAGTGCCGCAAGCACCGCGAAGGTGCCCAGCAGCACCACCGGCACCACGATCACCGGAATGATTGTTGCGCGCCACGTTTGCAGGAAGATCAGGATGACGGCGACGACCAGAACGATCGCCTCGATCAGGGTATGATAAACCTTCTCGATCGACAGCTCCACGAAGGGCGAAGTGTCATAGGCGACGCGCAGATCGACGCCTTCAGGCAGGGTCCGATTCAGGTTTTCAAGTACCTCGCGCACGCCCTCGGCGGTTTCGACCGCATTGGCACCGGTTTCAAGGTTCACCCCGAACCCGGCCGCATTGAGTCCGTTGAAACGGCTGTCGGAACCATAGCGCTGCTGCCCGATCTCGATCCGGGCAACGTCACCCAGCCAGACATTGCCGCCGTCCTCGTCGGTTTTCAGCAGGATGCGGTTGAACTGTTCCAGATTGGTCAGCTGGCTTTGCGCCGTGATGGTCGAGGTGAATTGCTGCCCCGGAAGCACCGGCTGCGACCCCAGCGAGCCGACCGAGACGGTCGAATTCTGCGCCGCCACCGCCGCCGTGATGTCCGTGGGCAGCAGGTTGTATTGCGCCAGCCGGAACGGATCCAGCCAGATCCGCATGGCATAGCCAGAGCCGAAGACATTGATGCTGCCCACGCCCGGCACCCGCTTGACCGGCCCCTCGACGATTTCTTCCAGCATATTGCCCAGCTCGACCGTGCTGTATCGCCCATTGGTCGACACCAGCGAGCCGACCATCAGGATCGAGGAGGTCGAGCGGGTGACGCTGACCCCGTCATTCTGCACCGGTGTCGGCAGGCGCGATTCGACGCTGCGGACCTTGGATTGCACATCGTTCAGCGCATCCGTCGGTTCGACACTGTCGTCGAAGGTCAGCGTGATCCCCGATCGCCCCTGCGAAGAACTGCTTTCGAAATACAGCAGGCCCTCGATCCCGGTAAGGGCGTCCTCGATGGGGGTGGTGACGGAATTCTGCACTGCCTCGGCGGTGGCGCCGGAATAGCTGGCGCCAATCCGCACCGTGGTTGGCGCGATGTCGGGATATTGCGATACCGGCAGACCCAGCAGGCCGTAGATCCCCGCCAGCATGGTGACAATGGCCAGCACCCAGGCGAAGACGGGGCGATGGATGAAGAACTGGCCCATCTCAGTTGCTGACGGTATTGGCGGGCGCGGCCGCGGCGGCGGTCGAGGTCACGCCGGGTTGCGGGGCGTCCCGCCGGGCAGAGGGCGCTGCGGCGTCTTCCTGTGTTGGTTGGGCTGTGGGTGTGGCATCGCGGACCACGCCTTCGGCGTCGATGGTGACGGGAACGGTGGTGATCTCTGCCCCGTCGCGCAGATTGTCCAGCCCGTCAAGGATCAGCGGGTCGCCTTCGACCAGGCCGTCGGTCACGATCCAGGCGTTGTCATGCGTGCCCTGTTCGGTCAGCCGGACCTGCACGGCGCGGCCATCCTGTGCGACGAAGGCAGTCAGTTGACCGGCGGCCGAACGGCTGGTGGCGCGTTGCGGGACCAGAATGGCGTCGATCTGGCCGATGGTCAGGGTGACGCGGACAAACTGGCCGGGCAGGATCATCCGGTCGGGATTGGGAAATTGCAGCCGGATCGGGATGGTGCCGGTCGTGGCCGACACCGCCGAGCCGGGGCTGAGAACGCGGCCCGGCTGGCCGTAAACCTCGCCGGTTTCCAGCGTCAGCCGGGCATCGATGGGTGCGCCGGGGCGCTGCATGCTGCCGGCATTGATGCTTTGCTGATGGCGCAGGATGCGGGCGCGGGATTCAGACACGTCGACATAGATCGGATCGACCTGCGCCACCTCGGTCAGCTGTTCCGCCTGATTGGCGCTGACAATGTCGCCGACGCTAAAGGGGGTGACGGCGACGATGCCGGGGATCGGGCTGGTGATTTCGGTCCTTTCCAGCGCCAGACGTGCCAGTTGCAGGCGCGATTTCGAGGCCCCCAACGCGGCTTCGGCCTGCGCCAGCGACACCACCGCCGACCGCACATCGGTCAGACTGACCCCCGAACCGCTGAGCTTGCGGTAACGCTCGACCGTGTCGCGCGCCCATTCCAGCGCTGCCTCTGCCGAGGTAACGGCGACCTCTTCGGCCGCGAGTGCCGCTTCCAGGCTTTCGTCTTCCAACCGGAAAAGCACGGTGCCGGCCTCGACCTCGGTGCCGGGCTGGTAAGGGATCTCGGTGATCTCGCCGCCGACCTTGGGACGGATGGCGGCCAGCTGATAGGCCACGGCGCGGCCCGGCAGTTCCACCGTCACCGGCACGTCGCTGCGGGTGACGGGCATGACGCCAACCTCGGTCGGACCTTGCGGGCCGCGCATTTGCTGCGCCTGTGCGGGGCCAGCCGCCAGCAATGCCGCGACAGCCCCGGCCAAGGCGGCCAGGCGGAAGGTGTGCTTTGGTCGGGGTCGGCTCATTGGCTTGCGAACATGGCTCATTGGCATGCAGACAATGTCGCTGGCCCGGCGCGTCTGGGCAAGTCGCAAACCCGTGACCACCGTGAAATTCGTGAAGCAGAGGCCCGGACCTGTCTAATGTGCGGCTTCGGTGCCACCGGTCTGGCTGATCGCACCGGCGATGCGCTCGGCCAGCCGAAGGGCAGAAGTGGCGCGGATATTTTCGGCCAGCATGTGGCTGGCGGAACGGGACAGGACCGGGAATATGCAGAAGCTCATCACTCCCTGCGGCGACGACCTCAAGGGCGGCGGCGGAGGAGAGGAACTGGCGGCGAGAAAAGTCGATGGGTCGCGTGAGGCTACCTGATTTCGTTTGCTTGGCCTTCAAGTTCCGATCCGGGGCGGGCCAAGTCAAAGCCGCAAGTGGCGACCGGCCAGACCGACATTCCAGCGGGAAACCGCCCTTCTCGGCCCTTTGTCCCGGTCTGACGCAGCGGCCCGCTGGTGCGGTGGGCGGATGCGCGACTACAGTTGCATTCCGACCAGCCATTCGGGGAAAGCCATGTCATTCACCGTCAACGGGGCCCTGCACGACCCCGAGCTTGATCCCGATATGCCGCTTCTGTGGGTGCTACGCGAGGTGCTGGACTTGCCGGGCACCAAATATGGCTGCGGCATTGGTGCCTGCGGCGCCTGCACCGTGCATCTGAATGGCGAGGCGGTGCGATCCTGTCAGGTTCTCGCTGGCGATCTGGACGGGGCAGAGATCACCACAATTGAGGGGTTGGGCACGCCCGACGCCCCCCATCCTGTGCAAGCCGCCTGGATAGAGGCGCAGGTGGCGCAATGCGGTTATTGCCAGTCGGGCCAGATCATGCAGGCCGCTGCACTGCTGGCCACGACACCCGCGCCGACGGATGCGGAAATCGACGATGCCATGTCGGGCAATCTGTGCCGCTGCGGCACCTATCCGCGCATCCGTGCCGCGATCCGCCGCGCTGCCACCGTGGCGGAGGGCTAAGCCATGTCGCTGCGCAAATTCACCCGCCGCGCTTTCATGGTCGGCTCTGCGGTCATCGCCGGTGGCGTGGCCTTTGGCGTCTATGCAGCCCGCCGCGACCCGGACAACCCGCTGGAAAGCGACCTGCCGGAAGGCGGCGTGACCTTCAACCCATGGGTGCTGATCGACGCGCAGAAGGTGACACTGATCGTGCCGCATGCCGATAAGGGGCAGGGGGTGATGTCGGTGCAGTCTGCCCTGCTGGCCGAGGAGATGGACCTCGACTGGGGCGGGTTCGAGGTCAGCTTTGGCACCCCGGCAAAGGCTTATTGGAACACCGCGCTTGGTGACGATTCCGTGCCCTTCCGCGCAAGCGACGACAGCACGCTGGCAGAACTCGCGCGGGGCGGTGCAGATATCGCCTTCAAGTTGTTGGGGATGCAGGTCACGGGGGGCTCGACCACGGTGCCCGACAGCTTCGTCAAACTGCGCGAGGCCGGGGCCATGGCGCGCGAGACGCTGAAGGCGGCGGCCGCGCTGCGCAGCGGGGTCGCGGTTGCCGATCTGCGCAGCGAAGGTGGTGCGGTGATCCTGCCCGATGGCAGCCGCATCGCCTATACCGCACTTGCCGCCGAGGCCGCCGCCATCGACCCGGTGGCCGCTCCGGCGCTGCGCCCACCTGCCGAATGGCGGTTGCTGGGCAAGCCCATGCAGCGGCTGGACATGGTCGCGAAGTCCACCGGCACCGCGCGCTATGGCATCGACCTGGCGATCGAGGGGATGGTTCATGCCGCCATCCGGCTTAGCCCCCATCGCGGTGCGGTGCAGTCCTTTGACGACAGCGCCGCCCGGGCATTGCCCTATGTCCGCGATGTGTTGCAGATCCCCGGCGGCCTTGCCGTCATCGCCGATAACAGCTGGCACGCCATGCAGGGGGCCGAGGCGCTGGATATCGACTGGGCGCCTGCCGCCTATCCGCCCGAACAGGCCGAACATTGGCAGCGCCTTTCCGACAGCTTCACCGAGGACGCGCTCGACCGGACCTGGCGCGACGATGGCGATGTGCAGGCGGCGCTGCCCGCCGATGCGCTGAGTGCTGAATACCGTTCGCCCTATGTTGCCCATGCCGCGCTGGAGCCGCTTTCGGCCATTGTCCGCGTCGACGATACCGGGGTCGAGATCTGGTCAGGCCACCAGATGCCGCGCGAGGTGCAGAAGGCCGCCGCCCGCGTTACCGGGATCGAGCTGGACCGGGTGCGTTTCCATAACCACCTGATCGGCGGCAGCTTCGGGCATCGGCTTGAGCCCGACTTCATCGCCCATGCAAGCGCCATCGCCAACCAGTTGCGCGGCACGCCGGTCAAGATGACCTTTCGGCGCGAGGAGGATTTCGCCACCGATTTCCCCCGCCATATCGCCATGGGACGCGGGCGCGGTGCGATGCAGGGCGGGCAGGTGGTGGCGCTGGATCTGCAGATCGCCGCGCCCTCGGTCACGCGCTCGCAGATGGAGCGGCTGGGCATTCCGGGCCTTGGCCCCGACATCCAGATCCCCGCCGGGGCGTGGAACGCGCCCTATGCCATCCCTGATTTCCGCGTCCGCGCTTATGCCGTCGAGGGGCTTGCCCCTGTATCAAGCTGGCGCGCGGTGGGGGCGAACGGCGCGGGCTTTATTCTGGAAGGCTTTCTGGACGAATTGATCCTGCATGCCGGGGCTGATCCGCTGGGCGAACGGATCCCGCTCGCCTCGGACCCGGTGGCGCGCGGCGTGCTGGAGGCGGTGGGCGAGATGTCGGGCTGGGGCACCGCGTTGCCCGAGGGGCGCGGGCGCGGGCGCGGGCGCGGCGTGGCCATGGTCCAAAGCTTCTGCGTACCGGTGGCCGAGGTGGTCGAGGTGACCGCGACCGACAGCGGCATCCGTATCGACAAGGTTTTCGTCGCCTGCGATGTCGGGCCGGTGCTGGACCCGGTGAATTTCGAAAACCTGGTGCAGGGGGGCGTGGTCTTCGGCCTCGGCGCGGCGATGAATTGCGAAATCACCTATGCCGGCGGCGCGGCTGAACAGACGAATTTCGACAGCCATGAAGGGATGCGGCTGTATCAATGTCCGGACATTCAGGTCCGCTCGTTGGGGCAGGCCGCGAAGATCCGCGGCATCGGCGAGCCGCCGGTGCCACCGACCGCGCCCGCATTGGCCAATGCGATCTTTGCCGCGACCGGCCAGCGGATCCGCGAATTGCCGCTGCATAACCACATTGATTTCGCCTGAGGAAAGGCCCAGCATCGCCGCCGGCCCGACCGATTACAGCCGGATATGGCCGACCTGCTTCTGCGCCGCCTCGTCCAACGCCTCGGGGTATCCGGCATCGGCATAGCGGATGACCCCCAGCGAGGTATCGTTTGTCAGGGCCCGGTCCAGCCGGGTATCGGCGGCCTCGGTGCCATCGGCGACCACCGTGACGCCGGCCGAGGTCATGTAACCGGCATAGCCGCCGCCGCCCGAATGCACCGCCACCAGATCCGCGCCGGACGCGCACAGCGTCATCGCGTCCAGCAGCGGCCAGTCGGCGATGGCGTCCGATCCGTCGCGCATGTTCTCGGTCATGATATTCGGATGGGCCATGGCACCTGCATCCAGATGATCGCGAGAGAAAGCGACCGGCCCGGAAAGGGTACCATCCGCCACCATCTTGTTGACGGCCCGCGCCAGTGCCGTCCGCTCACCATGTCCCAGCCAGGCGATGCGTGCCGGCAGGCCTTCGAAGGGGACATTCTCGCGGGCGAGGCGGATCCAGTTGGTGACAATCTTGTTGTCGGGGAACATCTGCAAAACGAGATCGTCGATCTTGGCGATGTCTTCGGCCTCGCCCGACAGCGCCATCCAGCGGAATGGGCCGATGGCTCGGGCGAATAGCGGGCGAAGGTAAGCCTCGGTAAAGATCGGAATGTCGAATGCGTTTTCGATGCCGCCCTGTTTCGCTTGCGTGCGGATCAGGTTGCCGTTGTCGAAAACCTCGGCCCCCTCGGCCTGAAATTCCAGCATTGCCGCGACATGGCGCGCGATGGATTTGCGGCCTTCCTCGATCAGTTCATCCGGGTTCTGATCGCGCAGGCGGCGAACACGCTCCAGATCGTAACCCGCTGGCACATAACCATAAACCAGATCATGGGCCGAGGTTTGATCGGTCACGATATCGGGCACGATTCCCCGCGCGGCGATTTCGGGATAGATCTCCGCCGCATTGCCGATCAGCGCGATAGAGGTCGCCCGGCCTTCCGCCTTTGCATCGTCGATCATCTTCAAGGCCGTATCCAGATCGGGGGCGATTTCATCGAGGAATCCGATTTCCTTGCGCATTTCGGCGCGCTTGGGGTCGATGTCGATGCAAAGGATCGCCGCGCCCGCCATGCGCCCCGCCAAGGGCTGCGCGCCGCCCATGCCACCGAGGCCCGCGGTCAGGATGAAACGCCCCTTCAGACTGCCATTGAAGCGCCGTTCCGCGATGCGCATGAAGATCTCATAGGTGCCCTGAATGACGCCCTGTGACCCTATATATTGCCACGCCCCGGCGGTCAGCCCGCCCCAGCAGATCAGCCCCTTGCGTTCCAGATCATAGAACACCTCGGCTTTGGCCCATTGTCCGACGATATTGCAGTTGGCCATGATGACCATCGGCGCGGTGGCGGATGTTTTCAGCAGGCCGACGGGCTTGCCCGACTGGATAATCAGGGTCTGATCCTCGTCCATCTCGGTCAGGGTGCGGACGATGGCATCATGCGCGGGCCAGTTCCGCGCCGCCTTGCCGAGTGCCGCATAGACGATCAGCTTCTCCGGCGCCTCGCCCACGGCAAGGACATTTTCCATCAGTCGCAGCAAGCCTTCGGCGCGCCATGACTTTGCCCGCTTGTCCGGGCCGCTTGGGATGGGGAAGTCGGGGTGGCGGGGGTTTGGTTTAGGCATCGGTGCCATCCAAGGCGTAGCGGGCCAGTTCGATCCCCATGGCGCGTTCGCAGACGGGATAGACAGAGGGGTCTAGGACGCTGGAACTCAGCGGGATCACCGATTTCGGGACATGCAGGATATGCACCTTCATGCCGACCTCGAGTTCGCCCACCGATAGGGGCAGGGCGTCTTCTGACAGCGTTGTGATCACATCGGGGAAGCTGGCGACGCGATTGCCGCCGGCATCGTCGATGGCCATGTATTCGTTCATCACATGCAGCGTCAGGGCCTTTTCGCCGCGACCCACGGTCACGGTGCCCACATCGAACGCCTCGGGCGTATAGACCACATTCTTCGCGGTGATTTCCCCGTTGGCGAGGACGGTCCCCCGCGTCTTGTCGACAATCGCGTCGATCACGGCGGAGGGGCCTTTCGGCTCCGCGGCAAGGATCGCATGGCCCAGATCCAGCGCCATCGAAATCCCGCCAAGTGCCGCATGTCTCGCGACATAGGACACGCGCAGCGGGTTCCGCGCCGATGCGATGAAGCCGCCCGACATATCGGATGCCGTGCGTAGGATAGGTGACACCTTGGCAGTCGCACCCCGCACGACCAACTCGATATAACGGTTCTGTTCGCGGTTTCCGCCGACAGCCGTCTGGATCATCTGTTCAGGGCTGCCCGCCATGCCGATCGACCCCATGTCACCGGTCGGATGGGCACGAATGTCGCCAACCGCATCGACGACCTTGCAGCCCAGAATGGCCGAGGGCAGCCAGCCGTTCAGGGTCGAGGATTTGCCGTTCTGCCCGATCATCAGCCCGGCGACGGGCCGGCCAAGCGCGTCGTTCAGCATCTGCACGGCCTTGATGTAATCGACGCCGCGCATTTCCCACGGCGTCGTGGATGCAGGTGCGCCGATGGCGGCGGCGGTGGCGATGAGATCGTCCTCGTTCAGCTCGTCCACGCTGACCAGTTCGGGCGCGCCCGCCTTGACGGCGGCATAGCCCAGCATTCGGCCATGATCGGCCCAGCCTCCGCCACCGGCAGCATAGACGGAACCACCACGAACGGCGGGCTCCACGTCTTTTTCGGTCAGGACACGACGCATCTTAGTCTCCTTCTTGATCTATTGCGATCACGGCCTCGGCCATGACTTCCGCGCCAAGCGCGATATCGGCGATTTCGCTGTATTCCTCGGGGCAATGGGATCGGCCGTCCTTGCTGGGGACGAAGATCATCGCAGTCGGGGCAAGACGCGCCATGAATGCGGCGTCATGGCCTGCGCCGGATACCATGCGGCGATGGCTGGCCCCGACTTTCGTGGCAGCGGTTTCCAACGCGCTAATGGCGTCCATGTGCATGGGTGTAGGCTGGTTGTCGGAAAGCAAGCGCATGTCCGCGCTGATCTTCGCTGGCAGCTTGGTCAGCCGCTGTTCAATCCACCCCAGAAATTCCTGCATCTGGTCGCGGTTATCGGAACGCGCGTCGATCAGCATCCGCACCTGGCCCGGCACGACATTGGCCGCTCCCGGTTCAACCGAGAACTCGCCAACGGTGGCGGTGAAGTGGTCGGGGCCATGGGCGCGGCGTATCGCCTCGGCATCAATGTCGGTGACAAGGGCGGCGGCGGCCACAAGTGCGTCCGCCCGCGTGCCCATGGGCGTCGTGCCGGCGTGGTCGGGCTGGCCCGTCAGCACGATCTCGATCCGGGTGATCCCCGCGATGGCGCTGACGATGCCCAGATCGGTGCCCTCGGCTTCCAGCACGCGGCCCTGTTCGATATGGAGTTCCAGAAAGGCGCGGATGTTGGTGGCAGGCGTCTGCCAGTCCGGGTTGCCGCCAACGTCGCGGATCGCCTGATCCAGACTGCGGCCCTCATGCGTCAGCGCCAGCCAGTCCTGCGGCAGCATCCCCGCCATTCCGCGAGAGCCGATGCAGGAGACGCCGAAAACCGAAACCTCCTCGGCCAGAAAGTCCACCACGTCGAGGTTGTGCCGCAGCTTGATGCCGCGTTCGTCCAGCATCCGCGCGACCTCTAGAGCCACGATTACGCCAGCGACGCCGTCGAAGCGGCCGCCATCAGGCACGGTGTCAGAGTGGCTGCCCAGCATGATGGTGCCGCGCTTTGGGTCGCCGCCGGGTCGCCGTCCCAGCAGGTTGCCGCCCGCATCACTCGAAACGATCAGTCCCGCCTCGACAAACCGCGAGGCCAGCCATTCGCGCCCCTCATCGAAGCGTGGCGAGAAGGCGCGGCGCGTCCACGGGCGGCCCGGATCGGTGATCCTCGCCATCGCGTCCAGATCGGCAGCGATGCGGTCGGCATTGACGCGCAGGTTACGCATGAAGCGGCTTTCTGAGGCCAAGCGGGCGGGGCGGGCGGATGAACTGGCCATTGCCGGGTTGTGCCAGCACATCAGTGCCGTCGAAGACCTGCTGTCCGCGCAGCCATGTGCCTGCGACCGACCATGGCAGCTCAATCCCGTCATAGGGCGACCATCCGGCGATGGAATGGCGGCTGGCCTTCGCGTCATAGACCTGCGCGACGGGTTCCAGCACCGTCAGGTCGGCATCGCGGCCCACTGCAATGCCGCCCTTGCGGTCGTCGATGCGGAAATGCCGCGCCGGGTTTTCGGCCATCAGCCTTGCGGCCCAAGTCAGCGGGATGCCGCGTTCCAGCGCGCCTTTCACGAACAGCGGCACCATGACCTCCAACCCCGGCACGCCGGATGCGTTTTTCAGCATGTCGGGATTGGTCTTGCGATCCTCGGACCAGCTGACGTGATCGGTCGAGACCATGCTGACATTGCCCGCCGCCACATGACGCCAAAGGCTTTCGACTTCTGCGCGGGGACGGATCGGCGGGTTGATCTTGGCCTTGCCGCCAAGGCGGGCGACGTCGTTTTCCTCGTCCAGCGTCAGATAGTGAATGCAGCACTCGATACTCGTCAGATCGCCGCCGTCGCGGTATTGGCGCGCGATCTCATAGCCGCGACCAAGCGAGCAATGGACGACATGCGCCGGGCAGCCGGTCGCATGACCGGTTTCATAGATTTGCTGCAGCGCCAGAATCTCTGTCATCGGCGGGCGGGACAGCCCATGCGCGCGCCAATCGGTGATCTGCATCGCCTCGACCTGCGCAATCGCCTCGCGCACGAAAGCGTCGTCTTCGTTGTGGACGCCCGCAGCCAATCCGGTCTTCGCGACCTCGGCAAAGCAGGCCATCAGCAGCGCGGGCGGGATGCGGGGAAATCGTTTTGGATCAGTTCCGAAGGTCGAGAACTTGAAGCCGCAGACCCCGGCATCGGCCTGCTCGGCGATCCGCGCAGGGCCTTCTGTCGGGTCGATGGTGCCATAGAGTGCCACGTCCACGCGTGCCTCTGCCTCGGCGGTGGCCACCTTGCGGGCGACGGCGGCGGCGGAACAGATCAGATCGCCTTCATCATAGGGCATGTCGACGATGGTGGTCACGCCACCGGCGGCCGCGGCGGCAGTAGAGGCAGCAAAGCCCTCGACCCCTTTCTGCGACAGGGAATGGACTTGCGCGTCCACCGCGCCGGGCAGGATCATTGCCTGCCCCAGCCGGTGGCTTTCGCGCCCATCCGGCGGGGCGCCTTCGCCGATCAGCGCCACGCGCCCCTCGCGGACCGCGACGAAGCCGCAGGGGATCTCTCGGTCGGTCAGGATCACCCGCCCGGAAAGCACCAGATCAAAATCGGACATTCGATCCCCCGTTCGCCACTTGCACCACAGATACCGCAAAAGGGCGGCGCGGCAAGGCGGGGGTTGCGCAAGCTGCGAAAGGGGCATTGCAAATCCCTCTGCGAAAGTGACCAATTGACCCAGGGGAATTTGCCGAGTGCAGAAGGAGGACAGGACATGCCCGCAGATGACATCGCCAATGACCGCCGTCAGGAAGCGCTGGATTACCACGAATTCCCGAGGCCCGGTAAGCTGGAAATCCGCGCGACTAAACCGATGGATACCGGGCGCGACCTGTCGAACGCATATTCGCCGGGGGTCGCCGAGGCCTGTCTGGATATTGAGAAAAATCCTCTGGACGCAATGCGCTATACGGCGAAATCGAACCTCGTCGCGGTGATTTCCAACGGCACTGCGGTGCTGGGCCTGGGCAATATCGGCGCGCAGGCCTCCAAGCCGGTGATGGAGGGCAAGGCGGTCCTGTTCAAGAAATTCGCCGGCGTCGACTGCTTTGACATCGAGGTGAACGAGACCGATCCTGAAAAGCTGGCCGAGATCGTCTGCAAGCTGGAGCCGACCTTTGGCGCGGTGAACCTGGAAGACATCAAGGCGCCCGAGTGCTTTCTGGTCGAAAGGCTCTGCAAGGAGCGGATGAATATCCCCGTTTTCCATGATGACCAGCACGGCACGGCCATCGTGGCGGCGGCGGCGGCCACCAATGCGGTGCGCCTGTCGGGGAAGAAGTTCGAGGATATTCAAGTGGTTGCGCTTGGGGCAGGGGCTGCCGGCATCGCTTGCCTGAAGATGCTGATGGTGATGGGGGTCAAGAAGGATCACATCACCATGTTGGACAGCAAGGGCGTCGTGCATACGCAGCGCAATGACCTGAACCCCGAAAAGCAGGAATTCGCCCGCGACACCGAAAAACGCAGCACGCTGGAGGCGATGGAGGGCGCTGACCTGTTCCTTGGCGTCTCTGGTCCCGGCCTGTTGACCGCCGAGATGGTCAAGAAGATGGCGCCAAAGCCGATCATCTTCGCGCTGGCGAACCCGACGCCGGAAATCATGCCCGAAGAAGCCCGCACCGCCGCGCCCGACGCGCTGATCGCCACCGGGCGCAGCGATTATCCCAATCAGGTCAATAACGTCCTGTGCTTTCCCTTCATCTTCCGCGGGGCGCTGGATACCGGGGCCACGCAGATCAATGACGCGATGAAGGTCGCCTGCGTCGAGGCGATTGCGGCACTGGCGCGTGAAACCGCCTCGGCCGAGGTCGGGCAGGCCTATCGCGGCGAAAGGCTGACCTTCGGGCCGGAATACCTGATTCCGAAACCTTTCGATCCGCGCCTGCTGCCGACCATCGCCCCCGCCGTGGCCAAGGCCGCGATGGAAACCGGCGTGGCCACGCGCCAGCTGGATCTGGACGATTACAAGCGCCGGCTTCAGGGCCGCGTCTATCGCACCTATAACATCATGCGCGACGTGTTCGAGGCCGACAAGGTCGCCAACCGCCGCATCGTCTTTGCCGAGGGCGAAGACGAACGCGTGCTGCACGCCGCCCGCCAGCTGATCGAGGAAGGCCACGATACCCCCATCCTGATCGGCCGTCCCGAGGTGATCGAGGCGCGTCTGGAACGCGACGGCATCCGCATGGATCTGTCGACGATCGAGATCATCAACCCCGAAAGCGACGCCCGCTATCGCGACTATTGGACCGCTTACCACACGCTGATGCGCCGCCACGGCGTCACGCCGGACCTGGCCCGCGCGATCCTGCGCACCAATACCTCGGTGATCGCGGCGATGATGGTTCATCTGGGCGATGCCGATGCGATGATTTGCGGTACCTTCGGCGAGTATCGCTGGCATCTGAAATATGTGACCGAGATCCTCGCCGATGCGAAAACCCACCCCATCGGGGCATTGTCGCTGATCATTCTGGAGCGGGGGCCGCTATTCGTTGCCGACAGTCAGGTGAACCTGCACCCGACGCCGCAGCAGATCGCCGATACGGTAATCGGGGCGGCGCGACATATGCGCCGCTTTGGCGTCCAGCCCCGGATCGCGCTGTGTTCCAGTTCGCAGTTCGGCAATATGGACACCGAATCGGGGCGTAACATGCGCGCTGCGATGGCGCTGCTGGACGAAATGTACCTCGATTTCGAATATGAGGGCGAAATGCCCGCCGATGTCGCGCTTGACCCCGAACTGCGCGAGCGCCTGTTCCCCGACGGTCGGCTGACCGGCCCCGCGAACGGGCTGATCTATCCCAATGCCGAGGTCGCCGGGGCCGCGCGCAACATGCTGCGTTCCGTCGCCGGCGGGCTGGAGGTCGGGCCGATCCTGATGGGCATGGGCAATCGCGCCCATATCGTCACCCCGGGCATTACCGTGCGCGGGCTGATGAATATCGCGGCGCTCGCTGGAAGCAACGTCTCCAGCTATAGCTAAGGCGCATTTGCGCAACCGGCGGGAGAGCTGCCGGTTGCGCCTGCTGTCCGGCGATCTTTCGGCTTCATTTGAAGCTTCTTGGGGAAAATCGGCCTTAACCGTCCGTGGTCAACTCGGCTAGCCTGCATGGAATACGATAAGCGCCGCAGGGAGACGCCGCATGACCGATTTCGCCATCATCTGGGACTGGCTGGGCTTTGCCGTCCGCTGGGTGCATGTCATCACCGCCATCGCCTGGATCGGGTCGAGCTTCTATTTCGTGGCGCTCGACCTGGGGCTGCGCAAGGCACCGCATCTGCCGCCCGGCGCCCATGGCGAGGAATGGCAGGTGCATGGCGGCGGCTTCTATCACATCCAGAAATACCTGGTCGCGCCGGAAAACATGCCCGAGCACCTGATCTGGTTCAAATGGGAAAGCTATTCGACCTGGTTGTCGGGCGCGGCGCTGTTGATGATCGTCTACTGGGTCGGGGGCGAGCTGTTCCTGATCGACCCGGCCAAGGCCGATCTGGCGCTGTGGCAGGGCATCCTGATCTCGGCCGGTTCGCTGTCGATCGGTTGGCTGGTCTATGACCGCCTGTGCAAATCGCCGCTGGGAGAGCATCCGACGGTGCTGATGCTGCTGCTGTTCGCGCTGCTGGTCGCCATGGGCTATGCCTATAACCAGATCTTCACCGGCCGAGCGGTGCTGCTGCACCTTGGCGCTTTTACCGCCACAATCATGACGGCGAATGTGTTCTTCATCATCATGCCGAACCAGCGGATCGTTGTGAAAGACCTGCAAGAGGGCCGCAAGCCCGATCCGAAATACGGCAAGATTGCCAAGCTGCGTTCGACCCATAACAACTATCTGACGCTGCCGGTCGTCTTCCTGATGCTGTCGAACCACTACCCGCTGGCCTTCGCGACCGAATACAACTGGCTGATCGCGGCGCTGATCTTCCTGATGGGCGTGACCATCCGGCACTTCTTCAACACCATGCATGCGGGTGGGGGCATGAAATGGTGGGCATGGGCCGCAACCGCGATGCTGTTCGTGGGTGTCATGTGGCTGTCGACCGCGCCGCTGTTCCAGTCCAGCTATGAGGAATCCGAGGCCCGCACCCTGACCCCGGCGCAGCAGAAATTCGCCGATGCAGCGCGCTTTGACGAGGTGATGAGCATCGTCCCAGGCCGGTGCGCCATGTGCCACGCGCGCGAGCCGGGATATGATGGCATCCACATCGCCCCCAAGGGGCTGCTGCTGGAAACGCCTGATGATGTGATCCGCGCCGCGCGCCAGATCTACACGCAGGCCGGGCTGACGCATGCCATGCCACCAGCGAATGTCAGCTTCATGGAAGAGCCCGAGCGTCAGGCCATTGTCGACTGGTATCGCGCCGCCACGGGGAAGCAGCCGCGCCAGCTTGCTGGAAATTGACGCGCGTTAACAACCGGTGGTTGCAAGCAGGCCCCGCAAGCGGGGCCTGCCGCATTTCGCCCTATGACGGAATTGCAACAGCACGGGGGGAATACGCAGCCACGGCGTGCGCAGATTGTTGACTGAAAGCATCGGAAGTCAGCATCACGAGTCAATCACTCAGATATTAACGAGAGTAAACGATGCGCTTTTCACCAACCCGCGTCACCATCCTTGCCGGCGTCAGCAGCATCGCGCTCGTCTCGGCAGGTATGGCGCAGGACGCCGCCCCCGACGCCCAATCATCCGAAAACCCGGTTTTCGTTCTGGGCACCATCTACCTCAGCGCTGATGATGTCGACGGTTACGTCGCCAGCGGCGCACAGGTGTCGAAATCGCAGACGCCGATCGCCGAACAGCAGCAGGCGGTTTCGGTCGTGACTCAGCAGCAGATGCAGGATCAGGGTGCGCAGAACCTCGGTCAGGCGCTCGGCTATACCGCCGGCACCGTGGCAGAGCCGTTTGGCAACGATCCCCGCTTTAACGAGCCCTTCATGCGCGGCTTCCCCTCGGCGGATGCGCAATATGTCAACGGGCTGCGTCAAAGCCGCTATTTCGGCGCGACTTCCTATGAGCTTTACGGCATGCAGCAGGTCGAGGTTCTGCGCGGGCCGTCCTCGGGGCTTTATGGCGCGGGCCAGCCGATGGGCGTCATCAATCAGGTGCAGAAACGCGCCCAATCCGAAGATTTCGGCGAGGTCGGTCTGGGCTATGACAGCAATAACAGCCTGCAGGCCTTCTTCGACGTGAACCGTTCGGCCTCTGACACTCTGTCATTCCGCCTGACCGGGATCGGCCGCGACCAGAAGAACCAGATCGAGGACGTGACCAACGAAAGCGGCTATCTGGCCGGCGCCGTCCGCTGGACGCCCGACGCGATGACGACCATCGATTTCCTGGCATCGTACCGCAAGGACAAGCCGATCACGCCGACCGGGGTGCCCTATGCACTGACCGAGGCCGAGGATGGCGACGATCTGCGTGACCTGTATACAGGGCAGGAAAACTGGGATTCCAGCGACCGCAAGATGTGGAATGTCGGCATCGAGATCAGCCGGGAATTCGACAATGGTTGGACGCTGAGCCAGGGCTTCCGTTACGAGAAGCTCGACTGGAATTACCGCAACACCTATGTCGGCACCTATGCCACGGTGAACCCGGACGGAACTTTCCTGCGCGGTTCGGGAGAATACAGCGAAAACAGCGAAAGCCTCAGCCTCGACACCCGGTTGAACGGCGAGGTGGTGACCGGTGCGGTGACGCATGCGCTGCTGTTCGGCGTCGATGTGCGCAAATACGATGCCGAGGAGACCAGCCAGATCCAGGCCGATACCAATATCTTCGACTGGACCAATCCGGGCGCCTATATCGCGCCGCCGACCCTGACCGTGGCCACCCAGTCGGGCGACATGACGCTGAAGCAATACGGCATCTATGCGCAGGACGAGATGACATTCGGCAACTGGCGCGGGACTGTTGGCGTCCGCTGGGACAAGGCCAAGCAGACCGGCACCCAATACGACATGCCCGCCGCCTATGACGAGACAGAGCTGACCGGCCATGCCGGGATCTCCTATGTCTTCGATAATGGCGTGATGCCCTATCTGCGCTTCGCGACCTCGTTCGACCCCGAAGGCGGGCTGAACGAGAACATGGAGCCGCTGCGCCCGACCAAGGGCTATCAGTGGGAAGCGGGGGTGAAATACCAGCCGACCGCGTTTGACGGGCTGATCACCGCCTCGGTCTATGACCTGCGCCAGACCAATGTGAAACAATGGGCCGGCTACAGCCCCGAGGGCTATCTGCTCTATCGCCAGATCGGCGAGGTGAAGTCGCGCGGGCTGGAACTGGAAGCCACGGCCGAAATCGCCGACGGCTGGGACCTGCGCGCGGCCTATGCCTATAACAACACCGAACAGCTGGGCGGCACCAATACCGGGCAAGAAATGTGGAACGCACCGAACCACCTTGCCAGCCTCTGGGTCGACCGCGATTTCGGCAATGGCTTCCGGGCTGGCGGCGGCATCCGCTATGTTGGCGAGCGTGAGAGCGTGGACAACAACATCACGCTGGACAGCTATACCCTGCTGGATGTCGGCGCGAGCTATACCCGCGAAAACATCGAGGCCAGCCTGAACATCAGCAACCTGACCGACAAGACTTATCTGGCCACCTGCGGCTGGTATGGCTGCCATTACGGCGAAGGCCGCACCGCGACTGCCATCGTCAAGTACAAGTTCTGATGATGCTTCCGGCTGAGTACCGGCCGGATCGCCGCAACTTCCTCGCCGCCGGCCTTGCGCTGGCGGCGGGTTTGTCATTGCGTCCCGCGGTGCTGCTGGCGCAGGATGCGCCCCGGCTTGCTGCCATCGACTGGGCGATGCTGGAAACCGCCGCTGCCATCGGTCACACGCCGCTGGCGGTGACCGAGCTGATCCGCTACCGCGCCGATGGTGGCGGCGTCGATCTGCCCGATACGGTCACGGATCTGGGCCTGCGCGGCGCCCCGAATTACGAACTGCTGCAGCTGACGCGCCCCGATGTGATCCTCAGCTCGCCCTTTTACAGCCATTACGAGGACCGGCTGGCCAGCATCGCGCCGGTCGTTTCCCTGCCGTTCTACACGCCGGGAGAGCCGCCCTTGCCGAAAGCGCTTGCCGCGCTGACGGCACTTGGCACGGCCATCGGCGATGCCTCCGCAGGCGAGGATGCGCTGGCGCGGACCGAGGCCGATCTGGCCGCGCGGGCCACGGCCCTTCGCCCGCTGGCCGCTCGCCCGCTATGCCTTGTTGAGATCGGCGATGCCCGCCACCTGCGCGCCTTTGGCTTTGACAGCCTCTACGGCAGCACGCTGGACCGGCTGGGGCTGACGAATGCATGGGCAGGGCAGACCGAATTCAGCTTTCTCGCCCCCGTGCCGATGGAGCGGCTGGCCGACTTCCCCGAAGCCACGCTGGTCGTCATCGGCCCGGTCGCCCCCGCCGTGCGCCGCGCGCTGTCCCGCAGCGTGCTGTGGCGCGCCCTGCCGGCGGTCAGCGAGGGCCGCGTCTTCCAACTGCCGCAGATGGCACCCTATGGCGGCGTGCCGTCCGCGCTGCGCTTCGCCGCCAGCCTGCAGGCGGCGCTGTCCGCCGGCCCGGTCGAGGCGCTGACATGACCGGCATGGTGCTGCCGCGCGGGCGGCTTGGCTTCCTGATGACCGGTGCGGCGCTGCTGGCGCTGATCCTGTGGCTGCTGGCGGCGCAGGGGCTGCTGCCCTTGACCGACTGGCCCGCATGGCCGTTCCGGGCCGAGGCGATGAGCCTCGATCAGATCCGGTTGGCCTTCGGGCTGATGCCGCGCGGTGTCATCGCGCTGGTGGCCGGTGCGGTTCTGGGGCTGTCGGGCGCGCTGCTTCAGGTGGTGCTGCGCAACCCGGTGGCCGATCCGACGACGCTGGGGATCTCGGCCGGGGCGCAGCTGGCGCTGGTGACGGCGACCATCCTCGCGCCCGGACTGCTGGAGATCGGGCGTTGGCCGGTCGCCATGGCGGGGGCCTTTGCGGCCACCCTGCTGGTGATGGGGATCGGCGCGCGGCGCGCCTTCGCGCCGGTCACCATGGTCATCGCAGGGATGCTGGTCGGCATGACCGCCAACGCTATTGCCACCGCCATCACGCTGGCGCGAGGTGAATATCTGCTGTCGCTGGTGATCTGGAATGGCGGCTCGCTGGTGCAGCAGGACTGGTCGGGCGTCCGGGCGCTTGCGGGCGTGCTGGTGTTCGGCGCGCTCGCCTCGGCCCTGCTGGCGCGGCCCTTGCGGGTGCTGTCGCTGGGGGCCGAGGGCGCGCAGGGGCTGGGGCTGAATGTTGCGCTGGTGCGCATGGCCGCCGTGGCGGTGGCTGCGCTGCTGGCGGCGGCGGTCTCGGCCGAGCTTGGGCTGATCGCCTTCGTCGGCCTTGCCGCACCGGCGCTGGCGCGGACGCTTGGCCTGCGCGGGATCGCGCCTTTGCTGCTGGTCTCGCCCCTGATCGGGGCGCTGATCCTGTCGGTCTGCGACGGATTTGTGCTGGCCATCGCCGGGCAGCGGGGCGAGATGTTTCCGACCGGCGCACTGACCGGGCTGATCGGCGGGCCGCTGCTGATCTGGCTGCTGCCGCGCCTGCGTGGATCGACCCCGCCGGGGACGGAGGCCGCCGAGGGGCCGGCCCCGCGCAGCGACCATCCGGGGCGGATCCTTGCGGCGCTGGTGCTGGCGCTGGTGGCGCTGGCACTGGTGCTGGTCTGGATCGGGCGGGTGCCAGGGGGCTGGACGGTGCTTGACGGCGAAAGCTTCGCGGCCTTCCTGCCCATGCGCCTGCCGCGCCTGATCGCAGCGGCGGCGGCGGGGGCGGCGCTGGCGCTGGCGGGGGCGATCCTGCAACGGCTGACGGCGAACCCCATCGCCTCGCCCGAGGTGCTGGGTGTGTCGGGCGGTGCCGCGCTCGGCTATGCCGCGACGGTGTTTCTGGTCGCCGCGCCCACATCGGTGATGCTGGGCGCGGGCAGCATGGCCGGGGGCGCGCTGGCGCTGGCACTGGTGGCGCTGTTCACCGCGCGGCGCGACATGCCGGCGGAACGCGTGCTGCTGGCCGGGATCGCGGTGTCGGCCTTCGCCTCGGCGGTGCTGACAGCGATGATGGCGGTCGGCGATCAGCGGTCCTGGCAGGTGCTGGGCTGGCTTAGCGGGTCATCCTCGGCCATTGGCATGGGGGCAGCGCTTGGGCTGGCGGCGATGGCGGTGCTGCTGTGGGGCGCAGCGATCGGCGTGCGGCGCTGGCTGGCGGTCCTGCCGCTGGGGCAGGGCGTCGCGGGCGGGCTTGGCCTGCCCCTGCGGCAGGCGCGCCTCGCGCTGATCCTGTTGGCCGGGCTGGCCACGGGTGCTGCGACGCTGCTTGTCGGCCCGCTCAGCTTCGTGGGGCTGATGGCCCCGCATATGGCCCGCCGCATCGGCCTTGCCCGCCCCGGCCATGCCGTGACCGGCGCGGCGCTGATCGGGGCGCTCATGATGGTCGCTGCCGATTTCGGCGCCCGCATGGCGGGCTTTCCCTATGAATTGCCGCTTGGCATGTTCGCCTCGCTGATCGGGGCGCCCTGGCTGATCTGGTTGATGATGAGACGCAGATGACCCCGCTTTTCCAGATCCGCAACCTGAGTGTCGATGTTCCCGGCCGCCGCCTGCTGCACGGGCTGAACCTGGACCTGCCGCAGGGCCAGATGATCGCGCTGATCGGCCATAATGGATCGGGCAAATCGACGCTGCTGAAGGCGCTGGCGCGACAGATCCCTTCGGCCGGTCACGTCGCGTTCGAAGGCCGCGCCCTGTCCGACTGGCCCGCCCGCGATCTCGCCCGGCGCCTGGCCTTCCTGCCGCAAAGCCCGCCCCCGGCCGAGGGCATGACCGTGCGCGAGCTGACCGCCCTTGGCCGCTATCCCTGGCATGGCGCGCTTGGCCGTTTCGGGCCAGCCGATGATGCGGCGGTCGATGCGGCGATCCATGAGTGCGGGCTGGATCCCTTCGCCACGCGGCTGGTCGATACGCTGTCGGGGGGCGAACGCCAGCGTGCCTGGCTGGCGATGATGCTGGCCCAGCAGGCGGGCACGCTGCTGTTGGACGAACCGATCAGCGCGCTGGATATCGCCCACGCGGTCGAGGTCCTGTCGCTGGTCCGCCGGCTGTGCCGGACACAGGGGCTGAGCGCGGTGATCGTCCTGCACGAGGTCAACATGGCCGCGCGCTTCTGCGATCACATCGTGGCGCTGAAGGGCGGGCGTCTGGCGATGCAGGGCACGCCCGCCGATCTGATGCAGGCGGAGGCCCTGCAAGCCATCTATGGCCTGCCGATGGAGGTGCTGCGCCGCGCCGATGGTCAACCGGTCACCGTTCCAGCCTAGACCGCGCCCGATCCGACTGCACGATTGCTTAACCATTCGATGATACGTAATCATGCCGGAAAAGGTGCCGACACGGTGCCTGATCGTTTAGGAATTGCGGGTAACATGCTGTCAGAAAACGCTTTGATCGTTCCGGTTCTTCTCAGTGGCGGCTCTGGCACGCGGCTTTGGCCCTTGTCGCGCAAGTCCTATCCCAAGCAATTCGCCCCGCTGATTGGCGAGCAGACCCTGTTCCAGCAGGCCGCCCTGCGCTTTGCCCCCGAAACAGCGCCCGAGGGGCAGCGCTTCACCGCGCCGCTGGTGGTGACCGGGTCGGATTTCCGCTTCATCGTGGTCGAGCAGTTGCAGCAGGTCGGCGTCGATCCCGGCGCGGTGATGATCGAACCCGAAGGCCGCAACACCGCCCCCGCCGTTCTGTCGGCGGCGCTGTATCTGATGGCGCATCAGCCCGAGGCGATCATGCTGATCGCGCCGTCCGATCACGCGATCCCGGATGGCGATGCCTTCCGCGCCGCCGTGCTGCGCGGGCTGCCCGCGGTTGCGGATGGCAAGATCGTCACTTTCGGCATCACCCCCGACCGGCCCGAAACTGGCTATGGCTATCTCGAACTCGCCGCTGCGCCGGATGCCGGCGAAGGCCCGGTGGATCTGGTCCGCTTCGTCGAAAAACCCGACGCGGCGCGGGCGGCCGAGATGGTCGCCTCGGGCGAATATCTGTGGAATGCGGGGATCTTCCTCGCCCGCGCCGCCGATATGGTCGAGGCGTTTCGCAAATACGCCCCCGATGTGGTTGAACCCGTTGCCGCGGCGTTGAAAGGGGCCACTGCGGATCTGGGCTTTCTGCGGCTGGAACCGGATGCCTACCGGCAGGTGCCCTCGATCTCCATCGACTATGCGGTTATGGAAAAGGCGGACAATCTGGCGGTGGTGCCGTTTTCCGCCGGCTGGTCGGATCTGGGCGGTTGGGATGCGGTCTGGCGCGAGCAGGGGCCGGACGCCGATGGCGTCGCCCTGTCGGGAAAGGCGCAGGCGATCGACTGCCACGACACGCTTTTGCGCGCCGAAGGCGATGGGCAGGTGCTGGTCGGGATCGGTCTGGATAATATCATCGCCGTCGCCATGCCTGATGCGGTGCTGGTCGCACCCAAGGACCGCGCGCAGGATGTGAAGAAAGCCGTGGATCTGCTGAAGTCCAAGGGGATCTCACAGGCCGAAACCCTTCCGCGCGACTATCGCCCCTGGGGCTGGTACGAAACGCTGGTCCTCGGCCCCCGCTTTCAGGTCAAGCGCATCGTGGTCCATCCCGGCGCGCAGCTGAGCCTGCAAAGCCATCACCACCGTGCCGAACACTGGATCGTCGTCGAAGGCACTGCGAAGGTAACGATAGATGACGAGACCCGGTTGGTTTCCGAAAACCAGTCCGTCTATATACCGCTGGGTGCGGTGCACCGGATGGAAAACCCTGGCAAGCTGCCGATGGTCCTGATCGAGGTGCAGACCGGCAGCTATCTGGGGGAAGACGACATCATCCGCTATGACGACATCTATGCGCGCGGGCAGGGGGCCAAGGGCTGATGCTGAACGCCTTCAAGGCTTACGACATTCGCGGCCGTCTGGGCGTCGATCTGGATGCCGGGATCGCGCGGCGCATCGGGCGCGGTTTTGCGCGCGCGCTGGATGCGAAGAAGGTGGTTCTGGGCCGTGACATTCGCGCGTCGAGCATGGAACTGGCGGGGGCGGTGGCGCAGGCGCTGGTGGATGAAGGGGTCGAGGTGTTGGACCTCGGTCTTGCCGGCACTGAGGAGATGTATTTCGCCGTGACCCATTTCGCCGCCGATGGCGGGATCGAGGTCACCGCCTCGCATAACCCGATGGATTACAACGGCATGAAGATGGTGCGGGCAGGGTCCGCACCGCTGGATACGGCGACCGGACTGGGCGCGATCCACGACCTTGCCGAGGCTGATGATTTCGGTCCCGCCCGCCCCGGCGGCAGCATCCGTGACGTGGCGCAGGAAGCACGGGCGGCCTATGTCGCCCGCGTGATGGAGTTCGTCGATGTGGCGGCGCTGCGCCCGCTGAAGATCGTGGTGAATGCGGGCAATGGTGCGGCGGGCCCGACCTTCGATGCGATCGCCGATGCCCTCGCGGCCAAGGGTGCGCCGCTGGAGTTCATCCGCATCCATCATCAGCCAGACGGCGGTTTCCCCAATGGCATCCCCAACCCCTTGCTGCCGGAAAACCAGCCCGTAACCGCCGATGCCGTGCGGTCCGCCGGTGCCGATCTGGGCATCGCCTTTGACGGTGATTTCGACCGCTGCTTTTTCTTCGACGAAACCGGCGCCTTCATCGACGGCGAATATATCGTCGGCCTGCTGGCCGCCGCCTTTCTGGCGCGCGAACCCGGCGCGCGGATCGTCCACGACCCCCGTGTGATCTGGAACACCCGCGACATCGTCGAAAGGGCCGGCGGCACCGCCATCCAGTCGCGCACCGGCCATGCCTTCCTGAAGGCGGCGCTGCGCGAACATGATGCCATCTACGGCGGCGAGATGTCGGCTCATCACTATTTCCGCGATTTCGTCTGCTGCGACAGCGGCATGATCCCCTGGCTGCTGGTCACGGAACTGATGGGCCGCTCGGGCCAGCCGCTTTCGGCGATGGTGGCGGAACGGCGCGCGGCCTTTCCATCCTCGGGCGAGATCAATTTCACGGTCGCCGACGTCGCCGCCGCCCGCGCACGGGTCGAGGCCGAGTTCGGCCCCCAGGCCATCGGCCGGGACGAGACCGACGGACTGTCGCTGGACATGGGCGACTGGCGGTTTAACCTGCGCGCCTCGAATACGGAACCGCTGTTGCGGCTGAACGCGGAATCGCGCGGCGACCGCATGCTTCTCGACCGGCAGGTGGCGCGGCTGCGCGACCTTATCGCCGGCTAGATCCGCCCCAGAATGTAATCGGCGCGGGTCGCGTCATCTTACGTCCCGGGACGACAGCCACTACCGATACATTCCTGCCTGTCGCCAGAGGTGGCAGGCGCGCACCATTACGCATTCCCTCTTACAGAGCGCTGAATTAGCTTAGTCGATTTTCGGCCTTGCCTGCCGGGTTGATGCCGAATGCAAGGCCCGAAAACTACAGCCTCGGGTGGTTCAGAACTGGTAAGCAGAGCAGCTGTCTGCCCGACAGTTAAGCCCCGCAACGCTTTTAACTGAGCACGCAGGATGTTTGGAGATCATCTGATTTCCTCAATTTCTGCCCTTTTATTGGGTCTGGTCGGCCTTCTGGCCGTGCTGTTTGCCTCGCACATGTCGGCCTTCCAGTATGCCTTCCTCAGACCGAGAACGCTGATGTTCGGGGCAATATACTAGGCTTGCGCCACAGCTTTCCGGATATGTTGATGTGGTCAAAGTCGTCGATTTCCAGCAGGTCTAAGAAGGCCGGGTCATCGCTAGTATTGGTGATCACCCATATCGCCAGAAGCAGGCGCAGGCCGAGGTGGAGTTCTTGGGTGCTGAAGACCCAGAACCAGAACCAGAATATCAACTCCGCTATTGCCAAGCAGAAATCGGCGGAAGCCGCGCTGCGTGCGACGCCGCCCACCAAAGCTGGGAACGCGCCAGCGCGCTTAATGCTCGCGCGGCGACCGCGCCGCATTCACCGTCGACGCGATGGAGGGACGCCGCTTTGCCGGCAGGGTCGAATCCTTCTCGCCCGCTACGGCATCCGAATTCAGCCTGTTGTCCGGCACGAACGCCACCGGCAACTTCACCAAGGTTGCGCAGCGCCTGCCGGTCCGCATCAGCATCGACCCCGATCAGGACACGGCCGAATATCTGGAGCCGGGCCTGTCGGTGGTGGTCACTGTGACCGAGGGCTCGGCAGAAAAGGCCGTCAACGCGCCGCGGGTGATTGTGGGCAACTGAGCTGCGCCAGAACGCAAAAGGCCGGCATGGCGCCGGCCTTTTCAAAATTTGCGGTGGGCTTAGCCGTGTGCGCCCCACGGGCCATGCGGCGCGTCCTGGCCGTCCAGCCGTTCAAAGCCGTGATTGCCGAAAAAGTCGCGCTGCGCCTGAATCATATTGGCCGCACCGCGCGGGCTGCGCATGCTGTCGAACCAGGACAGGCCGGCCGCCAGTGCCGGAACCGCAATGCCCGCACCGGTCGCGGCGATGACGGTCTTGCGCAAGGCCGCCTCGTTTTCGCGCAGCAGGCTGGTGAAGGGCTCGGCAAAGATCAGGCTTTCGCCCGGATTGGTCGCCAGCGCCGATGCCATGTCGTTCAGCATTTCCGAACGGATGATGCAGCCATTGCGCCAGATCTTCGCGATAACGGGCATTGGCAGGTTCCAGCCGAATTCGGCCGAGGCGCGGGCCAGCATCTCGAACCCTTGCGCATAGCACAGGATCTTGCCCGCGATCAGCGCGCGCTCCAGCGTTTCGGTGTCCAGCACCCCGTCGGGCAGCGGCTGGGGCATGCCGCCGAAGACCTCGGCACCTTTCTTGCGCTCCGCCAGCCGGGCGGACAGATTGCGCGCCGTCACTGCGGCCTCGATCACCGGGATGGCAACCGCCAGTTGCTGCGCCTCGATCACGGTCCAGCGGCCGGTGCCTTTCTGGCCGGCCTTGTCCAGGATCACGTCCAGCATCGGTGCGCCGCTGATCGGGTCGGTGGCGCGGGCGACCTTGCCCGAGATCTCGACCAGATAAGAGGCCAGCGTGCCCGCGTCCCAGCCCTCGAAGGTCTGGGCCACCTGAGCGGCGTCAAAGCCCATGCCGTCGCGCATCAGCGCATAGGTTTCGGCGATCATTTCCATGTCGGCATATTCGATGCCGTTATGGACCATCTTGACGAAATGACCGGCCCCGCCCGGACCCATCAGGGCGGCGCATGGTTCGTCCTGATACTTGGCCGAGATCGCCTCCAGGATCGCCCCCATCCGCTCCCATTGCGCAGCATCGCCGCCGACCATGATCGAGGGGCCGTGCCGCGCGCCTTCCTCGCCGCCCGAAACCCCGATGCCCATGAAGTCGAAGGCGTCATTTTCGGATTCGCGGCTGCGGCGCTCGGTATCGGTGTAATTGGCATTGCCGGCGTCGATAATCAGGTCGCCGTCCCCCAGCAGCGGGCGCAACGCGGCGATCTGGTCGTCGACCACGGGACCGGCCGGGACCATCAGGATGATCGAGCGCGGCGGGGTGATGGCGGCGACGAATTCCTCCAGCGTCTTGGCGGGCGTCAGCTTCGCCGCCAGATCGCCCGCGCCCGAGGTGAAGGCATCGGTGACCGCAGGGGTGCGGTTGTAGACGGCGATGGGATAGCCGTTTTCGGCAATATTCAGGGCCAGCGCTGCACCCATGGTGCCAAGGCCGATCAGGCCAATATGGGGGGAATTATCCATGATGTCTCCTGCATTGAGGACGCATTTACGGCTGTTAGCGTAATCATCCGTTAATGGCCGGATCGGCGCCGGATGCCAATGCCGAATCTGCGACGGTTCGTGTGGAGCGTTCGCGCAACCTTGGGGGATGCCACGGCCCGGCGGCGCTTCACAAGGAACGCTGGGGTAAGCATGTCTGCGGGCGCGCTGCGTCGATCAACCCACACTCGCGACGCTGTCGCGGCCTGCGCTGCAGATCAGATTTTCGAAGAATTGGCTGGGGCGGTAGGATTCGAACCTACGGTACACGGTACCAAAAACCGATGCCTTACCACTTGGCCACGCCCCAACTGTGGGGGGCTATCTAGCGCCCGTTTCCGGGGGGTGCAAGGGGGGAATTTGAAAAACTTGCGACGCCTTTGCGCAGCGCGTAGGACGCCAGCATGGATTGTGATCTGTTGATAATCGGGGCCGGCGCTGCCGGCCTTTTCTGCGCCGGGACGGCCGTTGCGCAAGGTGCAAGCGTGGTGGTCATCGACCATGCCTCGCGACCGGGAGAGAAGATTCGCATCTCGGGCGGGGGGCGTTGCAACTTCACCAATCTCGCCACGTCGCGAGAGCGGTTCCTGTCCGAGAATCAGCGCTTTGCTGCCTCGGCGCTGGCAGGGTTCAGGCCCGCCGATTTTGTCGCCCTGGTTGATCGCGCGGGAATCGCCTGGCACGAAAAGACGCTGGGTCAGCTGTTCTGCGACGGCAAGGCCACGCAGATCACCGATATGCTGATCCGCCGTATGACCGGGGGTGAATTGTGGCTGGATACCGGCCTCGAAACCCTGGCCCGCACGGCGGATGGTTTTGTGGCGCGGACATCGCGCGGTGTGGTGCGTGCGGGTCGCGTCGTGGTTGCCTGCGGTGCGAAGTCGATCCCGAAGATGGGGGCGACCGGCCTCGCCTATGATCTGGCCCGGCAGTTCGGATTGCGAATTGTCGAGACCCGCCCCGGTCTGGTGCCGTTGACCTTTGCCGAGCAGGATCTGGCCCTGTCAAAACCCCTCGCCGGGATCGCGGTCGAGGCAGAGGTCAGCCACGGCAAGACCCGGTTCCGCGATGCGCTGCTGTTCACCCATCGCGGGCTGTCAGGGCCGGCGATCCTGCAAATTTCAAGCTTCTGGCGGCCGGGAGGAGAGATTGTCGTGAACCTTGCGCCCGATCTCGATATCGGTGCGTTGCTGCGCGAACGGCGCGGGCAGGGCGGCCGGGTCGCGATGCAGACCGTGCTGGGCGCGCATCTGCCGGCCCGGCTGGCCGATGCGATTGCTGCCGAGATGGGACTGGAAGGCGCGCGGCTGGCCGATCAGAACAACGCCGTCATCGACCGGATCGCGGCGCGCATTCATCGCTGGCAGGTCCGTCCGGTGGGTTCGGAAGGGTATCGCACCGCCGAGGTCACGGTGGGCGGCGTCGATACCCGCGATCTGGATGCAAAGACCATGCAGGCGCGGGATGTGCCGGGACTGTATTTCATCGGCGAATGTGTCGATGTGACGGGCTGGCTGGGCGGTTATAATTTCCAATGGGCCTGGGCCTCGGCACACGCGGCGGGGCTTTCGCTGGCGGCGCACAGGCATTAAGTAAGCCACTTCGCGAGACAAGGGCCGGACATGAGCGGATTTTCCTTTACCCTGAATGCCACCGACGGGCGCGCCCGCAGCGGCGTCATCGACACGCCGCGCGGCCAGATCCGCACGCCAGCCTTCATGCCGGTCGGCACGGCGGCCACGGTCAAGGCTATGCTGCCGGAATCGGTGGCCGCGACCGGGGCTGATATCCTGCTGGGCAATACCTATCACCTGATGCTGCGTCCCGGCGCCGAGCGGATCGCGAAGCTGGGTGGCCTGCACAAGTTCATGAACTGGGACAAGCCGATCCTGACCGATTCCGGCGGCTTTCAGGTCATGTCGCTGGCGGAACTGCGCAAGCTGACCGAGGACGGCGTGACCTTTTCAAGCCATGTCGACGGCTCGCGCCACTTCCTGTCGCCCGAAACGAGCATGGAAATTCAGCGCCTGCTGGGATCCGACATCGTCATGGCGTTCGACGAATGCCCGGCGCTGCCCGCGACCGAGGAACGCCAGGCCGAGGCGATGCGCCTGTCGATGCGGTGGGCGCAGCGGTCGCGCGATGCGTTCGGCGACCGGCCGGGGCACGCGCTGTTTGGAATCATGCAGGGCGGTGTGCTTCGCCATCTGCGCGAGGAATCTGCCGATGCTCTGCGCGGGATTGGCTTTGACGGCTATGCCATCGGCGGTCTTGCGGTGGGCGAGGGGCAGGAGGCGATGTTCGGCGTTCTGGACTATGCGCCCGACCTGCTGCCTGCCGACAGGCCGCGTTACCTGATGGGCGTGGGCAAACCGGACGATATTGTCGGCGCCGTGCAGCGCGGCGTGGACATGATGGATTGCGTGCTGCCCTCGCGATCTGGTCGCACGGGGCAGGCATGGACCCGGCGCGGGCAGGTCAACATCAAGAACGCCCGCCATGCCGATGACCCGCGTCCGCTGGATGAAAACTGCACTTGCCCGGCCTGTCGCGGCTATTCACGCGCCTATCTGCACCATGTCTTCCGCGCCGGAGAGATGATTTCCGGGATGCTGCTGACTTGGCACAACCTGCATTACTATCAGGAACTGATGGCCGGACTGCGTGGCGCCATCGCCGGGGGGCAGCTGGATGAGTTCGTCGCCGATTTCCACGCGGAAAGGGCCAAGGGCGATATTCCGACGCGTTGACCTGTTAAGGTTTTCGGCGAGAATGGTAGCGTGAATAACCGGTGGGCGCGCCATGATTGCAACTGCCAGTCGACCTGCAGAGCACCCTGACGCCGCGATCTTTGCCTGCGATTCGGGTCATCTTCCCTTTGCCTGGGTGGCGGCCCTGCAGATCGCCCGGTTAGAGCCGGGGCGGCGCTTTGACGTGGTGATCGCCTCGCCCGACTGCGATCAGGTGCCGCCACATCTGGTCGAGGGGCCGGTCCGCTGGGTCACGCTCGACACCAGCGCCATCCCGCAGATCACCCATCCGAATGCACGGATCACCCTTGGCACCTTTTACCGGCACCTGCTGCCCGAATTGCTGCAGCACGATTATGCCCGGCTTCTGTATATGGACACCGACACCTGGCTGCGCCGTCCGGGCATCCAAGGCCTGTTCGATCGCATCGAGGGCGACTGGCCGCTGGCGGCAGCGCTGACCTTTCTGCATCAACCGGAACTGCGCACCCGCGCAAGCCGCAAGAACCGGGAACAGTCGCGTCAGGTCATTCGCGATCTTGGCGGAACCAAGGGGCGGTTCTTCCAGTCCGGGGTCATGGTCATGCAGACCGGCCCGCATGTGGCGGCCGAAATCGGGCCGAGAACGCTGGAATTCGCTGCAACCCGCTTCGATCTGCTGAAAAAGCACAAGCTGGGTGATCAGGCAGCGATGAACGGGGCCGCCGCGGATCTGACGGTAACGCTGGACCCGCGCTGGAACTGGCACCTCGCGCGGTGGCGGCAGGGTGATCTGGTCGCGCGGTTTGACCCGTTCATCCTGCATTTCGCCGGGGCCGAAAAACCCTGGCTGATCTCGGACGATCCGACGGCGACCGAGGTGAACGCCGCCTGGTTTGCCGATCTGGCCCGCTGGGACCCGGATTTCCGCCCCCAGGCGGCGCCGCATTCGCAGGCCTGGCGGGCGCAGAACCCGCGTTTTGGTGTGCCGCTTCTGGATGCTCTGCGGTCGCGCTTGCGGTCGGCGCGGCTGGCCTGGAAACATTCGCGCCCGCCGCGAATGGGCCCCAAGGGGATCGCGGCCATGCAACGCCTGGTCGATGCGGCGGAAATTCGCTGAAATCTGGCCCGGAAACGCCGGATATTGCTTGAAAATCGGGATGCGAACAAGATTGTCTGGAACCGGCTTGCTGTTCCTGCTAGGCCGATTCTTGGCGGATGACCCGCCCATTTGCAGAAAGTTACGAATGTCCCAGTTCATCACTATCACAACGACCGAAGCCCTCGCAGCGTTCTGCGAACAGGCCAAGGCGCTTCCCTATGTCACGCTCGATACCGAATTCCTGCGCGAGCGGACTTATTATTCCCGGCTTTGTCTGATCCAGATGGCGTTGCCTCCGGCCTCGGGCGCGAAATCCGAAGGCGGCCCCGCGGCGCTGATCGACCCGCTGGCCCCCGGCCTGTCGCTGGAACCGCTTTACGACCTGTTCCGCCACGAGGCGACGGTCAAGGTCTTCCACGCCGCCCGTCAGGATCTGGAAATCTTCTTTCACGATGCAGGCGTCTTCCCGGTGCCGCTGTTCGACACCCAGATCGCCGCCATGGTCTGCGGCTTTGGCGAACAGGTCGGCTATGAGACGCTGGTGCGCAAGATTGCCAAGGCCAATCTGGACAAGTCCTCGCGCTTTACCGACTGGTCGCAACGGCCGCTGTCGAAGGCGCAGCAGGATTACGCGATTGCCGATGTGACCCATCTGCGCGCCATTTATGAATGGCTGCGCGCCCAGATCGACAAGACCGGCCGAGGTCCTTGGGTCGCCGAGGAAGTGGCGATCCTGCTGGACCCGGAAACCTATATCACCCGCCCGGCCGAAGCCTGGCAGCGGGTGCGCACGCGCTCGTCCTCGCCGCGTTTCATGGCCATCGTGCGCAAGCTGGCCGAGTTCCGCGAGGAATATGCCCAGACCCGCAACGTCCCGCGCTCGCGCGTGTACAAGGATGACGCATTGGTGGAACTGGCCTCGACCAAGCCCACCACCGAGGCAGAGCTGGGCAAGTCCCGCCTGCTGCTGCGCGAGGGCCGCAAGCCCGAGATCGCGCAGGGCATCCTTGCCGCAGTCAAGGCCGGGATCGAGGATCCGAACCCGCCCCGACCGCCCAAGGACGAACCGGGCGCGCCCGGCAATGCAGCGCTTGGCGAATTGCTTCGTGTGCTTCTGAAAGCCAAGGCCGATGCGGTGGGCGTGGCGCCCAAGCTGATTGCCACCTCGGCCGATCTGGACGCGATCGCGCAGGGCGCGCGCGACCTGCCGGCGCTGCATGGCTGGCGGTCCGAGGTTTTCGGGCAGGACGCCCTGCGGCTGGCCGATGGCAAGATCGCGCTGTCGGCTTCGGGCGGCGCGGTCCGGGTGGTCGAAGTCTCGTGAGGATACGCCTGCGTCCGCCAGAATCGGGCGACGCGGAGGCAATTTATCGTGCCATGCAGGACCCGGGCACCATTGGCTGGCTGCCCAACCTGCCGATGCCCTATCTGCGTGCCGATGCCGAGGGGTTCCTGCAGGCGGCCGCGGGCGGTCCTGATCGGGTGATCGAGGCTGACGGCGCCTTTGCCGGGATGATCCGAACCGGCCCCGACCTCGGCTATTGGCTGGCGCGTGAATGCCGGGGGCGCGGGATCATGCTGCGCGCCGCGCAGGTGGCGCTGGTGACGTATTTCGCGGGGGCGGGCGAGACGGTCACCGCCAGCCATCTGGTTGACAACCTCGCCTCGCGCCGGGTTCTGCGCAGGCTGGGTTTTCGCGATATCGGCCCCGAACCGATCCCCGGACGCGGCGGGGGTGAGGGCCTACCGGGCCGGGCGATGGAACTGAATGCCAACGATTTTTCGGCTGCCCTTGCCATCCGCACCCAGCGTTGCTGCATTGACCGCCTGACCGACGCCGATCTGCCAGAGATGCACCGGATCTTCACCGCGCCAGATACCGCGCGGATGCTGCTGCGCTTCCAAGTCGGGATGCCGTTTGGCGATTTAGCCGCGATGATCCGCCCGATCATGGATCCGTTGCGCCGGCGAATGCGCATGGCGATCCGCCGCGAGGGGCGGCTGATCGGCAGTATCGGCGTCCATGATGGCGATGCGCCCTCGATCTATTACGCGCTCGCGCCAGAGGTGGCAGGGCAGGGACTTGGCAGCGAGATCGTGCCGGTCTTTTGTGACACGGTGCAGGACTGGTTCGGGCTGGAGACGCTGAAAGCCGAGGTGTTTCAGGACAACCCCGCCTCGCGTCGTATTCTGGAAAAGGCGGGCTTCGTGGTTACGGGCGAAGACAGCGTCAACTCGCTTGGGCGCGACGGGCCGGCGCCGGGATGGCTGATGCAGCGCGGCTGATTACCAGCGCAGGACCACCGCACCCCAGCTTAGGCCGCCACCAATCGCTTCGGTCACCACCACATCGCCCTCGCTGAACCGCCCGGCCTCGTCGGCCACCGACAGCGCCAGCGGGATCGACGCGGCCGAGGTATTGCCGTGATCGGCGACGGTCAGGATGACTTTTTCCATCGGCAGGTTCATGCGCTGCGCAGTGGCAGCGATGATGCGGGCATTGGCCTGATGCGGCACCAGCCAGTCGACCTGATCCGTCGTCAGTCCGGCCTTGTCGATGGCGCGATGCGCGGTGTCGGCCAGCTTTTCGACGGCGTGGCGGAACAGGATATTGCCCTGCATCCGCAGCTTGCCCGCGGTGCCGGTCGTGGCCACGCCACCATCCACATACAGAATGTCGCGGTAAGAACCGTCGCTGTTCAGGTCGGTGGCCAGAATTCCGCGCGCGCCATCCGCCGCTTCCAGCACCACGGCGCCGGCGCCGTCGCCGAACAGCACGCAGGTGCCGCGGTCTTCCCAGTCCATCAGCTTGCTGAAGGTCTCGGCGCCGATGACTAGCACCCGTTCGGCCTGACCCGACCGGATCAGACCGTCTGCATTCGCCAGCGCAAAGACGAAGCCCGCGCAGACCGCCTGAACGTCGAAGGCAAAGCCGCGCGTCATGCCCAGACCCGCCTGCACCATGGTCGCGACCGAGGGGAATGTCAGGTCAGGGGTCGAGGTGGCGACGATCACCGTGTCGATGTCATCGGCCGCAAAGCCGGCGCGATCCAGCGCCGCCTGCGCAGCCTTGATCGCCATTTGCGAGGTGGTCTCGCCCTCGGCGGCGAAATGGCGTCGCTCGATCCCGGTGCGGGCGCGGATCCATTCGTCCGAAGTGTCGATCTTGTCTTCGAACCAGCTGTTTTCCACCACGCGCGCGGGCAGGTAGCGGCCGGTGCCGCGAATGACGGCGCGGCGGATCACGAAGCCACCTCATCGGTCGAGGAGATATTGATGGCGCGGGCTTCCTCGACATTGGCGGCGGCTTCGGCGACGCGCGCCGCCAGCCGGTCCTGAAAGCCCGATTGCGCCAGCTGGAAGGCCAGCTTGATCGCTGCCGAAACGCCCGTGGCGTCGGCGGAGCCGTGCGATTTTACCACCATACCGTTCAACCCCAGAAACACACCGCCATTGACCCGGCGCGGGTCAATCCGCTTCTGCAATCGCTTCAGCGAGGTCAGTGCCAGCAGCGCGGCGAATTTCGACATGAGCGAATTGGCAAATGCTTCCTTCAGGAAGTCGCCCACCAGCTTGGCCGTGCCCTCGCCGGTTTTCAGCGCGACATTGCCGGTAAAGCCATCCGTGACGATCACATCGGCCCGGTTCGAGGGCAGGTCGCCACCTTCGACAAAGCCCACATATTCGAAATTCCCGGTCTCCTGCGCGGCCTGGATCAGTTCATGCGCCTGACGCAGCTCTGCCCGGCCCTTGTGTTCCTCGGTGCCGACATTCAGCAGGCCGACGCGGGGGCGCGCCAGATCCAGACCGTTGCGGGCATAGGCCGCGCCCATCAGCGCATATTGCAGCAGATCGGGGGCATCGGCGCGGATATCGGCGCCGCAATCCAGCATGACGTTGAAGCCCTGCGCATTTCGCGAGGGCCACAGGCAGGCGATCGCCGGACGGTTCACGCCGGGCAGCTTGCGCAGCCGGATCATCGACAGCGCCATCAGCGCGCCGGTATTGCCGCAGGACACCGCAATCGACGCCTCGCCATTGCGGACCGATTCGACCGCCGACAGCATCGAGGTGCCCTGCGCGTTGCGGATCACCTGGCCGGGCTTGTCATTCATTGTGACAACGCCCTGCGCATCGCGAATCTCGCAACGTTCGGCCAGCCCGCGCTTGCGCGCAATCAGCTTCGACAGCTCGGCCTCGGGGCCATGAACGACAAAGCGGATATCCGGGTTCTTTTCGGCGCTTTGGGCCATTCCCGCTATGACGGCGACGGGGCCGCTATCGCCGCCCATCGCGTCAACGGAAATGACCACGCTGCCCCCTTGCGCGGGGCGACGTGGTGCTTCGGTGTCCGCCGTCTGCGTCATGCAGTTACGCTACGCCGCCGATCAGGCCGCGTCGTCGTCCAGGTCGATCTCGGTCGACTGCGCGACAACTTCGCGATCAGCGTAATGGCCGCAGGACGGGCACACGTGATGCGGACGCTTCAGTTCGCCGCACGAGGGGCATTCATTGGGGTTTGCCGCCGAAAGGGCGTCATGCGCGCGGCGCATGTTACGCTTCGAACGGGTCACGCGGTTCTGAGGGACAGCCATGTCACAACCTCGGGTCTGGGGCCGCGCGATCCATGCGGGGCCGGTGTCGAAAATAGATCAGAGCCGCGCCAATAGGCGACAACCGCACCGGAAGCAAGTGAAAACCTGTCGGCAGATTGAGGCCCGAGCGCGCGGCTCGCGAAGCCCGGAACATAGCGATCTTGCGCAGCAATGCAAGGGTCGATCGGCGAAATCAGCGGGCCGTGTCCGACAGGCCCCGCAGCAGGGTGGTGGCGCGGGTCAGATCGTCCGGGGTGTTGATGTTAAAGAAGGGTTCTGCGCCCTGAAACAACGCCGTGCCAGCCTGATATGCGGCCGCCCATTGCCGTACCCGGCGCTGCCCATGGGTCAAGGCTGCCCGCAGATCCTCGCGCAGGGCCGTGGGCCACAGACCGAAGGTCGGGTGCAGCCGCGCCGCGCCCTGATCCAGATCAGCCGCCAGCGCAAGGCCCCGCGGTCCCGCCGCCGCTTGCAGCCCGGTGGCCAGATCGTCGGGTGGGAAGGGGGTGTCCCCGGCCGCCGTCAGCACGGCGTCGAAACCCAGTCCCGCCGCCCAGTCCATCGCCGCCAGCACGCCGGCCAGCGGACCGGGATGATCGGGCAGGGAATCGGCCAGCACCGGCAGGCCAAAGCGTTCGAAGCGCGCGGGATCGCCATTGGCGCTGATCGCCAGCGGGCTTGCCTGCGGGGCCAGCCGCGCGATCACATGGGCCAGCATGGGCCGGTCGCCAAGTGTCAGCAGCACCTTGTCGCCGCCACCCATGCGGCTGGATTGCCCGCCCGCAAGGATGACGGCGGGAAGCCTCATGCGATGCCGGCGGTGACCAGCCCGCGCGCGAGCTTGCGGAACGCGCCCGAGGACGCGCTGTCGGGGTTCGATACCACGACGGGGGTGCCGGCATCGCCCGCAACGCGCACGTCCAACTCCAACGGCAATTCGCCCAGCAGCGGCACGCCCAGCTTTTCGGCCTCGGCGGCGACGCCGCCATGGCCGAAGATATGCTCGGCATGGCCGCAATTGGTGCAGACATGGACGGCCATATTCTCGATCAGTCCCAGAATGGGCACGTTCAGCCGCTTGAACATGTCGATGCCCTTGCGCGCGTCCAGAAGCGCGATGTCCTGCGGGGTCGATACCATGATCGCGCCGTCGACATGGGCCTTTTGCGACAGCGACAGCTGCACGTCCCCAGTGCCCGGCGGCAGGTCGATGATCAGGCAGTCAAGCGCGCCCCACTGCACCTGAAACAGCATCTGCTGCAACGCGCCCATCAGCATCGGACCGCGCCAGATGATCGCCTCGTCTTCCTTGGTCAGCAGACCCAGTGACATCAGCTTCACCCCGTGGCTTTCCAGCGGGATGATGGTCTTGCCGTCGGGGCTGGCCGGGCGACCCGTCACCCCCATCATGCGCGGCTGGCTGGGGCCATAGACATCGGCGTCCAGCAGGCCGACGCTGCGGCCCTCGGCGGCAAGTGCCGCGGCGAGGTTCGCGGCCACGGTCGACTTTCCAACCCCGCCCTTGCCCGAGGCGATGGCGATGACATGGCGCACGCCGGGAACGGCCTCCGGTGCGTTCGGGCTTTTGGCCTTGGGCTTCAGATCGGGCGGCGCCTTGTCGCTATGCGCGGTCAGCACGCCCATGACCTTGCCCGCGCCGGGCAGGGCGCGGATGGCGGCCTCGGCCTGCGTAAGGGCTGCCTCCATCACCTGTGCATGGGCAGGGTCGATTTCCATCACGAAACGGACATCGCCATTCGGCTCGACGGTGATGGCGCGGGCGATCCCGGCATCGACCAGATTGCCCATCGGGGTGGCGACGCCGCGCAGGGCGGCGGTGACGGCTTCCTTGGTCAGGCTCATGTTTTCCTCAGGCGCGGGATAGCGCGTCGATGATAGGGTTGAAGTCGCTGGCCTTCAGGCTGGCCCCGCCGACAAGCGCGCCGTTCACATGCGGAACGGCGAAGATCTCTGCCGCATTGCCGGGCTTGACGCTGCCGCCGTAAAGCAGGCTGAAATCGGCGCCATCGGCAAAGCGCGCGGCCAGCTTGTCGCGGATCAGGGCGTGGACCTCGGCGATCTGGTCGGTGGTGGGGGTGCGGCCGGTGCCAATGGCCCAGACTGGTTCATAGGCGACCACGGTATTGGCGGCGGTCGACCCATCGGGAACAGAACCCGCCAGCTGGGTGGCAATCACGTCCAGCGTATCGCCGGCGTCGCGCTGCGCCTCGGTTTCGCCGACGCAGACAATGGCGACAAGGCCCGCGTGATGGGCCGCCTGCGTCTTGGCGGCAACGATGGCGTCGGTTTCGCCGTGATCGGCGCGGCGTTCGGAATGGCCGGTGATGACATGGCTTGCGCCCGCATCCTTCAGCATAGGGGCCGAAATATCGCCTGTATGCGCGCCCGAGGCGTTCGCATGGCAATCCTGCGCGCCGATCTGGACCGCGCCCGCCCGGCCAGCGGCCAACGAGATCAGCGTGAAGGGCGGGCAGATCAGCACCTCGCAGCCTTCACCCGCGCCAAGCTGGTCAAGCTCGCTCAGCGAGGTTTTCACCCCGTTCATCTTCCAGTTTCCAGCGGCGATCTTTTTCGGGGCCATGACATCCTCCTGTCGGTTCGTGACGGGGATAGGCCCGCGAGGCCCGGTATTCAAGCGTCGGGAGTGTCGCGGTCCAGCTTGAAGGACACGGATTCACCGCAACCGCAGGCATCGGTGACATTCGGATTGCGGAACTTGAAACCCGATTCCAGCAGCCCGGTTTCATAGTCGATCTGAGTGCCGAACAGGAACATCTGCGCGGTGGGGGCAATCAGGATGCGCGCGCCGTTCTGTTCCACGACCTCATCCGTCGCATCGGCGGCAGGCACCAGGTCCATGGTATATTCCATGCCCGCGCAGCCGCCCTTCTTCAGCCCGATCTTCAGGCCGTAGGCGTCCTTGCCGGCCATCAGCCGGGAAATCTGGCGTTCGGCCGCGGGGGTAATGGTGACCGGGGCCTGTCCGGGGATCGAGAACATGGCTTAACCTCTGTTGCGCATCCGTAATTTAGGATGCGCAACCCGTTTTCTCAAGTCAGCCCAGCGGCGTTTCACCGTGAATCGCGTTCGAGAAGGCCCGGCGATACAGATCCGACAGCTCGGCCAGGTCGCCCGCGTCATCGCCCATCTGCACGGCCATGCCGCCGAACTGGCCGACTTCGCTGGCCGGGACGCCGGCAGCCTCTGCCGCTTTCAGCAGCGCTTCGGCCTGTGCGGGCGAACATGCGACCAGATAGCGGGCCTGATCCTCGCCGAACAATTGGGCGATGTCGCCGCTGTCCAGCCGCAGGCCGATGCCCGCGCCTTCGGCCATCTCGAACGCCGCCAGAGCAAGACCGCCATCCGACAGATCGGTTGCCGCGCGCAGATGCTGGCGGTTGTCGCGCAGAAACTCGCCATGCTTGCGCTCGGCCGCCAGATCGACATGCGGCGCATCGCCGGCTTCGATCCCGAAAGCCTCGGCTGCCAACGCGGACTGGCCCAGATGGCCGTCGGTTGCGCCGATCACGATGGCCAGATCGCCGTCTTCAGGCAGGCCGGCGATCAGCTGGTCCAGATTGGGCAGCAGCCCCACCGCGCCGATGGTCGGCGTGGGCAGGATGCCCTGACCGTCGGTTTCGTTATACAGCGACACATTGCCCGACACGATCGGCATATCCAGCGCTGCCACAGCCTCGCCGATGCCTTTGATGGCGCCAACGAACTGGCCCATGATCTCGGGCTTTTCGGGGTTGCCGAAATTCAGGTTGTCGGTCGTGGCCAAGGGCAGGGCGCCGCAGGCGGTGAGGTTGCGATAGGCTTCGGCCACCGCCTGCTTGCCGCCTTCGAACGGGTTCGCCTTGACATAGCGCGGGGTCACGTCGCTGGTGAAGGCAAGCGCCTTTTCGGTGCCATGCACCCGCACCACGCCCGCGCCCAGACCGGGGCGGCGCACGGTGTCGGCGCCGACCTGGCTGTCATATTGTTCCCAGACCCAGGCCTTGTGTGCATAGCTGGGGCTGCCGATCAGCGCCCGCAGAGCCTGCACAGGTGTGATCGCGGGCAGGGCGGGCATGTCGCCCGCCGCCGGGGTCTCGATCCAAGGGCGGTCATATTCAGGCGCGCTCGACGACAGTTTCGACAGCGGCAGGTCGGCCATCACCTCATTGCCGTGCAGGATCAGGAAACGGTCCTCGGCGATGGTCTCGCCCACGATGGCGAAATCGAGATCCCACTTTTCGAAGATCGCCCGCGCCTCGGCCTCGCGTTCGGGCTTCAGCACCATCAGCATGCGCTCCTGCGATTCCGACAGCATCATTTCGTATGCGGTCATGTTGGTTTCGCGCTGCGGCACCGCGTCGAGGTTCAGCTGGATACCCAAGCCGCCCTTGTCGCCCATCTCGACCGCCGAACAGGTCAGCCCGGCTGCGCCCATATCCTGAATCGAGATCACGCTGTCGGTCGCCATCAGCTCCAGACAGGCTTCCAGCAGGCATTTTTCGGTGAAGGGGTCGCCGACCTGAACGGTGGGGCGCTTTTCCTCGATCGTGTCGTCGAATTCGGCGCTTGCCATGGTCGCACCGCCGACGCCGTCGCGACCGGTCTTGGCGCCCAGATAGACGACCGGCATGCCGATGCCCGAAGCGGCCGAGTAGAAAATCTTGTCCGCATCGGCCAGACCCGCCGCAAAGGCGTTGACCAGACAGTTGCCGTCATAGGCGCGGTGGAAACGCACCTCGCCGCCGACATTCGGCACCCCGAACGCGTTTCCGTAAGCGCCGATGCCGTCGACCACGCCCTTGACCAGATGCGCGGTCTTGGGGTGTTCGGGGCGACCGAAGCTCAGCGAATCCATCGCCGCGATCGGGCGCGCGCCCATGGTGAAGACGTCGCGCAGAATGCCGCCAACGCCGGTCGCAGCACCCTGATGGGGTTCGATATACGAAGGGTGGTTGTGGCTTTCCATCTTGAAGACCACGGCCTGCCCATCGCCGATATCGACGACGCCCGCATTCTCGCCGGGGCCGCAGATGACCTGCGGGCCGGTGGTGGGCAGGGTGCGCAGCCATTTCTTCGAGGACTTGTAGGAACAATGCTCGTTCCACATGGCACTGAAGATGCCAAGCTCGGTGAATGTCGGCTCGCGTCCGATGATGTCGAGAATGCGCTGGTATTCGTCGGGCTTCAGCCCATGCGCCGCGATCAGATCCGTGGTGATCTCCGGTTCGTTCATGGCCGTCCCTCAAGCTTTGGCATGGTGCGCTATGGTGTGATGCGCCGCCTTTTAGGCGCAGAGCGCCGCAAGGGAAAGGGGCAGGGACGATCCCGCAGAGCAAAAAAAAAGCCGGGCATGACGCCCGGCCTAAGTCCAACAGGGAGGTGAAGGTTATGAGAGTTGCCTCTATCATCGCCTTCACCGCTCGATTTAGGGGCAGGGTGCCGCCCATTCAAGCGTTAACTTGCTGCAATGGCAGCATAGCCGATATGCGCGCAGGGCATGGCGAACCACATGGTTTACGTAGCGGCATTTTTCTGGCTCGCCCGCCAATCCTGCAGTGCAGCGTTACCGTCGAAACCTTCCTCTTCGGTTATGCGGGAAGGGGCGGACGTGGGTGCAGTCATGTCCGAGGCCGGCAGGACGGATTTCTCGATCCGCCGGGGGAAGGTGCGGCTGCGGAAGTAATGCGCCTCGCGCGCGCCGAAATAAAACGACACGATGGCGCCCAGCAGCCACCACAGCGGCTCGGGCACGGTTTGCAGTCCGACCATGCGCTGCGAAAAGCCGGCGGGTTCCACCATGGCATAGACGAACAGCCCCAGCGTCCCCAGCGTCAGTAAGGGGCGGGGCAGGCGATTCAATCCGTTCATCAGATCGTCGAACCAGCCCCGACGGTCGGAGCCAAACTCTGCCGACAGTTGGGTGATGGCATGGCCATAGGCCTCTTCGTCCAGTTCCATCCGGCGCGTGGCGTTTTCGCGGAAGATCTCGGTCACGTTGGTGGCGGCGTTGCCGATGGTCTGCGCAGCCGTGCCCACGCCGATAAAGCGGTCGATCATGCCCATTTCGCTGTCCTTTCGCGGTGCTGGCTGGCGGTGAGGTGGTATTTCGGGGCGATGAAGGCCTCGGCCCGGGTGATCCAGCCGCCTTTGCCGCCGGCGCGGGTGGTGGCGTATTTGCGGCTGGCGGGCCGGGCGTCGGCGATGGCGTAATAGTAGTTGCGCCGCTCGATCCCATAGGCATCGGCGATGTGGCGCGGTGCGGACTTTGCGGCGGCTGTTGCGGCGGCTATGGTGCGCGGGCCGATCACCCCGTCATCGCTGGCCGGAAAACCCATCCGCGTCAGCAGGCGTTGCAGGATCTTCACCGCATTCGCGCCGGCATTCACATACATGTCGAAGACGCTGGCATGCAGCGCCGCAGGCAGGCGTTCGACGCCGGGGCGGCGGAAGTAATGTTCCTTGAACACCGCCGTCGCCTGGGCGCGGGTCAGCGCCTTCACGTCTGACACATTGACCCGGCCATCGCGGTTCAGGTCCAGCCCAAGCCGCTGCATGGTGCCGATGGTGACGCCGTATTTCGTCGCCCCGCCCGGATCGTCGGGGTCATTCACATAACCACCTTCACGCGCCACGATCTCGGCGGCGATTTCATCCACGGATCTCATCCCGTCCCCCTTTTCACAATGAAATGGGGACAAGGCTGCTTCAGCCGCGTTAACCTGTCGTTAACCCTGCGCGCGTTGCGTCAGCTTGCAGGGGCGTCAGCTTGCCGGGCCTTCATAGACGCCGGCTTCCTTCAGCGAATCCTCGACCTCGCGCGGCATGTAATTCTCGTCATGCTTGGCGAGGATTTCGCTGGCCACGAAGGTGTCGCCCTCCATCGTGCCGGTGCCGATCATGCCCTGACCTTCCTGGAACAGGTCGGGCAGAACGCCGGTAAAGCGCACGGGAACGTTATGCGCGCCGTCGGTCACGGTGAAGCTGATTGTCTCACCCGCGCCGCGGATCAAGCTGCCATCTTCGACCAATCCGCCAAGCCGGAATACCTCGCCGGCCGAGGGCGGTTCCTCGAAGACCTGCGTGGGTGCGCGATACAGGTTGATGCCATCCCGAAAGCCATAGCCGATCAGCACGGCGGCCAGCGCGAGGGCGACTGATGCGGCAATGATGATTTGAATTCTACGCTGTTTTTTCAGTGACTTCACGTCGATACCTCAGGCAGATTCGAAGCTGATCCTCTGGCGCAGGAACTGCGTCGCCTTGGATGACACGCGGGCCGGATCGCCCGTGGTCAGGAACTTGGATTCAGTGCCGCTGCCCAGAAATTCCGGGCGGCGTTGCAGATAGTCGGCAAGGCTTTCGGCGACCAGATTGGCCTGGCTGAACACCTGCACCTGCGGGCCGAGCGCCTTCTGAAACTCTTCCTGCATCAGCGGGTAATGGGTGCAGCCAAGGATCGCAGCCTCGGGATGCGGCATTCGGCGCTTCAGCGCCTCGACATGGCTGGTGACCAGGGCTTCGGCAAGGATCTCGTCACCCTCCTCAATCGCATCGACCACGCCGCCGCAGGGCTGTGCCTCGACATCGACACCGATGGCGCGGAAGGCCAGTTCACGCTGAAAGGCGCGGCTGGCGACAGTGGCGGGGGTGGCAAACAGGGCGACATGCTTGACCGCAACCTCGCGGGGGGGCGAGTTGTCACCCCATTGCCGTTCGGTCAGCGCCTCGATCAATGGAACAAATACGCCTAGTACGCGCTTGTTTTCAGGGACGAATTTTTCCTGCATGCGGCGCAGGGCCGCGGCGGATGCGGTGTTGCAGGCAAGGATGACAAGATCGCAGCCCTCGTCCCACAGGCGCTGCGTGGCGGCACAGGTCAGGTCATAGATGTCATCGGACGTGCGAACGCCGTACGGGGCGTGCAGGTTGTCGCCGAAATAGACCAGCGGCAAATCGGGCAGGCGGTCGCGGATCGCCTTGTAGACGGTCAGCCCGCCCAGTCCTGAATCGAAAACTCCAACAGCCATGCGCGCCTCCGTCAGCCTGGATGGCGACATATGCCGCCATCCGGTGAAAGTCCATGACAGAGGTCATTCTGCCGCATGCGCCATCGGCGCGCCACCATCGGCAAAAGCGGCCAACAGCTCGGCCCGGCGCTTGGCGGCGGCCTCGGCGGCCTTGTCCTTGATCAGACCGTAGCCCTTCACCGACAGCGGCAGACGGGCCAGTTCGCGCAGGATTTCGACCGTCGCCGGGGTGACTTGCGGCAGAAGGCTGCGCATGTCGTCCTCGAACTGGGTGATGGCGGCGCGTTCGGCGCGGCGTTCTGCCAGCCAGCCGAAGGGATCAAAGGCAGTGCCCCGCAGGCGCTTCATCTTCGCCAACTGCCGGAAGACCGGCAGGATCCACGGCCCGAATTCGCGCTTCTTCGGCCGACCATCGGCATCGCGGCCCGGCAGGATCGGCGGCGCGAGATGGAAGGACAGCCGGGTTTCCCCGTCGAAGTCGCGCGCCACGCCTTCAGCGGTTTTCAGATGCAGGCGGGCGACTTCGTATTCGTCCTTGTAGGCCAGCAGCTTGAAATAGCCCTCGGCCACGTCCTCTCGCAGATCCTCGGGCGCTTGCGCCACCAGGTCGCGGAAGCGCTGCGCATAGGCCTCGTCCTGATAATCCACCAGGAAATCGGCGCGATAGCTGACCGGATCGGGGCGGATCGCCTGAACGGGTGCGGTGGCGCGGGCCACGGCCTCGGGGTCGGTCATCGCCCAGCGACCGATCTGGAAGGCGCGCTGGTTTTCGGCGACCTTTGCCCCGTTCAACTCGATCGCGGTCAGGATCGCCTGCTCGGTCAGCGGGATCAGCCCCTGCTGCCACGCAGCCCCCAGCACAAGCATGTTCGAATAGATCGAATCGCCCAGTGCCGTCTGCGCCAGCTTGTTGGCGTCGAAGAAGGCCACCTTGTCGCCAAGCCGCGCCTGCAGTGACACCTTCAGCCGGTCGGCCGGAACCTGGAAATCGCGGTTCTTGGTGAATTCGCCGGTGATGATCTCGTGATCGTTGACCACAGCGCCGGTGCGGCCATTGGTCATCAGACCGATGGTCTTGGCGCCAGCGGTCACCACCAGATCACCGCCGATGATGCAATCGGCCTCGCCCACGGCGACGCGGATGGCGCTGATGTCTTCGGGGCGGTTGGCCAGACGCAGGTGGATATGGACCGCGCCGCCTTTTTGGGCGAGACCGGCCATCTCCATCATCCCCGCACCCTTGCCGTCCATATGGGCAGCCTGTGCCAGCACCGCGCCGATGGTCACCACGCCAGTGCCGCCAACGCCCGTGATCACAAGATTATGAGTGCCGTCGATTGCCGGCAGGGTAGGCGCGGGCAGGTCGGGCAGGTCCATTGCCGCCGCCTTGGGCTTTTTCAGCTTGCCGCCCTGAACCGAGACGAAGCTGGGACAGAAGCCGTTCACGCAGGAGTAATCCTTGTTGCAGCTGGACTGTTCGATCTGACGCTTGCGGCCCAGTTCCGTGTCCAGCGGCACGACGGAAACGCAGTTCGACTGCACCCCGCAATCGCCGCAGCCCTCGCAGACCTCGGGGTTGATCCAGATGCGGCGATCCGGGTCAGGAAACTGGCCCTTCTTGCGGCGGCGGCGTTTTTCGGCCGCGCAGGTCTGGATATACAGGATGGCCGAGGTGCCGCCCAGTTCGGACAGCTCTTTCTGGACCGCCATCATCTTGTCGCGGGTTTCGGTGCGCAGCCCGTTGAACTGCGCCGGATCGACGTCTTCCTTGTCGTCATAGACCACGACCACCGGGTCCACGCCCATCGAGGTCAGTTCCCGCGCGATCTGCGGCGCGGTCAGCCCGCCCTCGATCGGCTGGCCGCCGGTCATGGCGACGGCATCGTTGAACAGGACCTTATAGGTGATGTTGGTATTGGTTTCGACCGCGTGGCGGATCGCCAGACTGCCGGAATGGTTATAGGTTCCGTCGCCAAGATTTTGAAAAACATGCTTTCTTTTTGAAAATGGAGCCTCGCCCGCCCAGTTCGCGCCTTCGCCGCCCATCTGGGTGAAGCCGGTGGTTTCGCGGTCCATCCACTGCACCATATAGTGGCAGCCGATGCCAGCATAGGCGCGGCTGCCCTCTGGCACCTTGGTCGAGCTGTTATGCGGGCAGCCCGAACAGAACCACGGCGTACGGACGGCGATTTCGGGGGCGTTATCGGCGCGGCGCGCGGCGGTCAGCTTGTCCAGACCCGCGCGGATGCCTTCGGTGCCGCGGCCTTCCTCGATCAGGATGCCGCCCAGTTTCTCGGCGATCATCACCGGATCCAGCGCATATCGGGTCGGGAAGACCTCCTCGCCGGTGCGGTCGTGTTTCCAGCCGATGACGCGGCGGCCATGGCGGTTGTCGAAGATGGCTTCCTTGACCTGCACCTCGATCAGCTTGCGCTTTTCCTCGATGACGACGACGAGATCCAACGGCTCGGACCATTCCTGGAAGGTCTTCATGTCCATCGGGAAGGGCTGGCCGATCTTGTAGGTCGAGATACCCAGCCGATCGGCCTCTGTCTCGTCAATGCCCAGCAGGGCAAGGGCATGGACCAGATCCAGCCAGTTCTTGCCGGCGGCGACGAAACCGATCTTGGCGCCGGGCTTGCCCCAGACCTTGCGGTCCATGCGGTTTGCCCGCGAAAACGCCTCGGCCGCGAAGCGCTTATAGTCGATCATGCGGGCTTCCTGCACGACCGGCGTGTCGCCCACGCGGATGTTCAGCCCGCCTTCGGGCATGGCGAATTCGGGCGTCACGAAGTTCAGTCGGAAGGGATCGCCATTCACGACCGAGGTCACCTCGACCGTATCCTTCATCGTCTTCAGCCCCGTCCAGACGCCGGCAAAGCGTGACAAAGCAAAGGCATAGAGGCCATAGTCCAGAATTTCCTGTACGCCTGCAGGCGAAATGACCGGGATATAGGCGTCGACCATGGCCCAGTCGGACTGGTGCAGCACGGTCGAGGATTCGCCGGTATGGTCATCGCCCATCGCCATGACCACGCCCCCGAATTTCGACGAGCCGGCCATGTTTCCGTGGCGCATGACGTCGCCCGAGCGGTCGATGCCGGGGCCCTTGCCGTACCACAGCGCATAGACGCCGTCATATTTGCCCTCGCCGCGCATCTCGGCCTGCTGGCTGCCCCAGATGGCCGTTGCGGCCAGGTCCTCGTTCAGTCCGGCCTGGAACAGGATGTCATTCTGCTTCAGCAGCTTGTCGGCTTTCATCATCGCCAGATCGACGCCGCCCAGTGGACTGCCGCGATAGCCGGTGACGAAGCCCGCCGTGTTCAGTCCGGCCTGTTCGTCGCGTGCATGCTGCATCAGCATCAGCCGCACCAGCGCCTGCGTACCGTTCAGCAGCACATGAGATTTCGACAGATCAAAACGATCCGCCAGTGAAAACGCCTGTTCCTGAGGAACCCCCATCTAGCCCTCCTGCTCGTGGTGGTGTGGGTCAGTATATGTCAGCAATGCTGACCCACAAAGCAAAATCTGTTCTTTCTCACATGTTGCTCAAAGCGGCCTTCCGGCGTAAGGGTTGCACAAATTGCAAGGCACATACGACAGAAAGTCATAACATGGATTGGGACAAGCTGCGCATCTTTCATGCGGTCGCCGACGCGGGCAGTTTGACCCACGCGGGCGATTCGCTGCGGCTTTCGCAATCGGCGGTCAGCCGGCAGATCCGCGGGCTGGAAGATCAGCTGGGCGTTCCGCTGTTCCACCGCCACGCGCGCGGGTTGATCCTGACCGAGCAGGGCGAGCTGCTGTTCGACGCCACCGCCGAAATGGCCCGCAAGCTGGATATGGCCGAAGCCTATATCCGCGACACCGAAGAACATGTCATGGGCGAGCTGAAGGTGACCACCGCGACCGGCTTCGGGACGCTGTGGCTGGTGCCGCGCCTGAATAAACTTTACGCGATGTATCCCGACCTGAAGGTCAATCTGATCCTCGAAGAAAGAGTCATGGACCTGCCCATGCGCGAGGCCGATGTGGCTATCCGCATGAAGGAACCCAGCCAGTCCGACCTGATCCGCCGCCGGCTGCTGAACATCCGCATGCGGCTTTACGCCACCCGCAGCTATCTGACCGATGCGGGCCGCCCGACCTCGCTGCCGGATCTTTCGCGCCACCGGGTGATCTGCCAGGACCCGGCCATGCCGCAAGTGTCTGCTGGCAAGTTGCTGGTCCAGCAACTGCTGGAACAGAGCCCGCGATCCCTGCTGATGGTGAACAACTATTTCGGCGTCTTGCAGGCGGTGCTGAATAATGTCGGCATTGGTGTGCTGCCCGATTACCTGACCTCGGATTTTCCCGAACTGGTTCGCGTCTTTGACGATGTCGAATCTGCCGAGGTGCCGGTTTTCCTGGCCTTCCCCGAGGAATTGCGCGGGTCGCGCAGGGTCATTGCCTTCCGCGATTTCGTCGTCGACGAGATCCAAGCCTATCGCAAATCGCAGCAACCGACCTCGTAACAGCTGCGTCACATGGCCGCGAAGAAGTCCGTCACGCTGGCCTCGAAGGCGGGACGGCGCTAGATTGGCCTGATAATGGAGGCCACCATGATCGCCGAACTTGGGCATTTCGCCCTTATCCTCGCCTTTGCGGTGTCACTGTTTCAGTGCAGCGTCCCCCTTTACGGCGCCTATCGCGGCTGGCCGGCATGGATGGAGGCCGCGCGCCCGGCGGCCGTCGCCCAGCTGGGGCTGGTCGGCATCGCATTCGCCGCGTTGACGGTGGCCTTTGTCACCTCGGACTTCTCGGTCGTGCTGGTTTACGAGAATTCGCATTCCGCCAAGCCGATGATCTACAAGATCTCGGGCGTTTGGGGGAACCACGAAGGCTCGATGCTGCTATGGGTGCTGATCCTGGCGCTGTTCGGGGCGGCGGCTGCCACTTTTGGTGCCGATCTGCCGCCCAGTCTGCGCGCGCGGGTGCTGGCGGTGCAGGCCGCCATCGGCGCGGCATTCTATGCCTTCATTATCTTCACCTCGAATCCGTTCATGCGCTTTGATTTCCCGCCTTTCGACGGGCGCGATCTGAATCCGCTGTTGCAGGATCCCGGCCTGGCCTTCCATCCGCCGTTTCTCTATCTCGGCTATGTCGGCCTCAGCATGGCATTTTCCTTCGCCGTGGCGGCGCTGCTGGAGGGCCGAGTTGACGCCGCATGGGCGCGCTGGGTCCGGCCGTGGACCCTGGCGGCGTGGATGTTCCTGACCATCGGAATCGCGCTCGGGTCGTGGTGGGCGTATTATGAACTCGGTTGGGGCGGCTTCTGGTTCTGGGATCCGGTCGAGAATGCCAGCTTCATGCCCTGGCTGCTGGCGGCTGCACTGCTGCATTCGGCCATCGTTGTCGAAAAGCGCGAGGTTCTGAAAAGCTGGACGATCCTGCTGGCGATCATGGCCTTCGGTTTTTCGTTGATCGGCACGTTCATCGTGCGCTCTGGCGTCATCACCTCGGTCCACAGCTTTGCCTCGGATCCGTCGCGTGGCGTGTTCATCCTTGGCATTCTGGCGGTCTTCGTGGGCGGGGCGCTGACACTGTTTGCGGGTCGCGCCGGATCCATGCAGGCGAAGGGCGTCTTCTCGCCCATCTCGCGCGAGGGCGCGCTGGTAGTGAACAATATCCTGCTGGCGGTCGCGGCCTTCGTCGTTTTCATCGGCACGGTCTGGCCGCTGATTGCGGAAATGGCCTTTGACCGTAAGCTGTCGGTGGGCACGCCCTTCTTCGAAAAAGCCTTTACCCCCTTCATGGTGGCGTTGGCGCTGATCCTGCCGATCGGGGCGATCATCCCGTGGAAGCGCGGCCAGATTGCGCGCGCCCTGCGCCCGCTGCGCGGCGCCCTCGCTCTGAGCTTCGCGGTCATGGCACTGGTCTTTGCCGTCTCGACCGGGCGTTCGGCGCTGGCGGTGATCGGGGCCGGCCTGGGCTCATGGCTGGTCTTCGGCGCCATTGCAGAGCTGTGGTTTCGTACCGGCTCGGCCGGGTTCTCGCGCCTGGCCCGGCTGCCGCGCGCCGATTGGGGCAAGGCCTTCGCCCATGCCGGGCTTGGCGTCACCTTCATCGGCATCAGCCTGCTGATGGCCTGGCAGGTCGAGGATATCCGCACCGCCCGCGTCGGTGAGCCGTTCGATGTCGCCGGCTATCAGATCACGCTGGACGCGGTCGAGGAGGTGCCGGGCCCGAACTATGTCTCGACCATGGCGTCGATGACCGTGGCGCGCGACGGCCGTACGGTGGCGGTGTTGCAGCCCGAAAAGCGGGTCTATCCGGTGCAGGCCATGCCCACGACCGAGGCCGCAATCGACAACGGCTTCTTTCGCGACATCTATCTGGTGATCGGCGATCCGCAACAGAACGGGGGCTGGGCCGTCCGCAGCTATATCAAGCCCTTCGCAAACTGGATCTGGCTGGGCTGTATGATGATGGCCCTTGGCGGCTGCATCAGCCTTTCGGATCGCCGCTATCGCGTGGCCGCGGGTGCCCGCCGCCGCGCAGTCGGGGTGCCTGCCGAATGAAACGCCTGCTGCTGATCCTGATTCTCGCGGCGACGCCGCTTCTTGCCGTCCAGCCAGATGAGATCCTGTCCGATCCTGCGCTGGAGGCACGGGCGCGCGAGATCTCGAAAGAGCTGCGCTGCCCGGTCTGCCAGGGCGAAACCATCGACGAATCCAATGCGCCGATCAGCCGCGATCTGCGGCTTTACGTCCGCGAACGTCTGGTCGCGGGCGACAGCGACGCGCAGGTTCTGGATGCCGTGACCGACCGTTTCGGTGAATTCGTCCTGTTCGAACCGCGCGCGACTGGCGGCAACCTCGTGCTTTATCTTGCCGGGCCGGTGGTGGCGCTGCTGGCGGCGCTGCTGGGGTGGCGCTTCCTGCTCAGTCGACGACCTGCCAATGCAGCCACCGAACCCGAGGCGCCCTTGTCGCCCGAGGAACAGGCGCGCCTGAACGAGATCATGCGCCGCTAGACCGGCGGGGAATGACGTAACATTCCGTTGCAACTGACGTGACGGCGGGGCTTTTCGCCGCGCCGCCGCCGGGCCATTCTTCTGCCCAAGCAGGAGGATATCATGGCATACGAGACCATCAGTTTTTCAACCCGCGACGGCATCGCCACGCTGATGCTGAACCGCCCGCAGGTGATGAACGCGCTGAACACCCAGATGCGCGCTGAGATTACCGAGGCGCTGAACACGCTGCCCGACGATGTCCGCTGTGTGGTGATGACGGGCGCGGGCGCGGCCTTCTGTTCGGGACAGGATCTTTCGGATGCAGCCGCAGCGGCCGATATCGAAGGCACTCTGCGCCGCGAATACGAACCGATGCTGCAGGCGGTCATCAATTGCCGCGCGCCGGTGATTTGCGCCGTCAACGGCGCGGCAGCCGGGGCAGGGGCCAATCTGGCGCTGGCGGCGGATGTGGTGATCGCGATTGAAAGCGCCTATTTCTCGCAGGCCTTTACCAAGATCGGCCTGATCCCGGATGCCGGCGGGACCTGGATCCTGCCGCGCCTTGTCGGCAATGCCCGCGCTATGGGCATGATGCTGTTCTCCGACAAGATCCCGGCTGCGCAGGCGGCGGATTGGGGGATGATCTGGCAATCGGTGCCAGAGGCCGATTTCGTCGCGGAGGTGCAGGAGCGGGCGCGCTATCTCGCCGCCGGCACGACCGGCGCCTATCTGAAGCTGCGCCGTGCGGTACGCGAATCCGGCGCGAATGATTTCGCGACGCAGCTGGAATTGGAAGCCCAGCTACAAGGCGAGGCAGGACGCAGCGCCGATTTCCGCGAAGGCGTCACTGCGTTCCTGCAAAAGCGCGCGCCGAACTTCACCGGTCGCTAAGCGGCCCGGCAGGCGGTGCACCCTTGCCGCCTGCATCTGCCATCAGGGCCGGGGCTTTGCCTTGGAAGCGGCAGCCTTTGCCCGCCGGGCCGCGCGGATGGCGGTCGAGGATGCATTCGACAGCGGCATATCCACCATGACCCATGCAGGCGGCGGAGTGCTGCCCAGCAGTTGCGCATGGCTGTCCGGCACCCGGTCCGCCGCCATGATCCGCGCTGCCTTGGACAACCGCGCCTGCAGCCGCGAACCCGGACGCGCCAGCACACCGATCGGCACCCGGTCCGCGATCTCGCGCCAGCGGTCCCAGCGCGGGAACTGCACCAGATTGTCCGATCCCATCAGCCAGGTGAACCGCACCTTGGGGTAAAGTCGCTGCAATTCCGCGATGGTGTCGACCGTCTTTGTCGTGCCCAGCATCGCCTCGATACCGGTAACGCTGACCCTTGGGTCGTCCATGATCCGCCGGGCAAAGGCGATGCGCTCGGCCAGCGGGGCGGGGCCATGTGCCTTCAGCGGGTTGCCGGGCGTGACCAGCCACCAGACCCTGTCCAGCCCGAAACGCTTCAACGCTTCCTCGGTCAGGCGCACATGGCCCTCATGCGCGGGATCGAACGACCCGCCAAGAAGCCCCACCCGCTGACCTGCGGTCGCAATCGGAAAACCCTGTCTCATCCTGCTGCTCTAGGCGGCGGCAGGGCCATGCTCAAGCCCCGAACGCGCGCCTTAAATCCCCAGATAGGCCTCGCGGATGCGCGGATCGGCGATCAGCATGTCGGCGGGGCCGTCCATGGTGATCTGGCCGGTTTCCATAACATAGCCCCGATCGGCGATCTTCAGCGCCCCGAAGGCGTTCTGTTCGACCAGCAGCACGGTCACGTTCAACGCCTTCAGACCCGAGACCACATCGAAGATCTGCTGCACCAGAATCGGCGCCAGACCCATCGAGGGTTCGTCCAGCAGCAGGCAATTGGGCCGGCCCATCAACGCGCGTGCGATGGCCAGCATCTGCTGTTGCCCACCCGACAGCCCGCCCGCAGCCAGATTGCGCTTTTCGCGCAGGATCGGGAACATCTGAAATGCGTCTTCCATGTCGCGATCCACGCGGTCATCGGTAAACAGGAATGCGCCCAGACGCAGGTTTTCCTCGACCGTCAGATTGGTGAAGATCTGCCGGCCCTCGGGCGATTGGGTGATGCCGCGGCGGATGCGGCGATAAGCGGGGACGGTAGTGATGGTCTCGCCCCGGAACACGACCTCGCCACCCGAAACGGGCTGCGTGCCCGAGATGCAGCGCAGCAGCGTCGTCTTGCCGGCACCATTCGCGCCGACGACGGTGACGATCTCGCCAGACTGGACGTTCAGGGCGATGCCGTGCAGCACCTCGATGCGGCCGTAACGGGAGCGCAGGTCGCGGATCTCAAGCATGGGCGGCACCTGCGTCTGCACCGGCTTCCGCGCGCAGATAGGCGGCGATGACGGCGGGGTTCTGGCTGACGGTGGCGGGGTCGCCCTCGGCGATCTTTTCGCCGTGGTCCAGCACAACGATATGGTTCGAGATCCGCATCACCATCTTCATGTCATGTTCCACCAGCAGGATCCCCACACCGCTTTTGGCGACCTCGGCGATCATATGGTCGATCTCCTCGGTCTCGACGGCGTTGCAGCCGGCGGCGGGCTCGTCCAGCAGCAGCACCTTGGGGTTCAGCGCAAGTGCGCGGGCAATCTCCAGCCGCTTCAGCTTGCCATAGGACAGGTTCCCGGCCTCGGTTTCCGCGGCGCGATCGAGGCCTACCCGGGCCAGCAGTTCCATCGCGCCGTCCTTTGCTGTCCGGGCGCGGGCGCGCGAGGCGGGCAGGCTGAACAGGTCGGCCATAAAACTGCCCGTTTCCTGCAGGTGATAGCCGGCGATGGCGTTTTCCAGCACGGTCATGTTCTGGAAGATCTGCAGGTTCTGAAACGTCCGCGACATGCCGCGCCGGGCCAGCAGATCCGGGCGCATGGCGGTGACGTCCTGGCCATCCAGAATGACCTTGCCCGCGCCGGGGTGGTAGATCCCGGAAATCATGTTGAACAGCGTGGTCTTGCCCGCGCCATTCGGGCCGATCACCGACAGGATCTCGCCGGGTTGCAGCGAGAAACCGACATCATGGACCGCCCGCAGACCGCCGAAGGTGATGCCCAGACCGTCGACTGACAGAAGCGTGCTCATTCGTCCTTCCCCCGGATCAGGCGCAGGACCGAGGGCAGCAGCCCGTCGCGCATGAAGATCATGACCAGCATCATGATGAGGCCCAGCAGCAGCTGTTCATATTCGGCGAACATGGTCAGCACCTGCGGCAGCAATGTCAGGATGCCAGCGCCGAAGATCGCGCCCAGAACCGAGCCGGCGCCGCCCAGAACCGTCATCGTCACCCATTCGATCGAATGCATGTAGCCCGCGATGTCCGGCGTCACGAATTGGTTCTGCAGCGCCACCAGCGACCCCGCGGCCGAGGCATAAACGGCCGAGATCACGAAGGCCTGCAGCTTGTAGCGGGCCACATCGACGCCGACGGTGCGGGCGGCGATTTCGGAACCGTGCAGCGCGCGCAGCGCCCGGCCGGTGGGACTGACGTACAGGTTCAACGCCAGCCACGCCCCGATCATCAGCACGACGCCGCAGAACCAGTACCAGAATTCCGAATTCTTCAGATTGATGCCAATGGCCTTGGCTGCGTCTCGCAACCCGGAATCTGGGACCTGCGTGCCATCCGGGCCGCCGGTCAGCCATGCCTCGTTGGTCAGGGCCATATAGACGAGGATGCCAAAACCCAGCGTCGCCACCCCAAGGTAATAGCCTTTCAGCCGCAGGATCGGGCGCCCGACCAGAAAGGCCAGCAGGGCCGAGATGATCGCCCCCAGCACCGCCGCAAGCAGCACGGGGATACCCCAATGGACCGGCATCAGCGCGCAGCTATAGGCGCCGATGCCTGCGAAGCCGGCGTGACCAAGGCTGATCTGGCCGGCGTAGCCGATCAGGATCACCATCCCGGTGACCGCCAGCCCGTTGATGAAGATCAGTGAGCCCACGCGGTAATAGAAGCTGGAAGGGAAGAAGATCGGCGTCAGCGCGATCAGCGCCGCCAGCACCAGCAGCGTAGCGGATTTATTGCTCAGCCGCATTACACGCGCTCCGTCTGTTTGATGCCGAACAGGCCCTGCGGCATGATGAACAGCACCAGCAGGATGATGACGAAGGCCGCCGCATCCTTGTATTGCGAGCTGAGATAGCCCGCCGTCAGCGCCTCCAGCACGCCCAGCAACAGACCGCCCACCAGCGCCCCCTTGGGGTTGCCCATCCCGCCCAGCATGGCGGCGGCGAACCCCTTAAGTGCCAGCGCGATGCCGACATCATAGGAGGTATTGGTGATTGGCGTGATCAGCACGCCCGCAAGCGCGCCGATGGCAGCCGAAAGCGCGAAGGACAGCGTCATCACCCAATTGGTGTTAATGCCCACCAACTGCGCGGCCAGCCGGTTGTTGGATGTCGCCAGCACCGCCTTGCCGGTCAGGGTCTTGGTGAAGAACAGGTAAAGCGCGACAAAGACGGTCAGACCGCCGGCGATGACCCAAAGCGATTGCGGCAGGATGGTTGCCCCGCCAATGCGGAACGGCGTGTCGCCCGAGAATGAAGGGAAGCGATGGATCTGCTTGCCGAACAGCACCTGTGCGACCCCTCGCAGAAAGATCGAGGCGCCGATGGTGATGATGATCAGCGACACGACGGGCGCCCCGCGCGCAGGCTCGATCGCTAGCTTGTTCAGTGCCACGCCGACGCCCGCCGTAGCCACGATTGCGATCAGCGCCGCCAGGGGCAGCGGCAGGCCCGCCGCATAGGCGAAGACGGTCATCATCCCGCCCAGCATGACGAACTCGCCCTGGGCAAAGTTCACCACGTCGGAAGCGTTGTAAATGATGGTGAAGCCAAGCGCGACAAGCGCATAGACCGCGCCCACCGTCAGCCCCGAAAACAGGAATTGCAGCAGTTCCGACATGGCCCCCTCGCATGTGAAAGGGGCGCGGGGGTGGCCCGCGCCCGGATCGGTCAGTTATTCAACGATGGTCCATTCGCCGTTCTTGATTTCCAGCATCTCGAACGCGTCCAGCGTCAGGCCCAGATGGTCCTCGGGCGAGTAATTGACCTCGCCCGCAGTACCCATGAAGCCGGCCGTCTGTTCGATAGCGTCGCGGATGGCGGCGGGCTCGGTGCTGCCGGCCTTCTCGATCGCGGCCTTCAGGATATACAGCGCGTCATAGGCATGCCCGCCAAAGGTCGAGACATCCTCGCCGGTTTCTGCCTCATAAGCGTCGCGGTAGCCTTGAACGACCGGCTTCTGCGCATCGCCATCGGGCAGCTGATCGGCGACCAGCAGGGCGGCGGCGGGCAGGCGGACGCCTTCGGCGGCCTCGGTCCCGGCCAGTTCGATGAACTGCTTGGACGCAACGCCATGCGACTGATACAGCGGCGCGTCAATGGCCAGCTGGGTGTGGTTGCGTGTCACCACCGCAGGCCCCTGACCCATGCCGGAATTCAGGATCGCCTGCGCGCCCGAGCCTTTGATATTGGTCAGCTGCGGCGTCATGTCGGCGTCCTGCGGGCCGTAAACCTCATCGGCGACGATTTCCACGCCCGAGGCTTCGGCCACGCCCTTGCACTGCGCCTGCATCGACTTGCCGAAGCCGTCCGAGCCGGAAATCATCCCCACCTTGGTGAAGCCCTGCGAAACCATGTCGGCAAAGATCTTTTCGCAGGCCATGCGGTCGGTATGCGGGGTCTTGAAGACCCAGGGGTTCACCGGCTCGACGATCTCGACTGCGCCGGCCAGGCTGATGAAGGGAATCTCGGCATCCTCGAAGACCGGGATCATGGCCATGGTCGGGCCGGTGGTGGTGCCGCCAATGACTGCGACCACTTCGTCATCCTCGACCAGGCGGGTGGCGAAGGTCCGGGCCTTGTTGGCGTCGCCGCCGTCATCATAGATGATCAGGTTGATCTGTTCACCATTGATGCCGCCGGCGGCGTTGATCTTGTCGACCTCCATGCGCAGGGTCTTGGCTTCGGGGTCGCCCAGAAAGGCGGCCGGTCCGGTTTCGGCCAGCGAGGCGCCGATATTGATATCGGCCATGGCCGGGACGGCGAAGGCCGAGATCGCGGCGGCGGTGGTCGTCAGGTTGCGGAATGTCATTCAGCGTTCCTCCCAGTTGCTGAACTGCGCCGGCTCTGCGGCATTTATTCTTGCGATTCGGGGCAGGTCGCCAAGGTCAGACTTGCGCCTTTGGTCTTGCTTGCACGGCAGCGCGCAAGATTCGGCAAGCTGGTCTCCTCCCATCCTCGCAAAGATAATTGACTGACCGGTCGGTTTATGCAACATCTTTTTTGCCTGCGGGGAGAAACGCGAGCGGGCGGAGGAACAAGCATGAATGACGCATCGACCGTCCTGACCACGTTTGACCGTGGCGTCCTGCAATTGACGCTGAACCGGCCCGACAAGCTGAACAGCTTCACGCCCGAGATGCATCTGGCCTTGCGCGCGGGGCTTGAGCGCGCGCATGAGGATCCCGAGGTTCGCGCCGTGCTGCTGACCGGGGCCGGTCGCGGCTTTTGCGCCGGGCAGGATCTGGGCGACCGCGATCCGCGCAAGGGCGGGCCTGCACCCGATCTGGGGGCAACGCTGGACAGCTATTACAACCCGAACCTGCGGATGATTCGCGGTCTGGAAAAGCCGGTGATCTGCGCCGTGAACGGGGTCGCCGCCGGGGCAGGGGCGAATATCGCATTGGCCTGTGACATCGTGCTGGCGGCGAAATCGGCGCGCTTCATTCAGGCGTTTTCAAAGATCGGGCTGATCCCCGATGCCGGCGGGTCGTGGTCCTTGCCCCGCATGATCGGCGAGCCGCGCGCCAAGGCGCTGACCCTGCTGGCCGAACCCTTGGGCGCCGAACAGGCCGCCGAGTGGGGGCTGATCTGGAAGGCCGTCGATGACGACGCCCTGATGGACGAGGCGATGGCGATCGCCCTGAAGCTGGCGGCGGGACCGACGGTCGGGTTGGGCCTGACCAAGCAGTTGATCCAAGGGGCGGCCACGCGCGGGCTCGATGCTCAACTTGACGCCGAACGCGACGCGCAGCGTCAGGCCGGGCGCACTGCCGATTACGCCGAGGGCGTCACCGCATTCCTTGAAAAACGCAGCGCGGAGTTCAAAGGCAGATGAAGCGCGCCTCTGAAATGACCCCGCAGGAAATCGCCCAAGGCTCTGCCGATGCCATGTGGTCGACCGACCGCGCCAGCCAGCGGCTTGGCATGAAGATCGAACATATCGCGCCGGGTGAGGCGACCTTGTCCATGGAAGTGACCGAGGCGATGACCAACGGTCACGAAAACGCCCATGGCGGCTATATCTTCACCCTCGCTGACAGTGCCTTCGCCTTTGCATGCAACACCTATAACGCCGTGACCGTTGGTCAGCAGGCAAGCATCAACTATGTCGCCCCCGGCCGGTTGGGCGACGTGCTGACCGCGACCGCGCGCGAGGCTTCGCGCAACGGGCGCAGCGGTGTCTATGACGTGCATATCACCAATCAGGACGGGCGTCCGGTCGCGCATTTCCGCGGCCTCTCACGCGCCATCAAGGGCAGTTATCTGCCTGAATGACCCTCGGAGGAGCGAAAACATGGAAGATCTGACGCCCGACCGCAAATCGCTGGACCCGATCGAGATCGCCTCGCGCGATGAGATTGCGGCGCTGCAATTCCACCGCATGAAGCGGACGCTGAAACACGCCTATGAGAACTCGCCCTTCTACCGCCAGCGCTTTGACGAGGCCGGCGTCAACCCCGAAGACCTGCACACGCTGGCCGACCTGGCGAAGTTCCCTTTCACCTACAAACAGGACCTGCGCGACAACTATCCCTTCGGCATGTTCGCCGTGCCGCGCGAACAGCTGACGCGGATCCATGCTTCCAGCGGGACGACGGGCAAGCCGACTGTGGTGGGCTATACCAAGGGCGATATCGACAATTGGGCAAACCTGATCGCGCGTTCCATCCGCGCCTCGGGCGGGCGGCCGGGCGACATCTGCCATGTGGCTTACGGTTACGGGCTGTTCACCGGCGGGCTTGGCGCGCATTACGGCGCTGAACGGCTGGGTTGCACGGTGGTGCCGATCTCTGGCGGGATGACCGAACGCCAGGTCGATCTGATCCAGGACTTCAAGCCGCGCATCATCATGGTGACGCCCAGCTACATGCTGTCGATCCTGGACGAGTTCCGTCGCCGCGGCATCGACCCGCGCGAAACCTCGCTTCAGGTCGGTGTCTTCGGGGCCGAGCCCTGGACCAATAAGATGCGCGAGGAAATCGAGCAGGTCTTCGACATGCATGCAGTCGATATCTATGGCCTCAGCGAGGTGATGGGCCCGGGCGTGGCCAATGAATGCGTCGAGACCAAGGACGGGCTGCATATCTGGGAGGATCATTTCTACCCGGAAATCATCGACCCGGAAACTGGCGAGGTCCTGCCCGATGGCGAGATGGGCGAACTGGTCTTCACCACGCTGACCAAGGAAGGCCTGCCGATGATCCGCTATCGCACCCGCGACCTGACCCGGCTTCTGCCGGGCACCGCGCGGTCGATGCGGCGGATGGAAAAGATCACCGGGCGAAGCGACGACATGATCATCCTGCGCGGCGTCAACGTCTTCCCGACGCAGGTCGAGGAACAGATCCTCAAGGTCCGCGAACTGGCCCCGCATTTCCAGATCGAGCTGACCACGGGTGCGAACCGCATGGACAACATGACCGTGCATTGCGAATGCCTGCCCGAAACCGCCGACCAGACGGCCCGCGATGCGGCGGCGAAGATGCTGGCCCATCACATCAAGTCGGTGGTCGGCGTATCGACGAAGATCGTCGTCCACGACCCGGCCGGTGTCGCGCGTTCGGAAGGCAAGGCCAAGCGCGTCGTCGACAACCGCCCGAAAGAGCGGTGATTTACCGCGCCCTTGCCCCGGTGACATTCTTGGGCGGGGGCGTTAATGCAGCGGGCGGCGCAACTTGCCGCCGCAAGACAGGAAACTGAATGGCCCGAACACGCGCCAGCGATTTCGCCGAAAAGCAGCAGGATCTGCTGCGCAATGCGGCTGCCGTGATCGCCGAACAGGGCATGGACAAGGCGTCCATGTCGCAGATTGCCGAACGCGCCGGTGTGTCCAAGGCGCTGCTGTATCACTATTATCCCGGCAAGGACGCGCTGATCTTCGCCATCATCCGCACCCATCTGGCCGAGGTTGACGAGGTGGTCGAGGCCGCAGATGACCCCACTCTGCCTGATCGCGACCGGCTGCGGGCGCTGGTGGGCGCGGTGCTGGATGTCTATCGCGGCGCTGACAACGAACATATCGTACAGCTGAACGCCAAACGCGCGCTGTCAGAAGCCCAGCAGCAGGAACTGGCCGAGATCGAGCGCCGGATCGTGCGGCGCTTTTCCGTGGTGATCGACCGCATCAACCCCGAGCTGCGCACCGGCCGGCCGCTGCTGATGCCGGTCACCATGTCGCTGTTCGGAATGATGAACTGGGTCTATATGTGGTTCAAGGATGGCGGTCCTGTCACTCGCGAAGACTACGCCGACATTGCCACCACCCTGATCCTCGAAGGCGTCAAGGCCGTCCGCTAACGCGTTTGGCCGCGCAGGTCCGGGCGCTTTGTCGCAGGCGGTGGCCTTTCCTGCCCAGCAGATGCAGGTTAGAAATCTGGCCTCACCACCCGCCGGGACCCGATGAGCCGACAGCCTTCCCCCTCTGCCAGCGCCGCCCGACAGATCGAGGCTCCGCTGCGCGGCCAGCTTGCCCGCGCCAGCGCGCTCTCGGTCGCGGCAGGGCTGGTCTGGCCCCTGCAGGCGGCGGCGGTGGCATGGGCCATCGCGGGCTGGGTCGCGGGCGACCTGACACGGACCCTGCTGGCGGCGGCGATCTTTCTTGCCGGCACGATGCTGCGGGCGGTGCTTGACCATATCGCCGGCGGGATCCTGTTTCGTGCCGGCGACCGCGCGTTGGCCGATGCACGCGCGCGTCTGATCGACCGCGAATTCGCCGCCCCCGGTCCCGCGCGCTCGGCCGCGATGGCGGCGTTGGTGGCGGAAAAGCTGCCGCTGTTGCTGCCTTGGATCACCCGCTATCGCCCGGCCATGGCGCGGGCGCGGGTGATCCCGCTGGTCTATATCGCCATCGCTGCCGTGATCGCCTGGCCCGCCGCGCTGGTGCTGGCAGTCGCGGGACCGCTGATTCCGGTTTTCATGGCACTGATCGGGATGGCGGCAGAAAGCGCATCTCGGCGGCATCTGGCCGAGATCGGCAGTCTGAATGCCCTGCTGATGGAACGGCTGGGCGCGCTGATCGACCTGCGCCTGCTGGGTGCCGGGGACCGTGCGCGGGCCGATTTCGATGCCCGCGCCGAGGGGCTCCGGGCGCGGACCATGGCGGTCCTGCGCATCGCCTTCCTTTCCTCGACGGTGCTGGAGCTATTCGCCGCGATCGGCGTCGCATTGATGGCGGTCTATGTCGGCTTTACGCTTCTGGGAGTTTTGAATTTCGGCACCTGGGGGCGCGGCATGGGGGTTGCGGAAGGGGTACTTCTGCTGCTGCTTGCGCCGGATTTCTTTCAACCCCTGCGCGACCTTGCCGCCGCCTGGCATGACCGCGCCGCGGGCCTCGCCGTCGCAGCCGAACTGACCGAGGCCGAGGACGCGCCGCGCCAGCCAATGCTGGGGCAGGGTGCGCCTGCAACCCCGCTGCCGGGCCGGCTGCGGCTGCGACTGCGGGACGCAGTCGCGGCGCTGCCGGGCGGGGCGCGGCTGTTCTTGCCGGATCTGGATCTCGATGCCGGGCAGTCGCTGGCGATCAGCGGCGCCAGCGGGGCGGGTAAGTCAACGCTGCTGGGCGTGGTCGCGGGGCTGGTGCCGCTGGATGTGGGCCGGGTCGAAGTCGCCGGGCAAAATCTGGACGCGGGCAATGCCGATGCCTGGCGGGCGCGGCTGGCGGTGATGCCGCAGGGCATGCACCTGCCGGACCTCGCGCTTGGCGACTGGCTGGGCGCGGGTGATCCGACGGCGGCGCTACGCCTGGCCGGGGCCGAGGGCATCGTCGCGCGCCTGCCGGACGCTCTGCGTAGCCGCCTTGGCGAAACCGGTGGCGGCGTTTCCGGGGGCGAAGCGCGCCGTCTGCTGCTGGCCCGCGCCATTCATGCCGGGCGAGAGCTGCTGATCGCCGACGAACCGACCGCCGATCTCGACCGCGAAACCGCTGCCCATGTCATCGCCAGCCTGCGCGCCCTGCAGGCACAAGGCCGCACGCTGCTGGTGGCCAGCCACGACCCGGCCCTGCTTGCCGCCATGGACCGCGAGGTCCGGCTGTGAAGGACCTGCGCCTGATCCTGAACCGCGTCCTTCGCGCTGCACCCTGGCTGATGGCCGGCGGCGCGGCGCTGGCGCTGCTGGTGCTGATTTTCGGCATCTCGCTTCTGGGCGTTTCGGGCTGGTTCATCACCGCCACCGGCATCGCCGGGCTGGCCGGGGCGGGGATCGCCTTCGATGTATTCCGGCCCTCGGCCTCGATCCGCTTCTTCGCGCTTGGCCGGACGGCGGCGCGATATGGTGAGCGGGTCCTGACGCATGAGGCCGTGCTGCATGCGCTGGCGCGACTACGTGGCGATCTGCTGGCTGGCCTTTCCGCGCGCCCCGCCCGCGAGGTCGAGGCGATGCGGTCGGAAGCGGCGCTGACCCGCATCACCGCCGATGTCGATGCGCTGGATGGGCTGGTCCTGCGGCTGCTGCTGCCGATCTGCGCAGGTCTGGCCGCGCATATGCTGGCTGGGCTGGCGCTGTGGGGGATCGTCGGCGCGCCGATGGCGCTGGCGGTCGCGGCGGGTTACGTGCCGGGTGCGGCTTTGGCGCTGATCCGGCTGGGTCGGCTGGCCCCCGCAAACGCCATCCGGGCAGAGGCCGCGACCCAATCTCTGCGCCGCGACATGATCGCCGGTTTGCGCGATCGCGCGGCGCTGATCGTCGCAGGCCTGCTGCCCGCTCGCCGCGCCGCCTTGCTGGCGCAGGACCGTGCCGCCCGCAGCGCCGCCGCAAGCCTTGACCGGGCAGAGCGGGATGCCCGCGCGGTTCTGTCACTGCTGCCGGGGCTGGCGGCCGCGCTGGCGCTGCTGACCGGTGGCTGGATGATCGGGCAGGGGGCGGTTGGCCCGGCGCCTGCCGCCATCGGTTTCTTCGTGGCGCTGGGTCTGGGCGAGACGCTGCTGGCGCTGCCGCGCGGCCTGGCCGAGCTGGGCCGGATGCGTGATGCGGCCAGCCGGGTCGCGCCGCTGCTGCGCGATGCCGCCCCGCACGTTCCCGCGACGCCGCTCAAGCGGGCGCAGACCGGCCCGGTGTTACAGGCCGAAAAGCCCGAACTGCTGCTGAAGGCTGGCGACCGGGTAGCGCTGACAGGCCCCAGCGGATCGGGCAAGACCACCTTTCTGTGGCAGGCCGCCGGGCTGCTGCCCCCCGATGCGCCGATCCTGCTGTGGGGCACGCCAGTGCAGCAATGGCCCGAAACCGATCTGCGCACCCGGCTGACGCTGGTGCCGCAACGCGCCGCGCTGGTGGCGGGGACCGTGGCCGAAAACCTCGCGCTCAGCGGCTGCCTTGATCGGGCAGAGATGGAACGGGCGCTCGACGCCGTCGGCCTGACAGAGGTATTCCAGGCGCGGCAGAGCTTGGAAACCCGGCTGGCCGAGGGCGGCACCGGGCTGTCGGGCGGGCAGGCGCGCAGGCTCGCCATCGCCCGCGCTATCCTGCGCCGCCCCGATTTGCTGCTTCTGGACGAACCGACCGAGGGGCTGGACGACGCCAGCGCCGCCCGGATGCTATCGGGGCTGCATCGCGCGCTGCCCGATGCGGCGATCCTGTGCGCGATGCACCGCCATGCCGATGACCCGGTATTCGGTCGAATTGTCGCATTCAATATGCGGGATTGGTAAGTCAGACTTCGGGCGTTACCCTTATGGGGTGAATCAGGCCCGCCGGGCGCGTGATCGTGGCACCGGCCTACCAAGGAAGCACCCATGGAGCTGGACATTGTCGACCTGTCACGCCTGCAATTCGCGCTGACAGCGCTTTTTCACTTTCTTTTTGTGCCTTTGACGCTTGGCCTCTCTGTCATCGTCGCCATCATGGAAACGGTCTATGTGATGACCAACCGCCCGATCTGGCGGCAGATGACGAAATTCTGGGGCAACCTGTTCGGCATCAACTTTGCCATCGGCGTCGCGACCGGCGTGACGATGGAATTCCAGTTCGGGATGAACTGGTCCTATTATTCGCATTATGTCGGCGACATCTTCGGCGCACCGCTGGCGCTGGAAGGGCTGATGGCCTTCTTCATGGAGGCCACCTTTGTCGGGCTGTTCTTCTTTGGCTGGGACCGCCTGTCGAAGCCTGCGCATCTGATGGTCACCTGGCTGGTGGCGATTGCGACGAATTTTTCGGCGCTGTGGATCCTGATTGCCAATGGCTGGATGCAGCATCCGGTGGGCGCGGTCTTCAACCCGATGACCATGCGGATGGAGATGACCAGTTTCTACGAGGTCATCGTGAACCCGGTCGCGCAGGCGAAATTCGTCCATACCGTCAGCGCGGGCTATGTCATGGGCTCGGTCTTCGTGCTGGGGATCTCTGCCTGGTATCTGCTGAAGGGCCGCCATATCGGGCTGGCGCGGCGGTCGCTGACGGTTGCGGCCTCTTTCGGGCTGGCGGGGGCGCTGTCGGTGGTCGTGCTGGGTGACGAATCCGGCTATGACGCGGGCGAGAACCAGCAGATGAAAATGGCCGCTATCGAGGCGATGTGGAATACCGAACCCGCGCCTGCCTCGTTCACTCTGTTCGGCATTCCCGATCAGGAAGCGCGTGAAACGAAATACGCCGTTCACATCCCCTGGGTCATGGGCCTGATCGGCACCCGCAGCCTGACCGAGCCGATTGCCGGCATCAACCAGCTTGAGGCACAGGCAGAGCTTCGCGTCCGCCGCGGGATCATCGCCTATGATGCGGTGATGAAGATCCGCGAAACTCCGCAGGCGATTGGTGATCCTGCCATCCGCGCGCAGTTCGACGACAATGCCGACGATTTCGGCCATGCGCTGTTGCTGCTGCGCTATACCGACGATCCGCGCAACGCGACCGATGCGCAGATCGCCCAGGCAGCGGAAGATACCATTCCCCATGTCTGGCCGATCTTCTGGGCCTTCCGCATCATGGCTGGGCTGGGCTTTGCTTTCATCCTGACCATGGCCTTCTTCTTCTGGCGCTCCAGCTTCTGCGGGCAGACCTATCCGCGATGGTCGCTTTGGCTGGCGGTGGTCATGATCCCGACGCCGTGGATCGCGGTCGAAATGGGCTGGATCGTGGCGGAATACGGCCGCCAGCCCTGGACGGTGGACGGCGTTTTGCCAACCGCGCTTTCGGTCAGCCACCTGACCATCAGCGACGTGTTGCTGACCCTTGCCGGCTTCACGATCTTCTATTCCATCCTCTTCGTGATCGAGATGGCGCTGATGCTGAAAGCGATCCGCAAAGGACCGACCGACGATGTCGAACTGACCGAAGACTGGGAGGTGGCGCATGCCCGCCGCCTCTCGCCCAAACAAACCCCGGCGGAGTAGTCCCATGATTCTGCACGAGCTTTTCTCGCTGGAATTTCTGCGCGTCCTGTGGTGGGCGCTGATGGGGGTGATGCTGATCGCCTTCGCGCTGACCGATGGTTTCGACATGGGCGTCGGCGCGCTGCTGCCCTTCCTTGGCCGGACCGATACCGAACGGCGTGTCATCATCAATACCGTCGGCCCCGTTTGGGAGGGCAATCAGGTCTGGTTCATCCTGGGCGGTGGGGCGATTTTCGCCGCCTGGCCGTTGCTCTATGCGGTCAGTTTCTCGGGCTTTTATCTGGCGATGTTCCTGATCCTGTCGGCACTGATCGTGCGGCCGGTGGCGTTCAAATACCGCTCCAAGCGGCCGGGCAGGATGTGGCGCAGCAGCTGGGACTGGGCGCTGTTTTACGGCGGCGCGGTGCCGGCGCTGCTGTTCGGGGTGGCGGTGGGCAATATCCTGCTGGGCGTACCCTTCCGCCTGACGCCAGACCTGCTTTCGATCTATGACGGCAATGCGCTTCAGAAGCTGACCGGGTTGCTGCGGCCCTTTGCCTTGCTGGCGGGGGTGGTGTCCCTGTCGATGCTGGTCATGCACGGATCGGCCTGGCTGATCCTGAAGACCGAAGACCCCATCGCCCGCCGCGCCCGCCGCACCGGCACGGTCGCCGCAATGATCGCTGGCGCAGGCTATGCGCTTGCCGGGCTGTGGCTAGCCTTCGGGATCGAGGGGTTCCACTTTGCCAGCGCGCCGGATCCGAACGGCCATTCGAACCCATTGCTGAGCGAGGTCGTCCATGGCGGCAGCTGGCTGTCGGCTTATGCCGCGCGGCCTTGGATCGTGGTCGCGCCGGTGCTGGGTTTCCTGGGCATCGCGATGGTGCTGCGGGCCTTCCGGTCGGGCGGGGATCGTTCGCCGCTGGCCTGGTCCAAGATGGCGATCTTCGGGATGGTCTCCTCGGTCGGGCTGACCATGTTCCCGATCATTTTGCCGTCAAACACCGATCCGCGATCCTCGCTGACGGTCTGGGACGCCTCATCCTCGCAGCTGACGCTGTTCGTGATGATGTTCGCCTCGGCGATCTTCCTGCCGCTCATCCTGTTCTACACCGCCTGGGTTTACCGGGTGTTGTGGGGCAAGGTGACGGAAGAGGACGTCACCGATTCAGATAGCCACGCATATTGAAGGAGCTCCGAATGTGGTATTTTGCATGGATCCTGGGCCTTGCCATGGCGGCGCTGTTCGCCGTGGTCAATGCCATGTGGCTGGAATTCCAGCACGATCGCCAGATCGAGGCCGGTACTCCGGTCAAGGATGACGGCATCGCCCGTTAGGCCGATCCGGCGCGTCGCGGTTGCCTTGGCCCGATAAACGGGGCAGATGAAGGCGTGACGCGCCGCCCTGAAGGACGAGGCGGGCGCAGGGCAAAGGGTTTTGACATGGATATCAGGAAAATCGACGAAACGATCTCGGTCACGCCGCAGATCCTGCCCGAGGAACTGGCCGAACTGGCAGCCCTTGGTTTTCGCAGCGTGATCGCCAACCGCCCCGACGACGAAGAGCCCGGCCAGCCCACCCAGGACCAGATCGCCCGCGCCGCCGCCGAGGCCGGGTTGGAGTTCCGCTTTATCCCCGTTCGTCCGGGTGGATTGACTGCCGATCTTGTGGCCGAATTCGGTCAGGCCATGGACGAGATGCCCGGTCCGGTGCTGGCCTATTGCCGTTCAGGCACGCGCAGCGCGACGATCTGGGCGCTGTCGCAATCGGGGCTGAAGACGCGCGACGACATACTCACCGCCGGCGCCCATGCCGGCTATGACCTGCGCGGCATCGCAGGCGCGCTGCGCGACCCCGAATAAGGTCGCAGCAGGTATGGATTCGGTCAGGCTGGACAAGTTCCTCTGGGCTGCGCGGTTCTACAAGACCCGGGCGCTTGCCCAGCAAATGATCGAGGCCTCGAAGGTGCGCGTCGATGGCCAACCGGCCAAGCCCGCCCGCAGCGTCCGCCCCGGCACCCTGATCGAGTTGCGCCAAGGCCGGACCCGTCGCCGGATCGAGGTGCTGGAACTGTCCGAAACACGCGGCCCCGCCACGCAGGCGCAGGCGCTTTACCGCGATCTCGACCCGCCCGCGCGGGTCGGCATCTTCGATGACGAGGATGAGGGTTAAGTCGGGTTCCGGCGAGGAACTGGTAGGCCCGGAGGGCCGTCAATCCAGCAATTTTATCTAATGATTTCAGTCGCCATGTGTCCCACGTTGCGCGATTTCTGGCCTATATGAATCAATGGGTTAGGTTTGCGGTGTCCCACGCCTACCAGTCTAACCCCGCCAGTTTTTCCATGGCTTGTTCTGCCAGGCGATCACGGTCAGCGCCCCGCGTGTAGACCTCGCTGGTCTTGGCGTTGCTGTGACCGTGTATCGCCATGATGTGGTACTGGCTGGCGCCGTGCAGGGCCAGCAGTTCGGCAGCGGCTTTTTGGATGCCGTGGGGTGTGCGATCGGTTAGACCGGCATCTTGTGCCCAGTCCCGGAACTTGTTGCCGAAAGCGCTCTTGCTGGCAAATGGCTGGCCGTGACCGTTTAGCAGATAGGTCGGTCCGACAACGGTTTGTGCCCTGATGGCGGACTGCAGCGGCGGCAGCTGTTCAAGGGGCTGACGGACAGCGCAGGCAACCTTGAGCCAGGCCGCGTCCATCCCGATCAGCCGGGCGCGATCATCCGGCATAACGGCGACGGCCTCGAACTGATTAAAGCCCGCTCGGGGATGCCGTCCCCGCCGTCTGTGCTGAAAACTGAGCGTGACCCCGGCGTGACGAACGTGCGCAACCTCGCCTCGCTTCACTGGCGGCGCTGGCTTGGGAAAGCAAGCAGGTGACTGGTCCCGGCCACTTCGTTTGCGGAGCCGCTTGGGAGTGGGAAAGGCAACCAGTGGTTTGCGGCCGCTGAAGATCTGCCGATGTTCTTCGCCAGGGTCGAGGTAAGGGGCTGGAAGTCATTGCGTAAGGTTAAAGACGGCGAGACGGCCGACGACCTTTTCGCGTTCCTGACATGCTCGCCAAATGCCGAGGTCAAGGCTGTCGATCCCAAGGCTATGCCGGTGATCCTGAGCGGGCCCGACGATCGGGCGTCGTGGATGGAAGGAGCCCTGGCGGAGGATCTGCAACTGCGGCTGCCGGATGGTGCGCTGCGGTTGGTGGAGGAAGCGATTTAGGGCGGCCACAGATAGATGATGACTTGAAGCTTTGCAGTGGTATAAGGAGACCGCGACATCTGGTGGAGATCAGGTGTCTTATCCCCGGTCAAGATAGTCTATATCTGGAAGAAAATGAACATACTCGCGTTAGGAAGCTGTCGGATTCATCGTCCGTTAAGAAGACTTGATGACGATGGGGATATAATACTCTTAAATAGAGTTGACCCTTGTTGGTTCACACATACGGCTAGCGCGGCGCTGCAATCGCTAAAAATAATTTGTGGTCATGTTCCTCCGCCCCTTCATCTGCGGGAATTGGTGTTTGAAACTGACGATAATCGAAGCGTTGATTTTGTTGCGCCATCATTGGTCCAGAAGGCTGACGTAGTGATCGTCGAGGCTTGCACATTAAAAACAACTTGGATTGATAAATGGGAGGTGAATGCGCATCGTTTTTGGCATGCCCAGAAAAACCAAGACCCGCGAGCGAATCATGCAATAACTCAATTCAGTACATCGAAAGACTTAGCGGAAGCGATTTGTCAAATATCGGGAATCTCCGGGAAGCCTGTGATCGCCGTTAATCATATTGCGCGCACAGGAGATATTGCAATGGATCAATCTCGAGAATCCGTCACTGATGCGTTGAAGGAAGCTATGGGTTTCACGCCGTTTTTTTGTTTTGATACATCAATTGCTTTAAATGGATTTGACACAGAAATCGCGTTGGTAGACCATAATCATTACCGCCCCACTTTTGAAAAGACAGTGGGCCAAGAGTTGCTCGCATTCGCCAAAGCTGCAATAAAGTAGCGGCCAGATCAAACAGCCTTGATCCGGACCATGTTTATCGCAATCAGTCTGTCGATATTGTCCGGCACAACGGGAACGATCCGGAACTGGTAAAAGCACGCTAGGGTCTGGACTTATAGCCAGTAAATGACGAGTGCGGCGAGAGTGATGGCTGATAGGAAAACCTTCGGGCATCTGTCGTAGCGGGTTGCGATACGCCGCCAATCTTTCAGCCTTCCGAACATGATATCGATCCGATTGCGACGTGTGTATCGGCGCTTGTCGTATTTGACGGTCTTCTTCCGTTGCTTCCGACCAGGGGTACAGGCGCGTATCCCTTTGCCCTTCAATGCTTTCCGGAACCAGTCGGCATCATATCTGCGGTCCCAGAGCAGCCAGTACGACATCCGGCAGGCTGCTCATCAGTGCTCGCGCGCCAACGTAATAACTGACCTGAGCCGCCGTGACGAACAGGTTCGGGGGGGCGGCCTTCGCTGCCGCAGATGGCGTGCATCTTCGGATTCATGCCGCCCTTGGTGCGGCCGATCCGGCGTCCACGCCCCCGTTCGTCGGGAAAACAGTCTCCCGGACTGTTTACTGATCCTCCAAACTCACGCCCATGCTGGTCGCTGTTCGGTGGGCCTTCAGGTAAGTGGCGTCGATCATCACAGTCTTCTTTTCGCCGTGCTCAGCGGCCAGACCGGCCATCATCCGGGCGAAGACACCTTTGTCACTCCACCGCTTCCAACGGTTGTATAGCGTCTTATGAGGTCCATAGGCAGCAGGGGCATTTCGCCACCGCAATCCATTGTGATCGATGAAGATAATCCCGCTCAATACACGCAGGTCATCGACCCGGGGTTTGCCGTAGGATTTTGGAAATAAGGGCTTAAGACGCGCCATCTTCACGTCGCTCAACCAGAAAAGATCAGCAGTGTTCACCGCTCGTTTTTCGAGCCCTGAATCACGCCGCCAGACGGAAATCAATGGGTCCTGACCCTAGCAAAGTTGGAGCTGTTACCGTGGATCATAATTGTTGTGGCTGACCCTCCGATTAATCAATAGCGCGAATATTTATTTCACGAATGTTGTCATTTTAATTTTCGAAACTTTGCGCGCCGAAAGTCAAGTCCGAAGACGGTTTTCCGCGAGGCAATTGATATTTGTGCTGCACTGGACCCGGACGGCAAAATCCGGAACAGATAGTCCGATTCGGAATGGCCGGAGGAGTCTATTGTCAGCGTAGCGACGGATTATCGAATGCGCGGGCTGAATGTATCAGAATATTCTGGAATTTCGCCGTTGCGGCAATTGAGGCTCTATCTGTCCTGGACAACCTGCCCGTTATCGTCCTCGCTCCATGACGTTGCGATGCTGGCGGGTCTCGGTGCTTTGGTTGTTGTCGTCGGTCTGGCCGGTTGAGGAGGTAAGGCACATGCGAAATTTGAGAACAACCGTGGGGATCGTCGCCGCCATCGTCGCGGGTCCTGCTGTCGCACGGGCGGCGGCAGTCGCGGCCTTGGTGACGGCGGGGCCGATAGTGGCGGTTGAGACGCAATCGTCTGACGGCTCACAGGTCCGGTATATGAAGACCTGCGAACCACATCACGGCGGCTGGAAAGGCTGGCTTCCCTTATCGGCGGGGCCGGGGCCGGACTGGCCGAGGCTGAACCCGCGCCTGTCTGCGGTCGGTAATGACTATCTGCCCGTTCCTGCGCCGCCCTGCCATGTTGCTGCCGATCTGTGCCGTGATCGTCCGGACGGTGCGCGGATCGTTCGGCTCCGGCGGTCGAGTGACAGGTCAAAGTGGCGACCTTCCACGCAGCGGCGGCGCCGTTTCCGGGTCGGAGGGTAGTCACCTGTTGAGGAGGGCCGCGCTCGTGCAGTAAGCGGCCGGGGGATGGCTGATGAGGCGGTGGTTGGCTTGCTTAGCTGCCTTTGGTTAGTTGAAGGGAGTTGCAGGGGTGCAGGGGCGGCACGCCCCGCTCTGTTTTTCGATCGGGGCAAAAATAGAAGAAAAGTATCACTTATACAATGACGTACGGAAAATTTCTGTAAGTTCTCCACAGTTATCAACCGCAGTACCTTAGCTCCCGGGGGCAGGCGCTGGCTATCATTCTGGCAGCGGATAACAAGAAAAGGCCGCAGCAAATGTCAGGACAACGCGCAAACTTCAAACAGGTAGACGTAACCCGCGCAGCTAAGGGCGTGGTTGCGGCTGGTTTGCGGGTAGGTCGTGTCGAGATAGGCCGCGACGGCAGGATCGTAGTCTAAACTGACGGCTGCGATGGGGCGAAAGCGGCAAACGATTGGGATTGACATGGTGAAGAGGGCTGATCGGTTTCCACGGGCGCGCTCCTACTCTGACAGGCACGGGAAACGTCGCTGGCGGTATCGGCACAAGGGGCGGTCGGTTGAACTCGGCACGGAATGGGGCAGCGAGGAATTTCAGCGCCGCTATGCCGAGGCCGAGAACGGCAACAGGGTCGAAAAGGCCGGAGCGTCACGGGCAATACCCGGCAGCTTCAACGATCTGGTCGTGAAATTCTAAAAGATGCACCTGCCGACTGTCGCGGACAGCACGGCAGCGGACTATCGAGCGGTAATCGAGCCGCTGCGCATCAAGCACGGCGCCAAGAGCATTTCGCATATGCGCCGCCGCCACGTGCTGGAGATAAAGGCCGAAATGGCCGAGACGCGTCAGCAGGCGAACAAGACGTTGAAGCGCCTGTCGCAGATGATGGACCTGGCGATCGAGTTGGAATGGCGCACCGACAACCCGGTCAAGGGCGTGAAGCGGTATCCGACGAACCCGGACGGCTTCCATTCATGGGACGAGGGCGAGATCGCCCGTTTCTATGAGGTCCACGAGATCGGAACCCCGGCGCACCTATGCATGACGCTGATGCTCTATACCGGCGCGGCGAAGTGTGATGCCGTCAGGATGGGCAAAGGTCACATCCGAGACGGCAGGATCGTCTACCGCCGCCGCAAAACGAAGAAAAACCCGGACGGCTTCGAAGTCGATATCCCGATCCATTCCTATCTGGCAGAGACGCTTTCCCATGTGTCGGCTGATGCCTTCACTTTCCTTGAAACGGCGAAGGGCAGGGCGCGAACCGCCGCCGGTCTGGGTTCGTCCATGCGGGGCTGGTGCGATAAAGCGGGGTTGCCGAACTGTTCATCGCATGGGCTGCGCAAGGCGATCTGCCGCCGCATCGCGGAGATTGAGGGCGACGTATTCAAGGTGATGGCGGTCAGCGGACATCACGACCTGAAAGAGGCGCAGAAATACATCGACAAATACAATCGCAAGGCCAAGGCCGATTCAGCGATTGAAAGCCTTCCCAGCGGGGGAAATCAGGAACGAATTCTGGCGAACAACCCTGCAAGGTTCGCCAGAAAATCAGGTAAGATACTGAAGGAAAAGGATAAATAATGTCGTTTGGTAGGCCCGGAGGGACTCGAACCCCCAACCAAGGCGTTATGAGCGCCCTGCTCTGACCATTGAGCTACAGGCCCGTCCAACAGTCCCTGCCTGACTAGTCAGCGCAAGGGGCAGGGTCAAGCGTCTGCTGCTGCGATTGCGAGGGGGCGCAACCGAACCCCGGTGACCTAGATCGGAAGTCAGGACCGCAAGACCGCCCGATCCCCCCTTCCGTGATTGCCAGCGCGCGGCCCTTGCGTTATCGGGGGGGCGAATTCAGCACGAGGGGCCCTTGGGGCCAAAAGGGGATCGCGATGGTCGAGAGGCGCAAGGGGCTTTCCTATGCGGATGCAGGCGTCGATATTGACGCGGGCAATGAACTGGTCGAGCGGATCAAGCCCGCCGCTGCCGCCACCAAGCGGCCCGGCACCATGTCGGGTCTGGGCGGGTTCGGGGCGCTGTTCGACCTGAAGGCCGCGGGCTACAGCGATCCGATCCTCGTCGCTGCGACCGATGGCGTGGGCACCAAGCTGCGCATCGGGATTGATACGGGCGAGCTGGACGGCCTCGGCATCGATCTCGTGGCCATGTGCGTCAACGATCTGGTCTGCCAAGGCGCCGAGCCGCTGTTTTTCCTTGATTATTTCGCCACCGGCAAGCTGTCCGTGGATGAAGGCGCCCGCGTCGTCAATGGCATCGCCGAGGGCTGCCGTCGGTCTGGCTGTGCGCTGATCGGGGGCGAGACGGCGGAAATGCCGGGCATGTATCACGATGGCGATTTCGACCTTGCCGGCTTTGCCGTGGGCGCGATGGAACGGGGCGCGGATCTGCCGAAGGGCGTCGCGGATGGTGATGTGCTGCTGGGGCTGACCTCGGACGGGGTGCATTCCAACGGCTTTTCGCTGGTGCGCCGCGTGGCCGAGGCGGCGGGCCTGGGCTGGAATGACGCTGCACCCTTCGCTGAGGCGACGCTGGGGCAGGCGCTGCTGGTGCCGACGCGGCTTTACGTGCAGCCGGCGCTGGCGGCGATCCGGGCGGGCGGCGTGCACGGCCTTGCCCATATCACCGGCGGCGGCTTGACCGAGAACCTGCCCCGCGTCCTGCCCGAAGGGCTCGGCGCGGAAATCGACCTTGGCGCATGGGCGCTGCCCCCGGTCTTCAAATGGCTGGCCGAGGCGGGCGGCGTGACCACGCCCGAGATGCTGAAGACCTTCAACTGCGGCATCGGCATGGTGCTGGTGGTGGATGCCACCCGCGCTGAAGACCTCGCCGGATTGCTGGGCCAGATGGGCGAGACGGTCGTGCCGCTTGGCCATGTGGTGCCGGGGCAGGGGGTGCGCTACAGCGGCACGCTCGCGTGAAACGGGTCGCAGTTCTGATTTCGGGGGGCGGATCGAACATGGTCCGCCTGCTGGAAAGCATGGCCGGCGACCACCCGGCACGCGCGGTGCTGGTTGGCGCCAATGACCCGAATGCCGGCGGGCTGGCCAAGGCCGCCGCTTTGGGCGTCGACACCTTTGCCGTGGATCACCGCCCCTTCGAGCGCGACCGCGCCGCGTTCGAGGCCGAGTTGATCCGCCAGCTGGATGCCGTGCAGCCCGACATTCTGGCGCTCGCCGGTTTCATGCGCATCCTGACCCCTGATTTCGTGCGCCATTACGAAGGCCGGATGTTGAACATCCACCCCTCGCTGCTGCCGAAATATCCGGGCCTGAATACCCATGCCCGCGCTATTGAAGCTGGCGATGCCGAGGCCGGTGCGACGGTTCACGAAGTCACCGCCGATCTCGATGCCGGGCCGATCCTGGGACAGGCGCGGGTGCCGGTTTTGCCAGGTGACACGCCCGGGGATCTGGCGGCGCGGGTGCTGGTGCAGGAACACCGGCTCTATCCGGCGGTCCTGCGCCGATTTGCCGCAGGCGATCGGGGCCGGCTGGACCTCTAGCGCCCCGTTGAACCCGGTGGCGTTTTCCGGCAGGCTCTGCTGATCCAGCCGAGGACGCCAGATGACCCAGCCCCCGAAAGTCGGCCTTTTCGTGACCTGCCTGGTCGACGCGATGCGGCCGCAAATCGGCTTTGCGACGATCAAGCTGCTGGAACAGGCCGGCTGCAGGGTCGAGGTGCCGCGCGCCCAGACCTGCTGCGGCCAGCCCGCCGGCAACAGCGGCGACAAGCGGGGCGCTGCGGCGCTGGCGAAACAGGTGATCGCGGCGTTCGAAGGTTATGACTATCTGGTTGCGCCGTCCGGGTCCTGCGTTGGTCAGATCCGATCCTATCCGAGCCTGATGGACGACGCGTCATGGCGCCGGCGTGCAGAAGATCTTGCGGGCAAGTCATTCGAAATACTCGGGTTTCTGTATGATGTGATGGGCTGGCAGCCGCAGGGCGTCCGGCTTGACGCCTCGGCCACCTATCACGACAGCTGCTCGGGCCTGCGCGAATTGGGGGTTGAGGGCCAGCCCCGCGCCCTGCTGGACGGCGTCGACGGGCTGGAGATGCGGCCGCTGAAAGGCGCCAATGTCTGCTGCGGATTTGGCGGCACCTTCTGCGTCAAATACCCCGAGATCTCGACCGCCATCGTCTCGGAAAAATCCGCGAATATCGTCGAGACCGGTGCCGAGCTGCTGCTGGCGGGCGATCTGGGTTGCCTGATGAACATGGCCGGCCGCCTGCATCGCGAAGGCGCAAAGACCCGCTGTTTTCACACTGCAGAGGTGCTGGCCGGCATGGCCGACGGCCCCGCAATCGGCGAGGAGGCGTGATGGCCGACGCTGCCTTCAAGACCCGCGCCCATGATGCGCTGGCGGACGCGAACCTGAAAACCGCCATCGATCGCACCACCGGCACGGCGGAAACCAAGCGCGCGGCGGCGGTCGATGCCTTCCCCGAATTTCAGGCCGCGCGGGCACGGGCGGCGGCGATCAAGGACCACGTGATCGCCAATCTCGACCATTATCTGATCGCGTTTGAACAGAATGCCACCGCTGCGGGCGCGCAGGTTCATTGGGCGCGCGACGCCGCCGAGGCCGCCGCTATCGTCAGCAGGATCTGCTCGGATGCAGGGGCGAAGATCGTCACCCGCGCCAAATCCATGCTGGGCGAGGAAATCGGCCTGCCGCACGCCCTTGACGATGCCGGGATCGAGCGGGTGGAAACCGACCTGGCCGAGCATATCATCCAGCTCGCCCATGAGCGCCCCAGCCATATCATCTGGCCCGCCATGCACCGCACGCGAGAGGATGTGGCGGCGCTGTTCTTCAAGGACCATCACCCGCCGCCCGATGCGGATGACGCGGCGTCGATGGTAGCGTCGGCGCGGCGGGTGCTGCGCGAAAAGTTTCTGGCCGCCGATGTCGGGATATCGGGCGCGAATTTTCTGGTCGCAGATACCGGCGCCACCTGCACGGTCACCAACGAAGGCAATGCCGAACTGTCCACCACGCCGCCGCGCGTCCATATCGTGACCGCCGGGATCGAAAAGATCGTCCCCTCGACCGATCACGCGATGGCGCTTTTGCGGGTGCTGGTGCGCTCGGCCACGGGGGGCGAGGTCACGCAATACACGACGTTTCACTGCGGCCCCCGGCGCGCGGGCGATGCCGACGGGCCCGAGGAGATGCACATCGTTCTGGTCGACAACGGCCGCGCGCGCATGGTGGGGGACGAGTTCCGCCAGATGCTGCGCTGCATCCGCTGCGGGGCCTGCATGAACCATTGCGTCGTCTATCGCCAGATCGGCGGCCACGCTTACGGCGGCACCTATCCCGGCCCGATGGGCGCGGTGCTGACCCCGGTTCTGGACGGTCTGGCGCAAAGCCGCGATCTGCCCCATGCCTGCACCATGAATGGCCGCTGCGAGGAGGTCTGTCCGGTCCGCATCCCCCTGAAAACGCTGCTGAAAGCATGGCGCCTGCGGACATGGGACGAGGGGCTGGTGGAAAAGCCGGTGCGTTATGGGCTGGGCCTGTGGGGCTTTGCGGCGTGCAGGCCGAGGCTGTACCGGATGGGCACGCGGATGGCGCTGCCGGTGCTGCGGCTGTTCGGGCGCGGCTGGATCCGCAAGCTGCCGCTGGCGGGCGGTTGGACCGCCACCCGCGATCTGCCCGCCCCCGCAGCCCGCAGCTTCATGGACCAATATGAGCGCCAGCAGAAGGAGGCCCGGAAATGAGCGCGCGCGACGACATCCTTGCCGCCATTCGCGCCGGCCTGACCCATGGCCGCGACGGCGCCTTGCCGCGCCAGACGCCGGCGCAGATCGCAGCCGAGGCCGCCGCTTTGCTGGCCGATCCCGACGAGATCCGTCCCGTGCCGGCAGGCCCGGATCCGGTCGCGAGCTTCATCGCAAAATGCGCCAACCCCGCACTTGGGGTGACGCTGGACCGGGTGCCCGGATGGGCCGCGCTGCCACAGGCGGTGATGGCCTATCTTGCGTCGCACGACCTGGCCCCCCGCATCGCCGTCAGCGCTGATGCGAGGCTGGATGCGCTGGCTGGTGCGGGGCTTGAAACCCACCGCGACATCGCCCCGCTGGAACCCGCCGCGATCAGCGTGGCGCAATGGGGGATTGCCGAAACCGGGTCGGTGGTGATCCATTCCGCACCCGATCAGCCGATCCTGAATGCCATGTTGCCCCGGCACTGGTTGGTCGCGGTCGAGGAAGACCGCATCCTGCCCTTTCTGGATGATTACGCGGCCCTTGCCGCCCCCGCGCCCCGAAACGCGGTGATGATTACCGGATCGTCGGGCACCACCGATATCGAGGGCTATTTCGTGCGCGGCGCCCATGGACCCGGCTTCGTTCATGTTCTTCTGATTAGCCGTTGATTCTCATCAGTACCGGCACCAATCCGCCCCGTTGCGTGACCGTCATATAACTGTCTTGCGGCGGTGATACGCGGCCTTTACTCATTTATTCGAACAGGTCGCCAGCGCCTTCACAGGACGGCGACGACGGCAGTCAGGAAAGGTTACTCATGCGCATTGCGGTTCTTGGTGGCGACGGTTTCGTCGGCTGGCCGACCTCGCTTCATCTGTCCAATCTGGGGCATGAGGTCCATATCATCGACAATCTTTCGCGCCGCTGGATCGACACCGAACTGGGCGTGCAGTCGCTGACCCCGATGGACTCCATTCAGGAACGCTGCCGGATCTGGAAGCAGGAAAGCGGCAATGTGATCCATTTCCATCTGCTTGACCTGTCGAAGGAATTCGAGCGCCTGAAGCAGTGGTTCGCCGAACACAAACCCGACGCGGTGATCCATTTCGCCGAACAGCGCGCCGCGCCCTATTCGATGAAATCCGACCGCCACAAGGTCTATACCGTCAACAACAATACCAACGCGACGCATAACGTGCTGGCGGCATTGGTGGAAACCGGCATCGACGCGCATCTGGTTCATCTGGGCACGATGGGGGTCTACGGCTACTCCTCGGTCGGGGCACCGATCCCCGAAGGCTATTTGGATATCGAGATCGATACGCCCACCGGCAAAAAGGCGCAGCAGGTGCTGTATCCGACGCGGCCCGGATCGGTCTATCACATGACCAAAAGCCTCGATCAGATCATGTTTCAGTTCTATGCCCAGAATGACGGGCTGCGGATCACCGACCTGCATCAGGGCATCGTCTGGGGCACCCATACCGACCAGACCCGCCGGCATGAGCAGCTTATCAACCGTTTCGACTATGATGGCGATTACGGCACCGTGCTGAACCGCTTTCTGATTCAGGCGGCCATCGGCTATCCCCTGACGGTCCACGGCACGGGCGGGCAGACTCGCGCCTTCATCCATATTCAGGACTGCGTGCGCTGTATCGAACTGGCTTTGGCCGACGCGCCCGCGGCGGGCGAGCGGGTCAAGATCTTCAACCAGATGACCGAAACCCACCGCGTCCGCGACCTGGCCGCGCTGGTGGCGCGGCTGTCGGGGGCGAAGGTGATGAACCTGCCAAACCCACGCAAGGAAGCCGACGAGAACGACCTGATCGTGAAGAACGACCAGTTCCTTGCCCTTGGCCTGAACCCGATCACGCTGGAGGACGGTCTGCTGTCAGAGGTCGTCGAGGTGGCAAAGAAATACGCCCACCGCATCGACCGCTCGCGCGTGCCCGCCGTGTCAGCATGGACCAAGGAGATCGCCGAAAAGGTCGATCACGATCCCGAGGCACATCTGGGCGACGCGCGCTAAAGGTTGTGCCGGGCCGCGTCAGCCGAAATTGCGGGGCGGTCGGGGGCGATAGGCGGGCAGGGACCAGCCCCAGATCATCGCGCCCGCCCGCAGCACGAAAGTCGCCAACCCGCAGCCGATCAGTGCCATTGGGCGGGGCAGGCCCAGCCAGACCAGCAGCAGCCCCGCCAACGCACCGCCGAAGGCGGCGGTCAGGTAAAGCTCGGATCCTTTCAGGATCAGCGGCACCTCGTTGCCTACGACATCGCGGATCAGGCCGCCCATGCAGGCGGTAATCACCCCGCAGATCACCACGATGATCGGCCCGTAGCCGGTGGCGAAGGCGACGCCAACACCTGCCGGGACCGCCACGCCAAGCGCGATCGCGTCCAGCCATAGCAGCCAGCGATAGCGGCTTTCCAGAAAGGGTGCGGCCCAGTAGACGATGAAGGCCGCGACGGCGGCCGTCACGATCAGGCCGGGCCGCTCGACCCAGAAAACCGGGTCGCGGCCCAGCACCAGGTCGCGCAATGTCCCACCCCCGACAGCCGTCAGCGCCGCCATGAAGATGAAGCCGGTGATGTCCAACTGCTGCCGGCTGGCCACCAGTGCGCCCGTCAATGCGAAAACCAGAACCGAGCCATAGTCGAGCGCCCAGATATATGCGGCAAGCGTGGTGACGATATCGGGGTTCATCGGCGGGCTCCTGGTCGCGGTCCCGCCGGGCATTGCCAGATTTCGCCGCCTCGGGAAAGGGGTTAGACGGGGGCGGGTTGTGCCGTCGTGGCGTCCAGCAGCGCGCGCAGCTCTGGCTTGCAGGATCCGCAGCTGGTGCCGGCACCCAGCGATGCACCGATTTCCTCAACGCTGTTGCAGCGCCCTTCGCGGATGGCGGCGCAGATGGAATTGCGTCCGACTGCCATGCAGGCGCAGACGGTGGGGCCGGGATCGGGCCGGCCGGCGGCGGGCTGGCCGGTCAGGATCTCGGTCCCGGACTGGCCGATCATCTCGCAGACAGCTTGGCGCGACAGCGCGACGGGCTTTGGCGCACAGAACAGCGCCGCCACTACCTTGCCATCTTCCGACAGCGACAGCCGCCGCAGCCCGCGCGCCACGTCGGTCAGGACGGCAAGCTGCGCGTCTGGCAGGTCGAACAGGCTGCGGGCGAAGGCTTCCCAATCGGCGGGCGCGGCGGTGCCTGCCAGTTCGGCGCGCATGCCGCCCTCGATGCTGGCAGTCGCCCAATAGTCGCAATCGGGGGTGAAGGGCGTTGCGCTGGCGGCAAAGCCGAACCAGGCCGCGGGGAAAGGGTTCACCGTCACCTCGGCCCGTTTCAGCGCTGGCTGGCCCGAAACCGGATCCACGTCCGAGGGCACCAGCACACCGACCCGGCCCGAGGCGGAATTGCGGTCGGTCCAATGGATCGGCGTGAAGATCTGGCCGGGCTGGACACGGTCGGTGACCAGCACCCGCAGGATGGCTCCGCCATGGCGGTTCGTGACCCGGGCCAGGCCTGCCGGTTCCAGTCCCAGCCGTGCCGCGTCGTGGGGATGGATTTCGACGAACGGCTCGGCGATGTGGGTCGACAGGCGGGGCGCGCGACCGGTGCGGGTCATGCTGTGCCACTGGTCACGGATGCGACCGGTGTTCAGATGCAAAGTCCCCGTCTCGGCGCGCGGGGTGACCGGGATCATCCGGCCGCGCCCGTCCGCGGTGTGAAAGACGCCATCGCCGAAGAAACGCCCGTCGGAACGGTTGCCCCAAACGATCGGCGCGTTGTCGTCGAGTTCCGAGATGTCGAAATCTGAACCCAATCGCCCGGCGAGGCCGGACAGTGCCTTGAACTCGGCGAAGACTGCATCTGCGTTGCGCCAGCCGAAGCCGGCGAAACCCATACGCTGCGCGACGCCCGCGATGATCTGCCAGTCGGGGCGCGACTGCCCTAGCGGCGGCAGGAAGGCCTGCTGGCGGCTGATGCGGCGCTCGGAATTGGTGACGTGGCCCGTGCGTTCGCCCCATGGGGCTGCGGGCAGGACGACATCAGCGCGCTGCGTGGTGCCTGTTTCCACCATGTCGCTGGCGACCAGAAATTCGCAGCCCTCCAGTGCGCGGGCGACGCGGTCGGCCTCGGGCATGGAAACGGTCGGATTGGTGCCGATCACCCACAGCGCCTTGATACGCCCGGCACCGACCGCGTCGAACAGATCCACCGCCTTCAGGCCCGGCATGGCGGCCATTCGGGGGCTGTTCCAGAAGCCCTGAACGGCGTCTCGATGGGCAGGATTGTCCAGCGACAGATGGCAGGCGAGCATGTTGGACAGGCCCCCGACCTCGCGCCCGCCCATCGCGTTCGGCTGGCCGGTCACGCTGAACGGGCCCATGCCGGGACGCCCGATGCGCCCGGTGGCAAGGTGGCAATTCGTGATCGCATTCACCTTGTCGGTGCCGCTGTCGGATTGGTTGATGCCTTGGGAGTAGATGGTGACGACCCGTTCGGTGCTGCACCAAAGCTCGATGAACGCCGAAAGGTCGGTACCGCAATCGGTGCTGCCGGCGCGGGCCGCGGCGACGGCGTCCTCATACCGGGCGACCCGGTCCTTCCAGACCGACAATCCACGCGCGTCGAGTTCCAGCAGCACCGCGTTCCACAGCGCCGCATCGGTCCCCGGCCGGATCGGCAGATGCAGGTCGGCCAGATCGCAGGTCGCGGTCCGGCGCGGGTCGATGACGACGACCCGCATCGAAGGCCGTGCCTGTTTCGCTGCCACAAGCCGCTGATACAGCACCGGATGGCACCACGCGAGGTTGGAGCCGACCAGCACCACCAGATCGGCAAGTTCCAGATCCTCGTACAGCCCCGGCACGGTGTCCGACCCGAAGGCCCGGAGATGCCCGGCAACCGACGAGGCCATGCAGAGCCGTGAATTGGTGTCGATATTGGCGCTGCCGATATAGCCTTTCATCAGCTTGTTGGCGGCATAGTAATCCTCGGTCAGCATCTGGCCCGAGCCGTAGATGGCGACGGAATCCGGGCCGTAATCGGCGATGGTCTCGGTAAATCGGCTGGCGATCAGGTCAAGTGCGCCGTCCCAATCCGCGGCCTTGCCGCCGATAACCGGTGTCAGCAAGCGGCCTTCCGCCCCCAGCGTTTCGGCAAGCGCGCTGCCCTTGGAACAGAGCCTGCCGAAATTCGCCGGATGATCCGGGTCGCCCGAGACGGTGATGCCGTCCGGCCCGGGTGAGACCATAACCCCGCAGCCGACCCCGCAATAGGGGCAGGTGGTCCGGATCGGCGGGATGCTGGTATCTTTCATCGATGCTTACTCGGCAGGGACGGCGATGGCAGGGGTTTCCTGCGGCGCCGCGTCGCGGCGGTCGGGGGCGGTCTTGTAATGGGTGGCGTAGATCATCGCGCCGACGAAGGTCAGCCCGCCCACCAGATTGCCCAGCACGGTCGGGATCTCGTTCCAGATCAGGTAGTCCATAATGGTGAACTCGCCCCCCAGCATCAGGCCCGAGGGGAACAGGAACATGTTCACGATGGAATGTTCGAACCCCATGTAGAAGAACACCGTGATCGGCATCCACATGGCGATGACCTTGCCGGATACGCTGGTCGACATCATCGCGCCGATGACCCCGGTCGAGACCATCCAGTTGCACATCACCGCGCGCACGAACAGCGTCAGCATCCCCGCCGCGCCATGCGCCGCATAGCCGAGCGTTCGGCCCTCGCCGATATGGCCGATCTTCTGGCCGACCTCGTTCGGGGCTTCCGAAAAGCCGAAGGTGACGATGATCGCCATGAACAGCGCAACCGTCATCGCGCCAAGGAAATTGCCGGTAAAGACCAGTCCCCAGTTGCGCAGCACGCCGTTCACCGTGACACCACGGCGCTTGTCCAGCAGCGCAAGGGGGACGAGGGTAAAGACCCCGGTCAGCAAATCGAAACCCATCAGATACAACATACAAAAGCCGACCGGGAACAGCAGCGCCCCGATCAACGGGTCGCCGGTGTTGACGGTGACGGTGACCGCGAAGGCCGCCGCAAGTGCAAGGATCGCGCCGGCCATATAGGCGCGGATGATCGTGTCGCGGGTGGACATGAAGACCTTGGCTTCGCCCGCGTCGATCATCTTGGTGGCGAAGTCTTTCGGGGTGACGTAGGACATGGTTCGCTCCTTTCAGGCGGCGTGACGACGGGCGATGATTTCGGATCCGACCAGCACGCGGCCGTTTTCAATCTTGGCAGGATAGGTGGCGACGCTGCCGTCATCCGCGCCCTGTGCGATGCCGGTGTTCAGGTCGAACACCCAGTTGTGCAGCGGGCAGGTGATGGTGTGACCGGCGACGATGCCTTCGGACAGCGGCCCGCCCTTGTGGGGGCAGCGGTCATCCAGCGCGAAAACGCGGTCGTCATGAGTGCGAAACAGCGCCACGCAGCCGGTGCGGGTGCGGATCAGCCGCGCGCCCTGCTGGGGAATGTCGTCCAGTGCCGCGATGTCGATCCAGTTGGTCATTCTGCTGCCTCCAGTCGGCAATCGGCCAGCGGCGAGAATTCGTCGCGGGCACCGGGTTTCGCATGTTCGGCCCAGGGATCTTTCCGATAGACCGACTGGCTGAGTTCAAAGCGTTCATTCAGCGCCTGGCGGTTTTCGGGGTCTGACAGGTGGTCCTTGACCCAGTCGAGCCCCACCCGCGCCGTCCATTTCCAAGCCCGGTCCAGATAGCGCGCATTCTCGCGATAAAGCTGGATGAAGGCGGCGGTCCATTCGACGGCCTCGTCTTCGGTGGGGACGGTGACGAGGGCTTCGGTTTCCTTGACCTCCATCCCCGCCGCACCCGACACGCTGATCTGATAGCCGCTATCGACGCAGACGATGCCCACATCCTTGCAGGTGGCCTCGGCGCAGTTGCGTGGGCAGCCGGAGACACCCAGCTTGACCTTGTGCGGTGTCCATGACCCCCAGAGCAGTTTTTCCAGCCGGATGCCCAGACCCGTCGAGTCCTGCGTGCCGAAACGGCAGAACTCCGTCCCGACGCAGGTTTTGACCGTGCGCAGCCCTTTCGAATAGGCGTGGCCGCTGACCATGCCGGCGTCGTTCAGATCCGCCCACATGGCGGGCAGGTCCTCCTTGCGGACGCCCAGCAGGTCGATGCGCTGACCGCCGGTGACCTTGACCATGGGGACGTTGTATTTTTCCGCCGCGTCGGCGATGGCGCGCAGCTCGGCCGGGGTGGTGACGCCGCCCCACATGCGCGGCACGACCGAATAGGTGCCGTCCTTCTGGATATTGGCGTGGTTCCTTTCGTTCACGAACCGCGCCTGCCGGTCGTCGCGGTAGTCCAGCGGCCAATCGGCCAGCAGATAGAAGTTCAGCGCGGGGCGGCACTTCGCGCAGCCATCGGGCGTCGTCCAGCCGCATTCCTGCATGACGGCGGGCATGGATTTCAGCCCCTTGGCCTTGATCAGCCGGCGCACGTCCTCATGCGTCAGATCGGTGCAGCCGCACATGCAATCCTTGGTCTGGACCGCTCCGCCAAGGGTCAGGGCCATGACTTGGCTGACCAATCCGGTGCAGGTCCCGCAGGAGGCGCTTGCCTTGGTGGTCGCGCGCACCTTGTCGAGGCTGTCTGCCCCGCCTGCGACGGCTTCCATGATCTTGCCCTTGCAGACGCCGTTGCAGCCGCAGATTTCTGCGTCAGGCGGCAATGCTGCAACGGCCGCCATAGGGTCCACGGAGCCCCCGCCCTGAAAGGCCGGGCCGAAGATCAGCGTCTCGCGCATTGCGGAGACGTCGGTCTGGTCCTTGATAAGGCCGAAGAACCAGTTGCCGTCCGCCGTGTCGCCATACATCACCGCGCCGACCAGCCGGTCGCCCTCAAGGACGAGGCGTTTATAGATGCCCCGGCCCGGATCACGGAAAACGATATCCTCGCGCCCCTCGCCATCGGCGAAATCGCCGGCGCTGAACAGATCGCATCCGGTGACTTTCAGCTTGGTCGCGGTCTGGACCGGCTGGAAGGCTGAGGCCTGCCCCAGCAGTTCCGCCGCCAGCACCTTGGCCTGATCGTAAAGCGGCGCGACAAGGCCGAAAAGCTGCTTGTCATGTTCAACGCATTCGCCAAGCGCGTAGATCGAGGGATCGCTAGTTCGAAGCTGGTCATTCACGGTGATGCCGCGCTCGACCTCGATCCCGGCATCATTGGCAAGGCGAGTTTCGGGGCGGATGCCCACGGCCATGACCACCAGATCCGCGCCGTAAACGGTGCCATCTTCCAGCAGCACGGCCTCGGCCCGATCCTCACCCATGATCGCCTTGGTCGCGCCCTTGCAATGGACCTTGATGCCCCGCGCCTCCAGCGCCTTTTGCAGCAGATAACCGGCCGAGGGGTCCAGCTGGCGTTCCATCAGATGGCCCATGATATGGATCACGGTCACCTTCATGCCGCGCATCTGAAGACCGGCGGCGGCCTCAAGGCCCAGAAGCCCGCCGCCGATCACCACGGCCTCGGCGCCCGGTCTGGCCGCCGCGATCATGGTATTGGTGTCGTCAAGGTCGCGGTAAGCGATGACGCCCGGCAGATCGCGCCCGACGACCGGGATCATGAAGGGCGCGGACCCGGTGGCGATGACCAGCTTGTCATAGGGCAGATCGCCATGCTGGCCGGTCACCACCTTGGCCTTGCGGTCGATCTTGACGATATGCTCGCCGAAACGGGTGGTGATGCCACGTTCCGCATACCAGGCGTCATCGTGGGTGACGATTTCCTCATATGTCTTTTCGCCCGACAGCACCGGCGACAGCATGATGCGGTTATAGTTCCCGCGCGGTTCGGCGTTGAACAGGGTGATGTCATAGGGGGCCCCGGCGTCGGTCAGGACTTCGAGCATCCGGCCCGAGGCCATACCGGCGCCAATGACGACAAGGCGTTCCTTGGGTGCGGTCATCATGCAGCTTCCTTCTTGTGGCCGTGTTCGTATTCCTCAAGGAAACCGATGATTTCCTCGCGGTAGGCGTAGTAATCCGGGTGGCTCAGCAGCGCCTTGCGGGTGCGGGGGCGGGGCAGGTTCACTTCGGTGATCTTGCCGATGGTCGCCTGCGGGCCATTGGTCATCATCACGACGCGGTCGGCCAGCAGGATCGCCTCGTCCACGTCATGGGTGACGCAAACGGCGGTAACCTTGGTGCGGTCCCAGACCTCCATCAGCACCTCCTGCAATTCCCAGCGGGTCAGGCTGTCGAGCATCCCGAAAGGCTCATCCAGCAGCAGCAGTTTCGGCGACAGCGCGAAAGCCCGCGCGATGCCGACGCGCTGGCGCATGCCGTTCGACATCTCCGACGCGGATTTGTTCATCGCGTTCACAAGGCCCACGCGTTCCAGATAGTACTCGACCACATCCTGACGCTCGGCCCGGCTGGCGGTCGGATAGACGCGGTCGACGCCGATGGCGACATTTTCTCGCGCGGACAGCCAGGGGAACAGGTTGGGTGACTGGAAGACGACGGCGCGTTCCGGGTCCGCGCCTTCGACATAGGTGCCGTCCAGCACGATCGCGCCCTTGCTGATCGGATTGAGACCCGCAGCCATGGTCAGCACGGTCGATTTCCCGCAGCCGGAATGGCCGATCAGGCTGACGAATTCGCCTTTCCTCAGCTTCAGGTTCACATCCTCGACCACGGTCAGCGGGCCTTTCGGCGTCGGGTAGATCTTGTGCAGCTGCGAGAACTCCAGATAGCGCTCGTCATTGCGGGCGATCCCTGCCGAGGCCTTGGCATAGGCGCGGGGCAGCGCGTACAAAGGCGTGACATTCGGCAGGCTGCGGCGCTGTTACTCGGTGGCGTGCGCGCCTGCGGCGATCAGGTGGCCGGTCACTTCGGCCCGCAAGGCCTTGAAGGCCGGGTCGTGGTTCATCGCCGTGCGGCCGCGCGGGCGGGGCAGGGTGACGCGGAACTCTGCCCCCATGGTGCCATTGGGGTCGAGGCACAGGATGCGGTCGGCCAGCACGATGGCCTCATCCACGTCATTGGTAATCAGTACGACAGTCTTGCGGTCGGCTTCCCAGATCGCCTCGATCTCATCGGCCAGATTGCCGCGCGTCAGCGCATCCAGCGCCGAAAGCGGTTCGTCCAGCAGCAGGATTTCGGGGTCCATCGCAAGCGCGCGGGCGATGCCGACGCGCTGGCGCATCCCGCCGGACAGTTCCGCCGGGCGGCGGGTCGCGGCATGGGTCAGGCCGACCATTTTGATGTATTTCTGGACGCGCGCGGCGAGATCCTTCGCGGGCAGCTTCGGCATGGCGGACCGCACCGCCAGCGCGATATTGCTGGTCACCGTCAGCCAGGGCATCAGCGCATAGGACTGAAAGACCACGCCGCGCTCGGGCCCCGGCCCGGTGACGGGTTTGTCCCGGAAGGTCACGCTGCCCGCAGTGGGCTTTTCCAGCCCGGCCATCAGGTTGATCAGCGTGGTCTTGCCGGTGCCGGAAAAGCCCAGGATCGCCACGAACTCGCCGTCTTCCACCGCCAGGTCGATGCCGTTCAGGATGGTCTGGCTGCCGAAATCCTTGCGGATATTGCTCAGTTCAAGGACCGCCATGGCTTACCTCTTGTCCGAGAAGGTGATCAGGTTCTGGATCGCGAACATCATCCGATCCAGCAGGAAGCCGATGATGCCGATGGTCAGCACCGCGACCATGATCCGGGCGAGGCTGTCGGACGATCCGTTCTGGAATTCGTCCCAGACGAATTTGCCAAGGCCGGGGTTCTGGGCCAGCATTTCGGCGGCAATCAGCACCATCCAGCCCACACCCAGCGACAGGCGCAGCCCGGTGAAGATCAGGGGCAGGGCGGATGGCAGCACCAGACGGGTGACGCGCGCCCAAGGGCTCAGTTTCAGCACCTTGCCGACATTCACCAGATCCTTGTCGATCGAGGCCACGCCAAGCGAGGTATTGATCAGCGTCGGCCACAGCGAACACAGCGTGACGGTAATGGCCGAGATGATGAAGCTGCGCGACATGCCGCCGTCACCCGATGCCAGCGCCGACACCACCATGGTCACGATGGGCAGCCATGCCAGCGGGCTGACCGGCTTGAAGATCTGTACGAGCGGGTTGATCGCCGCATTGACGGTGGGCGACAAACCCGCCGCGATCCCAAGCGGCACGGCGACCAGAGTGGCCAGAACGAAGCCCATGAACACGGTTTTGATCGAGGTCCAGATCTGGTCGTAATAGGTCGGTCGGCCGGTATATTCACGGTTCTGGACCTTGTCGCGTTGCCCGTCCGCGATCAGCTTGGCGTTGCGTTCTTCCTGCCGTTCATAGAAGGCCACGCGCCTTTCGGCCTCGCGATCTGCGGCGGCGTCAAGCGCCACGGCCTGGCTCCAGACCTGTGCGGGGCCGGGGATGGTGCCGAGCGAGGTGTGGACCTTCGGCGCCAGCACCGCCCAGAGGCCAAGGAAGCACAGGATCGACAGGATCGGCACGAACAGCGTCTGCCACAGCAGCTTCATCTGCCCGCGCGGATCGTCGCCCGCGATGGCGCGCAGCAGCGGCGCCATGAAGGGCAGGCCGATCACCTTGAACCAGCCCTCGGCCTTGTTGATGCGGGTCAGGCGGCGGGTGCGCTTGGCCTCGCGGGCTTCGGCAAGCTGGCTGGGGTCGATGGCGGTCATGTCGCTCTCCTCAGCCCTGCACACCGGCGATGGTGACGGTGTCGTCACCCTTCAGGCCAATGGGCAGGCTTTGCAGGTAGTCGTTGGGTTTCCTGCCGTCATAGGAAATGCCGTCGATGAATTCGGCCGTGGCGGGCTTGAAGCCGTCGGTGTCCCAAGGGAAATCGGCCTCCTGCGCGTTGCCTTCGTCCACCAGCATCCGCGCGGCTTCCAGATAGACTTCCGGCTTGTAGACGGATTTCGCGGTTTCCAGATACCAGTCGTCGCTTTGCGCGGCGTCGATCTGGCCCCAGCGGCGCATTTGCGTCAGGGTCCAGATGGCGTCGGAATAGAAGGGATAGGTGGCGTTTTCGCGGAAGAAGATGTTGAAATCGGGCGCGTCGCGGACATCGCCCTTTTCATATTCGAAATGCCCGGTCATCGAATTGGCGATCACCGCCGCATCGGCGCCGACATATTCGGGGCGCGACAGGATCTCGACCGCTTCGGCGCGGTTGGCGCCATTGTCTGCGTCCAGCCATTCGGCGGCGCGGATCAGCGCCTTGGTCAGGGCAAGCACGGTCTGGGGGTTTTCTTCGGCGAACTGGGCGGTCAGGCCGAACACCTTTTCGGGGTTGTTCTTCCATATCTCACTATCGGTGATGACCGGGACGCCGATCCCCTTGAAAACGGCCTGCTGGTTCCACGGCTCGCCCACGGAATAGCCGTCGATGGTCCCCGCCTCCATGGTCGAGGGCATCTGAGGCGGCGGCGTGACCGAAATCAGCACGTCGGCGCCGGTCTGCCCGGTCGCGTCGCCCGGCGTATAGAAGCCGGGATTGATCCCGCCCGCCGCCAGCCAATAGCGCAGTTCGTAATTATGGGTCGAGACCGGGAAGACCATGCCCATGTTGAAGGGCTTGCCCTCGGCGCGGTAGCTGTCGATCACCGGGGTCAGCGCGGCGGCGCTGATCGGATGGGCGGGCTTGCCGTCCGCACCTGCCGGGATGTCCGCCCTCATCGCGTCCCACACCGCATTCGACACGGTGATCGCATTGCCGTTCAGATCCATCGAGAAGGGGGTGACGATATGGGCCTGCGTGCCGTAACCGATGGTCGCGGCCAGCGGTTGACCGGCCAGCATATGCGCGCCGTCCAATTCGCCCGAGATCACCCGGTCGAGCAGCACCTTCCAGTTCGCCTGCGGCTCCAGCACGACATAAAGCCCCTCATCCTCGAAGAAGTGCTTCTCATAGGCGATGGCCAGTGGCGCCATGTCCGTCAGCTTGATGAAGCCAAGCGTCAGGTCGGGTTTCTCGACATCCAGCATGTCGGCAAATGCCGGGCTGGTCAGGGCCGTGCTGGTCAGCAGGATCAGGGCGAAACGGGTCATGATCGGTCCTTCAAACGTGAAAAAGCCGCCGAAACACCTGACGCGCCTGGGGGGAGGAGCGCGACGGGGTTCGGCGGCTTTGCCGTGATGCCCGGACGTTCGGGCGGGTGGAGTAGAGCGGAACGACGTTGTTCCTGAGGTTCAGCCTGCGCTCGACCTGCCGGGTTGTCACCGCTTTTACAGGCCGATCATGCTGCGATGCAGCGCTATGCCCGAAATTTCATCATGCAGGCGCAGAAAGATCAAAAATGCGGCCATCGAAGAACGTGTTACGGCCAAGCGTCAGGGTGCCGCGATTCGCCCCGGCGGTGACCGGCGCGGGATTGGCGCCCTCGACCTTGGCCGAGGCGGCGGGCAAAACTGCATCGGTGCCGAGGTGCTGGCGAAACAGATCCGGCCGCCAGCAATCGGCGGCGGTCCCTGCCGCACTGGCGCCGTCAAGTCCGTGACGGCGCCCCAGGTGCCAGCCCAGCCAGGCCGCCTGTGACCGCCAGGGAAAATTCGCCGCGCCAGCATGAAAATTGACGAAATCGGGACTGTTGACGGTCGCGCCGCTGCGCGACAGTAGCAGATGGCCAGACAGGGCGCGCTCGATCATCTCGGGGTCGACATTCAGGGCATGGGCCAGCAGATCGGATGCGGCGGCGCGGGAATCGGGCTGTGCCAGCCAGCGGCAGGCGCGCCAGATCGCCCGAAGCAGCCGCCCTGCAAGATCGGGATGCGCCTCGGCCCAGCCTTGACGCAGGGCCAGGACCTTCTCGGGGGCCGCGCTCCAGATCGCGGTGCCGGGAAGGATCAGTTCTGCTGCCGCGCAATCGACTGCGACCGCACCCCAGGGTTCGCCCACGCAGAAGGCCTCGATCTCGCCCGAGATCAGGGCGTCTGCCATGCGCGCCGGGGGCACGGTGATCGCGGTCATGCCGGAACGATCGCCAAGCCAGAGGTGCAGCAACTCGGCCTGCATCGAGAAGGGAAACGGCACGCCCACGCGAAGGCCCGCGGGCCGGGCCCTGCGCAGGGCCGTGCGGGCCGCGATGGCGTCGCGGAAGTCGCTGTAAAACCCTTCATCGCGCATCGCCTGTGCCAGATCGGCCGAAACGCCGATAACCTGCCCGCCCAGCGACAGCACCATCGGCACATCGAAACTGACCGCTGCGCCACCAAGGCCAAGCCGCCCCGCGATGGGGACCGCCGACAGCATCTGAGCCGCCGCGATATGACCGCTGGCCAGCATGTCGCGCAGCAATGACCAGCTGCGGGTGGGGTGCAGGCGCAGATGCAGGCGCTCCTCGGCGGCAAAGCCCATCCGCTCGGCCAGGATCAGCGGCGCCGCATCCAGCAGCGGCACAAAGCCCAGGTGGATCTCGGCGGTCATTTCAGCACCTCGGCGGCGGTGACGATGGCGCGGGCGATCTCGGCGATCTTGCGACCCTTTTCCATCGCGCTGCGGCGCATCAGGGCATAGGCATCTTCCTCGGGGACATTGCGCGCGCGCATGACGATGCCCTTGGCGCGGTCGATCACCTTCCGGTCTTCCAACGCGGCGCGGGTGGCGTCCAACTCGGCCCGCACCTTCTGCAGCATGTTGAAACGCGCGATGGCGGCATCGACCACCGGAACCACCCGCGCCTGGGTCAGGCCGTCGACGACATAGGCGGCAACGCCCGCCTGGACCATGGCGCGGGTCAGGGCGCTGTCGGACTGGTTCACGAAGACTGCCACCGGGCGTTCCATCGGGCCCGAGGCCAGCGTCAGCTCTTCCATTTCATCGCGCGAGGCATTGTCGGCGTCGATCAGCACAAGGTCGGGATGCAGCGCGGCGATCCGACGGGCGAGGGACGGGCCGGGCGGCACGATGGCATAGTTCGCACCGGGCAAGTCCGCCAGCCCGTCGCAAATCGTGCGCGCGCGTTCGGCGTCGCTGTCGACGATGATGATGGAAAGGGTTGGGGCCATGCTGCGTCGCCTGCTGCCGTTTCCGGCAGGCTCGCTGCGCCGCGGCATGAGGTCAAGGTGACGCGGCGCGGGGTCATGTGGCGTCACCGAACTGACCGCCGGGCAGTCATTTTCAGGCCAGAAAGCCCAAAAGATTGGCAGCGCGCGAGGGCTTCTCGCGCGCTTTTTGCCGTCAGGTGGTGACGTCGGGCTTGTCGCGGCCGGTATGGTCGCGGATCTGGGCGATTTCCTCGGCCGCTTGCACGACCGGAGCAAGGGCTTCTTCCACCGGCAGGCTCAGCGCCCCGTCAACGGATTGATAGCGTTCCAGATAGACCCGCAGCGTCGCCCCTTCGGTGCCGGTGCCCGACAGACGCATCACGATGCGCGAGCCATCGGTGAAGGCGATACGGATCCCCTGATTTGCCGAGGTCGAGCCGTCGACCGGGTCCAGATAGGCGAAGTCGTCCGCGCTTTCGACGGTCAGCCCGGCGAAGCTTTGTCCCGGAAGTGTGGGCAGCAGCCCGCGCAGCCGGTCCACCAGCGCATTGGCGCGGTCGGTCGGCACGGCCTCGTAATCGTGGCGGGAATAGTAGTTGCGGCCATATTCGGACCAATGGGCCTGCATGATCTCGGCCACGGATTGCTTGCGCGCGGCCAGGATATTCAGCCACAGCAGCACGGCCCAAAGCCCATCCTTTTCACGCACGTGATCTGACCCGGTGCCGGCGGATTCCTCGCCGCACAGCGTTGCCCGGCCGTCATCCAGCAGGTTGCCGAAGAATTTCCAACCGGTCGGGGTCTCATAGCTGCCGATACCGGCCTTTTCTGCCACCAGATCAGCGGCGCGAGAGGTCGGCATGGACCGCGCCACGCCCGCCAGCCCGCGTGCATAGCCGGGCGCAAGCTGCGCATTCGCCGCCAGCACCGCAAGGCTGTCCGAGGGGGTGATATAGGCGCCGCGTCCGACGATCATGTTGCGGTCGCCATCGCCGTCGGATGCCGCGCCGAAATCCGGGGCGTCCGGGCCCATCATCAGTGCCATCAGATCTGCTGCCCATACCGGGTTGGGATCGGGGTGGCCACCGCCGAAATCCGGCAGCGGCACGGCGTTGACCACGCTGCCGGGCGCCGCACCCAAGCGCCGTTCCAGTATATCGGTCGCGTAGGGGCCGGTGACGGCGTGCATGGCGTCAAAACGCAGGGTGAAGCCCTGCGCCAGCATCGCGCGGATGGCGTCGAAATCGAACAGCGTTTCCATCAGGGCCGCGTAATCGGTAACGGGATCGACGACCTCGACCTCCATCTCGCCCAATGTGGCCGTGCCGGGTGTGGACAGGTCAACATCCTGCGATTCCAGAATGCGGTACTCGGTCAGTTCCTTGGTGCGAGCGAAGATGCGGTCAGTGACGGATTCGGGCGCCGGGCCGCCATTCGCGCCGTTGAATTTCAGGCCGAAATCCTCGTCCTCGCCGCCGGGGTTGTGGCTGGCCGACATGATGAAACCGCCATCCGCCCCGCGCACCCGGATCAGGTTGGATGCCGCCGGCGTTGACAGGATCGCACCCGTGCCGATGATGACCTTCGCTGCCCCCTGTGCCGCACACATGCGCAGGATCACCTGGGCTGCGCGGTCGTTGAAGAAGCGGCCATCGCCACCCAGCACCAGCGTCTTGCCGCTGACCCCGCCGATGGCGTCGATGATGGCTTGCACGAAATTTTCAAGATAGTGGCGCTGCATGAAGACGCGGGTCTTCTTGCGCAGGCCCGAGGTGCCGGGCTTCTGCCCCTCGATGGGGGTGGTGGGGACGGTGATGATCTTCATGCGCGGTCTCCCTCTGGCATGAACACGGCGATGGAATCGGCGGCGACCTGAGCCGCCGCGCCGGCTTCCGGTTGATCCTGCGTCAACGGCACGGCAGTGTCGAGAACCCGGATCCAGCGCCCCTTGGGCAATGGGGGCAGGACCATCTCGGCCGGCTGGCTGGCGCCATTGACGGCGATAAAGGCGGCATCGGTCGCGTCGATGGCGCGTTCGGGCGAATTGGCGCACATGCGGATTTCCAGCGCCAGCGTACGCAGGCCGGGGTTCTGCCAGTCCTGCGCAGTCGGTTCCGCCCCGCCCGGCAGGTGCCAGACCAGATCGCGACCGCCTTCGGGAATGGGCAACGAATGCAGGAAGCGGCGCTGATGCAGGACCGGATGGGCATGGCGCAGCGCGATCAGCCGAGCGGTGAAATCCGCCAATGGCTGGTCGGGGGCGTCCCAGCCGATCCAGCCGGTCGGGTTGTCCTGACAATAGGCGTTGTTGTTGCCGTCCTGGCTGTTGGCGATCTCGTCCCCGGCCAGCAGCATGGGCGTGCCTTGTGAAAGCATCATCGTGGCCAGCAGGTTGCGGCGACGCCGGGCGCGGGCGGCATTGATGGCGGGATCATCCGTCGGGCCTTCCACGCCCAGATTGTCCGAATAATTCTCGTTATGACCGTCCTGATTGCCCTCGTGATTGGGCAGGTTGTGCTTCTGGTTATAGCTGGTCAGGTCGGCCAGGGTGAAACCGTCATGCGCGGTGATAAAGTTCAGCGTGGCCTGCGGTGCGCGGCCAGAATGGTCGAAGATCGGGGCTGATCCGGTCATCCGCTCTGCCAACTCGGCGATATTGCCCTCGCCCCGCCAGAAGCGGCGGGTGCCGTCGCGGAAGCGGTCGTTCCATTCCAGAAACGGCGGTGGGAAGCTGCCCAGCTGATAGCCGCCCGGGCCGATATCCCAGGGCTCTGCGATCAGGCGAACATTGGCGAGAACCGGATCCTGACGCAGCGCCGACAGAAACCGGCCATCGCGGGCGAAGCCCGTGGGCTCGCGTCCCAGCACGGGGGCGAGGTCAAAGCGGAACCCGTCCACGCCCATCTGTTCGACCCAGTAGCGAAGCGAATCCAGGATCATGCGCAGCACCATCGGATGCGCGCAATCGACCGTATTCCCGGTGCCGGTATCGTTGACGTAATAGCGCGGATTATCCGCCGTCAGCCGGTAATAGCTGGCATTGTCCAGCCCCCGGAAGGACAGCGTCGGCCCCAGCTCGTTGCCCTCGGCGGTATGGTTATAGACCACGTCGAGGATCACCTCGATGCCGGCCTCATGCAGGCGGCTGACCATGTCGCGGAACTCCGAGGGCTCGCCAGTCATCATGTAACCGGGCTCAGGCGCGAAGAAGGCCAGCGTGTTATAGCCCCAGTAATTCGTCAGCCCCTTGCGCAGCAGAAAGGCCTCGTCCGCATGGGCCTGCACCGGCAGAAGTTCCAGCGTGGTGATGCCCAGCCGGGTCAGATGCGCGATCACCGCGTCGCTGGCCAGCCCCGCAAAGCGGCCCCGCAATTCAGGCGGAACGGCAGGATGGGCGGCGGTCAGGCCCTTGGGGTGGGCCTCATAGATGACCACCTGATCGCGGGCGACGCGGCGGCTGCGGGGCAGGGTGGGCAGGTCGGCGGTGACCACGCATTTCGGCATGAAGGGCGCAGAATCGCGGCTGTCGATCGACATGTCAACCTGCGGCTTGTGGCCTTCATATCCCAGTAAGACGTCGTTCTGGATCAGCTTGCCGGACAGGCGGCGGGCATAGGGGTCGATCAGCAGCTTGGCCGGGTTGAAGCGGTGGCCCAGTTGCGGCTCGTAAGGGCCGTGGGCGCGCAGACCGTAAAGCTGGCCGGGCTTCAGCCCCGGCACGAAGCCGTTCCAGATGTCGCCCAGCCGGTCGGGCAGGGTCAGGCGCTGGATCTCGTGGGTGCCATCATCGGAAAACAGACAGATCTCGATTTTTTCGGCATGGGCCGAGAAGACAGCGAAGTTCACGCCCTCCGCCATGGTGGTCGCGCCCAGCCGGTCGGCGGTGCCGGCGGTGATCGTATAAGTCTGGTCTTTCATAAGGTCTCGTCAGCGTCCGCTTAGCCTGTCGTAAAGCGCCGCGTATTCGCGGGCCGAGGCGTCCCACCCGACCGGGTGGCTCATCGCGCTCTGGATCATGCGCTGCCAGATATCCTGCCGGGCGTAAAGGGCGCACATCTTGCGGATGGCGCTGACCAGTTCCTCGGTGGTGACGGGGCCGAACTGGAAACCATTGGCCACGCCGACCCGTTCGGCGGCCAGATTGGCGTCGATAACGGAGTCGGCCAGCCCCCCGGTGCGCGCCACCAGCGGCAGCGTGCCGTAGGCCAGCCCATACATCTGCGTCAGCCCGCTGGGTTCAAAGCGTGAGGGCACCAGCACCACATCGGCCCCGGCGAACATGCGATGTGACAGCGCCTCGTCATAGCCGATACGTACGCCCACGCGGCCCGGATGGCTGGCGGCGGCGCGCAGAAAGCCATCCTGCAGGTCGTTTTCGCCCGTGCCCAGCACCGCCAGTTGCCCGCCGCCGGCGATCAGCGTCGGCAATGCGGCCAGTAGCAGGTCCAGCCCCTTCTGGCGGGTCAGCCGGCTGACGACGATGCACAGCGGCCCGCCTTCGGGGTCGAGGCCGAATTCCTCGCGCAGGGCGGCGGCACATGCGGCTTTGCCTGACAGGTTGCTCGCGCTGTAATTCGCCGCGATCAGAGGGTCGGTTTCCGGGTTCCAGACGGTGGTGTCGACGCCGTTCAGGATGCCGGACAGCGCGCCCGCGCGGCCCCGGATCACCCCTTCCAGACCAAAGCCGAAGGCGGGCGTGGTCAGTTCCTGCGCATAGGTGGGCGAAACGGTGGTGACCGCATCCGCCGCCACCAGCCCGGCCTTCAAGGCGCTGATCTGGCCCCAGTATTCAAAGCCGCCGGGGTTGAACCAGGAATGGGGGAGCCGCAATTCCTCGATCGCCGATGCCGGGGCGATGCCCTGAAAGGCGATGTTGTGGATGGTGATGGCCGAGGGCACGGCGCCATGCACCCAGATCGGCGCAAAGCCCGCCTGCCAGTCATGGGCATGCAGCACCGAGGGGATCCAGCCATCCGACAGTCCATCAAGCGCGATCTTGGCCGCAACCCAGCTGAGCGCGGCAAACCGGCGCGGATTGTCGGCCCAGTCGGCGCCGGCCTCGTCGTGATAGGGACCACCTGCGCGGTCGAACAGGTGCGGCGCGTCCAGCAGCAGCAGGTCCAGCCCGCCGGCCGTTCCCGCCAGCACCCGGCCCGAGCCGCCGTAAAGATCGGGGCTGGACCAGACCTCGACCGGGTTTTCCAGCTTTTCGACCAGCCCGCGATAGGCGGGGATCAGCGTGCGCAGCCGCCAGCCAAGGGGGGCCATGGCCCCGGGCAGGGCGCCCACCACATCGGCCAGCCCCCCGGTCTTGATCAGCGGCGCGCATTCCGAGGCGACCGACAGCACGTCGCCCAGATGCGGCAGAGGTTCCGGCGATTTGGCCTGCGCGGCGGGCTTGCCGGCAGGGGACTTCGCCGCTGCCTTGGAACCTGCCGAGGTGTTTTTCGCCACGCGCGTCTTGGCCGCCGGTTTGGCGGCGGCTTTGGCGGGTTTTGAAGCTTTTGCAGGTTTCGCCGGTTCCTCGGTCATTTTTGCGCGGCCCTCCGTTTCAGCATGTCCTGGGTGATCAGGGTCACCCCGTTCCCGGTGACGCGGAAGAATTTCGCATCCTCGGCCGGGTCTTCGCCCACGATCAGGCCCTCGGGGATATCAACCCCGCGGTCAATGACCACATTGGTCAGTTGCGCGTGCCGGCCGATATTGACGTAAGGCAGCGCAACCACAGATTTCAGCGAGGAATAGCTGTTCGCCTGCACACCTGTGAACAGCAGCGAATTGCGCACCTCGGAGCCAGAGATGATGCAGCCCCCCGAAACCATCGAACTGATCGCGTGGCCGCGCCGGTCCTCGTCGTCATGGATGAACTTTGCCGGTGGCGTGATCTCGCCATAGGTCCAGATCGGCCAGTCGCGGTCGTACAGGTCCAGCTCGGGAGAGAAATCGGTCAGGTCGATATTGGCCTTCCAGAAGGCGTCGATCGTCCCCACATCGCGCCAATAGGCCGGCGCATCGGGGCTGGAACGCACGCAGCTGTCGGTGAAGCGATGTGCCACAGCTTTGCCGTTCTTCACGATCTCGGGGATGATGTCATTGCCGAAATCATGGCTGGAATTCGCGTCAGCGGCGTCCTTCAACAGCAGCTCGCGCAGAAACTTCCAGTCAAAGACATAGATCCCCATCGAGGCCAGCGTCGAATTCGGATCGTCCGGCATGCCGGGGGGATCGGCGGGCTTTTCCAGGAAGGAAATGATCCGGCCGTCCTTATCGACGTCCATCACCCCGAAGGCCGAGGCCTCATTGCGCGGCACGGTAAGGCAGCCAATGGTCACGTCCGCGCCGCTATCGACATGCTGTTGCAGCATGATCTCGTAATCCATCTTGTAAATGTGATCGCCGGCCAGGATGATAATGTAATCAACGTGATAGCTGTCGATGATGGCAATGTTCTGGGCCACGGCATCGGCGGTGCCGCGATACCAGTTCTCCTCGTCCATCTGCTGGGAAGCGGGCAGGATATCCAGAAATTCGTTGCGTTCCGACCGGAAGAAGGACCAGCCACGGTTCAGGTGGCGGATCAGGCTGTGGGCCTTGTATTGCGTCGCCACCGCCATCTTGCGGATGCCAGAGTTCAACGCGTTCGACAGCGCAAAGTCGATGATCCGCGACTTGCCGCCAAAATAGACGGCAGGCTTGGCGCGGCGGTCGGTCAGTTCTTTCAGGCGTGATCCGCGGCCACCGGCAAGAACATAAGCCATGGCGCGGGATGACAGGCGGTTTGGGCGGTACAATGTCATGGGTCTCCTCCCCCACAAAGAAACTGATCAAACGGCCTCGTAGACGAGGACGGAAAGCGGTGGCAGGTCGATCATGGCGGACTGGTCATAGCCCTGCCACTCGTCGCCATCGGCAGTAATAATGGCGGGGGCCTCCATCCCGGATCCGCCATAGTTGCCCGCGTCGCTGTTCAGGCGCAGCTTCCACTTGCCGTCACGCGGCAGGCCGGCGCGCCAGCCGTGGCGCGGAACTGGTGTGAAATTGCACAGCACCACCACCGGGGCATCGCCTTCCTCGCCATAGCGGGCGAAGGCGATGATGGATTCCGACGCAGCGCCGCCCTCGATCCAACTGAAGCCCTCAGGCGCGTTGTCGCGGCGGTGCAGCGCGGGCAGATCGCGATACAGGTGGTTCAGGTCGCGGATCAGCGATTGCACGCCCTTGTGGCGCGGATCATCCAGAAGGTGCCAATCCAGCGAGGCGTTGTGGTTCCATTCCTTCCACTGCGCGAACTCGCAGCCCATGAACAGCAGCTTCTTGCCCGGATGGGTCCACATGAAGCCGTAATAGGCCCGCAGATTGGCAAATTTCTGCCAGACATCGCCGGGCATCTTCTCGATCATCGAGCCCTTGCCGTGGACGACCTCGTCATGGCTGATCGGCAGGATGAAGTTTTCGGAAAAGGCATAGACCAGCCCGAAGGTCAGCTGATTGTGGTGGTGGCTGCGGTGGACCGGCTCGCGCTGGATATAGTCCAGCGTGTCGTTCATCCAGCCCATGTTCCACTTGAAACCAAAGCCAAGCCCGCCTGTATCGACGGGGCGCGAGACGCCGGGAAAGGCGGTCGATTCCTCGGCCACGGTCATGATGCCCGGCACCTCGCCATATGCCACGGTGTTGACGCCGCGCAGAAAGTCGATGGCTTCCAGGTTCTCGCGTCCGCCATGGACATTTGGCACCCATTCGCCGTCCTTGCGCGAATAGTCGCGATACAGCATCGATGCCACCGCATCCACGCGCAGCCCGTCGATGTGATATTCCTGCAGCCAATACAGCGCGTTGGCGGTCAGGAAATTCGACACCTCGGTGCGGCCGTAATTGTAGATCAGCGTGTTCCAGTCCTGATGGAACCCCTCGCGCGGGTCGGCATGTTCGTAAAGCGCCGTGCCGTCGAAATGCGCCAGACCATGCGGATCCGAGGGGAAATGCCCCGGCACCCAGTCCAGCAATACACCGATGCCGGCGTCATGGGCGGCGTCGATCAGGGCGCGGAATTCGTCGGGGGTGCCGAAGCGGATGGTCGGCGCATACAACCCGACCGGTTGATAGCCCCATGACCCGTCGAACGGATATTCGGATACCGGCATCAGCTCCAGATGGGTAAAGCCCATCTCGACCACATAGGGGATCAACTCGCGCGCATGTTCCAGATAGGACAGCGGGCGGTCGTCATCTTCGGCCACGCGGCGCCAACTGCCCAGATGGACCTCGTAGATCGAGATCGGTGCGCTAACGTTCTGCAACGCTTCGCGGCGATCCATCCATCCGGCGTCATTCCAGTCGTAATCGTCGATCTTGCGCACCACCGAGGCCGTCGCCGGCGGATGTTCCGCGCCGAAGCCGATGGGGTCGGCCTTTTCGGGCAAGGGCTCGCCATGGGCGCCGGTGATGGCGAATTTATAGGGTGCGCCTTCGCCGATATTGGGGACGAAGATTTCCCACACCCCGGTCGATCCGCGCCTGCGCATGCCGTGGCGGCGGGCATCCCAATTGTTGAAATCGCCCAGCACCGCGACCCGGCGGGCATTGGGTGCCCAGACTGCGAAATGGGTGCCGCGCACGCCCTGATGGGTGATGACATGCGCGCCGAGCGCCTTCCACAACTGATGATGCGTGCCCTCGCCGATCAGATATTCGTCGATCTGGCCCAATACCGGCCCGAAGCGGTAAGGGTCTTCGTATTCCCATTCGCGTTCGTCATTGGCGCCGCGCAGCAGATAGGGCATCGGCTCGGGCAGGTAACCCGCGAACAGGCCCGGAGTCCGCTCGACCGGGGACATCTGGAAGACACCCTCGATCGTGGCGATCGACATTTCCGTTGCGCCGAAATCCAGCGCCACGACCCGCCAGCCGCCGGCAACCGGGTGCGGGCCGAGGATGGCGAATGGATCGGGATCGCGCCCCTCAACCAGGGCGCGCGCGCGTTCCGGCGGCAGCCTCAGTTCAAACCGGGGCATTGATTCGAGACTGTCCTGCCCCTTGCTGTGCCCGTCCTTGGTTGCGGCCATCTTGCTCCCCCATCTTCCAAACTCGTTCCATATAGTCACGAATCGAACGGTCGGACGAGAACCAGCCCATGCGCGCGGTGTTCAGCGCAGCCATGCGATTCCATTCCGCCTTATCCCCATAAGAGGCATCAATACGGCGTTGAGTCGATTGGTAATCGGCGAAATCCGAACAGACCAGATAGCTGTCCCAGTTGGTCAGGATGTCGACGATCCGGCCATAGCGCGCCGGGTCGCCGCCGAAGGCGCCGGTGGCGATCAGGCTGATCGCGCGCGACAGCGACGGGCTGGCGGCGATGGCCTGGCGGGCATGGTCGGGGATCTGGCGCCGGGCTTCGACTTCCTCGGTGGTCATGCCGAACAGGAAGAAATTCTCTGGCCCCACCTGTTCGCGGATTTCGACATTGGCGCCGTCCAGCGTGCCGATGGTCAGCGCGCCGTTCATCGATAGCTTCATGTTGCCGGTGCCCGAAGCTTCCTTGCCCGCCGTCGAGATCTGTTCGGACAGGTCCGCCGCCGGGATCAGCCGCACCGCCATCGAGACGTTGTAATTCGCCGGATAGGCGACCAGCAGCCGGCCCTTCATCAGGGGATCGTTGTTCACCACCTCGGCCACGTCATTGATCAGGTGGATGATTTCCTTGGCCACCGCATAGCCGGGCGCGGCCTTGCCACCGAAGATCTTCACCCGAGGCTGCCATTCCGCATCGGGGTTCTGGCGGATATCGTCCCAGCGGGCGATGGTTTCCAACACGTTCAGCAACTGGCGCTTGTATTCGTGGATGCGCTTGATCTGCACATCGAACAGCGCGTCGGGATCGGGCGTGATGCCCAGCACCTCGCCCAGCCAGTTCGATAGCGCGACCTTGTTGTCGCGCTTGGCGGTTGCGTAGCGGTCCAGCCAGCCCTTGTCGGTGACATGGCTTTCCAAGCCGGAAAGCTGATCCAGATGATCGACCCATGCCTCGCTGCCAAGCGTATCGGTGATCAGCCCCGACAGCGCCGGATTCGCCGAATACAGCCAGCGGCGCGGGGTCACACCGTTGGTGACATTCACGATCCGGTCGGGATGCAGCTTGTTCAGGTCGTGAAAGACGGTTTCCTTCATCAGCTCGGTATGCAGGGCGGAAACCCCGTTCACATGGCCCGACTGCATGAAGGCAAGCGTCCCCATATGGACCTGACCGTGATGGATCGCCGAAAGCTCCCACGGGCGGCCGGGATTGCGGCGCTTGTGGTGGTCGTCGATGCGTTCGACCAGATCCATGTGGCGGGGCAGGACCTTGCGGAACAGCCCTTCGGACCACGCTTCCAGCGCCTCGGGCAGCAGGGTGTGGTTGGTATAGTTCAAAACGCGCACGGCCATGTCGGCGGCATCGTCGAAGCTCTGGTCAAAGTCGTCGATCAGCACCCGCACCAGTTCGGCGCCTGCGATGGCGGGGTGGGTGTCGTTCATCTGGATCGCCACGCGGTCAGGCAGTTTGGCGATATTTTCGCCTTCATAGACAAAGCGGCGCATGATGTCGCGGACCGAGGCAGCGGTGAAGAAATACTCCTGCTTCAGCCGCAATTCCTTGCCGGCTTCGGTCGAGTCGTCGGGATAAAGCACCCGGCTGATCGTCCGCGCCAGCGATTCCGCCGCGCCTGCCGCGACATATTCGCCCCGGTTAAAGCGCGCGAGGTCGAAGTCATGCGTGGGCTTGCCCGACCACAGCCGCAGCGTATTGGCCCACCGCCCCCTCCAACCCACGACCGGAGTGTCATAGGCGGCGGCAATCACGCTTTCGGCGGGGTGCCAGATCTTCTTGGGACCGTCGCCTTCGATCCAGCCGCCGAAGCCGATTTCATAGGCAACCTCGGGCCGTTCGAATTCCCAAGGATTGCGCGATTTCAGCCAGCTATCGGCGGTTTCGATCTGCCGACCGTGGTCGAAACGCTGCCGGAACAGCCCGTGTTCATAACGCAGCCCGTAACCATATGCCGGGATCCCGACCGTCGCCATGCTTTCCATGTAACAGGCCGCCAGACGCCCAAGCCCGCCATTGCCAAGCGCGGCCTCGGGTTCGTCATGGATTACCTCGTCATAATCGACGCCGAAGCCTTTCAGCGCCTCGCGCGCGGCATCGTCCAGACCAAGATTGACCACCGAATCCTCCAGCAGGCGGCCGATCAGGAACTCCATCGAAAGATAGTGGACTCGCTTCAGATGCCCGCCATAGGTCGCCCGGGTCGAGGCGAACCACGGCTCGACAATATGGTCGCGCACGGCCAGCGACAGTGCCATCCGCCAGTCATGGACCGAGGCATGCGCTTCGTCCTTGCCGATCGAATATGTCAGATGGTCGCGGATCGACTGGGCGAGCTCGCGCGGGCTGGCGCTGGTGGCGGGCTGAGACATCATTGCGTTCCATATGTCTAAAATGTTAGCGGCAACATTACGGTGGTACCGCGCGGTGTTCAATGGCGTCCATGCAGTGACGCGCGGGGTGTAACTTTGGGGGGTGACATGACGGATGAGTGGTGGCGCGGCTCGGTGACCTATCAGGTTTACCCAAGGTCGTTTCAGGACAGCGACGGCGACGGAATCGGCGACCTGAAAGGTATAACCGAACGGCTGCGCCATATCGCCAGCCTCGGCGTCGATGCGGTCTGGCTGTCGCCGATCTTTCGTTCGCCCATGGCGGACATGGGCTATGACGTGTCGGACTACACCGACATCGACCCGCTGTTCGGGACGCTGGAAGATTTCGACCACCTGGTCGAGAAGGCGCATGAATTCGGTCTGAAAGTGATTGTGGATCAGGTGATTAGCCATTCATCCGATCAGCACCCCTTCTTCGTCGAAAGCCGCAAGGGTGGCGACAACCCCAAGGCCGACTGGTATGTCTGGGCCGATGCCAAACCCGACGGGACGCCACCGAACAACTGGCCTTCGGTCTTTGGTGGCTCGGCCTGGGAATGGGACGGGCATCGCAAGCAATACTACCTGCACAATTTTCTGACCTCGCAGCCGGACTTCAACTTCCACAATCCCGAGGTGCAGGACTGGCTGCTGGGAACGATGCGCTTCTGGCTGGAACGCGGTGTCGACGGCTTCCGGCTGGACACAGTGAATTACTATTTCCACGACGCGCGGCTGCGCAACAATCCGCGCAGGCGGATCGCGCCTCAGGTGAACCCTTACGAGATGCAGCTGCACAAGTTCTCGAAATCGCAACCTGAAAACCTGGATTTCTTGGCCCGTTTGCGGGTGCTGATGGATGAATACGGCGCCTCGACCGTGGGCGAGGTCGGTGATTCGACCCGCGCGGTCGAGATCATGGCCGAATACACCTCGGGTCAGCAGCATCTGCATCAGGCATACAGCTTTGACATGCTGGGGCCGGAATTCACGCCGAAGCATTTCCGATCAAAGATCGAGACGTTTTTTCGCAAAGCGCCTGATGGATGGCCAACTTGGGCATTTTCTAATCACGATGTGATCCGCCATCTGACCCGCTGGCAGGACCACGGGGCCGATCAGGATTCGCTGGCAAAGCTGGCGGCGGCGATGTTGCTGTCCTTTCCGGGCTCTGTCTGCCTGTATCAGGGCGAGGAACTGGGCCAGACCGAAACCGATCTGGAGTTCCATGAACTCACCGACCCGCCCGGCATTCGTTTCTGGCCGGACTACAAGGGCCGCGATGGTTGCCGGACGCCGATGGTCTGGGACAATGCCACGAATACGCAGGCGGGCTTTACCACCGGCACGCCATGGCTGCCGATCAAGGCGCCGCAGCAGTCCCGCAATGTCGCCGGGCAAGAGGCGAACGAGCATTCGGTGCTGCATTTCTATCGCCATATGCTGGAATTCCGCAGCGCCCGCCCGGAACTGCATGGCCGCGAGACGGCGACATTCCTGCGCGCGCCCGACCCGGTGCTGCTGCTCCAGCGCGGCAGCCTGTTGTGCGCCTTCAACCTTGGCACCGAGACCCGGCGCGTCAGCCTGCCGAAAGGGGCGGCGGAAGATCTGAGCGGTCCGTCGCAGGCGGCGGCGCTGACCGGCGCGCTTCTGGGCCGCAAGCTGGAACTTGGCCCGAACGGTTTCGCCTTTATCGAGCTGCAATGAAAAAGGGGCCGCGCGAAGCGGCCCCTTCTCCGAGAGGGCAGGCGCGGGAACACGCGCCTGCCGGGAACGTCGTCAGAACGACTTGGTGAAGCTGATCGACACCGTCCGGCCCGGTGCATATGCCGGCTGGATGTCGCGGCCGGGAACGGCGCGGATCACGTAGCTGGTCCGCTCGTAATAGGTTTCGTCGAACAGGTTGTCGACGCCCAGGCGCAGCGCGCCACCCTGCAGCTGTTCAGGCGACCATTCGGCGTAAGCATTGACCACCGAATAGCTGTCATGGGCGCTGAAGAAGGCCGCTTCCATGGCCTCATCCGACAGTTCGTCAGCCCATTCCAGCGTCGCGCCCAGCTTCAGGTCGTATTGCGGCATCACGTGGTCGATATAGACCGAAGCCATGTCGCCGATCGGCATGAAGGTGCCGCCGCCCGGCACGGCGAAATCGCCATCCGTGGTCACGTCGGCCTTGGTATAGGAGAAACCGACGCGGGTGTTTTCCCATTCACGGCTGGCGTTCAGGGTAAAGCCCTTGCTGCGGCCTTCCTCGGCATTGGTCAGGGTATTGGTCCTTCCGGGGCCAACGTCATATTCGCCCAGCCCGTCCAGACGGGTGTCGAAGAAGGTCAAGCCGGCCTTCCAGCTGTCGCCGCTGGCGTTGATGCCGACCTTGTAGTTCTTGGCCGTCGCGGCCTCGAAGTCGGGATCGGTCGCAAAAGCGGCATTGCGGGCATGCAGCAGCCCGTATTCGCCGATGTCATAGCCCATCCAGGTATGCGATGCGCCGGCAAAGACCTCGATCATGTCGTTGAAGCGATAGGACAGGGTCGCATTTGCGCTGGCACCCGAGGAGGTGAAGCGCTCGTTGTTCCAGTCCTCGAAACGCTGGTGGTCGTAACGCATGCCGGTCGACAGGTCGAACCCATTGGCGAATTCGAAACGCCCCTGCGCGAAGACGCCAACCTGACGGGTGGACAGGTTGCGGATGCGCGTCGGGGCTATCGAATGATCGCCGTAATTGTCGATGCTATAGTCATTATCCGAGAAGTCGATCCCGGTGGTGACGCTGCCTTGCGCGATGGTGAAGGTGTTCTGCAACACACCGCCGAAGGTGTCGCGATCCAGCACCATGTCGCCGTTGGGCCAACTTTTCATCCCCGCCGGGTCGATCAGGTCGCCGACGATATAGTTCGGGCGCCAGTAATTGGTCGAACCGATATACAGTTTGGCCATCGGATCCCAGCTGTCGGTCGGCGCCGTCGAGGTATAGGTCAGGCTAAGCGTTTCGTTTTCGACTTTCAGCGGGAAGACGGTGCCGTCCCGGTTCAGGTCCATGTTCATCTTGATGACGCGGTCGGCGTCGTCTTCGGACTTGTCATAGGCAAGCTCGATCCGGCCGCCGTCCATTTCATAGCCCAGCTTCACCAGCGCGCCCTTGGCGGCGGGTTCGCTGCCGGGCATCTCGCGGCCATTACCGGCGTCGTAATTGTCGCCGTTCTGACCATGCAGCATCACGAACCAGTCGAAATTGCCGTAAACGCCATAGCCTGCCAGGCTGCCCGAGACGCCCTGACCATTGTCGCCATAGCTGAGCGAGGCGCGACCGCCGTAAGCCTTGCCGTCTTCCAGCAAGTCCTTGGCACCAACGGTTTCATAGCGCACAGCGCCCGCACCGGCGGCAAAACCCGCATCGGCGGCAGCGGCGCCGGCCTCGACCTCAACCGATTTGATGAAAGCCGGATCGATCACGTTCGAGCCGGTGTGGTGCCAGCTGGTCGGTCCCTGCGGCACGCCGTCGACGGTCACGGCCAGCTTCGACTGTTCGATCCCGAAGACGTGGATCCGCTTGGAAGGACCTGCGCCGCCCGATACCGAAACCGCGGATTCGCGTGCGAACAGTTCCGAGACGTTTTGAGGTTGCAGGATCTCGATATCCTCGGGCGTGACGACAGCGCCGCCGGTGGATTCGATATTTTCCTCGCCATCGGCGACCAGGGTGATCGTATCCAGGACGATCGGGCTCGCTGCATCCTGTGCGAATGCGGCGGTCATCAGTGCCAGGGTTGATACCCCGGCCAGCGGTAGCAGGCGTTTCATCAGCATTCTTGTCCCCTCGTGACATGCAGGGAAGGACGTGGCTGATGACTGGCTGCGATTCCCGATTGATTTGGTTGGTTATGGATGGTGGCGTGGGAGTGCAACCCGATCCGGCGCGCCGCCGGGCTTTGCGTTTGTGTGATGTAATCCTGCAACAGAGAACGCGCTCGGGCGCTGAGTTGTCGGGCCGCCCAAGCTGGACGCGGGCGGCCCGGCCGGTGGTTTATCGTCGATCAATTGGCGGCGGTACGCCGCGTTTCGTCATCCAGATAGTCCCGCAACTGTGCGGTGTCGCCTTCATCCAGCGCCTCGGCGGGCACGTTTTCCGGCTGCAACCAGCCTGGGTCCTGGCCTGTCATGTCGGGCAATTCATGTGCGATGCCCTTGTGGCAGTCGATGCAGGTGGCCTGTCCGGTCAGCAGATAGGTCGAATGCATTTCTGCCGCGCGTGGTGCCTGACGCGAGAAATCCATCGCCGCCGCGGTGTGGCAGTTGCGGCATTCAAGGCTGTCGTTGGACTTCAGGCGCACCCATTCGTGCTGCGCCAGTTCAAGCCGCTTTTCCAGGAACTTCTGCCGGGTGTCGATGGTGCCGAAGATCTTGCCCCAGACCTCTTTGCTGGCCTGCATCTTGCGAGCGATCTTGTCGGACCATTCATGCGGCACATGGCAATCGGGGCAGGAGGCGCGCACCCCGGAACGGTTCGAGAAGTGGATCGTATGCGACAGTTCCTCATACACGTTGTTGCGCATTTCGTGGCAGGACGTGCAGAACTTTTCCGTATTGGTGACCTCCAACGCGGTGTTGAACGCGCCCCAGAAGATCACCCCGCCGATAAAGCCGCCCAGCGTCAGAAAACCGATGCTTAACGTCACGGCTGGCGTGGTGACGATCTGCCAGATCCGTCGGATCAGGTTGATGACCCAGCGCATCTAATGCTCCTCTCCCTGCTGCTTCACGCCCATGTCGGCCATGTCGGTAAAGGTGTTTTCGACAAGCGGCGCGGTATCGGCCTGTGGCACGTGGCAGGCGGTGCAGAAATACCGGCGCGGCGAGACATCGGCCAGCATCTGCCCCCCGCGGTTCATGTAATGCGTGACCGAGATCATTGGCGCGCCCGAGCCTTCGGTCGCCTCCCGGCGGTGGCAGGACATGCAGCGATTGGCATTGACCGACAGCTGATAGCCCTCGATCGAATGGGGGATGATCGGGGGCTGTTCGGGATATTGCCGCATCAGCCTTACGTCATCCACGATCCAGCGCGGGATGGGCTCGGCCTCGACCACCTCGGTCGCGGGTTTGGGACCGTTCAGCTCGACCGCACTGCGCAGCTGGGCCTCGGCCCCCGGATCCTGCGCCAGGCCCGCACCCGCGAACAGCAGCGCTGTCAGCAGGCCGGCGACGAAGCGAAGCGGGCTCATACGGAGACGATCTTGACTGCGCATTTCTTGAAATCCGTCTGTTTGGAAATCGGATCGGTGGCGTCCAGCGTGACCTTGTTGATCAGCGCCGAGGCGTCGAACCAGGGCACGAAGACAACACCCTTGGGCATCCGGTTGCGGCCGCGCGTTTCCACCCTCAGCTTCACTTCGCCCCGGCGCGAGATCACGCTGACCTCGGAGCCCTGGTTGAAGCCGCGTTCGCGGGCATCGGTGGCGTTCATGAACAACACGGCGCCGGGGAAAGCCTTGTAAAGCTCGGGCACGCGCATGGTCATCGACCCGGAATGCCAATGTTCCAGCACCCGGCCGGTAACCAGCCAGAAATCGAACTCGTCATCCGGGCTTTCGGCCGGCGGTTCGTAAGGCACGGAGAGGATCACCGCGCGCTTGTCCTCGTTGCCGTAGAACTGGACCTCGGATCCTGCCTCGACATAGGGGTCATAGCCTTCGCGGAAACGCCACAGCGTTTCCTTGCCCTCGACGACCGGCCAGCGAAGGCCGCGCACCTCGTCCGACTGATAGGTGTCGTAAGGGGCCAGGTCATGGCCATGGCCGCGCCCGAAGCTGGCATATTCCTCGAACAGGCCCTTCTGGATGTAGAAGCCGAAATCATTGGCTTCCTGATTGGCGTAATCCTCGCGGATCTCGCTCAACGGGAAGGCATCGACCTGACCATTGGCGAACAGCACCTCGAACAGGGTCTTGCCCTTGTAGTCGGGATTGGCGTCCAGCAGTTCTGCCGGCCAGACCTCGTCTGTGGTGAAGCGTTTCGAGAACTCGGCCAATTGCCACATGTCGGAACGTGCCTCGCCCGGCGCGTCGACCAGCTGGTGCCAGGTATGGGTGCGCCGTTCGGCATTGCCATAGCCGCCCTCTTTTTCCACCCACATTGCCGCCGGCAGGATAATATCGGCCGCCAGCGCGGTGACCGTCGGATAGGCGTCCGACACGACGATCATATTGTCGGGGTTGCGATAGCCGGGATAGGTCTCGTTCTGGCTGTTCGGTGCGGCTTGCAGGTTGTTGTTCACCTGCACCCAGTAGAAATTCAGCACCCCGTCCTTGAGCATCCGGTCCTGCAGGACGGCATGGAATCCGGGCTTGGTGTTCAAAAGCCCACGCGGCAACTTCCACAGTTCCTCGGCATGGGCGACGTGTTCGGGATTGGTCACCACCATGTCGGCGGGCAGGCGGTGGGCGAAGGTGCCGACCTCGCGCGCGGTCCCGCAGGCCGAGGGCTGGCCGGTCAGCGAGAAGGGCGAGTTTCCGGGCTCCGAAATCTTCCCGGTCAGCAGGTGAATGTTATAGACCAGCTGGTTCGCCCAGACGCCGCGCACATGCTGGTTGAAGCCCATCGTCCACAGGGACATGACCTTCGTGTCGGGATCGGCATAAAGTTCTGCCAACTCCTCAAGGAAGCCTGCCTCAACCCCCGACAACTCGCTGACATATTCCAGCGTATAGTCGGCGACGAAGGCCTTGTAGGCTTCGAAATCCGAAGGGTCCATCTTGCCGGCTTCCGCCGCGCCGGTGGCGGCCTGTTCCAGCGGATGTTCGGGGCGCAGACCGTAACCGATATCCGTCTGGCCGGTCTTGAAGACCGTGTGCCTGGCGACGAAATCCTCGTTAACGCGGCCGGTCTGGATGATGTGATTGGCGATATAGTTCAGGATCGCCAGATCAGTGCCCGGCTTGAACACGATTGGAATGTCGGCGAGATCCATCGAGCGGTGGGTGAAGGTCGACAGCACCGCGCATTTCACGCCCGGCGTGCCGAGCCGACGGTCGGCCAGCCGCGTCCACAGGATCGGGTGCATCTCTGCCATGTTCGAGCCCCACAGCACGAAGGCGTCGGCATGTTCGAAATCGTCATAGCAGCCCATCGGCTCGTCGATGCCGAAGGTGCGCATGAAGGCCACCGCAGCCGAGGCCATGCAGTGCCGCGCATTGGGGTCAAGGTTGTTCGACCGGAAGCCCCCGCGCATCAGCTTTGACGCCGCATAGCCCTCCATGATCGTCCATTGGCCGGATCCGAACATGCCGATGCTTTCGGGGCCCTTGGTCTTCAGCACCTCCTTGACCTTGGCGGCCATGGTATCGAAAGCCTCGTCCCAGCTGACCGGCTCAAACTCGCCATTTTTGTCATAGGTGCCGCCGGTCTTGCGCATCAGCGGCGTGGTCAGGCGGTCGCGGCCATACATGATCTTGGACAGGAAATAGCCCTTGACGCAGTTGAGACCGCGATTGACCTCGGCCTGCATGTCGCCATGGGTGGCCACGACCTTGCCGTCCTTGACGCCCACCATGACCCCGCAGCCGGTGCCGCAGAACCGGCAGGGGGCCTTGGACCATTTGATTTCAAGGGCTTCGACGCCACCCGCCACAGGCTGGGCGGCGGCGGGCAGCGAAAGGCCGGCGGCGCCGGCGGCCACGGCCACGGCCTGAGCCTTCAGCAGATCGCGCCGTGTCACATCTGTTGTCATCCTTGGGGCTCCTCTGCTTCGGAATGTTCGAACACCATGTTCGCGGCGACCACGCCGGGCATGGCAGAAATGGTGGTCAGCCGGTCGCCAAGCTCGCCGGTGCTGAAACCTTCGATGGTGACCACGATCCGCGCACCTTCGGCGGCATGGACTTCGACGCCGGCCAAGCCGGGCAGGGCGGCCAGGATCTCGGCCTCGCGGCCCGGCAGGACCGCGATTACGGCGCTGGAGATATGATAGCGCCGCTTCTTGGGCATCTGTTCGGGCTGGGGCATGTCACGCATGGGCTGGGTCTTTCTGGCGCATCGTAATGGCATCCGCGGGACAGGGTGCGACGCAGGCGCCGCAACCGGTGCAGGCGGTCGCCGACAGGGCGGGAAGGAAGGGGCCGCCCATGCGCGGAGCAAAACGGATAGCGTCTTCGGGGCAGGCGTCGCGGCAGCTCATGCAGGTGGTGCCGCGACGGGCCAGACAGGCATCGCTGATCGCCGCGTGGTGGGCCATGGTCGGAGCAAGGATGAAAACCGGCTCGGGGCATGGCTCGGCACAGGCGTTGCAGAAGGTGCATTCACCGCTGTCGAAGTCGATGGCAACGCGACCGCCCACGACCAGCAGGATCTGTTGCGGACAGGCGGCCACGCAATCACCGCAACCGGTGCAGGCGGCAAGCGCTGCGGCGTCTGTACCGGGCGGGGAGGGGCGAAAGGCGGGCGCGGGCCGGGCCGTCAGAAAACCCCGACGGCTGACCCCTTCGGCCATGCTCTGGGTGGCCATGTCAGTGCCCCAACGGTCCAGGCGGTCCGGCAAAAATCTGATACATCCAGACCAGGAAGCCATAGCTGCCAACGACCGCGACGGCGACGATGGGCCAGATACCGAAGGCGAGAATAAGGAACGTCAGCAGTTCTCGGCGTCGGGATGGCGGCGGCGGTGATTGAGTGTCTGGCCGGTCGGTCATGGCGACAACTTCCGTAGCTGGATCAAATTCGGGCATGCGAGAAATCGTAACAATATCAATACAAGGGCCCCGGCGGGTTGCATCGGTCGGGTTTGTGCCCACTGCTAGTTGAGCGGCGCGATTCTCTCCTTGATATGGATCAAGGAAATTTTCGTATTTCCGGGCGTGACCGAATGTCGCGGCAATGGCATTTCCGCCCGGGCCTGATGTCTGTACATTTTCATGCCCGGCAATCCGGGCAAATCCCCGAGGAAGTCGCCGCCGAGGGCCACGCGCACCGCTGGCGATTGGTCGCCTGCGAAAAGCGCCATCTGCAACCCGCTGACCTTCACCTGCTGGGCGTTCAGCGGCCCCGCGTGACCGAGGAGGTGCTGGACCTGCAAGCTGTGCTTTTCTCGGATCAGCGGCCCTTCTGCCTGGAGACGCGGGACGTCAGATAACGCGCTTCGGGCAGTGGGGCAGCACTTGCCGCGCCCATCAGTTCTGCCTCGCAAGCCGTGTCGCCGGGAAAGGCTACCGGGCCAGTGTCGGCACTTTCCAGCACCTGCAGGCCATCAAGGCGCAGCAGCATCCGGCCGCCTTCCAGCATGGTCAGTGACCGCGTCACGCCTGGTAAAATCGAAAACGGCCCTGACGCGGCAACCCGTGCTGTGCTGATGCCCAGTCAAAATCATCAAATCCCGCGCCTGTGGGCTGGCATATGATCTTGGCGGTTTCGCCGCCGCCGTTCTTCCAGGTGGTGAAACGGCGGTTGCGGGCCGGGTAATGCGCGATCATTAAAGGATACGCGGAAGGCGCAGCCCGCGCTGGCGGGCGCATTCGATCGCCTCGGTGTAACCGGCATCGGCATGACGCCAGACGCCCGAGGCCGGGTCGTTCCACAGCACGCGTTCCAGCCGGCGGGCGGCCTCTGGCGTGCCATCGGCGCAGATCACCACGCCGGAATGCTGGCTGAACCCCATGCCGACGCCGCCGCCGTGATGCAGGCTGACCCAGGTCGCACCCGAGGCCGTGTTCACCAGCGCGTTCAGCAGCGGCCAGTCTGAAACTGCGTCAGAGCCATCGCGCATCGCCTCGGTCTCGCGATTGGGCGAGGCGACAGAGCCAGAGTCGAGGTGATCGCGCCCGATCACTACCGGCGCCTTCAATTCGCCCGAGGCCACCATCTCGTTGAACTTCAGCCCGACGCGGTGACGGTCGCCCAACCCGATCCAGAACATCCGCGCCGGCAGGCCCTGAAAGGCAATGCGTTCGCGCGCCATATCCAGCCAGCGGTGGAGGTGTTCGTTTTCGGGGAACAGTTCCTTCATCGCCTGGTCGGTCTTGTAAATGTCTTCGGGATCGCCCGACAGCGCCGCCCAGCGGAAGGGACCGATGCCGCGGCAGAATAACGGCCGGATATAGGCGGGCACGAAGCCCGGGAAGGCAAAGGCGTTTTCCAGCCCCTCGTCCTGCGCAACCTGACGGATATTGTTGCCGTAATCCAGCGTCGGCACGCCCGCGTTCCAGAAACCGACCATTGCCGCGACATGATCGCGCATCGAAGCGCGGGCGGCGGCCTCGACGGCCTTGGGATCGCTTTCCTGCCTGGCGCGCCATTCGGCGACGGTCCAGCCCTTCGGCAGATAGCCATGGACCGGATCATGGGTCGAGGTCTGGTCAGTGACGATATCGGGGCGACCATTGGGCAGCGCCTCGCCCGCCTGCATCCGGCGCAGGATTTCGGGGAAGACCTCGGCGGCATTGCCGATCAGCGCCACCGATTTCGCCTCGTCCGCCTTCGTCCAGCGGTCGATCATTGCCAGCGCCTCGTCCAGCGAATGGGTCTTTTCGTCGCAATAGCGGGTGCGGATGCGGAAGTCGGCGCGGGTCTCGTCGCATTCGACGGCCAAACAGCAGGCCCCGGCCATCACCGCCGCCAAGGGCAGCGCGCCGCCCATTCCGCCCAGGCCGCCGGTCAGGATCCATTTGCCGGTCAGATCGCCGTCGTAATGCTGGCGCCCGGCCTCGACAAAGGTTTCATAGGTACGCTGAACGATGCCCTGGGTGCCAATGTAGATCCAGGACCCGGAGGTCATCTGGCCGTACATCATCAGGCCCTTGCGGCCCAATTCGTTGAAATGGTCCCAATTCGCCCAATGCGGCACAAGGTTCGAATTGGCGATCAGCACACGCGGCGCATCCGTATGGGTGCGGATGATGGCAATAGGCTTGCCTCCATGCACGATCAGCGTCTCGTCGGCTTCCAGATCTTCGAGGCCCGTCACGATGGCATCAAAATCCTCCCGAGGTGCGCGCCGCCCGGCCGATGCCGCCATAGATAACCACCTCATGCGGGTTTTCGGCCACATCGGGATGCAGGTTGTTCATCGGCATCCGCAAGGGCGCCTCGGTCAGCCAGCTCCATCTGGATCGCGTGGACGCCGTCTGCCGGGCGGCCATAGTGTCGGGTCGTCCAGCCGCCGCGGAAGCGGCCGTTCAGCACCGTGCTGCGACCCGTGGACATGCAGGCCTCATGCACCGCGCTTTCGATCGCGGGGGCGCAGGTGCGGCCCTGATCGGTGCCGATGTTGAAATCGGGCAATGTGCCGTCGAACAGCCACGGGACGACCGAGCGGATCGAGTGGCAGTCATACAGCACTGCATAGCCGCGCGGCGCCTTTACCCGGTCGCTCTGCGCGGATAGCGCGACGTGGTAGGGGGTATGAAAGGCGGCGCGGCGGCGTTGGATTTCGGCGGCGTCGGGGGTGTGGCCGTCGCGCCAGTTCGGGGCGTTGTCGAAATTGGACAGCGGCACCAGCCTGGTAGTCGTCTGACCGGGATAAAGCGACGCGCCCGAAGGATCGCGATTAGCGTCGATGATATAGTGGTGGAAGCTCGCCCGCTCGGTGGTCCTGCCGTCGAACAGCCCGTCATACAGCGCCTCGATATGCCAGTCGGTGTCGCGCAGCAGGCGGCCGTCGTCGTTCAGCTGCGCGGCGATGTCATCGGGCACCCAAGTGCCGGTATGAGGTAGGCCCAGCACCAGCGCGCTGCTGCCTTCGGTGATCTCGACCGGCTGCATCAGCGCCACCACCTCGGGCCGGATACCCGACGCACCGCGCCCCAGCGACATGAGTTTCAGCACCATGATCAGCCGCACGATTTCCGGCGCCAGCGGCGCGCCGACCCCTCAGCAATGGCTGATGATGAGGTTGCGTTGCAGCTGTGCGACATCAGCCGGCGCGATGCGGATCGAGGCCAGCTTTCCAAAGCCAGTATTCACGCCGTAAATCGGCTCCTCGCCCGCGGCGGCCTCGGCGATGCGCCGGGCGGCGCGTTCGATGCCGGGCATGGCGGCGTTGTCCAGCCGGACCGAGGCCGCGTCCCAATAGACCCATCCCAGCGTGTCCAGCGACATCTGACCGGGGATCAGAGTTTCAACCATGCGTCACTTCTCCGTTGAAAACACGTTGATAAAGCGGATTCAGTCCGGCGCGCCCGACCAGTTGGGCCGGCGCCTCAGCATCCCAGATCGCGAAATCGGCGGCCATGCCGTGTGCAAGGCTGCCGGTTTCGCGGTGCAGGTTCAGTGCGCGGGCGGCGTTGCCGGTGACCCCGGCCAGACATTCCGGCACCGTCATCCCGAACAGCACCGCACCCATGTTCATCGTCAGCAGCAACGAGGATATAGGCGAGGTGCCGGGATTGCAGTCGGTCGCCAGCGCGATCGGTACACCTGCCGCCCGCAGCGCCGCAATCGGCGGCTTCTGCGTTTCATGCAGCATGTAATATGCGCCCGGCAGCATCACCGCGACCGTCCCCGAGGCGCGGATCGCGGCCACGTCCTCCTCGGTCGCGTACTCGAAATGATCGACCGACAGCGCCTGATGCCGCGCCGCCAGCGCCGCCTCGCCGGAACGGGTGATCTGTTCAGTATGCAGCTTGACCGGCAGGCCAAGTGCTCGGACGCGGGCAAATAGTGGTTCGATTTCTTCCGCCGAAAAGGCGATGCCTTCACAAAAGGCATCCACGGCATCGACCAGCCCCTCGGCATGGGCCTGCTCCAGCCCGGCAATGGCGATCTCGGCGATGTAATCGGCCTTACGTCCGGCATATTCGGGCGGCAGGGCATGGGCGGCCAGCCAGGTCGTGGTGATGCGCACGGGCCGGATCTGCGCCAGTTGGCGCGCGGCGCGCAGCATCTCGATTTCCGCAGCGATGGACAGGCCATAGCCCGACTTGATTTCTACGGTCGAAGTGCCTTCGGCCAGCAGCGCATCCAGCCGTGGCAACGCCGCCTACACAAGACCATCGGCATCCAGCGCGCGCGTGGCGCGCATCGACGACAGGATGCCACCGCCGGCCCGGGCGATGTCTTCATAGCTTGCGCCGTCCAGCCGCATCTCGAATTCGGCCTGCGATCACCGCCATGGACCAGATGGGTGTGGCAGTCGATGAAAGCCGGCGTCAGCAGGCGGCCGCCGCAGTCGATGATGTCAGCGCCTGTCCGGTCGAGCGCCCGTCCTATGGCGGCGATTTGACCGTCCTCGACGGCGATGTCGCCGGGTTCGGTCCTGCCTCCGGCATTCACCAGCCGAGCGTTGATCCAGATCTTCCTGTCGGGCATCGGGCCGGCCTCTGCCATTGCTTGTTGGCTTAATATGTATATACATAATGGGATGGACTTGGGAAGCCGGTTTTTTGCACCGGCACATGCAGGGGGGGCGAGATGATCCATGCTAGGCAGGCATTGTTGCCAGAAGGATGGCGGCGGGATGTGCGGGTTCCGCCTGACGCGGGCCGCATCGCCAGGGTCGAGGTCGGCGTGACGCCTTGCCCGGGCGACATGCGGGCGGATTGTCTGGTGCCAAGAATGCCGAACGTTCACAGCCACGCCTTTCAACGCGGATTTTCCGGCCTGACCGAAACCCGCGGTGCAGGGCGCGAAAGCTTCTGGACATGGCGCGAGATGACGTATCAGCTTTGCGCTGACCGTCTCACCCGAAGATATGCAGGTGCTGGCCGAAATGGCCTATATCGAGATGCTGGAGGCCGGGTTTACCCGCGCGGGTGAGTTCCATTACCTGCATCACGACCGCGACGGGGCGCGCTATGCCGACCCGGCAGAGCTGTCGCACCGCATCCCTGCCGCCGCTGAAGTCACCGGTATCGCGCTGACCCATCTGCCCCTCTTCTATGCCCATGGCGGTTTTGGCCCGCAGCCTTCGGGCGCGGGCCAGCGGCGCATTCTTCACGATATCGACTTCTTCCTGAACCTGATCTGGGCCTGCGATGCCCGCCTGACGCGCCTTCAGGACCGAGTCGGCTATGCGCCCCATTCGTTGCGCGCGGTCAGTGCCGATGAACTGCGCCTTCTGACCCATTCGCTGCCGGGCCGCGCCGTGCATATCCATATCGCCGAGCAGGTGAAGGAGGTTGAGGATTGCCTGGCCTTCACCGGTCAGCGTCCCGTCGCATGGTTGCTGGATAACTTGCCCGTCGACGCAGGCTGGTGCCTGATCCGCGCCACCCACTTGACCGAAGCAGAGCGGCGGGCCGTCGCCGCCTCGGGTGCGGTGGCCGGCCTGTGTCCGGTGACCGAGGCGAATTTGGGTGACGGGCTGTTTCCGGCAGAGGCTTTTTTGGAAGAGGACGGCAAAATGGCGATCGGCACCGATTCGAACGTGCGCATCGACGCTGCGGAAGAGCTGCGGGTGCTGGAATATGGCCAGCGGCTGACGCTTCGTGCGCGAAATGTGCTGGCAGAGGAGGGCGGCTCTACCGGGATGCGGATCTTCGGCGCGGCGTTGGCAGGTGGCACGCAGGCCCTTGATGCCGAGCCGGGCCGGATCGCCGCCGGGGCGATGGCGGATCTGGTCACCCTGCGCGACGGGGCAGAGCTGGACGGCGCGGGCGCGACGCTTCTGGACCGCTGGATCTTCGGGCGCGATGTCAAGGTTGCCGATGTCTGGGCTGCCGGTGCGCATGTGGTGAAGGCCGGACGCCACAGCCTGCGTGACCAGATCGCGCCGCGATTTTCTGCCGTCCTGAAACGCACATTGGCCTAGGTTCGCTGGTCGCCCAGTTGTGGCCTTGGCGCAACGTCCAACGGTGGCACAGCCGAAGCTGATCTGCCGTAATCTGCGGTTACGGGCCGCACGTTATGACGGGATGCGTCAGTTCAACTCGATGTAATGCGATAGCGGGACATTCGGCACCCCTGCATCGTCAATTCCGCGCCGCGCAATGCCGACTGCGCGAACACATCGCGACGGAATTCTAGCACAGACGGCCACAATTCCGAATGGGGACAAAACCCTCTATATGCTGCGGCAGGGCCATTTTCGGGCCTGCCGCGCCGGATGGTTGGATGGGCCATCCAGGTTTTCAGCCTGCCGGGGCTCCTGCCTGTTCTGATTTGGTGCGCTGACGGCGTGGACCGGAACAGTTTGACCGAAACGCACAGCGTCGGATAGGCGGCAAGCGATCTGCTTCTCGGCCAACATTGTCGCTATACCGAAAACCCCCGGCGAGGAAAACTCGCCGGGGGTTTTCGGTATAGCGCATACGACGCCCGCTAGATGGTTGGTTTGCGGCGGTTCCGCATCCGGCGTCAGGCCGTGCTTCCCCGCCGGACCGGATCAATCCGCAGTCAGCAGCGGTGGCTTTGCCTTGCCCAGACGCGGTGCTTCGGGGCCGGTGATGTCGAAGACGGGCTTGTCGTCTTCGATCCGCACCTTCACCACGCCGCCCTTGGTCAGACGTCCGAACAGCAACTCCTCTGCCAGCGGCTTCTTGATGCTTTCCTGGATCACCCGACCAAGCGGGCGGGCGCCCATCTTGTCGTCGTAACCCTTTTCCGCCAGCCAGTTTGCCGCGTCGGAGGTCAGTTCGATATGGACGTTGCGGTCCATCAACTGAGCCTCAAGCTGCAGGATGAATTTCTCCACCACCTGCACGATCACATCGCGTGACAGCGGCGCAAAGCTGATGACCGCGTCCAGCCGGTTGCGGAACTCGGGCGTGAAGGTCCGCTCAATCGCGGCGGTATCCTCGCCCTCGCGCCGGTCGCGGCCAAAGCCGATCGCCGCCTTGGCCTGATCCGAGGCACCCGCGTTTGAGGTCATGATCAGCACGACATTGCGGAAATCCACTGTCCGGCCGTTATGGTCGGTCAGCTTGCCGTGATCCATCACCTGCAGCAGGATGTTGTAGACATCCGGGTGCGCCTTTTCGATTTCATCCAGCAACAGCACGCAATGAGGGTGTTGGTCGACGCCGTCGGTCAGCAGACCGCCCTGATCGAAGCCGACATAGCCCGGAGGAGCGCCGATCAGCCGGCTTACGGCGTGCTTTTCCATGTATTCGGACATGTCAAAGCGCAGCAGTTCCACGCCCAAGGTGTCGGCCAGTTGCTTTGCCACCTCGGTCTTGCCGACGCCGGTCGGACCCGCGAACAGATAGTTGCCGATAGGCTTTTCGGGTTCGCGCAGACCCGCACGGGCCAGCTTGATTGCCGAGGACAGCGCGTCGATGGCCGCGTCCTGCCCGAAGACCACGCGCTTCAGCGAGCGGTCCAGATCGCGCAGAACCTCGGCATCGTCCTTGCTGACATTCTTCGGCGGGATGCGGGCGATCTTGGCAACCACGGCCTCGATCTCCTTGGGCGAGATGGTCTTGCGACGCTTCGATTCTGCGACCAGATGCTGCGCCGCCCCGGCTTCGTCGATCACGTCGATGGCCGAATCGGGCAGCTTGCGGTCGTTGATGTAACGCGCCGCCAGTTCCACCGCCGCCTTGATCGCGTCATTGGTATAGCGCAGGTCGTGATGGGCTTCGAAATGCGGCTTCAGTCCCATCAGGATCTTGATCGAATCCGGGACCGTAGGCTCGTTCACGTCGATCTTCTGGAACCGGCGCGACAGCGCGCGGTCTTTTTCGAAATGCTGGCGGAACTCCTTGTAGGTGGTCGAGCCCATGCAGCGCAGCTTGCCGCCCGACAGCGCGGGCTTCAGCAGATTCGAGGCATCCATCGCCCCGCCCGAGGTTGCGCCGGCGCCGATCACGGTGTGAATTTCGTCAATGAACAGGATGGCGTCGGGGTGGGCCTCCAGCTCCTTAACGACGGCTTTCAGGCGTTCTTCGAAATCGCCGCGATAGCGGGTTCCGGCCAGCAGCGCGCCCATGTCGAGCGAGAAGATGGTGGCACCTGCCAGCACGTCTGGGGTTTGCCCCTCGACGATCTTCTTGGCCAGGCCTTCGGCGATGGCGGTCTTGCCGACGCCGGGATCGCCCACCAGCAGCGGGTTGTTCTTGCGGCGGCGGCAAAGGACCTGGATGCAACGCTCGACCTCGGACTCGCGGCCGATCAGCGGGTCGACATCGCCATCCAGCGCCTTGGCGTTCAGGTCGACGCAGTATTTATCCAGCGCGGTTTCGTCCTTCTGGGCGGGGGCCGCGCCCTCGTCATCATGCGAGGGCTCGGCGCCGGTCACCGGGCGCTGTTCGTTGAATTCGGGGTTCTTGGCGACGCCATGGGCGATGAAATTCACCGCGTCATAGCGGGTCATGTCCATTTCCTGCAGGAAATAGGCGGCATGCGATTCGCGTTCGGCGAAGATGGCGACCAACACATTCGCGCCGGTGACCTCTGCCCGGCCCGAGGACTGAACATGGATCGCCGCGCGCTGGATCACCCGCTGGAAGGCGGCCGTGGGTACGGCTTCGGATCCGTCAACATCGGTGATCAGCGTCGACAGGTCGTCGTCGATGAAGTCGACAAGGCTCTGGCGCAGTTCGGCCAGATCGACATTGCAGGCGCGCATCACGCGGACGGCGTCGGGTTCTTCGGTCAGCGCCAGCAGCAGATGTTCCAGCGTCGCCAGTTCGTGGCGGCGTTCATTTGCAAGCGCGAGCGCGGCATGGATGGCTTGTTCCAGCGAGGTCGTGAATGAGGGCACTTGCGTCTCCTGTCAGTCTGTCCGGCGGTTTGGGCCGAGATGCCCACCTGCACAGACTGTCATCATCAGTTTAAGGATTGGTGGATTTCGCCGCGATTCAAGTCACTTTTTCGCGGATGGGTCGAAATCTTCCGGGCATGGTCACAATTTGGGCGCATCGGATACAGGTTTCAAGGAGGCTGGGCAGGGTCAGAACCGGTCCTTCATCGCGCGCAGGGTGGCGAAGGCGTGGGCCGGGTCATCGGTGCCCAGCGAAGGGCCAAGCACGTCTGCGCGCAGGAAGGGGTTGGTCAGGCGTTCCTCGGCCAAGGTGGCGGGCGCGCAGGGGCGGGGGCCGGCGGCGGTGGTCCGCATCCTTTCCAGCAGGTCCTCGTTTTCAGGGTCGACCGACAAAGCGAAGGCGCTGTTTCCTGCGCAGTAATCATGGCCCGAGCAGATCAGCGTCTCGGCCGGCAGGGCATCGAGGCGTTGCAGGCTGTTCCACATCATCGCGGCGTCGCCTTCAAAGATGCGGCCGCAGCCGATTGCCATCAGGCTGTCGCCCGTGAAGGCGGCGCGAGCATCTGGCAGGTGAAAGGCGATATGGCCGACGGTATGACCTGACACGTCGATGACCGATGCCGAAAGCCCGGCGGCGTCGGTGGTTTCGCCGGGCGCGACGGCCACGTCCAGCGGCGGCAGGCGGTGGGCATCGGCGCGGGCGCCGGTCACCTTGGCGCCGGTGGCTGCGACCAGCTCGGGGACGGCCTGGATATGGTCGTCATGGTGATGGGTCAGCAGGATCTGGTCCAGCGTCCAACCCCGCTCCGCCAGCGCGGCAAGGATCGGTGCGGCCTCGGGTGCATCGAACAGCGCCGTGCGGCCGTTTGCATGCAGCAGATAGGCGTAATTGTCCTGCAGGCAGCGGATGGTGACGATCTCGGCTTCGGACATTGCAACCTCCTGTCGTTTGCGGGCAGTCTGGACCGCAAGGCTCGCCGCCGCAACCCGCGGGCCGGAAGGACGACGAAGCACCAATGCACCATGACGTGATCGACCTGCGCCGTTTCTATTATACCCGCGCGTTGGGGCGGGTGGCGCAGCGCATCCTGCGCGACAGGCTGGTCGGCAATTGGCCGTCCGTGTCGGTGACCGGGATGAGCGTGGTGGGTTACGGTTTTGCGGTGCCGATGCTGCGGCCCTATCTGGGCCATGCGCGGCGGGTGACCGGGTTGATGCCGGGGCCGCAGGGGGTGATGGCCTGGCCGGCCGGGATGGCCAATCACAGCGTACTTTGTGACGAAACCGCTTGGCCGCTGGAAACCGGCAGTGCCGACCGTCTGGTGCTGCTGCACGGGCTGGAAACCTCGGACCACCCCGCAGCCCTGCTGGCCGAGGCGTGGCGCGTGTTGGGACCGGGTGGGCGGATGGTGGCGATGGTCCCGAACCGCGCCGGGCTGTGGGCGCGGACCGACACCACGCCCTTCGGCTTTGGCCGCAGCTATACCGCAGGACAGCTGGAACGTCAGGCCGAAGCCGCGGGTTTCGTAACCGAGCGCAGCGGGGCCGCCATCTATATCCCGCCGTCAGACCGGCGCTTTTGGCTGCGCAGTGCGATGTGGTGGGAAAAGATGGGGGGCAAGATCGCCTCGATGCTGGTGGCGGGGGTGATCTGGGCCGAATTTTCCAAGCAGACGACCGCGCCGGCTGGTCCCGGACGGCGCGTTACGGTGCCCAGCCCGTTGGATGTGCTGGAAGGAATCGCCCGCCCGCGCCCGGCGCGTGGCGCTGCCACCGAAGGCGCGGGGCAGGGGATGAAACAGGGCAGGCGGAGTACAGAGCAGGGCTGAAGCATCGCCCACCCTGCGACCTTGCGTCGCAGGGGCTGTGACGATTTTCGCGGTTGATCCTGGTGGCCAGGACCTTGCCCTGCAAGAATCACCGGGCTGGACAGGTGGCTTTGCCCCAGCTTTGCAGGCGAACGCGCGCGATGCGGCGCCGATCATGCAAAAACCCTGCGAAAGCGCCGCTCAAGGCGGTTGCGAGGGGTCGAAACAATTGCTAGAGACCGACCCGAGATAACGGGCCGGTGAGGTCCAGCCCCAAAGACCCGCGCGCCCCGCGACCGACCGCCCCCCGAAAGGACGGCCTGCCGGCGGGGCTGCGCGCAAACCGGAAGGATGACCGTGGCCAATTCCGCTTCGATTTCCGCCTCGATCGCCGGGCGCTATGCGCAGGCGTTGTTCGATATCGTCAAGGAATCAGGAGAGGTCGACCAGCTTGCGACCCAGATCGACGATCTGATCGCCGCGCTGAATTCCAGCGATGCGTTGCGCGACCTGATCGCTTCGCCGATCTATTCCCGCACGCAACAGCAAGATGCGATCAAGGCGATTGCCGCCAAGATGGGGCTTTCGGCCCCGCTGGCCAATACGCTGGCACTGATGGCGCAGAACCGCCGCCTGTTCGCGTTGCCGCAACTGGCTGCGCGCCTGCAGGAACTGATCGCCGAAGACCGCGGCGAAGTTACCGCCGATGTCGTGTCGGCCGTCGCGCTGAGCGATGAACAGAAACAGCGTCTGACCGCCACGCTGGCCGAGAAATCGGGCAAGACGGTCAAATTGAACACGCGCGTCGATGAAAGCCTCATCGGCGGCATGATTGTCAGGCTGGGCTCGCAGATGATCGACAGCTCGATCAAATCCAAGCTCGCTTCCCTTCAGAATGCTATGAAAGAGGTCGGATAATGGGAATCCAGGCTGCCGAAATTTCGGCGATCCTCAAGGATCAGATCAAGAACTTCGGTCAGGATGCCGAAGTGGCCGAAGTTGGCCAGGTGCTGTCGGTCGGTGACGGGATTGCCCGCATCTATGGTCTGGACAAGGTCCAGGCCGGCGAGATGGTCGAATTCCCCGGCGGTATCCGCGGCATGGTTCTGAACCTTGAAACCGACAACGTCGGCGTCGTGATTTTCGGCGACGACCGCTCGATCAAGGAAGGCGACACCGTCAAGCGGACCGGCGCCATCGTGGAAGTTCCGGTCGGCAAGGGCCTGCTGGGCCGCGTCGTCGACGCGCTTGGCAACCCGATTGACGGCAAGGGCCCGCTTCAGGACGTGACCCAGGCCATCGCCGACGTGAAGGCGCCGGGCATCATGCCGCGCAAATCGGTGCACGAGCCGATGGCGACCGGCCTGAAATCGGTTGACGCCATGATCCCGGTTGGCCGCGGTCAGCGCGAGCTGATCATCGGTGACCGTCAGACCGGCAAGACCGCCATCGCTCTGGACACCATTCTGAACCAGAAGAACTATAACGGTCGCGAAGACGAGGGCATGAAGTCCCTCTACTGCATCTATGTCGCCATCGGGCAGAAGCGCTCGACCGTGGCGCAGCTGGTGCAGAAGCTGGAAGAAACCGGCGCGATGGAATACTCGATCGTTGTCGCCGCGACCGCTTCGGACCCGGCGCCGATGCAGTACCTGGCGCCCTATTCGGCGACCGCGATGGGCGAATACTTCCGCGACAACGGCATGGACGCACTGATGATCTATGACGACCTGTCGAAGCAGGCCGTTGCCTACCGTCAGATGTCGCTGCTGCTGCGCCGTCCGCCGGGGCGTGAAGCCTATCCGGGCGACGTCTTCTATCTGCACTCGCGCCTGCTGGAGCGTTCGGCGAAGCTGAACGAGAACTACGGTGGCGGTTCGCTGACCGCGCTGCCGATCATCGAAACCCAGGCGGGTGACGTGTCGGCCTATATCCCGACCAACGTGATCTCGATCACCGACGGCCAGATCTTCCTGGAGACCGACCTGTTCTTCCAGGGCATCCGCCCGGCCGTGAACACCGGTCTGTCGGTGTCGCGCGTGGGTTCGGCTGCACAGACCAAGGCGATGAAATCGGTCGCCGGTCCGGTGAAGCTGGAACTGGCGCAGTACCGCGAAATGGCGGCCTTCGCGCAGTTCGGTTCGGACCTCGACGCGGCCACGCAAAAGCTGCTGAACCGCGGCGCCCGCCTGACCGAACTGATGAAGCAGCCGCAATACCAGCCGCTGACCAACGCCGAGATCGTGATCGTCATCTATGCCGGCACCAAGGGCTATGTCGATGACGTTCCGGTCCGTGAAGTCGTGGCATGGGAACAGGGTCTGCTCCAGTTCCTGCGCAACCAGAAAGCCGACCTTCTGGACGACATGACCAAGAACGACCGCAAGGTCTCTGGTGATCTGGAAGACGCGATCAAAGCTGCTCTGGACGCTTACAACAAAACCCGCGCCTGAGGGGGAGGGATAGATGCCCAGCCTCAAGGATCTTAAAAACCGGATCAACAGCGTCAAATCGACGCGGAAGATCACCAAGGCGATGCAGATGGTGGCAGCCGCCAAGCTGCGCCGCGCCGAGGAAGCCGCCAAGGCTGCCCGGCCCTATGCCGACCGCATGAATGCGGTCATGGCGGGGCTGGCGACCAAGGCCGCCGGTTCTGACAGCGCCCCCCGCCTTTTGGCGGGGACTGGCGACGACAAGCGGCAGTTGCTGGTCGTGCTGACCTCGGAGCGGGGTCTCGCCGGCGGCTTCAACTCGACCATCGTGCGGCTTGCGCGTCAGGAAGCGGACCGTCTGCGCGGACAGGGCAAGGATGTCACCATCCTGACCGTCGGCAAGAAGGGCCGCGAACAGCTGAAGCGCGAATATGGCAACCTGTTCGTGCATCACGTCGATATGGCAGACGTGAAGCAGGTCGCGTATGAGAACGCGCGCGAGATCGCCGACGAAGTGCTGGAGCGCTTCGAGACCGGCAATTTCGACGTGGCGACGCTGTTCTATAACCGCTTTGAATCGGTGATCAGCCAGGTGCCGACCGCGCGCCAGATCATCCCCGCCGTGATCGAAGAAGGCGAGGCCGCCGAAGGCGTCTCGGCCGAATACGATTACGAACCGGGCGAGGAAGTGATCTTGCAAGATCTGCTGCCGCGTGCAGTGGCGACGCAGATCTTCACTGCGCTTCTGGAAAACGCCGCGTCGGAACAGGGCGCGCGCATGACCGCCATGGACAACGCCACGCGCAACGCGGGCGACATGATCGACCGGCTGACGACGGAATATAACCGTTCGCGTCAGGCTGCGATCACCAAGGAACTCATCGAAATCATTTCGGGCGCCGAGGCGCTCTGACCGTAAAGGGGTAGAAACATGGCAGAAGAAGCCAAAGCAAAAGGTAAGGTTACCCAGGTCATCGGCGCCGTGGTCGACGTGCAGTTCGACGGTCACCTGCCGGCGATTCTGAACGCGCTGGAAACCACCAACAACGGCAAGCGCCTTGTGCTGGAAGTTGCCCAGCACCTGGGTGAAAACACCGTCCGTACCATTGCCATGGACGCGACCGAAGGTCTGGTCCGCGGCGCTGACGTGACCGATCTGGGCGCGCCGATTCAGGTGCCGGTGGGCGATGTGACCCTGGGCCGCATCCTGAACGTCGTGGGTGAGCCGGTGGACGAGGGCGAGGCCCTGAACGTCACTGAAACCCGCGCCATCCACCAGCCGGCCCCCGACTTTGCGTCGCAGGCGACCAGCTCGGAAATCCTCGTGACCGGCATCAAGGTCATCGACCTGCTGGCCCCCTACGCCAAGGGCGGTAAGATCGGCCTGTTCGGCGGCGCCGGCGTGGGCAAGACGGTTCTGATCATGGAACTGATCAACAACATCGCGAAAGTGCACTCGGGTTACTCGGTGTTCGCGGGCGTTGGTGAACGGACCCGTGAAGGCAACGACCTCTATCACGAGATGGTGGAATCGGGCGTTATCAAGCCGGACAACCTGTCGGAATCGCAGGTGGCGCTGGTTTACGGTCAGATGAACGAGCCTCCGGGGGCGCGGATGCGCGTCGCGCTGACCGGTCTGACGCTGGCCGAACAGTTCCGCGATGCCACCGGCACCGACGTTCTGTTCTTCGTCGACAACATCTTCCGCTTCACGCAGGCGGGGTCCGAGGTGTCGGCACTGCTGGGTCGCATTCCTTCGGCCGTGGGCTATCAGCCGACGCTGGCCACCGACATGGGCGCGATGCAGGAACGCATCACCTCGACCAAGAACGGCTCGATCACCTCGATCCAGGCCGTTTACGTTCCGGCCGACGACCTTACCGACCCGGCCCCGGCCACGACCTTCGCCCACCTCGACGCAACGACGGTTCTGTCGCGTGCGATCTCGGAACTGGGCATCTACCCGGCCGTTGACCCGCTGGACAGCTCCAGCCGGATCCTCGACCCGGCCGTCGTCGGCGAAGAACATTACGCGGTTGCCCGTGAAGTCCAGGGTATCCTGCAGAAATACAAGTCGCTGCAGGACATCATCGCCATTCTGGGCATGGACGAACTGTCGGAAGAGGACAAGCTGACCGTGGCCCGTGCCCGGAAAATCCAGCGCTTCCTGTCGCAGCCCTTCGACGTGGCGAAAGTCTTCACCGGTTCGGACGGGGTTCAGGTGCCGCTGGAAGACACCATCAAGTCCTTCAAGGCCGTGGTGGATGGCGAATACGATCACCTGCCGGAAGCCGCCTTCTACATGGTCGGCGGGATCGAGGACGTGAAAGCCAAAGCCGCGAAACTGGCCGCGGAAGCGGCGTAAGGGGGCGAGATGGCCGACACGATGCAGTTCGACCTTGTTGCACCGGAGCGGAACCTGATGTCCGTTCCCGTGCGCGAGGTGCGCCTGCCGGGCGAAGATGGCGATCTGTCGGCGATGCCGGGCCATGCGCCCGCCATCGTCAACCTGCGCCCCGGCCTGGTGACGGTGATCGACGCGCAAGGGGCCGAGGCTCAGTTCGCGATTTCGGGCGGTTTCGCCGAGATTAACAACGACTCGGTGTCGCTGCTGGCCGAAATCGGCCGCAAGCGCGAGGACATGACGCAGGCTGTCTTTGACGAGATGATGCGCGCCGCACAACGCAAGAAGAAGTCCGCCGAGGCAAAGGAAGAAGCCCATGGCGCGGCTGGCGTCGTCGCTGCCGCCGTCAAGCTGCTGGCGGATATGGAGGCCCTGGGCACCCATATCGGCTTGGACCCGAATTCCTCGACCGTCCCGGACTAAGCGTCTGTAAGGTATAATTCTTTGAAAAGCCCCGGTTTCCGGGGCTTTTCTTTTTCCTGAACTTGATTAGTGTGCCGGGGTTGGGAGGGCAGATGAAGCGGTTCAGCCATCACGCGGTCGGGGTTCAGCGCGGATCCGAAACGTTGTTCTCGGCCTTCGAAGATGGCGGTCCGATGTGGACCAGCGAAGGCACGCGCGAACATCGCCATCCGGTCAGTTTTCGCGTGGCTTTCGAAACCGCGCCAGTCGTTCATCTGGGCCTGTCGATGTGGGATATCGATGTCGGCAGCAATCAGCGTGTCGATATTGCCGCCGACGAGATCACGCCTGCCGGGTTCACCATCGTCTTCCGCACCTGGGGCGACACACGCGTTGCGCGCGTTCGGGCGGATTGGCTGGCCATCGGCCCGACCGCATTCGAGGAAGATTGGGAGGTCTAGGGCGCGCCGCTTTCGGGGCCGCCGCGTCCTGCCGTTCAGACGTTTACAGCGTTACAGCCCGGCCTCGGACAGGATACGCTCGGCCTGACTTGCGCAGGAAGCGAGTTTGTCCCGATCCTCGCCGGGGAAGAAGCGGCCCCGGATTGCGGTTGGCATGGGTTCGGGTTCGGGCGTCAATACCCGCGGTCCAAGCCGTTCCGATTCCGCGCGCCAGCTGTCGACAAGCGCCATCTGCGCGGCCTTGCTGGCCCCGTAAGCGCCAAAGAATTTTTGCCCGGCGCGTCGGTCGGCAGGAATGATGGCGACGCCGTCACGGGCGCGCAGCAGAGGTTCCAGCAGGCCCAGCAGGTTCTGGGTCGCGGTGGCGTTGACGGCCAGCGATTTCGTCCAGTCCTTTCCGTCGACATGGCCCGCGGGGGTCAACGGGGCGGCATGGATCGCGGTATGCACCCAGACGTCAATTCCACCCCAGCGTTGGGCAATGGCGCCGGCAAGCTGCATCATCGCCGCTGCCTCGATCACGTCCATCGGGGCCAGTGTGGCGGGGGTGCCGCCGGCTGTGCGGATGCGGTCGTCAAGTTCTTCCAGCGCGCCGGTGGTACGGGCGACAGCAACGACATGATAACCGCGCGCGCCAAGCGCTTCGGCCATGGCAGCGCCAAGCCCGCGCGAGGCTCCGGTGACAAGGGCGACTTTCTCGCCCGAATTTGCGTGTTCCTGATCCATGGGGTTGCTGTCGCACAGGGCCGGAAGGACTGCAAGATACGGCACGCAGATTGACTTTTCGGGCCAATGCGGCAAGATCGCGCAGACAGAAAAATTCCTAGAAGGGCAGCAAGATGACTCTTACCCAAGCGGCGTTTCCGAACCGCTCGATCCTGATGAACACGATGCTGGTGCTGGCCGGTTCGGCGCTGCTGGCAGCCTCGGCGCAGGTCTCGGTGCCGATGTTCCCGGTGCCGATGACGCTGCAGACGCTGGTCGTGTCGATGATTGGCCTGGCTTATGGTTCGCGCCTTGGGGCGGCCACGGTCCTGGCCTATCTGGCCGAGGGGGCGATGGGCCTTCCGGTCTTTGCGAATTTCTCGGCCGGCATGGGCCCCCTGACGGGGCCGACGGCCGGATTCCTGTGGGGCTTCGTTGGCATGGCATGGCTGACCGGCTTTATGGTCGAGCGTGGTCTGGACCGTGGCTTCGGCAAGCTGTTCGTGGCCGCGCTGATCCCGGCGCTGCTGCTGTTCGTGCCGGGCGTCCTGGCGCTGAAAGCCGTCACCGGCATGGCCTGGCAAGCTGCCGCGATGGTCGGCATGGTGCCCTTCCTGCTGGGCGCCCTGGTCAAGGCGGTTCTGGCCGCAATGGCCATCAAGGGCGGCTGGACGGCGTTGGAGCAGCGCTAAGCGCAGCCGAAGCCCGAGTATACAGAACGCCGCCCCTTGGGGCGGCGTTTTTCATTCCTGTCGCAGGCGACGCAGCGCGTCCTTGCACATGCCATATTCAAGCCACTGACAGCGCGCACAGATCCGGTCCAGATCGTCCGGACGCAGCCGCTTGGCGCGAGCCTGGGCCTCTGCCCAGCTCATCTTGTCGCCGGGCTGGATATCAAGCGCCTGCGCGTGATTGCGGTCCAGATCGGCGATCTTCTCGCCCGAGGCACAGCCAAGCCCGCGCCGGTGGGGGCAGGGCGCACAGACGCTGTCGGCGGTGCCTGTAAATTCGACCGGCGTTTCGGGATCGGCGCGCAGCCGGCCGACCACCACCGCATCCATATTGGCGCTGAATGCCGGCGAATAGCCGCGCCCGGTCCATCCGATCGCACAAAGGACATGATGCGGGCGCAGCAAAACGGCCCCGGAATTCGGGGCCGCCTTGACTTGTTTCTGCGGATCAGCGGTTGGCAACCGGGACATAATCGCGCTTGCCTTCGCCGACATACAGCTGACGCGGGCGACCGATCTTGTTCTGCGGATCGGCGATCATTTCCTTCCACTGCGAGATCCAGCCCACGGTCCGCGACAGCGCGAAGATCGGCGTGAACATCGAGGTCGGGAAACCCATCGCCGACAGGATGATGCCGGAATAGAAATCGACGTTCGGATAAAGCTTCTTCTCGATGAAGTATTCGTCCTCCAACGCGATCCGCTCCAGTTCCTTGGCGACCTGCAGCGTCGGGTTGTTCTGGATGCCGAGCAGGTCGAGCACCTCGTCGGCAGACTGCTTCATCACCTTCGCGCGCGGGTCGAAGTTCTTGTAGACCCGGTGGCCGAAGCCCATCAGCTTGAACGGATCGCTCTTGTCTTTGGCGCGGGCGATATATTCCGGAATGCGGTCGACGCTGCCGATTTCCTGCAGCATTTCCAGCGCCGCCTGGTTCGCGCCACCATGCGCCGGCCCCCACAGGCAGGCAATGCCCGCCGCGATGCAGGCAAAGGGATTCGCGCCCGAGGAACCTGCCAGACGCACGGTCGAGGTCGAGGCGTTCTGTTCGTGGTCGGCATGCAGCGTGAAGATGCGGTCCATCGCCTTCGCCAGCGCCGGGTCGACAGAGTATTTCGCCGCCGGAACCGAGAAGCACATGTTCAGGAAGTTCGACGCGTAATCCAGCTCGTTACTCGGATACACGAACGGCTGCCCGATCGAGTATTTATAGGCCATTGCGGCGATGGTCGGCAGTTTCGCGATCAGGCGGATCGAGGCGACTTCGCGCTGCCACGGATCGCTGATATCGGTCGAATCGTGATAGAAGGCCGACATCGCACCGACGACACCAACCATCGTCGCCATCGGGTGCGCGTCGCGGCGGAAACCGCGGAAGAAGTTGTGCATCTGCTCGTGGACCATGGTGTGATTGGTCACGCGGCTTTCGAAATCCACCAACTGGGTTTCACTGGGCAGCTCGCCGTAAAGCAGCAGATAGCAGACCTCAAGATAGTGCGAATCCTGGGCCAGCTGCTCGATCGGATAGCCGCGATACCACAGCTCTCCTTTGTCGCCGTCGATGAAGGTGATCGCCGAATCGCAGGACGCGGTCGAGGTGAAGCCAGGGTCATAGGTGAAGACGTCGCCCTGGCCGTAAAGCTTGCGAATGTCGATACAGTCCGGCCCGGCGGTCGGGGTCAGCACCGGAAGTTCGATATCCCTGCCGTCGAGGTTGAGGATAGCGGGTTTCTTGTCAGCCATTCCTGGATCCTTCCTTGGGCCGGCGCGCATGGCGCCCCGGCATTGTTACGGGTTTCAGCCCGCCTGATCTTCCAGCCGCGCCAGTGCCTCGTCGCGGCCAAGCGCAAGCATCATGTCGAACACGCTGGGGGTGGATGTTTTCCCGGCCAAGGCAGCCCGCAACGGAGCCGCAATCTTGCCGAGGCCAAGTCCATGCGCCTCTGCGACGGTCTTCGCAGATTGCTCCAGCTCGTCACGCGACCAGCTAGCATGCTGCAGCGCGGCAGTCAATTCTTTCAGCATACCACGGGATACCGTGTTCAACATGCCGGCAGCTTTTTCGTCCATCGAAACGGGGCGCTGGATCAACGCGAAATGGCCTTGTTCCAGCAGTCCGGGCAGCGTTTTTGCCTTTTCTTTCAAGGCAGGAAGAATGGGGCGCAGGCGGGCGGTCTGTTCATCCGACAGTGCTGGTTGTCCGCTGGCTGCCAGGAAGGTATCAATTTCTGTCAGAAGATGCTCATCTTCCATCTGGCCGATATGCCAGCCGGATACATGTTCCAGCTTCTTGAAGTCCAGCCGGGCAGGCGCGCGTCCAATTCCTGAAAGGTCAAACCATTCAATGGCTTGGGCGTCAGTGAATAGCTCGTCATCGCCATGCGCCCAACCCAGTCGCGCCAGATAATTCCGCATCGCCTCAGGCGGGTATCCAAGTGCTGCATATTCGTGCAGGCCGACTGCGCCGTGACGCTTTGACAGCTTTTTGCCGTCGGTGCCGTGGATCAGCGGAATATGGGCGAAAACCGGGCGCTTCCATCCCATCGCGTCATAGATCTGCGCCTGCCGCGCGGCATTGGTCAGGTGGTCATCGCCACGGATGATATGGGTGACGCCCATATCGTGATCATCGACGACGACCGCGTGCATATAGGTGGGCGTCCCATCGCTGCGCAGCAGCACCATGTCGTCCAGTTGCGCGTTCTGAAACGTCACGTCACCCTGAACAGCATCGGCGATGACGGTCTGGCCTTCACGCGGCGCGCGCAGACGGACGGCGTAAGGGGAATTCCTCTGCTCGTCACTGTCGCGCCAGGGCGACTGGAAGGGTTGGTTCGGGTTGGCCCCGCGCCAGGCGGCGATTTCGTCCTGCGTGGCATAGCAGCGATAGGCATGCCCATTTTCCAGCATTTCGCGTGCGACTTCGGCGTGGCGTTCGGCACGTTCGAACTGGCTGATCGGCTCGCCGTCCCAGTCCAGACCCAGCCAGCGCAGGCCTTGCAGAATTGCCTCGGTCGCTTCGGGGGTGGACCGGGCGCGGTCGGTATCCTCGATCCGCAGCAGGAATTTTCCACCTCGGCCACGCGCGTAAAGCCAGTTGAACAGCGCCGTACGGGCGCCGCCGATATGCAGATATCCGGTGGGCGAGGGGGCAAAACGGGTGACGACGGCGTCGGTCATGGCGGGCCTTTCGGTTGGGCAAAGGGGCGGCAGGACGCCATTAACCCTTTCTCAACGGGTTTGGTTCTAGGGTTGCGCGCAGAGATAGCGAAGGGGCCGGGAAGAAACAAGAATGGCGTCGGATGCGGCCACCGTCGGGCATGAAAAGGGGCATGCGTCGCGCAAGCGCGCCGCGCGGCCGCTGACCGAGGGCGCGGCCGAACGTGCCGGACTGATGCCTTGGGTGCCGTTCTGGCTTGCCACCGGGATCGGGCTTTGGTTTGCGCTGCCAGCGCAGCCTGGAACGATTGCGAACGCGCTGGCAGTGCTTGCCGCGCTTTGCGGGGTGGGGCTGTGGTACCAGCGCCCGGCCTCGTCCATGGCAGAGGCGCTGCGCATGTCGGGCTTTGCCCTGATGCTGATCGCGACGGGTTTCGGGCTGACCAGTCTGCGCGCATGGCGGGTTGAGGCGCCGGTGCTGGCTTTCCGCTATTACGGCCCGATCGAAGGGCGGGTGATCGAGATAGACCGCTCGGCCCGTGACCGGATCCGGCTGACACTGGACCGGGTGCGGCTGGACCGAATGGCGCCCGAACGTCTGCCGCAGAAGGTGCGGCTTTCCCTGCCCGCGGGCGTGGTTGATACACCGCCGCCCGGCACGCGGGTGATGCTGACCGGCCATCTCGGACCGCCACCAGGACCGGCAGAGCCGGGCGGCTTTGATTTCCGCCGCGCCGCCTGGTTCCAAAGCCTCGGCGCCATCGGGTATACCCGCGATCCGGTCATGGTTGCCGCCCCCGCTGAACCGGGCGGCGTGCTGCGTCTGCATCGTTTGCGGATGCGGCTTTCCGCAGCGATGCAGGACCGGATCGGCGGGCAGGCGGGGGCGGTGGCCTCGGCGTTGATGACCGGTGATCGCAGCGGCATTTCCGAGGCGACCAACCAGATGATGCGGGATTCGAACCTGTTTCACATCATTTCAATCTCTGGGCTGCACATGGGCATGCTGGCGGGCTTCGTCTATGCCGCCTTGCGTTTGATGGTGGTGGCAGGGCAGGCGGCCAGCAGGCGCGGCACGGAATGGCCCGCACACAAGCTGGCGGCGATGGGCGGGATCGTGGCGGCGGCCGCCTATCTGTGGCTGTCGGGTGGCGGGGTGGCGACGGAACGCGCTTTCCTGATGGTCGCAGTGATGCTGGGGGCGATTCTTGCTGATCGTCGGGCGCTGTCGCTGCGCACGGTGGCGCTTGCGGCGGTAATCATCCTCGCGCTCGCCCCCGAGGCGCTGCTGACGCCGGGTTTCCAGATGAGTTTCGCGGCTACCGTGGCGCTGATCGTGATCTATCCCCCCTGGCTGCGGCTGGGCGCGCATCTTCCCTGGTATCTTCGGCCCGTTGTCATGCTGGTCCTGTCCTCGGTGGTGGCAGGGATGGCAACCTCGCCCATCGCGGCGGCCCATTTCAGCCGGATGGCGCATTACGGCGTGCTCGCCAACGTTTTGGTGGTGCCGGTGACAGGGGTGCTGATCATGCCGATGGGGCCGATCGCGGCGGTTCTGGCACCTGTCGGACTGGATGGCCCCGCGTTATGGCTGATGGGGCTAGGGGTGCATTGGATGCTGGCGGTGGGCGCCTGGATCGCCGGGCTGGACGGGGCGGTGAGCAATGTCGTCCAGCCTGGCCCTTTGGTTCTGCCCCTGCTGGGGGCGGGGGCCGTGATCGCGACACTTTGCTGGCGCAGCGGGCAACCGGCCTGGCGCAACTTGCGCAGTTCCGCCGGGGTGGGGCTGCTGGCGGTGGCGCTGGCGTTGTGGTTGGGGACCGGAAGACCTGAGGTGCTGATATCGGCACAGGGCGACGCTGTTGGGATCATGACCGGCGCAGGCCGGGTGCTGTCCAAACCAAAGGGAGGCAGCTTCACCGTCGGAGAATGGCTGGAAAAGGATGGCGACGCTGCCAGCCAGGCCGAGGCGGCCGCCCGGCTCGGCTGGAAGGGCGGGGCGAAGCAGCGCTTGGCACCCATTCCGGGGGGGGGATTGCTGCACCTGACGGGTAAAGGCTCTGCCGAGATTGCGCCCGCGGCTTGTAGGGCTGGCCGCATCATTGTGACCGACCAAGCGGTCGAGATGCAGCAAGGGGAATGCCTTTTGCTGGATATGCAGGCGCTACGACGCAGCGGCGCCATTGCCATGGAATGGGACGAACGTGGGATGCATATTCGTAGCGCGAACGATCTCACTGGCGCGCGCCCATGGGCATATTAGGTAGACGGCGGCTGCGTCTGGACTAGGGATGCCTAGGGCCGCGCCATGCCAGTTGCCGGTTGCGGCGTTCGGCCAGCCGGGTCAGCGCATGATGGCATATTCGGGATTCGCGACTGGCAAGTGGCCAGGTAAGCCGGGCGGTTCCGGCTCGGATCGCTCAGACGAACTGTTCGCGGGTCAGTCGCTCTTCCAGGCCATGACCGGCGTCGAAAAGGATACGGTGCTCGATCGCGGGTTCCGAGCGGATTTCGACCCAGTGCACGGAATCGACTCCGCGCGAATCGGCATCGGCCATGACAGGACGTTTTTGGGGTTCCAGAACGTCAAAGCGCACCGTGGCGGATTTCGGCAAGATCGCCCCCCGCCAGCGACGGGGCCGGAACGCGGCGATGGCGGTCAGCGCCAGCACGTCCGAACCCATTGGCAGGATCGGGCCGTGGGCCGAGTAGTTATAGGCAGTCGATCCCGCTGGCGTGCAAAGAAGCGCGCCGTCGCATACCAGTTCTTCCATCCGTACCCGGCCATTCACCGAGATACGCAACTTTGCTGCCTGCGGGCCTGCGCGCAGCAGGCTGACCTCGTTGATCGCCAGTGCCCGGTGTTCCGATCCGTCCGGGCCGCCCGCAACCATCGCCAGCGGGTTGGTCATCGTCAGTTCGGCCCCCGCAACCCGCTCTGGCAGATCATCCTCCAGATAATCGTTCATCAGGAACCCGATCGTGCCGCGGTTCATCCCGTAAACGGGCAGCCCGGTATTGCGGTGCAGCGTGGTCAGCATCAGCCCGTCACCGCCAAGTGCGACGATCACATCTGCCTCGGCCAGGCCGGTCTGGCCGTAGCGCGCCGTCAGTCGTGCAAGCGATGCCTGCGCGACGGGCGTCTCGCTGGAGACGAACATAAATCTGGGGGACATCTGGCCCTTCCTGTCTCAACCGGGCCAGATTTCCGTCTGGTCGCGCCGATGGCAACCCCCTATGCCGTCAATATAACATATCGGCGGATTAGCGGTTTATGCCGCCGTTCGGCTCGGCTAAAGAAACGTCAATCCCGTACCGACCCCGGAGACAGCCCATGACCGACCAGACCCGCGAGTTCTTTACCGCCGACCTGACCGCGCGCGATCCCGACATCGCCCGCGCCATTGGCCAGGAACTTGGCCGCCAGCGCGACGAGATCGAGCTGATCGCATCCGAAAACATCGTCAGCCGCGCGGTGCTGGAAGCACAAGGCAGCGTGCTGACCAACAAATATGCCGAAGGCTATCCGGGCAAGCGTTATTACGGCGGGTGCCAATACGTCGATATCGTAGAAAACCTAGCCATTGAGCGCGCGAAGGAACTGTTCGGCGCCGGCTTTGCCAATGTCCAGCCGAACTCGGGCAGCCAGATGAACCAGGCGGTGTTCCTGGCGCTGCTGCAACCGGGCGACACCTTCATGGGGCTCGACCTGAACTCGGGCGGGCACCTGACCCACGGATCGCCGGTCAACATGTCGGGCAAGTGGTTCAATGTCGTCAGCTATGGTGTACGGGCGCAGGACCAGCTGCTCGACATGGAAGATATTCGCGCCAAGGCGCTGGAACATAAGCCGAAACTGATTCTTGCAGGCGGCACCGCCTATAGCCGCGTCTGGGATTGGGAAGCCTTCCGCAAGATCGCTGATGAAGTGGGCGCCTATCTGATGGTCGACATGGCCCATATCGCCGGGCTGGTCGCGGGCGGGCAGCATCCCTCGCCGGTGCCGCATGCACATGTGGTGACCACGACGACGCATAAATCGCTGCGTGGCCCGCGCGGCGGCATCGTGCTGACCAATGACGCCGATATCGCGAAAAAGATCAACTCGGCCGTGTTCCCGGGCCTTCAGGGCGGCCCGCTGATGCACGTGATCGCGGCCAAGGCGGTTGCCTTCAAGGAAGCGCTCGATCCCAGCTTCAACGACTATGCCGCGCAGGTCGTGGCCAACGCCCGCGCCATGGCGGACGAGCTGATGAAGGGCGGCATCGACATCGTGTCGGGCGGCACCGACAACCACCTGTGTCTGGCTGACCTGCGCCCGAAAGGCGTGACCGGCAAGGCGGCCGAAGCAGCGTTGGGCCGTGCGCATGTCACCTGCAACAAGAACGGCGTGCCGTTTGATCCTGAAAAGCCGTTTGTGACCTCGGGCATCCGTCTTGGCGCGCCTGCGGGCACTACGCGCGGCTTCAAGGAAGAAGAATTTCGCCAGATCGCCCGCTGGATCGTCGAAGTCGTCGACGGCCTTGCCGCCAATGGCGAGGAAGGCAATGCCGAGGTCGAGGAAAAGGTGAAGGCCGAAGTCGCCGCACTTTGCGCGCGTTTCCCGCTTTACGAGGGGATGTGAGCGACCTGATCCCCGACCCTTCGGGGCAGGGAGGTCCACAACAACAGCCGGCGGCGGGTTCAACCCGCCGTCTGGAACATCGGCTGGGGGATTGGGCGCGCGCGCGTCTGCCCGAGCCCGCCCGCGATCTGGTCATGTTCACGCTGAAAATGGGGTGGTCGGCCTTGTTCGGTGGCCTGCTGCTGATCGCGATCATCCTCAGCAAGGCGATCTGGCAGCCCGACTGGGCGCTGAACCGCTATGACGCGCTGTTTCTGTTCGCGGTCTCGGTGCAGGCACTTTTCCTGATCTTTCGGTTGGAAAGCTGGGCCGAGGCTCGCGTCATCCTCCTGTTTCACCTGACCGGCACCGCGATGGAGCTGTTCAAGACCTACGCCGGATCCTGGACCTATCCCGAAGCCGCCGTATTCCGGCTGGAGGGTGTGCCGCTGTTTTCGGGCTTCATGTATGCCTCGGTCGGGTCGTTCATGGCGCGTGCAATCCGCAACTTCGACATGCGTTTCGTGCCCTATCCGCCGTTCTGGCTGACGGTGCTGCTTGCGGTGGCGATCTATGTCAATTTCTTCGCCCATCATTTCCTGCCCGACATTCGCTGGTTCCTGTTCGCGGCGACCGTGCTGGTTTACGGGCGCTGCTGGATCTGGTTCCGCCCGCGCGGCTGGTACAGGATGCCGCTGGTCGTCGCGGCCTTCCTGTCCAGTCTGTTTCTGTGGATCGCCGAGAATATCGGCACCAGCACCGGCACCTGGCTTTATGCAGGCCAGACCGAGGCGCAAATGGTCAGCCTGTCAAAGATCGGGTCCTGGTATCTGCTGCTGTTCGTCAGCTTCGTGACCGTCAGCATCGCCGCGCCTCGGGCCATCATCGGGGCGCGGCGCCCCGGCGAAGACAGCCCCATTGCCGAGCCGAAGCGGCGCAGGTAGCCTGCTGCCAGATCGCAATAGGAGACGACCATGGTCCAACCGCAAAGCTGGGAACAGCGCGCCGAAGAATACTCCATGTATGGGTTCACCGACCTGCCCAGCGTGCATGAACGCGGCACTGTGGTCCTGACACATGGTGAGGGGCCTTACGTCGTCGACACCAACGGCAAGCGATATCTGGATGCGAATTCGGGCCTGTGGAACATGGTCGCGGGCTTCGATCACCCCGGCCTGATCGCGGCGGCCAAGGCACAGTATGACCGCTTCCCCGGTTATCACGCGTTTTTCGGGCGCATGTCCGACCAGACCGTCATGCTGTCGGAAAAACTGGTCGAGGTCTCGCCCTTCGAACGCGGCAAGGTTTTTTACACGAACTCCGGTTCGGAAGCCAATGATACCATGGTGAAAATGCTGTGGTTCCTTGGCGGTTCGGAAGGCAAACCGCAAAAGCGCAAGATCCTGACCCGCTGGAACGCCTATCACGGTGTGACCGCCGTGTCGGCATCCATGACCGGCAAGCCCTATAACGAGGTCTTCGGCCTGCCGATGGACGGCTTCATCCACCTGACTTGCCCGCATTACTGGCGTTTCGGGGCCGAGGGCGAGACGGAAGAACAGTTCACCGCCCGGCTTGCGAAAGAACTGGACGATACCATCCAGCGCGAGGGTGCCGATACCATCGCGGGCTTCTTTGCAGAGCCGGTGATGGGCGCGGGTGGGGTCATTCCGCCGTCGAAGGGCTATTTCCAAGCCATCCAGCCGGTGCTGAAAAAACACGGTATTCCGCTGATCGCGGATGAAGTGATCTGCGGTTTCGGGCGCACCGGCAATACCTGGGGCAGCCAGACTTATGACTTCGTGCCGGACGCCATCATCTCGTCGAAGAACCTGACGGCGGGGTTGTTCCCGATGGGTGCGGTGATCCTTGGCCCTGACCTGTCAGATCGCATGGATGCCGCCGTCGAGGCGATCGAGGAGTTTCCCCATGGTTTCACTGCCTCAGGCCATCCGGTCGGCTGCGCGATTGCGCTGAAGGCCATCGACGTGGTGATGAACGAAGGTCTGGCCGATAACGTCAAGCGCCTGTCGCCCCGGATGGAGGCGGGTCTGCGCGACATCATGGACCGCTCGAACAATATCGGCGAGTTGCGCGGCGTTGGCTATATGTGGGCGCTGGAGGCCTGTCTGGATCCGGCGACCAAGACCCCCTTCGACGGCAAGCTGTCAGTGTCCGAACGCATCGCCAATACCTGCACCGACATGGGGCTGATCTGTCGGCCGCTGGGGCAGTCCATCGTGCTGTGCCCGCCCTTCATCCTGACAGAGCCGCAGATGGACGAGATGTTCGAAAAGCTGGAAACGGCGCTGAAAAAGGTCTTTGCCGAGGTCGCCTGACGGCCCTTCAGCCAACGAATGGAAAACGCCCCCGGCCGCGCGGTCGGGGGCGTTCTGCTTTGCCGCGACCTTAACGGGCCATCAGGATCGGCAGGCCGGTCTTGCCCAGCATGCTGCGCGTGGTGCCGCCCAGGATCGCCTCGCGGAATCGGGAATGGCTGTAGGCGCCCATGACGACCAGATCGGCGCCGATCTCGATGGCGCGATGGCCGAGGATCTCGCTGGTGGTCGGCATGGTCCGGGCCAGCACGGCGATGTTGGCATTGACGCCGTGGCGGGTCAGCATCTGGCACAGCGCGCCGCCGGGATCCGACCGCTCTGGTCCATGGGGTGAAGGATCGACCACGGTGATTTCGACGCTTTCGGCGGCGACAAGGAAGGGCATGGCGCGGCGGACAGCGGTCATGGCTTCCTCGGTCTGGTTCCAGGCCAGCATGACCTTCTTGCCGAAACCTTCCGGCAGTCCGCGATTGGGCGAGATCAGCACCGGGGCGCCCCCCTCGAACAGGGCGGCTTCGGTCACTGCCTCGCCATCTGGTGGCGCGTCCTCGCCGTAGGGTCGGGTCAGCACCACCAGGTCGGAAAACCGCGCCCGCATCCCGATCAGCGTCGTCAGCCCGCCAACCTGCGCCACCGCGCTTTCGACCGACCAGCGAATATCTTCGTGGTCCAGCCGGGCACGGGCCGCGGCCTCCAGTGCCTCGGCCGAGGCCATGGCTTTGTCGATGCTTTCCTGAAACACATAGGCCGAGGCGCCGGCATAGTAATAGCCGGTCTGGGAATGGTCGACGCCCAGGCAGAACACCTCCAGATGTGCGTCCTCGCGCCGGGCCATGTCGATGGCGGCGTCCAGCTGCCCCTGCTGCCCCTCCGTCGAAATGACCGTCAGTATCGTCTTGTAGCCCATGATGCGGTCCTTTGTGCCTTTCTGTGTTCCGCCTGTGCGGTGCCGGTTGCCGCGCAAAGAGGCGCTGACAACCAGTTTTTACGCGACAAACTTATTCCTGTGTCCGGTTTCATGATTTGACGCAGATCAAGGATAGCACATCCTGAGACGGCTAGAAGTCAAGCAGTGGAGATCTCCTTGCCCGCGCCGCTCCTGTGCGATTCGGGCGGTTTCGGGGTGTCGAACAAGGGACAGGGTATAATGTCGGATTATATCAAGCTGATCGTGCTAGGTATGACTGCGGTAATCGCGGCGATTGCCGCGAATTACGGGCGCGATCTGGCCTATACGGTCAACATGGCGGTCGTGATGCTGTTTGCGGCCAGCTTCTTCATCTTTTATCTGCGCCGCGCGGATGAGCCGCAGGCCGCCGTCAATCAGGGCGAATACGCGGATGGCGTGGTGCGTGCGGGCGTCATTGCGACCGTGGTCTGGGGCGTCGTCGGCTTTCTGGTCGGTGTGTCGATCGCGGCGCAATTGGCCTGGCCGGCGCTGAATTTTTCGGATGCGCTGCAAGGCTATGCGAATTTCGGGAAGCTGCGTCCCCTGCACACCTCGGCCGTCATCTTTGCCTTTGGCGGTAACGCACTGATCGCGACCTCGTTCTATGTCGTACAGCGGACCTCTGCCGCGCGACTGTGGGGCGGGAACCTGGCGTGGTTCGTCTTCTGGGGTTACCAGCTGTTTATCGTGCTGGCGGCAACGGGTTATATCTTCGGGGCCACCCAGTCCAAGGAATATGCCGAGCCGGAATGGTATGTTGACTGGTGGCTGACCGCCGTTTGGGTCGCCTATCTGCTGGTGTTCCTGGGCACGATCATGAAGCGACGCGAGCCGCATATCTATGTCGCGAACTGGTTCTACCTGTCCTTCATCGTCACCATCGCGATGCTGCATATCGTCAACAATCTGGCGATCCCGGTCAGCATCTTCGGCTCGAAGTCCGTGCAGCTTTTCGCCGGTGTTCAGGATGCGATGACGCAATGGTGGTACGGCCACAACGCCGTGGGCTTCTTTCTGACAGCCGGCTTCCTGGGGATGATGTATTACTTCATCCCCAAGCAGGCAGAGCGTCCCGTCTACAGCTATAAGCTGTCCATCATCCACTTCTGGGCGCTGATCTTTCTCTATATCTGGGCCGGTCCCCACCACCTGCATTACACCGCGCTGCCCGACTGGGCGACGACGCTGGGCATGGTGTTTTCGATCATCCTGTGGATGCCAAGCTGGGGCGGCATGATCAACGGTCTGATGACGTTGTCGGGCGCCTGGGACAAGCTGCGCACCGATCCGATCATCCGCATGATGGTGGTCGCGGTGGGCTTCTACGGCATGGCAACTTTCGAAGGCCCGATGATGTCGATCAAGGCCGTCAACTCGCTGAGCCACTATACCGACTGGACCATCGGTCACGTGCATTCCGGCGCGCTCGGCTGGAACGGCATGATCACCTTTGGCGCGCTCTACTATCTGGTGCCGCGTCTGTGGGGGCGTCAGCAGCTTTACAGTCTGTCACTGGTCAGCTGGCACTTCTGGCTGGCGACCATCGGGCTGGTTCTTTACGCGGCCTCGATGTGGGTGTCGGGCATCATGGAAGGTCTGATGTGGCGCGAGGTCGACAGTCAGGGCTTCCTGGTCAACGCCTTCGCCGACACCGTGGCCGCCAAATACGCCATGAACGTCGTCCGCTTCCTGGGTGGGGCCGCCTATCTGACCGGTGCGCTGATCATGGCCTATAATCTGTGGGCAACGGTGGCCAAGCAGCCGAAGGCGCAGCCCTCGACTGTCGCCATTCCGGCCGAATAAGGGGATCTGTCGATGCGTATTCTTGAAAAGCACAAGATCCTCGAAAAGAACGCCACGCTGTTGCTGGTCTTCTCGTTCCTGGTGGTGACGGTGGGCGGCATCGTCGAAATCGCGCCGCTGTTCTACATCGACAACACAATCGAGAAGGTGGAAGGGATGCGCCCCTATACGCCGCTCGAACTGACCGGCCGCGACGTCTATGTCCGCGAAGGCTGCTATGTCTGCCACAGTCAGATGATCCGCCCGATGCGCGACGAGGTCGAACGTTACGGCCATTACAGCCTGGCGGCGGAATCGATGTATGACCATCCGTTCCAATGGGGCTCCAAACGGACCGGGCCGGATCTGGCCCGGGTGGGCGCGCGCTATTCGGACGAATGGCACCTAGATCACTTGCGCGACCCGCGTTCGGTGGTGCCGGAATCGATCATGCCCGCTTACGGCTTTCTGGAAAGGCGGATGCTGACTGGCGAATATATCAGCGACCGGATCGAAACCGATCGCATGGTCGGGGTGCCCTATAGCGACGACATGATAGCCGCCGCGCGCGAGGATTTCCTGGCGCAGGCCAATCCCGATGCCGACGCCTCCGGGATGGAAGAGCGTTACCCCGGTTCGCAGCAGCGCAATTTCGACCGCCAGCCCGGCATTTCGGAAATGGATGCGCTGATCGCCTATCTTCAGGTTCTCGGTACGATGGTCGACTTCTCGACCTTCGAACCGGATCCGAACCGCTAAGGGGGGCATCATGGATCTGTACAGCCTGATGCGCCAATTCGCCGACAGCTGGGCATTGCTGGCCCTGGTGCTGGTGTTTCTGGGCGTGCTCCTGTGGGTGTTCCGGCCGGGTTCGGCAAAGCTGCACGAGGACGCCGCCGCAAGCATCTTCCGCCACGATCGGCGCCCGGCGCCGCCCCAGCCCGAGAAGGAAACGCTGTGATGGCCGACAAAGACGATCACGACAGCCCGCAGAATCCCGACAACAAGATTTCGCTGGAACGCATTGCTGCGGATGATGCCCACAAGGCCGACATTCTGGCCAACCCCCCCGGCGAGACCGAGGGAAAGGCCGCCCATGCGCCCAAGCGCGTCGGGCAGCGTGCCGGTCCGCGCACCGGCAAGACCCGTGCAGGCGGCATGGTCAAAGAGGTCGCCTCGACCGGGCACAGCTGGGACGGGATCACCGAATATGACAACCCGATGCCGCGCTGGTGGCTGCTGACCTTCTATGCGACCATCATCTGGGGGGTGATCTATACGATCTTCTATCCTGCCTGGCCGCTGGTCAACGGCGCCACCCAGGGGCTGCTGGATACCAACTACCGCAAGGAACTCGCGGCAGAGATGCAGCGCTATGACGAGGCGAACGCCCCGATCCAGCAAAAGCTGGTTGCCGCCGATCTGAACGCCATTGCCGATGATGCCGAGCTGTCGAACTATGCGATGAATGCCGGCCGCGCGGTCTTCGCGACCTGGTGCGCGCAGTGCCACGGATCGGGCGCGGGCGGGGCCAGGGGCTACCCCAACCTGCTGGACAATGACTGGCTTTGGGGTGGTACGCTGGATGAGATCCACACCACCGTCACCCACGGCATCCGCAATGTCGACGACGCCGATGCGCGCTATTCCGAAATGCCGCGTTTTGGCATCGACGAAATGTTGGAGGCCGAGCAGATCGACCAGGTCACCCAGCATGTTCTTGCGATTTCCGGGCAGGACCATGATGCGACCCTGGCGGCAGAAGGTGCCACCGTCTACGCCGACAACTGCGTCGCCTGCCATATGGAGGACGGCACCGGCGACCGGTCTCAGGGCGCGCCGAACCTGACGGACGCGGTCTGGCTGTATGGTGGGGACGCGGCGTCGATCCGGCAATCGGTACATGATGCCCGTTTTGGGGTCATGCCCAACTGGTCCCCGCGCCTGTCGGAGGACGATATCCGCGCGGTGTCCTACTATGTCCACAGCCTCGGCGGTGGTGAATGAACATGCGAATTCCGGCGGCCTCGGTCGCCGGGATGGCGCCGGCCCCTCGTCCTGTTCGCGCGTTTCCAGAGGGGCCGGCTTCCAGTATCAGGGGCGGGCTATGCCCGCCCCATTGCAACCGGGGCCATGCGGGCTGCGACGATCGCGCCCCTTCGCCGATACCGGAATGGCAGATATATAATTTCTGCGTTGGTTGATGCAGGTCAAGGCCTGATCGGTGCAAACGGCATCTAACCTGCCTGAACGAGCAAACAGGAGCCAGTTCATGTCCAGCCCGGATGTCGATCCGCCCAGCCTTTATTCCGCGCGCGAGCCGATCTTCCCCAAGGCGGTTAGCGGCCCGTTCCGGCGGCTGAAATGGATCATCATGGGGCTGACGCTTGCGATCTATTACATCACCCCCTGGATCCGCTGGGACCGGGGCCCCGGCATGCCCGATCAGGCGGTGCTGGTCGATCTGGCAAACCGGCGCTTCTTCTTCTTCTGGATCGAGATCTGGCCGCATGAATTCTATTTTGTCGCCGGCCTGCTGGTGATGGCGGGGCTGGGGCTGTTCCTGTTCACGTCGGCCTTGGGGCGGGTCTGGTGCGGCTATACCTGTCCGCAGACGGTCTGGACCGATCTATATGTTCACGTAGAACGCTGGATTGAGGGCGACCGCAACGCCCAGATCCGGCTGTGGCGGTCGAAATGGGATGGCCGCAAGACGAGGCTGCGCCTGACAAAATGGGCGATCTGGCTGTTGATCGCGCTGACGACGGGCGGGGCCTGGGTGTTCTATTTCACCGATGCGCCGACGCTTGCGCGGAACCTGCTGGCCGGGCAGGCACATCCCGTCGCCTATATGACGATCGCGGTGATGACGGCCACGACCTTTGTCTTCGGCGGCTTCGCGCGCGAACAGATCTGTATCTATGCCTGCCCCTGGCCGCGCATTCAGGGCGCGATGATGGACGAAGACACCCTGACCGTCGCCTATCGCGAGTGGCGGGGCGAGCCGCGCGGCAAGATCCTGAAGGGCGAGGCCACCAAATCCGACACCCCACCGGGGGACAAGGGCGACTGCATCGACTGCTTCGCCTGCGTGAATGTCTGCCCCATGGGCATCGACATCCGCAACGGCCAGCAGCTGGAATGCATCACCTGCGCGCTGTGTATTGACGCCTGTGACGAGATCATGGACCGCATCGGCAAGCCGCGCGGGCTGATCGACTATATGGCGCTGAAGGACGAAACCGCCGAACGCGTCGGCAATGAGGGGCAGTCGTTGCTCAAGCATGTGTTGCGGCCGCGCACGCTTTTGTATTTCGGCATGTGGTCGCTGATCGGCGTGGGACTGGTGGTTGCGCTGTTCATGCGTTCGCCCTTTGACCTGAACGTCACGCCGGTGCGCAATCCGCTGTTCGTGACACTGTCCGACGGCGCGATCCGCAACACCTATGAACTGCGCCTGCGCAACAAGCAGCACGAGGCGATGCCCTTTATCCTGTCAGTCGAGGATACCCCGACCGATCTGGTGCTGCGGATCGAGGGCGAGGACGCCAACCGCACCACAGTTCCCGCCGACAGCACCGCCACGCTGCGCGTCTATCTGACCGCCGCGCCCGGCTCGGCGATGACGCAGATCGAAACCAGCAATATCGAACTGGTGGTCAGCGACGAGGCCGGGATCTCGTCCACCATCGACACCGTTTTTCACGGAAAGAACTGACCATGTGGGATCAACTTTACCAATCGCTCGGCCCGGGGGGGATCAGTCTGATGCTGGTCTCGCTGGTGGGGCTGGTCCTGCTGGCCCCGTTCCTGCTGTTTCTGGGACGCAAGCCGCTGAACGGGCGCAGGTTTCTGGTGATTTTCGTCGGCCTGTTCGCGGTCATCATTGGCGCCAATCTGGTCATGGCCGTGCAGGCGGTCCGCAGCTTTCCGGGGCTGGAGGTCGCCAATTCCTACGTTGCCTCGCAACAGTTCGACGATGCGCGCTCAGCCCAGCAGGCCCTGGGTTGGCTGGTCGAGCCGCGCTATGACAATGGGCTGCTGACGCTGAAGATCTCGGACGGGCAGGGCCTGCCAGCGCCGGTTCAGGCGCTGCGGGTCACGGTCAGCCGCCCGACGCAGAAACGCGACGACGTGACGCCGGAAATGCGCTATTCCGGTGGTCTGTGGATGGCGGATGTGCCGCTGGCGCCCGGTGCCTGGGTCGTCCATCTGGAGGCCGAGGCGCCAGACGGCACTGCCTTCCGGCAGCGGCTGGCCCATTATCCGGGCAGCATCGTGAGGAACTGAGATGGCCGAACTCAGTGCAGATCGGGAATATGCGGCGCGGCTGAGCGCCTGTCCGGCTTGCGACGCGGCCCCGCTGGCCGAACGCGTCGCCGGTGCAGCGGCGCAGCGGGGCGATCTGGTCCTGTCACTTCCGACCGCGCATTGCGCCACCTGCATCAGCGATGTCGAACGTGCGCTGCTGGCTCAGCCCGGCGTGCGGGTCGCGCGCGTCAACCTGACGCTGCGTCGGGTGATGATCGACGCACCCAGCCTCAGCGCCGAAGACCTGATTCCGGTCCTCGAACGGATCGGCTACGAGGCGCATGAGCTGGACGCCTCGGTCCTCAGCTCAACTGCGGCAGAAAGGCAGGGCCGCGACATCCTGATGCGCATCGGCGTTGCTGGCTTCGCGATGATGAACATCATGATCCTGTCGGTCGCGGTCTGGTCCGGTGCGACAGGCGCGACGCGCGACATGTTCCACTGGATCTCGGCGGTGATCGCGCTGCCGACTGTGATCTTTGCCGGCAAACCCTTCTTTGTCAGCGCCTGGAACAGCCTCAAGGCCGGGCGGCTGGGGATGGATGTTCCGATCTCACTGGCGCTGATCCTCGCCTCGGGCATCTCGCTGTTCGAGACGATCAATTCCGGCCATCACGCCTATTTCGACGCCGCCGTGATGCTGTGCTTTTTCCTGCTGGTTGGGCGCTATCTGGATTTCCGCACCCGTGCCGTGGCCCGGTCCGCCGCCGAAGAACTGACCGCGCTGGAGGTGCCGCGCGCCGTCCTGCTGAAGGATGGTGCCGAGCAGGTCGTGGGCGTGGCCGATCTGCGGCCCGGCGACGTGATCCGCATCCGCCCCGGCGCCCGCGTCGCGGCGGATGGCGAGGTGATCGCCGGCATGTCGGAAATCGACCGCTCGCTGCTGACGGGCGAAAGCCTGCCTGTGCAGGCCGGTCCCGGCGCTGTGCTGGCGGCGGGCGAGGTGAACCTGACCGGCCCACTGGACCTGCGCGTCAGTGCGGCGGGACGTGACAGTTCGCTGACCCGGCTCGCGCATCTGGTCGCCATGGCCGAGGCAACGCGCGGGCGCTATGCCTCGCTGGCGGAACGGGCCTCGCGGCTTTATTCGCCGGTGGTGCACCTGTTGGCGCTGTTCAGCTATGGCCTGTGGATGTACTGGACCGGCGACTGGCGGGTGGCGCTGAATGTTGCGGCGGCGGTGCTGATCATCACCTGCCCCTGTGCGCTTGGGCTGGCGGTGCCGGCGGTGGTGACGGCGGCATCGGGAAAACTGTTCAAACGTGGGCTGCTGATCAAGGACGGCACCGCGCTGGAACGTCTGGCCGAAGTCGATACCGTCGTCTTCGACAAGACCGGCACCCTGACGATGGGCCGGCCGGAACTGGTCAGCCTCGACCCGCTGCCCGACGATCTGCGCCCGGTGGCGCTGGCAATCGCGGGGGCGTCCAGCCATCCGCTGTCGCGGGCGCTTGCCGCCGCGCTGGCGGCCGAGGGCGTTGCCCCGGCGGTTCTGGACAGCGTGGCCGAGGTGCCGGGCTTTGGGATCGAGGGCGCGTGGCGGGGCCTCCGCATCCGTCTTGGTCGTGCCGACTGGGTGGGCAAAGAAACGCCCGAGGCCGAGGACGGTCCGGTCAGCGTGCTGGCGGTTGACGGTCACGCCCCGGTCACGCTGCGCTTTACCGACGCGTTACGGCCGGGTGCCGCCGATTGTGTCGCGGCGCTGCGTGCCGGTGGCCGGCGGGTCATCATGTTGTCGGGCGATACGCCTGCCGCCGTGGCCCGTGCCGCCGCCGATCTGGGGATGACCGAGTTCCGCGCCAGCGTCACCCCGCAGGACAAGGAGGCCGCGGTTGCCGCGTTGTCGGAGGCGGGGGCAAAGGTGCTGATGGTGGGCGATGGGCTGAACGACACCGCAGCACTGGCGCGGGCGCATGTCTCGATCTCGCCGGCGACGGCGCTGGATGCGGCGCGGGTGGCCTCGGACATGGTGCTGATGGGGCAGGATCTTGCGCCGGTCGCGGGAGCCATTGAAATGGCCCGGCAGGCGCGGCGGCGCATCAAGGAAAACTTCGCCATCTCCATCGCTTACAATATCGTTGCGGTGCCCTTTGCGATCATGGGTCTTGCCACGCCACTGATGGCGGCGCTGGCAATGTCGGTCAGCTCGGTCTCGGTCACGCTGAATGCGCTGAGGCTGCGCTGATGGAGATCCTTTTCATCCTGATCCCGGTTTCCATCCTGCTGGGCGCGGGCGGGCTGGCGGCCTTCCTGTGGTCGCTGAAAACGCGGCAATATGACGATCCGAAGGGCGATGCCGAACGGATCCTGTCATCCGAATGGGACGATCACCCCCGGCCGCCGCCTCAGAAAAGTGAACCCTGAGGGTCGGTTTCTGGCCGTGCGGGCACTGTACCATCGGCGAATTCGATCATCAGTTTCCGTGCCTTGGCAGTCGTTTCTGCCGAGGTCAGCACACGGCCCGCATCATCGCGCACGACGGCAAAACCGCGCGCCAGCGTCTGCGTGTAGCCAAGCGAGAGCCGCATCCGGTCCAGACGCTGCACCGCTTCCTCGCGGCGCGCGATGTCGCGGGTAAAGGCGGTGTCCAGACGGCTCGCCAGCGGGGCCAGCCGGTCGCGGCCTTCGGCGGCCTTGCGGCGGGTATCGGCAAGCACGCGGGCGCGGCCATTGTCCAATCGATCCGACAGCGTGGTCAGCCGGTCGCGGCGGCGCGCATTTGGGGCGGTGGCTGTCATGGTCAGATGGCGGGTCAGGTTGCCGAGGCTGGTCTTTGCCCGATCCGTCAGGCGCATCAGCATCGCGGGCGTCAGGCGCAACCCCTCCAGCCGGTCGCGGCGGCGATGGACGCTGTTTTTCAGGGCCGGTTCCAGCGCGGCGGCGCGGAAATCCAGCCGCTGCCGAGCGCCTTCCGTCAGCGCCTGCGGACGTCCAAGTGCGCGGCCCAGATCGACCAGCCGCTGCGCCAGCCGGTCATGCCGCTGGCCCATGGCTTGGGTCATCCGCAGCCGCGCCTGTTGCAATTGCAGGCCCAGTTCGCGCCTCACCGGCACTGCAATCTCGGCTGCTGCCGTGGGCGTGGGCGCGCGCCGGTCGGCGGCAAAGTCGATCAATGTGGTGTCGGTTTCATGGCCAACCGCCGAGATCAGCGGGATGGCGCTGTCAGCGGCGGCGCGGACGACGACTTCCTCGTTGAAGCCCCACAGGTCTTCCAGACTGCCTCCGCCGCGCGCGACGATCAACAGGTCTGGGCGCGGGATCGGCCCGTCTGCGGGCAGGGCGTTGAAGCCGCGAATGGCGGCGGCGACCTCGGCGGCGGAGGCCGCGCCCTGAACCGCCACCGGCCAGATCAGTACATGGGTTGGAAAGCGGTCGCGCAGCCGGTGCAGGATGTCGCGGATGACCGCACCCGAGGGCGAGGTGACGACGCCGATGATGCGCGGCAGGAAGGGCAGGGGCCGCTTGCGGTCGGCATCGAACAGTCCTTCGGCTGCCAACGCTTTGCGCCGTTTCTCCAGCATCGCCATTAGCGCGCCCATGCCGGCGGGCTCAAGCTCCTCGACGATCAGCTGGTATTTCGACTGGCCGGGAAAGGTGGTCAGCTTGCCGGTGGCGATGACCTCCATCCCTTCCTCGGGCTTTTGGGTCAGGCGCGCGGCCTGGCCCTTCCAGCTGATCGCCGCGATCACCGCGCGGTCGTCCTTTAGGTCGAAATACAGATGCCCCGATGCAGGGCGCGAGACGCGCCCGATCTCACCCCGCACACGAACGCGACCGAATTCGCCCTCGATCACACGCTTCACCGCGCCAGAGATTTCGGACACCGTCAGGGCAGGGGCATTGCCGCCGCCGGGGGTGTCGGGGATGTCGTCTTCGAACATGTCCATGACCGGTTTCTAGATCAGGCGGCCGCCTGCTGCCACCAGCAAATGGGTGGGACGTCGATATCCAATCGGCCCGGATCGCAGGCTTTGCAAGAGTTCAGGATTGCGCATCCGGCCCCCCCCCGCTACGTCCTTGCGCAAGATGTTTGACCGGATCGGCGGGCAAGGGAAAGGCAGCGCATGAATATCCTCATCCTCGGCAGTGGCGGGCGCGAACATGCGCTGGCATGGGCGATCCGGCAGAATCCGAAATGTGACAGGCTGATCGTTGCACCCGGTAATCCGGGCATCGCGGCGGTCGCCGAATGTGCGGATCTGGACATCCTGTCACGCGCCGCGGTTTGCGAATTCGCACAGGAAAACGCCATCGACCTGGTGGTCGTCGGCCCCGAGGCGCCGCTTGCCGCTGGCGTGGCCGACGCGTTGCGCGGGGCAGGGCTTTTGGTCTTCGGTCCGTCGCAAGCGGCAGCGCAGTTGGAAGCCTCGAAGTCGTTCACCAAGGAGGTCTGCGATGCCTGCGGGGCGCCGACGGCGGCCTGGGCGCGTTTTGCCGATGCGCAGGCGGCACATGACTATGTCGCCGAAAAGGGCGCGCCCATCGTCGTCAAGGCCGATGGGCTGGCGGCGGGCAAGGGCGTCGTCGTGGCCGAGACACTGGATCAGGCGCATGAGGCGATCGACATGATCTTCGGCGGCGCTTTCGGGGATTCGGGCGCCGAGGTCGTGATCGAAGAATTCATGGAAGGCGAGGAGGCCAGCTTCTTCATCCTGTCGGACGGGGTGAACTGCCTGCCCATCGGCACCGCGCAGGACCACAAGCGCGTGGGCGAGGGCGATACTGGCCCGAATACCGGCGGCATGGGCGCCTATTCCCCGGCTCCGGTGCTGAGCCAGGAGATTCAGGACCAGGTAATGGACCAGATGATCCGCCCCACCGTGGCCGAGATGGCCCGCCGCGGCACGCCGTTCCAAGGGGTGCTGTTCGCCGGGCTGATGATCAAGGACGGCCGCGCTCGGCTGGTCGAATACAATGTCCGCTTCGGCGATCCGGAATGTCAGGTGCTGATGATCCGGCTGGGTGCGCAGGCGCTGGATCTGATCCATGCCTGTGCCGAGGGGCGGCTGGACCAGGTTTCGGCAAACTGGGCCGATGACCACGCCCTGACCGTGGTTCTGGCGACCCAAGGTTATCCCGGTGACTATCAGAAAGGAAGCGTCATCAAGGGGTTGGCTGACCTTCCAGAGGATAGCTTTCAGATGGTCTTCCATGCGGGGACGGCTGAAAAGGACGGCGTAATCGTCGCAACCGGTGGCCGTGTGCTGGCCGCGACGGGACGGGGCGAGACGCTGCAACTCGCTCATGCACGGGCCTATGCGCTTGTCGACGCCATTGATTGGCCGGAAGGATTTTGTCGGCGCGATATCGGCTGGCGGGCGCTTTAGGATTTGTGGGAGGCGGTGCGTGCGACCACGCACCCTACAGGAACCGATGGGCGACGCTGACCGTAGGGTGCGTGCTTGCACGCACCTTTTCAACATCACCGCCTAGAAATCGACCTTCACACCGGGAAGGTTGAGGGTCGTGACCAGCTCGCGCAGCTCTTGCCGGGCGGCGATATTGGACATGCTCAACTGCTCGGTCCCGACGTCCTTCAGGTCCAGCAGGGTCAGGCCGCGGGGAAACAGCTCGCGAAAGATCACCCGCTCGGCAAAGCCGGGCGCGACGCGAAAGCCGATGCGCTTGGACAACTGCCCGAGTGCCGTGCCGACCCTGCGCTTGTTGTGCATGGCCTGCGTGCCAAGCCGGTTGCGCAGCACGATCCAATCGATCGGCCCCGCGCCCGCCGCCTGCCGGCCCTGCCGCGCGCCCCAGACCATTTCCGCATAGATCGATGGCCCCAGCACCTTGCCGTCCGGCGACATCCGCGCCAGCAGGTCAAAGTCGATAAAGCTGTCATTCAGCGGCGTGATCAGCGTGTCGGCCATCATATGCGCCATCTGGGCCAGCCGGGTATGCGAGCCGGGGCAGTCGATCAGGATAAAGTCGTGATCGGCCTCGAGCACGGTCATCGCATCTGACAGCGGGTCGGTATCACTGGGAGACTTCGCCGCAATCTCGCCCAAGGTCGGGCTGGGCAGATCCAGCCCCTCCCTGCCGACATAATGGGCGCGGTTTTCCAGATATCGGCCAAAGCTGCGTTGGCGGATGTCCAGATCCAGCGCGGCGACGCGATGGCCCATGCGCGCCAACGCCGTGGCCACGTGCATCGAGGTGGTCGATTTGCCCGACCCGCCTTTTTCGTTCCCGACGACGATAATATGGGCCATGAAATACTTCTGCGCTTGTTCTGTGGTCGCGGGACAATATGCGCAGAACGCGGGCTTGGAAAGCCGTTCAATCTTGCGCATTCCGGTGGGGATTCGGTTGATTTTCGCGGGATAACGGCCCTATCTGTGAAGAATGATCACCCAGAAAATGAAATACGCCCTCAAGGCGCTGATTGTGCTTGCCGAAGAATATGGCGAGCAGGCAAAGCCCTTGCAGATCGAGGAGATCGCCAAGCGCTCTGGCGCGCCGAAGCGCTTTTTGGAACATATCCTGCTGGATCTGCGCAAGGAAGGCGTTCTGGGTTCTGTCCGGGGGCGCGCGGGCGGTTATCGGATGACCCGCGATCCTTCGACCGTGGGGCTCGAATCGCTGCTGCGGCGTATCGATGGACCGCTGGCCCCGCTGCCCTGCCTGTCGCGGACGGCCTATCAGAAATGCGATGACTGCACCAATGAGGCAGAGTGCCGCCTGCGCCGTGTCTTCGCCGAGATTTTCTGGTCCTACCTGCTGCTTCTCGAATCGCTGACCCTGGCCGATCTGGTTGGTTCTGCGGGTGCGCCGATGCGTTCCATGCTGTCGGAACAGGCTTCAGACGGCTGAAAGAAAACGATTTTCGAAGTCGTTGAAATTTTTTGTTGAAAAACACGATAAACTCGGTCGAGATAAAGGGGTCAGGTAGACTGACAGGCTCGATGAGGAGTGATGCAATGACCATGCTGAACCGGCTGGCCAGCTTTGCAGATGCGACGGAGCGCGCCGTGGCGCGGCAACCGCTTCGCTACGCAGTGCATCTGGTCGAACGCGAAACGGGGCGCCCGCATTGCGTGGCGGGTATTCCCCTGACGGTATTCACCTGTGACCCTGCAGAGGTCGGCACTGAACTGATGCGCAACCGCGACCCGATGAAGTGGGACATCCTGGTTGAACGACGTATCCCCAAGGAGATCTGACATGAGCGCGCTGTTTTTCCCAATCTTTGGCCATTATGCACCGATCCCCGAAGGGTTTGCCTTGCCTGAACCGGCGTCTGAAACCCGCAATTTGGGTTGGGCATCGGTCCGTATGGGGGCCAATGGTACCGCGCAAGGACCGGTGCTGCGGCGCTATCGCGACGGACGGGTAACGGTCGACGCCGCTGGCCGCCAGGTCACAGGTCTGCCGGTCGGGGGCACAGCTCCCAAAGGCTGGTGGTCGGGATTGCTGAACTAGTTCCCATTCCTGCGATGTTGCCACGTCAAGGGAAGGAACGCCGCCCCCGCGCCGGGGCGGCGTTTCCAAGTTCGGAAATGCAAAACGCCGCCCCGAAGGGCGGCGTTCGCTTGTGCCGTGCGGCGATGGGATCAGAAGCCCAGGCCGGCGTATTTGTTCTTGAACTTCGACACGCGCCCGCCGGTGTCCATGAGCTTGGCGTTGCCGCCGGTCCATGCCGGGTGCGAGGTCGGGTCGATATCCAGCGACATGGTGTCGCCTTCCTTGCCCCAAGTCGAACGCACCTGATAGGTGGTGCCGTCGGTCATCTTGACCTCGATCATGTGGTAATCGGGATGGATGTCTTTTTTCATGACGGCGATCCTCAGGCTTTGGCGTCGGCCTTGTCGGCCTTCGGCTTGTAGTTGGTGAATTCGGCGATACGGGCCGACTTACCGCGACGGTCGCGCAGGTAGTACAGCTTGGCGCGACGGACGCGGCCGCGGCGGACGACTTCGATCGAATCGATGTTGGTCGAGTACAGCGGGAACACACGTTCCACGCCTTCACCGAAGGAGATCTTGCGAACGGTGAAGCTTGCGCCGATGCCGTTGCCGCCCTTGCGGCTGATGCAGACGCCTTCATAGTTCTGCACGCGGGTACGCGTACCTTCGGTCACTTTGTAGCCGACGCGAACGGTGTCGCCGGCCTTGAAATCCGGGATATTCTTGCCGAGTTCGGCAATCTGCTCGGCTTCGAGCTGTGCGATCAGGTTCATCGCTGTTCATCCTTGTCTTGCGCAGGGTAGGCCCCCGCTTGGTGTGATGCGCCCGAGAGCTGTCGGTCCTTTGCCGGGTCCATATGCTGGTCCTTGCGGTCCAGATATGCCCGCCACAGGTCGGGGCGGCGTTCCTTAGTCAGCCTTTCGGCTTCTTCCCGTCGCCAAGCAGCAATGGCCGCATGATTGCCCGACATTACCGTGTCAGGTATCTTGCGGCCTTCCCACTCGGCGGGGCGAGTATATTGCGGGTGCTCAAGCAGGCCATCCGAGAAGGACTCTTCGGCCAGGGACGCCTGATTCCCGACGACGCGCGGTATAAGCCGAACCGTCGCATCAATCAAGACCTGAGCGGCAAGTTCGCCGCCGGTCAAAACATAATCCCCAAGGCTGATTTCTTCGATCCCATGGGCGTCCAGCACGCGCTGATCGACCCCCTCGAAACGCCCGCAGATCAGCGTCACGCCGGGGCCTTCCGCCAGCGCGCGGGCGCGCGCCTGAGTCAGCGGTTTGCCACGTGGCGACAGGTAGATGATCGGCAGCCCCGTACCCGCCGCGCGAATGGCCGCGTCCATCACATCTGCGCGGATCACCATGCCGGCGCCGCCGCCCGCCGGCGTGTCATCGACATTGCGATGCTTGCCGATGCCGAAATCGCGCAAGGGGATGGTGTGCAGGTTCCAAAGGCCCTCGGTCAGGGCGCGGCCGGTCAGCGACAGGCCCAGCACGCCTGGGAATGCCTCGGGGAAGAGGGTGATGATATTCGCGGTCCATGCGCCGGCATGCTGCGGCTCTGCCATCAGGTCGCGGGGGCGCGGTGCCCCTTGGGCCGAGGCCGCAATGGACATGCGACCGTGGGATTTCATCGCGCCGGATTTCTCGGTCATGGGCGGGGTTCCTTGCGGGGCTTGTCCTGACGGTGGGTCTGCGCCCTGATTTGAAGCTGGGCGCCTTCATCGGGATTGCCGGGCGGAAGCACAAGCATTTCTTTGCCGCGCCGAAGCCCGGCAGCGGTTCGGTGATACATGGGGCCGGGGCGGATCATCGTGGCTTTCCCGACAGATCGGTGCCCGCCAGTTCGTTGCCGTGGATCAGCCTCTGCCGGGCGGCGGCCAGTGCTTCGCGGTTCAAGCCGCTGCGGTTCAGCGCGATCAGCTGCCCGACAAGCGCCGGATCGGCCGAGCGGTAGACATGGCCCGGCGGCGTCAGCTGCGCCAGCGCATCCGGCGGCAGGTCGAGGAAATCGACGAAAGGCTGGGCGATTCCGAAAGGCGCGCCGGCCAGCGTCTGAATATCACGGGTGATGACCTGTGTTTCGGGCAGCGCGGCGGCGATACGCTGCGCTTCTTCGGTGATGGAGGACGCGCCGAAGCGTTCACAAAACCGGTCGAGATCGTCCCGCAATCCGGGATCCTTCAGCGCCTTATGGCTGTGAATACTGCGCAGCCATTGCTGATGCGGGCGCAGTGACAGGTAAAGCGTGACCTCGCCCGGCTGGGGCAGCACTTGAAGGGCGCGAAGCAGCCGTTGCAGCAGATCCACGGCCACCGGATAGGGTTGGGGATCGCTGCCATCCGGCATCCGGCCGATCATGTTCTCGGCGCTGATGATCAGCGCGCGCCCCGGCTTGCCAGCCTTGCCGGGCGCAAGGTCGAGGCCGCGCAGAAAAGTCTCCATCGCGGCCTGCCAGCGGTCCAGCATCTCCGGCTCGGGCAGGTCCTGATACCAGAAGCCCAGCCGGGTGGTCACCTCGCGCAGGCGTGCCGGCAGCACAAGCGCCGTGCGCGGCCACAGGATCGGGCCGTTCTGTTGCAGGAATTGCTGAACCGTCTTCGTCCCGGTCTTGTGGAAGCCCGCATGGACGAAAATCCGCGTCATTCGTCCGAGCCGGGCGGATCGGCGACGATGCGGCCCGCCGCCAGATCGACGGTCGGCACCACCGCGCGGGTGAAGGGCAAAAGCAGCGCCTGAGCGCCGGTGATCTCAAGGATGTCGCCGGCGCCATGGTCATGGATTGCCTTGACCCGACCCAGCACCCGGCCACCGGTATCGACAACCTCCAGCCCGATCAGGTCGGCGTGATAGAATTCGTCATCGGGCAGCGAGGGCAGCGCCGAACGCGGCGCCCAGAGCGTCAGCCCGCGCAGGGCCTCGGCCTGTTCGCGGGTGGCGATGCCCGAAAGATTGGCGCTGAGACCGCCCGCAACCGGGCGGTTCAGGGTCACCGAGAAGCTGCGGCTGCCATCCTCGGTAAAAAGCGGCCCGTAATTTGCGATGTCGGTGGACTCGGCTGTAAAACTTTTCAGCCGGACCTCGCCCTGAACGCCGAAAGCGCCGGCAATCGCGCCTACACAGATCTTGTCGGACATGAGCTATTTTTCCCCGCAAATGCCGGCGCGCAGCCAGGTGCCACCCGATTTATCGCACAGGTTCATCTGGTGGCCACGTTCAACGAAAATCCCGGCAACAAAGGCGAACATCATCAGGATCGCCAGCCGGAACAATCTGAAAATGAACATCCTGCCCCCCAGAGGTCAACGGCCCGCCACGAGGGCGGGCCGGATCAGGATTATTCCGAAGCGGCTTCTTCGGCCGGGGCTTCCGCGGCGGCGGCCTTGTCAGCGCGTTCCTTGGCGCGTTCCTGGGCTTTCTTGCCCGGCTCGGCTTTTTTCATGTTCTTGCGCTCGGTTTTCGGCTTCACGCCAGCGGCTTCCAAGAAGCGGGCGACGCGGTCGGTCGGCTCGGCGCCCTGGCCCAGCCAGTACTGCACGCGCTCCATGTTCATCTGGATGCGGTCCTCGCTGTCTTTGGCCAGCAGCGGGTTGTAGGTGCCCAGCTTCTCGATGAAACGGCCGTCGCGCGGCATGCGCGAATCGGATGCGACGATCGCATAGAACGGACGTTTCTTGGAACCACCACGGGCCAGACGGATCTTCATTGCCATTGCGTTTTCTCCTTTGAAATGGCGAGGTTGGCAGAAATTTCTTCCGCCCTACGATTGATATTGTTCGTGGTGCCGGATCACTTCGGCGATCACGAAATTCAGGAATTTGCGCGCGAATTCCGGGTCGAGATCGGCCTCGCGCGCGAGGCGTTCCAGCCGCTCGATCTGTTGCGCTTCGCGCGCGGGATCGGACGGCGGAAGGTCGTGTTCGGCCTTGAGACGGCCGACGCTTTGGGTGTGCTTGAACCTTTCGGCCAGCGTATAGACGAGGATCGCGTCCAGCCGGTCGATGCTGGCGCGGTGTTCCTTCAGCAGGGCGGCGGCGCGGGCGACGGGATCGGTCATTGCGGCCCCCGATTGCGCGTCACAATGCGTACACAGGCTGTACACAGGGCGTACACTGGCAGTGCTGACATCATGCGGCTCCTTTCGGGTGGCGATAGATCAGGCAGGGGGTGCCGCGGATCTGGAGGTCATCGGCCTGGACACTTGCGCCGGAACGTCCATCCAGCCGGTCAGCCGGGGTTGTCGCCGATGCCCGGAGCGCCCGCGGCGCAGCGGTGGCGCTGCACCCGGTTTCCAGCACCGGAATGTCGACGGACAGGCTGGGCATCACTTCTTCCCGAACAGCCCCGAAAGCCCGCCCGGCAGGCCTGCGCCGCCCAACTGACCGCCAAGGCCCTTGGGGTCCTGCAGCATCTTGGTCGCCTCGGCCATTTTTGCGGGATCGGCATTGGCCATGTCGGGCAGACCGCCGCCCTTGCCCATCATCGCGCGCATGGCCTGTTTCAGCATGCCGCCCTTCATCTTGCCCAGCTTCTTCATGGTGTCGCCCATCTGCCGCTGCATCTTCAGCAGGCGGTTCAGTTCCGACACTTCCAGGCCCGCGCCTTCGGCGATGCGCTTCTTGCGGCTGGCTTGCAGCAGGTCGGGATTGGCGCGTTCCTTGCGGGTCATCGAGTTGATGAGCGCGATCTGGCGGCGGATCATCTGGTCGTTCATGCCGGCGTCTTCGGCCTGCTTGGCCATTTTCGACATGCCCGGCATCATCTGCATGATGGAGCCCATGCCGCCCATCTTCTGCATCTGTTCAAGCTGCGACCGCAGGTCGTTCATGTTGAACAGGCCCTTCTGGAAGCGCTTCATCATGCGCTCTGCCTGTTCGACCTCCAGCACCTGCTGGGCCTTTTCGACAAGCGCCACGATGTCGCCCATGCCGAGGATGCGGCCGGCGACGCGTTCGGCGTCGAAGGTTTCCAGCGCGTCCATCTTTTCGCCCAAACCGACAAAGCGGATGGGCTTGCCGGTGACGGCGCGCATCGACAATGCGGCACCGCCGCGCCCGTCGCCATCCATCCGGGTCAGCACGACGCCGGAAATGCCGACCTTGGCGTCAAATTCGGTGGCCACGTTGACCGCGTCCTGACCGGTCAGGCCATCGACGACCAGCAGCGTTTCGCGCGGCTGGGCGATGTCGCGGACGGCCTGCACCTCGTCCATCAGGACTTCGTCGATATGCAGGCGGCCGGCGGTGTCCAGCATATAGACGTCATAGCCGCCCAAAGATGCCTGCTGCTTGGCGCGCTTGGCGATCTGAACGGCGCTTTCGCCCTTGACGATGGGCAGGGTGTCGACGCCGATCTGGGTGCCGAGGATCGCCAGCTGTTCCATGGCCGCCGGGCGGTTGGTGTCCAGCGAGGCCATCAGGACGCGTTTCTTTTCGCGGTCCTTCAGGCGCAGGGCCAGCTTTGCGGTGGTGGTGGTCTTGCCCGAGCCCTGAAGCCCGACCATCAGCACCGGCGCGGGCGGATTGTCGATGCGCAGCGCGTCCGGCGCACCTTCGCCCTGAAGAACCTTGATAAGTTCGTCATGAACGATCTTCACCACCTGCTGGCCGGGCGTGACCGATTTCGTGACGGCCGCGCCGGTTGCCTTGTGGGTCACCGATTTGACGAAGCTGCGCGCGACCGGCAGCGAAACATCGGCCTCCAGCAGGGCGGTGCGCACCTCGCGCAGGGCGGCGGTGACGTCATCCTCGGACAGGGCGCCCTGCTTGGTCAGCCGGTCGAAGACGCCGCCAAGACGGTCGGACAGGTTCTCGAACATGCGGGCCTCCTTGGGGTCCGTTAGGTGCTGCGCGGGCGCGTAATGCGCAAACGCCCCCGTGGGCGCAACGCGCTGACGGGGGGCGATCCCCGCGCAATTGTCGGGGACCGGAAGGGCAGACCTTCCGGGAAATCGCCCCGCAGATACGAGGCGGGGCGGCGAAAGTCAAGCGAAACGGAAAACCGAGGGGCATTAACCCGGTGTTCACCGCGCGAAGCTAGTCTGACAGCGAATCGGGATGGGATGCAAACTGGCCATGAACAGATGAGCGATCATGTAACTAATGCGCTGCCCCAGATGGGGGGCGTGTGATAACCGGCAGAAGACGGGTTACAGCCGGCGCCGCGCGCGCAAGGCAGCGGTGATGGTGCCGTCATCGAGATAGTCGAGCTCTCCGCCGATCGGGACGCCTTGGGCCAGGCCGGTAATGGTCAGCTGCGCGGGCAGGGCATCGGCGATGTAATGGGCGGTGGTCTGGCCCTCGACCGTGGCATTCAGCGCCAGGATCACCTCGGTCACGGCTTCTGCCTTTATCCGGGCCAGAAGCCGGGGAATGCCCAGATCGTCGGGGCCGATATCATCCAGCGCTGACAGCGTGCCACCCAGGACGTGATAGCGCCCGCGAAAGGCGCGGCCGCGTTCCAGCGCCCACAGGTCGGCCACATCCTCGACCACGCAGAGCTCGCCGGTCTGACGGCTGGGATCGACGCAGATCTCGCAGATCTCGCTGTCCGAGACATTGCCGCAGCGCGCACAGGGGCGGGCGTTTTCCGCCACCCGCGCCATCAGCGTGGAAAGCTGCGCCATCTGGCCCGGTTTGCGCCCGATCAGCGACAGCACGATACGCCGGGCCGAACGCGGGCCAAGGCCCGGCAACCGCGCCAGCGCGCCGATCAGCGCCTGGATGTCGTCGCCGCCTTCCTGCATCGTTTAGAAGGGCAGCTTCATGTCGGGTGGCAGGCCCAGGCCTTCGGTGATACGGGCCATTTCGGACTGCGCGCGATCCTGCGCGCGCCGCTGCGCATCCTTGATCGCGGCAAGGATCAGATCCTCGACCACTTCCTTTTCCGACGCAACGAAGATCGACGGGTTGATATCCAGCGCGGTCAGATCGCCCTTGGCGGTTGCGGTCGCCTTGACCAGCCCCGCCCCAGCCTCGCCGGTGACGGTGATACTGGCCAGATTTTCCTGCATTTCGGCCATCTTGGCCTGCATGTCCTTGGCGGCGGACATCATCTTGGCCATGTCGCCAAGGCCACCCAATCCTTTGAACATCTCTTACTCCTCGTCCTCGAAGGGATCCCATTCCTCGGCAGCCGCGACCGGGCCGGCGCCGTCATCATGCAGCGCGCTTCCTGTTCCCAGGGCGGCCGGTTCGTCTTCGGCGGGGGCAGGCGCGACGCGCCGCGCCGACAGCAGGCGCGCGGCCGGGAAAGCGGCCAGCACTGCCTGTACGGTGGGGTGGTTTCGCGCGCGCTCCATCGCCTCGGCCTCGATGGCGGCGCGGGTTTCGGCGACGGTCGGGGCACCGCCGGAATTGACCACGCTGACCGCCCAACGCTGCCCGCCCGTCCAGCCGCGCAGACGTTCGGCCAGCCGCGCGGCCAGATCGCGGGGGGCGTCCGATGTCGGTTCGAATTCGATCCGGCCGGGGCTGTAGCGGGCCAGCCGCAGGTGATTTTCCACCGCGATCAGCAGCGGCATGTCGCGCATGCGCCGGATCAGTTCCAGCACGCTGTCGAAGTCGGGGTAAGAGGCGATCAGCGCCTGAGGCGCCTGCGCCAGGGCCGTCGCCTGACCATGCGCGTTGCCCTGGGCGATTGCCGCCGGGCGGTCCTGCACGGCATCCACCGACGCGCGGGCCTGTGGTGCCTGGCCGCCGGGCCTGCTGCCATTGCCGCCGCCGGGGCGGGTCAGTTCACCCGCCTGCTGCGCGGACTGGATCTTGCGGATCAGGCTTTCGGGGTCGGGCAGGTCGGCGGCATGGGTCAGCCGGATCACCGCCATTTCCGCGGCCATCATCGCATTGGGCGCGGCCGAGACCTCCTCCAGCGATTTCAGCAGCATCTGCCACAGCCGGGTCAGAACCCGCATCGGAATGCGTTCCGCCAGACCCGCGCCACGCGTGCGTTCGTCCGGCGAAATCGTCGGATCTTCCATGGCTTCCGGCGTGATCTTCACGATCGAGATCCAATGCGTGATCTCGGCCAGATCGCGCAGCACGGCGACCGGATCGGCGCCATCGGCATATTGCGCCTGAAGCTCTGCCAGTGCCTGGGCGGCATCGCCGCGCAGGATCATCTCGAACAGGTCGATGACGCGGCCGCGGTCGGCAAGACCCAGCATGGCGCGCACCTGCGGGGCCGTCGTCTCGCCCGCGCCGTGGCTGATCGCCTGATCCAGAAGCGAGGTCGCGTCACGGGCCGAGCCTTCGGCCGCGCGGGTGATCAGCGCCAGCGCATCCTCGGTGATCTGGGCGTCTTCGGCACCGGCAATTTTCTGCAGCAGCGCGATCATCACCTCGGGCTCGATCCGGCGCAGGTCGAAACGCTGGCAGCGCGACAGAACGGTGACGGGCACCTTGCGGATCTCGGTGGTGGCGAAGATGAATTTCACATGCGGCGGCGGTTCTTCCAGCGTCTTCAGCAGCGCGTTGAACGCGCTGGTGGACAGCATGTGAACTTCGTCGATGATATAGATCTTGTAGCGCGCGGAAGCGGCGCGATAGTGAACGGATTCAATGATTTCGCGGATGTCGTTCACGCCGGTCCGGCTGGCGGCGTCCATCTCCATCACATCGACATGGCGGCCTTCGGAGATCGCCACGCAATGCTCGCACTGGCCGCAGGGTTCGGTGGTGGGGCCGCCCTGTCCATCGGGGCCAGTGCAGTTCAGGCCCTTGGCGATGATCCGCGCGGTGGTCGTCTTCCCGGTGCCGCGAATCCCGGTCATGATGAAGGCTTGCGCGATGCGGGACGCCGCGAAGGCATTCTTCAGCGTGCGCACCATCGCATCCTGGCCAACCAGGTCGGAGAAGGTTTCCGGCCGGTATTTCCGGGCCAGCACCTGATAGTTTTGTTCGGTCTCGGTCATCTCGCCTCGTCAGGATCGCGCCACATTAGCCGGGGGGATGCGGGGCGACAACCGGGCAGATGGGGGTGGCGAGGGGCGCATGCAAGTGAGGTTCGAGATGCGTGTGGATTGGGGGCGAAACGCGGTGAAGGCTGTTTGCCCGCCGCGCCGGGCAAATTCGGTATTCGCCCCGAGGTGCTGGGGTGCCGCTTTCAGTCAGACTGCCTGTCAGGATGACCGGTTAATCAGGGCAAAGCCGCCATTTGTGGCTGGTTCGACGCGAGGCTGGTCAGAGGTCGGTGTGACTAATGCTGCGCTGCGTACAGATGCCTGCTTTTGGCAAGTTGGTTTAGTCCAAGGGTTATTTAAAGACCTGAGAGCCTCAATTCCGCTTGGCAAGGAACAAGCGTCTAGGTACGAGTTTGGCCATGACCTTTGACTTGAAAAAAGCCCTTAGTTTTCCTAGCATTCATTACTCTGTCGCCAGACGCGACAAGGTAATGAACCGTTTCGGACCGCTCTTCCGCGACCCGTCTAGCCTCACGGCGCAAGACTATCACGATTTCCTTAGCATTAGGCACAATCACCATTGGTCGGGATTGGAACGCCTTGGCCGCCCCGCGGTAAATGACATGGACAATCTGCGGGCAGCTGTAGCCATCCTTGTCGATGAAGCTGCGCCGCTTTCGGATAGGTTCGACACGGCTTTGTCGATGGTTCATGGTGTCGGGGCGGCTACGCTCTCGCCGATGTTGCTGCTCGCATATCCTGATCGCTACGGCGTTTGGAATGGCACCAGTGAGCCGGAAATGCGTGACCGCGGTATTTGGCCAACCTTCCCGCATGGATCATCACCTGGAAAAAAATATGAAATTATCAATTCGGTACTGATCGACCTGGCTAAAGAACTCGGGGTTGATCTGTGGACGTTGGATGCTCTCTGGTGGGTCAGCAAGTTAGAGCGCCAGAACAATGGTGAAATCAAGGACGCCAGATTTAAGGCAGTCTGGAGCATGGCGCACCACGCCGAGCAAACCGCTAGGCAGTCCTACGGCCAGACCGTTGAGCGTACCGTCAAGAACAAGGACCTCAGGCTTTCAAAAGAAGCGCTCATTTCGCATCTAAACGAATTGCTGGATGAAACTGGTAATCGTTGCGCAATCACAGGCCTCACTTTGCAGTTCGAAGGTTTAGACGATCAACTGACGCCTTCTCTGGATCGTATTGACAGCAACGGTCATTACGAAGCGGGAAACCTACAGGTAGTGGCGCGCTTCATCAATTTTTGGAAGAGCGCCACCGAGGATGCCGAGTTCCGAAGGCTAATCGCCATTGTACGGGGCGAATAGCTTTCACCTCGCTCCAAAACCTATACGTTTCTGTCACGAACGAGAACGACCGCTTCTGACCCGCTCTGCCTCCCGAAGCAGCCATTATCGTAACCGCAGCATAAGCCCGCTAAATCCCGCGATCTGCTCCTTCGAAGAATGCGCCGCGACGTTCGGCTATAGAGGAAGGCTTTAGCGGCAAATGAGGGCGTTTTGGGGGCGCGGCTGCTAGCCTGAGGCGCTGTTTTCCATCGCCGCCGGGAAAGACAGGTGTGGCAAGCGACAAGCGGCTATGCTCAGGCCAACCCGCATGCGGACAGAAACTATCGCGACGATGGGAGGGGTGAGAGACTGGACAGCGACCCGAACGAATTTCGTTACGGCTGCTTCCTTCCGGACCTGACCGGGTTGGCGATGCGTTCGCCCGCGCCAGCCTCTCGCGGGTTAAATAGGCAAGGTGGCGGGCCGATGCAAGCCCGTTCAGAAATTCAGGACCAGCCGTTGAAAACCGGTTTCGGTCAGGCCGAGGCTTTCGGCGGGCAGGGGGCAGTCGGCGGCGATGGCGGCGGCGGCGGTATCAAAGCTGGCGCGGCTGCCTGCGCGCGCGGAAAGGCCGAAGAAAGCGGCATCGCCCGGTGGCGGCGCGTCGGCATTGCCCAGATGGCGGGCGATCAGGTCGCGGACGCGGATGCGCGCTTTTTCCGGCAGAAGGCAGGTCTTGCCCGCCGTCAAAGGCGCATACAAGGGGCCGCCAGACATGCGGTAGCTGTTGGTCACCAGCAGGAACCTGTCGTCAGCGCGGAGGCTTCGGCCCTGATGGCGCAGCGCCTCGACGCGGCCCCGATCGGCCTGGGGTCGGCCGGCGCTGTCATAGGCGGCGGGGCGCGACAGGTTGATCCGATAGTCGAGGCCGGCGACGATATCGAACTGGAAGCCCGGGATGGAGGGGGCGATCAGGGGGTGGATCTCGCCATCATCGGGCAGTTGCGCGAAAATCGTTGCGGCGCGTTCCAGCCAGTCGGCGATCTCGGCGCCGGTGATCTGAATTGCCGCGACGTGGTTGGTGAAGGGATACAGATTCGAAAGATCGCCGCGCCGCAATGGGCCCGCAGCTATCGAAACGAAATTGCCGGGGCCGCCGCGCCCGCCGGTGCGGAATGGCGCGAAGGCGGTCAGGACCGGCAGGTCGTTCGAGGGCAGTGCCGAGTCGATATGCGCGCGCAGGGCGGATTCGACCAGGCGCAGCCCGGCATCGCGGCCGAGCAGCGAGAAATGGCTGCGCAGCGGAAGCGCGCTGTGACCGACCGGCCGGGACAGGCGGGCCGCAACCTCGGCCGGGACCGCCGTCATGGTATCGGCAAGGCTGGGGCAGGGCGCTTTGGCGGCGGGCAATGCCTCGGCGCGGCTGCAGGTGATCCGCCAGGCCCCCGGTGCGCCCTGCAGGCGCAGCGATATCGCGGCCAGATGCGAACCGGCGAAACCGGCCTTTACGATCGGTGCGGTGGCGGCCGAAGCGGGATGAACCAGTATTTCATGCGTGTGGCCGGCGATAACCGCATTTACGCCTTCGATTTCGGCGATTGCCCCGGCGGCATTTTCGGCACGCGGGACCGGCCCGCTGCCATATCCGCCATGGCTGAGCGCGATGATCACATCCGCGCCACGTGCGCGCAGCGACGAAACGGCCCGGCAGGCCGCGACAACCACGTCCTCGGTCTGCAGATCCCGGGCCAGTTCGGCCTCCCAATCGACGGTCTGAGGGGGCAGCACCCCGAAAACGCCGACGTTGAGGTCATGGTCCTGGCCGGTTTCATCCTGCATCCGGCGGGTCAACAACAGCGATTCGGACCACAGTCTTGCGCCTCGGGTCAGGCCGGCATTGGCCAGCGTCAGCGGATAGGCCGCATCGCGCAGCACCCGGCGCAGAAATTCGACGCCATTGGCGAAATCGTGATTGCCGAGATTGGCGGCGTCATAGCCCAACCCGTTCAGCGCCGCGATGGCGGGGTGAATGTCGTGCGGGCCAAGCCCTGCGCGGGCGAGCTCGTCCGCCAGGGGCGTGCCCTCGATCAGGTCGCCATTGTCAAACAGCAGGACATTGGCGCAGCTTGCGCGTTCGGCCGCAATCAGCGGTGCAAGACGGGCCAGGCCGCCCGTGGCGGTTTCGGCCCCAAGATGCATATGCAGGTCGGTCGTGGCCAGAATGCGCAGGTGCAACGTGGTCAACTGGGTTGAGCCGGGCAGTCGGGTGGGCGGTTTGGTGCCGTCGGGCATCTGGTCTTTTCCGTCTTGTCACGCCAATGTGACGTGGCCCCTTTTCAGGTAAGATTAGGCGGCAGAGGCTCAGCTATGCAACCTAAGATTGTGAAAATAACAAGATTTCGCGGTTGCAACCTTGCAAGGCAGACTTCACACCACTATCGACGTTCAACCGTAGCAAGTATCAGCCACCATCATGAAATTCTCCACCAGAATTGATAAGGAAGTCACGGCAGAACGCATGTTCGATGCCATGGCCGATTTCGACCGGATCGAGCGGATGCTGATGCGTCGCGGCGTTTCGGTAAATCGTGTCAGCAATATCTCGGCAGGCGCGCGCGCCTGGGATCTGGCATTCGACTGGCGCGGCAAGCGGCGCGAATTGCGGCTGATGCTGGTCCAGTTCGACTGGCCCGAGCGGCTGGCGCTGACCGGTCAATCCACCGCGTTTGACCTGCGGATCGACCTGTCCGTGGTGGCGCTGGCGTTGCAGCGGTCGCGCCTGATCTTTGAATTCGAGATCAAGCCGCGCAACATGCGGGCGCGCCTGGCATTGCAGACGGCGAAGCTGGGGAAAGCTCAGCTGGACCGCAAGGTTGCCAAGAAAGTCATGGAATTCGTTGAGGACGCCATCGGTTGAGCCGGGCCTTGTGCCGGCCGCAGGCGACAAGCCCATGCGAGGGCGCGGCGCGGCTCAGCCCTGGTGGGCGCGCAGCTGTTCGGCCCGCAGCGGGTCGGCCGGATAGACGCCCAGGACATTCAACATCGAGGTGAAATAGCCCAGCTCGTCCAATGCGCGCTGCACGGCGGGATCTTCGGGGTGGCCTTCGATATCGGCATAGAACTGCGTCGCGCTGAAAACGCCGTCGACCATGTAGCTTTCAAGCTTGGTCATGTTCACGCCATTGGTCGCGAACCCGCCCATCGCCTTGTACAGCGCCGCGGGAATGTTGCGCACGCGGAAGACAAAGCTGGTCAGCATGCCGTCTTCGCCCGCGCGGTTCGGGCGGCGGGCATAGTTGGGTTCACGCGACATGATAAGGAATCGGGTGGTGTTGTTCTGGCGGTCCTCGATCTCGTCGGCGAGGCTGTCGAGGCCATAGATTTCGCCCGCCAGCGGCGCGGCAAGTGCGGCAATGTGACGCTGGCCCTGTTCGGAAACGATTTTTGCTGAACCGGCCGTATCAGCACCGGTAATGCCACGGATGGCGTGTTCGCGCAGGAAGTTGCGGCACTGGCCCAGCAGGACCGTATGGCTCATTGCGTCGGTGATGTCCGCAAGCGGGGTGCCGGGCACTGCCAGCAGACTGATATGGACGCGCACGAAGGCTTCATCGATAATATGCAGACCGGATTCGGGCAGCAGGTGATGGATGTCGGCCACCCGGCCATAGGTCGAGTTCTCGACCGGCAGCATGGCCAGATCGGCCTGACCGGAACGCACCGCCTCGATCACGTCCTCGAAAGTGCGGCAGGGCAGGGCCTTCATATCGGGGCGGGCGTCGCGGCAGGCCTGGTGGCTATAGGCGCCGGGTTCGCCCTGAAAGGCGATCAGGTTGGTTTTCTTGGTCATCTTCAGGGCCTCCCGCGTCAGATCGACATTCGGGGCGTGAACTATACCTTGAACCACCCGAAAGAAAGCGGATAGATACGGCCAGAATTTGAACACTACCTAGCGGGGACGGCAAATGTTCAACACCATGACCATCACCAAGGCGTCGGGCGCGCTGATCGGCTCGCTGTTGGCGCTGCTGCTGCTGTTCTGGGCCGGCAGCTCGCTTTTCTATGTGGGGCCTCCGGGTGGTCACGGCGAGGGCGAGGAAATCGCCCAAGCCTATACGATTCCGGTCGAGGAAACCGGCGGCGGAGAGGCCGAGGTCGAGGAAGAGATCGATTTCGGCGCGCTGATGGCGTCGGCCGATGCTGCCAAGGGCGAAAAAGTCTTTGGCAAGTGCAAGGCCTGCCACAAGCTTGACGGCTCGGACGGTATCGGCCCGCACCTGAACGGTGTGGTCGATCGCGCCGTGGCCGGCGTCGGCGGGTTCGGCTATTCCGATCCGATGGTGGCCCATGCCGCCGAGGCGCCGACCTGGACGGCCGATGCGCTGCAGGCATTCCTGGCCAACCCCAAGGGCGTCGTTGCGGGTACGAAGATGTCCTTCGGCGGCCTGCCCAAGCCCGAGGATCGCGCCAACCTGATCGCCTATCTGCAATCGCAGCCCTGATCTGACCCTTAGCGTCATTTCTGCGCCCGGCCCTTGCGGCCGGGCGTTTTCGTTTGCGGCCTGTTCACGAAATCGCGGATTGATCCCGGCGCGCGCGGTGCCGTAGCCTGCTTTCCAACAGATTTGTGAAGGACCGCCATGCGCCGCACCGAATTTCTTGCCGCCCTGATCCTGCCCATGTCGCTGCTGGCCGGCCCCCTGGCCGCGCAGGAGGCCGCGCCCGCAGCCGACGCGACCGCCGAGGCAACCACCGTGGCCAGCGGGATCGGTGTCTTCGGCGCCCCGAAACTGCCGGCGGATTTCCAGCACCTGCCATATGTGAACCCGGATGCGCCGAAGGGGGGCGAGTTCTCGATGTCGTGGACGGGGGGCTTTGACAGCTTCAACCCCTATACGGTCAAAGGCCGGGCACCGATTCTGTCCACGGTCATGCACGAATCCCTGATGGAGGGCACGGCGGACGAGATCGGCGCGGCTTACTGTCTGGTCTGCGAGACCATCGAATATCCCGAAAGCCGCGACTGGGTGATCTTTACCCTGCGCCCGGAGGCGAAGTTTTCCGACGGCACCCCGGTGACCGCCGAGGACGTGTTTTTCACCTATGAGACCCTGCGCACGAAGGGGCTGAATTCGTTCCGCAACGTGATCGCCCAATCCATTGCCGGGGCCGAGGTGCTGGACGAACGCCGCATCCGGTTCGATTTCGTCCCCGGCTATCCGCGCCGCGATGTGATTCAGGGCGCGGGCGGGTTGCCGGTCTTTTCGAAGAAGGATTTCGAGGATAACGGCCGCGATCTGGAAGCCAGCAGCCCAACGCCCTTTATCGGATCCGGCCCCTATATGTTCGACAGCGCCGATATGGGGCGCAGCGTGGTCTGGAAGCGCAATCCCGATTACTGGGCCAAGGATCTGCCGCTGAAACGCGGGCGGCACAATTACGACCGCATCCGCATCGAATATTTCGGCGATTCCGAAGCCGCTTTCGAGGCCTTCAAGGCCGGGGAATACACCTTCCGCAATGAAAATTCGTCGATTGCCTGGGCCACCGGCTATGACTTTCCGGGCATCCGTAACGGCCATGTCGTCAAGGCGGCGCTGCCCGATGGCAGCAAGGCGTCAGCGCAGGGGTTCTTCTTCAACCTGCGGCGCGAGAAACTGCAGGACCCCCGTGTGCGCGAGGCGATCGGGCTGATGTTCAACTTCGAATGGGCCAACAAGGCACTGTTCTATGACCTTTATACTCGCACCGAATCCTTCTGGGATAACAGTCAGTTGAAGGCGATGGGCAAGCCGGGCCCCGATGAGCTTGCCCTTCTGGAGCCTTTGGCCGCCGACCTGCCAGATGGGATTCTGACCGAAGACGCAGTGGTGCCCGCCAAGGGGGGCGAACGGCAGATGGACCGCCCGGCCCTGCGCCGTGCTGCCGCCCTGCTGGATGAAGCCGGTTGGGTTCCGGGCCAGGACGGGATGCGGCGCAATGCGGCGGGTCAGATGCTGAGCATCGAGTTCATGAATGACAGTCAAGCATTTGATCGCGTTATAAATCCTTACGTCGAGAACCTGCGTGCCATCGGCGTTGATGCGAAGATGACGCGGGTCGACGATGCCGAATATGAAACCCGCCGGTACGAGTTCAACTATGACATCATGATCAGCCATGCGCTGACCGACATGATTGCCGGGGACGGGCTGTATCAGCAATTCGGCTCGCAAGGGGTGAATGACGTGTTCAACCCCTCGGGGCTGTCGAACCCGGCTATCGACAAGTTGATCGGCGCCGCCGTCGCCGCCGATACCGAGGCCGAGATGGTGACCGCCACCCATGCGCTTGACCGGGCGCTGCGGGCGCTGCGGATCTGGGTGCCGAACTGGTACAATGCCGATCATCTGGTCGCCTATTACGACCAGTATGAGCACCCGGCCGAATTGCCCCCCTATGCGCTGGGTGAACTTGATTTCTGGTGGTATAACGCCGAAAAGGCCGAAAAGCTGAAAGCGGCCGGGGCGCTGCGCTAGGGCGCGGCGTCACTGGCACAAAGACCAAGGGCGGACCAAACCGCCACATGCGGGCAAAGGGCGGGCTATGGCGGCTTATCTTCTGCGGCGGCTGCTGCTGATCATTCCGACGCTGATCGGGATCATGGTGGTGAATTTCACCCTGACCCAGTTCGTGCCGGGCGGGCCGATCGAACAGGTGATCGCCAAGGTCCGGGGCGAGGGCGACGCCTTTGCCAATATCGCCGGCGGCGGTGGCGACAGCGGCGGCGTCGAATATGCCGGCGCGCAGGGCCTGCCGCCCGAATTCATCGCCGAGCTTGAACAGGAATTCGGCTTCGACAAGCCGCCCCTCGAACGTTTTCTGACGATGATGGGCGACTATCTGCGCTTTGATTTCGGGGAAAGCTGGTTCCGGTCAACCAGCGTGGTGGACCTGATCATCGAAAAGATGCCGGTCTCGATCACGCTGGGGCTGTGGTCGACGCTGCTGGCCTATGTGATTTCGATCCCGTTAGGCATCAGAAAGGCGGTGCGCGACGGCACGCCCTATGACACCTGGACCTCGACGCTGATCATCATCGCCTATGCGATCCCGGCCTTCCTGTTCGCGGTGATCCTGATGGTGCTGTTCGCGGGCGGGTCATACTGGAAGATCTTCCCGTTGCGCGGGTTGACCAGCAGCGATTTCGACACCCTGTCGACCTTTGGCAAGATCAAGGATTACCTGTGGCACATCACGCTGCCGGTGACGGCCTCGGCGATTTCGGGCTTTGCGACGCTGACGCTGCTGACGAAGAACAGCTTTCTGGACGAGATCAACAAGCAATATGTGATGACCGCCCGCGCCAAGGGCCTGACCGAGCGCCGCGTCCTGTACGGTCATGTCTTCCGCAACGCGATGCTGATCGTGATCGCGGGCTTTCCGGCGATGTTCATCGGCATGCTGTTCGGGTCGTCCATCCTGATCGAGACGATCTTTTCGCTGGATGGTCTCGGCCGGTTGGGGTTTGAGGCGGCGGTGCAGCGCGATTACCCGGTGATCTTCGGCACGCTTTACGTCTTTGGGTTGCTGGGGCTGCTGGTCGGGATCCTGTCGGATCTGATGTATGTGCTGGTCGACCCACGCATTGATTTTGAAAAGCGGGCAGGCTGATGGCACTTTCCGAACTCAACCGCCGCCGCTGGCGCAATTTCCGCCGCAACACCCGCGCCTTCTGGTCGCTGGTCATCTTTGCGGTCCTGTTCACCGTGGCGATGTTCGCCGAGCTTGTCGCCAATGACAAACCCATCGTTGTGAGTTACCGGGGCGAGTTGTATTTTCCGGTCTACAACTTCTATCCCGAAACCACCTTCGGCGGCGATTTCGCCACGCAGGCGATCTATACCGACCCAGCGGTGCAGTGCCTGATCGTCTCGGGCGGGCGAGAGGAGTGCTGGGACGACCCCGAGGGGTTCATGGCCTTCGTCAAAAGCGGCAGTTCCGACGTGCCCCGCACCGAACAGGGCTGGGCGCTGTGGCCCATCATCCCCTACAGCTACAACACCATCAACAATGTCGGGCAGGCGCCAAGCGCGCCCGACGCCGCCCATTGGCTGGGCACCGACAATACCGCGCGCGACGTGACGGCGCGGGTGATTTACGGCTTCCGCACCTCGATCCTGTTCACGCTGATCGTGACGGTCATCGCCTCGACCATCGGGATCGCGATGGGGGCGATTCAAGGCTATTTCGGGGGCCGCACCGACATCATCCTTCAGCGGGTGATGGAGATCTGGCAGAACACGCCATCGCTGTACGTCATCATCATCCTGTTCGCGATTCTGGGGCGAAGTTTCTGGCTGCTGGTCTTCGTCACCATCCTGTTCGGCTGGCCCGCACTGGTGGGCGTGGTCCGGGCCGAGTTCCTGCGGGCGCGCAACTTTGAATATGTCCGCGCCGCCCGCGCCCTTGGGGTCAGCGACCGGGTCATCATGTTCCGCCACATCCTGCCCAATGCCATGGTCGCCACATTGACCATGCTGCCCTTCATCGTCACCGGCACGATCTCGGGCCTCGCGGCGCTGGATTATCTGGGCTACGGCCTGCCCGCATCCGCGCCGAGCCTTGGGGAACTGGCATTGCAGGGCAAGCAACACCTGAAATCGCCCTGGCTGGCCTTTACCGCCTTCTTCACCTTCGCCATCATGCTGTCGCTTCTGGTCTTCATCTTTGAAGGCATCCGTGACGCTTTCGATCCCCGGAAGACCTTCAAATGACCGTATCCGACACCATCCGGCCCGAGGTCGTTCTGGACGTGCAGGACCTGAAGATCAGCTTTCGTCAGGACGGCCAGCTGATCCCGGCGGTCAAGGGCGTCAGCTTCCAGATCCGGCGTGGCGAGACGGTGGCGCTGGTGGGCGAATCCGGCTCTGGAAAATCGGTCACGGCGCTGTCGACGGTGCAATTGCTGGGGGATGCGGCCAAGCTGGACGGCGCGATCAGCTATGAGGGCCGGCAGATGGTCGGCGCGCCCGAATCGGTGCTGCGCGATATTCGGGGCAACGATATCAGCTTTATCTTTCAAGAGCCGATGACCTCGCTGAACCCGCTGCACACGCTGGAACGGCAGCTGTCGGAAAGCCTGGCGCTGCATCAGGGTCTGAAGGGCGCACAGGCACGGGCGCGCATCGTCGAGCTTCTGGACCGCGTCGGCATTCGCAACGCCGAAAGCCGGCTTCAGGATTATCCGCATCAGCTGTCCGGCGGGCAGCGCCAGCGGGTGATGATCGCCATGGCGCTGGCGAACCGGCCCGAGCTGCTGATCGCGGATGAACCGACGACCGCGCTCGACGTGACCATTCAGGCCCAGATCATGGATCTGCTGGCGGAACTGAAACGGGATGAGCAACTGTCGATGCTGTTCATCAGCCACGATCTGGGGCTGGTGCGCCGGATCGCGGACCGGGTTTGCGTGATGAAAGACGGCGAGATCGTCGAGCAGGGCGCGACCGAGGAGATCTTCGCCAATCCGCGGCATCCCTATACCCGCAAGCTGCTGGGGGCCGAACCGCAGGGCCGCGCCCGGCCCGTGCCCGAAGGGGCCGAGGTCATGGCCGAGACCCGCGACCTGAAAGTCTGGTTCCCGATCAAGCGCGGCTTCCTGCGCCGAGTCACCGGCCATGTGAAGGCCGTTGACGGCGCCACCCTGTCGGTGCGGCGGGGCGAGACCTTGGGCATCGTCGGCGAAAGCGGTTCGGGCAAGACCACGCTGGCGCTGGCGATCATGCGGCTGATCGAAAGCGATGGGCCGATCCTGTATCTGGGGCAGGACATCTCGGGCTGGGGCGGGCGGCAGTTGCGCAGGCTGCGCCGCGACATGCAGATCGTGTTTCAGGATCCGTTCGGAAGCCTGTCGCCGCGCATGACCATCGAACAGATCATCGCCGAGGGCTTGGGCGTTCACGGTGTCGAGCCGGGCCGCAACCGGCGCGAAATGGTCGCCGAGATCATGGCCGAGGTCGGGCTGAACCCCGAAACCATGCACCGCTATCCGCATGAATTTTCCGGCGGGCAGCGCCAGCGCATCGCCATTGCACGGGCGATGATCCTGCGGCCCAAGGTGGTGGTGCTGGACGAACCGACCTCGGCCCTGGACATGACGGTGCAGGTGCAGATCGTCGATCTGCTGCGCAATCTGCAGGAAAAGCATGGGCTGACCTTTCTGTTCATCAGCCACGACCTGCGCGTTGTGCGCGCCATGGCGCATCAGATCATGGTCATGCGCGCCGGAGAGGTGGTGGAACAGGGGCCGGTCGATCAGGTTTTCGACGCGCCCGAAACAGACTATACCCGCGCGCTGATGGCCGCCGCCTTCCGCGATCGGGAAATCAAGGAACTTACGTGAAGCTACTGTTTGTACATCAAAATTTCCCCGGTCAGTTCCCGCATCTGGCACCGGCCATGAAGGCGCGCGGCCATGACGTTCTGGCCATGACCGACCAGAAGAACCAGCGTCCCAGCCCGATCGGGGTGGTGAAATACAAGACCCCCGAGGCCATGACCTGCAGCCAGTCGCTGGCGCTGTCCTATGCCGATCATGTTGAACGCGGGCTTTTGGCCGCGCGCGGCGCGCGTGCGTTGCGCGACCGGCACGGCTATACCCCCGATGTGATATTCGGGCATTCCGGCTGGGGCGAGACGCTGTTCCTGCGCGAGATCTGGCCCGACGCGAAGCTGCTGGTCTATGCCGAGCTTTTGTACCGCACCCGCGGGCAGGATGTCGGCTTTGATGCCGAGATGACACGTGATCTCGATTGGGCGCGATTCTCGACCACGGCGCGCAACGCGCATCTGGCCATGGGGATCCTGCAATGCGACGCGGCGCTGTCGCCGACGCGTTACCAAGCCGACAGCTTCCCGGCCGAGTTGCAATCGAAGATCACCGTGATCCATGACGGCATCGACACCGGGGTGATGGCCCCCGATCCTGCCGCCAGCTTCACGCTGCCCAATGGCCGGGTGCTGCGCGCGGGCGACGAGGTGCTGACCTATGTGTCGCGCTCGCTGGAACCTTACCGGGGCTTTCACGTCTTCATGCGCGCGCTGCCCGAGGTCATGGCCGCGCGTCCCGATGCGCAGGTCGTGCTGATCGGCGGCGACGGTGTCAGCTATGGCGGCAAGCCGCAGGATGCCGACAGCTGGAAGGCCAAGCTGCTGGCTGAAACCGAGGGCCGGATCGACCTTGACCGGGTGCATTTTCTGGGACGCGTGTCTTACAGCGATTATCGCCGGGTGATCCAGATCGGGCGCGTTCACTGCTATCTGACCTATCCGTTCGTGCTGTCCTGGTCACTGACCGAGGCGATGTCGGCCGGCGCCTATATCGTCGGTTCTGACACAGAGCCGGTGCGCGAGCTGATCCGCGATGGCGAAAATGGGCGGCTGGTGCCGTTCTTCGACGTGCCGGCACTGTCGGCGGCGTTGATCCGGGGACTGTCAGGGGCCGACCGCCAGGCGGATGCGCTGCGCAGGGCGGCGCGTCAGACGATTCTGGACGGTTACGACCTGCACAGGATCAGCTTGCCGCGTCTGATCGACTGGGTAGAAAGCTTCGCCCCAGCCGGTGATCCGGCGGTCACAGCGGCAGGCTGATCCGCGCCGCCATCCCGCCAAGGGTATCGTCGCGGCCCAGCGTCAACCCGCCGCCATTCAGCGCCGCCAGATCGGCGACAATGGCCAGCCCCAGCCCGGCACCCGGCCCGCGTTCATCCAGCCGGGTGCCGCGCGCCAGTGCCTTTGCGAAATCGCTGTCGGCCATGCCCGGCCCGTCATCGGCGACGGTCACAGTGATCCGCCGCGCCTGCTGCTGCGCGCGGATGGCGATGCGGCTGCGCGCCCATTTGGCGGCGTTTTCCATCAGGTTGCCCAGCATTTCCTGCGCATCCTGCTGTTCCACCGGCAAGGCCGCGCCGGGCGGCAGGTGCAGTTCCAGCGCGATGCCGCCATCTTCCAGCGCCCGGCGCAGCACCAGCGCGATATCATCGACGACCGGCGCCAGTGCCGTGTGCTGCCCCAGAACGCGGCGCCCCCCGGCGCTGCGGGCGCGTTTCAGGTGCCAGGCGATCTGGCGATCCATGCGCGCGATCATGCCCTGACCGGGATCGTCCGCGGCCATCTCGCCCTGCAGGGCCATCAGCGGGGTTTTCAGCGAATGGGCAAGATTGCCGATCTGTTCGCGGCTGCGCGCCAGCTGTTCGCGGTTCTGGGCCAGCAGGGCGTTGATTTCCTGGGCGACGGGCCGCAGCTCGGTCGCGTCGGGTAGGGGCAGGGTGGCCGTTTCGCCCGCCCGCACCGCCCGCAGGTCACGGCCCATCGCCTTCAGCGCGCTGAGGCCCCATGTCACCTGCACCAGCACCGCCGCCCCGAGGCCCAGCCCCAATGCGATCAGCGTCAGGGCCAGCGGGCGACGCACGGCGGAAAGTGCGGCGTCGATTTCTGCCTGTGGGGCGGTGACGGTCAGGCTCAGCGCCTCGGTACTGCCGGGGATGGTGAAGTCGCGCCGGGTCAGGCGCAGGGCGGCGCCGTCCGGCCCCGCATCGCCGGCCAACTGCGCCTGATACAGCGAATCCGAGGTCGCAAAGACCTGCCCATCCGCCGCGATCTGCCAGTACCAGCCCGAAAGCGGCGCGGTGAAGCGTGGATCGGTCAGCGGATCGGGCAACTGCGCAAGGCCCTGCGCGTCGGCCTCGGTCGCGGCCATCAGTGCATCGGCGACGGCGGCGGTTTCGGCGTCAAAGCGGGTGGTGACAAAGCGTTCCAGCACGCCGCCGATGACCAGCCACGCCGCCAGCAGCGCCATCACCAGCCAAGCAGCCGACAGCCACAGCAACCGCCCCCGGATCGAACGCCAGCCGGTCACGGTTGGTCCCGCAGCACATAGCCCTCGCCGCGGCGGGTCTCGATCACGCCTTCGCCGGTCTTCTTGCGCAGCCGGCCGATCACCACCTCGATCGATTTGAAATCGCGGTCGGCATTGGCGTCGTACAGATGTTCAGCCAGTTCCGTGCGCGACACGACGCGGTTCTTGTGGTGGATCAGATAGGAAAGGATGCGCTGCTCGAACGCGGTCAGTTTCAGCGCCAGCCCGTCGCGGGTGATGACGCCCAACTGGCTGTCCAGCCGCAGCGCGCCCGCCGCAATCACCGGCTGGGCATGGCCGGCGGCGCGGCGGACCAGCGTCTGGGCGCGGATCGCCACCTCGTCCAGGCGGAAGGGTTTGACGGCATAGTCATCGGCCCCGGCGCGAAAGCCTGCGACCTTGTCGGCCCATTCGCCGCGCGCCGTCAGGATCAGCACCGGCATGGCGATGCCCGCCGCGCGCCAGCTTTCCAGTACCGCGATGCCGGGCATGCCGGGCAGGCCCAGATCCAGCACCGCCACGTCATAGCTTTCCGTCGCGCCCAGATATTCGCCCTGTTCGCCATCGCTGGCGCAATCGGTCACGAACCCCGCATCCTGCATGGTCTGGGCAAGCTGGGCGGACAGGGTCGGGTCGTCTTCGACAATCAGGCAGCGCATCAGTCGCGTTCCTTTTCCATGCTGCCGTTTCCCTTTCGCGCTTTGGTCAGGCCGCGTCCGCGTACCTCCAGCACCTTGCCGGTCACTGCGTCCAGCCGGAACAGCAGGATATTGCCCTGCGGAGACAGCAGCGTCATTTCCTGCACGACCTCGGCCCCCAGCGCGAATTCATAAGGCCGGGGCTGATCGAGCCGCGCCGCCAGCAGCCTGCCGTCGAAACGCCCGGCCACGATCTTCACGGCCTCGTGAAGCGGCATCAGCGGCTGGGGCCGCGCCGGCTGCGCCAAGGCGGGCGGGGCAAGCGCCAGCAATAGAAGGGCGATACGGATCATATCGGCAATTTAGCCCGGATAAGGTAAACGGAATCCCAATGGCTCATTGGTGATTGGTTCGCAAATGATTCGCTAGACCGGCGATATCGGGGGCGACGCCCTCTGACCATTTCGAAAGGAAGAAACATGAGCAGCAAGTTGAAAGCTTCCGTCGCCGGTATGGCGCTTCTGGCCGTATTCGGGGCTGGGCTGGCCAATGCGCAGACCGCACCCGCAGAAGCCCCGGCTGAGGCGCCTGCCGCCTCTGCCCCGGCAGAGGTTGCCCTGCCCGAAATCCTGCAAGGCAGCGCCTTCACGGAGGTAACCAGCACGCCCGGCCCGCGCGGTGGGATGCGGGTGGAAGGCACCATTGCCGAGACCGGCAAGTCCTTTGATGCGCTGGTGAACGGCGAAGGCCAGCTGGTCGCGATGGGCACCGCCGAAGGCTCGGCGCTGCCTGCCGCAGTGGTCGATGCGCTGCTGCCCGAGGCCGCACGCGCCAACCCCGTCCTGCCCGAAATTACCGAGCTGAACGCCATCGGTACGCGCGATGGGGCGGTCATGGCTGCGGGGCAGGATGCCTCGGGCGATGAGGTGCGGATCGGATTCAGCGCCGAAGGTGAGTTGATGCATTTCGACCGTGGCGGGCGCGAAGGCCGTGGCGGCTGGATGGGTCGCGGTGACATGCACGGCAAGCGCGGCGAGAAGCATGGCGACCGGGGTGCTCGCGGAGACCGGGGTGATCGTGGCGACCGCGGCGACAGGGGTGATCGGGGAGATCGCGGGGACCGTGGGGATCGCGGCGACCGGGGTCCCGGTCGTGAGATGGCACCTCCGCAAGGGGGGATGCCGCCCGAAGGAATGCCGCCGGCCATCGACGAATCCGCCCTGCGCGGTACGCTGGAAGGCAGCGGTTACACTGAACTGGCAGGGATGCGCCCGACCCGTGGCGGCGTGCTGGTCGAGGCCACCAATCCGCAAGGTGAGGCGGTCATGGTGACCGTAACGCCCCAAGGTGAAGTGGTGCGCGAAACCGCCCGCTGATCGGGTTCAGCCGATGGGAACATGGGCGCGGCCTTGGGGCCGCGCCTTTTTCATGCCAGCGCCGCCAGCAGCAGCGCCAGCGCGTGTTCGGTGGCGGCTGCGCGGACCTGTTCGCGGCCAAGCGCGCCGAACTCGACCGTTTCCGTGGCCACGCCGGTCTGGGTGGCAATGCCGAAGCAGACGCGCCCCTCGGGCTTGTGATCCGACCCGCCGGGGCCGGCGATACCGGTGACTGACACGGTCAGCGCCGCCTTGGAATTGTGCCGCGCACCCAGCGCCATCTCGGCGGCGATTTCCTCGCTGACCGCGCCATGCGCTGCCAGCGTTGTTTCGCGGATGCCCAGCATGTTCTCCTTGGCGGCGTTGGAATAGGTGACGAAGCCGCGCTCGAACACATCTGATGATCCCGGCACCGCCGTCAGCGCCGCCGCGATCATGCCGCCGGTACAGCTTTCCGCCGTGGCGATCATCAGCCCCTGCGCGCGGGCGGCGGCGAGGATCTCGGCTGCCGCGCTCACATCACCAGCCCGTGCCAGATGCCGGCGCAGACCATGGTGGCGAGACCCGCGAACAGGCCCGCCCACAGGTCGTCAAGCATGACGCCCATGGTGCCGCCTTCGCGGTCGGCGCGGCCGACCAGCCAAGGCTTCCAGATGTCGAACAGGCGGAAGAACAGGAAGGCCGCGACATAGCCGGGCCAGGGAAAATTGGTCGATTCCAGACCGGCATGCCAGAAGCCATAGGACGGGAAGCACAGGGCCAGCCACTGACCCGCGACCTCATCGATGACGATTTCGGACCGGTCGGGATCTTCCATCCCGCGAGTATAGCGGGCGACCGACCAGAAACCCAACGCTGTGACAGCGAGGGTTGCCAGTGCCAGCAGCGGGAAGCTGCCGATCCAGTGGATCAGCACCCCGCAGGCGACGGCCACCGCCGATCCCCAGGTGCCGGGGGCGGGTTTCATCAGGCCGGCGCCGAACCAGGTCACAATCATGCGGTCCATGGCTTATCCTTTCATCAGCGTGGCGGTGGCGATGGCGGCGATGCCTTCGCCACGGCCGGTAAAGCCCAGCCGTTCCGAGGTGGTGGCCTTGACCGACACCCGGCCCGGCTCGATCCCCATGATCTCGGCCAGGCGGTCCTGCATGGCGCGCGCATGGGGGCCGATCTTGGGCGCTTCGCAGATTAGGGTCACATCGGCATTGCCGAAGCTGAAGCCCTGCGTGCGGGCCAGATCGGCGGCGTGGCGCAGGAAAATGGCGCTGTCGGCGCCTTTCCATTGCGGGTCCGACGGCGGGAAATGCCGGCCGATATCGCCCATTGCCAGCGCGCCATAGATCGCGTCGGTCAGGGCATGCATGCCGACATCGGCGTCCGAATGCCCTTTCAACCCGCGATCATGCGGCACCCGCACCCCGCAGAGCGTGACGTGATCGCCTTCCTCGAAAGCATGCACGTCAAAACCATTGCCAAGGCGAATATCCATCGCGGTCCCCAGGATTCGGCGGGCGCGGTCGAAATCCGGCCCGTAGGTGAGTTTCAGATTGTCTTCCGCGCCTTCGGTAATCGCCACCTCATGCCCGGCTTTCTGCGCCTGTTCGACATCATCCGCCGCGCCTTCGGGAAAGGCGCGATGCGCGGCCAGAATGGTGTCCAGACGGAAGCCCTGCGGGGTCTGGGCGCGAAACAGCCCCTCGCGCGGGGCGGTGCCGGTGACGCGGCCATCGGTGCCACGCCACAGCGCATCGGTGACGGGCAGGGCGGGGGCGGCGGCCACGGCACCGGCTGCCAATGCGTCGACCACGCCCGCGATCACCGCAGAGGAGACCAGCGGGCGGGCACCGTCATGGATCAGCACATGGGTGATGCCGCTGCCGTCCAGCACCTCCAGCCCGGCGCGGACGCTGTCGGACCGGGTCGCGCCGCCAGCGACCAATGTGACATTGCCGCCAAGCGTCTGGACGGCATGGGCCATGTCCTCGGGGCTGACGGTCACGACGATGCGGCCGAAACCCGCAAAGGCGTCGATGCTGCGCGCCAGCACGCTGCGCCCCGACAGGTCGCGCCATTGCTTTGGCGCGCCGCCCATGCGGCTGCCGCGTCCGGCGGCGGTGATGATGACGGCGATCTGGTCGAGGCTTTGCATGGCGCCGGTCTAGTGCAGGCGCGGCGCCCGCGCAATCGGGGCGCATGGGCGGCTTGCCGGTCTTTTCGTAACTCGCCCCCTGTCTATCGCGGCGCGGGCAGGCTAGATAAGGCGGGCGATACATGCTGCCAAAGGGACCAGAGCCATGACCGACCTTTCCCCCGCCGATACCGCCAAGAACGCCGCTGCCACTGCGGCCGTCGCATTGGTGCAAGACGGGATGCGGCTGGGCCTCGGCACCGGCTCGACCGCGGTGTTTCTGGTTCACCGGCTGGCCGAGCGGGTGAAGGCCGAGGGGCTGAAGCTGCGCTGCGCCTCGACCAGCAAGGCGACGGCGGAACTGGCCGAAAGCCTTGGTATCAGGATCGAGACGCTGGACGATATCGGCTGGCTGGACCTGACCATCGACGGCGCGGACGAATTGGACCCCGACCTGAACCTGATCAAGGGCGGCGGCGCGGCGCTGCTGCGCGAAAAGATCGTGGCGCGCGCATCCGACCGGATGGTGGTGATCGCCGATGGCGGCAAGGTGGTCGAGGTGCTGGGCGCCTTCAAGCTGCCGGTCGAGGTGATCCCGTTCGGCTGGCAGACCACGCAGGCGCTGATCGAGCGGGTCTTGGCCGATCTGGAACTGGAAGGTCGCCCGGTGGTGCGGCGCATGCAGGGCGAGGCCCCGGTGCTGACGGATGAGGGGAACTATATCCTCGATCTGGCGCTGGAGGCGATCCCGGACGCGGCGCGGCTGTCGGTGGCGCTGAACGCGCTGCCCGGCGTGGTGGAAAACGGGCTGTTTCTGGGCATCTGCGATCTGGCGATTGTCGGTCAACCGGATGGCGGCGTGGTCGAACTGGTTGTCGAGGAGGCCGTGGAATGAGCTTCGATTATGACCTGTTCGTGATCGGCGGCGGCTCTGGCGGGGTGCGGGCTGCGCGGATCTCGGCCGGATACGGTGCCAAGGTTGCACTGGCCGAGGAAAGCCGGATGGGCGGCACCTGCGTGATCCGGGGCTGCGTGCCGAAAAAGCTGATGGTCTTCGCCTCGGCCGCGCCGGCAGAGGCGGCGCAGGCGCGCGGCTTCGGCTGGGAAGACGCCACCGCCGGCAACTTCAGCTGGGACGCCTTCAAGGTCAGGCTGGATGCGGAACTGAACCGGCTTGAAGCCGCCTATACCAAGGGGCTGGAAGTTGCTGGCGTCAACATCTTCCACCAGCGCGCCCACATCGTTGGCCCGCACGAGGTCGAACTGGCCGACGGCATGCGCGTGAGCGCCAAGCATATCCTGATCGCCGCAGGCGGGCGTCCTTACCTGCCCGGTATCCCCGGTGACGATCTGGGCATGATCTCGGACGATCTGTTCCTTCTGGACCGGCTGCCGGGGCGGGTTCTGGTCGTGGGCGGAGGCTTTATCGCCTGCGAATTTTCCACCATCCTCAACGGGTTGGGCGTCGATACCACGCTGGTTTATCGCGGTGACAAGGTGCTGCGCGGCTTTGACAATGATCTGCGCGAATTGCTGACCATGCAGCTGGCCGATAGCGGCATCCATGTCCGGCTGAAGCAGAATCCGGCCCGGCTGGACAAGCAGGGCGATCAGACCCGCGTCACGTTCGAAGACGGCAAGGTCGAGGATTTCGACGCCGTCATCTTCGCGACCGGCCGCGCGCCCTATACCAAGGGTCTCGGTCTGGAAAATGCCGGCGTGACGCTGGCCCCCAATGGCGCAGTCGCCGTGGACGAATGGTCGCAGACGAACATCCCCTCGATCTTCGCGGTGGGCGATGTGACCGACCGCGTCAATTTGACGCCGGTGGCGATCCGCGAAGGGCACGCCTTTGCCGATACTATCTTTGGCAACAAGCCTCACAATCTGGATCACGGTCTTGTTGCCAGCGCCGTCTATACCCGCCCGCACGAGGTCGCTAGCATCGGCATGACCGAGGATGAGGCGATCCAGCGCGGCGGGGTCGAGATCTATGACACCCGATTCCGGCCGATGAAATCGCTGTTTGCGGGCTCGGATGCGCGGGTGATGATGAAGCTGATCGTGGACGAGGCGACGCGGAAGGTTCTGGGCTGCCAGATCTTCGGGCCCGAGGCGGGCGAGTTGATCCAGCTTGTGGCGATCCCGATCACCATGGGCGCGACCAAGGAAGATTTCGATCTGACCGTCGCCGTTCACCCGACTTTGGCCGAGGAACTGGTCACGATGCGCCAGCCCTCGCGCCGGCATGAGGCGCCCGCGCCCGCGTAGGGCAGAGTATAGAGAAGATCGGCAAAGCCTTGACTTTCGGGGCTTTGCCCCCAGTTTCAGGCACAAGTACAACAGCAAGAGGCAGACAGATGGCACAGGGCCCCTGGGGCGGCGGCAGCGGCGGAAATAACGGAAATGGCGGCGATAATGACGGCAAGGAGCCGCCTCGCGGCCCGCAGCGGCCATGGGGGCAACAGGGCGAACAGGGCAACCAGCGCCCCGAACCGCCGCGCCGTCCGGGCGAGATGCCGGAAATCGAAGACCTGATGAAGAAGGGCCAGGACCGGCTGCGCGTGCTGATGGGCGGGCGCGGATCGGGCAACGGTGGGGGTGGTGGCCCGCGCCGGCCGCAGGGGCCGGGTTTCAGCCTTGACCGCCGGACGCTTGGCCTTGGTGCCATCGTGCTGGTCGGGCTTTGGGCCTTCGCCAGCTTCTATACCGTCAAGCCGGAAGAACGCTCTGTCGAATTCCTGTTCGGGCGTGCGGTCGGAACCGGCGATCCGGGTCTGAACTTTGCCCCTTGGCCGATCGTGACCAAGGAAATCGTTCAGGTCACCGGCGAACGCGTGACCGAAATCGGCACCGGCCAGACCGATTCGACGCGGCGCGGCAGTGGTTCCGTCACAGCGACCGACAGCGGGCTGATGCTGACCCGTGACCAGAACATCGTGAACATGGAATATCAGGTGGTCTGGAACATCTCGGACCCGGAAAAATACCTGTTCAACCTGGCCGACGCCCCCGGCACCATCCGGGCGGTCGCGGAATCCTCGATGCGCGACATTATCGCGCGTTCTGAACTGGCACCGATCCTGAACCGGGACCGGGGTGCCATCGCCGAGGATCTGAAGATGTCGGTCCAGCAGACGCTGGACAGCTATCAGTCGGGGATCAACGTGGTCCGCGTCAACCTTGACCGGGCCGACCCGCCGGGAGAGGTGATCGACGCCTTCCGCGAGGTGCAGGCCGCCCAGCAGCGCCGCGATGCGCTGGAAAAGGAAGCTGACGCATATGCCAACCGCGTTCTGGCAGCTGCCCGCGGTGAAGCAGCTGCCCTGGTCGAGGAAGCCGAGGCTTACCGGGCCCAGGCCGTGAACGAGGCCCAGGGTGAATCGGCGCGCTTCAATTCGGTCTATGCCGAATATGCCAAGGCGCCCGAGGTGACGCGCAAGCGGATGTATCTGGAAACCATGGAAAAAGTTCTGGGGCAGGTCGACAAGGTCCTGCTGGATGACGGTGCCGGCAGCGGGGTCGTGCCCTATCTGCCGCTGGACCAGCTGCGCCAGGGCGGCGCGCGTCCGGCCGGTGCTGCCAATGAGACGACGACCACGACGCAGACGGGGGGCAACTGATGGCCAGTGCACGCAAGAAACTACTGGGCACGCTGGCGATCCCTGCGCTGATCGTGGTGGGGGTCATCGCCGCTTCGTCGCTGTTCATCGTCGATGAACGTGAAAAGGCGCTGGTGCTGCGTCTGGGCCGTGTTGTCGATGTGCAGGAACAGCCCGGTCTGGGGATGAAGATCCCGTTCATGGATCAGGTTGTCAAATATGACGACCGTATGCTGGGGCTGGCGACCAACCCGGCCGAAATCACCCCGCTGGATGACCGCCGCCTGATCGTCGACGCTTTCGCGCGCTGGCGCATCACCGATGTCGTCCGCTTCCGTCAGGCCGTCGGGGCCGGCGGGACCGATGCCGCGATGGGCCGTCTGGACCCGATCGTGCGCACCGCCATCCGCGAGGTGCTGGGTGGCGTGCCCTCGACCACCGTGCTTTCGGATGACCGCACGGCGCTGATGAACCAGATCCGCGATGAGGCGCGGCGCAACTCGGAAGGGTTGGGGGTCGAGATCATCGACGTGCGCCTGACCCGCACCGACCTGCCAGAGCAGAACCTTTCGGCCACCTATGAACGGATGCGGGCCGAGCGCCAGCGCGAGGCCGCCGACGAGATCGCCCGCGGTAACGAGGCCGCGCGCCGGGTGCGCGCCGCCGCAGACCGGACCGTGGTCGAGCTGACCTCGGAGGCGCGCCGCAATGCCGAGATCATCCGGGGTGAGGCGGACGCATCGCGCAACGCGATCTTCGCCGAAGCCTTCGGGCGCGACCCGGAATTCTTCGCCTTCACGCGGTCGATGACCGCATATGAGCGGGCGTTGCAGGCCGGAAACTCGCAGATCGTCATCCAGCCGGAAGGTGATTTCTTCACCTATCTGGGCCGCGACGGGGCCGCGAATGCCCAGCCGCTGACGCCGGCAGAGGATTTGCCGCAGGAAGAAAGCCTGTCGACCTTGCCCCCGCAGGACGGCGCGGCAGCACCAACGGCGACCGATCCGATCCGGGCTGACAGCGCAGTGACGGCCAAGCCGCTGGAAATGCCCTGGGACGCCGAGCCCGGCGCGGCGATGGCAACGGATCCGGCAAGCACGGATGTGGCGCCGCCCGCTGAAGCAGAGGCCGCTGAAGCAGAGGCTGCCGAAACGGAGGCCGCTGAAACAGAGGCCGCTGAAACGGAGACCGTCGAAACGGAGGCAGTCGAGCCGCCGGTCGAAACGCCGGCAGAAGCCCCGGTAACCAACTGATCGAGAAAGGGCGGCTTCGGCCGCCCTTTTTCATGTTACAGAAAAATCACGATGAGTTCATTGCTGCGGAGCGTGATTTATTTGCAACGGCTCCCCATCTGCCGTTCTCTGCAAATGCAAACCGGCCCTATGGCCGTGCGCTGACTTCCCGAGGCGCTCTGATGAAAGGAACATTCGATGCGCACCCGCTTCTCCAATATCCTGGCCTCTGTTTCGGTGGCCGCGCTGACGCTTGGCGCGATGCCCGTCACAGCGCAAGAGGCCGCCGCTCCGGCCAATACCGATGCACCGCTGGCCGCGCCCGATACCGCGGCGCGCCGTCAGCAGATCATGCCTGACAGCTTTGCCGACCTGGTCGAGAAGGTCTCGCCCGCCGTCGTCAACATCAACACCACCGCCGTGATCGAACAGCCGACCGGCCCGGCCTTCCCTGAAGGTAGCCCTTTTTCGGACCTGTTCCGTGATTTCGGCTTTCCCATGCCGAACCAGGGCGAGGGCGGCGATCCCCGCTTTGGCGGCCAACGCCCGCCGCAGCGTGCCAATGCGCTGGGTTCGGGTTTCGTCATTTCCGATGACGGCTATATCGTCACCAACAATCACGTCATCGAAGGCGCCGATGAAATCGAGATCGAGTTCCGCGACGGCGCCCGCCGCCGGGCCGAGGTTGTCGGCACCGACAAGCAGACCGACATCGCGCTGCTGAAGGTCGAGGCCACCGATCTGCCCTATGTCGGCTTCGGCGACAGCGACGCTGCCCGTGTCGGCGACTGGGTGCTGGCGCTTGGCAACCCGCTGGGGCAGGGCTTCTCGGCCTCGACCGGGATCGTTTCGGCACGCGGCCGGGCGCTGACCGGGACCTATGATGACTTCATCCAGACCGACGCCTCGATCAACCGCGGCAACTCTGGCGGGCCCTTGTTCAACATGGATGGCAAGGTGATCGGCGTGAACACCGCGATCCTGTCGCCGAATGGCGGCTCGATCGGGATCGGCTTTTCTATGGCGTCGAACGTGGTCGGCACGGTTATCGACCAGCTGCGTGAATTCGGCGAGACCCGTCGCGGCTGGCTGGGCGTCAAGATCCAGCGCGTGACCCCGGAAATCGCGGAATCGCTGGGGCTGGACAGCGGTATGGGCGCAATGGTCACCGATGTGCCCGAAGGCCCCGCCGCCGATGCGGGCGTGCGGGCTGGCGATGTCATCACCAATTTCGCCGGCAACGAGATCGAGGATGACCGCGATCTGGTCGCCCGCGTGGCACAGGCCCCGATCGGCGAGGAAGTCGATGTGACCGTCCTGCGCAATGGCGAATCCGAGGAGCTGAAGGTCACGCTGGGCCGGCGCGAGACAGCCGAAGGCACGGCCAGCGATGATCCTGCGACGCCGGACGATGCCAGCGGCGATACGCTGGGGATGCAGCTGCAGACCCTGACCCCGGAAATCGCAGCTGAGCTGGGCATGGGCGAGGGGCAGGACGGTCTGGTCGTGCGCGGGGTCGATCCGACCTCGGACGCGGCCGACAAAGGCCTGTCGCCGGGTGATGTCATCACCGAGGCCGGCCAGCAGCCCGTTGCCTCGATCCGCGATCTGCGGGCGCGCGTGGACGAGGCCCGCGAGGCTGGCCGCAAGTCACTGCTGTTGATGATCCGGCGCGGTGGCGAGCCGCGCTTCGTGGCGCTGTCCGTCGCCGAATAAGCTGCGGCAATGTGATCGGGCGGGGCCTTTGGCTCCGCCCTTTTCATTGCGGGCTGAATGGCCTATCTCGCGGATAGCTAAAGGATACAGCCATGGCCAAGATCACCTATATCGAACATAACGGAACCGTCCACGAAATCGACGTCAAGCCGGGAATGACCGTCATGGAAGGCGCGCGCGACAATGGCGTGCCGGGGATCGAGGCCGATTGCGGCGGCGCCTGCGCCTGTTCCACCTGCCATGTCTATGTGGCGCCTGAATGGGTCGACAAGCTGCCTGCCAAGGATCCGATGGAAGAGGACATGCTGGATTTCGCCTGGGAGCCCGATCCGGCGCGCTCGCGTCTGACGTGCCAGCTGAAAGTGACCGACGCGCTTGACGGTCTGGTCGTGAACCTGCCCGAAAAGCAGATCTGATGCGCATTCCGGCGGTGCTGGCGGCTTTTGTGGCTTGCCTGCCTGCCGTGGCATCTGCCGAAACCGAAATCCGCGCAAGTTTTGAAAACCCGGCGACCGCAGCCGATTACGAAGGTGATTGGCCGATCTGGTCGCGCGTGCGGCTGAAGAACGCCCGTTCAGGCCGCAGCGAGGAAAGCCTTGCGCGGGGAAGTCTTGCCCTGACCTGGCATCTGGACGTCGATCCGGGCGGGTTCTTTCTGGGCGACATGCCAGCAGTGGCGGATATCGACAATGACGGCCGGTCGGATCTGGTGACGATCCAGCGCGACCGTGAACTCGGATGGCGTGTTCTGGTCGCCGATCTGCCGATGAACGGGATTGAGTTTCTGACCGAGGCGCGCTTTGCCCCTGCGATAACCGAAGTCGTGCTGCTTGGCGTGGCCGATTTCGATGGCGACGGCCTGCAGGAGATCGCGGCTGTCGCAAGTGGCGACAACGTGGATGCCCTGCTGATCTATCGCTGGCAGGGTGCAGGAAAGCCGCTGGCGGTCATTGGCCCCTTCATGGGCTTTGCGCCGGGGCCGGTCGATGCGGGGCCGAGGCTGCGCGAATGCGACGGGAAGATCGCCTTTCTTGCGGCTTACGTTGATGCGGGTGTGGTCGTCGCAATCCGCCCCTCGGACAAGCCCGACACGGTAACTTACGATCAGGTTGCCGGAAGCGCCGATAAGGCGGGTTTTGCTGCGGCGCGCGCCTGTTCCTAAGGTGCTGCATTGCAATCATCATCTTGCCCACAGCGCCAACTGCCGCTAGCCCTTCACCGGTTGCGTTAAGAGAGAAAGAGCCTGCAATGTCCGACCTGATCCTGACCGTCACCTGCCCGGCCCGGCGCGGGATCGTTGCGGCGATTTCCAGCTTTCTGGCCCAGAACGGCTGCAATATCACCGATTCCGCCCAGTTCGACGATCTGGAATCGGGGCGCTTTTTCATGCGGGTCAGTTTTCAGGACGAGGACGGGCGAGGTGCCGAGGCGCTGCAGGCAGGCTTCGCCCCGGTCGCGGAAGATTTTCAGATGGAGGCCGCGATCTACGATTCCGCCCATCGGATGCGGGTGCTGTTGATGGTGTCGAGCTTCGGCCATTGCCTGAACGACATCCTGTATCGCTGGCGCATCGGGGCGTTGCCGATTGATATTGTCGGCGTCGTCTCGAACCACATGACCTATCAGAAGCTGGTCGTGAACCACGACATTCCTTTCCATCAGATCAAGGTCACGCCGGCGAACAAGCCCGAAGCCGAGGCGCGCCTGATGGAGGTCGTGCGTGAAACCGGGGCCGAGCTGGTGGTGCTGGCGCGCTATATGCAGATCCTTTCGGACCGGTTGTGTTCGGAAATGTCGGGGCGGATCATCAATATCCACCACTCGTTCCTGCCCAGCTTCAAGGGTGCGAACCCCTATAAACAGGCTTATGAGCGCGGGGTGAAGCTGATCGGGGCAACGGCGCATTACGTGACCGCTGATCTGGACGAGGGGCCGATTGTCGAGCAGGACACCGTGCGCGTGACCCATGCGCAATCCCCTGCGGATTACGTCAGCCTCGGCCGGGATGTCGAGGCGCAGGTATTGGCCCGCGCCATCCATGCCCATATCCATCACCGGGTCTTCCTGAATGGCTCGCGCACGGTGGTGTTTCCGGCCTCGCCCGGCGGATACGCGTCCGAGCGCATGGGCTGAGCAGGGGCGATGGGCGCGGCCGCTTTCTGGATATTTGGGCCAGAGTGAATGCCGGATGCCTACGCCGGGCGGAGATGAAGAAGGGGCGCGGCCTTGCGGTCAGCGCCCCTTGTCTTTCGGTAATCCGGGATCGGCGATGATCAGACCGGCATCCGGCTGCTGTTGATGCCCGGGATGGCCGCGGCCTCACCATTGCCGGCGGGGCGGCGACGGCGCGGGGCAGGGGCTTCGTCGCCGGAATTGTCGTCGATGAAGTCCAGCACGATCGGACGGATGTTGAGGCGCCAGCTTTTGCCTGCGAAAATGCCGTAATGCCCGGCGCCGGGTTCCAGGTGCTGGCGTTTCTTGTCGTCGGGCAGGCCTGTGCAGAGATCCAGCGCGGCGACGCATTGCCCCGGTGCCGAGATGTCGTCATTCGCCCCTTCGACGGTGAAGACAGCCACATCCTTGATCTTGCCCAGATCGACCGGCTTGCCGTTCACGGTGAAGCGGTTCTCGGCGATTTCCAGGCCTTTGAAGATGCGTTCGACCGTCGACAGGTAGAATTCGGCGGTCATGTCCATGACGGCAAGGTATTCGTCATAGAATTTGTTGTGCTTGTCGCCTTCCGAGGCCTCGCCGCGCGCCTCGGCAAAGATCTTGTCCATGAAGGCGCGGGTATGGGTTTCGGCATTCATGGCGATGAACGAGGTAAGCTGCGCCAGCCCCGGATAGACCATCCGGCCCGCGCCCTTGTATTTGAAGCCGACCTGCTGGATTGCCAGGTATTCCAGTTCACCCATCGTCATGCGATTGCCGAAATCGGTGACCTCTGTCGCGGCGGCGTCAGGGTCGATCGGGCCGCCGATCAGGGTCAGGGTGCGCGGCTGGGCCTTTGGGTCTTCCTCTGCCAGCAGCGCGGTGGCAGCGAGCGCCAGCGGTGCCGGCTGGCAGACCGCGACGACGTTCACGTCGGGGCCGAGATGGCGCATGAAGTCGACGAGGTATTGGGTATAGTCCTCGATGTCGAACTTGCCCTTGCTGACAGGGATATCGCGGGCATTGTGCCAGTCGGTGATATAGATTTCCGCATTCGGCAGAAGCGAGGTCACGGTCGAGCGCAGCAGCGTGGCGTAATGGCCCGACATCGGGGCGACCAGCAGGATCTTGCGTGACAGGGGTTCGCGCCGGGCGACGCGGAAATGCACCAGATCGCCGAAATCGCGTTTCAGTTCTGGTTCGATATAGACGACGTGGTCCTGGCCATCTGCGCCGGGGATCGGCGGGATGTTCCAATCGGGCTTGATGACCATGCGCGCAAAGCTGCGTTCGGTGACGCGGCCCCACGCGCTCATCAGGCGGAACATCGGGTGTGGAACCATCGCGAAGGCCGGGTAGGAGGCCATGGCGCGCGCCGAAGCGCCCAACCATTCGTTGGTGTTGCGGATCGTCTCCATCGCGTCGTAGGAGATCAGCCCCTTCAATATCTGTTTGGCCATTCGTCCCTCGTATGGCAACGCACCGGGCGCGATGCCCTCTTTTTCAAAACGGGGGCGCCGGGTAAGCTTGTCTTGCAAAGGTAGGGGGGAAGATTGGTCATGGCAAGCAAGGACGCACGCAAATCTCCGGGACGCAGCAAGGGTGACGTTGGGTCAACTGCTGGAAAACGCTCCAATCCTTCCCAAACGGAAGCCTCCGCGCCTGCCGCGAGGGCAGCTGCGGGGGCAAGCAAGCCTGCGGCGAAGGCCGCGGCCAAATCAGCGGCCGGCGCGGAATCGGCTGTGGCCAGGGGGGCGGCGAAAAAGGCTGGCGCAAAGACAACTGCCAGAAAGGCAGCCTCCCCAAAGGCGGTGAACAGAACGGCGAAGCCGAAAGTGGCCGCCAAACCGGCGAAGGTCGCGCCCCCAATTGCTCCGGCAGGGGGCCCGCCTGCTGACATGGCGAAAGCGGCGTCGGTGCAGGCGCGGCCCGAACCCGCTGCGCCCCCGCCGGCAGCGGCGCCAGAGGTTCCTGCCCAACTGGCCGAGAACATGGAGCGGATCGAGGCGCTGACCCAGCGGCTGGCGGCGGCGCTGTCGCGGCGTCCGATGCATGATCCGGGCGTCGAGGCGCCGGGGGCCGACCTTGTCGTCAATGCCGGCCTCGCCTGGGCCAAGCTGTGGTCCGAGCAGCCCGCCCGCATTGTCGAGCAGCAGGTGAAATACTGGGGCGAGACGCTGGCCCATTACGCCGGGATGCAGCAGCAGCTGACGCGCGGCAAGCTGACCGCGCCCGAGGATGCCGAGGCCGAGACCGACAAGCGGTTTCGCAACCCGCTTTGGCAATCGCACCCCTATTTCAATCTGGTCAAGACGCAGTACCAGATCAACGCGCGCGCCATGCGCGAGGCGGCGCAGAACCTGGACATGCTGGACCCGGTCGACCAGCACCGGCTGAACTGGCTGACCAACCAGATCATCGACATGTTCGCGCCGACGAATTTCCTGGCCACCAATCCCGACGCCATCGAACGCGCGCTTGAAACCGAGGGCGAAAGCCTGGTCAAGGGGCTGGCCAACCTGGTGCGCGACGTCGAGACCCATGGCGGCGAGATGATCGTCTCGCTGGCCGACCGCAACGCATTCGCGGTGGGTGAGAATATCGGCACCGCACCCGGCCGTGTCGTCCGTCAGGAAAGGCTGTATGAACTGATCCAGTACAGCCCCAGCACCGAACAGGTGCACGCCGTGCCGATCGTGCTGTTTCCGCCCTGGATCAACAAGTTCTACATTCTTGACCTGAAGCCGGAAAACAGCCTGATCCGCTGGATCGTCGATCAGGGCTATACGCTGTTCGTGGTGTCCTGGAAAAACCCCGACGCAAGCTTTGCCGAGACCGGATTGGCCGATTATGTCAGCGCCTATCTGTCGGTGATGGACGCGGTCGAGGAAATCACTTCAGAGCCGAAGCTGAACGCCGTCGGCTATTGCATCGGTGGCACCACGCTGTCGCTGACGCTGGCGCTGATGGCGCAGCGTGGGGATGATCGGGTGAACTCGGCCACCTTCTTCACGACGCTGACGGACTTTGATGAGCAGGGCGAGTTTACCCCCTTCCTTCAGGACGATTTCGTCGAGGGCATCGCCGCAGAGGTCGCGCGCACCGGCATTTTCGCCGCCCACCTGATGACCCGCACGATGAGCTTCCTGCGCGCCAACGATCTGGTCTGGGGGCCGGCGATCCGGTCCTATCTTATGGGAGAGGCGCCGCCGGCTTTCGATCTTCTTTACTGGAACGGCGACGCGACCAATCTGCCGGGCAAGATGACGACCGATTACCTGCGCGGGCTGTGCCAGCAGAACCTGCTGGTGGGCGAGGGCTATCCGATGCTGGGCCATCAGTTGAAGCTGTCGGACATCCAGTTGCCGCTTTGTGCCATAGGCTGCGAGACCGACCATATCGCGCCTTGGAAACACAGCTGGCGCGGCGTGGCGCAGATGGGATCGAAGGACAAGCGCTTCATCCTTTCGGAATCGGGTCACATCGCCGGGATCGTGAATCCGCCGTCGAAGAAGAAGTATGGCCATTACACCAATGACGGCGATTTCCTGGGTGGACCAGAGGCGTGGCTCGACTCGGCCCGTTTTGCTGCCGGCAGCTGGTGGCCGGTCTGGGAGGAATGGCTGCGTGAAAAATCGGGCGAGATGGTCGCCGCGCGCAGTCCAGAGGCTGGATTCAGCGCTGCCCCGGGCGAGTACGTCCACGAAACTCCTTGATTGCGTGCACATTTTTTGTGATCGGTTGATTTTTGCTGCAGTGCAGAAAATAAAGGTTGAAATGCTGCGGTGCGGCATCTATCTTGTGGTCACTGGAATGAACAGGCGGCGCTCCTCCTCCCCAGCCGCCGAGATGGAGATAGAGAAATGGCCAAGACCCCTGATTTCACCAAGACCATGCAAGACCTGATGGCGAACTTCCCGGTCGACACTTCGTCGATGCAGGACGCGTTCAAGACCCAGTCGGCCCTGAACGAAAAGCTGTCGCGCGTGGCCCTGTCGGCTGCTGAACGTTCGACCGAGATCTCGGCCCAGTGGGCGAAAGACTCGATCGCCCGCATCGGCGAACTGACCACCAAGAAAGACGATGCCGGCGCTTATGCCAAGGCTTTCGCCGATTTCGCCAACGCCTCGGCCGAAACCGCTGCCGAGCACATGTCGGCTTTCGCTGAAGTTGCCAAGAAACTGCAGATGGAAACCGTCGACCTGCTGATGGCTGCCGGCAAGAACCTGGCCGACGACGCCCAGAAGACCGCTGAGAAAGCTTCGAAGCAAGCTCAGGAAGCTGTCAAGAAAGCCGCGACCGCCACGAAAGCCTGATCGGCTTTTCTGCACGGACGTGAAAAGGGGTGGCCGAATGGCTGCCCCTTTTTTCTTTGCAATTGCCGCAAATTGTCCTCAAGATGCTGCAAATGCATCCATTGAGGACAGCCGATGGCCAAGCCCGATGCCGCCACGCCCTTGCTGATCAAGCGCTATGCCAGCCGGCGGCTTTATAACACCGAAACCAGTGACTACGTCACGCTCGAAGATATCGCGACCTTCATTCGCGATGGTCGCGAGGTGAAGATCGTCGACCTGAAAACCGGGGATGAATTGACCCGGCAATATCTGCTGCAGATCATCGCCGAACACGAGGGCAGGGGCGAAAACGTCCTGCCGGTGGATGTGCTGACCGATCTGGTGCGCAGCTATACCAGCCAGGCGCAAACCGTGGTGCCGCAGTTTCTGGCCGCCAGCTTCGAGATGCTGCGTGAAGGGCAGTCGAAGATGATGGAAAACATGGCCGCGATGTCCAGCACCAGCCCGATGGCAAAAATGCCCGGCTTCGATCAGCTTCAGCGCCAGCAACAGGCCTTCCTGAAGGCGATGATGGGCGGCTGGCGCGGGGGCGCGTCGGGTCCGGCACCGGACGACGGGGACAGCGCCCCGGCGCCCGAGGGCGACATGGATGAAATCCGCCGTCAACTCGCTGCATTGCAAGAGCGGATTTCGAAGCTCTGATCTTGCGGTTCCCCGCGACACCGGTTAGGTAGCGCGGGCACGGACGGTTGGCCGAGTGGTCGAAGGCGCACGCCTGGAAAGTGTGTAGGCGGGGAACCGTCTCGAGGGTTCGAATCCCTCACCGTCCGCCAAACACCGCCGATTTCCGCCGAAAATAGCCTATGCGCCGTCGTTTGCCGCATTCCACCAATCGGCATGCACAACCGCCAGTTCTACGCTACAGCCCGATAAAACTTGAGAGCCAGCGAACGACAATTTGCGACCCCATTCCGCATGGAAGGTCACCTTCTGCGCTCACTCGAAAGCTGACGGGGCACGACTAAACTGTTGGATCAGGAAGTCGAGGAAGACGCGGATTTTTGGCGCAAGATGCTGGCGCGATGGATAAACCGCATAGTGTGTGATTTCTGTCGTTGTCCAGTCATCCAGGACCGATTGCAGCCGTCCGTCCCGCAGGTCTTTCGCAACGTAGGGAAGTGGAATCAGGCTGACGCCGAGACCACCGCGCAACGCATCACGCACGGCTAGGCTCGACGTTACCGAGTAGCGCGCCTGGACGGCGATCCTTTCGGTGCGCCCTCTCTTTTTGAATTCCCAGGTATCGACATTTCCGCCAAACAGAAAACGAATGTGGTCCAGAATTTTCAGATCAGATGGCGTTTCCGGTTTTCCATGCCGCTTGAAATAGGCCGGTGCGGCGCAAAGCACATGCGGCATGACCGCCAGCTTTCTTGCAATCAGGCTTGAATCCTCAAGATTGCCGCTGCCGCGTATCGCTAGATCGAACCCTTCGCGAACGATGTCGACCCGGCGGTCATCGAGATGCAGGTCGAGCTTCAGTTCTGGGTAGAGCGAGAGGAATTCCGGAATCGCTTCGGAAAATCGCACGAGGGCGACAGTCATAGGCGCGCTCACGCGCAGCGTGCCGGACGGCGACGTCTTGACAAGCGAGAGTGCCGTTTCCGCCTCGGTCAGCGCATCAAGGCCGCGGGTGACGGAGTCGAGATAGATCCTGCCTTCCTCGGTCAGAGCCATGCGCCGTGTTGTCCGGTTGATCAGGCGCACCCCCAGATGCGCTTCAAGCTCCGCTACATTCTTGCTGATGGCGGGTGGAGAAAGGCCCAGCTTACGGGCTGCTTCCGCAAAGCTGCCCAGTTCAGCCACATGCCGAAACACCTGCAACGCTGTGAAGCGGTCCATTTATTAGTTCCTACCAGATAAGAGTATCTTTCTATACCGGCATATTCTGTCCAGCAAGTGAATTCTCTATATCTGCGAAGCAATGTCAGGGAATTTCGCAATGCCTCATCCAACCATCCACCTTATCGAGCGGCGCGTTTCCGCCAATCAATTCGACGCGTCTCACAGGCTCACCGACACCGAGATCGGAGAACTCGTTCGCCTCGCGACGCGCGCGCCGACGGCCTACAATCTGCAGAACTGGCGCTTCATTGCGGCGCGGACACAGAATGCGAAGACGAGGCTGCGCCAACTGGCCTATGGGCAAGCCAAGGTTTCCGAGGCCGCCGTCACATTCATCATCTGCGGGCAGACGCCCGACCATACAACCCTTGCCGACCGGCTGCGCCCGTTCGTCGAAGCCGGGCACATGCCGCAAGACATGGCTTCGGTTTGGCAGGAGAATGTGGGGGTCCAATACGCCGAACCCCGCGCGGCCCGCGATGAGGCGATACGTTCGGCCGCCCTTGGCGCGGCGACGCTCATGTATGCCGCCGAGGCAATGAATCTTGCGTCGGGTCTTATGGGCGGCTTCGATGCCGACGCCGTGGCCCGCGAATTCGGCCTCGCCCGAAATGAGACACCCGTAATGCTTCTTGCGGTCGGTCGCGCCGCACCGGGCAACTGGCCGCAGAAGCCGCGCCGACCGCTTTCCGAGGTTCTGCAGATATCATGAAAACCAATGTTACCGATTTTGCCATGACTGCGATTGCGCCTGTTATCTGGGGCAGCACCTATATGGTGACGACAGAATTCTTGCCAGGATTCTCTCCGATCACGGTCGCCATGCTGCGGGCGTTGCCCGCAGGCCTGCTGCTGATGATGATCGTGCGAGAATTGCCGATCGGCATCTGGTGGTTGCGCGCATTCGTGCTCGGCGCTCTCAACATCTCGATTTTCCTGAGCATGCTGTTTGTCGCGGCCTACCGGTTGCCCGGAGGGGTTGCCGGCACCGTGCTCTCGGCGCAGCCCCTGATCGTCGTCTTTCTGGCCTCCTTTCTTCTTTCCAGCCCGGTGCGGCCATCAGCTATCATCGGCGCCCTTGTCGGGATGGGCGGCGTTGCCCTGCTCGTTTTGACACCCAGCGCCGCGCTCGATGCCATCGGTGTTGCCGCCGGCCTCGCCGGCGCGACCTCCATGGCACTCGGAAGCATTTTGGCGCGCAGATGGCGACCTCCGGTATCGCCGCTCACCTTCACGGCTTGGCAATTGACCGCCGGCGGCCTGCTTTTGCTTCCCGTTGCTCTGCTCGCCGGACGTTCCATTCCTGTTCCGACGCTCTCCAACCTTCTGGGGTTGGTATGGCTCGGCCTGATCGGAGCGGCTTTTACCTACGCACTCTGGTTTCGGGGCATCGGGCGATTATCTCCTTCGGTCGTATCATCGCTCCTGTTCCTCAGTCCGCTGACGGCGGTGCTGCTCGGATGGAGCTTTCTCGAACAGACGCTGACCCCGCTTCAGATTGCCGGTATCGCATTGATTATTGGCAGTATCTGGCTCAGTCAGCGCGCGAACAGCTGAATCAGCGTCAACTCACGAATGAGTGCTATTTCGACCGTGTCGTTGAAGAAGAAGCGCGGTGCCAACAAAGCGTCCGTATTATCGAAAGTCCGTGCCGAAAGCTGCTTGTCTCCTTTCCACCCAATGTAGCCATTCATTCTTGCCTTAATTTAGGGGCTATAGAGTAGGTGTGGTTCTTACTTTCGCCGTCTCCGGCGCGCCAAACACCGCCGGTTGCTGCCGAAAATTGCCTATGTCCCGCCGTTTGCCGCATGCAATGAGCTTCCGGTTATGGTGGTGCCGTTCAGGAAATATTGCCTGCCGCCTTTAGATAGGCGGTCACCATTACGATCAACTCGTCCTTTATTGCCGGGATTTGATCTCGGGCAAGATGGCCTTCAAGCACCGATCGCACCGGCCCTATCAATGCACCGAACGCGATTGCCCCAATCATTTCAGGATTATTGAGACGAATATCAGGGGCTGATCGCAGGGCATCAGCGATGTCCGCGAGCGTTCGTATACGTAACTGCGCGATCATCGCGCTGCCGCCGAGTTCTTCAGAAACAGCGTAAAGCGCACTCGATTCATTGGGATTGCGCAACTTGGTTTCCAGAAACGATGTTACCAGCGCTGCCGCAACCTCGGCGACTGGTTTGCCGCATGCAGAAGTCAACGCCGTGCTCATGGCGTCTGCTATGCCCGTCAGATGCTCGCTCAGCACGTCGGCAAGCAACGCATCGCGGTTGGGATAGTATTGATAGAGGCTGCCCACCGAAACACCGGCCCGCTCCGCCACCCGGGTGGTGGTGCATTGCCTTACACCATCGCGCACCAAAACCTGAATCACCGCGGCATGAAGGGCTTCCCGCGTCGCTCGGGAGCGATCTTGAACGGGTAATTTTCGGGCTTTCAGCGTGGCTGCCGGGGTGGTCATGAAACGCGAATTCCTAACGTGAAGGATCATTCATATATTGGAACCTCGACACGCGAACAAGGCATGAAAGGCATGATCTGTGGAAGAGACGTTTAAATTCGGCGCCCATTTGGTTCGGCGCATCGGCTATGGCGCCATGCAACTCGCTGGCCCGGGCGTGATGGGATCGCCATCCGATCCTGAGGCCGCGCGAATTATCTTGCGCGAAGCGGTCGCTCTTGGTGTCGATCACATCGACACCAGCGACTTTTATGGGCCGCATGTCACCAATCTGCTTATCCGTGAAGCGCTGTCGCCCTATCCGCACGATCTGCTTCTCGTCACCAAGATCCGCGCCAAGCGCGGCCGCGATGGATCGTGGAAGCCGGCGCTCTCGCGCGCAGACCTGTCAAAGGCGGTGGAGGACAATCGTCGCAATCTCGGACTGGATGTTCTTGAAATCGTCAACCTGCGAATGACAGGGACGAAGCATGGTCCCGTCAAAGGTTCAATTGCAGAGCCTCTATCAGTGCTGATCGACCTCCAGCGCCAGGGCTTGGTCCGAAACATCGGCATAAGCAACGTAACGTACGAGCAAGTCAAGGAAGCACGGGGCTTGTGCGACATTGCCTGTGTTCAGAACCACTACAATCTGGCCCATCGCGGGGATGACGCTCTCATCAACGAACTGGCCGCCGCCGGCATCGCCTATGTTCCCTATTTCCCGCTCGGCGGGTTCCAGCCGCTTCAGTTCGAGGCGTTGTCGCGAACCGCGCAAATACTTGACGCGTCCCCCAGCCAAGTGGCGCTCGCCTGGCTATTGCACCGTTCGCCGAACGTACTGGTGATCCCCGGCACGGGCTCGCTTGCGCATCTCCGCGAGAACCTCGCGGCCCAGCACTTGATCATCCCCGAACAACAACTGGCCGAGCTCAACGCTATTGCCACAGTCAGGCCCGAGGACGATCCCGGAGCCATCTGAATGGTGGCAGCGTCAGATTCCAATAGTTCACCAAAATCAGCATCAATCCATACTCGTAGCAAGGGACTCCCTTCATGCCGCATGTCGAAGTCGAAAACGCCACCATCCACTATCAATTGTTGGGCAATCCAGAGAAACCCAAGGTCATGCTTATAGCAGGGTTAGGTGGAGTTGGGATGTCATGGTGGCCACAGGTGGAACGGTTTGCCGGGCGTTACCATGTGGTGCTACCGGATCAGCGCGGAACCGGGCAAAGTTCTCGGCCGGCAGATGGCCATACAATGGCACAAAATGCTCAGGACATGGCTGCGGTGCTGCGACATGCCGGCGGTGGGCCGGCGCATATTGTCGGCTCGTCGGCCGGTGGCGCGATCGCTCAGATCATGGCGCTCGACCATAGCGAACTGGTGCGCAGTGTGACGTTAACTTCGTCCTTTGCCTGCGCGGACGCCTATATGCGCCGTGAGTTTTCCGTCCTGCGCTATTTGATGGAGCACGCCGACTTGCCGACTGTTTATGCCGCTTTCGCCATGATCCTGTTCGCCCCGGAATACGCCGCAGAGAATCCGGAAATGATCCAAGCGTGGATCGATCGCGCCGCTCAGGCGCCTGAGGAACGCGACGTCGCGATCAAACGCATCGATATGGTCATAGCGCACGATGAATTGGCGCGCCTCGGCACAATCCGTCGTCCGACTTGCGTCATCTGTGGCGATCAGGACGTGCTCACGCCGTTGTCGCTCTCGAAACAGATCGCCGACGCTATCCCCGGAACCGAAATGCATGTGATCGAAGCAGGTGGCCATCAGGTTCACGCGGAGAAGGACAGCCGCTACTTTGAGCTTGTCAGCTCTTTCATCGATAAGCACTGAACCGTAAAGTGGTGCCGACCGCACCTGAACTTCTCGCCGTCGCCGAGACTGGGGGTAGCAACCAGCAAGAGCAGTTGGGGTGAAGGGGGATCTCCCGGCCTGCATAAGCCCCTTGGACGCACGGAAGGCTGGGGATATTGCCCCCGGACAGTTCCATTTACCTTAGTGGCGCGAGGGCAACGCCCTCGGTATAACAAAACAAGCAGTCGCCGCCTCGCGGCGTGATTTGGGAGACACGTCTTGGCGCGCGATGAGGGCCTTGAAGAAATCTTACGGGGCGACCTTGGGGACATGTCTGGATTGACGGAAAAGGCCATGTTCGGTGGCTGGGCTTGGCTGCTTGATGGCAATCTGTTGTGCGCGGCACGCGACGATGGGATGCTTGCCAGAATCGGCAAGGACCGGGACGGCTGGGCGCTGGATATGCCTTGCGTGGTTCCGATGATCTCTCGCGGCCGGCGGATGCAAGGTTGGGTACGCGCCGGACCGTCGGCTTTCGGTGACGACGCGCTAAGGCGCAAGCTCGTCGATGCTGCACTCGCCTTCGTTCGATGACTGCCGGCAAAGTAGGCCGCTGCGGCGCGACCCGGAGGAGAACGCACTTCCACATTGCCCTGTGGAGAGCTGGAGGGTCGCCAGTAACAATGTCCCGGCGCTCTTGCCCCGGGGCCGTTTTTTATCAATCACTTTGGAGGGGTATAGCGTAGGTGTAGTTCTCGGTTTCGTCGGCTTCGGCCCGCCAGTTATATTGGCGAAAGCCCGAAAGCAGGTCCCTCGCGGGGCCTTTTTCTTTATGTACCAAAGGGGGTTGCGGGGACCATCCGCCCTTCGGAGACTGGCCGGCCGCGCCTCTGAGCGCCGACCGGTTCGTTCTTCCCCCGCCATCCCGGCAGGCGGGTTCAACGTCGCAACAGATTTCAATGAACTGATATGATTGCGCAGGTCCTGCGGAGCGTTAAAGCGGTCGTGTTGTCAGCACCGATAACATTTCATGCGCCCGCCTTTTCAGCGCGTCTTCGTCAACACCGGCTCTCGCATGCAGCGCGATATCCGCCAGAACGGCAGACAGGATCTTGGCCGCTATTGTCGGAGCGCAGGAGGTTTCACCGCGCGCCACGGTGTCGCTGGCCAGCTTCTCCAGCTGCAGCTCTACGTCGTTGAGGGTCGCTGCAAGGACGGCCTGGATATCCGGATCCTCAAGCGCTTCTGCTGTGGCTGTGCCAAAAACCAGACACCCACGCGCCTCGCCCGAGCAGTAGAGTTCGATGGCCGCGTCAAAGAATGCCGTCAGGGATTCTGAAAAGGACATTCGCGCCGACAGCGCGCCTTCGGTTGCTTGCGCCATGCGATTGCGAAACGCGTCGAGCGCCAGAAGATACATCGTCTTCTTGTTGCCAAACGCGGCAAAAAGACTTGGCCTGTTCATCCCCGTTGCCAGGGACAACTCCTCCAGCGATGTGGCGGAATAGCCCTGCCTTCTGAACGTCTCTGTGATCGCCAGCAGCGCTGCGTCACGATCATAGGCAGGAGGGCGGCCGCGTGGCCTTTTTGTTTTTGTACTGTCTTGCATAAATCTTATATCCATGGATTTATGTTCACATCAGTACATAAATAATCGGGACGAACGATACTCGCAATGGGACACAGACAGGCAACTGGCATGGGAAGTTTGGATTGGGGCGCAGGGGGGCGTGGCGCACTTGTATGGAACGAGAAGCTGCGGCTGCTTGGTAATCTGATCCTCGTAAAAGCCGCTGACTCGTGGGATCGCGTGACCGAAACGCTCGGGTTGCTGCGGCCAGAATGGACCGATACCGAAGTTCTGCTTCCCCCGATGAATGCGCTGACCGCAGATGCGCTGGCATTGGCCGAAGAGACGCATGCACCGGCATTGCTGGCGCATAGCTGGCGAACGTATCTGTTTGGTGCGCTGCTTGCCCGGCACGAACGGATCGACTTCGACCCGTCGCTCTTCTTTGCAGCTGCCATTCTGCATGATTTAGGCTTGACCGAAAGCCACAAGCCCGAGCTCTGCCAGGCGTGTTTTGCGCTGAGCGGCGGAGAGCGCGTTCGGGATCATCTGCACAGCCGAGGTCATTCCCAAGCGACCGCGCGCAAAATTGGCGATGCGATTTCGCTGCACCTGAATGGCCGTGTTTCACGCTATCGGCATGGCGCGGAGGCGCATCTCGTTTCGCGTGGCGCGAACTGTGACCTTTTCGGTGCAGGTCGCAGGAGGATATCTCGCGTCAACCTGATCGAGATTCACGAGCTGCATCCCCGCGACGGGGTGTTAGACGCGCTGCGCTTTGAAAGCGCGCGGCATCTTCGACACACGCGCGCGCAGGTGATGACGGCCCTGTCCAAAGGAAAGCGCCTGCCTGAACCATTCGCTGATATTGTGCTGCCAGGGACTGTGACATCGCGTTCAAACCCGTCAGCCCAGCCAAGATGAAGCAGGAGCGTTGACGTGACCCGGCCATTCAAGGTTGCCGCCGTTCAACGCTGTCTTTTCTTGATCTCGGTTGCGACCCTGGGCATGCGTTCGAATTCATCGCAAATGCCGCAGGCGATGCCCTTCGATGATCGGCGATGACGACGAAGTCGAATTTCGGCACTGGTCCAACCGCTTCGGGGCCGGTGCTGGATCAGTCCCTGCTGCCTGACCAAGCGTCAAAGACGTGCGGGCCGGATGCTGTGTTGTCGATCCGTCCGGGAATATGTGGAGGAATATCGGGGCTATCCGCCGCGAAAACGCCACAGCGGCGCAGGTGGCCGATCAGGGGCAGGCCGGGGGCTGCGCGTTCAAAATATGTACGGACCGAGCAGGGCGTGTGGTTGCGATTTGCAGATACGCCGATTTTGACGCCATGCAGACATGTCCAGGTATGCGTGTAGTCCGGATAAAGAACGCTCTGCGTCAGTTCGATCCCGCTATCATATTCATAGTCGTTCAGGAAAATCCTGTCGCCCAGCAACAGCGCGCTTCCCTGATATCGGTGATGCCGCCGTCCCGGTCGGTTGAACGGGCCCATCCGCTCCAGCCGGCGATAGAAGACATGTTCCCCCTCGGGCGCAAAGACGACAAGTGAGCGGACGATACGCCCGCGCTGCGACATGGAATAATAGTATTCGAAGAAACTTCCGGTCAGTTCCAGGACCCGCCGGTCACCCCGGGCGCGGATCTGGTCGAGATGTCGTTGCACCCGGTGGGCGAGACGATCGGAATCGAGACCGCGCAAGCGTACGATCTCTGAAAAGTCGGTTTGCGGCAGGACGATCTCATGCGGTTCAACCCCAAAATAATCGCAGATCCGCCGCAGCAGGGGGCGGCGAGGAAAGCTGCTGCCGGCCAGATAGCGGTTCAATTGGCTGCGGTTGATGTCCAGATCGCTGGCCACGCGCGAAATCGAAGGTTTGTAGCTGCATAGCAGCCGCAAATTGGGCGCGAAGAACTCCATGGTGTTAACTGTCTCGCTATCAGCACCGAAATGCACCAGTTGGCGCCAGTCTGCCTAATTGTGTCGAGCGGGCTTCGTCAAGCAATCTGCGGCAGATTAATTCGCCATGCCCGGAGCATCCAATGAATCCCGACAATCTTAGATCTTCGAAGACAAGGCCCACGCTGGGGATTGTGACCGGATCCGGACCCGAGGCTGGAATGGATCTGTGGTCCAAAGTCCTGCGAAAGAACGCCGATGCCTTTGGCGCGGATTTCGGTGGTGATACGGATGCCCCTCGGGTCATCGTCGTGTCAGAGCCGGAACTGGGCCTTTCGATGGATCTGGCCCGCAACGAGGCCGAGGTCTGGGCCGCAATGCAGCGGTCGCTGGCTGTGCTGGCACCGCAGGTTGATGCCTTCGCGATCGCCTGCAACACGCTGAACTGGTACGCGCCGAAGATTCAGGCGCTGGATCTGACGGCGCGACTTCTTTCCTTCCAGTCAGTCCTGACGGGCTGGATCGAAAAGACCGGCATATCGCGTGTCGCGCTTCTTGGTGCGGCGCCGGTAACCGAGATGGGAGAGTGGTCAGCCTATCGCTTTCTTGACACGCTGATTGATGTGGAGCGTCCGGCTGATCCCGCTGCCCTGCACGAGTTGATCCATGATGTCAAAAGGCTGGGCAGCCATAATGCCTCACTGCGGCCACGCTTCGCGGATCTGGTAAACGCGCTTGACGCCGATCACGTCCTGCTTGCCTGTACGGAGCTGCCATTGATTGCGGAAATTGCCACAGACAAGCAACTGGTTGACATGACGGATCTGGTCGCCGACGCATTGGTGGCCTGGTCGATGGATGGTGTGCTGAATTGATTGCCAAAAATGAGATACTGATCCTGCATACCGGCGGGACCATCGGCATGATGCCGGGACCCGACGGCCTGCGGCCTGCCAGCGGATTGGTGGAAAAGGCGCTGGCAGAGATCACCCCGGAAGGGGTGACGATCCGGGTTGTTGCCTTTGATCCGCTGCTGGACAGTGCAGAGGTGGGTCCAGTGCATTGGAACCGGCTGATAGACGCCGTCCATGCCGCGACGGGCGGCGTGCTGATTACTCACGGCACGGATACGATGACCTATACAGGTGCCGCCTTGTCGCAGGCGCTGCAAGGCATCGACCGGCCGGTCGTGTTGTGTGGCTCGATGCATCCACTGGGTACGGGTGGCGATGCCGAGGAAAATCTGGCGCTTGCGCTGAAAACCGTGATGTCGGGTGAGGCAGGTGTTTCGCTGGCCTTCGCGGGTGAGGTGTTGCCAGCCTCGGGGCTGGTCAAGCAGGATTCGCAACATGCGAATGCCTTTCGCAGCGTGGCGCAACGGCCGCTGGACGGCGCACTTCGTTACCGGACCTTCGCGGACAAGCGGCTGGCGGTGTTGACCATCACGCCCGGCATACCCGCCGCCGTCATCGACGCTGCTTTGAAAAAGCTGGATGGCGCGGTGCTGCGCGTTTACGGCACAGGCACAATGATGTCGGACCCGGCGCTTCTTACGGTGCTGACAGCCGCGTGCGACCGAGGCTGTCGACTGCGCGCCGTCAGCCAATGCGAAAATGGCGGGCTGGTGCCGGGCAGCTATGCTGCCGGTGCGCCGATCTGGCAGGCGGGTGTCCAGAATGGCGGCCCGGAAACGGCCGAGGCCGCACTGGCGCATATCTGGCTGGAGCTGTCCGACTAACCAACCCAGCAGCATACTGTCGCGGTCAGGCTGGTAACTTGCTTGGCCGCCATCGCCTCGCGAATTGCTGCATTGCCGTGGCGCGCCGCCCGAGATGTGTTGGTGCCTGTCCGACGCCGCTCAAACCTACCCAGCTTACGGGCGGGCCGCCTCTGCCTTGCGTCTGGCGGTCAGTGGCCCGATCCCATTTCAAAGCTTCGGCGTATAGGCCGTGACTTCAATCTCTACCTTGGCGTTTGGCAGCATCAGCGCCGAGCATACGGTCGAGCGGGCAGGCGGAGGGGAAGGAAAGTACTCGGCATAGATCCGGTTGAACGCCGGGAAATCGGCCGCGTCAGTCAGCCAGATCGTTGCGCGCACCACGTCCTTCAGATCGCTGCCAGTCGAGGCAAGGATATGCCGGATGTTGTCGAGGCATTGCCGCGTCTGCGCCTCGATCCCGCCATCGACCACCCGGCCATCGGAACCAAAGCCCAGCTGCCCGGACAAAAAGACAAAGTCTCCTGCACGTGCGGCTTTGGATAGCGGTACTGGTGTTCCGTCCGGAAGGGTGACGGGGCCCCCGATTGCTTCGATTGACATCATGTCTCCATTGTTTGCGTTGGAATTCAGAAACGGCGCATGCTGTAGTGGTCCTCGCTCAGGTAAGGCTGCCTGCCAGACATCAGATCGGCGACAGCGCGAGAGGTTCCGCTGGCCGTTGTCCACCCAAGATATCCGTGCCCGGTGTTCAGATAGAGGTTCTCTGGCCCGGACTGCCCGACAATTGGCAGGCAGTCTGGCGTCATTGGCCGATGCCCGCACCAGGTGGAAACGGGGTCGGCCGCGTTGATGATCGGCGCCAGATCGGGATATGTCGTCAGGGCTGCACGACGCAGATTATCGATGCGCGTCGGGTTGATCTCTGGTGAATAGCCACTGAACTCGGCAGTGCCGACAAAGCGGATGCGATTGCCCAGCGGAGTCATCCCGATATGCGCGTCGTCGTCGACAACTGGAATGGCGGGCTTGCGGCTTGCCTGAGACACATCGAATGTGACCGAGTAGCCCTTGACGGGTTTGATGGGTAACCTCAGCCGCAGCTTGCGTCCGATTTCCCGGCTCCAGAACCCGGCGGCCAGGACGACGGCATCGGCCGCAAGGCGACCTTTGTCGGTCACCAATCCAGTGATACGCGACCCCTGGGTTTCGAAGCCGTTAACGGTTTCGCCGAAGCGCAGTTCAACGCCGGCTTCCGATAATCTGGCCGCCAGGGCTCGGCAGAAAAGATGCGCGTCGCCATGCTGATCATCGGGGTAGTAGAAGCCCCCGCACAATCCATCGCCTATCCTGTCAAGCGCTGGCTCGATCCTTATCAGCTCGTCCGTTGAACACGGATTTACCCTGACACCGGACGCCGCAATATATTTGTTGATGGGTGTCACCCGGTCGAGTGACCGCCGGTTGCGATAGAACATGATGGTGCCGCGGCGGTCGCTGTCGAAACGAAGGCCCAAGCTGTCCGTCATCTCGTTAAGGACGCCTTGGCTGAAATGCGCCAGTCGGCTGTTGCGCTCGATCGTTCTGAAGTACCTGGAATATGTCGAGTTGCGCAGGAACCTCATCCCCCAGAGCAAGTAGCTGGGGATTGCCGATGCCTTGAGGTACAGCGCCGCTGTCTCATCATTCAGCGATGACAGAAGCGCCCTGAAGATACCGGGCGAATTCCACGGCGCCGCATGGCTGGGGGTGATCAGCCCGCCATTGGCGAGGCTGGTCTCCAATGCGACGCCTTCGCGGCGTTCCACCACAGTTACGTCCCAGCCATCGTTGTGAAGGAACCAAGCTGTCTGCAGACCGGCCAGACCGGCACCGACGATGATGGCTTTTTTGGGCATGAACGTTTCTCTTTTTTGCGTCGGCTATCAAGCTGGCAGCAGATGTCAGGCGCTGACCGGACATGCCGGCGCGCAGCTACGCAATCTGCATAGCAATAATTTTCTGAAAGGAAAATTATAATATACGAAAAACTGGTGGAAACTTTGGCGCGAGAGTGGCCGTCAAGAATTTACATAGCAGCTGCCGCGAGGCTGTTCGTTCGCGCGGTTGGAAGGTGCCCGGCTCTGGCGGTGTTACAGTTCCGGGGCTTCGGCACCCGGGTCGCCGCCAGCGCAGACGGCAAGCACGACGGCATCATCGTCCGAACCGCACAGATACGCATGGCCCATGGTGCTGTCGATATAAACGAAGTCACCCTCATTCAAAACGGTCGACGCGTAGAACTCGGTATGCAGTTCGATTTTTCCCTTCAGCACATAAATGAACTCTTCGCCCCGGTGGTGCGTAAGCGGCCCGAAGTCGCTGAGCGTGCGCGCCTTGATGCGGACGATGCAGGGAACCATGGATTTTACGACGAGCTCTGAGCAGAGATAGAGGTGGTCGTAGGTTTCCGTTTCCAGTCGCACACCTTCGCCATGCCGGCCAATCACTTGCCATCCGCGCGGCGCGCGTTCGACGGGGGCGGGCAAGGTCGGCTCTCCGAACATTTCGCTGATGGTCGTGGACAAGCCGCGTGCAAGTTTCACAATGACTTCGTAAGTGGGTGAAACTGCGTCGTTTTCCACTTTGGAGATCGTGGATGCGGAAACGTCGGAAAGCTTTGCCAGCTCGGTGAGGGTCATTTTTTGGTGCTTGCGACGCGCCTTGAGGCGCGCGCCAAAGGATGCGTTTGGTCCGCCGACAACGCTGTTCTTTGAGGTCATTTGCGATCCGGGGTGAGGGTGCCTGAGATCTTGCAGTCTAGGCACGGCGTCGGGGGCGCGCAATGTCATCGGGTAAAAATTTGTCGAATGATAAAATGATCACGATCTGCCGCCAGAAGCCGGAGGCGACCGAGGTACAGGTTTCGAACTCTGCGGCAAGGCTGGCGTGGGAGTGGGTACAGATAGCCCTATGTGTTTGCTATATATGCACAAGTCGGGCGTATCATCTTGGGCGTCAGGGCAGACAGCAGATTTTCGGGTCGAATGGAAGTTGAATAATTTTCCATTATTGCAAATGAAAAATTTGCCGATAGTATGTGATGCATAACGCGCCGTGCGCAAGCGGCGGGCGAGACAGGGGGGATGGGAAGACATGGACCACCGGATATTTGGCGACACGATCTGTCCGCCGTGTCCTCGCGTCGAAGATCGCGGGGGCCTTTCATGATCTGGCTGGTCCCTTTCGCCACGGCGCTGTTCCTCGCGTCGGGTCTTGCGTTGGCATATGTCTTCGGCGCCAGCACTGTTCTTGCGTTTTTCGCGACCGACAACACACGCTATCTTGCGGTGCTTCCGCAGAAGATTTTTTCCCATATCAGCGTTTTCGCCCTGCTTTCGATGCCGCTTTTCATCCTGGCGGGCGAGATCATGAATCGCGGTGGCATTACCCGTGCGCTGATTGACCTGTCGATGGTCATCGTCGGGCGCTTGCGTGGTGGGCTTGGCCACGTCAACGTTCTTTCATCCATCTTCTTCGCCGGGATTTCGGGTTCGGCGGTGGCGGATGCTGCTTCGTTGTCAAATACGCTGATCCCGGCGATGAAAGAGCGGGGATATCCGGAAGTCTATGCCGGGGCGATCACGGCGGCATCCTCGATCATCGGGCCGATCGTTCCGCCGTCCATCATCCTCATATTCTACGGCGCCATCATGCAGACATCGGTCGCCGCTTTATTTGTGGCGGGGATCGTGCCGGGCCTTTTGCTTGGGTCCGCACTTCTCGGCGCAAACGCCTTTTATGCGTGGCGGGATGATCACCCACGGATCGAAAAGGAAGACCGGCCAGAACCCCTTCGTGCCGTCCTGGTTGCCCTTCCGGCGGTATCGCTGCCGCTGATAATCGTGGGCGGGATCGTCTTGGGCTGGATGACCCCGACCGAGGCGGCGGCGGTCGCTGTATTCGTCGCGCTCATCGCCTCCAGCTTCTATTCGGGCATCACCTTTGACGACTTGCGGGCCAGCGTCGCGCGCACCGCCAAGCTGACAGGTTCGATCTTCATGGTCCTTTGCGGCATTGCCGCCTTCGGCCATTTGGCCTCGTTAGAGCGTATTCCACAAGCAATCGCCGCAACGATTGCTGAGCTTGGCCTTGGCCCGGTCGGGTTCATGATTGCGATGAACCTGCTGCTGATCGTCGCAGGCATGTTTTTCGAGATCATCATGGCACTGGCCCTGGTCGTCCCATTGCTGGCGCCGATCGCGCTGGAAAATGGGGCGGACCCCGTTCATCTGGGCATTGTCATCTGCTTCAACCTTTGCGTCGGCCTTGTAACGCCGCCCTTGGGTGGCTGCCTGATGATCGTCTCGACGGTTGCCAAGATGAAGTATTGGGCACTGGCGCGCGCAGTTCTGCCATTCGTGCTGATCGAGATCGTCGTGCTGCTCATCATCATATTCGTCCCCGACCTGACGCTGTTTCTGCCGCGTGCAATGGGTCTTTGGGAATGAAAATCCGGTCGCCACGACCGCAAACAGGAGAGGAGATCAAAAAATGTCAGTGATGAAACTATGCGCAGGCACCGTTGCCATGATTGTCTGCGCATCGCAATTGTCCGCCGCCCCGGTCAAGATTGCGCTTGAAGGTGCGCCGGATCTGGAAAAATCCGGCACATATGTCTGGGTTCACACCTTCGGCGAATACCTCGAGTCGCACGGCATGGAAGTGCAGGAATTCGAGCGTGGTTCACTGGGCGATGAAGCAGAGAAAATGGACCAGATCCAGCAGGGTTTGTTGGAGGTGTCGTCTTCAGATACAAAGCGCGTCTCGCAGCTTGCGCCAAGCCTGACGCCGCTGACGCTGCCGTATTTCGTCCCCGATTTCGCTGCCTTGGATAAGGGCCTGTATGACGGCGGCATGATCGACAAGATCAACGAAGAGGCCGCGCCGCACGGGCTTCGTGTCATCGGCATTTCCAGCCTGGGTCTGCCCGCGGGGATCTTCAATACGAAACATGCCGTCAAATCGCCCGCCGATCTGGCCGATCTTCGCATGCGCGCGCTGGATGAGACGGACATTGCCATCTACGAGCTGTGGGGCACACGCGGCACCATCGTCAGCTGGGACGAGGTGCCGAACGCGCTTCAGACAGGGATTGCAGATGGCTATCTCAATCCGCCGATCGTGCCGATCCTGTATGGCCATACTGGTTTCATAAAGCACTTTACCGATGCGCGGATGTCGACCGCGCACCGCACAATCGTCATTTCCGAAGACTGGTATCAAGGTCTCAGCGCCGAAGAACAGCAGATCGTTGACGACGCGGCTGCGGCGGCGACGGCAGCCAATCGGGAATGGCTTGCCGGCCGCGCAAGCGAACTCGATCAGCTGCGCGAGGCGGGGATCGAGGTGACAACACTAAGCCCGGATGTCTGGTTGGAGTTCCAGCAGCTGTCCATGCCATTGTGGCAGCAGGTCCCGATGCCGGAAGGCTTGCTGGATTCCTGGAAACAGGCAATGGGGAACTAGGGCAATGCGCGCGCTTGCACTCGCACTCGACCGCGTGTCTGATGCCTTGGCACGGATCGCCCTATGGGGTGCCGTTCTGTCCATCATCGTGATGGTGCTGAGCGCCGGTTGGCAGGTGCTCGCGCGCTATTTGCTTGATACGCCCCCGCCATGGACCGAGGAGGTCGCGCGTTTCATGATGGTTTGGGCAGGGCTTCTGGGGGCGGCGAGCGCGTTCCGCAACCACGAAGACCCCTCTCTCTTTCCCGAGATGCGGGAAAAGACCGGGCTGATGGGGGATTGTTTCCTGGTCATTCGCAATGCCGCCGCGCTGATCTTTACCTTGCCGGTCCTGTGGTTCTGCCTTGTGGGTTTGAACGGTCAGTTTGGCTCGGGCTATATCGCCCGGACGATGGCCAGAACGGCGGACACGATGGGCGTGTCGATGGCCGTGTTCAGCGTGGCCATTCCAATCGGGTTCGCGCTGATTGGCCTGTTTTCGATTGCAGAGCTGCTTCTGCATTTCTGCGTTCGCCGCGTTACGGCCTCGCGCAGCCATCCAGCCAAGCCATTGGACAGGTTGCAATAAGGCGAAGGCTCGCTGTCCTGATCGCCGCCGAGGCGTTCGACCTCTCGCGATGCTCGACACGAAGTTCCTTAATATGGGCCGGTTGCGCGGGGACGCATGGTCAACTGAATAACCGTCGAGAGGCCCGCATTGCCGGTACCGCCTCGGAAGAAGGATGCTGATATGAAAGTACTCATTGCCTGTCTGGCGACCGAAACGAATTCTTTCGCGCCCATGCCGACGGGGCGGTTGGCGTTCGAGACAGAGCTGATGACCCGCGAAGCCACAAAAATGATACCAATCGTATCTACCGAACCGCTGATCGAATGGCGCCAACTGGCCGAGGCTCGCGGTTGGGAGGTTTTCGAAAGCCTCAGCGCCGTTGCCCCGCCAGCCGCGCCGACGGTCCGCGCGGTGTATGAAGAAATGCGGGACGAAATTCTTGACGATGTCCGCAGAGAGCGGCCCGACATACTGCTCCTTTCGATGCATGGCGCGATGATGGCGCAGGGCTATGACGACTGCGAAGGCGACCTCTTGTCACGTGCGCGTGCCATTCTTGGACCGAAGGCAATCATCGGGCTTGAGATCGACCCGCACTGCCACCTGACACCGCTGATGATCGAATGCGCGGATGTGATCGTGCTGTTCAAGGAATATCCGCATACGGACGCACGTGAACGCGCGCATGAGCTTTTTTCGATGGTGGCCGATACGGCTGGAGGCAAGATCAGGCCTGTCATGCGCGATTATGACTGCCGGATGATTTCGATGTACATGACACCCACCGAACCGATGCGCAGCTTTGTCGATGAGATGATGGCGCGTGAGGGAAAGGATGGCGTCCTGCACATATCTCTGGCGCACGGCTTCCCTTGGGGCGACAACCCTTCGGTCGGGACGCGGATGCTGGTTGTTACGGATGGCGATGCAGAAAAGGCATCGGTCGTCGCGCGCGAGTTCGGCGAGCGGCTTTGGACATTGCGCGATCAGGTCGGTACTGATTACCCCTCCGTCAATGAGGCCCTTGACCGCGCCGAGAATGCGGGCGCTTACCCCGTCGTGCTGGCCGATTTCGCGGACAATGCCGGCGGCGGCGCCCCCTCTGATGCGACCTATGTGCTGCGCGAGGTGCTGGACCGTGGCATGAAGGACGTGGCGATCGGGATGTTCTGGGATCCGGTCTTGGTCAACATGTGCCTCGACGCCGGAATTGGCGCGCAGATGGAGGCGCGCGTCGGCGGCAAGATCGGCAAATCCTCTGGCGATCCGGTTGATCTTCGGGTCGTTGTCCGAGGCATCAGCAGGGATTCCACCCTCAGACTGGGCGACGCGACGATGAATGTGGGGGCATTGGTCTGGATCGAGGCCGATGGCGTGCATCTGATCCTCAGCGAGAAGCGGGCGCAGTGTCTCAGCCCCGAAACATTCACGCTTCCCGGCCTCGATCTCAGCACGATCAAGGTGATCGTCGTCAAGTCGAGCAATCACTTCTACCTGAACTTCCTGCCGATTGCCGCCGATATCATCCACATGCGAGGCCGCGGTGCGATTTCGCCGGATATGACTGGCATCCCGTTGACAAAGCGGGATGGAAACTACTGGCCGAAGGTTGCCGATCCGTTTGACGAGAGCGGCTGACGGCAACCGTCGCCCGCCGCCCGGACGCAGGCGTGGGGATGCGGGTGATGGAAAATGGCCCCTTGGGCGGGATTGTTCTGCCGGCTTCGGCTCGGAACTGAAAAAAACGCTACGTCTGGTGATGGGCGCCGTGGCGGGCCGAAGCCGACGACACGGGGGGGTACAGCTGAGTCATAACCCTCTGAATGACAGGCATGAGCAATTCGCAACCATGCTGATTGCTGTCATACCCACTTAATTGACAATCTAGGTCAATCGTCCTAGCGGTGGTGCGTCGCAATATAGGATGCCTTGCATGACCGTCCCTGTAACCCGTGACCTGATTGTCGAGAGAGCCGACGACCTTTTCTACGAAGGTGGGTTTGAGGCCACGTCTTTCGCTGACATTGCCGTTGCGGTCGGTATTTCACGGGGAAACTTCTATCATCACTTCAAAACCAAAGATGCGATTCTGGATGCAGTGATTTCCCGCCGATTAAGGCGAACAGCCGAAATGCTAGAGGCGTGGAAGGCGGAGGGGAGCACACCCCGTGAACGTATCCTGTCCTTTATCCATATACTTGTTGTCAATCGCACGAAGATCATGGCTTTCGGCTGTCCCGTTGGAACACTGTGTTCTGAATTGGCAAAGCTCGATCATGGCGCACAGTCCCGAGCCGCCAAGATATTCAGCCTGTTTCGGGACTGGCTGGCGGTTCAGTTTCGCGCCCTTGGCCTGGAAGATGAGGCTGAGGAACGGGCGATGCATCTTCTGACGTGGTCGCAAGGTGTGGCTGTCATGGCCTCGGCATATCGGGACGAAGCCTTCATTCACCGTGAAGTTGCCGGAATTGAGAGATGGCTGGACGACCAATCTGGCATGTCCATCCCCCAAAACTGAGCAGAGGAACAAAGATGTTCATCACCTTCCTGGAATTTTCCGACAATAAAACTGCCGCGTCCGAATTCATGGCGGCGCATAACGATTGGATCGCACAGGGTTTTGCCGAGGGTAAATTCTTATGCGTGGGCTCGCTTTCTCCGGCGGCGGGCGGCGCAATCATCTCGCACGGTGAGAGCCGTGATGAACTTGAGGCGCGAGTGGCCACCGACCCATTCGTGGTACATGGTGTTGTCTCTGCCGAAATCCGCGAAATCGATGCAAAGCGCACGATTCCGGCGCTGAATTTCCTGAAAGAACCGGCATGAGCGTGACCGTGTCGGGCCCTGATGGGCGCTCTCGTTGCGGCTGGTGCGCTGCCGCGCCGGAGTTTTTCGATTATCATGACAAAGAGTGGGGGTTTCCGGTTGCCGACGATATCCGTCTGTTCGAGAAGCTGTGCCTGGAGAGCTTTCAGTCGGGCCTGAGTTGGCGGACGATCCTGAACAAACGCGATAATTTCCGGATGGCGTTCCAGGGTTTCGACTTCCGCAAAGTGGCGTCGTTCGACGAAGCTGATGTGGCCCGGCTGTTGAGTGACGTGGGAATCGTACGCCACCGCGGCAAGATCGAAGCCGTGATCAACAACGCGCGTTGTGCCTGCGAGTTGGCGGACGCCGAAGGGTCCTTAGCCGCATTTATCTGGCGCTTCGAACCTCGGGACGAGACGGCTCCTCCACAAAGCCGCTCGACTTCCCCCATGTCGGTGGCTCTTTCAAAAGAGCTGCGTAAGCGGGGCTGGAAATTCGTTGGTCCTACAACAGTTTATGCGTTCATGCAGGCCATGAGGCTGGTCAACGATCATGCTGAGGGATGTGTGATGCGTGATGAAGCCCATCGGGCCAGAGCCGCGTTTCATTCGCCATCCTGATTGCGGGCAAGACCACATTGCCCTCTCCGGCTTTCAGAATTTCATAGGCATGCTGCGTTTCACCGCCACTTGGTACGTACACGGCGATCAACGGCATATAGGCCATGTTCGGCGACAATCGGCGGTGAATGGCGGGCCGAAGCCGATGAAAAAGAGAACTACACCTACGCCATAGCCCTACAAAGTGAATGAACCACTCAATCACGTGACGTCTCACGGCAACCAAGAATCTCAGAGCGGAGCTCCTACGCCTGATGCGGCCAAGGTTCGCTTTGAGCCCTAGGCTCAGGACCTATTGATTTCCGGTTGGCGGAATGGTTCACGGCTCGAAAAACGAGCGGTAAACATGTCTGATCGTTTCTGGTTGAGCGCCGCGCAGATGGCGCGACTTGAGCCCTTTTTCCCGAAGTCCCATGGCACGCCCCGCGTGGATGATCGACGGGTGCTGAGCGGCATTATCTTCATCAATCGCAATGGTTTGCGTTGGCGCGACGCACCTAAGGAATACGGGCCACACAAGACGCTCTACAACCGTTGGAAGCGGTGGAGCGACAAAGGAATTTTCGCACGGATGATGACCGGGTTGGCTGCCGAACACGGCGAGGAAAAGACCGCGATGATCGACGCGACCTACCTCAAGGCTCACCGCAAAGCGTCCAGTTTGAGCGTCAAAAAAGAGGGCGCGGCCGCCTGATTGGTCGGACAAAGGGTGGTATGAACACCAAGCTGCACGCCATCTGCGACAGCCAGGGCCGCCCGCTCAACCTGTTTGTTACCGCAGGTCAGGTCAGCGACTACATCGGAGCGCGAGCTTTGCTGAGCAGTATTCCTGATGTTGACTGGTTACTCGGAGATCGCGGCTATGACGCAGATTGGTTCAGAGAAGCGTTGAAAGACAAGGGTATACGACCCTGCATCCCGGGTCGGAAACAGCGCAAGACAACCGTTCGGTCTGACAAGCAGCGATACAAACGGAGAAACCGTATCGAGATCATGTTCGGCAGGCTAAAGGACTAGCGACGCGTCGCGACACGATATGACAGATGCCCGAAGGTCTTCCTGTCCGGCATAGCCCTCGCAGCCCTCGTCATTTACTGGCTATGAGTCCTGAGCCTAGGCGACGCCGGAACAGCTGAATGATGTGCTATTGCGGCCTAGCGATCCGAGGTCTTGGGTCCCGTGTCTGGCCTCCTGTCACCCGACATCGGGCGCTTAGCGCACCGCGCCTGTCGAGGCAACCGCGGGGAAACTGGTCGAGTTCAAATGAAATCTCGGGCTATCCTGAATTCTATGCCCAGGCCGGTTTCACTCAGGCGCTCTTCGAAGAAAATGGCGAGTTGGTTTTTCGGTAGCTTGCCGGGGGTACGCCGATGACACGTTTGAAAGCCCGGTTGAACGCAGCCTGTGATCCGTACCCCAACTGATGGGCCAGCTGAGCCACCGGAATATGCTCGCTTTCAAGCCGTTTCGCGGCGATACCCATCCTTAACTCGGTTAGATAACGCAGCGGACTCAGCCCGACTGTTTTTGTGAAACGCTCCGAAAACGCCGAGCGAGACGCCCCCAACAATGCAGCCATAGATGGGACATCCCAATCACGGGATGGATCACTGTGGATCGCGACCAGAACGCGCGCCAGACCCGGATCCTGCAGTGCGGCAATCACACCAGTCGTATTATCGCATCCACATTCTATCCATCCCCGGACGATCAGTGCCGCAATCACATCGGCAAGGCGTGCCAACACACCTACCGAGCCCGCCCGATCTTCGGACATTTCGCGCTCCATCGCTGCCAGGATGGTTCGCATTTCCGGCTGGCGTGAGAGGAGGGCACCGACCGACATCACCTCTGGCATGAAAGAGACCAGTGGATGCATTGTCGCCATATCAAGCTCCATCGTGCCTGTCAGGATCGTGCAGTCCGTCGTGCGGCAAACCGAAGGATCACAGTCGCGGATTTCGCAAAAGACTTCGCAGACGGGCTCTGGCGTAAAGCTTTCGAATGATCGAGATGGGACACGAGGCGCGGATAGAACTTTGTGAGGATGGCCCCGTGGGACCAGCACAGCATCGCCGGCTTGCATCAGGCGAGGCTCGAGGTTTGGCAGCAGCAGATAAGCTTGCCCTTGGCCGACAAAATGAAAGCGCGCTCCGCTAAACTCATCGAACTGGATGCCGAAGGGTGGCGACAGCCGCAGGCGCCAATACCGCGCACCTTGCAGGCGCATCCCCATCAATAACTCACTTACTGCGTCTCGTGGGGGGACATCTCTGGGGTTTCGATCAAGCATACAGGTAAAGCTGACATAGATTGTCCAGAATTTCTACCCCAGATCCCAGCCATTACGTTCTCAAGGTGGGATAGAGACATGACGACTGAAATATCAGCTTCGCCGGAAATCAATCTGGAAGCGGAGCAAGCTGACACCCAAGACAAGCATGCGCATTGGGCAGGTGTCGTTTCAATGTCATTGGGTGTGTTCGCTCTTGTGACTGCGGAGTTCTTGCCCGCAAGTCTGTTGACGCCAATGGCGAGCGGGCTGCAGATCAGTGAGGGTGCGGCGGGACAAGCGGTAACGGCTACAGCGATTGTCGCATTGGTGACAAGCTTGTTGATATCGGTCGTGATCGGTGCGCTGAACCGCAGGCTTGTGCTGATTGGCTTTTCTCTTTTGCTGATCGTCTCAAATCTGATTGTTGCAGCGGCGCCGGGGTTAACAACGATCCTTGTCGGGCGGATTTTGCTTGGCGTCGCATTGGGTGGATTCTGGACGCTTTCGACGGCAACGGTGATGAGGCTCGTTCCAACGGATGCAGTTCCCCGCGCATTGGCCATCGTCTTTATGGGCGTATCCGCCGCCACGGTCGTCGCGGTGCCTGTCGGCAGTTATCTGGGTGCCTTGATTGGCTGGCGCGGGGTATTTGTCGCCGCATCGGGCTTAGGTGTCGTGGCTGCCCTGATCCAGTTCGCGACGCTTCCCTCGCTGCCTGCACGCAACCGACGTTCGCTCAATGTCTTGCTTGATGTGATGCGACGTCCGGGCATTGGTATTGGCATGCTTGCAGTTCTGCTTGTCTTCGCCGGGCATTTCACGTTCTTCACCTACATCCGTCCCTTCCTGGAAGACGTGACCCACGTCCAGGTGGCTGGTGTTACCGCGATCCTGTTTGCTTTCGGGATCGCGAATTTCATCGGTACCTACCTTGTCGCGTATGTGATCGAGCACTCCCTCAGGTTCGCATTGCTGCTCATGCCGATGGTTATGGTCGTCCTCGCGCTCTCTCTGTCCGCTTTCGGCGGTATACCGGCACTTGATGCGGCGCTGATTGCGATCTGGGGGCTGGTTTTTGCTGGTGTTCCGGTGTCGTGGTCAACTTGGATTACCCGAACACTATCGGATGAGGCTGAAACCGGCGGCGGGCTGATCGTCGCTGCGATAAACTTGGCAATAGCGATTGGCGCCGGCTTCGGTGGGTTTCTGCTGGAGACGGTCGGATCCAGGGGGGTGTTTGCCGCGAGTGGCGCAATCTGTCTGATCGCGACGGTGATCATTCTGGCGCGTGTCAAGGCAAAGTGAACACGGCCGACGCTAGATCGCGCGGTGATCAACCTTCGGCCGCTAGCGGCGGCTCGAAGGTTCCACCTAAATCCATCGTCGGCGTCTTCTAATTCGGGTCATCGGCCGCAGACGCGCCGACATGCCGCAACGACACTATCGACAGAATTACGAGAGCGGTCGCGAGTATGGCGGCCACAGTCGCGGCACCGTTCAGGCCAGAAACGAATGCAGCACGGGCTTGCTCAATCACACTGGCGGGCAGAGATTCCTGAAGCGCAATCGCAGTCGAAAGCCCTTCGGTAACCGCATCCAGCTGTGAGGGATCAAGGTCGGCGGAAAGCGTACTGGCAAGGTCGCGACCGTAAATGAACGTCGCAATGCTTCCAATAATCGCGACACCGAGCGCTGCGCCCAATTCCTGGACCATCTCTGACATTGCCGAGGCCGCGCCGGCCTTGGCTGGCGGCGCGGCACCGACCACGAGGTCGGTGCCGAGCGCGGCGATCACCCCGAGCCCCAGATAGACGAGCGAGAACCCAGCCAGAAGAAGGCCGACGCTACCCGTTGGCGCAACCATGGTCATCATGACGTAGCCCAATGCCGAAAGTGCGATAGCCGCGCCCACGACCAGCCCAGGTTTTACGCGCCGCGCTACGAGGGGAGCGACTATGCCCGCCAGGAACATCGTCAACGCCGGTGGCCCCATCCAGATGCCAGCAATAAGCGGGGGAAATCCTGACACGAGTTGGAGATACTGTGTCACGAGCAGCATCGCACCGCTCACGCCGACAAGACTGAGCAACAAGATGACCAATGCGGCCGAGAAGGACCGGTTGGCGAATAAGCGTATGTCGAGCAGGGGTTCGCGTAAGCTCAGTTGTCTTCTGACGAACGCAACGGCGAACAAGATGCTGGCGATTGCGGCCAGGATCGTCGCCACGTCGATGCCATGCTTCGCGGCTTCTTTGAGCGCGTATATCCCGGGCAGGATGCCAAGAAGCGACAGTGCTACGCTGAACAGATCGAACCGTCCCCTTGCGGGATCACGATACTCTGGCAGCAATAGGGGGCCCGCCACGAGTAAAATCCCCACGACCGGGAGCGCCACAAGAAACGCTGACCCCCACCAGAACCGTTCGAGAAGAAGACCGCCAACGAGTGGCCCGGCGGCCATACCCAATGCAAACATCGTCGCCCAAAAGCCGATGGCCAATGAGCGCTGAGATGGAACTGCGAACATGTTGCTGATAAGGGCCAATGTGCTCGGCATGAGCGTCGCGCCCGCGACACCAAGGATGGCGCGGGCGAAAATCAGCATCTCAGGGCTGGTCGAGTAGGCGGCCAGAACAGATGCGGCCGCAAACGCAATACCGCCGATCAGCAGAAGTTTGCGACGCCCGATCCGGTCGCCAAGCGCACCCATGGTGATAAGAAAACCCGCGATCATGAAGCCATATATGTCCATGATCCATAGAGTCTGTGTGCTGGTCGGCTGAAGATCCTCCGCCAGTGCGGGAAGCGCCAGATAGAGCAAAGTCATATCCAGGCCGAGTAGCACCGTTGGCAGCGCCAGAACGGCCAAGCCCAGCCAGGTCTTGATGCTGGCTGGTGCGGGCATTTCTGCGGAGCAGGTAAGGGTGTCGATAGCCATATTGCCTCCTTGAACAGAGCTTGTATGTAGGCGGCAGGCAACGTGTTACTATTTGACAGTTTATCCTATTACTCGGAGCAATTGCCATGGCTGGCCGAACGCTTGATCGAACCAAGAAGGACCTCTCGGATTTTTTACGGGGACATCGCGAACGCCTTTCGCCCGCGGATGTTGGGCTTCCGGAAACGGCGCGTCGACGAACGCCGGGTCTCCGCCGCGAGGAGGTCGCCGCGCTCGCCGGTGTTGGCCTGACCTGGTACACATGGTTCGAGCAAGGTCGGGAGATTGGCGTCTCGGAAGCTTTCCTTCTCAATATCTCACGCGCCCTCAAGCTGAGCGATGCAGAGTGCTGTCATCTTTTCCTCTTGGCCCACAGGCGTCCGCCGCCTGCGGACATTTATGACTGGCCTTCTGTCAATCCTCGTATTCAGGCCGTCATGGAAGATCTTGCGACCAAGCCTGCCTATGTGATTAATCTTGGTTGGGACGTCGTTGCCTGGAATGAAGCCGCCGATAAGCTTTTCGGCTTTGCTTCACGTGATCGCGTTGAGCGCAATTTTCTCAGGATGGTGTTCGCCGATCCTGAACTGCGCAGGCGCCACCCGGCGTTTCAGAACGATGGTCCAGGACTGATCGCGAATTTTCGTTACGACCTCGCGGCAGCACCCGAAAACCCGGCGCTTCTTTCATTGATCGACGACTTGAATTGCGTATCGCCAGACTTCCGAAGATGGTGGAGCAAACCGCGATCGGCAAAATACAGGCTAGGTGTCAGCTCGATTGTAGATGGTCAGGAAACGCTAAGCTTCGACCACGAAATGATGCTCGTGGATGAGCATAAGTACCTGCGCATGATTATTTATTTTATGAGAGAAAGTGCGTTGTGATCATTGGCGAGAATTCAGGTATTCTGCGACGGAAAAACGTCTGTGTCGCAACGTGAGGGGAATGCGGGTGCCATACGCTGGGGAGAAGGTTGATCCTCATTTTCTTCGCATCAACGTTCTTCCCAGCGTAACTTCGTCCTATAGCAAGCCTGCTACCTTGAGGCCAACGTCAGCCAAAGTTCTGTTTTGTGGTCTGTAACGGTCCAAAAAAGCCGATGATGCGTGCAATTCGCGTCTCGCTTGGGTCAAGGAAGGCAATGTCCAGACCGTCCGGGAAGGACGGCCCATCGGGCGTCACGAACTTCCAAGCGAAGCGCGCGATCCCATGATGGACATCCACGTCGCTTGTTCGCAAGATGCGGACACCGGGATACCGCGCATGGATGCTTGCGACATGCGCCAAAAGGTCTTCCGCGTCAGCAGCGTGGACCATCGGGTCCGTGTAAGTTGCGTCCTCGCCCCAGATGGGGAGCAGCAGCGCTCGCCGCTGCTGGGCGTCGTCCTTTGACCAGGCAGAGCAATATTGATCGATGAGTGTGGTCAACGCCATTCTACTTACCTCCGGGTTTGCCCAGGAACTGCGATAGCGATGCGAAATCATCATTCTCGCGGCCGGCGTCAATCGCCCGTTTGAAGATTGTATCGTAACCATCGACCACCGAGCGGTCGATCCTGCGCGCTTCCATCAACTCAATCAGATGCTGGAGCGAGCTGTGGTGCGGGGAAATCGAAGAGAGGGTCTCCTCGTCGCTGGCAAAACGACCGGCATTCGTCCGCTTGATGAGGTCAGCCACCAGTCCATCAAGCACGGGAGCGGTTGCTGCCCATTGCCGCTCCAGTTCGCCTAGATCAATGTCTTCGGCCTGGCACACCGCAATCGCGTGGAGTGTTCCAAACAGCGCGCCCCACATGAGAGCAAGCAGCGCGCTGTCTAGCGCGTTCGCCCGCCCCGGTTCTACACCGACATGCTGGACATTGCCGCCAAGGGCGCCAAACATGACCGAGCTGGCTTCGAAAGCCGGCCGTGGTCCGGAGATCAGGATCGTCCCGGCCTCGGTGCCGATGAAATCGGGCGTGGCCATGATCGCGCCATCGAGATGGCTGGCTCCGTGTTTGGTGGCCCATTCAGCGGCTTCGCGCGCGCCATCCGGCGTCCCCGAAGTGAGTTCCAAAATCACCTTGCCGTCGATGGTCGAGGCAACATCCTTGCTACGCAATAGCGCCGTGGTTGCAGCGTAGTCGGTGACGTTCACGACGATGATGTCGGCTGTTTCGACGGCTTCGCGCACCGACGCCGCGACTGTGGCTCCAGCTTCAGCCAGCGCCTTGGTCTTTTCTGCCGTCCTGTTTCAGACGCTCGTGTGGTATCCCGCCTGAAGAAGCGCGGCGGCAAGCGCCGATCCCATGCGTCCGGTCCCCAAGATGCTGATTGTAGGCTTCATTCCAACTCTCCATATCGATCGGCGCAACACTCGGCTCGCCTACCGTTTTGAGGAGAGCTATGATCTGGACAGGGCAGCGCCAATACGCACGGAGGCGTAAGTGGTTACTCCGGGGGTAAGGAGAACGAATTGAACGCGCACATGGACAATGGCTTTTCGACTGCGATGAGGGTGGTCGCGAGCAAATGGAATATAAATATTCTTTGCGAACTTGGTGCAGCGCCCCGCCGGTTCGGTCGGCTGAGGAAGTGCATTTGATCAGCCCCACCTGAGTGGTCCGGTTTGATTGTTAGTGCATGACCGGCCTCTGATCCATCGGGATGAGGCTTTCGGGGGCCGGTGGGCGGTAGCCCAGAGCGCTGTGTGGTCGCTTGGTGTTATAGTGCTTCCTCCATGTTTCGATGACGATTTGCGCCGCGCGGAGGCTGTAGAAGATCTCGCCGTCCAGAAGCTCATCACTGAAACGGGCGTTGAAGCTCTCGCAGTAGCCGTTCTCCCAGGGTGAGCCCGGTTCGATGCAGGCCGTCTTCGCCCCGACAGCTGCGATCCAGTCTCGAACGGCTTGGGCGATGAACTCTGGGCCATTGTCGGATCGGATGAAGGCAGGAACGCCGCGCAGCATGAACAGATCGCTCAACGCATTGATCACGTCGGTCGAGTTCAGCCTGCGCTTCACCCGGATCATCAGACATTCGCGGCTGTGCTCATCCAGGATGTTCAGCGTCCGAAAGGCCTTGCCGTCATCGGTTCGGCAATGGACAAAATCATAGGACCAGACATGGTCGCGGTATTCCGGTCGCAGCCGGACGCAGGATCCGTCGTTCAGCCAGAGCCGTCCCTTCTTCGGTTGTTTCATTGGTACTTTCAGCCCCTCACGCCGCCATAAGCGCTCAACACGCTTGTCGTTCACCTGCCAACCTGCATCGCGCAACAGGGCCGCAATCCTGCGATAACCATAGCGGCCATATTGGCGCGCCAGCTCGATCATATCGGCGACCAGCCGGTCTTCGTCAGCCCGGCCCTGCGGCAGCTTACGCTGGGTCGAGCGATGCTGGCGCAGCACACGACATGCCCGGCGTTCGGAAATGCCCAGCTCACCGCGAACATGATCGATGCAGGCCCGGCAGCGAGCGGGGCTCAGGGGCTCCGCCCGTTTGTGCGCTTGAACGATCCACTGGATCGTTCATCACGACGTGAACCGCTTCAAACTCCCCGGGCCGCCTCGGTCAAAATGAGTTTGTCCAGCGTCAGATCCGAGACCGCGCGTCGCAGCCGTTTGCAACCGCTTCAGTTCCTTCAACTGATCTACACCCATGCCACCATACTGCTTGCGCCAGCGGTAATAGGTCTGTTCAACAAACCCGATCTTCCTGATCGCGTCCAGACGGGACATCCCTTGCCCCATCAGAACCTCAACCTGCCGCAACTTCGACACAATCTCTTCCGGCTTCGGTCGCTTGTTCGCCATTTCTGATCCTCCGTTTCCCAATTATAACGGCGGAACACTTCACGGGGGGAGGATCAGCGGCACAGATCGGCGCACTTTGCACCGGCATCATGCTCGGCCAGGATGCTGATGATCTGCTCGTCCGTAAATCTCGTTCGATTTATTGTCCGTCCTCAACTTGGATCGGACTCTAATCGCATCTAGAGGAACAATCCCGTGGCAGGTCAAAGCCTGACGGCTTGTACGGGGTCGGAAGCTGCCGGCGCTGGGCTCAAGAAATATCGGCCTGTGGCGTAGAATCGGCGGCTTGCTATCTCATCCGGTGGCGATGCGGTGATCGGCGGCAATATCGCACTATAGAGGGCAATCGGCGGTGAATGGCGGAGGAGGTGGGATTCGAACCCACGGTAGGCTTCCACCTACGTCGGTTTTCAAGACCGGTGCATTAAACCACTCTGCCACTCCTCCGACGGCCCTCGCGTAACCTGTGGCGCGGGCGCCTGCAAGCCCGACTTGCCGCGGCCCCCTCGCTTCGCTACGACAGCACCAGCCCGCAGGACGTTGAACCGACAGGAGCGTGACATGGACGACCGCATCAATTCCCTCAGCCAGGGCCCGGACGACCAGGGTCGCTTCGGCATCTTCGGCGGCCGTTTCGTCAGCGAGACGCTGATGCCGCTGATCCTCGATCTGCAGCAGGAATATGACCGCGCCAAGAAAGACCCGGCCTTCGAGGCAGAGATGGAGGATCTCTGGGCGCATTATGTCGGCCGGCCGAGCCCGCTTTACCATGCCCCCCGCCTGACCGAGGAACTGGGCGGCGCGAAGATCTTTCTGAAGCGCGAAGAACTGAACCATACCGGCAGCCACAAGATCAACAACGTGCTGGGCCAGATCCTGCTGGCGCGGCGCATGGGCAAGACCCGCATCATCGCGGAAACCGGGGCAGGGCAGCACGGTGTTGCCACCGCCACTGTCTGCGCGCGTTTCGGGCTGAAATGCATCGTCTACATGGGCGCCACCGATGTCGAACGGCAGGCGCCGAACGTCTTTCGGATGCGCTTGCTGGGGGCCGAGGTGGTGTCGGTCACCTCGGGCAAGGGGACGCTGAAGGATGCGATGAACGATGCCATGCGCGACTGGGTGACCAATGTCCGCGACACCTTCTATTGCATCGGCACCGTTGCGGGGCCGCATCCCTATCCGGCCATGGTGCGCGATTTTCAGGCGATCATCGGACGCGAGACAAAGGCGCAGATGGTGGCCGCCGAGGGCCGGCTGCCTGACAGCGTCGTGGCCTGCATCGGTGGCGGGTCGAACGCGATGGGGTTGTTCCACCCCTTCATCGACGACCCCGACGTTCGCATCATCGGGGTCGAGGCCGGCGGCCACGGTGTCGATGAACGGATGGAACATTGCGCATCCCTGACCGGCGGCCGTCCGGGCGTGCTGCATGGCAATCGCACCTATCTTCTGCAGGATGAGGACGGACAGATCCTTGACGGGCATTCGATCAGCGCGGGGCTCGATTACCCCGGCATCGGCCCGGAACACGCCTGGCTGCACGATCAGGGGCGCGCCGAATATGTCTATGTCACCGACAAGGAGGCGCTTGAGGCTTTCCAGCTTCTGTGCCGGACAGAAGGCATCATCCCGGCGCTGGAACCCAGCCATGCGCTTGCCCACGTTACCAAGATCGCGCCGGCCCTGCCGAAGGATCACTTGATGGTGGTCAACCTGTCAGGTCGCGGGGACAAGGACATCTTTACCGTCGCCAAGCATCTAGGCGTCGAGGTCAACGCCGGCGGTTGAGCCTCTGGCCGTCCCGTAAGTCGGGACGGCTTTTTCTGATGCCGCTTCGATTGCCCTTCCTGCTGCGTCGCAGGCCTTGGCCGGCTGTGGTCGAAATTCGGCAAATAGAACGCTGCGGGCGAGGGAATACGCCGCCTGAAGAATTTAAAATGCAAGCAATAGAGTGCTAGCAATTTCTGTGCATAAACCTTTGTTTAAACGGGCCCGATAGCTCCTCGGTTGAATGGTGCCGGGGTGCAGCCTTGTTTAGCTGGGTCCATGCCGGGGAACGGCGTCATTCCATATAGGAGCTTAAGATGCGGAACGAATTGACTTTGGCGAGTGTGTTTGTGGTGCTGGGCCTTTCGGCGGCTTCGGCACAGGTCAGCACGGATGCGGCCGTGCAATCGCTGGCCGAGCAAGGCTTCACCGACATCGAAGTGGACCACGATCGTGGCGAGAATGAACTTAGCATCGAAGCGTGGCGTGGTGACCAGAAAGTCGAGATCACCTATGACACGCGGACTGGCTCGGTGATTGAGCAGGAGACCGAGACCGTGCGCGGGGGCCGTGCGGCCGATATTGCCGATGATCGTGATGACTTGGACGACAGCGGCCATGCCGATGAAGATGACGATGACGATGCAGGCGATCATGACGACGGCGATGATGCAGACGACCGTGACGATGACAACGACCGTGATGACGACGGCGACGATGCGAGTGACCGTGACGATGATGGCGATGACGCCAGCGATCGCGATGATGGTCGGGACGATGACCGGGACGACAACGACCGGGACGATAGTCGCGACGACAGCGACAGCGATGACGGCAGCGATAGTGACGATAGCGACGACGACAATGATGATGACTGAGGGCGTCGCGGGTCACATCCTTTGCCGCCTTGTCGCGGCAACGGGCTTGATCTGGCTCGCGACTGCGCCGAAAACGGTCAAGGGGCGGCGCGCGCCCCTTGTTCCGCCGCCGTGAGGATACCTCTGTGACCTTTCGCCATCGTTTAACGGGCCTTCTGATCGCCGCCTCTATTGCGCTTGCGATGCCGCTGCCAGCCATGGCCGCGGGGGATGTTGCCGGCCAGGTCACCCGACAGCTGATGGATCAGGGCTATGACCGGATCGAGGTGCATCGGACCTTGCTGGGGAAGGTAGTCGTCACCGCAACCGGGCGCGGCCATCAGCGCGAGATCGTGATCGACCCGCGTAACGGCGCGCTGCTGCGGGATCTTGTGCGGGATGCCGATGGCGGCACCGAAAGCGTCGGCCTGGCGGTCGTCGACGATGATGACGGTGACCGCGAAGGACCGGTATCATCGGGCCGCGACAGTTCGGGCAGCAAATCGGGCAATCGTTCCGGCAGGTCGGACGACGACCGGGACGACGACGATTCAGATGATGATTCCGACAGCCGCTCGGACGACAGCGATTCCGACGACGACGACGATGATGACGACGATGACTGACGCCCCGTTCAGTGATGGGCAGACGGCAGCTGTTCGGCAGGGCGGTCAGTTTCTGCGTCAGGCGCCGCTGGTCGCCATCTTGGCGCTGCAGACGATATGTGCAATCTATCTGATACGCGACATGGTCGCCTCGGTTTTCGGCATTTATTACGAACCGCTTGCCTGGGAATATACCGAATATCTTGATATCGGCGCGGCGGTCGGCTTGATCGCCGGCATCGGTCTTGGCGGGCGGATGCTGGCGCTTTCTCTGCGCGCAGGGCGCGAGGCGCAGGAAAAGCTGGCACGCGCCAAATCCGCCTTCATGGACCTGATCGATCAGCGCTTCACCGATTGGGCACTGTCCCCGGCCGAACGCGATGTCGCGCTGTTTTCGATCAAGGGCATGTCCGTGGCGGAAATCGCTGCGCTGCGGGGAACATCCGAGGGGACGATCAAGGCGCAGGCGGCGGCGGTCTATCGCAAGGCCGGGGTGGGCAATCGCCACCAACTGCTAAGCCTGTTCATCGAAGATCTGTTCGATCCCGCAGCCGTCCCGACCGCCGCCAGACCGAGTTGCGGGGCTTGAGCCGATCAGCGGCGCGGCGTCTCTCCGGAATTGACGGCGTGGGCGCGCAACAGTTCGAGTGGGATGATGCGGGTGGCACCGGCATGGGTCGCTTCCAGAACCACGTTGGGGGCCGCGAATTCCTGCGCCGCCTGCAGAAAGCGCGCCGCGCATAAACACCAGCGATCACCGGGTTTCAGACCCGCAAAGCGGAATTCCGGCCGTGGCGTCGACAGGTCATTGCCAAGGTATTTGGACAGGGCCAGAAATTCGGCCGTGACGATGACGCAAACCGTGTGGCTGCCCTGATCCTGAGGCCCGGTATTGCAGCAACCATAGCGATAGAAGCCGGTCAGCGGATCCATCGAGCAGGGCTGCAATGGCCCGCCCAGCACGTTCACCGATGGCTCCATAAGGCGTCTCCTTGCGTTTTCCTGCACATGCGCGGCCATCCTTTGACGGACCGGCTGCGCCCTCAGGATGTCCCCATAGTCGGGATTTGACAAGGCGATCGGACCATTGCCGAATGTGTCGGCAAGCCGAAACGGCGCCCACGCCTCGCGAGAGCCGACTTCGCTCGGCCAGCCGGGCAACCGCCGTGCCGCGGCGTGCGGCGCTGGGGGCGACCCAGCCCCGAGCGTGCCCGCTTCATTTGAACCTTGCGGCCAGCGATTGCAGCTTTTCGCTGATGCTCTGCGGGGCAGTCGGCTCGGCCGGGTCGGCGGGTTTCGGGGCCGGTTTGGCGGCACCTTTCGGGCTGGTATCGGCTGCCCCCTGATTGCGGCTTGGTGCCACACGGCGCGCGACGGCGTTCTGAAAGCCGGGCCCGTCGCCCGCTGCCAGGGCGACCGCGCCGTCGGAAATGCCGCGCAGCAGGTCGTCCAGCCAATCCTGATCGGCCTTGGCGAAGTCGGACAGGACATGGCCGCTGACGCGATCCTTGTGGCCCGGATGGCCGATGCCCAGACGGACGCGGGTGTAGCTTTCGCCGATATGCTGATGGATCGAACGCAGTCCGTTATGTCCGGCATGACCGCCGCCCAGCTTGACCCGGCATTTTCCCGGCGCGAGATCCAGTTCGTCATGAAAAACGATCACGTCATCGGGCGTCAGCTTCAGGTATCGCATCGCCTCGCCGACGGACTGCCCGGACAGGTTCATGAAGGTCATCGGCTTGATCAGCATGACTTTTTCGGAACCCAGCCGCCCCTCGGATACCTCGGCCTGGAAGCGTTTGCGCCAAGGTTGAAAGCCATGATCGGCCGCGATCCGGTCCACGGCCATGAAGCCGATATTGTGCCGGTTCGCCGCATATTTCGCGCCCGGATTGCCCAGACCCACGATCAGTTTCATCGTTCTTCCTTCGTCCCATTCGGTTCAAATGCGCTGCATCCCTTGCGGATGAGATCGGGCGTTACTAAGACTCTGTCAACCTTTCGCAGGTAGAACATCGCTCTGGCAGGTCTCGAATCGGACCGTAAACGACAGGGCAGGCAATCGGGCAGGAAAGATTGATGAGCGATCCGGCAGAATTTTATATGAACACGCTTGTTCCTATGGTGGTCGAACAGACCTCGCGCGGGGAACGGGCCTATGACATTTTTTCGCGACTTCTGAAGGAAAGGATCATTTTCGTGTCCGGGCCGGTCCATGACGGCATGGCCACGCTGATCTGCGCGCAGTTGCTGTTTCTTGAGGCGGAAAACCCGTCCAAGGAAATCTCCATGTACATCAACAGCCCGGGCGGTGTCGTGACCGCCGGTCTGTCGATCTATGATACCATGCAGTATATTCGCCCGCGCGTCTCGACGCTGGTGGTCGGGCAGGCGGCCTCGATGGGGTCGCTGTTGCTGTGTGCCGGCGAAAAGGGCCAGCGGTATTCGCTGCCCAACAGCCGCGTCATGGTCCACCAGCCGTCGGGCGGGTTCCAGGGGCAGGCCACGGACATCCTGATCCACGCGCGCGAAACCGAAAAGCTGAAGCGCCGTTTGAACGAGATCTATGTCCACCATACCGGCCAGTCGCTGGCTGATGTCGAGGCCGCGCTGGAACGCGACCGCTTCATGTCGCCCGAAGAGGCGAAGGATTGGGGCCTGATTGACGAGGTCCTGACGCCGCGCGGCAAGGCCGAGGCAGAAAAGAAGTAAACCTGCGGGGCGCATCCGCGCTGCGGTTTGGGGATTGAGACCGGGGGCCGTGGCCCCTAACATGGCAGTACTTCGTGGACCCGCCGGTTGGCGGGACTGCCTTGGACGTAAGGACGTAGCATGGCGACAGAAAACGACAGCAAGAACACGCTCTATTGCAGCTTTTGCGGCAAGAGCCAGCACGAGGTCCGCAAGCTGATTGCGGGCCCGACCGTGTTCATCTGCGACGAATGCGTCGAGCTGTGCATGGACATTATTCGCGAGGAGACGAAATCCTCAGGCCTGAAATCAGGCGAAGGCGTGCCGACACCGCAGGAAATCTGTCAGGTGCTGGACGATTATGTCATCGGTCAGGAACGCGCCAAGCGCGTGTTGTCGGTGGCGGTGCACAACCACTACAAGCGGCTGAACCACGGCGCCAAGTCGGATATCGAACTGGCGAAATCGAACATCCTGCTGATCGGCCCGACCGGCTGCGGCAAGACGCTGCTGGCGCAGACGCTGGCCCGCATTCTGGATGTGCCCTTCACCATGGCCGATGCGACCACGCTGACCGAGGCCGGTTATGTCGGCGAGGACGTCGAAAACATCATCCTCAAGCTGTTGCAGGCGTCGGAATACAATGTCGAACGCGCGCAGCGCGGCATCGTCTATATCGACGAGGTCGACAAGATCACCCGCAAATCCGACAATCCTTCCATCACTCGCGACGTGTCGGGTGAGGGCGTGCAGCAGGCGCTGCTGAAGATCATGGAGGGCACGGTTGCCAGCGTGCCGCCGCAGGGCGGGCGCAAGCATCCTCAGCAAGAATTCCTGCAGGTCGACACGACGAATATCCTGTTCGTTTGTGGCGGTGCCTTCGCAGGGCTGGACCGGATCATCGCGCAGCGCAACAAGGGCACGGCGATGGGCTTTGGTGCCGCGGTCAAGGAAAACGACGACCGCGGTGTGGGCGAGTTGTTCAAGGAACTCGAACCCGAGGATCTGCTGAAATTCGGTCTGATTCCGGAATTCGTCGGCCGTCTGCCGGTCATCGCCACTCTGACCGACCTGGATGAAGAAGCGCTGATCATCATCCTGACCAAGCCGAAGAACGCTCTGGTCAAGCAATATCAGCGCCTGTTCGAACTGGAAGGCGTCAAGCTGACCTTCACCGACGACGCGCTGTCGGCGATCGCCAAGCGCGCCATCAAGCGCAAGACCGGTGCGCGCGGGCTGCGTTCGATCATGGAAGATATCCTGCTGGATACCATGTTCGAACTGCCGGGGCTGGAAAGCGTCGAGGAGGTCGTGGTCAACGAGGAGGCGGTCGACAACGCCGCCGCCAAGCCGCTGATCATTCATGTCGAGGCCAAGAAAGAGCCCGCAAAGACCGCCGGTTGACGCCTCAGTCGTTTGGATCGGAAAGGCCCGGAGCTTCTCCGGGCCTTTTGCTTTTCGCCGTGTACCAATCGGCGGTGCTGAGAAGACGCCTTTGCCGGGCCACACCCGGGTCGCGGCGGCGTTTGTGCCGATGCGCAACGCATGGCCACACGGGGGTAGCGAGGACTGATGCCATTCCCGCTGTCTGATGGTGCTCGGGGCGGGTTGTCTTGCGGCTCGGCGTGCTCTGATTCATCCTGAGGTGGAAATCTCACGCGGGGAAGTCACCGATTTGGCGACAGTGGGCCGGATCATGGTTACACGCCACACCTGACCGAGATGGCGTGGTTTTACACGCGGGGCAGGTGAAGCTGCTATTCGATATCGAGGATGTCGAAGATTTCTGTTGGCGCGCGGGGCAGATGGGCCTTGCCGTCGCGCCGATCCATGAGGCCGATGGCTATCTGTTTTCCAATGCGAAGAACCCGTCCGGAAACTCCATCCAGGTGTCGGGCCGTGCGTTTCGGCACGAGAGCTGAATGCGGAAGTGGCAGATTGGGCATTGGGCTCTGGCGATTGGTGTCGATCGGTGACAGAAACAATTCAGACCTGCATTCATGGCGCGCGTGGCAAAGGTGAACGGAATGAAGCTTGCTGCGATGCTGTCTGCCGCAACCTTGGCCCTGCCTGTCAGCGCCGATCCTTTCGAGAGCTTCGGCACGACGATGAAATACGGTCTGCCGCTGGCCGCTGCCGTCTGCGCCGTCGATCAGGACCGGGTTGAGGATTTTGTTGTGCGGGGCGCGCTGCAGGCGGCGTTGGTTCTGGGGATGAAGCGATATTTCGACGGGCAGCCGATTTCGCGCCGCCCTTCGGGCGAGGGCGAAGGTTTTCCGTCAGGTCACACGGCGGCGGCTTTTTTCGGCGCCTCCGATCTTGCCGGCAAGTGCTTTGACGACCAGCCCGAGGCTGGCGCCCTGGCTTATGGTGCGGCAGGTTTGACCGGGTGGAGCCGCGTGCATGCGGGTGAACACACTGCGCAGCAGGTCTGGACCGGCGCACTGATCGGATTCAGCTTCGGCGCTGCCAATTTCGGAATCGGCACGGAGGGTGCGTCCTTCAGCGTCGGCATGAAGTTTTAGGGCTGTTTGGCAGGCCAGCTTTCAATCTCTGCCGCGACCAGCTCCTGCAATTCCCAGATGTAAGGGTCGCGGATGCCGGCGGCTTCCAACCCCTGCGCGGTGCGCAGCAGATATTCGCTGCCTGATCCCGCCGCGCCATTTGCGCGCGCCAACAGCCGCGCCTGATCCGCGACCGGCAACTTGGTCAGAGGAACGTCGATCGGATCGGCGTAGAAGGTCAGGGCCTCGGACCGCTGCCCGTCGATTTCGACCTCGATCCAGCGCGCATTGGCGGCGAGTTCGTGCGCGACCAGTTCTCGTTTCAGGACGGCCCGCAGGGAATCGTGTTCGGTTCCCGGCGCGACGTCAAGGACCAGCCCCTCGCAGGTTCCGCCCGATGCGAGCGCCAGCATCAGGCCGGGATTCTCGACCGAGCCACGAAAATGATCCAATGCGATGCTGAATTGGCGATGCCATCCGATCGCGGTTGCGCGGCGGCGTGCCGAAACAGCAAAGCCCGAATTCCAGATCAGCGAACCATAGGCGAAAATTGGGACCGGTGTGGGCCGGCCCCGGGTCAGGTCGTCGGCAAGTCGATCCAGTTCGGCATCGTCCAGCAGATGCCACTCGTCGCGATACAGCGGGCCGTCGACGACCTGCGTCGCGCGTTGCACAAGGGCATCTGTCAGGCGCAGGCGCGGCTGATCCGCTGGATCAGACATCCAGCCCTTCTTCTTCGACGAAGCGGGCATTTTCCTGAATATATTCAAAGCGAAGCTCTGGCTTCTTGCCCATCAGACGCTCGACCAGATCGCCGGTTTCGCCGGCGGCATCCTCGTCGATGGTGACGCGGATCAGCTTGCGCGTAGCCGGGTTCATCGTCGTGTCCTTCAGGTCCTTGGCATCCATTTCGCCCAGACCCTTGAAGCGCTGCACGTCGATCTTGCCCTTGCCGCCCAGGCCCTTGGCCAGCAGCCGTTCCTTTTCCGCGTCATCGGCGACATAGACCCGATGCGAGCCCTGCGTCAGCCGGTAAAGCGGCGGGCAGGCAAGATAGAGATGCCCCTTGTCGATCATCTGGCGCATCTGCGTGAAGAAGAAAGTCATCAGCAGCGACGCGATATGCGCGCCGTCGACATCGGCATCGGTCATGATGATGATCTTGTCATAGCGCAGATCGTCGATGTTGAATTTCGTCCCCATGCCGACGCCAAGCGCCTGACACAGGTCGTTGATTTCCGCATTCGATCCCAGCTTGCCCGAGGCAGCGCCCAGCACGTTCAGGATCTTGCCCTTCAGGGGCAGCAGCGCCTGGGTGTTGCGGTCGCGCGCCTGCTTGGCCGAACCACCGGCCGAGTCGCCTTCGACGATGAACAGTTCCGTGCCGGACCGGTTCTTGGCCGAACAATCGACCAGCTTGCCGGGCAGGCGCAGTTTCTGCGTCGCGGTCTTGCGCTGGGTTTCCTTTTCCTGGCGGCGGCGCAGGCGTTCTTCGGCACGCAGGATCAGGAAATCGAGGATTGCGCCGGCCGATTTCGGGTCCGCCGCCAGCCAGTTGTCGAAATGGTCGCGCACCGCGCCCTCGACCAGACGCTGCGCCTCGACTGTTGCCAGCCGGTCCTTGGTCTGGCCGACGAATTCCGGTTCGCGGATGAAGCAGGATACCAGCGCGCAGCCGCCTGTCAGCAGATCTTCGCGGGTGATCTGGGCGGCCTTCTTGTTATTGGCCAGCTCGCCGTAAGCGCGCACACCCTTCAGCACCGCCGACCAGAAGCCCGCCTCATGCGTGCCGCCTTCGGGGGTGGGCACGGTGTTACAATAGGACTGGATGAAACCGTCACGCGACGGCGTCCAGTTGATCGCCCAATCGACCTTTCCAGGCACGCCGAAGCGACCCTGAAAGTCGACATTGCCGGCGAAGGGGCGCTCGGCATAGGTGGTCACCCCGTCCAAGGTTTCCGACAGGTAATCGGCCAGCCCGCCGGGAAAGTGGAACACGGCCTCCGTCGGGGTTTCGCCGTCGTCGATTTCCGACTTCCAGCGGATTTCGACGCCGCTGAACAGATAGGCCTTGGACTTCACCATCTTCAGCAGTCGAGCGGGCTTGAAGCGGTGATGGCCGAAGATTTCCTCGTCGGCGTGGAAGGTCACGGTGGTGCCGCGCCGGTTCGGGGCGGCGCCGATCTTGGCCACCGGCCCCTGCGGGATCCCGCGCGAGAAACGCTGTTCGAACAGTTCCTTGTTGCGCGCGACCTGCACGACCATCAGATCCGACAGCGCGTTCACCACAGATGCGCCAACCCCGTGCAGCCCGCCTGAGGTCTGATAGGCATCGCCCGAGAACTTGCCGCCCGCATGCAGCGTGCACAGGATCACTTCCAGCGCGGATTTGCCGGGGAATTTCGGATGCGGATCAATCGGGATGCCGCGGCCGTTGTCGCGCACGACGACGGTGAAATCGGCCAGCAGCTCAACCTCGATCCGGCTGGCGTGGCCCGCCACCGCCTCGTCCATGGAGTTGTCGAGGATCTCGGCCACAAGGTGATGCAGCGCGCGTTCATCCGTGCCGCCGATATACATGCCGGGGCGTTTGCGGACGGGTTCCAGCCCCTCCAGCACCTCGATCGAGGCGGCGGAATAGCTGGTGTCGTCCTGCGTCACGGGAAAGAGATCGTCGGCCATGTATCTGCTCGTTTCTGGTTTCGGCAGTTATCACATGAAGGGCCGGTCTGGGGCAAGGCTTTGCGGTCGCGCCTTGGCTTGCCCCAAGGGTTAGGGGGTCATTCAGGCTCTGCCAGACGGGCCTGCCACATTTGCTGAAATGCCGGGCGGGCCTGTGCGTCGGCCAGCCATTGCCGTATGGCGGGAAACTCCTCCATCAGCGGGCCATAGCCTTGGGCATAGCGGATCGTCTCGGCCATATTGATATCGGCGACGGTAAAACGGCCGCCGACCAGATAGCCGTGCCGCGCCAGATGATCGTCCAGCACCTTGAACGGCCTGATCAGCCGTTCGGCGGCGTTGGCGATCAGTGCCTGATCCTCGCCCGATTGGGCCTGTCCGCGCGAATGCAGGAACAGCAGTGTCAGCGCATCGGGTTCGATCGCGGTGGCAGCGTAAAAGCTCCATTGCATCATCAGCGCGTCTTCGCTGGCATCCTGCGGGCCGAAGGGCGCGCCATGCTTGCGCGCCAGGTGGTGGTTGATCGCGTAGGATTCGGACAGCAGCAATCCGTCATCCTCGACCACCGGGATCGCGCCGGATGGCGACAGTTTCAGAAAGGCGGGCGAACGGGTGTTCAGCGGGGCGTCCGGCGCGTCGGGATCGCCCAGCCGATAAGCCTGAATCACTGGCACCTGCCGGAAGGGCAGGCCGATTTCGTGGCACAGCCAGATGATGCGCGAGGCGCGAGAGCGGGTAACGCCATGGATGACCAGCATGAAAGCTCCTTCCGTTTTCAACAGCCTAAAGGCGAAACGGGCAGGCGGAAAGCGTCAAACCATCAACATGGGCCGGATGCCCTTACAACCAGTCCGCGACGCCGGTGCCGGTCAGTTCCGAAAGGCAGGTCAGCCCTTGTTGTTCGGCCCGCTGATCCAGCCCCCGCGCGATCTCTCCGGCCAGCGAGAACCCGCCATAGATCAGCGCCGAATAGATCTGCACCGCGCTCGCGCCGGCGCGCAGCTTTTGCCAGGCGTCTTCGACACTGCCGACACCGCCCACGCCGATCAGCGGGATATGCCCGCCGGTCATCCGGTAAAGCCGCGCCAGCACGCGGGTCGAGCGTTCGAACAAGGGCCGCCCCGACATGCCCCCCGCTTCCGAGGCCTGCGGGTCGCGCAGCCCCTCGCGCGACAGCGTGGTGTTGGTGGCGATGATCGCGTCGACGCCCACGGTGCGGGCGACCTGGGCGATATCGGCAAGGCCCGCATCGTCCAGGTCGGGCGCGATCTTGAGGAAGACCGGCCGGCGCTCTGGCAGGGCGTCGCGGGCGGCGATCACCCCGTTCAGCAGCGCTGCCAATGCGTCGGCGCCCTGCAAGTCTCGCAGGCGTTCGGTATTGGGCGACGAAACGTTGACGGTCAGGAAATCCGCCGCCATGCCTGCCACGCGCACGACGGTCGCGAAATCCTGGGCGCGGTCGGTGCTGTCCTTGTTGGCGCCGATGTTCAGACCGACAGGGATGCCGGGCTGGCGGGCAGCAAGGCGGGCGGCAATCGCTTCGGCGCCTTCGTTGTTGAAGCCGAAGCGGTTGATGATGGCCTGATCCTGGTTAAGCCGGAACAGCCGGGGCTTGGCATTGCCGGGCTGCGGCCGGGGTGTCGCCGCGCCGCATTCGATAAAGCCGAAACCCGCCTGCATCAGCGCGCCGACCGCGCGGGCATTCTTGTCATAGCCCGCCGCAAGCCCGACCGGGTTCGGCAGGTCCAGCCCGGCCAGCCGCGTGCGCAGCCGGGGCGAGGTCACCGGCCCGCCTGCACCCGGCACCAGCCTCGATGCCAGCGCCCGGATCGACAGGTCATGCGCGGTTTCGGGCTGCATCTGGAACAGCATCTTCATGCCCAGGCGTTCGATCAGGGTCATGGCAGCTCTCCGATTTGAAATCCGTTGGCGTCACGCGGCAGGGGGCGGGCCTCGGTCACCTCGTCCAGTCGCAAGGTGCGGTAAAGATGCGGAAACAGTGCCCCCCCGCGCGAGGGTTCCCAGCGCAGCGCCTCGCCCATCGTTGCGGGATCGCACGCCAGCAACCACAGGTCGTCCTCGCCGGCAAAATGCTTGTCCAGCGTTCCGGCCAGCGTCTCGGCGGTCGAAAAATGGATATAGCCGTCGGCCAGATCGACGGGCGCGCCGGCAGTCTGGCCGTGGTCCTGGAACTGCCGCCATTCGGGGCTGCGAAGCACTTTATAGATCATCATGGCGGTTGTTTCCCGCCTCGGCGGGGCGCGGTCAAGAGGGCGCGGTCACGAGGGTGCGTTCACGGGGGCGCAGTCGATGGCGCTGTCGTGACCCGCGACGATGCGTTCAACATTTGACCTGCGCGTCGCGCCGGGCCAAGCTGACGCCGCGAACCCGCCCCGAAGATGTCCTCGACCAGGAGATTGTTATGACCCGTACCCGCCTTATGGCTTCTGCCGCCGCATTGGCCCTGTCCGCTGGCGCTGCGCAGGCTGAATATGTGCTGCATGTCCTGCACACCAATGACGTGCACAGCCGGATCGAAGAGATCAACAAATACGATTCGACCTGCGACGCGGAAACTGCCGAGGCGAAGGAATGCTTCGGCGGGGTGGGCCGGATCGCGGCCAAGGCGCGCGAACTGTCTGAGCAGATCACCGCCGAGGGCGGCAACGTCATCCTGCTGGACGCGGGCGACCAGTATCAGGGCAGCCTGTTCTATACCACTTACAAGGGCACGGAAGTCGTCGAGTTCATGAAGGCCATCGGCTATGACGCGATGGCGGTGGGCAATCACGAATTCGACGACGGTGATGACGGGCTTGCGGTGCTGGCCGAGGGGGTCGAGTTCCCGGTCATCTCGGGCAATCTGGATCTCAGCCAGAACAACCGGCTGAAGGACATCGTGGATGGCACCGCCGTGCTGGAAGTGGGCGGCCAGAAGATCGGCCTGATCTCGGCGCTGGCAACGGACACGCCCGAAACCGCCTCGCCTTCCGACAGCGTGATCTTTCAGGACGAGATCGAGGCGCTGACCGCCGATGCCGAGGCGTTGAAGGCCGAAGGCGTCGACAAGATCCTCGCGCTGACCCATGTCGGCTATCTGAAGGATCAGGAAATCGCCGAAAAGGTGCCGGGCGTGGATGCGGTGGTTGGCGGGCACAGCCACACGCTGTTGGGTGATATGGAAGACGCGCAGGGTAAATATCCCACCATGGTTGCCGGCGCCGACGGGGCCGAGGTGCCGGTCGTTCAGGCCTATGCTTACTCGAAATATCTTGGCCATCTGGTCCTGACCTTTGACGATGCCGGCACGCTGGTGAAGGCCGAGGGGCAGCCGGTTCTGCTGGACGCTTCCGTCACCCCGGACGAGGCGATCACCGCCCGCATCAAGGAATTGGCCGCACCGATCGAGGAGTTGAAATCGAAGATCGTGGCCGAGACCACGACCGCGATCGACGGCGACCGCAACAATTGCCGGGCGCGCGAATGCATCATGGGCTCGCTGGTGGCCGATGCGATGCTGGAACGGGTGAAGGATCAGGGCATCCAGATCGCCATTCAGAACGGCGGCGGATTGCGCGCCTCGATCGACGCCGGGCCGATTTCCATGGGCGAAATCATCTCGGTCCTGCCGTTCCAGAACACGCTGGCGACCTTCAAGCTGAAAGGCGCGGATGTGGTGGCGGCGCTGGAAAACGGCGCCAGCCAGATGGAGGAGGGCGCGGGCCGCTTCTCGCAGGTGGCCGGGCTGAAATACACCGTCGATCCGGCGGCCGAGGCGGGCAAGCGCATCAGCGAGGTGCAGGTGATGCAGAATGGCGGCTGGGCGCCCATCGACCCGGCGGCGGAATACGGCGTGGCCTCGAACAACTACATGCGCAACGGCGGTGACGGCTATTCCGTGTTCGAAGCCAATGCTACCCAGGTTTATGACTTCGGCCCCGATCTGGCCGATGTGCTGGCCGAACACATCGCCCGTCAGGGGCCGGGCTTCTCGCCCGCGACTGACGGTCGCATCACCGTGATCGAGGCCCCCGCCGAGGAAGAACCCGCCGAGGCCGCACCCGCCGAGGAGGCTGCCCCGGCTGCGCAGTAATCGCGGATCGCGAAACGTCGCCGAAGCAGCCCGGCCCGGCCCCTTCCGGGCCGGGCTTCTCATTGCGTCAGGCGAACAGCGGCTTGTCGTTCTTTTGGTGGCGGCGGGTCAGTTCACGGCACTGCGCACCGGTCAGGAAGTCGCGTGCCCCAGCCCAGCGGGGGGCATTCTGGCCGAACAGTTCGGGGAAAATGGCCCGGATTTCGCGCCGGGCTGCGGGGCTCAGCGATGCCATCGCCTGCGGCCCGGTGAACAACGATTCGGTCCACGCCCCGTTTGACCGCACGATCTCGTGCCGGTCGAACAGAAGATGGTGATAGCCGATACCGCCCGGCGGGTTGGTGACCTCTATCCCCGGCAGGGTGCAAAGGTGGCGCGCGGCGACAAGCGCCTCGGGCGTGCCGCATATCCGCTCGGTGATCTTTGATCGCATCAGGATCCGATGCTGGGGTGAGACGGTCAGGTCCGATGCCGGTAGCCCCGGCCCCAACGCACCGGCACGGATGCGGATCGGGCGCAGGTTGGGGGCAATGTCCAGATGCCGCGCGTCCAGATGACGCCCCCCCGCCCAGGCGAGTGGCCGCAGCCCCCGGTCGCGGGTCAGCACCAGATCGCCCGCCACCAGCGTCTCGACCGCCCGGGGCCCGGTCGCGGTGTCGATCAGCGTGCCGGTGGCGAAACAGGTCGGGTTCAGATAGCTGGGCGGGATCGACGTTTCGGCCATCTTAAAGCCGGTGCTATTGGTATAGATTTTCGTATAGCTGTAGCTTTTTGCCGGATCGAGCGGTGGCGTGTCGACCCGGCTCGGGATGACCAGCACCGTCGATTTGTCGCCCACCAGTTTGGAGGCTCCGGTGTTGCTGCCCGCCCGGTGCGGGAAGAAGACGTAATAGCTGTTGTTCGTCCCCGGTTCGTTGATCAGCGCCACCTGGCCTGCGCGATAGGTCAGGGTCGTGCCTGCCGCCAGCACGGTGCCGCCAAGCTCTGTCTCGATCAGCAGTTTCTGGCCTTGTTCGGTATAGGTGCTGGCGGTTTCGAAGACATTATCGGCGTCGTCGAGGTAGATGCTGCTTTGCCTGGCGGTCGAAAACGAGATGTCCGATTGCTGGATGAAGGGAACATTCTTGCTGCTGGCAGGGACCGGCGCATCGAAGTCGAATACTTGAATCACGTAGGACATGCCCGTCCCTATCCCTGCCCGTATCCGGCTTGATTGCCGGTTGCAGTTAACACAACCGAAGGGTGATTAATAATTCGTTAACGCAACTATTAATTTTCCTGCTCTGCGGTTTTTTCAAGGTGATAGCGGTGCTATCGTTCAGACGAGATGCGCTATTGCAGGAGGCAAGGATGCGACTGACCTGGCTTGGACATGCCAGCTGGCGGCTGGAAATCGAAAACGCGGTGATCCTGATCGACCCATGGCTGGACAGCAGCCCGCTGTTTCCGGCCGAAAAACGGGCCGAGGCCATCGCAGGCGCGACCCATATCCTGATCACCCATGGTCATTTCGATCACGCCTCCGATGCCGTCGCGATCTCGCGCGAATTGGACATCCCCGTCGTCGGCATCTTTGACCTGATGCAGTTCTGGGAAACCAAATCGGGTATCCAGACCATCGGTTTCAACAAGGGCGGTACGGTCGATCTGGGCGGGGCCAAGGTGACCATGGTCACGGCGTCGCATTCATCTTCCTTCGCGGGCGAAGACGGGGCACCGGTCTATGCCGGGCGCGAGGCCGGCTATATGATCGCCGGGGAAGGCAAGACCATCTACCACTCGGGCGATACCGACATCATGGCCGATATGGAATGGATGGGCGATCTGCACCGGCCCGATATCGGCATCCTGTCGATTGGCGGGCATTTCACCATGGACCCGGCGCGGGCCGCCTATGCCGCTAAGCGCTGGTTCGATTTCGACACCATCGTCTGTTCGCATTACCGCAGCTTCCCGATCCTCGAACCCGATATCGCACCGTTGAAGGCGCTTGGCGTCAAGATTGTCGAACCCGAGATCATGGCGCCCTTCATTCTGTGAACGGCCCGGCCGCGCTTGCAGCATCGGGCGGGCGCGGCTAAACCGGCGCCAGGTTAAAGGAGCTGGCATGTCCATCACTGAAGACGAGGCGCGCAAGGTCGCCCATCTGGCCCGTATCGCGGTCGAGGATTCGCATCTTCCCGCGCTGGCGGCCGAGCTGAACAATATCCTGCATTTCATGGAGCAGCTGAACGAGGTCGATGTCGACGGCATCGAGCCGATGACCGGCGTCACGCCGATGCGCCTGAAACGGCGCGCGGACGTGGTGACCGATGGTGGCTATCCGCAGAAAATTCTGGCCAACGCCCCCGATGCGCGCGAGGGGTTCTTTGCCGTGCCGAAGGTGGTGGAATGAGCGATCTGAACAAACTGACCATTGCCGATGCACGCGACAACCTGCGCGCCGGCAAGATTTCCTCGGCGGAACTGACCGAGGCCTGCCTGTCCGCGATCGAGGGCGCCGGCGCTTTGAATGCCTTCGTGCTGGACACGCCGGAACTCGCCCGCGAAATGGCCAAGGCCGCTGACCAACGCATCAAGGCCGGCGACGGCGCGGCGATGACCGGGATTCCGCTGGGGATCAAGGATCTGTTCTGCACCCGCGGCGTCACCACCCAGGCCGCCAGCGGCATTCTGGACGGCTTCGTGCCCGAATATGAATCGACCGTGACCCGCAACCTGTGGAATGCCGGCGCGGTCATGCTGGGCAAGCTGAACATGGACGAATTTGCCATGGGCTCGTCCAACGAAACCAGCGTTTACGGCAATGCGGTGAACCCGTGGAAGGTCGATGATCGGAAGCTGACGCCGGGCGGCTCGTCGGGCGGCTCGGCGGCGGCCGTTGCGGCTGACCTTTGCCTTGCCGCGACCGGCACCGATACCGGCGGCTCGATCCGCCAGCCCGCGGCGTTCACCGGCACGGTCGGACTGAAGCCCACCTATGGCCGCGTTAGCCGCTGGGGCACGATTGCGTTCGCATCCTCGCTGGATCAGGCGGGACCGATGACCAAGACGGTGCGCGACGCGGCGATCATGCTGGGGGCGATGGCGTCTGTTGATCCCATGGATTCGACCTCGGCCGATATTCCGGTCCCGGATTTCGAAGCGGCACTGACCGGCGACATCCGTGGCAAGAAGATCGGCATCCCGCGCGAATACCGCATGGAGGGAATGCCGGCGGAAATCGACGCGCTTTGGCAGAAGGGCGCAGATATGCTGCGCGACGCCGGAGCCGAGATCGTCGACATCTCGCTGCCGCATACGAAATATGCGCTACCCGCCTATTACGTCATCGCGCCTGCCGAAGCCTCCTCTAATCTCGCCCGCTATGACGGCGTGCGCTATGGCCGCAGGGCAAAGCTGGGGCAGGGCGACGGCATCGTCGAGATGTACGAAAAGACCCGCGCCGAGGGCTTCGGGCCAGAGGTCAAGCGCCGGTTGATGATCGGCACCTACGTACTGTCGGCGGGTTTCTATGATGCCTATTATAACCGCGCCCGCAAGGTGCGCGCGCTGATCAAGCGTGACTTCGATCAGGCCTATGCCTCGGGTGTGGACGCGATTCTGACGCCCGCGACGCCGTCGGCGGCGTTTGGCCTTGGGGATATGTCGGGCAAGGACCCGGTCGAGATGTACCTGCTGGACGTGTTTACGGTCACCGTGAACCTCGCCGGGCTGCCCGGGATTTCGGTCCCGGTGGGGCTGGACGCGCAGGGGCTGCCCCTGGGGCTGCAGCTGATCGGTCGCCCGTTCGACGAAGGCGATCTGCTGAACCACGCCTATGTTCTTGAACGCGCGGCTGGCTTTGCCGCCCGTCCTGCGCAATGGTGGTAACGGAACGGATGAAAAAGGGGCGTGCGATGAAGAAGATGTTTCTCGGTCTGGCCTGCCTCGCGGGGCTTGCCGCCTGCGCGGATGGACGGGGGCAAGTGGCCGATCCCCGATATCGGTTCAGCAGCGATGCGCCCTATGACCAGTACCGCGCTGCGCGCGAGATGGCGCTGACCGGTCGGGGCGAGGCGTTGCTGACGGTGCCACGGGCGCGTCCCTATAACGCACCGACACCGGAAATGATCGCCAGCCCGACCGCCATTCAGCGGATGTCTGGCCAGACATCGGGAACAGTTGCGGCCGGTACCGTGCCGGCTTCGGGCAAGGGCGGCTATTACGACCCGGCTACGGGCCAGCGGCTCGCCTCGGCGCCGGCAGCGCGCCCGGCGACGGTTGCCGCTCCGGCAGCTGCTCCGGCGCAGCCAGCCCCGCCTGAACGCCCTACCGACGCACTTACCCGCTACGCTGAATCGCAGCGCCACGCGCCTGGCACGGCGATCTATGCCCGCGCCGGCGGCTCGGCCGCGGATGCCGCAAGGGCCTGCGCACGTTCCCCCAACCCGAACGCGGCGCAATTGCAATTCCTGGCATCGGGCGGCCCGCAGCAGGATCCGATGGGAATGGACCCGGACGGCGACGGTTATGTCTGTGGCTGGACCCCCGCGATACAGCGGGCCAGCCAGTTGTGATCCTGCGCGCCGGCGCTGCACCGATCCGGCTGAACAACTCGCCCTGGCCGCGCCATGTTGCTCAACAGGCGCGGCCCGGCATAACCCTCAATGGCAATGCCGCCTTCAGTCTGGCCCAAATATCCCGGGGTGAGGCCCGGCACGGGCCGAGGGGCAGCGCCCCTGTTCCGCGATGACCCATCCCAGCCCCAACCATGGCGAAAGACGCGATGGCGCGCGACCGTCGCTGATCGTGATCCATTACACCGGCATGTCCGATGCCGCCTCTGCCCGCGAACGCCTTTGTGATCCGGCGGCCGAGGTCAGCGCCCATTGGCTGATCCACGATGACGGCACGCCAGAGGCCCTCGTGCCTGAGGAGCTTCGCGCCTGGCATGCCGGCGCTGGCTCCTGGCGCGGCCGGGATGACGTGAATTCCCGCAGCATCGGGATCGAGATCGCCAATCCCGGCAACCGCCCCTTTGCTGCCGCCCAGATGGACACGCTGGAACTGCTGCTGGCGCGGATCATGGCGCGGTGGTCCATTGGCCCCGACGGGGTGATCGGCCATTCCGACATGGCGCCGGGCCGCAAGATCGACCCCGGCCCGCGTTTCGATTGGGCGCGGTTGGCGCGGCGGGGGCTGGCGTTGCATCCGTCGGCGCCGAGCGATGATGCGCCCCTTGCCGCCAGTCTTGATGCAATCGGCTATCCCGAGGCCGCACCGGAAACGCGTCTTGCCGCCTTTCGCCTGCGCTTCCGCCCCGGTGCGACCGGGCCGGAAAGCGCCGAGGACCGGCGCATGGCTGCTGCCGCGGCAACACTCTTTACCAGTCTTCAGTAAGGCTCTTGCCCTTGTCGTCCGACATCGCTAACGGCGGCGGATGGAATTCGCACGCTATCGCCCTCATCTGATCGCCACGCTGGCGCTCGGCCTGCCGCTGGTCGGCAGCCATCTTGCGCGCATGGCCATCGGCATTTCGGATACGGTCATGGTCGGCTGGTACGGGGTCGAGGCACTGGCGGCGCTGGTGTTGGCGACCTCGTTCCAGTTCATCCTGATGATGCTGGGATCTGGCTATGGCATTGGTGTCATGGGGCTTCTGGCGGCGGCGAATGCGCGCGGCGATACCACCGAGATCCGCCGGGCGACCCGCATGGCGCTGTGGCTGTCGGCCATCCATTCTGTGCTGATCATGCCGTCCCTGTGGTATTCCCAGCCGATCCTGCTGGGGCTTGGCCAGACGCCCGAGGTGGCGCAGCTGTCGCAGGACTATTTGCGAATCGCCGGCTTTGGCGTGGGCGCGGCGCTGTGGGCGATGGTGCTGAATTCCTACCTCGCCTCGATGGAGCGAACGCAGGTCGTGCTGTGGCTGACGGTGGCCGGCATTCCGCTGAATATCCTGCTGAACTGGGTCTTCATCTTCGGTAATCTCGGCGCGCCGGAACTGGGTGTCAGGGGGGCGGCCATTGCCTCGATCTCGACCCAGTTCATCACTTTGGCAGCGATCCTTGCCTATGCGCTGTGGTTGCCTCAGACGCGGCCCATCGCACTGCTGCAGCGCTTCTGGCGCCCTGACTGGCCGGCATTCCGGGCGATCTTCTGGCTGGGATTGCCGGTCGGTCTGACCCTGGTGGCCGAGGTCGGCATGTTCGTCGGCACCAACATCATGATGGGCTGGTTCGGCACCCGCGAATTGGCCGCGCATGGAATAGCGCTGCAACTGGCCTCGATCACCTTCATGTTCCATCTGGGCATGTCCAACGCGGGCACCATCCGCGCCGGGCAGGCGCAGGGGCTTGGCGATCCGGTCATGCTGCGTGATGCGGCGGCGACGGTGATCACGGTTTCGGTCCTGTTCGGGGTGCTGACCAGTCTTTGGTTCATGCTGGCCCCCGGGCCGCTGGTGGCGCTGTATCTGGACCCCTCGGACCCCGAGGCGCCTTCGATCCTTGCGCTTGCGACCGGGCTGATGTTCTGGGCGGCGCTGTTCCAGCTGGTCGATGCGTTGCAGGTGCAGGGGCTGGGGCTGCTGCGCGGGGTGCAGGATACACGGGTGCCGATGGTGCTGGCGGCGATCAGCTATTGGGTGATCGGCCTGCCCACGGCCTATCTGCTGGCTTTCCCGCTGGGGATGGGGCCGGCCGGGCTTTGGGCGGGGCTGCTGGTCGGCCTGTCGGTCGCGGCAGTGCTGATGCTGCGCCGCTTCTATGCCGGGCTTGCGCGCGGGGACTGGACCCGCGCCGCCCCGGCGCGATAGGCTGCGCGGGCAATTACCGAAAGGCTGCCCATGCGCCCCGTTTTCGTGCAGTTTCACTGCGCCCCCGGCAAGACCTATGCCGTCGCCGATGCCATCTATGACCGCGAGGTGGTGTCGGAACTTTACTCCACCTCGGGCGAATTCGACCTGCTGGCCAAGGTCTATATCCCCGATGATGTGGATGTCGGCCACTACCTGAACGAAAACCTGTTCGACATCGAAGGCATTGTCCGCACCCTGACGACGATGACCTTCAAGGCCTTCTAAACCGGTGGCGAAGGTGGCCCACCACGGCCGAAAGCCGAGGCGCGTGCCGATTAACTGGCCGGCGCGGTCTTTTCGCCTGCAACAGGGCCTTTTCACCCGCGCCCCGAAGCCTTAGGTTTCGGGGCGAATTTTCAGGGGGGACGCATGTCGTTCTTTTCCAAGCTGCGCGAGCGGCTGACCAAATCATCATCCAAGATCGGGCAGGGGCTGGACGATCTGGTGGGCGAGGGCACGCCGGAACCGGCCACGCCGGCCGCGCCAGAACCTGCGCCGCCCCCACCCGCACCGCCCAAAGCGGCGGAACCGGCACCTGCCGTGATACCGACGCCCGCACCTGCACCGACGCCTCCGCCGACCCCGGCACCGCGGGCGGCGGAACCTGCGCCTGCACCCGCACCTCAACCCGCGCCAAAGCCCGGCCTGATGGGCCGCCTGTTCGGCACCGGCGCGCCCACGGCCGCCGAACCCCGGCGCGAGCTTGACGATGCCATGTTGGAGGAGTTGGAGGACACCTTAGTCGCGGCCGATATGGGGGTCGAGACGGCCCTGAGCGTCACCGCCAATATCGCCGAAGGGCGGATGGGGCGGCGGATTTCCTCGACCGAGCTCAAGACCCTGCTGGCGGATGAAATCACCCGGATCATGACCCCGGTGGCCCGGCCGCTGCCGCTGTATCCGAAGAAGCCGCAGGTTGTGCTGGTGGTCGGCGTCAACGGCTCTGGCAAGACCACGACGATCGGCAAGCTGGCCAGCCAGTTCAAGGCGGCGGGCAAGAACGTGGTGATTGCGGCGGGCGATACCTTTCGCGCCGCAGCGGTCGAACAGTTGCAGGTCTGGGGGCAGCGCGCGGGCGTCCCGGTGATGACCGCGCCCGAAGGGTCGGACCCCGCAAGCCTCGCCTTCGACGCCATGACCCGGGCAGAGGCCGAGGGGGCGGACCTGCTGATGATCGACACGGCGGGCCGGTTGCAGAACCGTCAGGACCTGATGGAGGAACTGGCCAAAATCGTCCGCGTCATCCGCAAGAAGGATCCTTCCGCGCCGCATAATACCCTGCTGGTTCTGGACGCGACGACCGGCCAGAACGCGCTGTCACAGGTCGAAACCTTCCGGAAGCTGGCCGATGTGTCGGGTCTGGTGATGACCAAGCTGGACGGCACTGCGCGCGGCGGCGTGCTGGTCGCGCTTGCCGACAAGTTCGGCCTGCCGATCCACGCCATCGGTGTGGGCGAACAGATCGACGACCTCGACGCGTTCGAGCCGCAGGACTTCGCCCGCGCGCTTGTGGGGCTTTGATGGCGGGCCGCGTCCCGCCGGTCGCGGTCTTTGCCATCGTCGCACTCGCCCCCGCGCTGCTGCTGATCTGGGGCGCGGCCAACGGCGGCTGGGCCATCTGGGCCGGGTTCCTGTGGATGGCCGTCGCGGCGCCGCTGGCAGACACGATCATCGCGCGCGGCTTTGGCGACGCTGAAGATGGCGCGCGCTTTCCCGGCGCGAATGCGCTTTTGGTCGTGCTGGCGATCATCCATCTTGACCTGCTCGTCGGGGCGCTTCGCGGCTTTGCGAATGACTGGCTCAGCGGGCCGGAACGGGTGGCGCTGTTTCTGGGCGCGGGCATGTGGTTCGGACAGGTCTCGAACTCTTTCGCGCATGAGCTGATCCATCGCGGCAGCCGCGGCCTGTTCCGGCTGGGTGCTGCCGTCTATGTCACGCTGCTGTTCGGTCATCATGTCAGCGCTCACCGGCTGGTCCATCATGTTCATGTGGCGACGGATGGCGACCCGAACTCTGCCCGGCAGGGCGAGGGCTTCTGGCGCTTCTTTCCCCGTGCGTGGTTCGGATCCTTCAAGGCCGGACTGGCGGCAGAACGGAAGCGCGCGGCGTCATCGGGGCGGATGAACCCTTACGCATTCTGGAATGGTGGGGCTGCGCTTTGCACGGTGCTGGTGTGGGTGATTTTCGGACCGCGCGCGACGCTCGACTATCTGCTGCTGTGCCTTTACGCGCAGATGCAGCTGATGCTGTCGGATTACGTCCAGCATTACGGGTTGCGCCGCGCGCGGAATGACGGGCGGCCGGAGCCGGTCGGCCCCCGCCACAGCTGGGATGCGCCGCATCCGTTTTCGTCGCTGGCCATGGTCAACGCGCCGCGCCATTCCGACCACCATGCTCATCCGGGACGGGAATATCCGGCGCTGCGCCTTGGCGCGGATAGTCGCCCGATGCTGCCTTGGTCGCTGCCTGTTATGGGCGCGATTGCGATGGTGCCGCCTTTGTGGCGCCGGGTGATGGACAGGCGGGTGACGCGGATGATGGCAGATTAGGTGCCGCGCGGCTTGGCGCGCAGGGTCGGATCGGCCTCGGTCGGGTCTTCGGGCCACGGGTGACGCGGATAGCGGCCGCGCATATCCTTGCGCACATCGGCGTAAGATCCGGCCCAGAAACCGGGCAGGTCGCTGGTCACCGCAATCGGCTTCTGACCGGGCGACAGCAGGGTGATACGCAGCGGCTGGCGGCCGACGGTCGGGTGCGTGGTCTGGCCGAACAGCTCTTGCAAGCGAAGCTCGATCGAGGGGGTTTCGGCGTCGTAATCAATCGGCACCTTGCGCCCCAGGGGCGTGGTGAAATGGGCAGGAGCCAGCCGGTTCAGCGCCTGTTGGCCATCCCAACGCAGCAGGTCCATCAGCGCAGGAACAAGGTCCAGTGACCTGATATCGTTTCTGTTTTTGACTTTCCCAAGATGCGGAATCAACCAGTCGCCGTCCGCCAGAAGCGCGTCATCTGACACATCGGGGCCATCCGGCAGCAGCCGAATCCGGGCGCGCAGGCGGGCGGCGGCAGGCGACCAACTTAGCCCTTCGGTGCGTACTCCTTCCCATGCGGCGCGGGAAAGCGCGTCGGGGGCAGGAGATTCCAGCGGGCGTTCGGTCAGGGTCAGTGCGCCCAGCTTTTCGCGCAGACGAGCGGTAATGCGGCCTTCGCGCGCGGACCACTCGACAGCCTCCGCGGGTTCGATCCGGTCGGCGAAAAGGTCGCGGATCTCGGATTCGGTGATTGGCAGGGCCAGCCGGATCTTCGATTCGCGCCCCTCGCCGTCCAGATCGGTGGCAACGATCAGGCGTTCGGCGCCCATTGCGTCGCCCTCGGCCATGATCGCGCCGCGCCCGCCCGACAGCAGATATCGCGGCTGGTCGCCAGGCCGGCGCATCCCGATCCGGTCGGGATAGGCGAGTGCAGCCATCGCGCCGGGCGACAGCGCCGGGCCGTCACCCGACAGACGGCGCAGGCGCGCTGCCTCGGTGCGGATGCGGTCAAGCGCGCCACGCGCCGGGCCGTGACGGGCAGGGTCGCGCAGCGCCCGCAGCCGCAACGTCAGATCGGCGCCAGCACCCCGCAGTGGGTCGCGGTCTTCTATCAGCGCTGCCAGCTCGGCCGCGCCGCGTCCCGCCTGCGTCAGCATATGGGCGATGCGCGGATGGACCGGCAGCTGCGCCAGCGCCTTGCCGTGGGCGGTGATACGGCCGCGGCCATCCAGTGCGCCCAGATCGTGCAGCAGCGCACGGGCCTCGGTCAGCGCGGCATCGGGCGGTGGGGTCAGAAAGGCCAGATCGGCACCGTCGCTGCCCCAGTTGGCCAGTTCCAGCGCGAGGCCCGACAGATCCGCCACGGCGATTTCGGGCGGGGCATAGGCGGGCAGGGCGCCTTCCTCGGCCCGCGCCCACATCCGGTAACAGATCCCCGGCGCGACCCGGCCGGCGCGGCCACGGCGCTGTTCGGCCTCGGCCCGGCTGACCTTTTCGGTGACCAGCCGCGACATGCCGGAACCCGGATCAAAACGAGCTCGCCGCGCCCGGCCTGCATCGACCACCACCCGGACGCCGGGGATGGTCAGCGAGGTTTCCGCGATCGAGGTCGCCAGCACGATCCGCCGCCGTGGTCCGGGGGGCGCCAGCACCTCGCGCTGTGCCTTGAAATCCATGGCGCCATAAAGGGGCAGGATCTCGGCGGGCAGGTCTGACAGGCTTGCAGCGACCCGACGGATCTCGCCCTCGCCCGGCAGGAAGGCCAGGATGGAGCCGCCGGGGGCGTGGCGGGTTTCCGCCTCTGCGGTGGCGATCAGGCGGGCGGCTTCGACGTCAAAGCGGGTGCCGGCGGGCAGGGGGCGGGGCAGGTGGCGTGTTTCGATCGGATAGGCGCGGCCCAGGCTTTCGACGATGGGGGCATCATCCAGCAATGCCGCGACCGGACCCGCATCCAGCGTGGCCGACATGACCAGCACTTGCAGATCGGGCCGCAGCGCCCCGCGCGTTTCCCAAACCAGCGCAAGGCCAAGGTCGGCGTTCAGGCTGCGCTCGTGAAATTCGTCGAAGATCACGCAGCCGACACCGTCAAGCGAAGGATCGGATTGCAGCATCCGGGTCAGGATGCCCTCGGTCACAACCTCGATCCGGGTACCCGGCACGGATTGCCCGCGCATGCGATAGCCCACGTCTTGCCCCGGCTGCTGACCCAGACTGTCGGCCAGACGCTCGGCCGCCGCACGTGCGGCAAGCCGGCGGGGTTCCAGCATGACGATCTTGCCGGGGGTCTGGTCCAACAGTGCCAATGGCACCCGCGTGGTCTTGCCCGCGCCGGGCGGTGCGATCAGGACCGCGCGGCCATGCTGGGCCATTGCCGCGCGCAGGGCGGGCAAGGCGTCCTCGATCGGCAGGCTGGCGGGCGCGTTGTCGGTCATGGCTGCGTTATGGCGCGCAGGCCCGCGCCCTGCCAGCGGAAATACTTGCAGAGGTCGCACCGGCAACCGATATGAAACCGGTTGCGGGGGAAAAGGGTTGTCCCGGAAAGAGATGGCGGGACGATGGGCATTACCGACTTCACGAATGACCTGATGCGTGGCATCGGTATGGGCGATCCAGTCATCCGGCTGGGGGTCACCGGTCTCAGCCGGGCGGGCAAGACGGTCTTCATCACCTCGCTGGTGGCCAATCTGATGGACCGGGGGCGGATGACGGCGCTGCGGGCCGCGGCCGACGGCTCAATCAAGGCGGCGTGGTTGCAGCCGCAGCCCGACGACACGGTGCCGCGCTTTGAATTCGAACGTCATCTTGCCGCGCTGACCGGCCCGGAACCCTATTGGCCCGAGGGCACGCGGCATATCTCCGAATTGCGGCTGTCGCTGCGGGTGCAGCCGAAAGGCATCCTCGGCGGTTGGCGCAGCCCGCAGACGGTGCATCTGGATATTGTCGATTATCCCGGCGAATGGCTGCTGGACCTGCGCCTGATGGAACGCAGCTATGACGAATGGTCGGCCGAGGTGCTGGAGCGCATGCCCGGCCGCCCCCGCGCCGAGGATTACATGGCAGCGCTGGCGGCGACCGACCTGCACGCGGCGCTGTCGGAACAGACCGCGCAGGAACTCGCCGCCGCCTATACCGCGCATCTGAACGCCTCGCGCGAGGCCGGCTGGTCGGATTGCACGCCGGGCCGCTTCCTGCTGCCGGGCGAGATGGCTGGATCGCCCGCGCTGACCTTTGCGCCGCTGCCGCCGGTTGAGGGCAAGTCGCCCTTGCGCCGCGAATTCGCCCGCCGATACGAGGCCTATAAGTCGCGGATCGTGAAGCCCTTCTTCCGCGACCATTTCGCCCGTATCGACCGGCAGGTGGTGCTGGTTGATGTGCTGGGCGCGATCCATGCCGGCCCGCCGGCGCTGGAAGATCTGCGCCGAACCATGGCCGACATCCTGTCGGCCTTCAATCCGGGCCGGGCCGGTTGGCTGGCGCAGGTGCTGGGCCTGCGCCGGGTCGAACGGATCCTGTTCGCGGCGACGAAGGCTGACCACTTGCACCACACCCAGCATCCCCGCCTGACCAATATCGCAACCGCCCTGCTGCGCGAGGCCCGCGACCGCGCCGATTTCGCCGGTGCCCGGACCGAGGCCATGGCCATCGCCGCCCTGCGCGCCACGACCGAGGCGATGATCGAACAGAACGGTCAGGAGCTGCCCGCCGTTCGCGGCACGCTGATGGATGGGCGCCGCGCCGCCTTCTATCCGGGCGAGCTGCCCGCCGATCCCGCATCCCTGCTGGTCCCCGCCCGAGAGGGTCGCAGGGAATGGCTGGACGGAGATTATGCGGCGATGAATTTCCGGCCTGCCGCCGATACCTCGCGCCCCGGCGACGGCCCGCCCCATATCCGGCTGGACCGCGCCGCCGAATTCCTGATCGGAGACCGCCTGTGACCGAACCGCGCCGCCACGGACCCGTGCTGATCGAACTGGATGATGGCACGCCCCAGCCCTCTGCCAGCGCCAACCCCGCCGACGCCGCACCGATCGAGGATGGCGCAGCGGTTCTGCCGCGTCCGCGCACGATGGAACTGGTGACACGGCTGGCCGGGCGCGGTCCCTCGCGCCTGACGCGGTTCCTGTTCAATACCGGCGCGGCGCTGTTTACCTTCCTGCTGTCGGTGGGGGCGCTGAATTATATCTCGGGGCTGATGACCAGCTGGCCGATCCTGGGTTGGATCGGGGTCACACTGTTTGCGCTGTTCACGCTGGCGGTGCTGGCGGTGGCCTTCCGCGAATATCGGGCATGGGGCCGGTTCGCGCAGATCGACCAGATCCATCGCGATGCCGGCCTTGCGCTGTCGAAGGACGATCTGACAGCGGCGCGGTCGGTGGTAAAGCGGCTGGATGCGATTTATGCCTCGCGCCCACAGGCGCAATGGGGGCGGGCCGAACTGGCCGAACGCAGCGGCGATGTCTTTGACGCCCAGACCCTGCTGACGCTGGCCGAAACCCAGCTGCTGGCGCAATTGGACCAGGAAGCCCGGCGCGAAATCGAGGCCGCCTCGCGCACCGTCGCCGCCGCCACCGCGATGATCCCGCTGGCCTTCGCCGATGTGGCGGCGGCGCTGGCGGCCAATCTGCGGATGATCCGGCGCATGGCCGAAATCTATGGCGGGCGCGCAGGTGCGGTTGGCGGCTGGCGGTTGGCGCGGACGGTGATGACGCATCTGGTTGCGACGGGCGCGGTCGCTGCGGGCGACGACATGATCCACACGCTGGCCGGCGGCGGATTGCTGGCAAAACTCTCGCGTCGCTTTGGCGAGGGCGTGGTGAACGGCGCACTGACCGCCCGCGTCGGCATCGCCGCGATGGAGGTCTGCCGCCCCTTGCCTTTCATCGCTCAGCCCCGGCCAAAGGTTGGCAATCTGGTCTCGCGCGGTCTCGCCGGGCTGTTCGGCACCGGTGATGCACCCACCGCGCCCCCTGAGGACCAGACTGCCCCGAAGGGCTGAGGGGTGCCGGTAAGGCCCCCTTGAACGCCGCCCCCCGGCTCGTTACCTTGGGACTAACTTGATATCGGAGGGCGTGACCATGGCGCCCAGGCGTCCTGCGGGTGCGGACGCGTTCCCGACTGCAAAGGTTGAGCCGTCAGGCACCCGCCAGCCCGATTCGGGGCCGCTTTATGCGGCTTTGGATTTGGGAACAAATAGTTGCCGGATGCTGATTGCCCGACCGACGGGCAGTCAGTTTCAGGTCGTTGACAGCTTTTCGAAGCCGGTCCAGCTCGGTCAGGGGTTGGAGGCCTCGGGGCGGCTGTCGCGTGCGTCCATGTCGCGCACCGTGCATGCGCTGCAGGTGTGCCGGCGCAAGCTGGAACAGCACGAGGTGCAGAATATGCGGCTGGTCGCGACCGAGGCCTGCCGCCGCGCGCGCAACAGCCGCGACTTCATGCGCATGATCCGGCGCGAGACCGGCCTGCCGATCGAGGTGATCGGGGCCGAGGAGGAGGCGCGCCTTGCCGTCATCTCTTGCGCGCCGCTGGTCAATCAGCAGACGGAACAGCTGCTGGTCGTCGATATCGGCGGCGGCTCGACCGAGCTGGTCTGGATCGATCTGGCCGAAGTCGATCCGAACGAACGCTCGCGCGCGATCATGAAGCTTGGCGACAGTTTCACCTCGATGCCGGGGGGCGCGCGGGTGGTCGACTGGATCAGCGTGCCGCTGGGTGTGGCGACCTTGCGCGACCAGTTCGCCGACGTCACCGACGATCCCGGCCGCTTCGCCCTGATGAGCTGGTATTTCGAAGAAATGCTTGCCGATTTCGCCCCCTATGCAAAGGGTGCGCCGGATCGTGGTTTCCAGATCATCGGCACCTCGGGCACCGTCACCACGGTGGCGGCCAGCCATCTGGGGCTGAAGCGCTATGACCGCACCAAGGTCGACGGGCTGACCATGACCAGTGCAGAAATCGACGCGGTGATCCGCACCTATCTGGCCCTTGGCCCCGAAGGCCGGCGCGCCGATCCGCGCATCGGGCGGGAACGTCACGCGCTGATCATGTCGGGCGCGGCGATCCTGCAGACGCTGATGCGGATCTGGCCGACGCGGCGGCTGTCGGTCGCCGACCGCGGCCTGCGCGAGGGGCTTTTATATTCTCAGATGGTCCGCGACGGGGCCATCACAGACGACGCATTGAACGGGGTAACCTGATGGTAAAGAAGCCGGGCGGCGGCGTGAACGGGCCGCGCGAACGCAAGTCCTCTGGCCGGGGGCAGCGCGACCTGAAGGTGCGGGTGAAGACGGCGAAGGGACGCAAGCTCAGCTCGACCCTTTGGCTGGAGCGACAGCTGAACGACCCCTATGTCGCCCGCGCCCGGCGCGAGGGCTATCGCGGCCGTGCGGCCTTCAAGATCCTGGAGCTTGACGACAAGTATCGCTTTCTGGTCCCCGGCGCGCGTGTGGTCGATCTGGGCTGTGCGCCCGGCGGTTGGCTGCAGGTGGCGATCCCGCGCATCAATGCTTTGGGCGAGAAATCGGGCAAGAAGGTCGGCCGCATCATCGGCGTCGACCTGCAAGAGGTCGACCCGATCCCCGGCGCTGAGATCCACGTGCTGGACTTTTTGGAAGACGGCGCCGACGACAAGGTGAAGACCTGGCTGGGGGGCGAGGCCGATGTGGTCATGTCCGACATGGCCGCCGCGTCCTCGGGGCATAAGGGCACCGACCACTTGCGCATCGTGGCCTTGGTCGAGGCCGCCGCTCAGCTGGCATTCGACGTGCTGGCACCGGGCGGCACCTTTGTCGCCAAGGTTCTGGCGGGCGGGGCCGAGCAGAACCTGCAAGCCCTGCTGAAACAGAATTTCGAAAAGGTCGCGAATGTGAAGCCCGGTGCATCGCGCGCCGATTCGTCCGAGAAATTCGTGGTGGCGATGGGATACCGTGGGGCGCAGCCCGTCGCGGTGGAAGACGAAGACGAGGCTTAACCCTGCGGCCCTACCTGCAGGGTTTCCCATGATTTCATGCGGTTGCGGAACCATATCCGCTGTGATTTCGCATATTGGCGAGTGGCGATGATGGCGCGTTCCAGCGCCGTCGCGGCATCGGTTTCTTCGCGCAGATAGGCGGCGATTTCAGGTGCACCGATGGCGCGGGTCCATTGCGCGCCCGGCGCCCATTCGGGCAGCATGGCGCGCACCTCATCCACTGCGCCTTGATCCCACATCTGCCGGAACCTCCGGTCGATCCGTTCCGCCAGCCAGTCCCGGTCCGAGGTCAGCACCAGACAATGCGCATCCTCTGGCGCGATCATCGGCGCGGGCGTGTCCTGCTGCCAGGCGGAGATGCCGCGCCCCGTCGCCTCCAAAACCTCCCATGCGCGCTGAACGCGGACGGGGTTGCGGGTGTCGATCTTCTCGCGCGTGGGGGGATCAAGGGCCGCGACCATCTGTTCCAGCCCGCCTGCGGCCAGCCAAGCGTCGCCGCGCGCCCGGATTTCCGCCGGCACCGCAGGAATCGGTGCCAGACCCGAGGTCAGCGCCGTTAGATACAGCCCCGTGCCGCCCGCCACGATCAGCCGGCCTTTCAGCCCGGCCACATCCTTCAACCAATCGCCCACCGAATAGGCCCGGCCGGGATCGACATGGCCGTAAAGCGCGTGTGGGGCGGCGGCTTCGTCGGCCTCATCCGGGCGCGCGGTCAGCACGCGCCAGCAGGACCAGATCTGCAACGCATCGGCATTGACCACCGTGCCGCCCTGCGTTTGCGCGATCTGCAATGCCAGTGCGGATTTACCCGATGCCGTCGGCCCCGCGATCACCACATGGCGATCCGGGTCGATCCCGGCGATGATCTTCTGCGCGTCCATGTGTTCACCCGGTTGAACCTTTGGCCCTTTTGCGACATTTTGCGCGCCAGTTGAACCGCTGGAAGGGCAAAGCAGATGAGCGACACCGAAGTTAAGACCCCGACCAGTTATGATCGCGTCATGCTGAAGATCTCGGGCGAGGCGCTGATGGGCGATCAGGGCTTTGGCCTGCACCCGCCGACCATTGCCCGCATCGCTGATGAGGTCGAATCGGTCCAGCAGATGGGCGTAGAGGTCTGCATGGTCATCGGCGGCGGCAATATCTTTCGCGGTCTGCAGGGCAGCGCGCAGGGGATGGAACGCACCACCGCCGATTACATGGGGATGCTGGCCACGGTGATGAATGCGCTGGCGATGCAATCGGCACTGGAAGCCAAGGGCATCCACACCCGCGTCATCAGCGCGATCCGCATGGACGAGGTGGCAGAGCCCTATATCCGCCGCCGCGCCGTGCGCCACCTTGAGAAAAAGCGCGTCATCATCTTCGCCGCTGGCACCGGGAACCCCTATTTCACCACCGATACCGCCGCGACCCTGCGCGCGTCTGAAATGAACTGTCAGGCGATCTTCAAGGGCACCAAGGTCGACGGGGTCTATGACAAGGATCCGAACAAGTTCGCCGATGCCGTGCGCTATGACGAAGTCACCTATGACGAGGCGCTGCAGAAGAACCTCGGCGTGATGGATGCATCGGCGATTGCGCTGGCGCGTGACAACAAGCTGCCGATCATCGTGTTTTCGCTGGACGAGCCGGGCGGCTTCCGTGGCATCCTGTCGGGTGAAGGCACCTATACCCGCGTCACCGACGGCAAGACCCGTCCGGGTCGCGAGGTGAAATCCTGACCCTGATCCCGTCCTGCCCGCGCACGGTCAGCCGCGCGACGGGCACCGGCGGGACGGTCGTTTCAAGCCGGTGATCGCGCAGCATCAGCGACAGCATCAGCGGCCCTTCAACCATCGCAAATCCCGCGCCGGGGCAGACGCGCGCGCCGGCCGAGAACGGGATATAGGCGCGGCGCTGGCAGGCGCGGCCGTTTTCCGTCTCCCATCGTGCCGGATCGAAGCCGTCGGGGTTGTCCCACAGGCGTTCATGGCGGTGCAGATGCCAGGGAGAGACGACGATCTGCGCGCCCTTCGGCACCTCGCGGTCGCGGAACTGTTCCGGGCAGGCGGCCTCGCGCACCATCATTGGCACCGGCGGGTAAAGGCGCAAGGCCTCCCGGAAGACTGCACGGCTGAGGTTCAGGCGTGAAATAACTGAAAATTCGGGGTTTTCTGGATTGATCGCGGTGCGAGACTCGGCCGCGACGCGGTCCTGCCAGTCGGGATTGGCCGCCAGAAGCCACAGCGCCCATGCCAGCGCCGACGCGCTGGTTTCGTGACCGGCAAGGAAGAAGATCGCCACCTGATCGACCATTTCGGGCGGCGTGAAAGTTTCGCCCGTCTGCGGATCCGGCGTGGTCATGATCTTGGTCGCCAGATCGTCGGGTGCGGTGCCGTCCTTGATCCGCGCCGCGCGTTCGGCGACCAGCCGCGCGATCAGCCCTCGGATATGTGCGGCCGTCCGGCGGGTGCGGCGCGAATGGAAGCGCGGGAACCATGCGGGCAGGGGGATCAGCGCGCCGGCATTCACGATCGGCTGGGCGTCCTGATGGGCGCGAAAGGCGGCAAAGACCTGCGCCGCTGTCGCGTCCTCGATCGGCAGCGAAAACAGCGTGCGGAAGATCACATCGGCCGCCGCGTGCGAGGTCACGGGCTCCAGATCGATTTCGGCCGATTGCGGCAGGCGGCGGGCGGCGGCAAGGCTGGCGTCCCAGATCTGCGGAAAGATCTCGCGCAGGCGGCCACCTTCGAATGCGGGATCGATGATGCGGCGCTGGCGTTGCCATTCCGCGCCATTGGTGACGAAGACGGATCGCCCCAGCAGCGGCGCCAGCCCCTCGCGCAGGCGGTTCGATTTCGGGAAATCGGCCGGACGTTCGCGCAGGACGAGGCTGACCAGCTCGGGGTCGTTGCAGACAAAGCTGTGGATCGGGCCGGTGCGATATTCCGCCATCCATGCGCGATAAAGCCGCGCGGGTAGCGCCGACAGCAGATCGCGGCGGAAATGACGCAGGTAATGCAACAGGCCGGTGCGGCCTTCGCTGGAGGCGGGTTTGGGTGCAGTCATGGATAATGCCAACGATTGGCCGGGGTGGTGATGCGGCCGGGCGAATGGCGGCGATTGACAAAGCGTTCGGCCAGCGTCAGGGGGCCGGCGGTGATCTGGAAATAGTCGTACTCGCCGGGCCGGTCGAAGGCGCAGAGATACTGGAAGTGCAACCGGAACCAGCGGTTGCGTAGCACCTTCTGCTTTTCGGGCGACAGCGTGCGGGTGAAGGCCGCCGACAGCACCAGCGGGCCGCCGCCGCCAGCAGGCACAGATCGCGACACCGCCACCGGATCGCAAAGGCCAAAGCTGCAGGCATCGCCCGGCGCGGTCACATCGACCCAGACCTGCCCCTGCGCCGCCAGATCATGCAGGTCCCGGCGCAACTGGTCCGCGCCCGGCAGGAAGGACGCCATCGGCACCACATGGCCAAGCGTCAGCAACGCGACATTCGCAGGCAGCCGCCGCGCGCGCGCAAGCTGCGCCAGGGCGGAAACCGCGATATAGGCGCCCGAGGAATGGCCGATCACCAGCACCTCGTCCCAGTCGCCCGCCGCGACCTGCGCGATACGCTCGGCAAAACCCGTGATACGGTCTTGCAGCGCGGGCGGATAGGCGCCGCCATTCTGCGCCGTGAAGGCAAAATCATGCATCAGGTAATAGGCGAAGATCTTCCCATCCAGCTTGCGCCACTGCCGCAGGCCCAGCACGAAGACCACCAGCGCCACCGGCAGCCCCGCCCACCACGTCGCAACAAGCGACACCAGCCAGCCCGCCAGCCATCCGGCAAACCCCGCGACCAGTGCCTGCGCCAGAAGCACGGCGATGGGATACAGCGCGGCAAGCACAGGCCCCCGCCGAAGCCGCATCAGCCGCCACAGCGCGCCCGATCCGATATAGGCCCATGCGGTCCGCGCCAGTTGCGCATAGGTGGCCGGGATCGACTGGCCCATCGAACCGGCGACGATATCGGACCAGACCAGCACCTCGAATTCGGCCTGCGCTGACTGGCCATCAATGATCGTGCTGGCCCCCCAGCCAAAGCCGGTGCGATCCGTCCGCGCGCCGGTTTCCAGAACATAGCCGGAAATCGCCGCCTGCTCGGCCCCTTCGCGCTTGTAAAGCTCGCGATAGCGGCGCGGCGGAATCGGGTCGTAACCGGGAATATACAGCACCCGGCGACGCATCAGATCTTTCCGATCCTCGGCAGGTCGCGCAGCATGATTTCGCGCGAATTCGACGCGAATTCCCGCCGCCAGGTCAGCGCAAACACCACGGTGGTGGTGATCGCCAACATCCACGCACCGGCCAGCCACCCAAGGGCCGCCAGCCCGAAATAGACGCTGCGCAGCCCGATATTATAGCTTTTGGCGGCGGTCACGTTCAGCTCTGCCGCCTGGTGGGCGCGGATATCGGCCAGGGGATCATCGGCCTCGTTCGGGACCGAGGCCATCAGGATCGCGCAATAGCCGAAAAGCCGATGCGCCCAGACGAATTTCAGGAACGCATTGGCGACGAAGAACAGTGCCGTCATCACTTTCAGCTGCCACAGGACGGTGGGCGCCTGACCCAGTTCCAGCTCTCCGGCGACCTGGCGTAGGCTTTCGGGGTTGCCGATCAGCGCCATGCCACCCCCGATCGCGATCATCGAGGCGGATGCGAAGAACGTCGTCCCCTCGCGCAGGGTTTGCAGGATCGCGCTGTCGAAGATGCGCGGCTGGCGGGTGATGAACTGGCGCATCCATTCGTGACGATAGTTGACCATCAGCGTGCTGACCGACGGGTGCCGGGCAGGGGGATGTTCGGTCAACCAGCCGATGCCAAGCCATGCGGCGAATAGCCACAGCAGCGCCAGCAGGTCGGCGAGTGTCAAGACGGATAGGATCGTGGGCATATGCATGCTGCATTGATAGGGCGACATCGTCACGGTTGCCAGCCGCAAACGCGCCCTCTAACAATGGGATATACGTCAGAAGGAGGACGAGATGGCCGCACCTCACGCCATTCACGAAGAATTCCCCGATGATGCGGAAGTCATTCACAAGCTGAAGATATCCGATGCGCATTTCGCCAGGCTTCTGGAGGAATATGACAGCCTCAACGATGAGGTTGCGGCGGCCGAAACCTTCGTCAAGCCGACCGCCGAGGATGCCGAGACAGAGATGCGCCGCCGTCGCGTGCTGCTTAAGGACCAGATCGCCCGCGCCATCGCTGCGGCGAAGTCCTGAAATGCAGATGCCGGCCCCCGACACGGCCGTGATCGCCCGCCGCGACCAGATCGCGGGGCGGCTGCGTGCGGCGGTGGCTGACAAGGCCGCCGTCATCACCGACCCGGCAGAGACGCGCGCCTATGAATGCGACGCGCTGTCTGCCTATCGCTGCCCGCCCTTGGTGGTGGTGCTGCCCTCGACAACCGAGGAGGTCGCGGCGGTGCTGCGCATCTGCGCCGAGGAGGGCGTGCCGGTGGTGCCGCGCGGTGCCGGCACCAGTCTGGCCGGCGGCGCGATGCCGACGGCGGATGCGGTGATGATCGGGCTGGCGCGGATGAATGCGGTGCTGGAGATCTCGCCCGAGGATCGGCTGATCCGGGTCCAGACCGGGCGCACCAATCTGGCCGTGACCGGTGCGGTTGAGGGGCAGGGGTTCTTCTATGCGCCTGATCCCTCCAGTCAGTTGGCCTGCGCCATCGGCGGCAATATCGCCATGAACTCGGGCGGTGCGCATTGCCTGAAATACGGGGTGACCACCAATAATCTGCTGGGCGTCACCATGGTGCTGATGGATGGCAGTATCGTCGAATTGGGCGGCCCGATGGGCGAGGGCGCGGGGCTGGATCTGCTGGGCCTGATCTGCGGATCCGAAGGCCAGCTTGGCATCGTGACCGAGGCCACCTTGCGCATCCTGCCCAAACCCGCCGGCGCCCGTCCGGTGCTGGTGGCTTTCGACAGCGCCGAAACGGCGGGCGCCTGCGTCGCCGCGATCATCCGCTCGGGCATCCTGCCGGTCGCCATCGAATACATGGACCGCCCCTGCATCGCCGCGACCGAGGATTTCTGCGGCGCGGGCTATCCCCAATGCGAGGCCCTGTTGATTATCGAGGTCGAGGGCACCGCCCCCGAAATCACCGAACAACTGACCCTGATCCGCCAGATCGCCGAGGGCTTCGGCCCTCTGGAATTCCGCGAATCCCGGTCCGAGGACGAATCGAAACGCATCTGGCTGGGCCGCAAATCCGCCTTCGGGGCGATGGGCGTCATCAGCGATTACATGTGTCTCGACGGGACCATCCCGGTCAGCCAGTTGCCGCATGTGCTGAACCGCATCGGCGAGTTGTCCGCAGAAGCCGGGCTGCGCGTCGCCAATGTCTTTCACGCGGGCGACGGCAACATGCACCCGCTGATCCTGTTCGACGCCAATACTCCCGGCGATCTTGAACGCTGCGAGGCGCTTGGCGCCGATATCCTGCGGCTCTGCGTCGAGGTTGGCGGCTGCCTGACTGGCGAACATGGCGTTGGCGTCGAAAAGCGCGAGCTGATGGGGACGCAATACGGCCCCGACGATCTGGAAGTGCAGATGCAGGTCAAGGATGTCTTCGACCCCCATTGGCTGCTGAACGCGGCCAAGGTCTTTCCACTGGCGGTATCCGCGCCGCGACGAGGGCAGGATGCGGCCTGAAAGCGAAAACCAACTTGCGGCGATGATCCGGGGCGCCCCGGGCCCGCTGTCGGTGACGGGCGGGGCTTCGCGCCTGCTGCCGGGAGAGGGGCAGGGCACGCGGATCGACATGGGCGCGATGACCGGCATCACCCTTTACGAACCCGCCACGCTGACGCTGGTCGTGCGTGCAGGCACGCCGTTGGCCGAAGTGAATGCCGCCCTTGCCGCCGAAAACCAGATGCTGGGTTTCGAGCCGGATCCGCGGCCGGGGTCGACCATCGGGGGGGTGGCGGCCAGCAATGCCTCGGGTCCGCGCCGGGTCGCGGGCGGGGCCTGCCGTGATGCGATGCTGGGGGTGCGGCTGGTCACCGGGGACGGCCGGATCGTCAAGAATGGCGGCCGGGTGATGAAGAATGTCACCGGCTATGATCTGGTCAAGCTGCTGGCCGGGTCGCGCGGCACGCTCGGCGCGATCACCGAGATCGCTTTTCGGACCACACCGGTCCCGCCTGCGCGGGCCGTGTTGCGGCTGCACGGGCTGGATGATGCCAGCGCCATTGCCGCGATGACCGCGGCGCTTGGGGGGCCGTACGATGTGACCGGGGCCGGGCGGCTGCCCGATGGTCAGGTGATCCTGCGACTGGAAGGTCTGCCCGGATCGGTGGAGCTGCGCGCCAAGGCGCTCGGCACCGCGCTAGCGGTTTTTGGTGGGGTTGAGATCGTGGAAAATGGAAATGATTTCGACAAGTTACGTGACTTTCCTGCGAAAAATGCCGCCGCGTTGTGGCGGATCGTCCTGCGGCCCTCGCAGGCGGCGGGGCTGCTGGCGAAATTGCCGGGCCGCCACGCGGTCGATTGGGGTGGCGCGCTGATCTGGGCCGAGGCGCCTGCCGACCGGCGCCCCGATCTGCCATCCGGTGCCCGCGCCACCTGCGTCAAGGGCGAGGCAGCAGCACTGCCCCCCGCCGATCCGGTCACTGCCCGGCTGGAAGGCGGGTTACGCGCCGCATTCGATCCGCGCGGCCTGTTCAAGGGGTACCCATGAAAACCGAGTTCACCCCCGAACAGCTGACCGATCCGCATCTGGCAGAAGCCAACAAGATCCTGCGCACCTGTGTGCATTGTGGTTTCTGTACAGCGACTTGTCCGACATTCTTGATCCGCGGGGACGAATTGGACAGCCCGCGCGGCCGCATCTATCTGATGAAGGATATGCTGGAATCGGGCCGCGCCGCCGACGCGAAGACCGTCACCCATATCGACCGCTGCCTTGGCTGTCTGGCCTGCATGACGACCTGTCCCTCGGGCGTGCATTACGCGCATCTGCTGGAAATCGGAAAAGCCCATATCGAGGCCACCTATCGCCGCCCCTGGCATGACCGCGCGCTGCGCTGGATGCTGGCGAAGATCGTGCCCCATGCCGGGCGCTTTAGGCTGGCCATGCTAGGCGCAAAAATTGCTCGTCCTTTCCGTGGCTTGCTTCCTGATCCTCGACTAAGGGCGATGCTTGAAATGGCCCCGCCCAGTCTGCCGCCGGTCAGCCGCAATGACGATGCCCAGACCTTCGCGCCCATCGGCGCCAGACGCGCCCGTGTCGCGCTGATGATTGGCTGCGCGCAGCGGGCGCTGAACACCGACATCAACGACGCCACCATCCGACTGCTGCGCCGCGCCGGGTGCGAGGTGGTGATCCCCAAGAATTTCGGCTGCTGCGGCGCGATGACCCTGCATATGGGCCGCGAGGCCGAGGGCCGCGCCACGGCCCGCGCCTCGATCGCGTCGCTGATCAAGGCGGATCGCGAGGGCCCGCTGGATGCGATCATCATCAACACCTCGGGCTGCGGGACGACGATCAAGGATTACGGGCATCTGTTCGCGGGCGATGCGATTGCGGGCGACGCGGCGCGCGTTTCGGCGCTGGCGAAAGACGTGACGGAATTTTTCGACGCCTTCGGTCTGCCCGAAGTCTCGCCCAAGGCTGCCCGCGTGGCCTATCACTCCGCCTGTTCGCTGCAACATGGCCAGCAGGTGAAGGCCGCCCCGAAATCCTTGCTGGCGCAGGCCGGATTTACCGTGGTGGAGCCGGAGAACCCGCATCTCTGCTGTGGCTCGGCGGGGACCTATAACCTGCTGCAACCGGAGCTGTCCGGCGAATTGAAGCGCCGGAAGGTTGCGACGCTGGCGGCGACCGCGCCGGAAATCATCGCCGCAGGCAATATCGGCTGCATGGTCCAGATCGGTTCTGGCACCGATACGCCGGTGATCCACACGGTCGAGTTGCTGGACTGGGCCACCGGCGGGCCACGCCCACGCGGGCTTGAAACGCGGGCGCACTGAACCCAAGTCATCAGCACGGGACGCCGCAAGGGTCCCGGTCAAATGCCGCCCGGATTCCGGGGGCTTACATAGACATCGCTTCGAAAGGATGTGCCTGATGCGACATTTTGATCGCGCACCGCTTTACCGTGCCTCGGTCGGCTTCGACCGCATGGCCGACCTGATGGACCGCGTGCTGTCGGCCGACACCGCCACCCAGTCCTATCCGCCCTATAATATCGAAAAGACCGGCGACAATGCCTATCGCATTTCTGTCGCCGTGGCCGGGTTTGCTGCAGATGACCTGACGGTCGAACTGCGCGACGGCGCTGTCATCGTTGCCGCCCGCAAGGCCGAGGAAGACAGCGAACGCAGCTTCCTGCATCGCGGCATCGCCACCCGCGCCTTCGAGCGCCGGTTTGCCTTGGCCGAACATATCCGTGTCGAGGGTGCCTCGCACAAGGATGGCATGCTGCATATCGACCTGATCCGCGAAGTGCCCGAGGCGCTGAAGCCCCGTCAGATCGCCATCGACCGCGTGGAACCCACTCCGCGCGTGGCCAAGCTGGACGCCTGATCCCGCTGTCATTTGGGGCGCGAGGGGGAACTCTCGCGCCTTTTTCTTGCGTCCCGTCCCGCGCATTGCTAACCGCCGCCCATGGAACCCGTTCACATCATCGGTGCCGGCCTTGCCGGTTCAGAAGCCGCCTGGCAGATCTCTCGCGCCGGCGTGCCCGTCGTGCTGCACGAGATGCGGCCTGTCGTCGAAACCTTCGCGCATAAGACCGGCGGATTCGCCGAAATGGTCTGTTCGAACTCGTTCCGCTCGGACGATGACGAAAACAATGCCGTCGGTCAGCTGCATTGGGAAATGCGAGCGGCTGGCGGGCTGATCATGGCAATGGCCGACCGGCATAAGCTGCCTGCGGGCGGTGCCTTGGCCGTCGACCGCGATGCCTTTTCCGACGACGTGACCGCCGCCCTGCGGGCAGAGCCGCTGATCACGGTGGAAGAAGGTGAGATCGCCGAATTGCCGACCGAGGGCCGCTGGATCATCGCGACGGGGCCGTTGACCTCTGCCGCGCTTGGTGCGGCCATCCGTGCGGAAACCGGCGCGGAATCGCTGGCGTTCTTCGATGCCATCGCCCCCATCGTCTATGCCGAAAGCATCGACATGAACACTGCATGGCGGCAGTCCCGCTATGACAAGGGCGAGAACGAGGAAGAACGCACCGCCTATATCAACTGCCCGATGACCAGGGACCAGTACGAGGCCTTCATCGACGCGCTTCTGGCCTCGGACAAGACCGAGTTCCACGAGGGCGAAACGGCCGGTTATTTCGACGGCTGCCTGCCGATCGAGGTCATGGCCGATCGCGGCCGCGAGACGCTGCGCTTTGGCCCGATGAAACCTGTGGGGCTGACCAATGCCCATAAACCCGATGAAAAGCCCTATGCAGTTGTCCAGCTTCGTCGGGATAACGCATTGGGAACGCTGTATAATATCGTCGGCTTTCAGACCAAGATGAAATACGGCGCGCAGACCGAAGTGCTGCGCATGATCCCGGGTCTTCAGAATGCCAGCTTCGCGCGACTGGGTGGCATCCACCGCAACACTTTCCTGAACTCGCCCACTTTGCTGGACGACCGTATGCGGCTGCGCGCGCGGCCGAACCTGCGCTTTGCCGGGCAGATTACTGGGGTCGAGGGCTATGTCGAAAGCGCCGCCATGGGCCTGCTGGCGGGGCGGATGGCTGCGGCCGAGGCGAAGGGTATCGACCTTGCGCCGCCCTCGGGCAATACTGCCATGGGCGCGCTGATCCACCACATCACCGGCGGGGCCGAGGCCAAGACCTTTCAGCCGATGAACGTGAATTTCGGCCTGTTCCCCCCGATTGACGCCAAGGGCGGCCGGCGCGGGCGCAAGGACCGCTATCCGGCCTATACCGGGCGGGCAAAGGATGATTTCCGGGCATGGCTGGCGGGACAGTAACGCGCTTTGCGCCCTCGCCAACCGGGCTTCTGCATCTGGGCCACGCCTTTTCGGCGATGATCGCCCATCAGGCGGCGTCCGGCCAGTTCCTGTTGCGGATCGAGGATATCGACCGCGACCGCTGCCGCCCCGAATTCGAGGCCGCGATTTTCGAGGATCTGGCCTGGCTGGGCCTTGACTGGCCTCAGCCGGTGATGCGGCAATCGGCGCGGCTGCCGGTCTATCAGGCGGCGCTGGATTATCTGGCGGATCTGGGCGTCACCTATCCCTGTTCCTGCACGCGCGGCGACATCAAGGCCGCGCTTTCGGCCCCGCAGGAAGGTGCGCCGATCCTCGGGCCGGACGGGCTGGTCTATCCGGGAACCTGCCGGCGCCGGGGCATGAAGACCCTGCGCGACGGTGACGTGATCCGGCTGGATGCCGAGGCTGCATTCGACCTGCTGGGCGACAATATGCTGCATTTTCAGGACGCGAAGCCGCATGTTCTGACCCGCGATGCCTTCCTTGCCGGTATCGGCGATGTGGTGTTGGCACGACGTGGGATGGGAACGTCCTATCACCTGTCGGTGGTGGTCGATGACGCGGCGCAGGGTGTCACGCTGGTGACGCGCGGGCTGGACCTGTTCGATTCGACCTGGATCCATGTGCTGCTGCAACGCCTGCTGGACCTGCCGACGCCGAAATACCACCATCATCGCCTGATCCGCGACGAGGCCGGCAAGCGGCTGGCCAAGCGTGACGATGCGCGGTCCCTGCGCGAGCTGCGCGAGCAGGGGGCAAGCCCGGCAGATATTCGGGCGTTAGTCGGCCTTTAGCGGGCGCAGGATCTCGACCTCGTCGCCGTCGCGCAGGGCGGTGAAGAAGCAGGACCGGCGGTTGGTGTGGCAGGCGGGACCGGTCTGTTCGATCAGCAAAAGCAGCGTGTCGCGGTCGCAATCGACGCGCATCTCCACCAGCTTCTGGACATGGCCCGAGGTTTCGCCCTTGACCCAGAAAGCCTGCCGCGACCGCGACCAATAGGTTACTCGTCCGCTGTCCAGCGTGCGGGCCACGGCTTCGGCATTCATCCAGGCCATCATCAGCACGTCGCCATTTTCTGCATCCTGCGCGATGGCGGGGATCAGCCCATTGGCGTCATAGCGCAGGGTCGAGGGGTCGAACATCGGCTTTCCTTTCGCGGCTTCGATGCCTATCTAATCTTGCAGCCACGCGAGGGGAACCATGTCCGACGCCGATATGATGCAGCTCTATTCGAAACGCATTCTGGCGCTTGCCGCCGATATTCCGCATCTGGGCCGGCTGGAGGACGCCGATGGCAGCGCCATGAAGCGTTCGCCGCAATGCGGGTCCACGGTGACCGCCCATCTGCGCATGGAAGACGGCAGGATCGCCGCCTTTGGGCAAGAGGTGCGGGCCTGTGCGCTTGGGCAGGCCTCGGCCGGGGTGCTGGGGAAGGCGGTGATTGGCGCGCGGCGCGAGGATGTCGCCCGCGGTGCAGCCCAGTTGCAGGCGATGCTGAAAGAAGGCGGCCCCGTCCCCGATGCCCCATGGCAGGGGCTGGAGGTGCTGGTGCCGGCGCGGGATTACCCGAACCGCCATGCCTCGATCATGCTTTGCTGGCTGGCGGTGCTGGATGCGATTGATGCGGCCGAGGCCGGGCAGGGGCAATCTGCATCTGGCTGAGGGCCAGACCTGCCATGAAAAAAGGCGGCGCGATTGCGCCGCCTTTTTCTTTGCATCCGCGAAGGATCACTCCTCGGCGGTCTCGGCTTCGGGTGCTTCTTCCTCGGTCGAACCGGCATCAGCCGACACCAGCGCCGAAGGCGCGGCGATGTTGGCGATCACGAAGTTGCGGTCGGTGGTCGGGGTCGCGCCGGCCGGCAGTTTGATGTCCTGAATGTGGATCGAATCACCGATCTGGCGACCGGTCAGGTCCACGGTGATGCTTTCCGGGATGTCGCCGGCGGTCACGTTCAGCTCCACCTCGGGGCGCACCGTCACCAGCGTGCCGCCACGCTTCAGGCCGGGGCTGTCCTCGGCGTTGATGAAGTCGACATGGATGAACAGGTTCACCTTGGTGGTGCGGCGCAGGCGCATGAAGTCGATATGCGTCGGCAGATCCTTGACCACGTCTTTCTGAACGCCGCGGCAAATGACGCGCACGTCGTCCTGACCGGGAACCTGCAGGTTCCACAGCGTCGACATGAAGCGGCCCGCGCGCAGCGTGGTCAGCAGTTTGTTGAAGTCGAACTGGATGGCGATCGGATCTTTGTGATCGCCATAAACGATACCGGGCACCTTGCCTTCGCGGCGAGCTTGACGGGCGGCCCCCTTGCCTGTCCCCGTGCGTGCCTCGGCCACCAGATTCGGAATCTCTTTGGCCATGATATTTCCCTTTCATGTGTAAGCGGCCTCCTCCAAGGGTGAGACCGAAGGCGCGCGCATAGCAGGGTTTGCAGGGTTTGAAAAGGGGGCGGACCCGGATTTCCGATGCCGGCCTGCCGGCAGGCCTGCACGGCTTGGTGCCCGGGCCCGCTGAACGCGAAAAGGGCGCCCCGAAAGGCGCCCTTCGCAATCCTGACAATCAGATCACAGTGTGCCGTTGCGCTGCTGGATCATCATGAAGGTGTCATAGGTGTATTCGGCGGTCTGGTTGTACAGATACCAATTCTCACGGAACGCCTTGATCGAATCCCAGATTTTCTTCCAGTTTTCGTTACTCGCATCCAGCTCGGTATAGACCTCGTTGGCGGCTTCATAGAAGGCCTGCATGACCTCGGGCGGGAAGGGACGCAGCTGCGCACCGCTGGCGACCAGCTCCTTCAGCGCAGTCGGGTTCTTCCAGTCGTATTTCTGCAGCATGTCGGCATCTTCGGCCTGGCAGCAGGTGCGCAGGATCGCCTGATAGACCGGCGGCAGCGCGTCAAAGCGTTCCTTGTTGAACATGAAGTGGACGGTCGGGCCACCTTCCCACCAGCCGGGATAGTAGTAATAGGGCGCGACCTTGGCGAAGCCGAGCTTCTGGTCGTCATAGGGGCCGACCCATTCAGCGCCGTCGATGGTGCCCTTTTCCAGCGCCGGATAGATGTCGCCGCCGGCAATCTGCTGCGGCACGACGCCCAGCTTTTCGGCCACCGCGCCGGCAAAGCCGCCAAGACGGACCTTCAGGCCCTTCAGATCCTCGACGCTGTTGATTTCCTTGCGGTACCAACCGCCCATCTGGGCGCCGGTATTGCCGCCGGGATATGCGACGATGTTCTGGGTGGCCATGAATTCGTTGAACAGGTCGATCCCGCCGCCGTGATACTGCCAGGCGTTATGCGCACGCGCCGACAGGCCGAACGGAACAGCCGCGCCAAGCGCCCAGGCCGGATCTTTCCCCCAGTAATAGTAGGAAACGGTGTGGCAGCAGTCGACGGTGCCGTCGCTGGCCGCGTCGGCCGCCTGCAGGCCGGGGACGATCTCGCCGGCGGCGAAGACCTGGATCTTGAACTTGCCGTCAGTCGCGTCGCTGACCATTTTCGACAGCACTTCAGCGCCGCCATAGATGGTGTCCAGCGATTTCGGGAAGGACGAGGTCAGGCGCCAGTTCACCGTCGGCATTTCCTGCGCGATCGCAGGCGCCGCCAGCGTCGAGGCGGCAGCCGCAGACGCCCCCCCGATCGTCGCGCGGGTCAGAAAGCGGCGGCGATCAAGTTTCGAATTGTCAGTCATGGTTCCTCCACTGCGCGGGGCTTGTCCTGCACCGCTTGGCCGACATTGTGCACGCAGATCGTGTTGTGTCGAGATGAAAGACCTGCCGCCGGGTAAAAAAGCCGCCATCAAAAGATGACGTTAGGGAAAGCGGGCCGCGAGGCGGCTGTCATTTTATCTGGCTTTTCAAACCCACTATTCCCTTTATAGACTTGGCCAAAACGCCCGCTGGGAGAAATGATGTCCTCAACCCGTTTCGACGCCGAGGCGCGCCAGGGTCTGGCCATGGTGTCGCCGCCGCTGATCTACGCGGTGTTGATGCTGGCCGCGCCACTGATCACCATCCTCGCCTATTCCTTCTTCAAGGACGGCTACCTGGAGGTGGTCCGCGAATTCACGCTGGAAAACTACCGCGCGGTCTGGTCCGATCCGATCTTTCACAAGGTCATGGCGCGTTCGCTTGGGGTGGCATTTGCGGTAACGCTGGCCACGGTGGCCCTGGCCTTCCCGGTGGCCTATTTCCTGTCCTTCGTTGTCCCGCCCGAGCGTAAGGCGCTGTGGATTTTCCTGATTACCATCCCGTTCTGGACCTCGTATCTGATCCGGGTGTTCCTGTGGAAAGTGATCCTCGGTCATAACGGGGTCATCAATTCGACCCTGACCGGCCTGGGCTTCATCGACGAACCACTGGGCTTTCTACTGTATAACGTGCAGGCCATGGTCATCACCTTGGCGCATGCCTATGCGCCCTTTGCCATCCTGCCGATCTATGTGGCGCTGGAAAAGATCGACCGCTCGCTGCTGGAAGCAGGGCGAGACCTGGGCGAATCGCGGCTGATGACCTTCTGGCGGGTGACCTTGCCGCTGGCCATGCCGGGCGTCGTTGCCGCCACGCTGATCGTCTTTATCCCGACCATCGGCGATTACGTCACGCCGGAACTGATCGGCGGCGGCAAGATGCCCATGGTCGCCAATATGGTGCAGGCCAATATGCTGGCGCTGGATAACAAGCCCATGGGCTCGGCCCTTGCGGTGACGGCGATGCTGATCGTGGCCGTGGTCAGCGTGATCTTCCTGTTCCTCAACCGCCGCTTTCTGAGGGTGAAACAATGAAGGGCAGCGGTCTGCGCATCTACGCCATCGCCTATCTGATCTTTCTTTACGCGCCGATTCTGCTGCTGCCGATCTTCGCGTTCAATTCGGGCACCATCATCGCCTTCCCGCTGAAGGGGTTCACGGCCGATTGGTTCATGCAGATGCTGGCGAATGAGACCCTGCGCCGCGCCTTCCTGAATTCGCTGATTATCGCGCTCAGTTCGGCCATATTCGCGACCTGCCTTGGCATCTTTGCAGCGCGGGCCTCGACCCGCTTCGATTTTCCGGCCAAGACCGGCATCATGGGGCTGATCATGCTGCCGCTGGTGCTGCCGGAAATCATCGTGGCAATGTCGCTGTTGGTGGTGCTGCTGGCCATCGGCGTGCAGCTGTCGATCTTCACCGTGATCCTTGGCCATACGCTGATTTGCCTGCCCTATACGATCGCGATCCTGTCGACGGCCTTCAACAGCCTCGACAAATCGCTGGAGGAAGCAGCCTATGATCTTGGCGAAACGAAGTGGAGCGCGTTTCGCCTGGTCATTCTGCCGCTGGTGATGCCGGGCATCATCTCGGCCCTGTTGATGAGCTTTACCATCAGCCTCGATGAATTCATCATCGCCTTCTTCCTTGCTGGGAACGAGCCGACGCTGCCGACCTATATCTTCAGCCAGCTGCGCTTCCCGAAATCCATTCCGGTCATCATGGCGCTTGGCACCGTATTGGTGGTGATGTCGATCCTGCTGCTGACCGTTGCCGAATATTTCCGCCGCCGCGGCGTTGCCCGGACCGGCGGACAAGACCATGGGGGTTTCCTGTGAACGATACGATTAAGGTCGCTGCGCCCGCCACGCCCGCGCGCAAGCCCAAGGCCGCAACCCGCTATGCCGAGCTGCAGGCATCGAAACCGATGATCGAGTGCCGCGAGGTGCACAAGTATTACGGCGATTACCACGCGTTGCGCGGCATCGACCTGACCATCCGTGAAGGCGAGTTCTTCTCGCTTCTGGGGCCGTCCGGCTGCGGCAAGACCACGCTGCTGCGCACCATTGCGGGGTTTGAGGGCATCAATTCCGGCGTGGTCCTGATCGACGACAAGGATATGGCCGCCGTTCCCGCGAACAAGCGCCCGACCAATATGGTGTTCCAGTCCTACGCCATCTTCCCGCATCTGACCGTGGCCGAAAACGTCGCTTTCGGGTTGCGCCGCGATCCGCGCAGCAAGGCCGAAAAGGCCGCCGCCGTGGACGAGGCGCTGAAGATGGTGGGCCTTGCCGGTTACGGCAAGCGGGCGGCACATGCGCTGTCGGGCGGCCAGCGGCAGCGGGTGGCGCTGGCACGCGCGTTGATCCTGAAGCCAAAGGTTCTGCTGCTGGATGAGCCGCTCTCGGCGCTGGATCGCAAGATGCGCGAACAGATGCAGGTCGAACTGATCAAGTTGCAACGTCAGGTCGGCATCACCTTTGTGCTGGTCACCCACGATCAGGAAGAAGCCCTTGTGATGTCGGACCGCATCGCGGTGATGTTCGAGGGCCAGATCGCCCAGCTGGACTATCCCGAGGCGCTGTATTCCCGTCCTGTCAGCCGGCGGGTCGCAGATTTCATCGGGGTTATGAACTTCCTGCCGGTGACGATCCTGTCCGAGGATGCCGACACCATCCGCGTCGATGTCGAAGGACTGGGAGAGATCGATCTGCCGCATTCTCAGGTGGCCGCCAAGGGTGCAGATGACGAACAACCGATGATCGGCTTCCGCCCCGAAGCCATGAACATCTTCCCCGAGGGTCAGCCCCAGACCGCCCCGCGCCAGAACGGCGCGGTGATCGACGAGGTGGTCTATTACGGCGACATGACCTATTACGACGCCCGCCTGGACGAGGCCGACGGCACCCTGTCCGCACCGGTCCGTATCTCGATGCGCAACGTCTTTGGCCGCGACATCCCCGATGTGGGTACCCGCGCCACGGTGGGCTGGTCGCCCTCCAGCCTGATCCTGTTCCGCTGAACCAAGGCGGGCGCGAATGCCGCCGCGCCCGTCCTCCGCGACAGTTATCAGCCCGCGGGTGCCAGCCCGGCCTGCACCTTCTTGGGCAATGATTCGCGAATGATCCGATAGGACTGCTGGATGCGATGCTCCAGCTCGTCAGGAGCGGCATCGCAATCCAGCGCCACCCAACTGCGATGCATATAGGGGGCCTTCTGTGCCACGCCCGCATCAATCAGCATGGCCGCCGTCTCGATCCCGTCGCATTTGACCGAGACGCGCTCTTCCATCGCGCCGATCAACGCAAAGATCTTGCCGCCGACCTTCCAGCAATCATGCCCGCCGCCCCAGGGATCGGACACCTCCGCGCCCGGCATGCCTGCACAAATCTGATTGACCAGCGACCGACTCATGCCCGGCAGCCTAGCATCATCTTCACTGCGAAAATACCGCGCGGAGGTCCGGGGGTGTGATGCCCCGGGCCTGAATCGCCGCTCAGACTTCCTCGATCCGCAACTCCACCGGATCCTCGGCGATGACGCCGGTTTTGGGCAGTTCGGCGATCGCATGGTCAATCGCATCCGGCGTGGTCTTGTGGGTCACGATCAGCACCGGGGCGGGGCCGTCCTGATGATCGTATTGCCGCATCCGGTGGATCGAGATCCCGGCATCGCCCAGAACCGTCGCCACCTTGGCAAGCGCGCCCGGCTTGTCCAGTAAAGCCAGCCGCAGGTAATAGGCCGCCGGCACGGCCGTCCGGGCATGCACCGGCTTTTTCAACCGCCCGGCGGGCTGGCCAAAGACCGGCATGCGCACGCCGCGCGCCAGTTCGACAATGTCGGACATGACCGCGCTGGCGGTGGGCCCTTCGCCGGCACCGGCGCCGCGCAGGACGATCTGGCCGACGCTGTCGCCTTCGACCACGACCATATTCGTTCCGCCCTGCAACTGCCCCAGCGGGCTGTCGGCGGGCACCAGACAGGGCGACATGCGCTGTTCCAGCCCGCGCCCGGTCATCTGCGCCACGCCCAGCAGCTTGATGCGGTAACCCATATCGGCAGCGCGGCGGATGTCGTCGATGCTGACCCGCTCGATCCCTTCGATCTCGACACCGTCGAACGAGACCTGGGTCCCGAAGGCGATGGAAGACAGGATCGCCAGCTTGTGGCTTGCGTCGATGCCGCCCACGTCCAGCGTCGGATCTGCCTCCAGATAGCCCAGCTGGCGGGCTTCCTCGAACACCGCCTCATAGGGAAGACCGGCGCTTTCCATCCGGGTCAGGATATAATTGCAGGTGCCGTTCATCACCCCCATGACGCGGGTGATGTGGTTGCCAGCCAGCGATTCGGTCATCGCCTTGATGACGGGAATGCCGCCGGCGACGGCAGCCTCGAACCGGATGACCTGGCCGTTTTCCTCGGCGAGTGCGGCCAGTTCCTGCCCGTGCATGGCCAGCAGCGCCTTGTTGGCGGTGACCACGTCCTTGCCGGATTTCAGCGCCAATTCGACGGATTCACGGGCCACGCCGTTGTCGCCGCCGATCAACTCGACATAGATATCGATATCGTCGCGGGTCGCCAGCTCGACCGGGTCCTCGACCCAAGTATAGCCCGACAGGTCGGCATCGCGATTCTTCATCCGGTCCCGCGCGCTGACGGCGGTGATCGTCACCGGACGACCGGAACGGGCCGAGAGCAGATCGGCATGCTGCTGGATGATCTTGACGACACCGATTCCGACAGTGCCAAGCCCGGCAATGCCAAGCCGAAGGGGGGCGGACATGAAAGCCTCTTGTCTAAGCGTGCCTGGGTGTTAGCGCGACCCGCGCCCCGTTGCAACGCGGCAGACGGATTCAACGCGCGGCGTTTGCGTCTGTGGACGCCGCGCCCCGACCGCACGACACAGCAGATAGCCCGAAGGCAGATGCGCAATCTGCATGACCTAGTCCTCGGGGTCGTGGCCAACCCATTCGCCATCTATCCCCGTGGCCCGCATGATCGACACGATCCGGGCGGCCACGTCCTGCGTCTCGGCGGCGATGGCGTCGATATCCTTGGCGCTCATGTCGTCGGGGAAGACTTCGCCCTTGGTGTTCAGAAAGGACGGATGCCAGCGCCCTTTCGTTTCCGTGGGCCGCCAGGAGGCATGACACAGCAGGTTGCGGTTGTTGCGGATCTTGCGCAGCTCGGCCGCCAGCTTGGCTTCGTCGCGAATCTGGGCGCGCGCCATCTGCTTGATGAACTGGTCGATCAGCGTCCCCAGCGTGTCATCGGCAATTTCTTCCATTCGTTGCAGGAAAGAGGCCACGGCGCGATCATCGGGGCGCTTGCCCAGGCCTTCCAGCGACAGCGCGAAGATGGCGCGTTTCAGCGCCTCTTCCAGGAAACCGAAACCGGCAATGGCGCGACCAAGGGCGGCGGCGAAATCATCGGGCAGGCGGGCAGGGGTCTTTGGCATGGTCATGGCTGATTTCTAGTCCAGCCCCCGGGGCTTGTCTGCACCCCGAATGCATTTCGTCGGTTCGCTGTGCCTTTCCCATTCGGCGCGCGCACCTATATGGTGAATCCAGCGAGGTGGTAATGAAAAATCTGTTTGCGATCACGATGGTGGTCATGGCCGTGTCGGCAATGGGACCGGGCCGAGAGATGAGCGCGCCGTCGCGCGTCAATCCGCCCTCGGCGGCGGATGTCGATGCGGCGCAGGCAGTGCGGCCCGATCCCGCGCCGAATGACGCCGCGACCGCCAGCGGCCTGCATATTCTGGAGGCCGCGACCACCACGCCAGAGGAGTTCCTGTGGCAGGCCCGACCCATCGTCGTTTTCGCCGACACTGCCGCAGACCCGGCTTTTTTGTTGCAGATCAGATCATTGCAGGATCTTCCTGCGCCAATGATCGAGCGTGACGTGGTTGTCATCACCGATACCGACCCAGCGGCCGCCAGCGTCTGGCGCAGGCAATTGCATCCGCGCGGCTTTTCGCTGGTGATCATGGACAAGGACGGTCAGGTCAAGCAGCGCAAGCCCGCACCGTGGAGCGTGCGCGAGATTTCACGCGCCATCGACAAATTCCCGCTGCGGCGGGAGGAGATCGGCCGAATGGGCGTCCTGCCCTGACGGTAAGGGCCTGTTTACCGCGATCATTCCGAAAGATTGCGAAATGGCGGCGATATGCCTATATTTGCAGATGTGCAGATTGGCATATGCCAATGACGCATTGTCAGAAGGGAGACTTCGCCATGTCCGCGATCTATGCGCCCAAGCCGATCAAGGTCAGAACCGGTCCTCGTCCCGGTTACTAGGCCGTCCCGTCCCGTCCATATTGGACAGGATTGCACCCAAGGCCGCCTCGCCGAGTTCGATGGCGCCCAGTTTCATTGAAATATAGTCGCGATACATTGCCGCCGCCCGCTCGGGGCCGATGCGGACCGTATCCAACGAGCGCAGATCCGCGATCATCGCCCCGATCGCGTTGAGTTGACTGTAATACAGCACCACCGGATCGACCGTATCGCGCGGCAGCACGTGAATCTCGCTGACGATGGCGCGGAAAATGGCGTCGTTATGCTCGGTCGGGATGACGGGGAAATATCCAGGTTCAGTTTCCACGCGTGTGGCGATGGCGGCACCATATTCGGCGATGTGGTCGCGTTCCAGCACCGCCAGATAGGCGCGGATTTCGGCAAACAGGGCACGCTGCACGTCGCGCACCCGTTCAGCCCGCAGCTTGAGGTCGCGCTTGCGGCTTTGCCAGGCGACGACCCACCAGCCGATGGCCAGGAAAAACCCGGCAATCACGGCAGATTGGGCCTGCGGCGCCAGAATCTGGTCGAAAGGCGGCATCGGGTCAGTCGAGCTCCATGATGATGTCGTCGACGCTGAGGCTGTCGCCGAGTGCCGGCCGGATCTTCGCGACCCGGGCCTTGCGTCCGGCGCGCAGGATGTTTTCCATCTTCATCGCCTCGATGGTGACCAGGGACTGCCCGATTTCTAGCGTATCGCCCTCGGCGACTGCAATGGCGGTGACCAGACCCGGCATTGGGCACAGCAGCAAATGCGCAAAATCAGGCACGCGGGGTGCGAATCAGCTCCCGCATACCCGCGCCAGAACTGCGCAGCCGGAACCCCGAGGGATCTTGTGGACACTCACCACCAGCGCCTGGGCTTCCACCGTCACGCGCGCCAGCCGCGTCTCGGTCGCGCGCGGAATGGCCGCCACGGTCGCAATCCCGTCTTGCGTTGGCTTAATGATGCGGCAGGCGATTTTGCCGCGACTGGCGATCATATCTTCTGGAAAATGGCAGCGATGCTGACATGAAAAAGCCGCCTGCGGCAGGGCCGGAGGCGGCTTTGACTTGAATGCCTGCGACACGCATCGTGTCGACGGCAGGGTCACGATCAGCGGCAGAAGCCGACATCATTACAGACCGCACCTGCGGCGGCACCAGCGGCGGCACCTTTCAGGACATCGCTGCTATCCTTGCCGGCGACATGGGCGATGGTCGCACCAGTGGCGGCACCGATTGCGGCGCGGTCAACATCGGTCGGGTTGATGTTCTGGGTGCAACCGGCAACGCCGAGCGCCAGAACTGCGGCAATGCCTGCGAATTTGAGCTTATGCATTGTCTGTCATGCTCCGTATGAGGGTCGCGAACGTGAAGGTTGCGACCCTGGGATTTGCGCATCGCGGCCACATCGGCAGCCGCGACAACATGGGTTTTATTCAGCCTGCTGCCAGGATTACTGGCAGACGCGGGCGTCGTCGCACAGCGCGCCAGCGGCTGCGCCGAGCACTGCGCCGGTGCCGACGTCTTCATCGAATGCCTTGGCGGCCACGGCGCCTGCACCAGCGCCGATCAGCGCGCGCTGTGCGTCCGGCGACATGCCGGTTCCGCCATAGCCTTGCTGGCAAGCCGACAGCGCGACCGCGGCAAAAAGGGCGCCTGCGACGCGAAGAGAGGTTTTGGTCTGCATAGTACACTGCCTTTGTCTAAAGCCCGCTTTTCGGGCGTGTATGTTGTAACGCGCAATCTGCCACAGCGGTTCACCGGGCGAAACTGACAAGTCCGTGAAATTGCAATAAATTGAACCCGGCGGCAATTCACCGCCTATGCGTCATCCTCATCGTCCCAATCCTCGTCATCGTCGTCCCAGTCATCGCCAGCATCGTCCAGATCTTCCTCGTTTGCGGCGAAGATCTCGGGGAAATTGGCCTGGGCCTTCTTCAGGTCGAGGCGGAACAACTGTTCGTAGGATGTCGGGTCCAGCTTGCCCACCGCCACCACTTCGCGGCCCAGCAGCCAGGACAGCCGGCCGGCGTCCAGATTGCCACGTTCGAATTCTTCCTCGCCGAAATGGTTGATCAGCGCGGCCAGGAAACCGGCATCGGCGCGGCGGTCGGCGGCGCTGCGGTCGCGAAAGCGTTCGCGGGCAGCCAGCTTGGTCGCGCCCTTCGGATTGGCGCGGCGAATCGTGAACTGGTAATCGCTTGAGGGTAGGCGGGACGGAAATCCGCGATGTTTCAGCATGTCATGCCCCTGTTCCATGCTTGCGGTTGGTCATGCCGTATGCCGGCACGTGTTGCGCGGGCAGTTGGCCGCCCGCGCCGTGACTGGCCAAGATCAGTTGGCGCCGTATTTGCCATTGTAGACCGGCTCGACCGAGACGGGGGCCGGGGTGGTGATGACTTCCGGCTGACGCGGCTGGCATGCGGCCAGAACACCAACGGCGATGAGGGCAAGCGCGATTTTCTTCGACATGGTCTGCTCCTGTATAAGGGGTTTGACTACCCCTTTTTGTCGATTGTCGGCACGCGGGATGCGCGGACATGCTGAATTTACGAGGGAAACCGGTCCTGCGGTAGCCGGGCCTTGCGGCCATCGGCGCGTCCCCGCCGACCTGTGGCAGGCTTGCATCAGGCATCAAAATGGCTCCCAGATGCATTCATCGCGGTCGGCGGGCAGGCTGAAGGCCTCGAACAGCTGCACTGCACCGGTGGCCAGATCGCCGGATGCCGTCGGGCGGTCTGACAATGAGATCACGATTTCCGTCGGCCTCGGGGCCGGGCTGGCGATGCGGGGAAGCACGAAATTCTCGCACAGCCAGACGATATCGTCATGCATCGGATCCTGCACCAGAATATCGGGGGCAGGGGGCAGCGCCTCGCCGTCGATTTCGGCGGCAATGATGGCGTCTGCCTCCTCCTCGGCCTCATGGAACGAGATGACCGGGGCCAGGTTTAGTTCGTGCTGGGAAATCAGCCCGTCACCGACGGCTGTGGCCAGAATCGAGGCCGCGGGATCGCCCTCGGTATTGGCCAGATCCTCCAGCGCGGCCATGTCTTCCTCGGTCAATTCGTCCATGGGGGCGGTATCGGCCCAGGGCACCAGATCGGCCAGGTCAGGGGCGACAAAGCGAAAGCGATAGGTCAGGCCATGCACGCCGGGGACGCCATGGATGGTTTCCTGCCAGTAGATCGGCTGGCCGGAAGGCACGGGCAGGGGCATCTGCGTGACGTCTTCGGCAAGGGCAGGAAGGGTCAGGGTGCAGAACAGGACAGGCAGGGCAAGGCGCAGCGAGTAATACTTCATCGTGGCGGTTATCGTATTTTTTTCATCGATTGTCCTGCCATATGTTTCGAATGCTGGCAAATGTGCGCGCGGTGCGTCGTCGCGTGCTGCCGGACATTATCGCTTCGTCGATGAAACCGTGCTCGGCGGCGAAGGGGTTGGCAAAGCGAATCTCGTCGTCGCAGGCCAGTTCGGCCATGCGTTCGCTGTCCGCCAGCGCCCAACACAGCGATTTCCGCGATGGGCCGAGCATAAATGCGACCACCCCGCGAGTGTTTCGAACACATCACGATAGAGGCATCGCCATATGCCTTGCGGGTTATCACGGTGATCTTTGGCACTGTCGCCTCGCCGTAAGCGAAAGCCAGCTTCGTGCCGCTTCACGCGGTGAGGTTTGGCCTAGTCATGGGCTTCGCAAAACCAGCCGCACCTTGACGAAGCCGGGATGATAGGGGAAAGCGGCGGCATGGCATTGCAGATCGATCTCGGGGCCCTTCGGGCCAATTATCGCGCGCTTGCGGCGCTGGGGCCTTCGGCGCGCGCTGGTGGCGTGGTCAAGGCGGATGGTTACGGGTTGGGCGCAGGGCTGGTGGCGCAGGCGCTTGCGCAGGAAGGGGTCTCGGATTTCTTCGTGGCGCTGGCGTCCGAAGCCGGTGCCGTCCGCGCGGCCGTTGGCCCCGGCCCGCGTATTTTCGTGCTGTCGGGCCATATGGCAGGCGCCGATCTGGGCGACGCCATCCCGGTCCTGAACAGCCCCGAGCAATATTTCCGCGATCGCGCCATCCGGCCCGGTCAGCCTTTTGCGATCCAGCTGGACACCGGCATGAACCGGCTGGGGTTCGAGCCTGGCGAGTGGGCGGCGCTGAAGGCCGAGATTCTGACCGCCGGCCCCGCGCTGGTGATGTCGCATCTGGCCTGCGCGGACGAGCCCGACCACCCGATGAACCCGCGCCAGCTGGCGGCCTTCCGCGAGATGACCGAGGGCGTGACCGTTCCGCGCAGCTTTGCCGCAACTGGCGGCATCCTGCTGGGGACGGAATATCATTTTGATCTGCTACGCCCCGGCGTGGGTCTGTATGGCGGCATGCCCTTTGCCGATGCGCGCCCCGTGGTGCGCCTGTCACTTCCGGTGATCCAGACCCGCGACGTGGCCCCGGGCGAGACGGCCGGCTATTCCAACACCTGGACCGCCGAACGCGCCTGCCGCATCGCCACGGTGGCGGCAGGCTATGCCGATGGTTTGCACCGGACGCTGTCCTCGGACGGGCAGCGCCCGCGGATTGACCTGTTCGCGGGTGATGTCCGCTGCCCCATCGTCGGGCGGGTGTCGATGGATCTGATCACGGTCGATGTCTCGGCCCTGGCAGAGATCCCGGCAGAGCTGGACCTGATCTGCCCGCAGCAGCCCGTCGATGCCGTGGCCGAGGCCATGGGCACCATCGGCTATGAGGTGCTGACCGGGCTTGGCCGCCGCTATTCGCGCAGCGCCGTATGACCCTGACGGCCCCCGTCTCCGGTCTGGGCCGGCTGGCCCTGGCGGCCCTGCGCGGCATCGGCCGGATCGCGCTTTTCGCGGCGCGCGGGCTGTTCGCGGTCCCGGACCCGCGCGAATTCTTGCGCCAGTTGGTGCAGATCGGCTGGCTGTCGCTGCCAGTCGTCGGGCTGACGGCGCTGTTTACTGGCGCGGCCCTTGCCTTGCAGATGTATTCGGGGGGCGAGCGTTTCGCCGCCGGTGATGTCATGCCCGCCGTGGTCGCCATCGGCATGGCGCGAGAGCTTGGCCCGGTGCTGGGCGGGCTGATGGTGGCGGCGCGGGTGGCCTCCAGCATCGCGGCCGAAATCGGCACCATGCGGGTGACCGAACAGATCGACGCGCTGGTGACCCTGTCGGCGAATCCGATCCACCACCTGGTCACCCCGCGCATCTGGGCGGCGATTCTGGCGGTGCCGATGCTGGTGGGCGTGGGCGACGTGATCGGCATCATGGGCGGCTGGATCGTGGGGACGCAATCGCTGGGCTTTACCTCTGCCGCCTATATCAACGGCAGTTGGTCCTTTCTGGAAAGCTGGGACGTGATTTCAGGGCTGCTGAAAGGGGCCGTCTTCGGGCTGATCGTGGCGCTGTCGGGCTGCTGGTTCGGCATGAATGCCGGACGCGGCGCGGCGGGCGTCGGACGGGCCACGAAATACGCCGTGGTCGTCGCCGCCGTCGGCATCTTCGCGGCGAATTTCGTGCTGACCGGGCTGTTTTTCGCATGACCCCGGTGCTTGAAACCCGCGCGCTGACCAAAAGCTTCGGCGCCCAGAAGGTGCTGAACGGGGTCGATCTTGCGGTGGCACCGGGCGAAAGCCTCGTGGTGATCGGGCAGTCGGGCACCGGCAAGTCGGTGCTGCTGAAGTGCATTCTCGGGCTGGAAAGCCCCGATGCGGGGCAGGTGCTGTGGCAGGGTCAGCCGCTGAATGCCGCCCGGCGTCCGGCCTTTCTGGATGGGTTCGGGATGCTGTTTCAGGGCGCAGCGCTGTTCGACAGCCTGACCGTCTGGCAGAATGTGGCCTTTCGCCTGCGCCGCAGTCATGGCGACCGCCGCGCGCGCGAGATCGCCATCGAAAAGCTGGCCCGTGTGGGCCTTGGCCCCGAGGTCGCCGACCTGCATCCGGCCGCGCTGTCGGGTGGCATGGCCAAGCGCGCCGGCCTTGCCCGCGCCATTGCCGCCGATCCGAAGGTGATCTTCTTTGACGAGCCGACGACCGGGCTTGATCCGATCCGGGCCGCGCGCATCAACGCGCTGATCCGCGACATTGTCACTGAAACCGGGGCAAGCGCGATCACCATCACCCATGACATGACCACGGTGCGCAGCGTCGGCGACCGCGTCGCCATGCTGGCGGAAGGCCGCGTCTGGTGGCAGGGCGACGTCTCGGCCATGGATGCGGCGACCGAACCGCATCTGTACAACTTCATCCGCGGCATCTGGCAGGCGTAAAACTTTTACGACAGAGGCGTGCTTTGTTACGCTAGCCCTTGTGTTAATCCCCTGCGCACCCCACCATGGAACGGACACCCAACCCGGAGAACTCATTGGGCCTGACCCCGACCTCACCCGATACCGCCGCGCCAACCGCCGCATCGCAGGGCGAGACGCTTCTTGAATTTCCCGACAACCGGCTGCTGATCGAGCTATGCGGTCCGGCAGATCGCAACCTCGCGCAGATCGAGGGCGCGCTTGGCGTCCATATCCTGCGCCGGGGCAATCTGCTGGCCGTGGTGGGCGACGCCCAGCCGCAGACGGACGCCGCCCAGCTGTTGCGCGCGCTTTACGCCCGCATCGAACAGGGCCGCCCGGTCGGCAGCGCCGAAATCGACGCCGCCCTGCGCATGGGGCCAGATGCCGAGCCTGCCTCGCTGTCGCCCGACGAACAGCTGGAGATGTTCAGCACCGGCCCGATCGAGCTGCGCACCCGCAAGAAAACGGTTGAGCCGCGCACCGATGCGCAGAAGGACTATGTCCGCAACCTGTTCGCCAATGAAATGGCCTTCGGGATCGGGCCTGCAGGCACCGGCAAGACCTATCTGGCGGTGGCGGTCGGCGTCACCATGCTGATCGGCGGCCATGTCGACCGCATCATCCTGTCACGCCCGGCGGTCGAAGCGGGCGAGCGTCTGGGCTTTCTGCCCGGCGACATGAAGGAAAAGGTCGACCCCTACATGCAGCCGCTTTACGACGCGCTGAACGACTTTCTGCCCGGCAAGCAGCTGGCCAAGCTGATGGAGGAAAAGCGCATCGAGATCGCGCCCTTGGCCTTCATGCGCGGCCGCACTCTGTCCAATGCCTTCGTGGTGCTGGATGAGGCGCAGAATGCCTCGACCATGCAGATGAAGATGTTTCTGACCCGTCTGGGCGAAGGCTCGCGCATGGTCATCACCGGCGACCGCAGCCAGATCGACCTGCCGCGCGGGACGCAATCGGGGCTGGTCGATGCCGAACGCATCCTTGCCAGGGTGAAGGGCATCAGCTTCAACTATTTCACCGCCAAGGACGTCGTGCGTCACCCGCTGGTCGCCCGCGTCATCGAAGCCTATGAGGCCGACGACGCCATCGCCATCGCGCGCGGTGAGGATCCGTCGCGCGGGGGCGGCTATGTGCCGCGCCGCGCGCCGGGATCCTCTGCCCTCGCGCAGGGCCGCGACAATGGCTGAAATCGACACCGTGATCGAGGATGACAGGTGGGAAACCGCCGGTCTTGAGGATCTGGCTGCGCGGGCCGGGCGGGCCACGCTGGACTGGCTGGGCATGGATGCGGATATCGTCGTCATGGGTTGCGACGATGCCCGCATCGCCGATCTGAACGCCGATTTTCGCGGCAAGCCGCAGCCGACCAATGTGCTGTCCTGGCCCGCGGTCGAACATGTCGAACATGCCCCCGGTGCCCATCCCCCGCGCCCGGACACCGACGAACTGGGCGACATCGCCATTGCCTTTGAAACCTGCACCCGCGAGGCGGCACAGCAGGGCAAGGGGTTCGATGCCCATGTGACCCATCTGCTGGTCCATGCGGTCCTGCATCTGGCCGGTTACGATCATCAAAATGATGCCGATGCCGAAACCATGGAGGCTGCCGAGCGTTCGATCCTTTTGCCGCTTGGCATCACCGATCCCTATCTTGAGAGGACCCAATGAACAGCGACCCGTCCCGAAGTCCCACCTCCGCCGCCGATGTCAGCGCCGATCCTGCCGGATGGGCTGATGGTATCGGTGGCGAGGGGCGCGATCTGCCCGCCTCACGCGGGTTTCTGGGCCGGCTGTTCGGCGCCTTTTCTGGCGGGGACGACGGAAATACCCTTGCCGAAGAACACCGCGCGCCAGAGCCGACGGTGCCCGGCATCGGCAACCTGCGCCGGCTTCGCGTCGACGATGTGGCGATTCCCAAGGTGGAAATCGTGGCTGCACCGATCACCGCCAAGCTGGATGAGCTGGTCGAGATGTTTCGCGAACACGGGTTTTCCCGCATTCCGGTCTATCGCGGTACGCTGGATACGCCGGTCGGGCTGATCCACCTGAAGGATCTGGCGCTGAAGCATGGCTTCGGCGCCAGGCCGGGCGGCAAGTTCAGCCTGCGCCCGATGCTGCGCCCGCTGCTTTACGTGCCGCCATCCATGCCCATCGGCGTGCTTCTGCAACAGATGCAGAAGGAACGCATCCATATGGCGCTGGTGATCGACGAATATGGCGGCGTCGACGGGCTGGTCACCATCGAGGACCTGATCGAACAGGTCATCGGCGAGATCGAGGACGAACACGACGAGGCCGAGGGCGAGCCCTGGCTGGCCGAGAAACCGGGGCAGTGGCTGGTTCAGGCCAAGGCACCGCTGGACGAGTTGGAACAGGAAATCGGCCTGCGCCTCGCCCCGGGCGAGGAGGACGAGGATGTCGACACGCTGGGCGGCTTGATCTTCATGCTGACTGGCCGCGTACCGCTGCGCGGCGAGGTGATCCCCCATGATTCCGGTGCCGAATTTGAGATCGTCGATGCGGACCCCCGCCGGATCAAGCGCGTCCGCCTGCGGATGCCGGCAACCGCCACGGGCGAGGACGCGCGGGCCGGCTAGGGCCGCCGCCTTGGCGGCTGTGGTCCGCTGATGGCTGCCTCAGCCATTCATCGGTCAATGGTCGTGCAGTCGGCGCCCGGCTGGGCGCGTGCGAATTGCCCGTGAAATCTACGGTGGTTTTGTCCTGATCGGTGCCAACCGCCGTCTGCCGGTGGGTTTCGGCGCGCGGCGGTGAATGCTGCGTAACGCGGCGGATGAAAGGCGTGGCAATATCTGCTAGACTGCGACCAGAGGACGGTTCGGCCCGGCAGATGCGCGGGCAGATGCCGGGTTTTCCGGCTGATGCCTCGCCGCGCGTGCGGGCTCTCCAGGCAGGGAGGAAGCAGCATGGCAAAGAAGACGATTGGGAACCCGCTTAGCTGGGGCTTGCAGGGGCTGGCCGGTGCCGGTCGCGGCGTCGAGGCCGCGGTTGACGGCATTGCCAGCCATGACATGACCCGGCCGAAGGTCAATCGGATTGGCGCTGCCGATATCCGCGCGGCGCTGCGTGCGGGGGCAGCGGATTTCGCCGCCATGCGCTCTGACGTGATCAGCGCGGTGCTGCTTTATCCGGCGATTGGCTTCGTTCTGGCGATCTGGGCCGTCAGCGCGGGCCAGGTGCATCTGCTGTTTCCGTTGATCGCCGGTTTCCCCATTGTCGGGCCTGTCGCGGCCGTGGGCCTTTACGAGATGAGCCGACGGCGCGAACTGGGCGAGAGCACGGATTGGCGCGCGGCTTTCACAACACTACGCGGCAAGGTTCTGGGGCCGGTGCTGATGTTGGGCCTGTTGCTGATGGCGATCTTCTTCCTGTGGCTGTTCACCGCGCATGCGATCTGGCTGGCCACACTCGGCCCGGAACCGAGCGAGAGCATGTCGGTGCTTTTGCGCGATACGTTCACCACCAATGAAGGCTGGACGATGGTCGTCCTTGGCGTGGGCGTCGGGTTCATATTCGCGGCGGTATCTTTGTGCATCAGCCTGGTGTCGTTCCCGATGCTGATCGACCGCCCCGTGGGTGTGCCGGTCGCCTTGGCAACCTCGCTGGAGGTCGTGCGCCGCAATCCCGGAACGGCGGTACTTTGGGGGCTAGTGGTTGCAGTCACGATCCTGATCGGGGCCATCCCGTTGATGGTCGGGCTGATCGTGGTGCTGCCGATCCTTGGTCACGCAACCTGGCACCTTTACCGCCGCGCCGTATCCTGGCCCGTCCGCAGGTCCTGACAAACCAGATACGCTGTCGTCTAGGTCTCGGCGCGTTGCATGGCGCGTCGACAGCTCGGAGGCATCAAAGCCGCCCGCATCGGCGGGTGAAATCAGACCACCGTAACAGGCCTGTAACGGCACGGCTCCGGCTGCTGCCGCCACCGCTTAACGATGCCGAGGAAGTCGTAATGTGTTGAAATACAGAGAAGAAAGGGGAAACCTTTCCATCAATTCCTCTGCCGCCCGAGGGGCGTCTGTGCAGATGAATTGGGAAAAGGTGGCAGCCCGTAGGGGAGTCGAACCCCTCTTTTCAGGTTGAAAACCTGACGTCCTAACCGATAGACGAACGGGCCATCCTTTGTCGCTTTCAGCGTTTCGCTTCTTGCGTGAGGCGGTGTTTAGGTCAGCGGCGTGGGGGCCGCAAGACGAAAAATCACCTTTATCAAAAATTTTTTCCTCACGCCTCGGCAACATCGTCCAGACGCAGGCGCACGCGGGCGCGGCCGCCCCAATGCGACAGTTCCAACTTGCCTGCGGCATGGAACCGACGACCGCGCGCGCCGATCAATGCAGGGCCTAGCGCGCTGTCCATGGCACCCCAAGCGACGGCTTCCAGCGGTTTCTGCCCCGCGACACGGAACGCTGCGCGCAGGTGGTTTTCGCCCATGGTGGCTGCACTATCCAGAATCAGATCGGCGAAGGCGAAGCGTGGGGCAGGGGCGGCCTGCCCGAAGGGTCCGGCGGATTCGATCAGGGCCATCAATTCGGGCGTGGCGGCGGCAGGCTCCATCAGGCCAGAGATTCGCAGATCGCCAACGCCGCTGCGATCGGCGAGTTCGGGCGCGATCATCTCGGCCAGCCGATCCATGGCTGCGGCGATGCTTGCCTCGGCCACGGTCAGTCCGGCGGCCATGCGGTGCCCGCCGCCTTTCTCGATCAAGCCTTCGGCCGCCAGCCGCTGCACGGCGCGGCCCAGATCCACCCCCGGCACCGACCGGGCCGATCCTTTGCCGACACCGCCTTCGACACCGATCACGACCGAAGGCAGGCCGCTGCGCTCCTTGACCCGTGCCGCGACGATCCCGACGACCCCGGGATGCCAGCCATCGCCCGCCGCCCAGGACAGTACGGCATTGCCGCGCGCCTCGACCTGCGCCAGGGCTTCCTCGCGGACGGCGGCCTCGATGGCGCGGCGGTCGCGGTTCAACTCGTCCAGCTGTTCGGCCATGCGGCGGGCCTGATCTGTATCCGTGGCACTCAGGCAGCGTGCCCCAAGATCGGCGCGGCCAACCCGACCGCCGGCATTGACGCGCGGACCGATCATGAAACCAAGATGAAAACTGGTCGGCGCCGTATCCAGCCGCGCCACGTCGGACAGGGCCACCAGACCGGGCCTTTCGCGCCGGCCCATGATGGCGAGGCCCTGCCGGACAAAGGCACGGTTGACGCCCGTCAGCGGCGCCACATCGGCGACCGTCGCCAAAGCGACCAGATCCAGAAGCGGCAGCAAGGGCGGCTCTTTCAGGCCCTGATCGCGCAGGACGCGTCCAGCCTGAACCAGCGTCATGAAAACGACGCCGGCAGCGCAAAGATGGCCCAGGGCGCCGTCCTCGTCCATGCGGTTCGGATTTACCACCGCCAGGGCCGGCGGCAGGGTCTCGCCGCCAAGGTGGTGATCGAGGACGATGATGTCGGCCGCCGCCCCGGCGGCGAGCGCGTCATGTGACAGCGTTCCGCAATCGACGCAGACAATCAGGTCGTGGTCTTTCGCCAGCGCAGCCATGGCGGGAGCATTGGGGCCATAGCCTTCGTCAATGCGGTCCGGGATATACAGCGTTGCATCGCGGCCCTGCCGGCGCAGCCAATCCAGAAGCAGGGCGGCCGAGGCGCCGCCGTCGACATCGTAATCCGCGAAGATGGCGATGCGCTCGCCCGAGGTTGCTGCAGCAATCAGCCGCTCTGCTGCCTTGGCCATGTCGCGCAGGCTCAGCGGGTCGGGCAACATTTCGCGCAAGGTGGGCGACAGGAAGCCCGGCGCGTCTGCGGCGGCAATGCCGCGCTCGGCCAGGATGCGGGCCACGGGCAGGGGCAGGTCTGCCCCCTGGGCCAGGGCTTCGGCCTGGCGGGCAAGCGCGTCGTCGGGGCCGACCCAGCGACGTCCGGTCAGTGAGGTCTCGACATTCAGAAAGGCTTTCATGCCCTGCTAGATGCGCCATGCGCGACGCCGGAGCAAGGGGTGAGGCCGCGCGGGGGGCTGTCTGCCCCCGTCCTGCGGACTCCCCCGAGGATATTTGCACCAGACTGAAAGACGCGCTTTCACGCTGGCCCCAATATCCCCGGGGGTGAATGGCCGAAGGCCAGAGGGGGCGCGGGCGCCCCTTTAGCGGATCGGGTTGCGATAGATCATGCGGCGGACCGAGCCGGTCTTCGACCGCATGAGGATGGTTTCCGTTTCCAGGAATTTCGGTTCGCGCTTGACGCCGCGCACGATCGAACCGTTGGTCACGCCGGTGGCCGAGAAGATCACGTCTGCCGTCACCATGTCGTCGCGCGAATAGATGCGGTTGAAATCGGTGATTCCGGCCTTTTTCGCGCGGCCGCGTTCGTCGTCATTGCGGAACAGCAGCCGGCCCCACATCTGGCCGCCCATGCATTTCAGGGCGGATGCCGCCAGCACCCCTTCGGGTGCGCCGCCCGCGCCCATATACATGTCGATGCCGGTCAGGTCCGGTTCGGCGCAATGCATGACGCCAGCCACGTCACCGTCGGTGATCAGGCGGATCGCGGCGCCGGTGGCGCGGACCTCGGCGATCAGGTCTTCGTGGCGGGGGCGTTCGAGGATACAGACGGTAATGTCCGAGGGCTTGACCCCCTGTGCGCGGGCAAGCGCCTCGACGCGTTCAGTCGGGCTCATGTCCAGGCTGACCACGTCCTTGTCGTAGCCGGGACCGATCGCCAGCTTGTCCATATAGACGTCGGGCGCGTGCAGCAGCGTGCCGCGCGGGGCCATGGCGATCACGGTCAGCGCGTTCGGCATGTCCTTGGCGGTCAGCGTCGTGCCTTCCAGCGGATCAAGCGCGATGTCCACCTCGGGGCCTGTGCCGCTGCCGACTTCCTCGCCGATGAACAGCATCGGGGCCTCGTCACGCTCGCCTTCGCCGATGACCACGACGCCCTTGATGTCCAGCTTGTTCAGCTGGTCGCGCATGGCGTTGACGGCGGCCTGGTCGGCGGCCTTTTCATCGCCGCGCCCGATCAGCGTGGCCGAGGCATGGGCTGCAGCCTCGGACACCCGGGCCAGGCCCAGCGAAAGCATACGATCGTTGAAATCGGTCTTGGAGGGCATGGGCAAATCCTTTGAAACTGGCTTTGTCGCCTGCATAGGCGCGCCCCTCAACGGGGGCAAGACTGGGGGCGCTAACGCCAAATGATTGCGAACTATGTCCGGCCCTTGGCAGCGCCGCCCTGATGGGCTAAGTCTGCCCCATGTTCGCAATCCGCGCCACCATCTGCATTATCCGCTGACGCATTTCTGCGGGGCGAGGTGCTGTGACCGGATCCCCGCAAGGGGGAACCATGGTCGAAATCAGCCTGACCAACACACGCACCCGGACGAAGGAACGGTTCGAGCCGATCGATCCGAAGAATATTCGCGTCTATGCCTGCGGCCCGACCGTGTATGACCGCGCTCATCTGGGAAATGCACGGCCTGTCGTGGTCTTTGATGTTCTGTTCCGTCTGCTGCGGCACGTTTATGGCGAGGATGCAGTCACTTACGTGCGGAACTTCACAGACGTCGACGACAAGATCAACGCCCGCGCGGCCGTGACCGGCCGCCCGATCCGCGACATCACCGAGGAAACCATCGGCTGGTATCACGACGACATGGACGCGCTTGGCGCGCTGCGGCCGACGCATGAGCCTCGGGCGACGGATTATATCGGCCAGATGACCTCGATGATCGAGGATCTGGTCGCGAAGGATTTTGCTTACCCTGAACAGGGGCACGTCCTGTTCGACGTCCGCAAGTTCCCCGAATACGGCAAGCTGTCAGGCCGTTCGCTGGACGACATGATTGCCGGCGCGCGGGTCGAGGTTGCGCCCTATAAGCGCGATCCGATGGATTTCGTGCTGTGGAAGCCTTCGGCTGGCGACCAGCCTGGCTGGGATTCGCCTTGGGGTTATGGGCGTCCGGGCTGGCATATCGAATGCTCGGCCATGTCGGCGGAATTGTTGGGCGATGTGTTCGACATCCATGCCGGTGGCATCGACCTGCAATTCCCCCATCACGAGAACGAAATCGCCCAGAGCCGCTGCGCCCATGGCACCGAGGTCATGGCGAAGACCTGGCTGCATAACGAGATGCTGCAGGTCGAGGGCAAGAAGATGTCCAAATCTCTGGGCAATTTCTTCACCGTCCGCGATCTGTTGAATCAGGGGATACCGGGCGAGGTGATCCGGTTTGTGCTGCTGATGACGCATTACCGCAAGCCGATGGATTGGACGGCGGAGAAAGTTAGGGAGGCCGAGGCGACGCTGCAGGGCTGGTATAATCTGACTGACGGAATTGAAGCCGATTCATCCATGGACTTCTTGATCGTGGATGCGCTTGCCGACGATCTCAATACCCCAGCCGCTTTAGAAAAGCTGCACCGGTTTTCGAGTTCATCTGCTGCGCGGCTCAAATCGGGGATGCGTTTGCTGGGCCTAAAAGACGCAGAAGAAACCGACTGGTGGCGAACGACTATTGTGTCGCTATCCTCTACATTCTCCACGGGAGATACGCCTCTATATCTATCAGAAATTGTGCCGTTTTTAGAGAAGTGGCAGCAGTTGCGACTCGCTAAAAATTACGAAGAGGCAGATCTACTGAAGAAGCGACTTGAGGGGACTGGTCTCAGTGTCATAGTGCAACCGGCTGGTCCGGTCGCGATAGTTCCGCATGGATTTGATCCCAAGCTTCTCGAAGCGATAGAACTATGACCGACCGCCTCTACCTCTACGACACCACCCTTCGCGACGGCCAGCAGACACAGGGCGTTCAGTTCTCTGCCAGCGAGAAGACCGAAATCGCAACCATGCTCGACGCCCTTGGCGTCGATTACATCGAGGGCGGTTGGCCCGGCGCGAACCCGACCGACAGCGAATTTTTCGACAAGCCGCCACAAACCCGCGCCACGCTGACGGCTTTCGGGATGACCAAGCGGGCAGGGCGCTCTGCCGGGAATGACGAGGTGCTGGCGGCGGTCATCAATGCTGGCACCGATAGCGTCTGTCTGGTCGGCAAGACCCATGATTTTCATGTGCGCGAGGCGCTTGGCATCACTCTGGATGAAAATATCCAGAATATCGCCGCCTCCATCGCGCATATCGTGGGCCTCGGGCGCGAGGCCATCTTCGATGCCGAACATTTCTTCGATGGCTGGAAGGCGAACCGCGAATACGCGCTGTCCTGCCTGATCGCCGCGCGGGACGCCGGCGCGCGTTGGGTCGTGCTGTGCGACACCAATGGAGGCACGCTGCCCCATGAGGTCGAGGCGATCACCGCCGAGGTCATCGCCGCCGGCATCCCCGGCGACCGGCTGGGCATCCATACTCATGACGATACCGGCAACGCGGTTGCGGGCAGTCTTGCCGCGATCCGCGCCGGTGCGCGTCAGGTGCAGGGAACGCTGAACGGGCTGGGTGAACGCTGCGGCAATGCGAACCTGACGACCCTGATCGCGACGCTGGCGCTGAAGCCGGAATTCGCGCCTCTGGTTCCGCAGATCAGCACGGATGCGCTGAAATCACTGCAAAAAATTTCGCGGCGGCTGGATGAGATCCTGAACCGTGCCCCGGCACCGAATGCGCCCTATGTCGGTGCCTCGGCCTTTGCGCATAAAGCGGGCCTGCATGCCAGCGCCATCGTTAAAAACCCTGCAACCTACGAACATGTGGCACCCGAAACCGTTGGCAATGCCCGCATCATTCCGATGTCGAACCAGGCCGGGCAGTCGAACCTGCGCGCCCGCCTGCGCGATGCCGGGCTGGACATTCCCGAAGGCGCCGATCTGGCCGCGATCCTGACCGAGGTGAAGGCGCGCGAGGATCAGGGTTATGCCTATGACGTGGCGCAGGCCAGTTTCGAACTGCTCGCCCGGCGCCATCTGGGCCTGCTGCCGAGCTTCTTCGATGTCGAGCGTTACCGCGTCATCGTCGAGCGGCGGCGTAATGCGATGGGCGAACAGATCTCGGTTTCCGAAGCCGTGGTCACGGTGCAGATCCACGGTCAGCGCGTGATGTCGGTCAGCGAATCCCATGGCGAGACCGACAGCGACGATCGCGGCCCGGTCAACGCGTTGTGGCGTGCGCTCGGCAAGGATCTGGGCGCCTATCAGGCCAGCATCGACGACATGTGGCTGGTCGATTTCCGCGTACGGATCACTCAAGGCGGGACAGAGGCCGTGACCCGCGTCACCATCGACAGTGAAGACGGGCAGGGCAATCGCTGGTCCACGGTCGGCGTCTCCCCCAACATCGTCGATGCCAGCTTCGAGGCGCTGCATGACGCCATCGTCTGGAAGCTGATCCGCGACGGGGCCCGCCCGTGACCCCAGAACATTGCGCCGAGATGCTGCGCAGCGCCGATCCCGACCGTTTTGCCTGCGTGATGGCAGCACGGCCCGGCGACCGCGCCCGGCTGGCCACGCTTTACGCCGCCAATCTGGAAATCGCCCGTGCCGCGCTGGCATCGGCAGAGCCGCTGATCTCGCAGATGCGCCTGCAATGGTGGACCGACCAGATCGCCGCCATCGCCGCCGGCCGCGCCGTCCCCGCGCATGAGGTCGCGAGTCCCTTGGCGGCCGCTTGGGGATCCGACATCGCGCCCTTGGCCGAAGTGGTCGAGGCCCGCCAGCGCGACGCCTTGCGAGAGCCTTTTTCGTCGAAGGCAGAGGTCATCGACCATGTCGAGGGTTGTACCGGCGGGTTGATGCGGCTGGCGGCGACGGCCTGCGGATCAGAGGCCGACGATGTGTTGCAGGATCAAGCGCGCGGGGCGGGGCTAGCAGCTTGGCTGGGCGCGTATCCGCAGCTCAGGGAACTGAATTTGGGGCTGTTCGGCGATCCGCCCGAGCAATTGGCCGACTTGGCGCGGACGGGCATCGCCGCACTTGATTCGGCGCACGTGAAAGGGCGCGGGGTCCCGCGTCATGCGGCACCTGCGCTGTATCCCGGGGCCGGCGCACGTCGTAAGCTGTTGGCCGCCGCACGGGGCGAAATGGTCGAAATTTCGGGCTTTTCGCGAAATCTGTCTTATCTCGCCTTGTCCTTCCTGGGTCGTTGGCAGGGTTAGGGACAGCTCGCAAAAGCGCGTTAAACCTATCTTCATCCATCTGTGCCAGCTTTGCCGCATGACCGGTAAGGAGTGGCAAATGATGTCAGGCACGCGAAGCCGTTTAGGGACGCATTCCAGGTGAAGCCGATCCGCGTGCTCGTCGTGGACGATTCAATCACCATGCGTCGGCTGATCTCGATGCGGCTGCGCGCCGACCCGCGGATCGCGGTGGTAGGAGAGGCCGCCAACGCCGCCGAGGCGAGGGTCGCCATCACCACGCTTTCGCCGGATGTCCTGACGCTTGACGTTGAAATGCCCGGCCAATCCGGCCTCGACTTCCTGCCCGAGTTGATGCGGACCCGGCCGATGCCGGTCATCATGGTCTCGTCCGAAACGCGCAAAGGCAGCGCGGCCGCCATCGATGCACTGTCGCGCGGGGCCATTGAATGCGTGGGCAAGCCGCGCGGCGGGGAATCCGGCAATGCCTTCGCCGATCTGCCGGCGCTGGTAATCGCGGCCTCGACCGCGGATCTGCGAAAGCGCTGCAGGATCCCCACCCGGCCAACGGCTGATGCCGCGCGGCCTTTTCAGTGGAACAACAAGATCGTGCTGATCGGATCTTCCACCGGTGGGGTGGATGCGCTGGAAACGATCATTGCGGGGATGCCGCAGAACTGTCCGCCCGTTCTTATCACCCAGCACATGCCCGCAAGCTTTCTGGCCAGCTTCGCACAGCGAATGAACGCGCTCTATGCGCCCAACGTGATCCTGGCTGAACATAACGTGCCCATGTCGCAGGGCACCATCCAACTTGCGCCGGGCGGCGATCATCATCTGGCGATCATGCCGGGGCCGCGTCCGCGCACTGCGCTGATCGCCTCGGAAAAGGTCTGCGGTCATCGGCCCTCGGTCGACGTGCTGTTCAATTCGGCGCGCCCCATGGCCGCGCGGATCGTCGCGGCAATCCTGACCGGGATGGGGGTGGACGGTGCGCAAGGCATGCTTCACCTGCGGCGCGCGGGCGCCCGCTGCCTTGCGCAGGACGAGGCCAGTTCGATTGTCTGGGGCATGCCGCGCGTGGCGTGGCAGAATGGCGGTGCCGAAAAACTGGTTCCGCTGCATTCCATCGCTGCCGAATTGCTCGCCGCGACGGCGCGGGGTGCCCTCGCCGACCGGACCATCTGATGCGCGGCGGAGAGCGAATTCACCTGATCCAGGGCGAATACCGGGTGATGCGCGAAGGTGGTGACAGCTGTTTGACGACGGTGCTGGGCTCGTGTGTTTCTGTCTGCCTGATCGACCCGCTGTTCCACGTGGGCGGGATGAACCACTTCCTGCTTCCGACTGGCCAGACCGGGGGTGCAAGCTCGGCCAGTTACGGCGTGAACGCCATGGAGTTGTTGATTGATGAGATGATAAAGGCCGGCGCCCATCAGCGCCGGCTGCGCGCCCATGTCTTCGGCGGTGCCCGGATGATGTCGGGGCTGGGAAATGTCGGGGACAGGAATGCCGAATTTGCGCGTGACTTCTTGACCCAAAAGGGAATCCGCATCGCAGGCATCTCGACCGGCGGGACCGCCGCTCGGCGGGTAACGCTGTGGCCCGCAACCTGCCGGGTGAAGGAGGAACTGATTGGCGACACCGTGGTCGAACGCCCCATCACGTTGCCGAAGGCAGATGATGCCTAACGGTTCTGTTCGGCCGAGGGCGCGGCTGAATAAGCCGCGAGTGGGAGGCTGTCGCCTGTTGCCGCGGTGAAACGCAGCGTTCAGCGCTGGCGAATGACGCAATGGTCTTCCAACCATTGCAGGGACTTCCTCGTGCCGTCATAAACTTGGGCGTCCCGAATCGGGGCACGACCAGGAAGGTGCAGCAGATGCGATACGACAAACCCGGCCCCGTTGAACGCGACTGGTCCGATGCAATTTCCGGCATCGAAGAGATCATCGAGGACGCGCGCAATGGCCGCATGTTCGTCCTGGTCGACCACGAGGATCGCGAAAACGAAGGCGACCTGGTAATCCCGGCGCAGATGGCCACGCCCGATGCGATCAATTTCATGGCCACCTATGGTCGGGGGCTGATTTGCCTCGCGCTGCCGGGGCAGCGGATCGACGCGCTCGGGCTCAGCCTGATGTCGCCGAAGAACTCCAGCCGTCACGAAACCGCCTTTACCATGTCGATCGAAGCGCGCGAGGGCGTCACCACCGGCATCTCTGCCCATGATCGGGCGCGCACCATTTCCGTCGCCATCGACCCGACCAAGGGCGCGGCTGACATCGCCACGCCCGGCCATGTCTTTCCGCTGCGCGCGCGCGAAGGTGGGGTGCTGGTCCGTGCCGGCCATACCGAGGCCGCGGTCGATGTCTCTCGGCTGGCCGGGCTGAACGCCTCGGGCGTGATCTGCGAGATCATGAACGAAGACGGCACCATGGCGCGCCTGCCGGATCTGGTGGCCTTTGCGCAAAAGCACGGGCTGAAGATCGGCACTATCAGTGATCTGATCGCCTATCGTCGGCGCCACGACAACCTGATCGCCGAACGGGCGCAGCGCGCGGTGAACTCGGTCTATGGCGGCGACTGGATGATGCGCGTTTTCGCCGATGAAACCCATGGCGCCGAACATATCGTGCTGTCAAAGGGGGACCTGTGCGCGCCCGGTCCGGTGATGGTGCGCATGCACGCGCTCGATCCGCTGCATGACGTGCTGGGCATTGACCGCAGCGGTGACCTGCCCGCCGCCATGCGCATGATCGCCGAGGAAGGCCGCGGCGTCGTCGTGCTGATCCGTGACCTCAACAAGACCATTCCATTCGAGGGCGAGGTCAGCCCGCATACGCTGCGCCAATATGGCCTGGGCGCGCAGATCCTGTCGACGCTCGGCCTGCACGAGCTGATCCTGCTGACCAATTCGGCGCCCGTCAAGGTGATCGGGCTGGACGCCTACGGGCTGTCCATCGCCGAGACCCGCCCCATCGCGAAGGAATAAACCATGGCCGGAGTGTCGCATTACGAATTGCCGCTGCCGCGTTTCGACGCGCCTCCGCGTTTGCTGATCGTCGTCTCGCCCTATTACCGCGAGATCGCCGACGGGCTGATTGCCGGCGCGCGCGCAGTGGCCGAACAGGCCGGCGCGGTGGTGGATCAGATCGACGTGCCCGGCGCATTGGAAATCCCGACGGCTGTCGGCATGGCTGCACGCAGCGGCCGATATGACGGCTTCGTCGCGCTTGGCTGCGTGATCCGGGGCGAGACCACGCATTACGAAACAGTCTGCAATGACAGCTCGCGCGGGCTGACACTGCTGGGGCTGGAAGGCGTGGCGGTCGGCAATGGCATCCTCACGGTCGAGAATGAGGGCCAGGCCATCGTGCGCGCCGACCCGGCCGGGCAGAACAAGGGCGGCGGTGCCGCCGCAGCGGCCTTGCATCTGATCGCATTGTCGCGCAAATACGCCGCCACCCGTCCGCAGAGCGCGCCCGATACCGAGGACCGCGATCCGATCCGGCTGGCGGGACGACTGGAAGGACCAAACGGCGCATGAGCAGCCAAGACCGACAGGATGAACGCCGCCAGCGCAGCACGGCGGCGCGCCTTTACGCCGTGCAGGCGCTGTTCCAGATGGAGGCCTCTGGCCAGTCCGTCGAACGTGTGCAGCGCGAATTCGAAGATTGGCGCATCGGCGTCGAAACCGAAGGCGAGGCATCGCCCGAGGCCGATGAGGCGCTGTTCGCCCGCATCCTGAACGATGCGGTGATGTGGCAGGCGCGTATCGACCAGATGACTGACCGGGCGCTTGTCGCCCGCTGGCCTATCGACCGCATTGACCCGGTTCTGCGTGCAGTGTTCCGCGCGGCCGGCGCCGAGCTGGTCGCAGGAAAGGCGCCGCCGCGTGTGATCATCAGCCAGTATGTCGGCGTCGCCAACGCCTTTTTCACCGAGGGGGCGGAGACGAAATTCGTCAATGCGGTGCTCGACCATATGGCCCGCGAGGCGTCGCCTGACGCCATGTCGTGATGGGCTGACACAGCCGCTTTCGGCCAAATAGCTTTCCAAATGCGCCTTCGATGCCTAGATTTGATTTATCGGTGTCGGAGATCCGCTCATGCCCAAGCTTGTCCGCCTGTATATCGTCAATATCGCCGTTGGCTTTTTGCTGGCGGTGATCTTCACGGCAGCACTGATTGGTCTCAACATCGGTAATCTGCGCCACCTCGTCACCTCGGTCAGTGCTGGCTGGGTTGCGGTGGCCATGCTGATAGCCTTCCACACCGTCCTTTTTGCTGGCGTGCAGTTTGCCATCGCGGTGATGCGTATGGCTGAAGATGGCGGTGGCCCCACCTCTGGCCGACGGATCACGGTGTTCCGCCCGGACGCGTCGCTCCGAGCGGCAATCGCGCCGCAGGGCACGCAGCCGCGCCGGTAAGCATAAGCTGAGATCGAAACGTTAAATCGTAGGCATCAGGCAAGGCAAATTTGCCTGCGACCTGTGGTATTGATGCAACGGGGAGATCACAGTTTGCCGCTATCTGTTACGGTTTCGTAACCACGTCTTGCGCTGATGTGAGCATCCATGAACAGTCTGGGAGGTGATTGTGGTTAACGCAAGCGACCGATTTGGAATGTTTTTTGCCGCAGATTTGAAACTAAAATAACAAGTTTAGTTCGCGGTTCCCTCGCAAATTCTCACATTTCCGCGACAGGTCTGATCGCGCCAGGCATATGGAAACCGGCCTGAGCGAGGCGTAGTTCACTCTACGGGAATGACGGAGCCAGAACCCGTCATGAATAATTTGAGGATGAAACCATGAAAGCAGTTGCTCTTCTTGCTGGTGCTTCCGCGATTGCCGCGGCACTGTCGGCCCCGGCATTTGCCCAAACCGAGATCGCCACTGGCGCCAATGTCTCGGGCGTTTCGGACGTGAACGACCGTATCGACGACGTGCAGGAAGCCGTTGAAGACGATTTTGCCCGTTCGAATGACGCCGACCGCTTCGGTCCGCAAGATCGTCGTCAGGGCCTGTTCGGCGGTGTGTCGCTGACCTATGCCGGCTCGACCGGGAATGACGAAAGCCAGGACTTCGCGCTGGCTGGCCGCATGTCCTATAACCAAGGTCCGTTCGCGCAGTCGGTCGGTCTGGGTATGGAGTTCGGCGAGGACGACGACGGTGACAAGGACAAGGAAGAAGTCTACGCGATCTATGACGCGCAGTACTACTTCAACGATCGCTTCTACGCCTTCGCTCTGGGCCGCATCAACACCGATGGCATGGTTCAGGAAGACCTGGACGATATGGAAGACGGTCTGCTGACCCAGGAAGAAATCGACGAGTTGGAAGGCGAAAAGAAGCGTGACGCGTTCCTGGGCTTCGGTCCTGGTTACCGCATCATCAACACGCCCGACACGACCTGGCGCGTGCAGGCTGGTGTTGGCGTCCGCTACACCCAGCAGGTCGATTTCGACGAGAACGACAACCTGCGTTCGGAAACCGAAACCGGTTACATCGCGTCGTCGCGGTTCTATCACCGCTTCAACGACATGATCTTCCTGACCAACGACACCGACTATCTGACCTCGGATTCGGCTGGTGACGAGATCACCAACGAACTGGGTCTGAACTTCAAGATGTCGGACCAGATGGCGACCCGCATCTCCTACTCGACCGAGTATCAGGAAGAACGCGCGATCCGCACGGACAACACCCTGGGCGTCTCGCTCGTCTACGGGTTCTGATCCGTCCCGCTTGTCTCTCGGGAAAAGGGTGGCCATCAGGCCACCCTTTTTTCATGCGATGACGCGCAGTAAAAAAGCCGCCCCCGAAGGGACGGCTTGTGGCGAGAACCGCAGCGACCGTGAGGCGCAGGTTTTCCCGAAAGCCTGGAGAACCAGGTGGGCACCGGGTAACGTGACCAAGGTCACGACAGAGCCAGCCCCCATCGAGAAATTATAGGCCAGTGGAAAAAATGGCCTTCACGGGAAGAGCAGAAACCCGCCGGAGACCAGAGATAGGCGCGGCTGCAGCGCCTTTCAAGGGCCGAGATATGGGGCAGGGGACTTGCAGTTTGTTTCTGTTTTGTTCATGGTTGGCCCATGACCCTTGACCCGACATTGCCTGATCAGCCCGGCTTTCGCCTTGCCCGCGGGGTGGCGCGGATGCTGCGCAGCTTTGATCACGCGGTTCTGTGCGAATTCGTTCCGGCGCGGGGGTTGCGGGTTGATGTGATTTCGATCTCGCCCTTGGGCGAGATCTGGATCGTGGAATGCAAAAGCTGCCGATCTGATTTTGTCGGCGACCGGAAATGGCAATCGTATCTGGAATGGAGCGATCGGTACTTCTGGGCCGTCGACGGCGATTTTCCCGATGACCTGTTGCCTGCCGATACCGGGCTGATCCGGGCCGATGCCTACGGCGCAGAAATCCTGCGCGAATCGCCGCTGACGAAAATGGCGGCGGCGCGGCGTGCGCGCCTGATGCGGGACATTGCGCGGGTGGCGTCGATCCGGCTGCAAGCATTGACCGACCCGCAGGGGGCCGGCCCTATGTGACTGCCTAGCGGCGCGGCTTGCCTTTCTTGCCGCCCGATCCGCCCAGACTGCGGGCGGCCTCGGCCGAGGCAAGCAGTTCCTCGGCGATTTCGGTGGCTTCATCGGGGTCGAAGTCCAGCGGCAGGTCGATGCCGTTGCCTTCGACATAGATTCGGACCATGCCCTGATCGGTCGGGCCGATCTGCAGATTGGCCGAGATGTCGCTTTCGCTGTTGATACCCATGATCAATCCTTTTTTTCTGTCCTAACGCGCATGCGATTTTGCGGCAAGTCCGTGCTTGCATCCCCCGGCCGGGGGCGCTAAATCACCGCCACGTGCCGCCTTAGCTCAGTTGGTTAGAGCGCTGGATTGTGGATCCAGAGGTCCCCCGTTCAAGCCGGGGAGGCGGTACCATCCTTCCTTTATGCGTTTTGCACCGGCGGCCCGTGGTGGATCGGGATCCGTTTTGCATTTATCAATGCTGGCGCTGGAACGAGGCGCGCGCGATGCGCGTTCTTTTGCATATATCGCCTTATGCAAAAGGAGAGCCGTGATGGCAAAGAACGAATATACCTCCGACGATCTGAAAGCCGACCTGCAAAATACGGCAGACGAAGCACGCTCAACCGCGCGACGTGCCGCCGATCAGGCGGCTGCGAAGGGCGAGGAATTGGCCGGCAAGGTTCAGGATATGGCCCATACTGCCCGCGAGCGTGCCGGAGAGGCCGCCGATTCGGCGCGCGAGTTGGGCCGTGAATATGCCGATGTCGCCCGCGACGAGGCCAAGCGCCTGTATCGCGCGGGCGAGCGCCGCGCTGGCGAGGTCGCAGAGGTGGCCGAGGGCTATTATGACGACGTTTCGGAAATGGTGCGCCGCAATCCAGCGCAAGCGCTAGGCATTGCCGCCGGCGTCGGATTCCTGGTCGGCCTGCTGCTGGCGCGTCGCTGATCCGATGTTTGATTATGTCAACAAGTTGCAGCTGGCGCTTGGCGACAAGGCGCGGCGAACCTCAGCCAAGGCTGGGGCGGGGGTCGTCGCGCTCATCGGGGCTGGCTTCCTGATCGCCTCTCTATGGAGTTGGCTTGCCTGGAATATGGAGTATGGCCCGGCGCTTGCATCGCTGATCATTGGCGGTGGCCTTGTCCTGCTGGCGCTGATTATCCTGGCCGCAACCAAGCCGGTGCGTCACCAGATGCCTACCAGCGACGAGTTGAAAAGCGAAATCGAGATGCGTCTGAGTAACGCCACCGATGCCGCCTTCGACCGGGCGAAGTTCAAGGCCGAGGAGACCATGGACAGCGTCCAGAACCGGGTGACCTCGCTGGTCGGCACTGCCGGCGACAAGGCGCGCGGCGTGTTCGAGGCCGCTGGGTCGCGCGCCCAGGATGCCGCCAGCACCGTGGGGCTGACCGGTGAGAACCTGCAGGATGCGAAGGACGTGATAGACCGCGCCAGTCATCACCGCGCGGCGCCTGCGGTCGGGCTGGCTGGGGCTTTCGCGGTCGGCATGGCGGTTGCCAGCGCCCTTAAATCGCGTCGCAGCAAAGAGGATTTCTATTACGACGATGAGGACGATTATGACGACCTGTCTTATCGTCGTTGATCCGACACATATTTGAAAGGCCGCCCCTCGGGGCGGCCTTTTGGCTTATCGCCATCAGGTCGGCGGGCAGGGGCGTAACGTGATCGCCGCGCCGGGTTCGGCACCAAAGTCGCGACATTCGGTCCCGTCGCAGAACCTCCAGGCCGAGGGCGTGGCGCCCGAGGCAGCAAGTATCAGCTCTGTCTGCGCCGGCAATCTGGGCTGCCAGACCCACCAACCGTCCTCCAGTACAGCATCGGGCCCCGGCTCCATTCCGGCGCCGGACCCCTTGATGGACGCCTTCAGCAGCCGCAGACCGGACTGTTCGGCCACCCATTCCTCGCGCCAAGTGGTCTTTTCAACGGAATGGGTCCATTCCAGCGTAAAGCGGTCGCCGGACAGGGCCACGGCGACAGCCCCGATCAGAAGGCAGCTCATGCCTGCCGGTTCCGACGCCAGATAATGAAAGCAAACAGCGCTGTCAGCGCAAAGCCGATCTCGTCCGTCATCGGCAGGGCTGCGATCAGGGTAAAGGCCGCGACCATCGCCAACAGGCGTTCCCAGACCTGCAGGCGCTTGCCCAGCCAGCCGACCACGGCCGCGCCCCACAGTCCGATGGAGAGCACGCATTTCAGCACGATATAGGCGACTGCCAGCGGGAAGCCCATCGAGTCGGACAGCGGACCGCCCGGTTGCAGCATCAGGGCAGGCGTATAGACCGCCATATAGGGGATGACGAAGCCCGCCGCCGCCACCTTGATCGCCTCCAGACTGATCTTGAAGCCGGATTCGCGCGCGATGGGCGCGGCAGCAAAGCAGGCAAGTGCCACCGGCGGCGTCAGATCGGCGAGAATGCCGAAATAGAAGACGAACATGTGGCTGACAATCAGCGGCACGCCCAGTTCCAGAAGCGCAGGCGCGGCGATCGAGGAGGTGATGATATAGTTCGGGATGGTCGGGATACCCATCCCCAGCACGATGCAGGTCAGCATGGTCAACATCAACGACAGCAGCAGCGAATTCTCACCCACGCTGACGATGAAGATGCCGAAGGTATTGGCCGCTCCGGTCAGGGTCATGGTGCCGATGATGACGCCCACAAGCGCGCAGGCGACGCCAACGGGCAGGGCGGTCTTGGCGCCTTCGGCCAGGCTGTCGATCACCTGCCAGATGGTCTGGCGTCCGCCATTGGTGAAAACGCTGATGGCCAGCAGCGCCACCACCACCAGCCACAGCATCGTTTCCATCCGGTTCTGCAGCATATAGCCGACCAGCAGCCCCAGACCGATCCAGAACACGGTTCGGATTACCGATGAGGGCAGTCCCAGCATCAGCGATGCCCCGAGGATCAGCATGATCGTCAGCGCCAGCCCGACCGCGCCCGCATAAAGCGGGGTAAAGCCGGAAAACAGCAGGAAGACCAGCACCGCCAGCGGCAGGATCAGATACCAGCCATCCTTCAGCGCCTTGCGGGCCGAGGGCAGATCTTCCTTTGCCATACCGCGCAACTCGCGCCGGCCGGCCTCCAGATGGACCATCCAGAAGGCCGAGGCGAAATACAGGATCGCCGGGATGATTGCCGCCTGGACGATGTCGACGTAAGGAACCCCCAGCGTTTCAGCCATGATGAAGGCCACAGCGCCCATCACCGGCGGCATGATCTGTCCACCCATCGAGGCCGTCGCCTCGACACCGCCTGCGAAAGCGGCGCGATAGCCGAAGCTTTTCATCAGCGGGATGGTGAACTGCCCGGTGGTCACGACATTGGCCACGCCAGAGCCAGAGATCGTGCCCATCAGCCCCGAGCTGACCACCGAAACCTTGGCCGCCCCGCCCATCTTGTGCCCGACCATTCCCAGCGAGACATCGGTGAACAGCTTGATCATCCCGGCTTTTTCAAGAAACGAGCCGAACAGGATGAACAGGAAAATATAGGTTGCGCTGACATAAAGCGGGGTGCCGTAGATGCCTTCGGTCCCGAAGGCCATCTGTTCGACCACCTGTTCCAGCGAATAACCGCGCGTCTGCATGGCGCCGGGGAAATATTCGCCGAACAATGCATATATCAGGAAGATGCCGGCCACGACGGGCAGGGCAGGGCCCATGACCACCCAGGCGGCGGCGAAGACGGCGATGATTGTGGCAATGCCGACGACCGTATCGACGCCGTTGATGTCGCCCGCGCGCATCATCAGCGGCACATATTCGATCCATTGATAGGCGGCGATTGCGACACCCAGCAGGCCCATGACCCAGGCCGCGACTTGCAAGGGCGGGCTGCGATGACGCAGCAGCGCCAGAAGCGGAAAGCCCAACAGCAGCAGGAAGCCGAGGTGAATGGCGCGCTGCACCTGGCTGTTCAACCCGATCAGATGGGCGGAAATGGCAATCTGATACAATGAGAATGCGACCGCGATCCAGAACAGAAGACGCCCTTGCAGGCTTGGCGGAAAGCTTTCGGCCAGCGGATCGTGCAGGCCAAGATCGGCTTCGGCAGCCGTGGGGTGGGCGTCGGTCATGTCGGGGGCTCGCGCAGGGGATCGGCAGGGAAGGGCCGGGACGCGAGCGCCCCGGCCGGCAGATTATTCGGCCTTCACGCCAACTTCGTCATAGTATTTCTGGGCGCCCGGATGAACCGGAACCGGCATGCCCTGCAGCGCCTTCTGCACATCGATGTCATTGGCGGCGGCATGGGCGGCCTTCATCTCGTCAAGGCTCTCGAACATGGACTTGGTCATCGCATAGGCCACGTCGTCGCTAACCGCGTCAGAGCTGACCAGATAGTTGATGACTGCGACAGTCGGCACAGTCTCTGCCTGACCCTCATAGGTGCTGGCCGGGATTTCGCCGGCAACATAGGGCGCGCCCAGCTTTTCGGCCACCTCGGCCGGAACCGAGACGACGGTGATCGGGATCGAGGTCGACAGATCCTTCAGCGAGGCCACACCGAGCCCTGCGGACTGCAGCGTCGCGTCGATCTGACGGTTCTTCATCAGCTCGACCGATTCCGCGAAGGGCAGGTACTCGACCTTGCCAAGATCGTCATAGCTCATCCCGGCTGCTTCCAGGATCGCGCGCGCGTTCAGCTCGGTCCCCGATTTCGGCGCCCCGACGGATACCGATTTCCCCTTCAGGTCGGCGAGTGTCTTGATGCCGGATTCCTCGCTGGCGACGATCTGAATATAGTTGGGATAGACAGCGGCGATCCCGCGCAGCTTGTCCAAGGGTGCCGCAAAGCCCGCATCGGCATTGCCTTCAGCCGCCAGCTTCACCGAATCGCCAAGCGAAAAGCCGATCTCGCCCTTGCCCTGTTGCAGCAGGTTCAGGTTTTCGACGCTGGCCTTGGTGGACTGGACCTGAACCTTCGCATCCGGCAGCGCCTCGGTATAGATTTTCGACAGCGCCACACCCATCGGGTAATAGACGCCAGAGGTGCCGCCCGTCAGCACATTGATGAATTCGGCGGCGTGAGCGCCCAGCGGTGCAGTCACGGCCGACAGACCGATTGCGGCTGCGGCCAGACGATTGCGAACGGTCATGTTTTTCCTCCCACGGAATTTTTTTTGACAGATGCAGGTTAGGGGTGAAATGGCCCGGCGTCAAAAGGAAAGCCCCGCAGCGAGGCGGGGCTTTTGAACGGCGCATCAGTTGAATTTTATTGCGAAATCAGGCGTTTGCCGCACGGATCTTTTCTGCAGCGTCCTTGTTGTAGGTGACTTCCTTCTGGTCGAACAGTTGGTCAAGCTCACCCGACAGGGTCATTTCAGTGATGATGTCGCAGCCACCAATGAACTCGCCCTTGACGTAAAGCTGGGGAATGGTCGGCCAGTCGGAATATTCCTTGATCCCCTGACGGATCGCGTCGTCGGATAACACGTTCACATCGCGAAAATCGACGCCCATATAGTTGAGGACGCCGGCGACGCGGCTGGAAAAACCGCATTGCGGCATTTCCTTGGTGCCCTTCATGAACAGGACGACGTCGTTTTCGTCCAGGGTTTGCTGAATCTGCGCGCGGGCATCGGTCATCGGTCGTTCCTCAATCGGGTGCTTTGGTCGTCAGGGCAAGCGCGTGCAATTGGCCGTTGGGACCATCCATCTTGCCATTCAGCGCCGCATAGACGGCACGCTGCTGCTGCACGCGGTTCAAGCCGCGAAAGGATTCGTCAATCACCTCGGCGGCGAAGTGGTTCCCGTCGCCAGCCAGGTCAGTGATCGAGATCTGCGCGTCAGGGAACGCGGCGCGGATCAGGGCTTCGATATCGTGGGCTTCCATGGCCATGCAGCTATCCTTCGGCTTTCCTTAGAGATGTAGGGGATGGCTGTCGCAGTCGCAAGGGCAGGCGGCGGACCTGGTCTCAGATCGCTTGGATCAATGACCGTCACCACCGATATAAGCAGCAGAGGGTCATGCGGAGCCGGTCCGGTTCAACTCTCGGTCAAATGTCTACGCAGCCACAGGATATATTAATAATCGGTATTATGTAACTAAAAACGCAAATTTTGCGGGCCACATTGGCATTCCGGCCATGCACAGACCTTGCGGCGGCGCTGCTGTCGACCCTAGTTAGCAATGCAAAGAACGAATGCGAGGATCAGATGGCCGTTTCAACACCCGTATGCGATTTCGATGCGCCCATCGTGGATTTCGCTTTGCCGGATCCCGACGGCCATCTCTGGCGCCTGGAAGACATCCGCGGCCCGAACGGCACATTGGTCATGTTCATCTGCAACCATTGTCCTTACGTTCAGGCGGTGATGGACCGGATCACCCGCGATGCGGCCGAGCTGCGCCGCGACCATGGTATTGGCGTCGTCGCCATCTCTGCCAATGATACCGAAACCTACCCACAAGACGCACCGCAGTTCATGAAGGTCGAGGCCGAAAGACATGGCTTCGACTTTCCCTATCTCCATGACGCGACGCAAGAGATCGCGCGGGCCTACGGCGCTGAATGCACGCCCGATTTCTTCGGCTATAACGCGGACGGCAAGCTGCAATATCGCGGACGGCTGGATGCCTCGGGGCGTCAGGCTGGCCCGGCGGATGCGCGGCGCGAACTCTTCGAGGCTATGGTCCTGATCGCGCAGACCGGAGAAGGTCCGCGCGATCAGGTTGCTTCGATGGGCTGTTCGATCAAGTGGAAGGACTAAGCGCGCCCTTTCTTTGAACAGCTATTCCGCGCCAAGCGCGCGCTTCACATTCGCCGTCCAGCCCAGAAAGAACTGGCCATCAAGGTCGATTGCCGGGCGCTTCATGAGCGCCGGTTTTGCCGCCAGCATCTCGACCGGCGGCGCGGCACGTTCTTCCTCGGACATGCCGCGCCAGGTCAGGCTGGCGCGATTCACCAGCTTTTCGCCGAAATTATCCAGCATTTGCTGCCATTCTGCCGGGCTTAGCGGATCAGCCTTTACATCGCGGAAATCGATCTGCCAGCCGACGCCTTCCAGCGCAGCGCGGGCCTTCTGGACTGTCGAGCAATAGTCGAGGCCGTAGATTTTCAATCGTTTAGCCATGGCGATCAGACAAACGGAACCAGCGGAACGCCGCAGGCGGCGAGGGTCAGTACAGCGGCTAAGGCAATCAGAATTCTCATTCATTCCTCCATGTTTTGGGGCGTTATGGCTGCCCTGCCCCGACCCGTCCAGTCAGGAATGATGAATTGCCGCCTTCAGTCGCCGCAGGCCCAGCCAGGCCAATCCGACCACGACGGGCGTCGCCAGTGCCATCAGCACCGTCTTGTCGATCCCGGCGGATGCCGCCAACGGCGCCAGCAAATAGCCCAGCAGACCCACCGCATAATAGCTGATCGCGACCACCGACAGGCCTTCGACCGTGTGTTGCAGGCGCAGCTGCAATTCGGCGCGGTGATCCATGCGTTCCAGCAGTTGCTGGTTCTGGCCGCTGCGTTCGACCTCGATCCGGGTGCGCAGCAACTCTCCGGCGCGGCTGGTGCGTTCCAGCATCTGGTTCAGCCGTGCCTCTGTCGATTTGACCGTGCGCATCGCCGGGTCATAGCGGCGGGTCAGAAATTCGCCCAATAACTGCCTGTCTTTAAAGCGTTCTTCCCGCAATGCGCGCACGCGATCCATGGCGATCGCTTCGTAAGCGCGGGTGGCGCCAAAGCGGAAAGCGGTCTGCGTGGCCAGCGATTCCAGCTTTGCGGCGACCGACAGCAGCCGATGCAGCGTGGTTTCGGCCGGGCCGTTTTCCATCTCTCCCGCCATGGCGGCCAGTTCGGGTTCCAGCGCGTTCAGCCGCTCTGACAGCATGCGGGCACGTTCCAGGCCCAGCATGGACATGGCGCGATAGGTCTCGATCTCGCAAAGGCGTTGAATGATGCGACCGGTGCGTCCCGATCCCAGATCCGGGCGCACGAAGACGGCAAAGCGCATCCAGCCATCCGGGTCGATGCGGAAATCCGAGGCGACGAGCGCCGATTTGTCCAGCACCCAGAAGGTGGCGAGGCTGTCGACGCTGAACCAACCGGCAAGTTCACTTTCGACGCCGGATTGGTCTTCGGGCATCTGCTCGACCCGGACCATCATCGCCGTCACCCGACGACCCGGTGCATTGGTCTGCCAGTCGGCGGCAAAAATGGCGGCCGCGCTTGGGTCGAAGTGCCGCGACGGCAGACCTTCGGCGATGGCGGTGTAGCTGACGAACTCTGTATGGCTTTCCCAGGTCACATCATATCGGCCAAGGCGCGCGGCGTAATGGCCGGCTTCCTCATCGGGGCGTGGCGCGCCGTGGCGGTGCGTCAACGCGGCAAGATGCGCGACATCAAGGCTGCGGTCGCGGGCGGCAGCTTCGCGCGGTTCCTTGAAGGCCAGATAAACTGCGTGGCACGGCGCCCGCACCCGCGGCGAGGGCCGTGTGTGCAGTTCGTTCACCAACGTGGTGCGCAGCGGGTGGTCAAGATTGCGATCCATGCCGGCACGTTAGCCGGGCGATTTCAAAGCACAAAGCGAGACGTGAGGGCAACCGCTCAAGCCCTCGTGAAGCGTGGCCGCATTGCACCGCCCTGCCCCAGCGGTCACAATACCGGCAAAGCGGCGAACGCATGAAAGGATGACGGATGCGGAGGGAATTCCTGAAACTGATGCTGGGCGGGGCCAGCCTGCTGGCGATTGCCAGTTGCTCGTCCACGGATCCCAAGTTCAAGACCTATTCCGGTCCGCCGGTCACCCGTATCGACCTGTTCAAGTCGAGCCGCGTGATGACCTTCTATTCCGGCACGACGCCAATCAAGTCCTATAATTTTGGCCTTGGGTTCGCTCCGGTCGGCAACAAGGAATATGAAGGCGACGGCAAGACGCCCGAGGGGCTGTATTACATCGACCGCCGCAACCCCAATTCGCGCTATCACCTCTCGGTCGGGATTTCCTATCCCAACGATGCCGATCGCGCCCGCGCACTGGCACAGGGCGTGCAGGTCGGCAGCGACATCTTCATCCACGGTCAGGGTCCTGAGGGCCGCGTCGCCACCAAGCGCGACTGGACGGCCGGCTGTATCGCCGTCACCGATGCCGAAATCGAGGACATCTATGCCATGGTTCCCGATGGCACGCCTATCATGATCTACGCGTAATGCGTTGAAAGAACAAAAAAAGGGCGGCGCCGAAGCGCCGCCCTTTTTCGTTGTTTTCCGCTGCCTTACTCGATCAAAGGCAGCAGCGCGTTCACCGAATCCTTGGCGTCGCCATAGAACATCCGGGTGTTTTCCTTGTAGAACAAGGGGTTCTCGATGCCCGAATAGCCGGTGCCCTGCCCGCGTTTGCTGACGAACACGTTCTTGGCCTTCCAGACCTCCAGCACCGGCATGCCGGCGATGGGGCTGTTCGGGTCTTCCTGCGCCGCCGGGTTCACGATGTCGTTCGAGCCGATGACGATGACCACGTCGGTCGAGGGGAAGTCCTCGTTGATCTCGTCCATTTCCATGACGATGTCATACGGCACCTTGGCCTCGGCCAGCAGCACGTTCATGTGGCCCGGCAGACGTCCAGCGACCGGGTGGATGGCAAAGCGGACCTCTTTGCCGGCGGCGCGCAGCTTGCGCGTCAGTTCCGACACCGGCCCCTGCGCCTGCGCCACCGCCATGCCATAGCCGGGCACGATAATGACGCTGTCAGCTTCGTTAAGGGCTGCGGCCACGCTGTCGGCGTCGATGGCGATCTGTTCGCCCTCGATCTCTGCCGCTGGCCCCGTGGTGCCGCCAAAGCCGCCCAGGATCACGCTGACGAAATTGCGGTTCATCGCCTTGCACATGATGTAGGACAGGATCGCACCCGACGAACCCACCAGCGCGCCCACCACGATCAGCAGGTCATTGCCCAGGGTAAAGCCGATCATTGCCGCGGCCCAGCCCGAATAGCTGTTCAGCATCGACACCACGACCGGCATGTCGGCCCCGCCGATGCCCATGATCAGGTGCCAGCCGATAAAGAACGCCAGCAGCGCGATCAGGATCAGCCAGAACGTGCCCGGACCGAAACCGGTGCAGTAAAGAATGGTGAACAGCAGCGACAGCCCGACTGCGGTCGCGTTCAGCATATGACCGCCCGGCAGTTTCTTGGGCTTGCCGTCGACCTTGCCCGCCAGCTTGCCATAAGCCACGACCGAGCCGGTGAAGGTCACCGCGCCGATGAAGATGCCGAGAGCCACCTCGATCTTCAGCATGGCGATTTCCTGCGCCGTCTTGTGGGCCAGCACAGCGGCAAAGCCGTCAAAGACCTGGTTGGCGTTTTCCCGCAGCAGTCGGGTGACGCGGCCCAGCTCGAACTGGGCGTTGAAGCCGACAAAGACCGCCGCCAGACCGACCAGCGAGTGCATGGCGGCGACCAGCTGCGGCATCTCGGTCATCTGGACGCGCTTGGCCACGACCCAGCCGATGGCGCCACCAATGGCGATCATCACCAGCGACAGCAGCCAGTTGCCGGCACCCGGCCCCAGCAGCGTTGCGACCACCGCCAACGTCATGCCGGCGATGCCGTACCAGACCGCGCGTTTCGCGCTTTCCTGGCCCGACAACCCGCCCAGCGACAGGATGAACAGCACCGCCGCCACCACATAGGCGGCCGTGGTGAAACCGAATTCAGGAAGTGCAGCCATCACATGCGCCGCAGCGGGATCGGAATTAACGACCACTTGCTCCATGGTGCCCTCCTTACGATTTCTGGAACATGGCGAGCATCCGGCGCGTGACCAGGAAGCCCCCGAAGATGTTGATGCCGGCCATCAGCACCGCCAGCATTGCCAGCAACACCACCAGCCAGCTGCCAGACCCGATCTGCATCAGCGCGCCGACGATGATGATGGACGAGATCGCGTTGGTGATCGCCATCAGCGGCGTGTGCAACGAATGGCTGACATTCCAGATCACCTGGAAGCCGACAAAGACGGCCAGAACGAAGACGATGAAATGCGACAGGAAGGATGCGGGCGCGAACAGGCCGACCAGCAGCATCACCGCCGCACCCACGGCCAGCAGCGTGACCTGGCTGCGGGTCTGGGCCTTGAAGGCGGCGACCTCGGCGGAGCGGCGTTCTTCGGGCGTCAGCTCCTTTTTCTTCTCCTTCGGCTTCTGCACCGCGATGGCGGCGATCTTGGGCGGCGGCGGCGGATAGGTGATGTCGCCGTCATGGGTGACGGTGGCACCCCGGATCACGTCGTCTTCCATGTTTTGCACGATCGCGCCGTCCTTGGCCGGCGTCAGATCGGTCAGGAAGTGGCGGATGTTGTTGCCGTACAGTTCAGAAGACTGCGCCGCCATCCGCGACGGGAAATCAGTATAGCCGATGATGGTGACGCCGTTTTCGGTGACGATCTTCTCGTCGGGCTGGGTCAGTTCGGCATTGCCGCCCTTTTCGGCGGCCAGGTCGACGATGACGCTGCCGGGCTTCATCGCCTCGATCATGTCCTTCGTCCACAGCACCGGCGCATCGCGGCCGGGGATCAGCGCCGTGGTGATGACGATGTCCATCTGCGGGGCCAGTTCGCGGAACTTCTCCAGCTGCTTTTCGCGGAACTCGGGGCTTGAGGGTGCTGCATAGCCGCCCGTGGCCGCGCCGTCCTGCTGCTGTTCGTCGAATTCCAGAAAGACGAACTCGGCCCCCATCGATTCGATTTGCTCGGCCACTTCGGGGCGAACGTCGAAGGCATAGACCTGCGCGCCCAGGCTGACCGCCGTGCCGATCGCGGCAAGCCCCGCGACCCCTGCCCCGACCACCAGAACCTTCGCCGGCGGCACCTTGCCCGCCGCCGTCACCTGTCCGGTGAAGAAACGGCCGAAATTGTTCGCGGCCTCGATCACCGCGCGATACCCGGCGATATTCGCCATGGAGGACAGCGCGTCCATCTTTTGCGCCCGGCTGATGCGCGGCACCATGTCCATGGCGATGGCAGTGACGCCCTGGGCGCGCGCGACCTCCAGCAATTCGGCGTTCTGGGCCGGATAGAAATAGGAAATCAGCGTCTGGCCCTCGTGCATCCGCTTGATCTCGGCGTCCTCGGGGGGGCGGACCTTCACCACCACGTCGACGGCTTCGGTCAGGGCCTTTGCCGTGGGGTGGACGATAACGCCCGCCGCCTCGTAATCGGCATCCGAGAAACCGGCCCGCGCACCGGCCCCGGTTTCGACATGCACCTCATGCCCCAGCTTCTTCAGATGCGCCGCCGAGGCGGGTGTCGCCGCCACCCGCGCTTCGCCATCCTGGCTTTCCTTCAATGCGCCAATTTTCATCGCCATCTCCCTCCGATGTCGGTCGGGGAATGTCTATCATCGCGAAATATTGTTTCACAAGTAACTGAGGCGATATCCGCTTATGAAAATGTATGGGCGAGTTCTGGAAATTTTCGATGCGGACAGCAAAAGGGCCACCTCACACACGGTGCAGTGGCCCCGATGGCGCAATTTGCGCCGTTGCTTCAGATCGTGCCGATCAGTTTGCGGGCGTGGTGGTGGTCGCCGGCGGCACGACGGTCGTGTCGGTCGCCGGGTCGGTCGTCGCGTCCGGCGTGGTGGCTTCTTCAATTGCCGTCACGGCGTCGCTGGCGGTGTCCTCGACAGCGGTCGCGGCGTCCGAGGCGGCTTCGCCGGCAGCCGTCGCCGCATCCGAGGCGGCGCCTTCGACCGCAGTCGCTGCATCGGAAGCGGTATCGGCCGCGGTGGTGGCGGCAGCATCGCCAGCGGCAACAGCGGCCTCGCCGGCGGCTTCTACCGCTTCGCCTGCGGCGCTGGCGGCATCGTCGGCAGCATCGGCGGCGGTGTCAGCAGCGGCGGCTGCGTCGTCAGCGGCTGCCTCGGCTTCGGCTTCGGCCTCGGCTTCTGCAGCGGGCTCAGCGGCCGGCTCGGCGGCGGGTGCGGTTTCAACCGGCGCGGTTTCGGCCGGCTCGGTCACGGCGGGCTCTTCGACCACAACGGGGTCATCGCTGCCCATGAAGCGGGTCAGCACGAAATAGGCAAGCGCCAAGGCCAGCAGGATGCCGATGATCAGCGGCAGCGGGGACGAACGCTTTTCGACCGGTTCGACATAGGTTTCGCGCACCGTAGTCTTGTTCGGATCGTTCGGATCATAATTGGCCATTTGGTTCTCCTTCAAAATGTCAGTCTGTCCCGCTCATCCACCGCCAGGTCCTCCCCATGCGGCTTGCGAGACAGCTATCTTGCGCTTAACTCGGGCGCGACGGGACAAGTTCCCATATCGAAAGCATTTTCCGGAAAGGAAAGATCATGAATCAGGTTCAGCCCAATCAGACCCCGCATCTGTTGGCGGATTATCGCCGATATCCCTTTGCGATCAGTCAGGTACGGCTGGACTTTGCCCTGGACCCCAAGGCGACCCGTGTTCGGGCAGAGATAGACATGACGCGCGAAGGTCCGGGCGATCTGGTGCTGGATATCGGCGCGGGCGTCGTGCTGGATGAATTGGCCGTGAACGGCGTGGCCCTGCCCGCCGGCGACTGGCAGCGCGAGGCAGAGCTGCTGACCATCACCGCCCCCCTGCCCGACAGCTTCACCCTGCAAAGCCAGGTCACCATCGACCCGTCGGCCAATACCGCTTTCGAGGGGCTGTATCTGTCAAACGGCATGTTCTGCACCCAATGCGAGGCCGAGGGCTTCCGACACATCACCCCCTATCCCGACCGCCCCGACGTGATGGCCCCGTTCGAGGTCACCATTCATTCCGATTTGCCGGTGCTGCTGTCGAACGGCAACCCGATCCGGCAAGAACCGGGGCTGGCCGTCTGGCATGACCCCTGGAAAAAGCCCGCCTATCTGTTCGCGCTTGTTGCGGGCGATCTGCGCGCCGTGTCCGACAAGTTCACCACCGCGTCCGGCCGGCCGGTTGATCTGAATGTCTGGGTCCGCCCCGGCGACGAAAACCGCGCCGGTTACGCGATGGAAAGCCTGATCCGGTCGATGAAATGGGATGAGGAGGCTTACGGGCGCGAATATGACCTCGACGTGTTCAACATCGTCGCCGTTGACGATTTCAACATGGGCGCGATGGAAAACAAGGGGTTGAACATCTTCAACTCGAAACTGGTGCTGGCCTCGCCCGAAACTGCGACCGATGGCGATTACGAACGGATCGAGGGCGTCATCGGCCACGAATATTTCCACAACTGGACCGGCAACCGCATCACCTGCCGCGATTGGTTCCAGCTGTGCCTGAAGGAAGGTCTGACGGTTTTCCGCGATCAGCAATTCACCAGCGACATGCGCAGCGCGCCGGTCAAGCGTATCAATGACGTGCTGACCCTGCGTTCGCGCCAGTTCCGCGAGGATCAGGGCCCGCTGGCCCATCCAGTGCGCCCGGATTCCTATATCGAGATCAACAACTTCTATACCGCCACCGTCTATGAAAAAGGTGCCGAGGTGATCGGCATGTTGAAAACTCTGGTCGGTGACGAAGGCTATCGCAAGTCGCTGGACCTGTATTTTGACCGCCATGACGGCGATGCCGCGACCATCGAGGATTGGTTGCAGGTCTTCGAAGACGCGACCGGGCGCGACCTGACCCAGTTCAAGCGCTGGTACACCGATGCCGGGACGCCGGTTCTGACCATGACCGAATCCTGGGATGCGGGCGCCGGCCAGCTGACGCTCAGCTTTGCGCAGATGACCCCGCCCACACCGGGCCAGAAGGACAAGCCGGCGCGCGTCATTCCGATCGCGGTGGGCCTGCTGTCGCCCAATGGCGACGAGGTGGTGCCGACGACGGTGCTGGAAATGACCGAGGCCGCGCAGGACTTCACTTTCGACGGGCTTGCGTCACGTCCGGTCGTCTCGGCGCTGCGCGGGTTTTCGGCCCCGGTGGTGCTGAAGCGCGATCTTGCGCCCTCTGACCGGGCCTTCCTGCTGGCCCATGACACCGACCCCTTCGCACGCTGGGAAGCCGCGCGCGATCTGGCGCGGGGCACCCTGCTGGCGATGCTTGACGGTGCCGCGCCAGAACCCGAATACCTGTCCGCCATTGGGCGACTTCTCGCCGATCCGGCACTGGATCCCGCCTATCGCGCGCTGTGCCTGAAACTGCCCTCGGACGAGGAAATCGCCACCGCTATCGCCGATGCCGGCTCGGTCCCCGACCCCGACGCGATCCATGCCGCGCGAGAGGCGCTGGCGACCGAAATCGCCCGCACGCATGAAGCCGCGCTGCGGGCGATCTATCGCGACAGCGCTGTGCCCGGCCCCTTCAGCCCGGATGCCGATGCCGCCGGCAAACGCGCGCTGCGGCTGGCCGCGCTTGGCCTTCTGAACCGCATCGACGGCGGCACCACGGCGGCCGCGCTTTATGCGGATGCCAACAACATGACCGAACGCGCCGCAGCGCTTGCGGCGCTGATCGCAGCCGGTCGTGGTGATGCCGAAGTCCAGGCGTTCTATAACGAATTCAAGGACGTACGTCTGGTTATCGACATGTGGTTCATGCTGCAGCCGTTGAACACCAGCCCCGAAAAAGCAGTCAGCGTGGCGCGCCACCTTGCGGCCAATCCGGCATTTGACTGGAAGAACCCTAACCGGTTCCGGGCGCTGATCGGCGGACTGTCGGCGAATCATGCCGCCTTCCATGCGGCCGATGGCTCTGGCTATGAGTTCCTGGCGGATTGGCTGCTGAAGATGGATCCGCTGAATCCGCAGATTGCCGCGCGCATGTCGGGGGCATTCGACAGCTGGCGCAAATACGATTCGGCCCGGCAGGACAAGGCGCGCGCCGCGCTCGACCGGATCCTTGCCGCGCCGAAGCTGTCGAAGAACCTCTCGGAAATGGTGACGCGGATCCGCAACGCTGCCTGACATCTTGCCTCCGTGCCCCCCTTGCGGGTTCGTACGGGGGCAAGATAATCTCACGGCATGAACAGCCAGCTGGACAATGCCCGCGACGAGATGCAGCAACGTCTCGACCCGCTTATAGCAGAGCGGGCGCCCTGGCTTTTTTCGGGTCGCCTGCACCACGACCTCGCCCGCAAGCTGTTGATGCGCATGCTGGGTTATCCCCGCACGCTGGACCTTGGCGCGCAGTTCCGCGACACCCCCACCGCCGAGATCTTCGCCCGGATGGAGCAGATGATCATCCGCGATCTGGAAGTTTCGGGGCTGGAACATATTCCAAAGGATGGGCCGGCGCTGATCGTGGCCAACCACCCGACCGGAATCGCCGACGGCGTGGTGATGTATTCGCTGATCGGCCGGGTCCGCCCGGACCTTTTCGTCTATACCAACCAGGACATTCTGCGCGTGCTACCGCAGCTGGAGGATCTGATCGTCCCCGTTGAATGGCGGCTGGAAAAGCGGACCCATGCCAAGACCCGCGCCACGATGGAACAGACCCGAGAGTGGCTGGCCAAGGACCGGATCGGGCTGATTTTCCCGTCCGGGCGGCTGGCCAAGCGGCGCGGGCTGACCCTGCACGAGCGGCCCTGGATGGCCTCGGCGGCGATGATCGCGCGCAAGATGGACGTGCCGGTGATTCCGCTGCGGATCCGGGCGCGCAACTCGATCCTGTTCTACCTGTTCGACGCTATCCACCCGACGCTGCGCGACGTGACGCTGTTCCACGAAGTTCTGAACAAGGCGGGCCAGCAATATCAGATCACGATAGGCGCGCCGGTTGCGGCGAAATCGCTGCCAGCCAAAAGCGACGAGGCGATCGAGATGCTGCGCCGAATCGTGCTGGCCCTGCCCGAGCCCGCCGATACCCGGCCGGTTTCGACCTCGCGGCTGGTCAAGCGGCGGATCATCAAACACGTCTGATCGTCGACTGCCGCAGGTATGAAAAAAGGGGGCCAAAAGGCCCCCTTTTCCGCATTTGGGATGCGCTTACTGAGCCGGCGCGGCAGGCGCTTCTGCAGCCGGTGCGGACTCGGCTGGGGCGGCGGCCGCGGCAGCTTCGGCCTTGGCGCGCAGCTCGTTGACCGAGGTTTCCAGCGCAGTGTAGCCGGCGGTAAAGCCTTTCAGCGACAGGCTCAGGTTCACCACAGCTTCCTTCGGCGCACCGTAAGGCAGCACGCTGACGGTGGCGGCATTGCCGCGCTTCAGCCCGCTCACTTCGTTTGCCGTCAGGCCGACGCGCGAAACGCAGCCAACCGGGGCGCAGAAATTGAACGGATAAGCCTTCGTCTCGCCCGAATCGATCTTCAGCTGGATGCCCTGCTGCAGATCGGTTTCCAGCGGCGACACCACGGTCGCACCGGCCGCTGCTTCGCCGCCATTCGCCAGCGGGATCAGGGTGATTTCGGCCACCGAGTTCCCCTGCCCGTCCTTCATGAGCTGATAAAGTTCGCAAGGATCGGCGTCGTTTTCGGTCTTGATGCAGCGCAGTTGCCAGGAATCGAAGGTTTCGCTGACGTAATAGGCGCCGACCTGCGGTTCGCCCGACGCTTCAGCCGCAGCGGGCGCATCCGTCGCCGCGGGGGCTTCCGCCGCTGCGGGGGCTTCTGCCGGTGCGGCGGGGGCTTCTGCCGGTGCGGCGGGGGCTTCTGCCGGTGCCGCTGCCGGAGCTTCGGCGGGCGCGGTCGTGGCCGGCGCATCGGGTGCCGCCGGTGCCGGGGTCTCGGTTGCGGTCTGCGCCATCAGCGGCGCTGCGCCCAGGACGAGAATCGCCGCCAGCGCCGTCGAGGTGATTTTCGGTGACATGCATGTCTCCTTCCGTGAATGCGGTCGCAGCACGGTTAGCACCTGCGCAGCCGAATGTCAGGGGCGAACGAAAAAACCGCTGTAACAGTTTTGTCACGAAGGATCGTGATAAAATACATCGTAATTTATTGATGTAGAACAAAAAAAGGGCCACGCGAACGTGACCCTTCTCTCCCCGCCGGACTGGTCGGTCATCGTGATTGATCGGACGGTAATGTGACGGAACCCCGCCCGTCAACTGTCCTTTCGGATAGATGCGAACCGATCGAAAACGAAAAAAGCCGCGCCCGAGGGCGCGGCAGTCCAACAGGGAGGAAGTGTTCAGGATGGGGTCACAGACCCCGTGAACACCCCCAGTCTGGCACAAATTAATTAACTTAGTATTGTCTTTCCGCGCGAGAGTTGCGCGTTTCGGCAAAAAAGCACCACTGAGGGCCCCGAATGAACGTAATCGACCTGAACAATGGCAGTATCTTCGTAGGCGGCGCGGGTGCGAATTATGCCGAACCTGAAAATCTGCTTATGAAATACGCCAATAGTCACGGCCTGATCGCCGGCGCGACCGGCACCGGCAAGACGGTCACCTTGCAGACCCTGGCCGAATCACTGTCGCAAGCGGGGGTTCCGGTCTTTCTGGCGGATGTGAAAGGTGATCTCGCGGGTATGGCCAAGGCGGGTGCGCCGGACGGAAAGCTGCATGATGCCTTCACCAAGCGCGCAACCCAGATTGGCGTCGACCTGGAGTATCAGACATATCCGGTCACCTTCTGGGATGTTTTCGGCCAGAAAGGCCACCCGGTGCGCACCACGCCGGCCGAGATGGGGCCGCTGCTGCTGGCCCGGCTGCTGAATCTGACCGATGTGCAGGAAGGTGTGCTGAACATCGCCTTTCGCGTTGCCGACGAACAGGGGTTGGCGCTGCTGGACCTGAAGGATCTTCAGGCGATGCTGGTCTGGGTCGGGCAGAACGCCTCTGAATTGTCGCTCAGCTACGGCAATATCAGCGCCGCCTCGGTCGGGGCGATTCAGCGCGCGCTGCTGGTGCTGGAGGGCGAAGGCGGCGACAAGCTGTTTGGCGAGCCGGCACTGCAACTTTCGGACATCATCCGGGTGGATGCGGCGGGCAAGGGCGTGGTCAATATCCTTGCTGCTGACAAGCTGATGAACGCGCCGCGCCTGTATTCGACTTTCCTGCTGTGGCTGCTGTCGGAATTGTTCGAACAACTGCCCGAGGTCGGCGACCCGGCCAAGCCGGTCTGCGCCTTCTTCTTCGACGAGGCGCATCTGCTGTTTGACGACGCCCCCAAGGCATTGATCGACAAGGTCGAGCAGGTGGCGCGGCTGATCCGGTCCAAGGGCGTCAGCGTCTGGTTCATCAGCCAGAACCCGACCGACGTGCCCGAGGACATCCTTGGCCAGCTGGGCAACCGCGTCCAGCATGCGCTGCGCGCCTTTACCGCCAAGGACCAAAAGGCATTGCGGCTGGCGGCAGAGAACTATCGCCCTAACCCCGAGTTCGACACGGCCGAGGCGATCCAGCAGGTCGGCACTGGCGAGGCGGTCACCTCTTTTCTGGAACCGAAGGGCGTGCCGGGGGTGGTGATGCGCACGTTGATCCGCCCGCCCTTCTCGCAACTGGGCCCCATCACCGAGGCAGAGCGCGCGGCAATCATGGCAGCTTCGCCCATGGCCGTGAAATACGATGCGCCGCTGGACCGTGAATCTGCATCGGAACTGCTGGCCAAGCGCGCCGCCGAAGCGGCGGCCGAGGCGCAACAGACCGCCACCCCGGCGCAGGGCGACGACGATCTCTGGGTCGTTGGCGGCAAGCCGGATGAGAAATTCACCCGCGCCCGCCGCTATGATCCCAAGCTGACTATTCCCGCCGACAGCACGGGGACAGGCAGCAGATCCGGGCGCAAGACAACGACCCGTCGCAGCTCCAGCAGTGATTCCGTGCTGGAGACCTTTGGCAAAAGCGTTGCGCGCGAACTCGGACGCTCGGGGACGCGGTCGATCATGCGCGGCGTGCTGGGCGGGCTTTTCCGCGGCCGCTGAAGGCAATGACGTTGCCCGCAGCCAGGGGCCCCATCTCTGCCTGAAGGCGCATTTCGGCCAGAAGTGCGATGATCAGCCGCACATGGCGGTGCATATCGTAATCGGCGCGGCCCTCGCGGCGCGCGGAATCGGCCGCGCTTTCGGCTGCGCGCAGCATCCGCAACGCCGCCGGATTCGAAGGCAGCGTCTCGCGACCCAGCAACCGCGGCAGGTCGCGGTCCCGCCGCCATCCCGCCTGCCCGGCCCTTGCCGCACGAATCAGCGTGGCCGGTCGGCGCAGCGGTGCCTGTGCCGATGCGAGGTCAAAGATTGCGGGGTCGGTCATGAAGCTCATCGCGGATCCTCCTGGGCGGTGATGACGCGACAAGATTCACACAACTTTAACGTGCGTTGCCGGAATCGCATGAGCAACGTCCGACCTAGAAGGAAATCTTTAGGGATTGTTAGGAAATATGCAGTTCTGCTTAACCTTAACCTGTCCCAAACGACAGGTTTGACCAATAGCGGGCCGCTTCGCTGCCGAAGTGCCCGCCAGAGACAAGGGACGAATATGACCATTTTGACGCCAGATTTCGGTATGGCCGGCGCGGTCCTTCCCAAGGCGCTTGGGGGCGCGACGGCGGGACCGGTGCTGGCACCCTCCGAAGCAGCCATCGACGATAGTCTGACCGAAGATGCCCGGCTGTATCTGCGCCATGTCGAGGGCGGTGAATCGATCCGCGCAATCGCGCGAGAGGCCGGCTGCCACGCCTCGACCATCCTGCGCCGCATCCGCCGTTTTGAATGCCGTCGCGACGATCCGCTGGTCGACGGGGCGTTGCAGAACATCGGCGCGGCGTCTCTGCCCCAACGCAGCGACCGCAGCAATCAGGATCAGGCCCGTCGGGTGCTGCGCCGTCTGGCCGAGCCGGGGGCCGAATTGGTGGTGGCCTCGGGGATGGAAAAGGCAATCGTGACCCGCGGCGAAGTCCGCACCGCCATTGTTGAACGTCGCCTGGCCGAATCCTTTGCCCTTAACGGATGGGTCGAACAGATCACGCAGGGCGCGCGGATGAATCGTTATCGGCTGTCTGTCGCGGGCCGGGCGGCCCTGCGTCGGCTGGGTGCCGGCGAAGGCGGGCTGCCGCGCGCCAGCGACTTCGCCAATGCCCGACCAGTCCAGGCAGAGACACAGGCACCGGGAATGGCAGAGCCGGCAGCCACATTCGATCACGCTGATCAGCATCGTGTCTGGGGCAGCCGCGCCCTGCCCGATACCGAGGACGGCAAGCCGCGCCGCATGCGCGTCAATCTGGCCGAAAGCCCGCTGCAACTGCTGGCCCGTCGGCGCGACAGCAAAGGCAACCCGTTTCTCGACGCCGAACTCGTATCCGCCGGCGAGCGACTGCGCGAGGATTTTGAGACCGCCCAGATGGGGCCGCGGGTGACCCAGAACTGGGACCGCTTCATGACCTCGGGTATAGATGAATCGATGCGCGGCGAGCGGCAACTGGGCGGATCGGACCGCGCTCGCGCCCGCGTGGCCGAAGCCCTGCGCGAGCTTGGCCCCGGCATGGGCGATCTGGTCCTGCGCGTTTGCTGCTTTCTCGAAGGGCTGGAAATGACCGAGCGTCGTCTGGGCTGGTCTGCCCGTTCTGGCAAGGTGGTGCTGAAGCTGGCGCTGGAACGGCTGGCGCGGCACTATGCCGACCGCTACGGCCCCGGCGGCCCGCTGATCGGATAGTCCCGGAAGATGGGCCGTCCGCTGGGGCGGCCTTTTCATGAATGCAGTCACCGCTGCGCGCAGTCCTGAGTTTTGGCACCATCCGGCTGCATGGACGCCGCAACTATCGCGCATACCAGCCCTGACAGGGACGCCGTTGATAACGCGGCGGAAACGGATTAACTCTGGTCGCAATCCCGACGAGAGGCCGCCATGTCTGACCAGCCCCCTGCCCTTCGTGCCGCCGCCGCACGGGCCCGCCACCCTGAAAAGGCGCATCGCGCCGACCAGGCACAGCCGAAAAAGCCCGATTGGATCCGCGTGAAGGCACCGACCTCGCAGGGCTACAAGGACACGCGCGACATCCTGCGCGAAAACAAGCTGTCGACCGTCTGCGAAGAAGCCGGCTGCCCCAATGTCGGCGAATGCTGGAGCCAGGGTCACGCCACCATGATGATCATGGGCGAGATCTGTACCCGTGGCTGTTCCTTCTGCAACGTCATCACCGGCAAGCCCAGTTCGCTTGATCCGTTCGAGCCGGGCCGCGTTGCCCATGCGGTGCAGAAGCTGGGGCTGAACCACGTTGTCATCACCTCGGTCGATCGCGACGATCTGGACGATGGCGGCGCGGAACATTTCGCCCAGGTGATCCGTGCCATCCGTCACCGCTCTCCCGGCTCCACCATCGAGGTGCTGACGCCCGACTTCCTGAAATGCGGCCCCGAGGCGCTGGAAATCGTGGTCGAGGCCCGCCCGGACGTGTTCAACCACAACCTCGAAACCGTGCCCGGCCTTTACCCCACCGTGCGGCCCGGCGCGCGTTACTTCCACTCGCTGCGCCTGCTGCAGCGCGTGAAGGAACTCGATCCTTCGATGTTCACCAAATCGGGCATCATGGTCGGCTTGGGCGAAGACCGGCAGGGGGTCTTGCAGGTCATGGACGACATGCGCGCGGCCGACGTGGATTTCATGACCATCGGGCAATATCTGCAGCCGACGCCCAAACACCACCGGGTGGACCGCTTCGTCACGCCCGAAGAGTTCAAGGGCTATGAAAAATCGGCATTCGGCAAGGGCTTCCTGATGGTCTCGGCGACGCCGCTGACCCGGTCCAGCTATCACGCCGGTGACGATTTCGCGCAACTGCGCGAGGCGCGGCTGACAAAGCTGGGCCGCGCCTGACGCCGGGCGTCAGCATTCTTGTCAACATTCCCGGCACCCCCTTGCCGCCGGGCGCAAACCCCGCTATCGCTTCACCCGCATTGGCCCGAGTGGCGGAATGGTAGACGCAGCGGATTCAAAATCCGCCGACGCAAGTCATGTCGGTTCGAGTCCGACCTCGGGTACCAGCCAAGCGCGTGAGGAAATCACCATGGCGATTCGCGCCCTGCCCGCGCTTTCGGGCCTGATTTCACTGCTGGCGCTTGCCGGCTGCGGCGATCCTTCCGGTGATTATCCGGCGCTGCTGCCGACCGACCGGCTGCTGGCTGAACCCTCGATCCCCGGACATGCGGGCATTGCCGCGACAAGCCCCGATCAGGTGGTCTCTGACCTGACATCGGCAGGTGCGGCGCTGTCGGTCTCGCAATCCCAGGTGACGGCGGCAGATGTGACCGATGACGCCGCCCTTGCCGCGCGGGCCGAAGCGCTGCGCGCCAAGGCTGCGGCGCTGTCTGCTGAAACACCGGCCTGCCCCGACCCCACCAGCGCCGACTGCTAAGCCGACCCCGGACGACCTGCCCCGCCACCCGGCCAACAGGATCGGGCCGCAGGAAAGGGTCACGGATTCATCCCACGTCAAAAATGAAACGGGGGCGCCTGGCCCCCGTCTCGTTGTCAGTTCGATGGCGCGGTCAGACCGGGCGGCAGACCGCCCAATGGGTCCATGCCGCCCGATTGCGCCGGGGCCGCTGGTGCCGGCGCGTCGGTCGCGGGTGCCTCGGTCGCCGGGGCATCGCTCGGACCGCCGAAATTCGGCGGGCCGCCAAGCCCGCCCAGATCGCCGGCCGCAGGCGCAGGTGCGCCGCCCGGTGCGGCATCGGTCGCAGCGGGCGCGCCAAAGGGCGAACCGCCCAGACCGCCCAGGCCACCAAGCCCGCCGAAGCCGCCATCGCCGCCGCCCATCGGGATCTCGATCTTGACATCCTCGACGTTCACCGGCGCGCCTTTGTAGTGCATCACCAGACCCGGGAACATGATGACCACGGCGATCATCAGGATCTGGATGAACACGAAAGGCACCGCGCCCCAATAGATCTGGCTCGACTTGATGCCCTCGACCACCTTTCCCGTGACCCGGTCGGCATAGGCCGCGCGCGGTGCAACGGATCGCAGATAGAACAGCGCGAATCCAAAGGGCGGATGCATGAACGAGGTCTGCATGTTCACCCCCAGGATCACCCCGAACCAGATCAGATCGATCCCCAGACTTTCGGCGGCAGGCGCCAGCAGCGGAACGATGATGAAGGCCAGCTCGAAGAAATCGAGGAAGAAGGCCAGGAAGAAGACCAGCACCGACACCGCGATCAGGAAGCCGTATTCGCCCCCCGGCAACGAGGTCAGCAGGTGTTCCACCCAAAGATGCCCGTTTACCCCGTAGAAGGTCAGCGAGAAGACCCGCGCACCGATCAGGATGAACATCACAAAGGCCGACAGACGCGTGGTCGATGCCAGCGCCTGCTTGATCACGTCAAAGGTCAGCCGGCCCTTCATCGCCGACAGAACCAGCGCGCCGACGGCACCCATGGCGCCGCCCTCGGTGGGCGTGGCCCAACCCAGGAAGATCGTCCCCAGCACAAAGAACACCAGCGCCAGCGGCGGCACCAGAACGATGACGACCTGCTGAGCCAGACGGCTGGTCAGGTTGAAACCGTGTTCCCGCTGCCAGCTGAAGTCGATGACACCCGACAGGATGCGCATCAGCATGCTATAGACGACGAAGGCCAGAATCGCCGCGCCGAAGACGGTGGCGATCAGGGTGCCGGTGCGAACATTGGTCGAAACGCTGTTCATCGCGTCCAGCCCGTTGACCCAATGCAGGAAGAACCAACCGACGAAAGCACCGACCAGACCGGCGCCGACCTTGACCAGAAAGCGCCAGCCCTCCTTGTCGGTCATCGCCAGCAGATACATCGCCGCCACCGCAGCCGCCATGCCAAGGATATCGGCATTGGTGCCCTGGCTCGCCGACAGGTAATGATGCGCGGCATAGAAGATCACCCCGCCCACGACCAGCAGCACCAGCAGCGACACAACGCCCGAACCCAGCGTCCGCGCCTCTTTCGGAAGCGCCGGGACATAGGACGGCCGCACGATCGAGACGACGAAGATGTACAGCAGGTAAATGCCCGTCAGCACCAGACCGGGGATCAGCGCGCCCTTGTACATGTCGCCGACCGAACGGCCCAGCTGGTCGGCCATGACGATCAGCACCAGCGAGGGCGGAATGATCTGCGCCAGCGTGCCCGAGGCCGCGATCACGCCCGATGCCATCCGCCGGTCGTAACCATAGCGCAGCATGATCGGAAGCGAGATAAGCCCCATGGCGATGACCGAAGCCGCGACCACGCCGGTCGTTGCCGCCAGCAGCGCGCCCACGATGACCACCGCATAGGCCAGACCGCCGCGGACCGGACCGAACAGCTGCCCGATCGTGTCCAGAAGGTCTTCCGCCATGCCGGATTTCTCCAGCAGGATCCCCATGAAGGTAAAGAAGGGAATGGCAAGTAAGGTCTCGTTTGCCAGCACCCCCCACAGGCGGTCTGGCATGGTGCCAAGCAGGTTCCAGTCCAGATAGATGGAATCGGACAGCGGCGCCAGTTCGACGCCGATGACGAAGAACAGCAAGCCGTTCGCCGCCAGCGCAAAGGCGACGGGATAGCCGAACAACAGGAACAGGATCAGCGAGGCGAACATGATCGGCGCCATGTTCTGCGCAATAAGTTCCATCATGTGCGGTTCCCCCGGCCGTCATCCTTCGGCTGTGCCTCGGGTCCGCCGAATGCCGAATCGGCCATCAGGGCCGGGTCGATTTCCAGTGGCGCGTGGTGACCGGAATGCGCGTGCGGATCGGGGATCAGCCCCCGCATCACCGCGATCTTCTTGATGATCTCGGAAATCCCCTGAAAGAACAGCAGGATGAAACCGACCAGCAGCATCGCCTTTGCCGGCCACAGGATCAGCCCGCCGGCACTGGACGAGATCTCGCCGCGTTCAAAGGACCGCACGGTCCAAGGATACAGATAATATAGCATCAGGATCACGAAGGGCATCAGGAACAGGACGCTTCCGATCAGGTCGATCCAGTGCTGCACCTTGCGCGACCACATCCCGTAAACCAGATCGATGCGGATATGTTCGTTTTCCAGCAGCGTATAGGCGGCGGCGCCCAGAAAGGCGGCCCCGTACAAATACCACTGCAATTCCAGCCACATGTTCGACGAGGTGTTGAACACCTTGCGCACGATGGCGTTGCCGGCGCTGACCAGCACCGCCAGCAGGATCAGCCAGGACACCGCCTTGCCGATCGTCGTGTTAACGCGGTCGATGCCGCGCGACAGGGCTAATAGCCCATTCATGAAGATCCCTCCCCTTGCGGCGCGCCTTGTCTTTCACATGTCATCTGCATGTGTTCGGCGCGCGCGAACATTTCGTTTTGTAACCTGCCGCCGCGTCCGATCAACCCCCAAGGCTGGAAAATCGCCGCTATGCCGCAATTGCTTCGCTGCACCGCCGCAAGGTTGACCCGACGTCCTCGGCCTGCGGCGTAACATCACTTGCCAGACGGTTCGTTTTGCATAACGTTACGCCATTCCGGCGCCGAAAGAGCGCCCAACGAAAATGGGAGACTACGCCATGACCAAATTCCTGATGACGACGGCGCTTGCGCTGTCCTTTGCGCTGCCGTCGCTTGCTGCCAGCGTGCCAGAAGGAACGAAACTGGCCGAAAAACAAGAATATAACTTCTGGTTGCTCGACGCGATCAAGTCCACGGACCCGGCGAAAAACACCGATGTCGAAGGCTCGGATGTGCTGCGCCAGCTGTTCGAAGGCCTCTATAACGAGGACGGCACCGGTGCGATGGTTCCCGGCGTTGCCTCTGATTACACGCTGTCCGATGACAAGCTGACCTACACGTTCAAGCTGCGCCCGGAAGCCAAGTGGTCGAACGGTGATCCCGTGACCGCCAATGATTTCGTCTATGGCTGGCGCCGCGTCGCCGACCCGGCCACCGCATCCGAATATGCGTGGTTCATCGAGCTGATGAACATCGAAAACGCCACCGCCGTGGTGAAGGGCGAGATGACGCCCGACCAGCTGGGCGTCAAGGCTGTTGACGATCACACGCTGGAAGTGAAGCTGACGACCCCCACCCCCTATCTGATCAAGACGCTGGCCCATACCTCGACCTTCCCGGCCAACCAGAAGGTGATCGAGGCCGAAGGCGACGCCTGGACCCAGCCCGGCAAGCTGGTCGGCAACGGTGCCTATACGCTGACGGGGCACAATCTTGGCGTGGATATCACGCTGGAAAAGAACGACAATTACTGGGATGCCGCCAATACCGTCATCACCAAGGCGACCGGCATCACCGTCAATGACATCAATATCGGCCTGACCCGCTATCAATCGGGCGAGCTGGACCGCGTGGACATCCCGGCCGGCCAGTATCCGCGTCTGGAAGCGGAATCCCCGGACGAGGCAACCTCGACCCCCTATGCCTGCTCTTACGCCTATGTCTTCAACATCTCGGAAAAAGGCCCCGAGGCGCTGAAGGATGTGCGCGTGCGCAAGGCGCTTTCGCTGGCGGTGAACCGCGACGTGATCGTCGACAAGGTGCTGCAAGGCGGCCAAAAGCCGGCCTGGACCTGGTCGCATTGGGCGATCGAGGGCTTTGAAGCCCCCGAAAACGCCGATCAGGCCAAGACCCAGGAAGAGCGGATCGAGGAAGCCAAGGCCCTGTTGGCCGAGGCAGGTTACGGTCCCGACAAGCCGCTGGACCTGACCATCCAGTACAACACCTCGGAAGATCACAAGAAGCTGGCGGTTGCCGTCCAGCAGTTCTGGAAGCAGCTGGGCGTCAATGTCACGCTGAACAACGTCGAATGGAAGGTGCACACCGACCGCCTGCAGAACCAGGACTTTGAAGTCGCGCGCTATGCCTGGTGCGGTGACTTCAACGAAGCCTCGACCTTCCTCGACTGGTTCCGCACCGATGGCTACAACTCGGGCAAATGGTCGAACGCGGAATACGACCAGCTGATGGCCGATGCGAAAACCGCCGCGGACACCAAGCCGATCTACAAGCGGGCCGAGGAAATCCTCGCCGAAGAAGCGCCCGCGGCATTCGTCTATCACTATGCCAACGCGGATATGATCAAGCCGGACGTCAAAGGGCTGCCGCTCGAAAACGTGATGAATACATGGTATCTTAAGGACATGTATCGCGTCGCCGAGTGACGCACGCGCCATTGATCACCCTGACGGGGGGCGCGGACATCGCGCCTCCCGTTTGACCTATTCACCCTTTCGGGTTACGGCCCGCCCTTTTTCGGGCGACCGCCCCAGAGGAAAAGACAGGCATGTTTGGCTTCATTCTTCGACGCATCGGCGTTGCGATTCCGACTCTGCTTCTGCTGATCGTCGCATCCTTCCTGCTGATGCATATGGCCCCCGGTGGCCCCTTTACGCAAGAACGCGCCCTGCCCCCGCAGGTTCTGGCGAATATCAACGCGAAATACGGACTGGACCAGCCGGTGCTGGTGCAGCTGTGGAACTACCTGTCCGGGGTCATATTCCATTTCGATTTCGGACCCAGCTTTGAATATCCCGACCGCACGGTGAACCAGGTGATTGCTGCCGGTTTCCCGGTGACGCTGACCTACGGGTTGATTTCGTTCCTGTTCGCGGTTCTGGTCGGCTGCGCGCTGGGAACGGCCGCGGCGATCCGGCACAACAGCTGGCTGGACTATCTGGCGGTCGGCATCTCCATCGGCGCGCAGGTGCTGCCGAACTTCGTGATGGCGCCGATCCTGGTGCTGTTGTTCACTTTCACTCTCGGCTGGCTGCCCGGCGGCGGCTGGAGCTGGTCTGACCCCAGCTTCTGGATCATGCCGGTGATCGCGCTTTCGACCTCTTACATGGCATCCATCGCGCGCATCACCCGCGCCTCCATGCTCGAGGTGCTCAGCTCCAACCACATCCGCACCGCCCGCGCCAAGGGCCTGCCGGAACGCAAGGTGATCCTGCGCCACGCGCTGAAACCGGCACTGCTGCCGGTGATTTCCTATCTGGGGCCGGCCTTCGTTTCGATGATTACCGGCTCGGTGGTGATCGACATGTATTTCTCGACCGGCGGGATCGGCAAATCCTTCGTCGATTCGGCGCTGAACCGCGATTACGCGGTGATGATGGGGGTCACGATCCTGATTGGCGCGCTGACGATCCTGTTCAGCCTTGTCGTCGACATCCTCTATGCGTGGATCGACCCGAAGATCAGGTATTAACGACATGACAATGATAGAACACGATAAAATCAAGGGCATGTCCGACCGCATGGCGCAGGCCGAGGTCAAGGGCCGCAGTCCCTGGGCCGATGCCCGCAAGCGCTTCTTCCGCAACCGTGCGGCCCTCGTGGCGCTGGTGGTGCTGCTGCTGGTCGGGCTGTTTGCGGCCTTCGGCAATACCGTCGCCGCCTGGTCGAACGAAGATATCGACTTCGAGGTCATGGGCTCTGCCGCGACACTGGGCGCGCCCTCGCTGGCCAACGGGCACTATTTCGGGACCGACGATCTTGGCCGCGACCTGTTCGCGCGCACCGTGCAGGGCACGCAGATCTCGCTGATGGTGGGCATCGTCGGCGCCTTCGTCGCGGTGGTCGTCGGCACGCTGTATGGCGCTACCTCGGGCTATATCGGCGGGCGCACCGATCAGATCATGATGCGGCTGGTCGATATCCTGATGTCGATCCCCTATATGTTCGTGCTGATCCTGCTGCTGGTGATGTTCGGCCGGTCAATCTCGATGCTGTTTCTGGGCATCGGGCTGATCTCCTGGCTGGAAATGTCGCGCATCGTGCGCGGCCAGACCCTGACCCTGAAAAACCGCGAATTCATCGAGGCCGCACGCGCCACCGGCGTTCCCACATGGAAGATCATCCTGCGCCATATCGTGCCCAACCTTCTGGGCGTGGTCGCGGTCTATGCGACGCTGCTGGTGCCGCTGATGATCCTGACCGAAAGCTTCATCAGCTTCCTCGGCCTTGGCGTGCAAGAGCCGCTGACGTCATGGGGTGCGCTGATTTCCGAAGGCGCAGGCACAATGCGCTACGGCACCATCTGGCAACTCGCCTTCCCGCTGGGGTTCTTCGTTGTGACCCTGTTCTCGTTCTTCTTCGTGGGGGACGGGTTGCGGGACGCGCTCGACCCGAAGGACCGCTGATATGGCACTTCTGGACATCAACAACCTCAACGTCACCTTCAACACCAATGACGGGCAGGTCCATGCCGTCAACGGCATCGACCTGTCGCTGGAACGGGGCGAGACGCTGGGCATCGTGGGCGAATCCGGCTCTGGCAAGTCGCAGCTGGCGTTTTCGATCATGGGGCTTCTGGCCAAGAACGGACGGGCCGACGGCAGCATCAGCTTTGACGGGCAGGAAATCCTGAACGCGCCGCTGAAGACCCTGAACCGCATTCGCGCCGAACATATCGCGATGATTTTTCAGGATCCGATGACCTCGCTGAACCCCTATATGCGGGTCTCCGACCAGATGGCCGAGGTGCTGATGCTGCATCACGGGCTGTCGAAATCGGCGGCGGTCGCGGAATCGGTGCGGATGCTGGACGCGGTGCGCATACCTGACGCCAAGGGGCGCGCGCGGCTTTATCCGCACGAGTTTTCCGGCGGGATGCGCCAGCGGGTGATGATCGCCATGGCGCTGCTGTGCAAGCCCGACGTGCTGATCGCGGATGAACCGACCACCGCGCTGGATGTGACGGTGCAGGCGCAGATCATGAAGCTGCTGGCCGATCTACAGGCCGAATTCGGCATGGCGATGATGCTGATCACCCATGACCTCGGCGTCGTGGCGGGATCGTGCGAAAGGGTCGTCGTCATGTATGGCGGCCGCGTCCGCGAGGAAGGCGGCACGGATGCGATCTTTGTCGATCCGACCCACCCCTATACCAAGGGCCTTCTGGCCGCGATCCCGCGTGTAGACCAGAAGGGCGACAAGCTGTCGGCCATTCCCGGCAGCCCGCCCAATATGTCGAACCCGCCGCCCGGCTGCGCCTTTGAGCCTCGCTGCGATTTCGCCTTCGATCTTTGCAGTCTCAAGCGCCCGGCCCTGACCCCATTCGCCAGCGGTCGCACACGCGCTTGCCATGCCGAGATCGATGTGGTCCGCGCCGGTCCGACCCATCACACCGACCTGCCGATGGAAGCCGCCGCCGATGAGATGGGGCAGATGGATATCGGCGATCCAGATGAGCACATCACCGAGGGCCTGACCGTTGGCCCCGCCACTGCCGGAACCCCGCAGGAGCTGCCCGATGACAAACGCTAAGCCGCTGCTCGACGTTCGCGACCTGCGCGTCACCTTCAACATCCGGCGTGAGGGCGACCTGCCCTGGACCAAACCGCGCCTGCTGCATGCGGTGGGCGGCGTCGATTTCACCCTGAACCCCGGCGAGACCTTGGGGATCGTGGGCGAATCCGGTTCGGGCAAGTCGACGCTGGCGCGCGCGCTGATCGGCCTCGCGCCCGCCACCGGCACCGCGCGCTGGCAGGACGGCACCAATCTGGTCGGCCTCAGCCCGCGCAAGATGCTGAAATATCGCAGCGACATCCAGATGGTGTTTCAGGATCCGCTGGCCTCGCTGAACCCGCGCATGACCGTGGGCCAGATCATTGCCGAACCCCTGACCACCCATCATCCCGGCCTGCCGCGCGAAACGGTCAAGACCCGCGTGAAGGAGATGATGGAACGCGTGGGCCTGCTGCCCAACCAGATCAACCGCTATCCGCACGAATTCTCCGGCGGGCAATGCCAGCGCATCGGCATCGCGCGGGCGCTGATCGTGGAACCCAAGCTTGTGATCTGCGATGAACCGGTATCTGCGCTGGATGTGTCCATTCAGGCGCAGGTCATCAACCTGCTGGCGGATCTGCAGCGCGATCTGGGTCTGGCGCTGATTTTCATCGCTCATGACCTGTCGGTGGTAAAGCATATCAGCGACCGGGTGCTGGTCATGTATCTGGGCCGGGTGATGGAAGTGGCGCAGGCGGAATCGCTCTATTCTGCACCGCAGCACCCCTATACGCAGGCGCTGCTGTCGGCGGTCCCGGTCCCCGACCCGGAGCTGGAGCGGAACAAGACCATCATCCCGCTGGCGGGGGAACTGCCCTCGCCCATGGCGCCGCCATCGGGCTGTGTCTTCCGCACCCGCTGCCCGCGCGCGCAATCGGCCTGCGCGGCCACGGTTCCGGCACTGATGGGCACCCCCGGCCACCTGACCGCCTGCCATTTCCCCGGCCCGTTGACGGCGGATGAAGTTGCCCGCGCGCAGGTGGCAGAGCCCGCCTGATGGCCCCGCCACCAAGGGAACTGCCAAAAACCTTCGCCGCCCGCTGGGCGGCGATGAAGAACATCCCGCCCTTCCTGCGCCTCGTCTGGAAGGCGGCCCCTGGCCTGACGCTGGCATCCATGATCCTGCGCCTGACCCGCGCGGTGATCCCGGTCACATCCCTGTGGATCGGCAAGCTCATCATCGACGAGGTCATCCGCCTTGTGGCCCTCGACGGCCCCGAAACCCTGTCGGCATGGTTCACCGGCGGGCAGGCCAACCACCTGATGATCCTCGTCGCCGCCGAATTCGGCCTCGCGATCCTCTCGGACATGCTCGCCCGCCTCGTCTCGCTGATCGATTCATTGCTGGCGGAACGGCTGACCATCTCGCTGACCATGGACCTGATGGAACACGCGGCAAACCTCGACCTCGAAGATTTCGAGGACGCCGTCTTCCAGGACAAGCTCGACCGCGCCCGCCGTCAGGCCGCTGGCCGCATGTCGCTGATGGGCCTGATCTTCCAGCAATTGCAGGACATGGTCACCGTCCTGACCTTCGCCGGCGGCCTGATCGCCTATAACCCCTGGCTCGTCGTCCTGCTGCTTCTGACCCTCATCCCCGCCTTTCTGGGCGAGGCGCATTTCAACGCGAAGAACTACAATCTCGACTTCGGCCGCACCCCCGAGCGGCGAGAGCTCGACTATATCCGCCAGGTCGCCAGCTGGCCCGACACCGCGAAAGAGGTCAAGATCTTCGACCTCCACCGCTTCCTCGCCGACCGCTACCGGACGCTGTCCGAGAAATTCTATACCGAGCGCCGCCAGATCGCCCGCTCACGCGCCTTCTGGGGCGTGATCTTCACCGCCATCGGCACGCTCGGCTATTACACCGCCTATCTCTGGATCGTCGGCGCGACGCTGGCCGGCGCGCTGAGTATCGGCGATCTGACCTTCCTCGCCGGCTCCTTCCAGCGGCTGCGTTCGCTTCTGAACGGCTTGCTCACCTCCTTCTCCTCGACCGCCGCGCAGGCGCTTTACCTCGAAGACCTGTTCGAGTTCTTTCAGGTCGAGCCCGAAATCACCTCCGACCCCGGCGCCATCCCCGTCCCCGCCACCATCCGCGAAGGCTTCCGGTTCGAGGATGTCGGCTTCCGCTATCCCGGCGCCTCGACCTGGGCCGTCCGCAACCTCTCCTTCACGCTCCATGCCGGCGAAACGCTGGCCCTTGTCGGCGAAAACGGCGCGGGCAAGACGACGCTGGTGAAACTCCTCGCCCGCCTCTACGACCCGGACGAAGGCCGCATCACGCTCGACGGACGCGACCTCCGTTCCTACGACCTCGACAGCTTGCGCGCCGCCATCGGCGTGATCTTTCAGGATTTCGTCCGCTACAGCTGGACCGCCGCCGACAATATCGCCGTCGGCCGGATCGAGGCCCGCGCCGACCGCCCGAGGATCGAGGCCGCCGCCGAAAGCGCCATGGCCGACCAGGTCATCGCCAAACTGCCCGGCGGCTACGACCAGATGATCGGCAAGCGCTTCGCAAACGGGGTCGAGCTATCCGGCGGCGAATGGCAAAAACTCGCCATCGCCCGCGCCTATATGCGCGACGCCCAGGTCCTGATCCTCGACGAGCCCACCGCCGCCCTCGACGCCCGCGCCGAATTCGAGGTGTTCGAGCGTTTCAAACACCTCTCCACCGGCAAAACCGCCATCCTGATCTCCCACCGCTTCAGCTCCGTGAGGATGGCCGACCGGATATTGGTGCTGGAAAACGGCCGCGTCGAGGCCGAGGGCACGCATCAGGAACTGATGCTGTCCGAGGGGCGGTATCGGGAGTTGTTTGAGTTGCAGGCGGCGGGGTATCGGTGAGGGGTCCGGCCCACCCAGTTCGCCCATTCATACAATTTTTCCGCCAATACACTGCAACCTATCATTCTAAATTCTCGTGTCAGGCCTAAAATAGGTGCATTGCGAGCAGCCTATATCCGGGTCTTTGATGCTGCCTCAGTTGGATTTAATTAACTGCCAAGTCTGCGGCCAGTTCAATTTCATCAATCCAAGACTTCCATAGGAAGTCAGAACTGTTTGGGTCTACCCAGCAGATCATGTCCGAAGGATGCCTAAATGAGTTGTATAGGTACCGAACCTTTGCGGCCCTCACTCCCTGTAGCGTTGAATTGCTGATGTGGGCTGAAGCGTTTCTGCAGAGTTGCAGATCTGCGATGCGGACACACGCCGACAGCCCCGCAAGAATCGAGGTTCCGTTGCTACAACCGATGCCAGATGCCACGATATTCACCTTTGAGAGGTCGCCCCATGTATGTTCTTGATGGCTTCCGGTAAGAGATCTGATGGTATTGATTGGTTCACTTTTTGATAGCCGTTTTGCAATATACGCAATTTCCATGTCAGATAGTGCGCCATACGGTGATGTAGTGATTGTTCCGCATCTCGTGATTGCGCCCTGTGTAGAGTGGATAATGATCTCTCGACAAAAGCTACACCACGTCTGCCAGAGAGCCGATACATACCCTTCCTGTAACGCAAATTTGTCTGTTTTACGAACAACGATCGGGCTCACGACATGCCTATCAAATGCGCCGTCGAGAACATTTAGGCGTTGCTGTAGTTTGTTTCGAAGAGCATCAAGCGAGATCGGCATCTACTGCTTCCGGGACGTCCGCGCCAAGAATCCGCAGAATCGCTGCTACACGTGCCGTTCGGCGGGACTTTCTGTCTGTGGTGCTTAAGCATCCCCATACATACTTTGCATGGGGACCGTCATCTTCCTTTGCCTCATGAGCTTGAGCGAGTTCGAGAAGCTTCAGCTCGGCATTCCGGGGATCGACAGAAAATTCTCCGAGAGGCTGCACCCCCCACTCATCTTGGATAGCCTGAATGCCAAACCGGCAATGCAAGAGAGCAGTAATCAGCGAGTGAAGCGCATAGGGCTTCATCATGAATGTGGTCCGCAACTTTACTAGGTTCTCAACGATGAACTGGAACGTCTCCGACAACATCTCATGATATTGCATACGGCGATCAAAGTGTTCATCGTAGCGCAGGTAGAGTTGTCGCAAGTTCTTCGGACTCGAACTGATCACGCCGTTCTCATACGCATCCACACACTCGGAAATCATTGCGGCATCAGACATTCGGACAATTTGACGATTGGTAAATACCCCAAACTCCAAGAAGAACTCGTTCAGATTATCGGCAAATTCATTTACGAACCATTTGAATTCTCCCTGAAACGAAGAATGACGCTTTTCGGCCTCGTTAAGAGGCAGCGTGTAAGCGTTCATCCTCCTAAACATTTGGAGAATTTCGCCTCTCTGAGCACTGCGTATTACGTCCACAGAAACAACGTAAGTTAGGAATTTCTCCTGAGCCTCATCATTCAAATCCTGGAACCGGCAACCCGCATATTTTGAGTCTGAACCAAGAGCGAATTCATTTTGATAAAATCTAGTAATCGCAGATATTCGCTGCTGGCCATCCACAATTTCTTTACGAACCTTGCGATCTTCCCGATTTACGAATTCGTACATGTAGATTTTCGGGAAGGGAAAATTCTCGATAATCGTGTCTACAAAGTAGCTACTTGGTCCAGTCGGCCATATGCCAGAACCCCGCTGATAGTCTTGGTTTACAACGAGTTCTCGGCGCTCAAGCATATGAAGGATTTCGATAATGCTATAGTTGTTACTAGTTATCTGCATTTATTATATACCTTCTGAAATGACAGCAGAACTTTCCTCTGCGATCACTGCTCAAGTGGGAGGACTTTTTTGAAGCGTAGGCTGGATAGTTGGGGCGAGCCTTTCGGTTCGAATATGCATGACATGCTTCCATTACATGGCGTCAAATGGGGGGCGCGTGTTCATTACCAACCCTTATTCTATGGCAGCTAGCGCGTGCCAATGGAAGCACTCATTAGGCTTTTATATTGGGATGCTCGCCACTGCCGGCTAAGGCCGCTCAGGTATACGCCGCCAGCTGCCCTTTTTACACCCTCAGGAGCGGAGATACCCATCTAGCCACTCTGTAAACTGTTCGCTTCTGGAGTGAACCGTAGTCGCCATCCGACTCCCACACCCAATATGCACACCCTGTGCACACCCGGTGTACACCCTGTGTACGGGTGGTGAGGCTCAATCCTCGGCCGTCGCCTCGGCGCGGCTCTTGCCCGAAACATCCAGCGCCAGGGTCGCCGCCATGAACGCGTCGAGGTCGCCGTCGAGCACCCCTTGCGTGTCCGAGGTCTCGTGCGAGGTGCGCAGATCCTTCACCATCTGATAGGGATGCAGCACATAAGACCGGATCTGATTGCCCCAGCCGGCATCGCCCTTGGCGTCGTGCTGGGCGTTGATCTCGGCGTTGCGTTTGTCGAGCTCCATCTGGTAAAGCCTTGCTTTCAAAGCATTCATTGCGGCCTCACGGTTCTGGTGTTGCGACTTCATCGAGCTTGTCACAACGATATTCGTCGGCAGGTGAGTGATCCGCACCGCCGAATCCGTGGTGTTGACGTGCTGCCCGCCCGCGCCCGAGGACCGATAAGTGTCGATGCGGATATCGCTGTCCGGAATGGTGATTTCGATATTGTCATCCACCACCGGATAAACCCAGATCGAGCTGAAAGACGTATGCCGACGCGCCGCACTGTCATAAGGCGAAATCCGCACCAACCGATGCACCCCCGACTCCGTCTTCAACCACCCATAAGCATTATGCCCCGAGATCTTGTAGGCCGCCGACCGGATGCCCGCTTCTTCACCCGGAGATTCGGAAATGAGTTCAACGTCATAGCCCTTCTTCTCGGCCCAACGCACATACATCCGCGCCAGCATTGACGCCCAGTCCGCGCTCTCCGTTCCGCCTGCGCCCGCGTTGATTTCCAGGAAGGTGTCGTTGCCGTCCGCCTCGCCGTTCAGCAGGGCTTCCAGCTCCTTCTGCGCGGCTTCCTCGGCCAGCGATTTCAGGTTCGCCTCGGCCTCGGAAACCAGATCCGCGTCGCCCTCGGCCTCGGCCAGTTCGACCATCTCCGCATTCGCCTCCAAGTCGCCCGCGATGCGGCGATAACCCTCGACCGCATCCGACAAAGCCTGCCGGTCGCGCATCAGTTTCTGCGCCCGCGCGGGATCGTTCCACAGATCGCCCTGCTCGATCATCGCGTTCAGTTCTTCCAGCCTGTGCGGCGCGGTTTCCCAGTCCATGCGCTGCGCCAGCAGCCGCAGGGATTTGCGGATCGCTTCGATGGTGGCGGCAGTGTCGGCGCGCATGGGCTCGGTCCTTCTTTAAGGGTGGCCCGTCAGATAACCCGTCAATGACGCCCTCACAAGGGCCGCATGAAAGGCGAGCACGAAACCGGACAGGCTACCCCGCGTTCATTGTTGTCACAGTACTGTCATGAGAGTGTCATGGAGCGAGTCTTAGAGTATATTGGCCACCTTGAATCCATGTCTGAACTGGACGCCACGCTGCGGATGTCCGCAGCCTTGTTTCTCGGTGCGCTGATCGGATGGGAGCGAGAGGCGAACGCGCGTGCAGCGGGCCTTCGCACGCATATGCTGATCTCGCTGGCCGCGGCGCTTTTCACCATCATCGCGATGGAACTGACACATATCGAGGGCGACCCGCAGGCAGCGATGGCCTATGATCCGGGCCGACTGATTGAGGCGGTGACCTCTGGCGTCGCGTTTCTGGCAGCGGGGTCGATTGTCATCAACGGCATGAATGTCCGTGGCGTGACGACCGGAGCGTCCATGTGGCTGGTGGGGGCAATCGGGCTTGCATGCGGGACTGGTGACCTGCTGCTGGCCAGCATGGCGACGCTGATGGCGCTGATCGTTCTGTGGCTGGTCCGCATCTCCATTAAACCAATCGCACAGAACGGCGCGAGCCTTGAAACGCAGCCAGACCCGAACGGTCAAGATCAGTAAAGGCCACCCGAAGACATTGATCCGAAATCAGCCTTCTGCGGGATCACCTTGCGCTTCCCGGACGATGTCGTGACCGACTTTGACCCCGCCCCCTGGCCCGAGGATTTCGGCAGCTCTTTCAGTGTGTCGGGGATGCCTTCGACCTTCGGCATGACCCTGGCGACGAAGCCGCCATCGATCATGCGGCCGGCGTCGTTTTCGGTGCCGTTGCGGAAGAATTCCGAGATGACATTGTCACCCGAGGCATTCGCCGACAGCAGTTGGCCGGTGAAGCGGTCGATCTTTTCGAAATGGCCGCCCTCAGGGACGCGGAACCGGGTGCCGCCGAATTCGCGCACAGCCTCGCGCATGAAGGCGTTGAAGACCGGCACGCACAGCGTTCCGCCGAAGGCGTTGTCACCAAGCGAGCGCGGCTGGTCATAGCCGAGATAGCAGCCCGCAACGATATTGCTGGAATAGCCGATGAACCACACGTCTTTCGCGTCGTTGGTGGTCCCGGTCTTGCCAGCAATCGGCACCGGCAGGTTGACCCCCTTGCCCGAGCCGCGCCTGACAGCGCCTTCCAGCATCGAGGTCAACTGATAGGCAGTGACCGCGTCCATCACCCGTTCGCGGTTGGTGTCGATTTCGGGCGCGGTGCCGGCGGGAAGGGCGTTCTGCGCGCAGCCGACGCAATCGCGCTGATCGTGGCGATAGATGGTGCGGCCGCGACGGTCCTGAACGCGGTCGACCAGAGTGGGCTCGACCCGCTCGCCGCCATTGGCGAACATGGCGTAAGCCGCGACCATCTTGAACAGCGTGGTTTCCTGCGCCCCCAGCGAGTTGGCCAGGAAATGCCGCATCTGACCGTCGTCATAGACGCCAAAACGCTCGGCATATTTGGCAACCGTGTCCATGCCGATATCCTGCGCCACACGGATGGTCATCAGGTTCCGCGACTGCTCGATCCCGGTGCGCAGCGGCGTCGGGCCGTAGGTCCGGTTCGAGCTGTTCTTGGGTCGCCACAAGCCGGCGGGGGTGTTGATGGCGATCTCCTCGTCCACGACGATTGTGGCGGGGGTATAGTTGTTATCCAGCGCCGCCGCATAGACGAAGGGCTTGAAGCTGGACCCCGGCTGGCGCATTGCCTGCGTCGCCCGGTTGAAGACCGAAGACTGGTACGAGAACCCGCCCTGCATCGCAATCACGCGGCCGGTGTTGACGTCCATGGCCATGAAGCCGCCCTGGATCTGCGGCACCTGGCGCAGCGTCCAGCGGATGAACTTGCCGGTGCTGTCCTCGGTCATGGCGCGCACCATCACCACGTCGCCGGGCTGGACCAGATCGCCTGCACCCTGCGCGCGCGCGCCCAGTTTGCCGTCGGGCAGCAGCGGCCGCGCCCATTGCGCGTCCTTGGCCGGGATCCAGTGGCCGTCGGCGTCTTCCTCGATCCCTTCGATGCCGATGCGGGCATTGCCGTCTTCAACGGCCAACACCACGGCGGGGATCCAGTCCTCGACATCGCGGGGGGCTTCGCGGGTTCCGAACAATGCACCGCGCCAGCCGGCTTCCGTGGCCAGCTCTTCGGGGGGGAGTTTCGCGATCACGCCATGCCAGATGCCCCGGCCGCGGTCATAGCTTTCCAAGGCGCTCTGCAGCGCCTTTGCTGCGATGCCCTGAAGGGTCGGGTCGACGGTGGCGCGGATGGTCAGGCCGCCGCCGAAAAATTCGTCCTGCCCAAAGTCCTGCGACAGCTGGCGACGGATTTCGTCGGTGAAATAGTCGCGCGGCGGCAGCTTTTCGGCGAATGCGGGGAAGTCGCCATTCTGGACCGAGCGCAGCGGCTTTTCCGCCTCGGACCGATAGGTCGCCTCGTCGATATAACCGTTCTGCCACATCTCGCGCAGCACATAGTTGCGCCGTTCCGTCACCCGTTCCTTGGCCTTGACCGGGTGATAGCGGCCCGGGGCTTGCGGCATGGATGCAAGGGTCGCCGCCTCATGCGGTTCCAGTTGGGACAGGGTCTTGTTGAAATAGGTTTGCGCGGCGGCAGCCACGCCATAGCTGTTCTGTCCAAGGAAAATCTCGTTCAGATAAAGCTCCAGGATCTGATCCTTGCTCAGCGACTGTTCCAGCCTTGTGGCAAGGATCAGTTCCTTGACCTTGCGTTCGACACTGCGATCCGAGGACAGCAGGAAGTTCTTCATCACCTGCTGGGTGATGGTCGAGGCGCCGCGCAGGTTTTCGCCGCGCGAAACCAGCGCATCGCGCGCCGCCGCCATGATGCCCATGACATCGAAGCCGTGATGGACGTAGAAATTCTTGTCCTCTGCCGACACGAAGGCCTGCTTGACCTGATCGGGGATCTCCTCGCCCGGCACGAAGATGCGGCGTTCCTGCGCGAATTCGTCGATCAGGCGCCCCTCGCCGGAATAGACGCGACTGATGGTCTTGGGCGCGTATTGGGACAGCTGTTCATGGCTGGGCAGATCGCGCCCATAGGCCCAGAACACCCCACCAAGGATGAGCATGGCGAAAAGCAGCCCGGTCACCAGAAGCGAGAAAATCCCGCCAAAAAACGAAAGAATGAATCGGACCACAGGCCTGCCTCGCGCGTATTTATGCGGCTTCATAAACTTCGGGGGCGCGGCAGTCAAAACAAGCTTCGGTCATCGGAACGACCATGGGGCGGAAAAATGCGCGCCAAAGCGTCCTAGTGCCGACGCAGTGCGGCGCGGGCGTTGTCGTCCTGCGACCAGTCGGTGACCGCGCCGGCGATGGCCTGCGCCATGCGCGCGCGCCATTCGGGATTGGTCAGATTGGCCCTGTCCCTTGCGTCAGTCAGGAAACCCATCTCGACCAGGGCGGAGGGAATATCCGGTGATTTCAATACGCTGAACGCCGCACCTTTCACCGGATTGCGATGCAGCGCCAGCCCGGCCTGCGCCAGATGGGACGACAGGTGTTTTGCAAATGCTTCGGATCGGGGCTGCGTGTCGGCGCGCGCCATATCCATCAGCGTGCCCGCGATCTGGTCGTCTGTGCCCTGCAGATCCAGACCGGCCACCAGATCGGCGCGGTCATGGCGCGCTGCCAACTGGCGCGAGGCGCGATCATCGGCCTGACTGTTCCAGATGAACACCGACGCCCCCGCCGCCTGCCCCTCTGGCAGCGCATCGGCATGAAGCGAGATGAACAGATCCGCGCCCGAGGCCCGCGCCTCGGTCATCCGCGCCTCCAGCCCGAGGAATTCATCCTTGCGGCGCGTCAGCACCACCTCGAATCCGGCGCGGATCAGCTTTTCGGTCAGTTCGCGCCCAAAGGTCAGCATCAGATCGGCCTCGCGCAGGCCTTCTGCGATGGCGCCGGAATCGATGCCGCCATGGCCGGGGTCGATGGCGACCCGTAAGGGTTGAGGCCGTGACGGATCGACGACCGGCGTCGTCGGCAGCGGAAGGTTCCACAGCGCCGACATGGCGTTGGGCGCGCCAGCGAAATCTTCAGCCGCGACAGGCGACAGTCGCAGGCGCAGCGTTGCGCCCTGCCCTGTGCCCCCGGTCTGCTGGACGGCCTCGATCACCGCATAGGGCGCGCGCAACTGAAAGACCAGGCGCCCCCAGTCGGTCCGAAAAGGGCCGGCGCGCACTGCCTCCATTGCGGTGGATCCAGGGATCGATGCGGCGTCCGTGCCGTCCAGTTCCAGCCCCTTCATGTCGATGACCAGCCGCTTGGGATCATCCAGCAGCAAGATGCGGTAAGGCGCGGGCGCGTCCAGCCGCAGCGACAGCACCAGATCCTCCTTGTCGATCACGATGGTCGAGGCCGCTACGTCCAGCCGCACCGGCCCTTCGGCATGTGCCGCGAAGGGGATCAGCAGCCAGATCAGCAGCAGCCAACGCATTAGCGCGCGCCCATGAAACGGGTTAGCCGGGCGATGCCTTCGGCAATATCGGCGGTGCTGCGGGCATAGGAAAAACGCAGCGTTTGCACCCCCCGCAACGGATCGAAATCCAGCCCCGGCGTGACGGCGACGCCCGCGCCTTCCAGGATCTCGGCGGCAAGCGCGCGGCTGTCATCGGTCAGATCCGAGACATCGGCATAGATATAGAAGGCCCCGTCCGGCGGCGCGATGCGGTCGAAACCGATCTTCGGCAGCGCCTCTAGCAGCAGGCGACGGTTTTCGGCATAGGTGGCCATGTTGGCTTCGCATTCATCAACCGCATCCAGCGCCGCCAGCGCCGCGACCTGGCTGGCATGGGGCGGGCAGATGAACATGTTCTGGGCAATGCGTTCGACGGTGCGGATATGATCCTCGGGCACGACCATCCAGCCGATCCTCCAGCCGGTCATCGAGAAATATTTCGAAAACGAGTTGATGACATAAACGTCGTCGCTGACCTCCAGTGCGGAGTGACAACGCTCGCCATAGCTCAGCCCGTGATAGATCTCGTCCGAGATCACGCTGATACCCAGCTCCCTGGCGCGTCCCAGCAGCCCGCGATAGTCCTGAAGGCTCAGCATGGTGCCCGATGGATTGCCGGGCGAGGCCAGCATCAGCCCGGCGACATCGGCCGGGATTTCGTGCGGCTGCGGCTGATAGCGATGGGCCGGATCGGTCTGGATGCCCACGGGTTCCAGCGACATGGCGCGCAGGATCTGGCGATAGCTGGGATACCCTGGCTCGCCTAAAGCCACGCGGTCGCCAGCGTCGAACAGCGCCGCAAAGGCCAGCATGAACGCCCCCGAGGACCCGGGCGTCACCACCACACGGGCCGGGTCCAGATCGACGCCGTACCAGCGTTTATAGAGGTCCGCGATCCCGGCCCGCAATTCGGGCAGACCCAGCGCAACTGTATAGCCCAGCGGATGATCCAGCCGCGCCTTCAGCCCGGTACGTGCAGCGGCCGGTGCAGGGGTCGAGGGCTGGCCTACCTCCATATGGATGATGCTGCGACCCGCCTCCTCGGCACGGCGCGCTGCCTCCATGACGTCCATGACGATGAACGGATCGACCTGACCCCGCTTCGACTGCCGCATCTCTGCCTCGCTTCTTTTTGTCATGGTCTATGCCCGCCAGCCCGGCGCCGGGTCAAGCGGATCACGCATCCTTGGCTTGTCATCGTGGGGATTTGCGGCCAGTCTCCGGCCAGAAATGAAAAGGACGCAAAGATGAAATCGCTGATCGCCGCCCTGCTGCTGACCGCCACGCCCGCGCTTGCCCTTGATCTGGGGGCAATGTCCGACAGCGAGAAAGAACAGTTCGGCGCCGCCGTCCGCGCCTATCTGATGGAGAATCCGCAGGTCCTGATCGAAGCCATGACAGAGCTGGAACAGCGCCGCGTGGCTGACGAGGCGAAAAACGACAGCGCCATGATCGCCCAGCTTCAGGAGCAGATCTATAATGACGGTCACAGCTGGGTCGGCGGCAATCCCGAAGGCGACGTGACCGTGGTCGAATTCATCGACTACCGCTGCGGCGTTTGCCGGCAGGTCTTCCCGCATGTCGAGGAAACTGTCGCAAATGACGGGAACGTAAGAATTATCTTCAAGGATCTTCCGATCCTCGGGCAGGAAAGCGACCTTGCCGCGCGCTTTGCCATCGCGGTCAAGCAGAACGAGGGCGATGCGGCCTACAAGAAGGTGCACGACCATTTCTTTACCATGCGCGGCAATGTGACCGTCGAAGGGCTGAAGGCCACCGCCGAGGAGATGGGCTTTGATGCCGACAAGGTTATCACGGCGATGAGCTCGGATGCGGTGACCGATGTGCTGCGCAAGAACGCGCAACTGGCCGACGCGCTGCAGATCGCCGGCACGCCAAGCTTCATCATCGGTGACACGCTGATGCGTGGCATGCCGCAATCGGGCATCGTGCCGGTGATCGAACAGGCGCGCGAAAAGGCGAAGTCTGACAGCTAAACCTATATAGATGCGGGATAAAGCGGCCATGCGGTTCCCCGTTGGCCGCCTTCCTGACCGTCCCAGCCCGCTTCGCTAGCAACACGTCCGCGACGGCATCGCTGCGCCGGAATCCCTGATCCCGCGGGCAGACCGTTTGTCTTCGGAGTTGAAAGATCTTGGGGCGCGTGGGAACGCCCCGAAAATTATTCTGCCGCTTCGGCCTTTGCGGCTTCGATCTTCGCGGCGCGTTCCTCGACCAGTTCGACGATATGGTCGATCATCTGGTCGTTGGTCATCTTGTGGTCCTGCCGTCCGGCCAGATAGACCATGCCCGACCCAGCCCCGCCGCCGGTAAAGCCGATATCGGTCATCAATGCCTCGCCCGGCCCGTTGACCACGCAGCCAATGATCGACAGCGACATCGGCGTCTTCACATGTTCCAGCCGCTGTTCCAGCGCCTCGACAGTCTTGATGACGTCAAAGCCTTGCCGCGCGCAGGACGGGCAGGAGATGATCTGCACGCCGCGCGTGCGCAGGCCCAGCGATTTCAGGACCTCAAAGCCGACCTTGACTTCCTCGACCGGATCGGCGGACAGGCTGACGCGAATGGTATCGCCAATCCCGGCCCAAAGCAGGTTGCCGAGGCCGATTGCCGATTTTACCGTGCCGCCACGCAGGCCCCCGGCCTCGGTGATGCCCAGATGGATCGGTGCGTCGGTCGCATCGGCCAGCTGTTGATAGGCCGCAGCGGCCAGAAACACGTCCGAGGCCTTCACGCTGATCTTGAATTCATGAAAATCGTGATCCTGCAGGATCTTGATATGGTCCAGCCCGCTTTCGACCATCGCATCCGGGCAGGGCTCGCCATATTTTTCCAGCAGGTGCTTTTCCAGACTGCCCGCATTGACGCCAATGCGGATCGAGGCGCCATTCTCGCGCGCAGCCCGCACCACCTCGGCCACGCGCTTGGCATCGCCGATATTGCCCGGATTGATGCGCAGGCAGGCCGCGCCGGCATCGGCGGCCTCCAACGCGCGCTTATAGTGGAAATGGATATCGGCCACGATCGGCACCGGGCTTTCGCGGACGATCTCGCGCAGCGCCCGGGTCGAAGATTCGTCAGGGGTCGAGATGCGCACGATATCGGCCCCCGCCTCGGCCGCGCGGATGACCTGGTCCAGCGTCGCGCGCACATCCGACGAATCGGTGTTGGTCATCGTCTGCACGCTGATCGGGGCGTCGCCGCCCACGGGGACATTGCCGACCATGATCTTGCGCGACTTGCGCCGTTCGATGTCGCGCCAGGGACGGATCGGGTTGTGGGTCATCTGAAACCTCTTTTCCTGCGCCCCAGATAGTCCCTTGCCGGGGTGCCGGCAAGCGCGGGCGCGCATCCGTGCGGATCAGCGCCGGTCGGCACGGTCGGGCAGGATGACCGTAAAACTGGAGCCCTGCCCCTTTTCCGATTCGATCTTCAGCCTGCCGCGATGGCGGCTGATGATATGCTTGACGATGGCCAGACCCAGCCCCGTCCCCCCCTTCTGGCGCGAACGGTGGCTGTCCACGCGGTAAAACCGCTCGGTCAGACGCGGCAGGTGCATGGGGTCGATCCCGTCGCCGCGATCCGCGACCTCGACGGCGGTTGCGGGACCGCGCAGCACGGGGTCATGGGAAACAGCCGTCAGGCGCAACCTCACCTCGCCCCCGGAGCCGCCGTATTTCACCGCATTTTCCACGAGATTGTGAAACACCTGGGTCAGCTGGTCGGGGTCGCCATGGACGTAAACGGGACTGGAGGCACCCTCGACCCGGATCTGCACACCGGCCGCCGCGGCCTGCGGCTGCAATGTCGCGGCGACAGCGCGGATCAGCATGGCCAGGTCGATCGGTTCGGCGGGACGGCGGCGTTCCTCGGATTCCACTCGGCTCAGCGACAGCAGGTCCTGAACCAGACGATTCATTCGCGCCGCCTCGGATTCCATGATGCTCAGGAAACGCTCGCGCGCGGCGGGATCGTCGCGGGCGGGACCGCGCAGGGTCTCGATAAAGCCCATCAGCGCGGTCAGCGGGGTGCGCAGTTCGTGGCTGACATTGGCGACGAAATCGCGGCGCTGCTGCTCGGCCTCCTCGATGCCGGAACTGTCTTCGATCACGATCAGCGCGCCCGCGCGAGCGGGCAGGCCGGAAACCGTGACTTCGGCGGGAATGTCGCGCCCTCGTGCAGAAATCTGCACCCGCATCCGATGCCCGCCCGAGGCCACGGCCTTCAGCGTCGGATCAACCACCGGCGGGACCACATGGGCCGGATCCAGCACCGCGTCCACCGCCTGCACCACGACCGGCTGGCGCAGGACATGGACGAAAGGCCGGTCTGTCAGCGCTTCGCCCAGCAGCGCCTTGGCGGCACTGTTGGCGGCAGTCACCCGCGCCTCTGCGTCGACGGCCAACACCGCGACGGGCAAGGCCGCGATCAGATCCCGGACCAGCCCGGCGTCCATCGCGATCAGTCCAGCCGTTTCAGCCCGGCGCGGAAACGCGCGCCATTGGCTTGATAACGAGCGGCCGAGTCCAGAAGGCCCTGATATTGCGCTTCGTCGATCTCGCGCACGACCCGGCCGGGTGCGCCCATGACCAGAACGCGGTCGGGGATCTCCTTGCCTTCCGACACCAGTGCCGAGGCGCCGATCAGGCTGCCCTCACCAATTCGGGCACCGTTCAGCACCGTCGCCCCCATGCCGATCAGGCTACCTTCGCCGATAATGCAGCCGTGCAGCATCGCGCGATGACCGACGGTCACATTGGCACCGATGTGCAGCGGAAAGCCCGGATCAGTATGCAGGCAGCACAGATCCTGAACGTTGGAGCCGCGCCCGACACGGATTTCTTCGTTATCCCCGCGCAGCACGGCACCCCACCAGATGCTGGCACCCGGCTCGACCACCACCCGGCCAATGATCTGTGCATCGGGCGCAATCCAGGCATCCTCGGCGATTTCCGGGGCGACCCCGTCCAGTTCCCAGATCATGCGCGCTCTCCCTCCATCAGCGTCTTGACGAACCCGCCCAGACCTTTTTGCCTCTCGCGCCGCAGCCGTTCGGCCGAGAGGATCGCGGTCAGCCGGTCAAATGTGGCGTCCAGATCGTCATTCACCAGTACATAGTCATATTCGGCCCAATGGGAAATCTCGTCGCGGCTCTTGTCCATGCGGCCCCGGATGATCTCGGCCGTGTCCTGACCGCGACTGACCAGCCGGCGCTCCAGCTCCTCCAACGAGGGCGGCAGGATGAAGATGCTGACCACATGCGGGCCGAGAGCCGAGGCGCGGATCTGCTGGCCGCCCTGCCAGTCGACATCGAACAGCGTATCGCGACCAGCCAGCATCGCGGCCTCGACTGGTCGGCGCGGCGAGCCATAGAGGTTGCCGAACACCTCCGCATGTTCCAGCATGTCGCCGGCTTCGACCATGGCGGCGAAATCCGGGCGGGCAATGAAATGGTAGTGCTGGCCATCAACCTCGGCGGGCCGTGCTGCGCGAGTGGTGGCGGAAACCGAGAAGGACAGCGTTGGATCCCACTCGATCAGGCGCCGCGCGAGTGTCGATTTGCCTGCCCCGGAAGGTGAAGACAGAATGATGAGTAGCCCGGTCCGGTCCATGCCGCCCCCTTATTGTTTGGCCGCATTTGCGCGGGACGGGCAGCAAGAATCAAGTCTCAGGTCTTAACCATCTGGAAAGAAATTCCGGGATGAGGGGGTGCGAATGGGCTATGGTGGATTTTCCGCGACATGGTGTGCCGGTGCTTGACGCCGGAATGCGGCAACCGGAATGATATGTGATGAGTGACGATTTTGACGACAGTTTCCCCGGCGACATTCGGACCCGGTCAGACAACAGGTCTGATCCGGCGGGTGGTGATGTCGTGGAGTTTCAGGCCACGGGCGGTCCCGATCCGGCGCGAATCCTGGCGGATCTGCGTGCCTACTGGGAAAGCTTGCGCAAGGGGCGTGCGGTTCCCGACCGCGCCGAGGTCGAACCGAAGGGCATCCGGCGGGCGCTGGATTACGCCTTTATTCTGGAACGCATTGCGCCGGGAGCGGCGCGGTTTCGTCTGGCCGGACGCCATCTTGTCGACGTGATGGGGATGGAGGTCCGCGGCATGCCCGTCTGCTCGCTGCTCAATCCGGGCAGCCGTGGGCGGCTGTCGGACGTTCTGGAAACGGTCTTCAAAGGCCCGCAGATCGCCGAGGTGGCGCTGCAGTCCGAGGCCGGTTATGGCAGGCCGCTGCTGGCGGGGCGGATGTTGTTCCTGCCGCTGAAATCCGATCTTGGTGACGTCACCCGCGCGCTTGGCTGTCTGGTCACGCAAGGTCAGATCGGGCGCGGCCCGCGCCGCTTTGACCTGACCCGTGACGCGGTGTTCCCGGTGATCGAGGGCGCGCAGCCGCTGTCGCCCAACCCGGGCGGCTTTGCCGATGATCCGGCACTGTGGCGTCCGCCGGTATTGGCGCGCCCTGTCCTGAACCCCGTCCGCAGCGATGAAACCCCCGAAGAACGCCGCGCCCGGTTTTGCATCGTGACCAAGAGAACCGGCGACTGATCGCCCATCCGCCGCCCGATCTGCGCAAGAATATTACCAGCCATGCCGTCTGCGCATGGCTGCATTCCGCTGCTGGCGATTACCGCGAAACTTCGTTAAGACAGGCGCATTAGCTGCCTATGGCATAGCCACACGGAAGGACTGATCATGCCCGCCTATCGTTCCCGCACCTCGACCCATGGCCGCAATATGGCTGGCGCGCGCGGTCTATGGCGCGCGACGGGCATGAAAGATGGCGATTTTGGCAAGCCGATCATTGCCATCGTGAACAGCTTTACCCAATTCGTGCCCGGTCACGTCCACCTGAAGGATCTGGGCCAGCTTGTCGCGCGCGAGGTCGAAAAGGCCGGAGGCGTCGCCAAGGAATTCAACACCATCGCCGTCGACGACGGCATCGCCATGGGCCATGACGGGATGCTGTACTCGCTACCCTCGCGCGAGGTGATCTCTGACAGCGTCGAATACATGGTCAACGCGCATTGCGCCGATGCGATGGTCTGCATCTCGAACTGCGACAAGATCACGCCCGGCATGCTGAACGCGGCGATGCGGCTGAATATCCCGGCGATCTTCGTCTCGGGCGGCCCGATGGAGGCCGGAAAGGTCGTGCTGCAAGACGGCAAGCTGCATGCGCTGGATCTGGTCGATGCCATGGTCGCCGCCGCCGATGACAGCGTCAGCGACGAGGACGTGGCAACCATCGAACGTTCGGCCTGCCCGACCTGCGGGTCGTGCTCGGGCATGTTCACCGCGAACTCGATGAACTGCCTGACCGAGGCGCTTGGCCTCTCGCTGCCCGGCAACGGTTCCACCCTTGCCACCCATGCCGACCGCCAGCGCCTGTTCGAGGAAGCCGGTCAGCGCATCGTCGGCCTGGCAAAGCGTTATTACGAGCAGGAGGATACCAGCGTCCTGCCCCGCAACGTCGCAAACAAGAAAGCGTTTGAAAACGCCATGTCGCTGGATATTGCCATGGGCGGCTCCACCAACACGGTGCTGCATATCCTTGCCGCCGCTTACGAAGGCGGCATCGATTTCGATATGGACGATATCGACGCGCTTTCGCGCAAGGTGCCCTGCCTATCCAAGGTCGCGCCGGCCAAGCAGGACGTGCATATGGAAGACGTCCACCGCGCCGGTGGGATCATGGCGATCCTCGGCCAGCTTGATCGCGGCGGACTGATCCATCGCGACAGCCCCACGGTTCATACCGCGACCCTGGGTGAGGCGATCGACCAATGGGACATCTCGCGCAGCGAAGATCCGGCGGTCCACAAGTTCTATTCCGCGGCCCCCGGCGGGGTGCCGACCCAGACCGCGTTTTCACAGTCGCAGCGGTGGGAGACGCTTGATCTCGACCGCGAAAGCGGCGTGATCCGGTCGGTCAACTCGCCCTTCTCGGCGGATGGCGGGCTGGCGGTGCTGAAGGGCAATATCGCGCTGGATGGCTGCATCGTGAAAACGGCGGGCGTCGACGAATCCATCCTGAAATTCGCCGGCCCCGCTGTCGTTTATGAAAGCCAGGACGCAGCCGTCAGCGGCATCCTGACCGGCAAGGTCAAGGCAGGCGACGTGGTCGTTATCCGCTATGAAGGCCCGAAGGGCGGTCCGGGGATGCAGGAAATGCTGTACCCGACCAGCTATCTGAAATCCAAGGGCCTCGGCAAAGCCTGCGCGCTTGTGACCGATGGCCGCTTCTCGGGCGGGACCTCGGGGCTGTCCATCGGCCACGCCTCGCCCGAAGCGGCGCAGGGCGGCCTGATCGGTCTGGTCCGTGACGGCGACCGGATCGAGATCGACATCCCGAACCGCACCATCCATCTGGCCGTCGATGAGGCCGAGCTGGAGGCTCGCCGCGTCCACCAGAACGAGATCGGCTGGCACCCGGCAGAAAAGCGCAAACGCAACGTGACCACGGCGCTGCGGGCGTATGCCACTTTCGCTGCCAGCGCCGACAAGGGCGCGGTGCGGGTGCTGCCGGACTAAGTTCCGCTGCCATCTCCCGTCGCGTTCGATAGTGAGTCTCGCCGACCAGAGGTCGGCGGGGTTACTTTTCTAGCTTGCGAGAAATGGCAGCCTTGAGCCCTAAGCGGACCATCGCTGTCAGCGCAACGCGAAGCTACCCGGAACGCGAACCCCAAGAACTTCGATCATCGGAACGATGAGGGCTTCCTCCCCACTCTCGGGTAACCCTGGGCCAGCGAACAAGAGAACGCGAGCCTCTCCAGGCTGAAGGTCGCCGGGTATGTTTGCCGTTTTGAATAAATTCGGCCCCTGGAAGCCGGCTTGAACCAACGGTGTCTCCCGACCTTTTTCCAAGTAGCGCACGCCATATCTTATCGACTCGATGGCTTCGGAAGATTTGTTGAAGATAGAACAATACAACAGTTTGAACCGCCCATCTCCCATCTCACCCGCCAGGAAAGAGCAGTCCGTAATCTCGACATCCTGCTTCAGGGAAGGGGGTGGATGGTAGGCAAGGACGCACTTGTCAGGATCATAGGCATTGCCGGGAATGGGGGGCAGACAAGCAGCCGCGGACAGGGGCGCCACGTCCGCAAACGCTGGCAAAGAGGGTGCGGCCAGGCAGATGAAAATCAATGCAGCGCGCAACTCTTGCTCCAAATACCAGCCGTGAAAGCGGCGTCAGCTTCTGTGCCTAGCCCCTCAGTATCGCTCCTTCAATGGCTGGTTTGTCCCACAAAGCGGCCACTCTACCTAAAATGCAAAAAAAAACCTCGCGAACCGCCCCTCAAACCACCATGTCATCCCGATGCACAAGTGCTGCGCGGCCGGCATAGCCCAGGATCTCCGCGATCTCTTCGCTGCGATGACCGGAAATCCTGCGCGCCTCGTCCGAGGTATAGCGCGTCAGCCCCCGAGCCAGCGTCTCGCCTGAAGGGCCAAGCACGGCCACCGGCTCTCCGCGACCGAAATCGCCTGATACCCGCGTCACCCCGGCAGGCAACAGCGATTTTCCAGCCTGCAAGGCACGGGCGGCACCGGCGTCGATCACGAATTCGCCCTTGGGCTTCATCGCCGCGATCCAGCGCTTGCGGGCGAGCTGAGGGTCGCCGTCGGGCAGGAACCATGTCACGCGCGCGCCCTGCGCCACCGCTGAAATCGGGCGCAGCACGGACCCCTCGGCAATTGCCATCGCGCAGCCGCCCGACACCGCCGTGCGGGCCGCCATCAGCTTGGTCTTCATCCCGCCCTTCGACAGGCCAGATACCGGATCGCCGCCCATCGCCTCGACCTCGGGGGTGATGCGCTCGACAACGGGCAGATGCCGCGCCGAAGGGTCAGTCTTGGGGTTCGCGGTATAAAGCCCGTCCACGTCGGACAGCAGCAGAAGCTGATCGGCCCCCGCCGTCACTGCAATCTGCGCGGCAAGTCGGTCATTGTCGCCATAGCGCATCTCGTCGGTGGCGACGGTGTCGTTCTCGTTCACGATGGGCACGACGCCGTAACCCAGCAGCGCCTGCATGGTCGCGCGGCTGTTCAGATAGCGGCGGCGGTCCATCGTGTCTTCCAGCGTCACCAGCACCTGCGCGGTGCGGACGCCATGGGGGGCAAGCGCTTCTTCGTAAGCGCGGGCAAGCCGGATCTGGCCGACAGCGGCCGAAGCCTGCGCCTGTTCCAGCGACAACGCGCCCGGCGGCAGGTCCAGCACCCGGCGACCAAGCGCGATCGCACCCGAGGATACCAGCACCACATCGGCCCCTTGCGCCCGCCAGTCGGCCACGTCGTCGCACAGCGCGCGAAGCCAGTCGCCGCGCAAGCCGTCAGGCCCGACCAGCAGGGCCGAGCCGATCTTGACGACAAGTCTGCGGGCCGATGCGATATTGGGGCTTAAGGTTGCCACTTCGTCGGTTCCTCTTCCGCCGCCATGCGGGTGGGCGCAATATCGGACCACAGCGCGCGCAGCACCTCGGGGACGCCCTGTTTCGTCACGCCTGACATGGTCAGAACCTTGGCTCCTAGCGCGTCTTCCAGCGCGGCGCGGCGTTCTTCCAGTTCTTCCGGGTCCACGGCGTCGGTCTTGTTCAGCGCGGTCACGCGGGGCTTTTCCATCAGCACCGGTGAATAGGCGGCGAGTTCGGCCAGCACCGTTTGCGCGTCGGTAACCACATCTTCCGAAGTCGCGTCGATCAGGTGCAGCAGCGTCGCGCAGCGCTCGATATGGCCGAGGAAGCGGTCACCGATCCCCCTGCCCTCGGATGCGCCTTCGATAAGGCCCGGAATATCGGCCATGACGAATTCGCGCCCGTCGATGCCGACCACGCCCAGGTTCGGATGCAGCGTGGTAAAGGGATAATCCGCGATCTTCGGCCGCGCGTTGGAGGTCGCGGCGAGGAAGGTCGACTTGCCGGCGTTGGGCAGCCCGACCAGACCGGCATCGGCGATCAGCTTCAGACGCAGCCAGATCGTGCGCTCCACCCCTTCCAGACCGGGGTTGGCGTTGCGCGGCGCGCGGTTAGTCGAGGTCTTGAAGTGCAGGTTCCCAAAGCCGCCATTGCCGCCCTTGGCAAGCACCACGCGCTGCCCGACCTCGGTCAGGTCCGCGATCACGGTTTCCTCGTCCTCGTCCAGGATCTCGGTTCCCACTGGCACCTTCAACACGATGTCATCGCCGGAGGCGCCGGTGCGTTGCCGACCCATCCCGTGCTGGCCGTTCTGGGCATAGAAATGCTGCTGATACCGGAAGTCGATCAGCGTGTTCAGCCCTTCGATCGCCTCGACGATCACGTCGCCACCGCGCCCGCCGTCGCCGCCATCGGGGCCGCCGTATTCGATGAACTTCTCGCGCCGGAAGCTGACGGCGCCCGCGCCGCCCGAGCCGGACCGGATATAGACCTTGGCGAGATCGAGGAATTTCATCGCGTTTCTCCTTTGGCATTCGCGATACGCGGTCCACCGACAAGCTGCAAGGGAGCCATGACACTTGCTTTTTGTTAAGAAGCACGCAATCTGCGCGAGGTTTTGCCCATGCAGACAAGAGGGTATCATGTCTCAAAAATTTGTGGCCGAAGTTTTCGGCACGTTCATTCTGGTCTTTTTCGGCTGCGGCGCGGCCGTTCTGATGGGGTCGGAGATTGGCTTTCATGGCATCGCGTTAGCTTTCGGCCTGTCGATCGTAGCGGCGGCATACGGCTTGGGCACCATGTCTGGCGCCCATCTGAATCCGGCAGTTTCGTTGGGTTTCGTGCTGTCAGGTCGGATGTCGACCGGCGATTTCGTCAGCTATGTGATCGCTCAGCTGATCGGCGCCACGCTTGGCGCGCTGGTGATCATGCTGATCGCGCAAGGCCAGCCGGACTACACTGTGGCCGTGAATGGCCTTGGCCAGAACGGCTACGGTGCCGGCTATAACGGCGGTTATAACCTGGCCGCCGCGCTGATCTTCGAATTCGTGGCCACTCTGGTCTTCGTCACCGTCATTCTGGGTGCCACGCAGTCAGATTCCCCGGCGGGCTTTGCGGGTCTGGCGATCGGTCTGACCTTGGTTGCCATCCATCTGGTTGGCATCAACGTCACCGGCGTATCGGTGAACCCTGCGCGCAGCTTCGGCCCGGCGGTCTTTGTCGGCGGCAAGGCGCTGGCGGATCTTTGGGTCTTCATCGTGGCGCCTCTGGCGGGCGGTGCGCTGGCGGGCATTCTGCACGGCATGGGCATCACCCGGTCGAACAACGCCAAGCCCACCGGCAATTGAGCCGGTCGCCAATCATCTCGAAGGGGCCATCTCGGATGGCCCTTTTTTATTTGCGCGCCTGTCCTTAAATCTTCTTTCATGAGCGCACCCCAGTTCGACAATAGCTATACCGCCCTGCCCGCCCGCTTCTTCGCGCGTACGGCCCCCGCCGGCAGCCCCGATCCGCAGTTGCTGGCGCTGAACCGACCATTGGCAGAACGCCTCGGGCTTGATCCAGACTGGCTTTCAGGCGCCGGGGGCGTCGCGATGCTATCTGGCAACGCCCTGCCTGAAGGTGCTGCATCCATCGCGCAGGCCTATGCGGGGCATCAGTTCGGCAATCTCGTTCCGCAGCTTGGCGATGGCCGGGCGCTGATGATTGGCGAGATCGTGGCCCCGGACGGCAAGCGGTTCGATCTGCAACTGAAAGGCAGCGGCCCGACGCCGTTCTCGCGGCAGGGCGACGGTCTGGCATGGTTGGGGCCGGTGCTGCGCGAGTATCTCGACAGCGAATTCATGGCGGCGATGGGTGTGCCCACCACGCGCGCGCTGGCGGCGGTGGCGACCGGCGGTCTGGTACAGCGTGAAACGGTGTTGCCCGGCGGCATCCTGACACGCGTCGCCGCCAGCCATATCCGTGTCGGCACCTTCGAATATTTTGCGCTGCGCGGCGATAACGAGGCGCTGCGCGCCCTGACGGATCACGTCATCACCCGCCACTACCCGGATGCGCAATCCCCGCTGCAACTGCTGGAAAAGGTTGTCGCCGCACAGGCTCGTCTGATCGCGCAATGGATGGCGCTTGGCTTCATCCACGGGGTGATGAATACCGACAACATGGCGATTTCGGGCGAGACGATCGACTATGGCCCGGCGGCCTTCATGGACGCCTATCATCCCGATATGGTTTTCTCCTCGATTGACCGGCGGGGGCGATATGCGTGGTCGCAGCAGCCGCAGGTGGCCGTGTGGAACCTGGCGCAATTCGCCTCTTGCCTGATCCCGCTGATGGGGCAGGATGAGGAAAAAGCCGTCGAGGAGGCGACCCGCGCCGTGCACAGTTTCCCGCATATCTATCAGGCCGAATGGCAGGGCCGTTTCGCGGCCAAGATCGGGCTTTCCCCCTCTCCCCAGGCGTTCGATCTGGTGAGCCGGCTGCTGGACCTGATGGCCGCAGGTCAGGCCGATTTCACCCGCAGCTTTGCCGGGTTGGCCGATGGTCGGGCGCGTGACGAGTTTCTTGATCGCGCTGCCTTTGATGCGTGGGAGGCCGACTGGCAGGCCGCCGATCCCGATGCCGGGCTGATGGCGGCCGCGAACCCGGTCCGCATCCCCCGCAACCACCGGATCGAGGAAGCAATTCAGGCCGCGGTCGCCGGTGATCTCGCGCCTTTCCAACGGCTGGAGGCCGCGCTGACCCACCCGTTCGAGGCGCGCCCCGAATGGGACGACCTGTCGCGCGCGCCTTTGGCTGATGAGCGTGTCCTGCGGACCTTCTGCGGCACATGAAGCTTCGCATCGCCAGCTATAACCTGCACAAGGGGCGCGGCATGACCGGCCCCCATGCGCCAGAGCGCAATCTGCAAGTCATCGCCGAACTGCGCCCCGATATCATCACCCTGCAAGAGGTCGATTTCCGCTTTGGCGCCCGGCCAGAAGCGCTGCCCCGTGCGCTGATCGCCGAAATGACCGGGCTGGTTCCGATCCAGATGCGCACGACCGGCGAGACTTCGCTGGGGTGGCACGGTCAGTCTGTGCTGATGCGGGCGGATCTGGCCGAACAGGCCGTCACCCGCCGCCTGCCCCTGCCGGGGATCGAGCCGCGCGGCGCATTGGCGGTGCGGGTGCATGACCTGACCCTGATCGGCGTGCATTTGGGCCTTGCGCGGTCGTCGCGCCGGGCGCAACTGGCGCGGCTGGTGGCCAAGGCTTCAAGGCTGGCCGGCGGCTCGGTCATGTTGATGGGCGATTTCAACGAATGGCGCGATGATCGCGGTCTGGAATCGCTGGAAACGCTGCGGGTGATCGCGCCCGGACCCAGCTATCCGGCACCGATGCCGCGGCTTCGGCTGGACCGGATCGCGGTGTCCCATTGCGTCGAGGTTCTGGCAACCGGCGTCGGCGACACACCGCTGGCGCGACAGGCATCGGATCATCTGCCGATCTGGGCAGAAATCAGGCTACCGCGCGACTAGCCGAACTCTGCCGACGCCGCGGAAATTTGCGCCTTTCACCCCCCGATCCGCGAGGTTATACCCGGCGCAACGGATCAGGAGGGACCTATGACCGCGATCATCGACATTTATGCCCGTGAAATCCTCGACAGCCGGGGCAATCCGACCGTCGAGGTCGACGTGACCCTGGAAGACGGCACCATGGGCCGCGCGGCGGTGCCCTCGGGCGCGTCCACCGGTGCGCATGAAGCCGTGGAAAAGCGTGACGGCGACAAGTCGCGTTATCTGGGCAAGGGCGTGCTGGACGCCGTGGACAACGTCAATGGCGAACTGGCCGAGGCTCTGATCGGCGAAGATGCGACCGATCAGCGGACCATCGACGCGCTGATGATCGAACTGGACGGCACCCCCAACAAGGCCCGCCTTGGCGCCAATGCCATTCTGGGCGTGTCGCTGGCGGTGGCGAAGGCTGCGGCGGATGCCTCGGCGCTGCCGCTGTACCGCTATGTCGGCGGCGCCTCGGCGCATATCCTGCCAGTGCCGATGATGAACATCATCAATGGCGGCGAACATGCCGACAATCCGATCGACATTCAGGAATTCATGATCATGCCGGTCAGCGCGGAAAACATCCGCGAGGCCGTACGCATGGGGTCGGAAGTCTTCCATACGCTGAAGAAAGAACTGTCTGCGGCTGGCCTGTCGACCGGCATTGGCGATGAGGGCGGCTTTGCGCCGAACCTGTCCAGCACCCGCGACGCGCTGGATTTCATCCTGAAGGCGGTCGAGAAGGCCGGCTATAAGCCCGGTGACGACATCATGCTGGCGCTGGATTGCGCATCGACCGAGTATTTCAAGAACGGCAAGTACGAAATGGTCGGCGAAGGCAAGTCGTTGAGCTCGGCCGAGAATGTCGATTATCTGGCGGCGCTCTGTGCCGATTACCCGATCCTGTCGATCGAGGACGGCTGCGCAGAGGATGACTGGGAAGGCTGGAAGCTGCTGACCGACAAGCTGGGCAAATCGGTGCAGCTGGTCGGCGACGACCTGTTTGTGACCAACCCTGTCCGTCTGGCCGAGGGGATCAAGAAGGGCTGCGGCAACTCGCTGCTGGTGAAGGTCAACCAGATCGGCACGCTGTCGGAAACGCTGGACGCCGTCGCCATGGCCACCCGCGCCGGCTATACATCGGTCATGTCCCACCGCTCGGGCGAAACCGAGGACGCCACCATCGCCGATCTGGCGGTCGCCACCAATTGCGGCCAGATCAAGACCGGCTCGCTGGCGCGGTCGGACCGGCTGGCGAAATACAACCAGCTTATCCGCATCGAGGAAATGCTGGGCGACGCGGCGGTTTACGCAGGAAAGTCGATCCTGCGCTGATCATCCATCAGGTCAAATAAGATGGGGGGCGCCCAAAGCGCCCCCCATTTTTTGTTCCAAAGACGGCCTTGCGTCATTCACAAAGGCCGGTCAGCAGCGCTTCAAGGCCTTTGCGATCTGAACCTTGTCATTCGCCTCGATCGCCCTGGTTTCTTCAATCCCGCCAAAAATCGCCTGGGTCTGCCCATAGGTCTGCGCCTCTGCGCCACCCAGTGCCGCGGTCAGCCCGCCCGTCAGTGATTTTGAGCGCGCCGCACCAAGTTCGCCGTCAAGCCGGCCTTCGTGATAGGCCAGCTCGCGGCAGCTCATGCGGTTGTAATCCCGCTGTTCCGGTCCGTCCGATGCGCACCCGGAAAGCAGTGTCAGCCCCGCAACAAGCGTTATTCCTACCTTCAAACCTATCTCCTTGTTTTCCTGCTAGATTCGGATTGGGCGGTCCTGCTAGCGGAAGCGGCAAGGCGATGACACCGTTATCGGATAACAACTCGTTGAATGGGCTTTTTGTCGCAGTTTCAGCCTGCCTCGGCCAGCCGGGCGACGTATCGAGCCAGCGTATCAATTTCGAGGTTCACCTTGTCGCCGACGCGCGCCCCGCCCCAGGTCGTCACCTCCTGCGTATGCGGGATCAGGTTGATGCCAAAGCGGTTGCCGCTGACTTCGTTCACCGTCAGCGAGGTGCCATTCAGCGCCACCGAGCCCTTGGGCGCGATGAAGCGTGCCAGTTCCGGCGGGGCCTCGAAGGTCAGGCGCAGGCTGTCGCCTTCGTCATGCATCTCGACCAGTTCAGCCACGCCGTCGACATGGCCCGAGACGATATGCCCGCCCAGCTCGTCGCCGACCTTCAGCGCCCGCTCCAGGTTGATGCGGACGCCCGGAGCCCAGCCGTGATGGCCGATATTGGTCTTGGAAATTGTCTCGGCCGAGATGTCGACGTCGAACCAGTCCGGCCCCTTGCCGACCACCGTCAGACAGACCCCGTTACACGCGATGGACGCGCCCATATCCACGCCCGCCATGTCATAGGAATTCTGAATGCGCGCGCGCAGATCGCCGCGCTGCTGGGTCTCGGTGACGGTGCCGATATCGGTAATGATCCCGGTGAACATGATCTCTCCTCAGATTTGGGTCTTGGGTAGCGAAGCCGACCCGGCCGGGCAAGGCAGAAGGGACACAGGACGCGCCCCATTGCCGCCCATTTCACAAGCCGGCTTTCCAAGCCCGCGCGAAGCTGCAACATAGTGCCCGTTCAACAGCCCTGGTCTTCGCTACTTCCATGCCGCGCCTTTCCCCATCCCCGAATATGTCTCAGGATCCGACGACGCAGGCGCCTGACATCCCGGTAGATGGGCGTGTTTTCCTGATGTTGCAAGGGCCGCATGGCCCGTTCTTCAGCAGGCTTGGCAGGCTGCTGCAGGCGACGGGGGCGCAGGTCTGGCGGGTGGCCTTCAATGCCGGTGATGCCTTTTTCTGGTCCGACCCCGACCGGTTGATTTTGCATCGCGACCCGCCCGAGGACTGGCCCGCCCATCTCGACCGCATCATCGCCGAGAAAGGCGTCACCGATATCGTGCTTTACGGCGATGTTCGCCCCGTCCACGCGGCCGCCCGCGCGGCCGCGAAGGCAAACGGTCTGACGCTGCATGTCTTTGAAGAAGGGTATCTGCGCCCCTTCTGGGTCACCTACGAGCGTGGCGGCTCGAACGGGCATTCGCGCTTGATGGCGATCACCCTGGACGAGATGCGCGCGGCTCTGCGCGGCCCGCAGCCCGACCTGCCTCGCCCGCCTGCCAACTGGGGCGACATGCGCCAGCACAAGTTTTACGGTGCGCTCTATCACTTTCTGATCCTCACCGCGAATGGCCGCTTTCCCGGTTATCGGACCCATCGCGCCATCTCGGTTTTGCAGGAGTTCCGGCTGAACTTGCGCCGCCTGCTGTTGAGCCCGGCGATTATGGTCGATCACTTCCTGCGCACCCGGCAGATCCGGCGCAGCGGCCATCCGTTCACGCTGGTGCTGATGCAGCTGGAACATGACGCCAGTTTCCGCGCGCATTCCGAATACGACGCCATGGCCGACTTCACCGCCGAGGTGCTGGAGGCTTTCGCTGCCAACGCCCCGCGCCATCATCATCTGGTCTTCAAGGGCCATCCGCTGGATGACGGCCGCTCGCAGCAGCGCCATGACATTATGGTCAAGGCCGAAGAACTGGGCATTCGCGACCGTGTCCACCACGTCCCCGGCGGCAAGCTGGCGCTGCTGCTGGGACAGGCGCGATCAGTGGTGACGGTGAACTCGACCTCGGCCCAGCAGGCGCTTTGGCGCGGTTTGCCGGTCAAGGCGATGGGTCGGGCTGTGTTCGATAAGCAACAGCTTGTTTCGGACCAGAGCCTGCCGGACTTCTTCGTTCACCCGCAGCGTCCCGATCCGCGCAGCTATAGGTTGTATCGCGACTATCTGCTTGAAACCAGCCAGATACCCGGGGGGTTTTATGCTGCCCGCGCCCGTGCGCCCGCTCTGCGACTGGTTGTCGATATGATGCTGGCCCCGCCCGACCCCTATGACGCGCTTGCCGAAGGGCGGGCAGAAACCCGCCAGCAACGGGGATCGGATTCACGCTAAATAACATCAACATATAGATAATCACGCCGCCTCGCGCTAACGTGTCCGCGAGGGACGCCCGACTCGGCGTGAAGCAGGAGATAAGAACTTGACCGCCACAGAAGTGTTCAACGCACCGGCGCGATCCATGCGTTTGCCTTTGATTGCCGCCTTGATCGCCGTGACCGCATTGGGGGCCTGCGGATTGCCCCGATCCGGCCCCAGCAAGAAAGAAATTCTGTCGGGGGCAGTGGAAAATGGCGGTGACGCGCATGTGATCTTCGTCAACAACCACGTCAACCGCACCGCCAACTTCACCCCGGCCTATGGCTTCTCGAATGAGTTCCTGAATGCCGGTACCGTCGGCGCCGATGAAATCCGGCCCGGCGATACGCTGGGGCTGATGATCTGGGAAAACGTCGATGACGGCCTTCTGGTGGGCCTCGGGCAAAGCTCGACCCAGTTGCAGCAGCTGCAGGTTGACAGTCAGGGCTATATCTTCGTGCCCTATGCCGGCCGGATCCGCGCCGCCGGCAGTTCGCCCGACCAGCTGCGCGAAGCGATCACCCAGCGACTGGAAAGCCAAACCCCCGACCCGCAGGTCTCTGTCACGCGGGTGGCTGGCGACGGCGCGACCGTGTCGGTCATGGGCAAGGTCTTCGGCCAGGGCGTCTACCCGATCGAACGCCCGACCCGGACGCTGTCGTCGATGCTGGCGAAATCGGGCGGCGTGAATGTCGAGCCCGAGGTCGCTGTGATCACCGTCAAGCGCGGCCGCGAAACCGGCAAGGTCTGGCTGTCCGACCTGTATTTCAACCCCGCCTATGACATCGCGCTGCGCCCCGGCGACGTGATCCTGGTCGAGGAAGATCAGCGCAGCTTCACCGCGCTCGGCGCAATTGGCGGTCAGACCAAGGTGCCGCTGGGCAACGAACAGATCAGCGCGATCGAGGGGATTGCGATGGTTGGCGGTCTGGCCACGGTCACCGCAGACCCGACCGGCGTTTTCGTGCTGCGCGATGAACCGGCGCAGGTTGCCTCGGCCGTACTCGGCCAACCGGTTTCGGGTACCCAGCGTATGGTCTATGTTCTGGACCTGACCCGACCGAACGGGCTGTTCCTGGCCCGCGACTTCATGATCCGCGACGGCGATACCGTTTACGTCACCGAGGCGCCTTATGTTCAGTGGCAGAAGCTGCTGGGCGCGATCACCGGCGGCGCGAATTCGGTCCGAACGCTGGAAACGCTTGGCAATTGATCGGGGATCTTCGCAATACAGCCGCCGGGGTTCAGCCTCGGCGGCTGTTCTCATATAATGGTGGCCTGCTTCGTGGTCGGGTGCGACGGATCCTCGATCTGGCCGGTTGGGGGCCGCGTCTGGGGCTGGCCGGCAGGGATGATCTGATCGGCATCTGGGGTGCCGCCGGCACCGCATGGCGGGGGCACGCCGTTGCCGCGCGGACCGGCGCGGGCCTGGTCCATGTCGAGGACGCCTTCCTGCGTTCGATCCTACCCGGACGGGCGCGAGGGGCGTTGGCGCGGCGCGGGCCCATCGGGCTGATCGTCGACCCTCTGGGACTGCATTTCGACCCAGGTCGCCCCTCGCTGATCGAAACCCTGATTGCCAGCGGCGCAACCGCCCCGTTCCATGCACAGGCTCGCGGCAGCATCGCCCGGCTGATCGCGGCCGACCTGTCGAAATACAATGCCCACCTGCCCGATGCCGCCCCGCCAGAGCATGGCTATGTTCTGGTGATCGACCAGACTGCGGGCGATGCGGCGCTAATGGGGGCGGACCGTGGTGTCTTTTTGCGCATGATCGCCGCCGCACGTGCCGAAAACCCCGGCCAACGGATCATCATCCGCAGCCACCCAGAGACCGCCCAGGGCCTGCGCCCCGGCCATTTCACCCGCGCCGACCTGCGACCGGGCGAAGGCTTCTGCGACACCCCCGTCTCTCCCTGGGCGCTGCTTGCCGGCGCGCGGGCGGTCTATGCCGTCAGTTCCCAACTGGGATACGAGGCGATGCTGGCGGGGCACCGGCCGCGCCTGTTTGGACAGCCATTTTATGCGGGCTGGGGCCTCAGCACCGACGAGACCGCGACCCCACACCGCCAACCGGCGCCGATCGAGGCACTGTTTGCCGCCAGCCACCTGATCGCGCCGATCTGGTATGATCCCTGCCGGGACGCCCTGACCGATTTCGACGGCGCACTGGATCAACTGGAGGCCGAGGTCCGCGCCTTCAGGCAGGATCACGCCGGCCATCTGGCCTATGGGATGCGGCTGTGGAAACGACCCCATATTGCGCGCGCTTTCGGCGTGGCGGGCATCAGGTTCACCCGAAAACCAACCTCCCAGGTCACACTCGCCTGGGCCAATCGCGCCGCCGAACTGCCCTCGCCGCATGTCCTGCGGGTCGAGGACGGCTTCCTGCGCTCCCGCGGGTTGGGCGCGGCACTGGTGCCGCCGCTGTCGCTGGTCGCGGACGATCTTGGCATCTATTACGACCCGACCCGGCCCTCGCGGCTGGAGGCGCTGATCGCTGCACCCCTGCCCCCCGGTGGTGCCGAGCGCGCGGCCCGGTTGCGTGCGGCACTGATCGCGGCCGGTCTCAGCAAGTATAATCTGGGCGGCGGCGGCGATCTTCCACCCCGCGATGCGCGGCCGCGCATCCTTGTGCCGGGCCAGGTCGAAGATGACGCCTCGATCCGCCTTGGCGCCGGCGCCGAAAAGACGAATCTCGCCCTGCTGGCGCGTGTACGTGCCGAAAATCCGGGTGCTTTCCTGATCTACAAACCGCATCCCGATGTCGAGGCCGGCCTGCGTCCCGGCCGGATCCCGCCCGAGGATCTGGCGCGTCTGGCCGATCATACGGCCCCCAACGCCGACCCGGTGGCGCTGTTGAACCAGATCGATGCGGTGTGGACCATCACCTCGACCCTCGGGTTCGAGGCGCTTCTGCGCGGTATTCCCGTCACCACGCTGGGGGTTCCATTCTATGCAGGATGGGGGCTGACCCGTGATCTCGGGACGGTGCCGGTGCGGCGGCAGGCGCGCCCCGACCTAGACGCGCTGACCCATGCGGTCCTGATTTCCTATCCGCGCTATTGCGATCCGGTCAGTGGCCTTCCCTGCCCGCCCGAGCTGGCGCTGGAGCGGCTGTCGGGCCCCACCACCCAACGCAGCATGCGATTGCGGTTACTGGCCAAGGCGCAGGGCGCGCTAGCGGGCCATGCCTGGATCTGGCGCCGCTAGGACGCCAAGCGGGTCCAGTGCTGGCACAGGTCAGGGCCCAGCCGGAAGCTGCCTTGCAGTTCAAAACGCGGGGCAGCGGCCAGTTTCGTCAACCCGAGCGGGCCGATGGCGGGGCGCGCGTCGGCACCAAGAACCAATCCGGCGCTGTAAAAGACCAGCTCGTCCACCAGATCATCGGCTAGTAGCTGCGCGGCCAACATGCCGCCACCTTCGCAAAAAATGCGGGTCAGGCCCTGTTCGGCCAGCCCCGACAGCGCCGCGCGCAGGTCGCCGGACACCTGCCAAAGCGGGCCGTGATTTGCATCCTCTTCTGCCAGGCCCTGTACCGGTCGGTCTGAAACCACGATTCGCACCGGCTGCCGCACCGGACCAAAGCCGCGCACATTCAGCGACGGACGATCTGCCCGCGCGGTGCCGCCCCCGACCATGATCGCGTCATGCTGAAGCCGCAGCAGATGGACATGCCGGCGCGCCGCCTCTCCGGTGATCCACTGGCTTTCGCCGCTGGCGGTGGCGATGCGACCGTCCAGACTGGCGGCGAGTTTCAGCGTCACCATCGGCAGGCCTTCTGCGACGCGTTTCAGAAAACCGCGTTGCAGGGCGGCGGCCTCGGCGGTGCGGACGCCTTCGACGACCTCGATCCCGGCGGCGCGCAGCTTCGCATGCCCCTGTCCGGCCGTGCGCGCATCTGGATCGGTCAGCGCGGTTACGACGCGCGCGACACCCGCCGCGATCAGCGCGTCAGAACAGGGCCCGGCACGGCCCTTATGGGCGCAGGGCTCCAGCGTGGCATAGGCGGTGGCGCCGCGCGCATCCGCGCCGGCCTGATCCAGCGCCATGCGTTCGGCATGGGGCCGCCCGCCCGGCTGGGTCCAGCCACGCCCGACGACGCGACCGTCCTGAACCAGGACGCAACCCACCGCCGGATTCGGCCATGTATTTCCCAAGCCCCGCCGTGCCAGGCGAAGGGCATGGTCCATGTGTTGCAGATCTGGTGTCACTCTTCGGTCGGGGGGCGCAGTTCCGACACGAATTTATCGAAATCGCCCGCATCCTGGAAGTTCTTGTAAACGCTGGCAAAGCGGACATAGGCGACATTGTCGATCCGGGCCAGCGTCTCCATCACGATCTCGCCGATGATCTTCGACGAGATATCAGTCTCGCCCATGCTTTCCAATCGCCGCACGATGCCGGAAATCAACTGGTCGATGCGGTCGGCTTCGACCGGGCGCTTCTGCATGGCGATACGGATCGACCGGGCCATCTTGTCGCGGTCGAAATCCTCGCGCCGGCCATTGGACTTGACCACCACAAGATCACGCAACTGCACGCGTTCATAGGTGGTGAAGCGTCCGCCGCAGGCGGGACAAAAACGTCGGCGTCGGATGGCGACATTATCCTCGGCAGGACGCGAGTCCTTGACCTGAGTATCCACATTTCCGCAAAACGGGCAGCGCATCCTGTGTCCCTTATCTCGTCCTCAAGGCAGAGTTATCCACAAGCTGCGCGGAAATCGCAACAGAGATTGTGGAATAAGCACAGGTTAACACCAGATGCGGGTCAGGTCGACAGGAATGCCAGCGCCACCTCACGCCGATGGGCATGGGTGCGGTGCTCGACCAGGTAGATGCCCTGCCAGCGGCCCAGCAACATCCGCCCGGCGCGCACAGGCACTTGCAACGAACTGGGCAGAACCGAGGCCTTGATATGCGCAGGCATGTCATCGGGGCCTTCCAGCCGGTGGGTAATCCAGCTCATGTCCGGGGAATCCGCCGGCGGGGCCAGCCGGTCCAGCCATGCCAGAAGATCGGTCCGCACATCGGGATCGGCATTTTCCTGAATCAGAAGACTGGCCGAGGTGTGCCGGATCAACAGCGTCAGAACGCCGTCGCCGCAGCCCGCCAGAACCCCCGAAACCGCATTGGTAATTTCGTAAAATCCAACGCCCTGCGTCTCTATCTGCAATAGATCGATCATGCGTTGCGATCATCCGGCGCGGGCAAAGCGTCGGCCTTGTCATGGTCGAGGGCCAGCTTCTTCGTGGTTCGCGCACCCAATTCACGCAGCATTTCGACCTGACGGATGACGTTGCCCTGACCGCGCGACAGCCGGTCGACGGCAGTGCGATGCGCCTGCCCAGCCTTGTTCAGCGCCGCGCCGACATCATCCAGCGCGTCCACAAAACCTACAACCTTATCATAGAGTTGACCGGCGCGCTTCGCAATTTCCAAGGCGTTGGATTCGCGGCGTTCTACCGTCCAGATGTGTTCAACCGTGCGCAGGGTCAGCATCAGCGTGGTCGGCGTGGTCAGCCCAACGCGGCGATCCATGGCAAAGCTAGCGAGGCCGGGATCGACGCGCAGCGCTTCGGAAAACGCCCCTTCGATAGGAATGAACATCAGCACGTAATCGACCGCGCCGTCATCAAGCTGGTCATAACCCTTGGCAGACAACGCGGTGACATGGGCGCGCACGGATTCAACATGGCGCTTTAGTGCCGCCGTCCGGTCCGCGTCGGTTTCGGCGTTCACCGCCGCCTCATAGGCATTCAGCGAGACCTTGCTGTCAACGACCAGCAACTTTTTCTGCGGCATCCGCACGATCACATCGGGGCGCCAGACATTACCGTCCTCATCCGTCCAGCTTGATTGGATATCATAATGAAGACCGCGCTCCAGCCCGGATTCTTCAAGGATCCGTTCAAGGATCATCTCGCCCCAAGCACCCTGTTTCTGCTTGTCGCCCTTCAGCGCGCGGGTCAGTGCGCTGGCTTCATTGCCGATATTGGCGATCTGTTCGCGCAGCCGTGCGCCTTCCTCGTCGAGAATGCGGTTACGGTCGCGCAGCTCGCGCTGGAAGTGCTGCACCTGTTCGCGAAACGGGTTCAGCAGAGCATTCAGCTGCTCGCCATGGGTCTTCTGCATATCGGCGCCCTGCACGCGCAGGGTTTCATTGGCCATCAGGCGGAAATGCCCGGTCATTTCCTCGCGCAATTCGCGCAACTGCTTTAGATCATGGGCCGCACGTTCCCGGTCTTTTTCGGCAGAAAGTCGCGTCTCTGCCAGATCGGTTTCCAGCCGAGCCAGCGCCTGCCGGGCGTTGTAGAGCGCGTCGTTCAGATCGTCCCGCTCCTCGGTCAGTTCTGCAACTCGCGCAACACGATCTTCCAGTCGTGTCTCGGCCTGGCTGGCGCGAAGCGCATGATTTCGCGCGACCTCGGCTTCGGCATCATAACGCTGCCTCATATCGGCAAGCGAACTGGTTTCGCGTTCAAGCGCTTCTGTCCGCTGGTTCAGATCGCGGTCAAGACGCGCAGCCCAGTCCTGCGAAGCTGCAAGTGCCCGGCGTGCGCGAAGGAACATGACGGTCAGCCCGGCGATCAATGCCGCACCGAGCGCCACAACCCAGCCCATCAGCTGCGGATCACCCAACCAGTTCTGAAAATTCTCGCCCATCGCCGGCCCCGTTTCGGCACAATTTCGTTGTTCTTGTTTTGTGCTAACGGATCGACGGGTTCACTGCAACAGTCCTGCCGGACTCAGGCTGCACGCAAAAGCAGGAACTGCTGCAGAGACTGACCAAAGCCGCGCAAATCATGTGATGGCGCACCCTGTTCAGTCAGCCACTCGAACAGGGGGGCTTGCCGGCCGCTTGAAAAGCCCATCGTCCAGTTCGGGAACTTGCGGACATCGATACCACCTTCGCTATAGACGGTGATGTCACGATGGCGAGGATCGTTCATGATGCTTTCGACGACTAGACGGATTTCCTCCTCTGGTCCTTCCAGCCATTGGATGAACACCCCGTCTTCCGCATGAAGGAAACCTGTCAGTCCAGCCTCACTGTTTCTTGTGCGGGCAACACGAAGAATTTCCTCGCAATCCTTGTCGAAAACTTCAGTGTTACCGCTGCTGCGATAGAGGATGTGCTTGAGGGGCATGCTGTTTCCTTTCAGGCCGTCCGCAATTGGGCCAGCATTTCCCCAATCAATGCAAGAAGTTGTTTCACAAACTAGGAAACGTTAACTCGTTTCTACTGGTCCAGGAAGCTGCGCAGCTTGCGCGACCGCGAGGGGTGCTTCAGCTTGCGAAGCGCCTTGGCCTCGATCTGGCGGATGCGTTCGCGGGTGACGCTGAACTGCTGGCCGACCTCTTCCAGGGTATGGTCGGTGTTCATGCCGATGCCGAAACGCATGCGTAGAACACGTTCCTCGCGCGGGGTCAGGCTGGCCAGAACGCGGGTCGTGGTTTCCTTGAGGTTTTCCTGAATGGCGCTGTCCAGCGGCAGGACGGCGTTCTTGTCCTCGATGAAATCGCCAAGCTGGCTGTCTTCCTCGTCCCCGATCGGGGTTTCAAGGCTGATCGGCTCTTTGGCGATCTTCATCACCTTGCGGACCTTTTCCAGCGGCATCTGCAGCTTTTCGGCCAGTTCTTCCGGCGTCGGCTCGCGGCCGATTTCATGCAGCATCTGGCGACCGGTACGGACCAGCTTGTTGATCGTCTCGATCATGTGGACCGGGATGCGGATGGTACGCGCCTGATCCGCGATGGACCGCGTGATCGCCTGACGGATCCACCATGTAGCATAAGTGCTGAACTTGTAGCCACGGCGGTATTCGAACTTGTCCACGGCCTTCATCAGGCCGATATTACCTTCTTGAATGAGATCAAGGAATTGCAGGCCACGGTTCGTGTATTTCTTGGCGATGGAGATAACCAGACGCAGGTTCGCCTCGACCATTTCCTTCTTGGCCTGACGCGCCTCTTTCTCGCCGCGCTGCACCTGGTTCACGATGCGGCGGAATTCTTCGATATCAACGCCAACATATTGGCCGACCTCGGCCATGTCGTTGCGCAGCTGTTCGACCTTGTCGAGGCTGCGTTCAAACAGCGCCTGCCAGCCGCGGCCCTTGTTGGCCGACATGCGATCGACCCAAGCCGGGTCAAGTTCGGCGCCACGGTAGGCGTCGATGAATTCGCGCCGGTTGATGCGCGCGGCATCCGCCAGCTTCACCATGCCGCTGTCGATGGTCACGATGCGGCGGTTGATGCCGTAAAGCTGATCGACAAGCGCCTCGATGCGGTTGTTGTGCAGGTGAAGCGAGTTCACCAGCACGACGATTTCGCCGCGCAGTTTCTGATAGGCGATCTCATCAGAGACCGAGAAGCTGCCATCCTCGTTCAGGGTCGCGGACATCCGCTGATCCTGCATGTCGGCAAGGTTTTCATAGTCGCGGGCAATGGCTTCCAGCGTCTCCAGCACCTGCGGCTTAAGGCTGGCTTCCATCGCCGCCAGCGACAGGTTGGCGCCTTCGTCTTCCTCGTCATCGTCCGACTGCAGCGGGTTGCCGTCGGCGTCGGTTTCCTGCTCGCGTTCGGTCCGTGCGGCGGGGGTGGCGCTTTCGGTCAGGTCTTCCTCGCCCTCTTCGTCCATGGACTGACCGAAGGTGGTTTCAAGGTCGATCACGTCGCGCAGCAGGATGTCTTCGTCGAGAAGTTCCTGCCGCCACATGGTGATGGCCTTGAAGGTCAGCGGGCTTTCGCACAGGCCCGCAATCATGGTGTTGCGACCGGCTTCGATACGCTTGGCGATGGCGATCTCGCCTTCGCGAGAAAGCAGCTCGACCGAGCCCATCTCGCGCAGATACATGCGCACCGGGTCGTCAGTGCGGTCCAGCTTCTCGGTTTCGGTGGTGGCAACGGCCACCTCGCGCGAACCCGAGCCGGTGACGGCCACTTCGCCGCCTTCGCCGTCCTCGCCCTCTTCCTCGTTCTCGACGACCTGAATGCCCATTTCGGACAGCATCGACATCACGTCCTCGATCTGGTCGGAACTGACCTGTTCGGGGGGCAAGACCGCGTTCAGCTGGTCATAGGTGATGAAGCCACGCTCGCGCGCCTCGGCGATCATTTTCTTGACCGCCGTCTGGCTGATATCGAGCGAGTGGTCGTTATCCTGGCTGTCGTCGCGGGAAGTGTCGTCGTCCTTGGCGGCCATGGGCGTCCTGTCAGCGTAGTGATTCGATTTGACCCGAATCAGATGGGGATCGGCACCGTTGTAGACAAGATGCGCGCGGGGTTCAAAGGCCGGGCGATTCGCATTTTCGCGAATCAGGTCCGAATCACCCGCGCCTGTCGCGCTTGGTGTCGAAATAGGAAGCAAGACGCGCCGAAAGCGCGCTGCGGTCTTCGTTCATATCCGAGGTATCTTCGATCTCGGGACTTTCGGCGCGGTGCCGGGCACGGGCCGATTCGCTCATCCTCCAGGTCAGGCCCTCATCGACGAGGCCCTGAATTTCTGCTTCGGCCCGGGCCAGTTCCGCCATGGCGGCGCGGCGGGCCTCGATCTTGTCGAGAATATTGGCAAGCACCACGGCGGCCTTGTCGGGGTTGTCGGGTTGGCGGATCAGCGGCGAGGCCCTGACGTAGGCATCCTCCATGATCCGCGCAAGGGCTGCACGGCCAGCCACGCTGTCGGAACCTGCCAGCAGGTCGTGGCACAGCGCCGCGCGGTCTTCGTCGGTCGGGGCCAACAGCTCCATCCGCGATTCGACCCGGTGGGCGAGACCCGGATAAGCGGCACAAAGCGCCAGCACCATGGATTCCATCGTCACGTCGCCCGCGTCCTGTTGCCCCAGCGGCGTTGCCATTGTCTGCGCGCGGGCAGGCTCTGGCAGGCCCCGCCGGCCTCGCTGGTCGCGGGTTTCGCGGGGACCGGGCGTCAGCCGCCCTGCCCCGCGCCGGCCGCCGAAAAGTTCGTATCGGCGGTCCTTCAGCGCGGCGGCATAGTGGTTTCGCGTGGCCTCGTCGGGAATCACGGCGATGGCTTTGCGCAGGCTGGCATCCAGCGCCGCGCGCCGTTCGGGGCTGTCGAAATCGCGCCCCTCGGTTTCGCGCTGCCACAGCAGATCGACCAGCGGGCGCGCGCTGTCCAGAACCGCCTGCATGGCACCTGCCCCCTGCGCGCGGATCAGGTCGTCGGGGTCCTGCCCCGCCGGCAGCACCGCAAAGCGCAGCGCCTGCCCCGGCCCGGTCATTGGCAGCGCCAGATCAATCAGCCGCAGCGCCGCGCGCTGCCCGGCGGCATCACCGTCCAGCATGATGACCGGCTCAGGCGAGATCCGCCACATCAGCCGCAGCTGATCCTCGGTAATGGCGGTGCCAAGGGGGGCCACCGCGCCCTCGAACCCCGCGACCACCAGCGCGATCACGTCCATATAGCCCTCGGCCACGATCAGCGGCGCACCCTTGGCGACGGCGGAGCGGGCGGGGGCGACGTTGTAAAGGTTGCGGCCCTTGTCGAACAAAGGCGTTTCCGGGCTGTTGAGGTATTTGGCCCGTGCATTCGGGTCCATCGCCCGGCCGCCGAAGGCGATGGCGCGGCCGCGCGCGTCGCGGATGGGGAAGATGATCCGGCCCCGGAAGCGGTCGAAAGGGGCGCCGCCATCGTCGGGCTTGGCGGCAAGCCCGGCATCGACGATCACCTCGGGCGGCATGCCTTTTTCGCGCAGCGTGTGGAACAAGCCCTGCCGCGCATCGGGGGCAAAGCCCAACTCGAACCGGTCGATGACCGCCTGATCCAGCCCGCGCCGGGTCAGGTATTCCCGCGCCGCCGTCCCCTGCCCGGTCGACAGCTGCATCCGGTAATGACGGGTCGCGGCCTCCATCGCCTCGACCAGGACGCTGCGACGGTCGGCGCGCTGACGCTCGCCCGGGTCGCGTTCGGGCATGGGCAGCCCGGCCTCCGAGGCCAGCACCCTGACGGCCTCGATGAAATCCAAGCCCTCGGCTTCGCGCAGGAAGGTCAGCGCGTCGCCCTTGGCGTGGCAGCCGAAGCAGTAATAGAAGCCCTTTTGATCATCGACATGAAAGGACGCGGTTTTTTCGCCGTGAAACGGGCACGGCGACCACCAGTCGCCCTTGGCCTGATTGGACCGGCGCAAATCCCATGTGACCTTTCGCCCGACGATCCGGCTGACCGGGACGCGGGCGCGCAATTCGTCCAGAAAGGCGGGTGAGATCGACATTATCGCTATATCGGGCTTCGTGGGGTCTTGGGCAAGTGCGGCGGTGTCAGCGTTCCACGGCACCGACCGCGCCGCGAACCAGCCCACGATAGTAGTGATGCAACTGCCCGCGGTCCAGACGTCCGCCATCGCGATACCAGTTCGTCACCGAGGTCAGCATCCCGATCAATGCCATCCGCGTCAGCCGGGTGTCGTCGATCCGCATCTGCCCCTCAACCACGCCCGCATCCAGTATCTGCTGCAACGCCCGTTCATATCGCCGCCGAAGATCGGTGATAAGTGCCAGATTGTCCGGGCTGAGATTGCGGAGCTCCATGTAAGACAGGAAAACCCCGTCGGGATGATCGAGGCTCATGTCGATGTGGAAATCCACGAACCGATCCAGCTGCGCCAGCGGCGGCTGGTCAGGATCGTCCCGCCAGGCCGTCAGGATCATCTCCATATGATCGCGCAGCAGATCGGTCAGCAGCGCCTGCTTGTCCGCCGTATAGGCGTAAAGGGTGCCGACCTGCACGCCGACCTCGGCCGCGATCTGCCGCATCGAGACCGCTGCATAGCCATGCCGCGCGAAAAGGCGCAGCGCGGCATCGCGGATCAGCGGCCCGGTCACCTCGGCACGGGAACCCTGCGTCCGGGCCATGGCGGGCTTACTTCAACGGGGGCGAGCCACGCTCGCCCGAGGTGCCGAACAGGTCGAAAAACTCGGCCGGTGCACGGGCGCGCAACTCATCAGCCAGATCGCGGCCCATATCCGCACCGTCTGACGCCAGCCCCTCACGGCGGCCCGCGAACACGGCCGAGCCGTCGGGCATGATGATCTCGCCCCGCAGGGTCAGGATATCGCCGCGTAATTCGGCCAGCCCGGCGATGGGGGTCTGGCAGGACCCGTCAAGCCGGGCCAGAAAGGCGCGTTCGGCATTGATGCGCAACGTGGTGTCGGCGTCATTGATCGCCGCCAGCAAGGGGCCGGTGCGGGCATCGTCGCGGCGGCGTTCGATGCCGATGGCGCCCTGGGCCACGGCGGGCAGCATCTCGTCGGTGGAGATCTCGCTGCGGACCACGTCCAACCGCCCCAGCCGGGTTAGCCCGGCCATGGCAAGGAATGTCGCCTGCGCCACCCCGTCCGCCAGTTTCTGCATCCGTGTCTGGACGTTGCCGCGAAACTCGACCAGCACCAGATCGGGCCGGCAATGCGCCAATTGTGCGCGTCGGCGCAGGCTGGAGCTGCCAACCACCGCCCCCTGCGGCAGATCCGCAATCGTGGCGAAATCCGGGCTGACGAAGGCATCGCGCACGTCCTGCCGGGGCAGATAGCAATCAATCACCAGCCCGTCGGGTTGCAGGACCGGCATGTCCTTCATCGAATGCACCGCAATGTCGATGTCGCCGTCCAGCAGCGCGTCCTCGATCTCGCGGGTGAACAGGCCCTTGCCGCCGATTTCCTTCAGCGGTCTGTCCAGAATGCGGTCGCCGGTGGTCTTGATAACCACGACCTCGAACGCGTCCTCGGGCAGGCCATGGGCCAGCATCAGCCGGTCGCGCGTCTCGTAAGCCTGCGCCAGCGCCAGAGGCGAGCCGCGCGTGCCGATTTTCAGGGTGCTCTCAGGGGTCGGCCATTGTGTCATGCGGAAGGCATAGCGACGCTGCGAAGACTTGACAATGGGCAGGCCCCTGCGGTGAAAGGCCGCGAAGGAGACCGCGATGACCAAGACGATCCTGCGCGCCCTGGCGGGCGAGACCCTGCCCACCCCCCCGATCTGGATGATGCGTCAGGCCGGGCGTTATCTGCCCGAATACCGCGCCACGCGGGCGCAGGCGGGTGACTTCCTGTCGCTGTGCTACACCCCCGATCTGGCGGCCGAGGTGACCTTGCAGCCGATCCGCCGTTACGGCTTCGACGCGGCCATCCTGTTCGCCGATATTCTGCTTGTTCCGCAGGCACTTGGCGCCGATTTGTGGTTTGTCACCGGCGAAGGCCCGCGGCTGTCGACGATCACCGATGCGGCGGGTGTGGCCGCCCTGAAGCCCGTCGATGCGATCCACGAGACGCTGTCGCCAGTCTATGAAACCCTGCGGATCCTGTCGCGCGAACTACCGCGCGAGACGACGCTGATCGGTTTTGCCGGTGCGCCCTGGACCGTCGCCACCTATATGGTCGCCGGTCGTGGCACCAAGGACCAAGGCCCGGCCCATGCGATGAAAGCCGCTGATCGCGCGGCATTTTCGGCGCTGATCGACCGGATCACCGATGCCACCATCGAATATCTCTCGGCCCAGATCGACGCCGGGGCCGAGGTCGTAAAACTGTTCGACAGCTGGGCGGGCAGCCTGAAGGGGCAGGATTTCGACGATTTCGCCCTGGCCCCCGCCACCCGCATCATCGCGGCCCTGAAGGCCCGCCATCCGGGCATCCCCGTCATCGCCTTCCCGCGCGAGGCCGGCCCCCGCTATGAAGGTTTCGCCCGCGCGACCGGAGCGGATGCGGTGGCCATCGACAATTCCGTTGACGCGGCATGGGCAGCGGCCCATGTGCAGCGGGACGGCTGCGTTCAGGGCAATCTCGACCCGCGGCATATGGTCACGGGCGGGGCCGAGTTGGTGTCGGAAACGCGCCGCATCGTCGAGGCCTTCCGCGGTGGTCCGCATATCTTCAATCTCGGCCACGGGATCACGCCGGACGCGGATCCCGACCACGTCGCCCTGATGATCGAGACCGTTCGCAAGGGCTAGCCATGTGGATCCTCGCCACCCTGATCGCGGCGGCGGCCCAGACCGGCCGCAATGCCGCGCAGGCGGGACTGACAGGCCAGATCGGCACCATCGGCGCGACCGCCGTTCGCTTCATCTTCGGCCTGCCCTTCGCCGCGCTGTTCCTGGCAGTGCTGGCGTGGCAGACGCCCCTGCCGGCGGTGGGGGCGCGAACCCTTGCCTGGGCCGCGCTTGGCGGCAGCGCCCAGATCGCCGCAACCGCCTTCATGCTGGTGACCATGCGCGGCCAGAGCTTTGGCGTGGCCACCGCATTGATGAAGACCGAGCCGGTGACCCTTGCCATCTTCGGGGCGCTGCTTCTGGCAGAGCCGCTCGGCCTGCCACGGCTGGCTGCAATCTCGCTTGCGGTCTTGGGCGTGGTGCTGATGTCGGGCGCCGATTGGCGGCGCGCCCGCACAGCAACAGTTGCGACGGGAATCGTGGCGGGGGCGTTGTTCGGATTGTCAGCTGTCGGCTTTCGCGGCGCGATCCTGGCCTTGCCCGAGGGCAGCGCGCTGCTGCGTGCCGCGGTGGTGCTGGTAATTTCATTGGCGATGCAATCGGTGGCGATGGTTCTGTGGCTGGCCCTGCGCGAGCCGCATACGCTGGGGGCCATCGCCCGCAGCTGGCGGGTCTCGCTGCTTGCGGGTGCGCTTGGCGCCTTTGCGTCGCTGTTCTGGTTCATCGGCTTCGCGCTGACTGCGGCCGCCAATGTGCGCACATTGGCGCTGATCGAGGTGCTCTTCGCACAGTTCCTGTCCGCGCGCCTGTTTCGCGAAGGCGTCCAGCCACGCCAACTGCTGGGCATGGGGTTGATCGTGGCGGGTGTGGCGCTGCTGATCCGGGTGGCGTAAATATCCGTTCGAAAACCGCCATTTTCCGCTTGTGACCCCCCCGCTTGCGCTGCTAAACGCGTCGACGGAGACGTGGCCGAGTGGTCGAAGGCACACCCCTGCTAAGGGTGCATACCGGGAACGGTATCGAGGGTTCGAATCCCTTCGTCTCCGCCACCTTTCCTTGGTTTTTCTGGCGAATTCCACGGGCGCGGAATTTGCGTGCTGTGTACGCTACAGTCCTGCACCAGAACTGAAAAGATCCGCAGACAAACGCCCGGACACAGGAAAAGCCCCGCCTGAGCGGGGCTGATGGTCGCTATGGGAAAACCGCCGGCAGGCGGTCGGTCCGGTCGAAAGGCAGAGCGCCTATCTATTCCTGCTTTTCATCATCCGGGTGCCCGATATCGACGAACCAGCCGCCAAGGCAGCGAACCGCCGGCGCGCGCGGATCGGGGGTGTCGGTGCGGGCCTCCATCGCGCTGCGGAAGCGTTCGGTATTGTCCTTGGGGTGATAGCCCAGATGTCCCGCCAGACGGTTGTCGACCGGCTTAACCGTGTTGTCAGAGATCCCGAAGCTGACCGTGAAGCCCACCCGCGGCGCGGTCAGTGCGGCGGTCACCAGCCGGACGCAATCGTCGAAGGACAGCCACGACCACAGCATCCTGCGATCCGCCGGTTCCGGGAAGGAGGAGAAGATGCGCAGCATCACGCTCTCTATCCCGAACTTGTCCCAGTAGAGCCGGCCCAGATCCTCGACAAAGCACTTCGACAGCCCGTAAAGACTGTCCGGCCGGTGCGCGGCGGCGGCGTCGATATGGGTTTCCAGATCGTGATAGCCGATCGCGTGGACCGAGGACGCATAGATCACCCGTGGCACGCCATGTTTCCGCGCGCCCTCATAGATGTGATAGCTGCCGCGGATATTGGCGTTCAGAACCTCGTGCCAGGGCCGTTCATGCGGGGCGCCGCCGAAATGGACGATGGCGTCGACGCCTTCGCAGGCGGCCATCACCGCGTCCATATCGGCCAGATCGAAGGTCAGCACTTCCTCGTTCGGCTTGGGATCCGTGACTGGGGCGACATCGGCCAGGCGCAGCTTGCGGGCCAGCGGCGCAAGGCCCCGGCGCAGCTCGGTTCCAAGGCGGCCGGCGGCGCCCGTGATCAGGATGGTGTCGAAACGGGGGCTCATGCAGTGGTCTCCTCGGCAGGTTCAAGTACGGCGACGGCGCGGCCGATGCGCGCCACTGCCTCGGTCAGCACCTCGTCCGACGTGGCGGTCGAGATGCGAAAGAAGGGCGACAGGCCGTAAGCCGATCCGGGGACCGAACCTACATGAGCTTCCGCCAGAAGGTAATCCGAGACGTCGCGGTCGGTTTCCAGCAGCTTGCCCTGCGGCGTGCGCCGCCCGATCAGATCGGCGCAGCCGATATAGGCATAGAAGGCACCTTCTGGCGCGGGCAAGGTCAGCCCCTCGATCTGCGCGATGCCGTCGACCACCAGATCGCGGCGACGCTGGAAGGCCTCGCGAAACTGGGCCACGCAATCCTGCGGGCCACTCAGCGCTGCCAGCGCCGCCGCCTGCATCGGGGCCGCGACCGAGGTGCAGCTTTGGCTTTGCACCGTGGTCATGGCCTTGATCAGCGGCGCAGGCCCCGCCGCATAGCCCACCCGCCAGCCGGTCATGGCATAGGCCTTGGCGACGCCATTCACGATCAGCGTGCGGTCGCGCAATTCCGGGCAGGCCTGCCCGAAGCTGACAAATTCGCGACCGTCGAAGATGATATGTTCATAGATCTCGTCCGACAGGATCAGCACCTGCGGGAAATCCGCCAGCACCGCGCCAAGCGCCTGCATCTCCTCGCGGCTGTAAACCGCGCCCGAGGGGTTGCCGGGGGCGTTCAGGAACAGCCATTTCGAGGCCGGGGTCAGCGCTGCGCGCAGCACCTCGGGGGTCAGGCGAAAGCCCGCTTCGGCCGTGCAAAGCGGCATGACCGGCACGCCGCCCAGCAGCTTCACCATCTCGGGATAGCTGACGAAATAGGGGGCGGGCAGGATTACCTCGTCACCTTCGTTCAGCGTCGCCAGCAGGGCGTTGAAGATGATCTGCTTGGCGCCATTGGCAACGACGATATTGTCGGGGCCACAATCAAGGCCGTTCTCGCGCCGGAACTTGTCTGCCACCGCCTGCCGCAGGGCCAGCGTCCCGGCAGATGCCGTATACAGCGTCTCACCCGCCAGTGCGGCGCGATAGCTGGCTTCCGAGATATGCGCAGGCGTCGGAAAATCCGGCTCCCCCAGCCCGAGGTCGATCACATCCACCCCGGCTGCCGCCAGCGCCTTCGCCGCCTGCGACGCCGCCATCGAGGCCGAAGGCTTCACCACCGAAAGCCGTGTTGCGACATAGCTCATTGCCCGTCCTCCGTCACATAACCTTTTGAGACATCATTTGACCGTGCCGCGTTGCTGCGCCGCGCGGGGTCGCCGTAGCCGCCACCGCCGGGCAGCTCCAGCACCAGCCTGCGGCCGGGCGGAACATGCTGCCAGCCCTTCGGCCGCATCTGCGTGCCATCGTCCAGCCGGGCCGCGCCGGGTTTGCCGTTCTGCCCGCCATTGCGTCCGCGCGGGGCATTGACGATGCGGTCGAACATGGCCGAGAAATCAAACTGGTGACCCTCGGCGGCGGCGATCTCGATCACCTGCCCCAAGCCTCCGCGATATTCGCCGTCGCCGGCGGAATCGGGGCGCAGCTCCTTGCGCCAGATGACGATGGGGCCGGTCTGCTCGGTCGCCTCGATCGGCATGGTCATCACGCCCGAGGGGAAGGCCGTGGCCGACAACCCATCCAGTTCCGGCCGCGCACCCATGCCGCCGGAATTGAACATCAGGATTTCGGCGCTGCGCCCTTCTGCCCCCGGCAGCGGTCGGGCAGAAATATGGATGTTCCACAGCGCCCCTGCCCCCTCGGCCAGGATCTGACCCGGCAGTGCCTGCGCAAGCGCCCCCAGCACCAGATCGGGAACCATATGGCCAAAGACGTGGCGCAGACTGACCGGGGCGGGGCGCTGCGCGTTCAGGATATTCACTGGCGAGGATACCGTGAACGGCTCCAACGAGGCCCAGTTGTTGGGAATATCGGGCGCGATCACGCATTTCATCGCATAGCAGGCATAGGCCTTGGTATAGATGATCGGCACGTTGATGCCCCAGCGGCTGACCGGATCGCTGCCGGTGAAATCGACATTCACCGTCTCGCCGCGCGTTTCCAGCCGCGCCTTCAGGTGGACGGGATCGTCATAGCCGTCGACGGTCAATTCGTTTTCCCATGCACCTTCAGGCAGCGTCGCGATGCGTTCCAGCGTGGCCGCACGGGTGCGCGAGAAGATGAAGGCCCCCAGCTTGTCGAGGCTGTCCAGCCCGATCTCCTCCATCATCTCGATCAGGCGGCGGTGGCCGACATCGTTGCAGGCGGCCAGCGAATAGAAGTCCCCGATCACCTGATTGGGCTCGCGGATATTGGCGCGCAGGATGCGGATCAGGTCGCGGTTCACCTCGCCCTTTTCGGCGAATTTCATGATCGGGATCTGGATGCCTTCCTCATAGACGGATTTCCCATCCGCCCCGAAACCGCGCCCGCCGACATCGACGACATGGGCGGTGCAGGCGAAGAAGCCGACCAGATTTTCGCCCTTGAAGCTGGGTGAGACCATGGTGATGTCATGCAGATGCCCGGTTCCCAGCCAAGGGTCGTTGGTGACATAGGTATCGCCCGGAAACATCTGATCGCGCGGGATTTCAGCCATGAAGTTGCCGACCGCCTCGGCCATTGTGTTGACATGGCCGGGCGTGCCGGTGACGGCCTGGGCCAGCATCCGCCCCTGCGGGTCGAAGACGCCCGCCGACAGGTCGCCGGCCTCTCGCACGGATGTCGAAAAGGCCGTGCGCAGCAGCGTCATCGCCTGCTCCTCGACGACCGAGATCAGTCGGTTCCACATCACCTGCATGCGGATTTCCAGAGTGGCTTCTGCCGGTGCGTCTCTCATGGCTGGGCCTCCTTGCGGGTCAGAAGAAGCGATCCGTCGCTTTGCATCACGACGTCGAAGGGCGAGGTCACAACGGTCGAGGTTTCGCGTTCGGTGATGATCGCGGGGCCGCTGACGCGCGCACCGGGGGGCAGACCGGCGCGCTCAATGATCGAGGACGCCACCATCCGCCCCTGCGCGGGGTCGAACACCTCGCGCAGGACGCCGTTGAACTTGCCAATCTCGCCAAGGGTGATGCGGTGGGGATCGGGCGCGGCTCGTTCGTCCTGCGCCTTGACCGAGAAGGTCACGATCTCGATCTCCAGCCCGTCCAGGCCGTCGATGGCGCGCCCGAAGAAGCGGGCATAGGCGGCGCGGAAACTGTCGCGCAGCCAATCCGCATCGGCCGATGTGAAAGGCCGGTCCGGCAGCAGCACCGGGATTTCCCAGCCCTGCCCGACATAGCGCATGAAGGCGGTGGCTTCGCGCTGGATCGCGCCCTTGCTGCCTTCGCGGACGAAACCTTCGGCGGTGTCGGTCAGATCGGCCAGCAGCGCGTTGATGCGGTCCGCGTCGAAATCCGACAGCCGCACCACCTGCGAAATCAGCGCCTCATAACCGAAGGGGGCTTTCAGAAAGCCGATGGCCGAGCCCACGCCCGCGCCCGGCGGCACCAGGCATTGGTCGATCCCCAGCTTCTCGCACAGTCGTGCGGCATGCAGCGGGGCCGCGCCGCCAAAGGCGATCATGATATTGTCCGAGATATTCTTGCCGTTTTCCACCGCATGGACGCGCGCGGCATTGGCCATGTTTTCATCCACCACCTCGACAATACCGAAGGCTGCGGCCTCGACCGGCAGGCTGAGTCGTGTGCCCACATCGCGCGAGATGGCGCCTTCGGCATTGGCCATCGACAGCCGGATCGCGCCGCCGGCGAAATTGTCGGGATCCAGTTTGCCAAGCGCCAGATCGGCATCGGTGATCGCGGGCTTCTCTCCTCCCCGCTGATAGCAGGCTGGACCGGGTTCCGAGGCCGCCGATTCCGGGCCAGTCTGGATGCGGCCCATGGCATCGACCCAGGCAATGGACCCGCCCCCTGCCCCGATCTCGATCATCTCGATCACCGGGATAGAAATCGGCATGCCAGAACCCTTGCAGAAGCGATAGGTGCGCGCGACTTCGAAGGTGCGGGCGGTTTTCGGTGCGAAATCCTCGATCAGGCAGATCTTGGCGGTGGTGCCGCCCATGTCATAGCTGACGACTTTTTCCAGCCCGAAACGCTGCGCGACGTCGGCGGCAAAGATCGCGCCCCCTGCCGGGCCGGATTCGACCAGCCGCACCGGGAATTCGGCGGCAGTGTCGACGCCGATCAGCCCGCCGCCGGAATGGATCATGAAGACCGGGCAATCCGCCCCCATCTCCTTCAACCGCACCTGCAAGCGGGTCAGATAATCCTGCATCTGCGGGCGGACATAGGCGTTGGCGCAGACGGTGTTGAAGCGCTCAAACTCGCGCATCTGCGGCGAAACCTCGCTTGAGATCGAGATCGGCACGGCGACCTTCTCGGCGATGATTTCGCGGGCGCGGCGTTCATGTGCGGGGTTCATGTAGGAATGGATGAAGCCGATGGCGACGGCGCCGAAACCTTCGGCTGCGATGCGGTCGGCCAGTTCTTCCAGTGCGACTTCGTCCAACGGCTGCAATTCCTGCCCTTGCGCGCCGATGCGGCCCGCGACGGTAAAGCGGTCCTCGCGCGGGATCAGCGGCGTGGGCAGCCGGAGGTTCAGGTCATATTGTTCAAAGCGGTTTTCGGTCCGCATCTCGATCACGTCCCGGAACCCCTCGGTCGTGATCAGCGCCGTGCGCGCGCCGCGCCGTTCGATCAGCGCATTGGTGGCCAGCGTCGTGCCGTGGATGACGATGTCCAGATCGGCGGGCGTGATGCCTGCGTCGCGCAGCACGACCTCGATCCCGTCCAGGATCGACTGTTCGGGGGCAGCGTAATTCGTCAGCACTTTGGTCGAGAACATCTGCCCCCGGCATTCAAGGGCGATATCGGTGAAGGTGCCGCCAATATCGGCGCCAAGGCGGATCGCGTCGGTCATGCGGTTTCCTTTGCGGCTAGGGCTGCTTCGCGCATCTGGGTCAGGGTCTGGCGCGGGGTCAGTGCCTCGGGCGAGATGTTCAGGTCGAGGACCGCGCCCGTCGGCGAACCCATGGCGCGGGCGAAGGCGGCGGGAAAAGCGTCGGTGCTGTCGACCTTTTCGGCGTGGAAGCCGTAGGCGCGGGCCAGCCCGATGAAGTCGGGGTTTTGCAGCGTGGTGCCTGATACGCGGCCGGGATAGCCGCGTTCCTGATGCGCCCGGATGGTGCCATAGATGCCGTTGTTCAGGATCAGCACGATGGGCTGCGCGCCGGCCTGCATTGCGGTGCCGAGCTCTTGGCAGTTCATCTGGAAATCACCGTCGCCGGCGAAGCAGACCACCACGCGGTCAGGATGGGCCAGTTGCGCGGCGATGGCGGCGGGCAGGCCGTAGCCCATCGCCCCCGATTGGGGGGCCAGCAGGCGCGCCTTGGGACCGTAGGCGAAGAACTTGTTTGGCCAGACGGTGAAATTGCCCGCGCCGTTGGTCAGGATTGCATCATCCGGCAAGACATCGCGCAGATGCGCCGTCACCGCGACCATATCGACCGGCGAGGGCTGGGCCGGGGCATTGAGGCTGGCCAGCCATGCCGTCCGCGCGCTTTCGCGCCACGCAGCCCAATCGCCACTGACAGGAGACAGCGCGGCCACGAAAGCATTCGGCCCGGCATGGATGCCAAGGGTCGGCTGATAGATCTTGCCGATCTCACGGTCCGATCCGTGGACATGGATCAGTTTCTGCGCCGGCACTGGCACATTCAGCAGCGTATAGCCGTCGGTGGTCATCTCGCCGAAGCGGGTGTTGATGGCGAGGATCAGGTCGGCATCAACGATCAGCGCCCTGACATGCGGCGGCATCCCGACACCGGCCTCGCCCGCATAGCAGGACGAGAAATTGTCGAACTGGTCTTGATAGCGGAAGGCGGCGACGACCGGGATGTCCGAGGCTTCGGCGAAGCCCTGCAGTGCCGCCTGCCCTTCCTGCGTCCAGTTGCAGCCGCCCATCAGGATCAGCGGGCGCTGTGCCGCGGCCAGCATCGCACGCGCTTCGGTGACGGCCTCGGGACTGGGCGCGGGTTCGGCGATCCGGGCCGGGCCAGTCAGCGGGGCTGCGTTCGTCAGACTTGTCAGCATATCTTCTGGCAATGCGATGACCACCGGGCCGGGCCGTCCGGTGGTGGCCGTCACCCACGCGCGGCCGAGGATTTCGGGAATGCGGGTCACATCGTCGATCTCGACCGCCCATTTCGCCATGGTGCCGAAGACGGCGCGATAGTCGATTTCTTGAAACGCCTCGCGGCCTTTCATGTCGGTGCCGACCTGCCCCACAAAGACGATCATCGGCGCCGAATCCTGCATCGCAGTATGGATCCCGATCGAGGCATTGGTGACGCCGGGGCCGCGGGTCACGAAACACAGGCCCGGGCTGCCGGTCAGCTTACCCCAGGCGGCAGCCATGAAGGCGGCACCGCCTTCGTTCCGGCAAAGCACGAAATCCAGCTTGCCGGCAGTGTCGTGCAGCGCGTCCAGAACCGCCAGATAGCTTTCGCCCGGCACGCCAAAACCCTTGCGCGCCCCCAACGCGATCAGGCTTTCGACCAGCAACTGACCTCCGTTGCGTATCATCCCTGCGGCTCCCTTTGCGTGCATCCTGACATCAGACTGCCTTTCCAGCCGGGCCGAGAAAACAAAGAAGCACGGCCAACATGAAAGTAAGTCTTTGCGTTCACGCAGACTTTTGCGCTTGGAAATGCGCAAAGTGGCCCTTCCGGCGCAGGCGCGCGCCGGCCGCAAAAGGTGATCTTTCGGGTCGGGCCGCTCAGTGCCCCATGACCTGCGACAGGAACTGGCGGGTGCGCTCGTTCTTGGGGGCTGAAAAGAAGGTCTCGGGGTCGGCGGTCTCGACGATCTCGCCGCGGTCCATAAAGATCACGCGGTCGGCCACGCGGCGGGCAAAGCCCATCTCGTGGGTGACGCAGATCATCGTCATCCCGTCCGAGGCAAGGCTGACCATCACATCCAGCACTTCCGAGATCATCTCGGGATCCAGCGCCGAGGTCGGCTCGTCAAACAGCATCACCTTGGGTTCCATGCACAAGGACCGCGCGATGGCCACGCGCTGCTGCTGGCCGCCCGACAGCTGGCCCGGATACTTCTGCGCCTGTTCGGGGATGCGCACCTTTTCCAGGTAACGCATGGCGGCGGCCTCTGCCTGCGCGCGCGGGGTCTTGCGAACCAGCATGGGCGCGAGGACGCAGTTTTCCAGCACCGTCATATGCGGGAACAGGTTGAAGTGCTGGAAGACCATGCCGACCTCGCGGCGGATCTCGTCGATATTGCCGACATCGTCGTTCAGTTCGATCCCCAGCACCTCGATCAGGCCGGAGTTATGTTCCTCCAGCCGGTTGATGCAGCGGATCATCGTTGATTTGCCAGAACCCGAGGGGCCACAGACGACCACCTTCTCGCCGGGCTCGACCCTCAGGTCTATGTCCTTCAACGCATGGAAATTGCCGTAATATTTGTTCATGGCCGCAATGCTGACGGCAAGATCGGAACGGGTCATCCGGATGCTCCCTAGAACGTGCCGACCGCCATGCGCCGTTCCAGATAGGCGCCATAGCGGGACAGGCTGAAGACAAAGACAAAATAGATCAGGGCGATGAAGGCGTAGACCTCGCGGTAAGCAAAGGTCCAGTCACCGGTGCCATAGGCGGCATTGCCCGAGGCGAGGATTTCGAAGAAGCCGACGACAATGACCAGCGAGGTTTCCTTGAACGAGATGACGAACTGGTTGATCGTCGCTGGCAACGCGTTGCGCATGGCCTGCGGCAGGATGATCCGGCTGATCCGGTGCCAATAGCCGATGCCCAGCGATTTCGCTGCCTCGTCCTGACCCAGCGCCACCCCCTGCATGCCGCCGCGAATGATCTCTGCCTGATAGGCGGCGAAGAACAGCGCGGCGCCGCAGATGACGCGGTACAGCTTGCCGGTCTGCAACCAGCCGGGCAGCATGAAGGGCACGACGACCGCGAAGGCGAACAGGATCGACAAAAGCGGCAGGGACCGCACCGCGTCGATGAAAAGCCCGATCCCCTTCGAGATCACCGGCAGCTCTGACCGGCGCAGCAGTGCAAGGACGATCGACAGCGGAAACCCGATCAGGCAGGTGGCGACGAAGATGAACAGCGTCAGCGCCAGCCCGCCCCATTTCTCCTCTCCGATCAGCGGCAGGCCCAGCAGGCCACCCTTCATCAGCAGATAGAAAAGCCCGGTGCCCAGCACCCAGACCGCCGCCAGCCGCCTGCCCGCCCAGAAGGCCGGAACGCAGCTGAGCACAACCATCGCCACGACGACGACGCAAGCCAGCGCCGAGCGCCATTGCTGGTCGAACGGATACAGCCCGAACAGGATGATCCGCCAGCGCTGCGCGATCACCGTCCAGCAGGCACCGGCGGCGGCGCGGCAGGTTTCGGGGCTGGCCTGCCCATCCCAGACGGCGGAAAACACCGCCCAATTCAGCAGAGTCCACAGGATCCAGCCCAGCAGCCCTAACCCGAGGATCGAGATCACGGACTGGATCGGCGTCGGGAAATAACGCCGGCGGACGTTGTCAAACCAGCCGGGCGGCGTGTTGGCGATTGTGCGTTTTGGTGAGGTGTCGGTCATCGCATCAGCCCCGCAACTGGTTGCCCTTCAGGGCAATCGCCTTGTTGATCCGGTTGAAGATCGCCGCCAGCGTCAGGTTGATGGCCAGGAAGCCTGCCATGAGGATGGCAATCGCCTCGATGGTCTGGCCCGACTGGTTGATGGTGACGGCAACGATCATGAAGAAGTCGGTAAAGCCGATGGCGATGCCCATCGTGGTGGCCTTGATCAGCCAGATGTACTGGTTGGCCAGGATCGGCAGCATCGCCCGCAGCGCCAGCGGCAGCCGGATACGGAAGAAGCTTTGCAAGGGCGTCAGGCCAAGGGCGTGGGCGGCCTCGGTCTGGCCGCGGCCCACGGCCTTGAAGCCCCCGCGCACGATTTCGGCGATATAGGCCCCGCCATAGATGCCGATGGCGATCAGCATGGCGCTGAACTCCGGCGGGATGCGCAAGCCGCCGCGAATATTCAGCCCTTGCAGTTCTGGCCGGCTGATCAGCGGCCCGGCCGCGTCACGACCAACCAGCAGGATGACGAGCGCGGCGAGGATACCACCCGCCAGCACGCCACGCACCAGGCCGCGCCGCTCCTCGGGCGGGCGGGAAATGCGGCGGGTCCGCGCCAGCCAAAGCGGCAGCACCAGCGCCAGCAGCAGCGTCAGACCTGCCGCCGCCAGATACCAGCCGCCGACATTCAGCGCCGGCATATACAGGCCGCGGCTGGACAGGGTCAGCGGCCCGAAGTCAATGGCATTGCGCGGGGCCGGCAGGTGGGTAACCAGCGCATACCAAAAAAACACCTGCAAGATCAGGGGGATGTTTCGGAAGAAATCGACATAGCTGCGCCCCAGCAGGTTCAGGACGGGATGGGCAACGGTGCGCATGATCCCGATGGTTCCGCCGATCAGCGTGGCCAAGGCCAGCCCCAGCGTGCCGAGAAACAGCGTGTTGACGATGCCGATCAGGAAGAACCACCAATAAGGGTCTGAGGCCGAATGCGGCAGCAGCGAAAAGTTGACGTCCCAGCCGGTGGCCTTTTCCAGCAAACCAAAGCCCGACACGATATGCTGGGCCTGCAGGGTCTGCTGGGCGTTGCGCCAGCCGCCGACGACGATGACCAGCACCGCCGCCACGAACAGGACTTGCAGCAGGATGTTGCGAATCTTCTGGTTGCGCAGAAAGCCGGGCATCGGAACCCTCCGTCACGGTAAGACGGCGCCGCCACAGCGGCAGCGCCGCCGGATTTCAGTCGATCACATAGGGGTAGAGCACGCCGCCATTGTTCCACAGCGCGGTCATCTCTCGGTCCATCTTGTAGGGAGAGTCCGCCCCCAGCGTGCGGTCAAAGATCTCGGCATAATTGCCGACATTCTTGATCACGTTATAGGCCCAGTCATCCGACAGGCCCAGCGAGGCACCCATGCCGGGGCTGCCGCCCAGAAACTTTGCCACATCGGGGCTGGGCGGATTGGCCTTGATCTCGTCGACATTGGCCGAGGTGATGCCTTCCTGTTCGGCAAACCACAGCGCCGAAAGCGTCCAGTTGGCGATGTCGATCCAGTTGTCGTCGCCCGGTCGCATCACGATCACCTCGGGCTCTACCGCCAGGACGTCGGGCAGGATGACATGTTCGTCAGGGTTGCCTTTGGCGGCGCGGGCGATGGCGAGGACCGGTCCCCATTGGGTGTAAAGATCGCAGCGGCCCGAGAAATAGGCCTGCTCCAATTCCTCGGTCTTTTCGATGATCACCGGCTCCAGCGTGATGCCCAGCTTGGCCCCGTAAGATGCGATCTGCTGTTGCTGCGTGGTCCCGGCGGGGATGCAGACCGTGCCGCCATCGGCATCCTTCAGCGAGGTCAGTTCCAGTTCCTTATGGGCCATGATCTTCGTGGTCCCGAGATAGTAGGACAACGAGAATTGCAGCCCCAGTTCGGTATCGCGGCTGAGCGTCGCGCCCGAGGCCTTGATGACCATGTCCACCTCGCCCGATTGCAGCGCGGGCCAGCGTTGCGCCCAGCTGATCGGGATGATGGTCAGCTTGGTGGGATCGCCGAAGATGGCGGTGGCGACGGCGCGGCACAGCTCGATATCGATGCCTTGCCATTCGCCCTTGTCATCGACCTCGGCAAAGCCAAGGTAGGATCCATCGTGGCCGGTGCACAGCAGATTGCCGCGTTCCTGCACCGCCTTCAACGTGTCGCCATTGGCCGCCCAGGCCGCGCTGCCCGAAAGGGCAAGGGCGGCGGCGGCAAGAAGACCGTATGTTCCAGAACTCATCGAAGTCACTCCCAGTTGGTTTCGGCTTTCTTGGTCTTGGTCGTCAGCCCGCCCGCAAGGATGCCGGTCGGGATCGTTCAGCTGGCCACCCTGCCGGCGCGGTCGTCTCGGGCCGGATCGGGGTGGCGCAGATCGTGGTTCCAGTCCTGCGCAACCATCCAGCGATGCAGCGCTGCCACGCCCTGCACGCGCAGATGCCCGCGCGGCACCAGCAGATAGAAGCCGGGCACCTGCGCCTCGGGCATGTCGGCCAGCACGTCGCGGCCAAGCGGCGCCATCAGCGCGCCCGCGCGCATGTCGGCGTCGGCCTCGTGGGGCGACAGCAGCCCGACGCCGATCCCCTGCAAGGTCGCGCGCCGCATCGAGGCGGCATCGTCAAAGCCGATGCTGCCGTGACGTTCGCCGGCGGCGACGCCCAGATGGTCAAAAATGTCGTTCCACAGCCGCTTGGATTTCACCGTGTCCAGCAGCGTGCAGTCCAGAAGATCGGTAGGCGTCTTCAGCCGGGCGGCGATCTCGGGCGTGCAACAGATGACTTTGGGATCGCGCACCAGCAGGGTGCATTCCACATCGCTCCAATTGCCATAGCCCCATTGGACGGTCATATCGACGTCGTCGCGGGCGAAGTCCGGCAAGTCGATCATGGTCGTCAGCCGCAGGTCCAGATTGGGCATTTCCTCGCGGAACTCGGACAGGTGGCGCAGCAGGTAATTGGTGGCGAAATAGGGGCTGGTGTTCAGGTTGATGCGGTCGCGATAACTGCTGCGGGTGATGCGGCGTACACCCTCGGCGAATTCGGCGAAACCGGCCTCGACATAATGGGCCAGCAGGATGGCCGCCTCGGTCGGCTCGATCGAGCGGCCCTTGCGTTCGAACAGCGCCACCTGCAGCGAATCCTCCAGCAGCTTGATCTGCTGGCCGACCGCCTGCGGGGTGACGTAAAGTTCGTCCGCCGCCTGACGCAGGCTTTTGTGTCGGGCGACGGCGTGAAAGGCGCGCAGGGCGTTCAGGGGCGGAAGGCGCAGCTTGCCGCTCCCCTGACCTTTCCCGCGCGCGCTCTCTCCGTCATGCATAGATGTAACCACCCGAAACGATGACGTTTTCCCCGGTCATATAGGTGTTCTTCGGGCCGCCCGTCATCAGCACCCATTCGGCGATCTCGGTCGGCTGGGCACCGCGATTCAGCGGGCTGGCCTTGGCCAGTTCCTCCAGGAAACCCAGTTGACGGGCGCGTTCGGTGGCCATGCCGGCGGGCGCAACCGAATTGACCAGGATCCCGTCGCCGGCAAGATGATGGGCAAAGGACCGCGTCAGGCTGACCACTGCCGCCTTGGTGGCGGCGTAATGGGCGTTCTGCGGATGGGCCTTGAAGGCATCGACCGAGGTCAGGTTGACGATGCGCCCGCGCACATGAGCCTTTGGTTCCTGCCCGCGCATGTGGTCGGCCGCGGCGACCATCATGTGATAGGTGCCCTTGATATTGATCCCGTTCGAGGCGTCCCAGTCAGCGTCCAAGATCTCCATGATCGGTTTGCGGGGATAGATCGCGGCGCAGTTGATCAGCGTATCGACGCGGCCAAGCTGAGCGGCCACCGTCTTGAATGCCGCGTGACATTCCGGGCCGTTCTGGATGTCGGCCACGGCCGAGGCCGTTGGCAGGCCCTTGTCGTGGGCGGGTTTCAGCGCCGCCTCGGCAGCGTCGCTGTTGATATCGATGATGCCGATGGCGCTTGCGCCGGCATCCACTGCCATCTGCGCCAAAAGCGCCCCGAGACCCGAGCCGCCACCGACGATCAGCACCGAAAGATCCTTCATCATCACACCTTTTTCGCAGGAGGGGTTGGGCGCGTCGGCACGATGTCGAAGCGCGAGACGGTAGCCCATTCGGGCAGATCCAGAACCGCGCGAACCATGCGCGCGATGTCTTCTGGCTGGACGGCCTTGCTGGCATACATGGCCGCCCGCGCCGTATCGTCGAGGATGTTCTTGTAAAGCGCGGTCTCGACCCGGCCGGGGACGATCTCGGTCACGCGGATGCCAAAGGGTGACAGGTCGGCGCGCAAGCCCTGGGCAAAGCTGGCAATGGCGCCCTTGGTCGCCGAATAGACCGCCATGTTCGGAAAGACCGCATGCGCGGCCGCCGAGCCGGTGAACAGGATGTCCCCCCGTCCACGGTCGCGCATCTGCGGCACCACCAGCCGGGTCAGGGCAATTGCCGCGCTGAGATTGACCTCCAGCGCGGTGTCGATATCGGCCATGGCCATATCGGCGAAATTACCCAAGGGCGGCATCATCCCGGCATTGTTGACCAGCACGTCGATTTCCAACCCCTCCAGCGCGGCATGGGCGGCCTCTCGGTCGGTCACGTCAAGCGCGATTGGGGTGATGGCGGGATGGGCGGCGCGCAGCGCGTTCAGCCCCCGCTCACCGCGGGCAATGGCAAAGACCTGCCGGCCCGATTGCGCCAATTCCAGCGCGATGGCCAGTCCGATCCCGCTTGATGCGCCCGTCACCAGTGCTGCGCCCATGGGCCTGTCACCTTTCCTGATCCTGCCACCCAGTGTCCGGCCAGATGTCAGTTCACAAAATCAAGAATTTCCAACAATACGAAAGTAAATCTTTCCATAAGTCAGGCAAGCAGGCTTTATTCACCGCGAAAGCGCAGGCGGGCGTACCTTCGGCCGACGCAGATAAGGCCGAAATTACAAAGCTGCGCTTACCGGTTGCCGCAACCGCTCAGGCCCCGGCCGCGGGCATGGCCCGGGCAAACAGGGCACGGGCAGCTTCGGCATTCGCCGATGGATCGCCCTTCACCCCTGCGGTCGCCGCCAGCGCCTTCATCCGCTCAAGGCTGTTGACCAGATGGCGCCGCATCGCGTCACGGGCGGCGGCAGGGTTGCCGGCCGAGATGGCGGCGACGATGCGCTGATGTTCATCATGGATGCGGGCGTAATAGCCATCTTTCAGATCGGCGGTCACGATATCGCCCAGTTGAAAGCGCGGCACGATCAGCGGGCGCAGATATTCCAGAAAGGCCAGCATAAACGCGTTTCGCGCGGCTTGGGCGATGCGCAGGTGAAAGTCGTAATCGTAATGGATCTCGACCACCGAAGGGTCGGCATGGGCGCGGTCGATCCGTTCCATCAGCGCGGCGATCTCCTGCGCCTCGGCATCGCTGCGACGCTCGGCGCACAGCCCCGCCGATTCCACCTCGACGCTCAGGCGCAATTCCAGCAGCGCAATGGTTTCGCCCAGTGTCTGCAACGCTTCTTCCGAGATCTGAAAGGCCGGTTGACGCGGCGCCTCGCTGACGAACATGCCGCGGCCTTGCTGGGGGATCACCAGACCGGCGGATCGCAGCCGCGCAATCGCTTCGCGCACGACGGTGCGGCTGACCTCGTATTCGGCGCAAAGCTCTGCCTCTGTCGGCAGCTGCGCGCCGGGTTTCAGCACGCCCGAGGCGATCTTGTCGGACAGGCTTTCCCAGACGAGGGTCGAGAGTGGTTTGCGCTTGGCCATCAGCCTTCCTTGATCGGATTTCCGCGCAGATAATGCGCATAGGGGGCCTGAATCAACCAGCCCGCATCAACCGGCAGCGTCACCCCGGTGATCGAGGCGGCCCGGTCCGAACACAGAAACAGCGCGGCTTCTGCAACATCTCCGGGCAGCACGAATTTCTTCAGTGCCGTACTGTCAGTGATCGCGTCCGGGTCACGTTCCCCCGCCGCGATCTTTGCTTTCAGCCCGTCCGACAGCGTATAGCCGGGCGCCACGGCGTTGACGCGGATGCCATGCGGGCCAAGTTCGGCCGCCAGCATGCCGGTCAGGGCCGTCACCGCATGCTTGCCCGGGGTATAGGCCGGCAGCGACAGTGGGGCGAAAGAGGCCAGCGAGCCGACATTCAGGATTGCCCCCCGCCCTGCCCGCTTCATCAACCGCCCGACGACCTGACAACCCAGCAATGTCCCACGATAATTGATCCGCCAGAGCCGTTCGTCCTCATCCAGATCCTGGTCGAGGACGCGCTTGCCGCTTTGCAGGATACCAGCGCAGTTTACCAGCACCTGCGGTGTCCCGATGGCGTCATCCGTCGCATCCGCCAGCGCCTGAACCGAGGCCGGATCGCCCACATCGACGGCGATGAAATGCGCCTCGGGCGCGCCGGCCCGCCTGCTGGCTTCCGCAACCTCAAGGCCGCGCGTGGCGTCGCGGCCGGCAATCAACACCCGCGCACCATCGACCGCCATCCGCAGCGCGATGGCCTTGCCGATACCCGAGGTTCCGCCGATGACGACGGCGCTTTCGACCTCAGCCATCATTCCGGTCCTTGCGGTCGATGTCGAAGAATTCAGCCATCGCCTCGACCTGATAATCCATCATCGGTCGACCCGGCTGGATCTTGCAGCCGATGCGTCTTGCCGCTTGCAGCAGCGGCGTCTCGGCGGGCTCCATGATGATGTCGACGACGGTCATGTCGGGTGTCAGCGCGGATATGTCCAGCGGCAGCGGATCGGTTGGCTTCAGCCCCATGGGCGTTGCATTGACGACCAGATCCATCCCGGTCGGATCGGCTGCGCCGACCACAACCCGGCAGGTCGGGAAGGCCTTGGCCACCAGTTCCGCCAGAGTCTCGGCGCGGCTTTCGTCCACGTCGCTCAGCCGGATTTCTGCGGCGCCTGCCTCGGCCAGGCAATAGGCCAGCGAGGCCCCCGCCCCGCCCGCGCCAACCTGCACCACCCGCTTGCCGGCGACCTGGTGGCCCGCCGCTTTCAGCGCGTCGATGAAGCCCACGCCGTCGAAATTGTCAGCGTACCAGCTGCCGTCTGGATTGCGGCGAACGGAATTGGCGCTGCGCACACGCACCGCCCGGTCATGGCCGCCCGCGCATTTCTCGAACACTGCCGCCTTATAGGGGACCGAGACGATAACACCGCGCACATTTTCCGCCGCTGTCAGCCCCTCCCAGAAGATGTCGAAATCCTCGGGCCGGCAGCTCAGCGGGACCATCAGGCTGTCGAGGCCTTTTTCCTCGAAGATCTGGTTGAAGATGCCGGGGCTTTTGGCGTGGCCCACCGGATGGGCCAGCATCACGAAAACATCTGCCTTGCCGGTTCCGCGCATCATGCACCGCCTTTCACATTCGGGACATTCGCGATGGGGTGATCTGCCATGCGTTCCAGCGCTTCGACCATGGCCGAGTGGTCCTTGTCGGCCCCACCATGGGCGACACAGGCATTCAACAATTCCTGCGCGGTCGCCGTATTGGGCAGGGCCACGCCAAGCGTTCGCGCACTGTCCAGTGCCAGCCCCAGATCCTTCTGGTGCAGCCGGATCCGAAAACCCGGCGCGAAGCCGCGCTGAATCATCCGCTCGCCATGTACCTCCAGCACGCGCGAGGCGGCAAAGCCGCCCAGCAGCGCCGCACGGACTTTTGCGGGGTCGCAACCGGCCTTGGCGGCGAAAACCAGCGCCTCGGCCACGGCCTCGATATTCAGGGCAACGATGATCTGATTGGCGATCTTGCAGGTCTGACCGGCGCCGTTATCAGTGCCGACAAGGGTGATGTTCTTGCCCAGCAGCTGGAAGATCGGCAAGGCGCGCTGGAAATCGGCATCCGCGCCGCCGACCATGATCGTCAGGCTGGCGGCCTTGGCCCCGACCTCGCCACCAGAAACCGGCGCATCCAGATAACCCGCGCCCGCATCTCGGATCCGTTCCGCGATCCGCGCGGTGGCAATCGGGCTGATCGAGCTCATGTCGATCACCAATGCGCCGGACTGCACACCCGCAACCACGCCCTCCGGCCCCAGCATGACCGTTTCGACATCGGGCGTGTCGGGCAGCATGGTGATGACGATCTCGCTGAGCCGCGCGACCTCGGCCGGACTGTCCACCACCCGCGCCGTGATCCCTTCGGGCAGGCCTGCCCTGTGCAACGTCACCGTCAATTCATGCCCGGCTGCGGACAGGTTGCGTGCCATCGGCGCCCCCATGACCCCCAGGCCGATAAAACCGATTTTCACCGCGATGATCCTTTCACTTGCGACTCATTGCGTCTCGGCATTATCGTCATTCATAAGACATCATACAACATACAAATCTGCATGATGGAGCGGAGCATGATGCAAGAGCGTGAGAATGTCCTGAAGCAGACCCTGGCAGATGGGGGGCCCGCCTTTGGCCTGTGGTGCTCACTGGCCGAAGCGCTGACCACCGAGGTCATGGCGGGTGCAGGTGCTGACTGGTTGCTGATCGACGCCGAACACAGCCCCAACGACCTGCGCAGCGTCGTGAGCCAATTGCAGGTCGCCGCTGCCTTCCCATGCGAGCCGATGGTTCGCCTGCCGGCGGACGACGCAAACCTGATCAAGCAGTTCATGGATGGCGGGGCCCGCAGCCTGATGATCCCGAATGTGCGCACGGCCCAGCAGGCGCGTGCCATCGTCAACGCCATGGCCTATGCGCCGCTCGGGGGAATTCGCGGTTTCTCGGTCGGGCACCGCGCCAACCAGTTCGGGCGCATCAAGGATTACCACAGCAAGGCCCGCGACCGGCAATTCCTGGCAGTGCAGATCGAATGCGAGGCCGGGGTTGCCAATGCCGCTGAAATCGCAGGCGTCGAGGGCGTCGACGCGCTGTTCGTCGGACCGGGCGATCTGTCGACCAACCTCGGCGCCATGGGCAATCCCAATGCGGACCATGTGCAGGCGGCCATCACCTCGGTTCTGGACGCGGCCCGCCGGGCGGGCAAACCCGCCGGTATCCTTGCGCCGCTGAAATCCGACGCTGACCGTTATCTGGCGAATGGCTTCACCATGGTCGCCATCGGATCCGATCTCGGGCTGCTGGCACGCGCTTCGGACGCGCTTGTCGCCGCCTTCAGAAGCTGAGAGCCGACATGCCTATTCCCGCCTACAAGGCCCCGAAATCCCGCGCCTATGACATCGTGATCGCCGGCGGTGCCGTGGTCGGTTCGTCGACCGCCTATTGGCTCAGCCAGAAATTGGGGCGCGAGGCGTCGGTGCTGGTGGTCGAACGCGACAGCAGCTATGAATTTTCCTCGACGGCGCTGTCGACAAGCGCCATCCGGCAGCAATATTCGAACCCGATCAACGTGAAGATCAGCCAGTTCGGGATCGAATTCATCCGCGATTTCCCCGAACGGATGGCCCCCTTCTTCCGCGATGAGGCCGCGCCGGATCTCGGCTTTCGCGAACATGGTTATCTTTACTGCGTGTCTCCCGAGGGGGTCGACCCCGCGCGCGAGCGGGTCGATCTGCAACGCAGCCTCGGCGCGCATACGGTGTTTCTAGAGCCTGGCCCGCTGAAGGAACGCTTCCCCTGGCTGAATGTCGACGACCTCGGCGGCGGCGCCTGGGGGGCGCGCGACGAAGGCTGGTTCGATTCGATGGGCATGCTGAACGGGCTACGCCGGGCCGCGCGCTGCAGCGGCATCGAATATATCGACAATGCGGTCATCGGGTTGGGGATGCAGGGCGGCCGTGTGGCCTCGGTCCGGCTGGCAACGGGCGAAGAAGTCGCATGCGGCGTGCTGGTCAATGCGGCCGGTCCCCGCGCCCAGCAGATCTGCGACATGGCGGGACTGTCAATCCCGGTCGCGCCCTTCAAGCGCTACAGCTTCGTTTTCGCCAGCTGCACGCCGATCCCCGGCCGGATGCCCAATGTCATCGATCTTTCCGGCACCTTTGTCCGGCCTGAGGGCGAGCTGTTCCTGACCGGCAACACGCCGCTGAACGACGGCCCCGCCGATTACGACGATTTCGAAATTCACCACGACGAATTCGACGATCGCATCTGGCCGGCGCTGTGGCACCGCATCCCCGATTTCGACGCCTTGCGGGTCAAGCAGTGCTGGACCGGGCATTACGAATACAACATGCTGGACCATAACGGCATCGTGGGCTTTCACCCGGAGGTGACGAATTTCATGTTCGCCAACGGCTTTTCCGGCCACGGGCTGCAGCAATCCCCCGCGGTCGGCCGCGCCGTCGCCGAACTGATCGTCGATGGAGGTTTCCAGACCCTCGACCTGAGCGCCTTTCGATACGAGCGCATCCCCCTGAACGAACCCTTCGTCGAGGAAGCGGTCATCTGACAGCAGGCCTGCGCGGGCCAACGCCGCGTGCTGGCAGGCCCGCCGCCCCGTCGTTTTCAGCCGCGCCCGATATAGGGCATGGCGGTGGCCATCACGGTCATGAATTGCACATTCGTGCCTTTGGGAAGCGTCGCCATATGCCAGACCGAGCGCGCGACATCTGCCGCCGCCATCACCGGCTCAACCCGCATTTGCCCATCGGCCTGCGGAACACCCCGGGTCATCTTTTCGGCCATGTCGGTCATGGCGTTGCCGATGTCGATCTGGCCGCAGGCGATATCGAAGGCGCGCCCATCCAGCGACAGCGACCGCGTCAGCCCGGTGACCGCGTGTTTCGACATCGTATAGGCGGCCGAGCCATAGCGCGGCACCTGCGCTGAAACCGAGCCGTTGTTGATGATCCGCCCGCCTTGCGGATCCTGCTGCCGCATCTGCGCAAAGGTTGCCCGCGCCGCCAGGAACATGCCCGTAATGTTCACATTCGCCAGCGCCAACCAATCCTCGACCGCGATCTCGTCGATCATCGCGGTGGGCAGCGAGATGCCGGCATTGTTGAACAGCACGTCGAGCCGTCCAAACCGCGCCGCACAAGCGGCCACTGCGGCACCAATGGCTTCGGCGTCGGTCACATCGCAGGGCAGCAGCATGGCACCGGCCGCGCTTTCGGCGGTATCGGCCAAGGCGTCCTCGCGCCGGCCCACCAACCCGACATTCCAGCCATTTTGCAGGAACAGCCGCGCCGTTTCCCGCCCGATTCCGCTGCCGGCCCCCGTGATCAGGATTGTTTCGGTCATCCTCTCCTCCTTCATCATCGCGCGTTGACAGGTTAAAATGTTATCGTTACCATTAACGCAGGGAGAGGATTCGGGCAAGCTGTTTTGCTGCCTGCGAATCCGGTCAACCAGAGGGAGGAACCGACAGATGATTGAACGCGGCACCGCCGTGATCTGGGTCCTGATCGAGGCGCTTCTGGCGCTTCTTCTGGCCGGCATGATCATCCTGGTATTTACCAATGTCGTGATGCGCTACGGTTTCAACTCTGGCCTGCGTTGGGGGATCGAGCTGTCCCGCCTGGCCTTTGTCTGGATCGCCATGCTCGGCTCGGCGCTGGCGCTGCGCAGCAATGAACATCTGGCCGTCACCGAGGTGGTGGAAACATTCCTTCCCAATGCACTGCGACCGATCTGGGTCGTGACGCGGCTGGTCATTATCGGGCTGCTGGCGATCTTCGTCATCGGCTGCTGGCGGCAGATGAACCTGAACTGGGTCAATATCAGCCAGGTGACCGGCTTGCCGACGGCGTTGATCTATATGGCGGGCGTGGTCGGTGGCGGCCTTATGATCGTCGTGGCGGCCGCCCAGATCCTCAACCCGGTCCCCTTTGGCCGCCATGACGAAAGGCCGATCGAATGACGCTGGCGCTTTTCCTTGGGGTCCTGATCGGCTCTATCCTGCTGGGTCTTCCGGTGGCCTTCGCACTGCTGCTGTCCTCGCTTGCACTGATGCTGCATCTGGACACGTTCAGCGTCGACATCATGGCGCAATCGCTGATCAACGGCATCGACAGCTTTCCGCTGCTGGCCATCCCGTTCTTTCTGGTCGCGGGCGAGGTGATGTCCGTCGGCGGCCTGTCAAAGCGTATCGTGCGGCTGGCCACCAGCCTGATGGGCCACCGCAAGGGTGGTCTGGGCTATGTCGCGATCTTCACCTCGGTTCTGCTGGCGGGGCTGTCGGGTTCGGCCGTGGCCGACGCGGCGGCGCTGGTGTCGATCCTGTATCCGATGATGAAACAATCGGGCTATCCCGAGGGGCGCTCGCTGGGCCTGCTGGCAGCTGGCGGGATCATCGCCCCCGTCATTCCGCCCTCGCTGCCGCTGATCGTGCTGGGCGTTGCCGGCAATATCTCGATCGCGCAGCTTTTCATCGGCGGCATCGTGCCCGGCCTGATGATGGGGGCCGCGCTGATGATCACCTGGTCGATCACAACCCGCAACGAGGATCTCGCCGTCGCGCCCCGTGCCAGCGCGGCAGAACGCTGGGCGGCGCTGCGCGACGGGATCTGGGCGCTGTTCATGCCGATCCTGATCATTGGCGGCATCCGTTCCGGCATCGTCACGCCGACCGAGGCCGCCGTCGTCGCCGCTGTCTATGCCATCCTCGTCTCGATGCTGATCTATCGTGAGATGACCTGGAAGACGCTGTTCCGCACGCTGATCTCGGCCGGGCGTTCCACCGCGATGGTGATGTTCCTTGTCGGCTCGGCGATGGTTGCGGCGTGGCTGATCACCATTGCCCAGCTGCCGCAGCAGCTGGCGGTGGCGCTTGGCGGGCTGGTCGACAATCCCCGCCTGCTGATGCTGGTCATCATGATCGTGGTCTTCCTGGTCGGCATGGTCATGGACCTCGTGCCCTCTGTCCTGATCCTGGTGCCGCTGATGCTGCCAGTGGTGAAGCAGGCGGGCATCGACCCGGTCTATTTCGGGCTGATGTTCATCATCAATTCCTGCATCGGGCTGATCACGCCGCCCGTGGGTTCGGTGCTGAACGTCGTCTGTGGCGTCGGCAAGGCACCGGTGTCGCGGGTGGTGCGCGGCACCCTGCCCTTCGTCGGCGCCTATCTGGTCCTGCTGGGCCTGTTCATCCTGTTCCCCAGCCTCATCACCGTGCCGCTCGGCCTGCTGACCGGCAAGTAAACCCAAAACGACGAAAACAAGGAGGATCCCATGACCCAATTTTTCCGTACCACCGGACTGGCGGCCGTGATGGCGCTGGCAGGCTTTGCCGCCCAGGCGCAGGTCACGCTGAAGCTGGCCCACCCGGTGCCCGAGGCCGATCTGCAGCAGAACCTCGCCGTCGAATTCAAGCGCGTGATCGAGGAAAAGACCGGCGGCGAGGTGACCGTCCAGATTTTCCCCAACGGCCAGCTGGGCAATGATCAGCAGATGATCGACGGGACGCGCTCGGGCATCATCGACGTGGCGCTGATCGGCCTGAACAACTATACCGGTCTGGTCCCCGAAGCCGGCGCGTTCGAGCTGCCCTTCATCTTCCCGACGCGCGAGGTCGCCTATAAGGTGCTGGACGGCGCACCGGGTCAGGCAGTCGCGACGCAGATGGAAACCCACGGGCTGAAACTGCTGGGTTACGGCGAAAACGGTTATCGGAACATGACCAACAATCGCGGACCGATCCGCGCGCCGGCTGATCTGGATGGGCTGCGGATGCGGGTCAACAACTCCAAGGCGCTGAACGACATGTTCGAGATCCTCGGGGCCAACCCGCAGCAGCTGCCCGTGGCTGAACTGTACACGGCGCTGGAAACCGGCGTCGTCGATGCGCAGGACCACCCGATCGGCGTGGTCGTGTCCTTCAAATTCAACGAGGTCCAGCAATATCTGAGCCTGACCCAGCACGCCTATTCGGCGCTGGGTCTGACCATGAACAAGGCCAAGTTTGACGGCCTGACGCCCGAACAACAAGCCGCCATCACCGAGGCCGCCAAGACCGCCATCGATCTGCAACGCGGACTGGTGCAGGAGAAGGAAGAAGAAATGATTGCCGGGCTGGAGGCCGAAGGGATGGAGGTCAACCGCGACGTCGATGCCGCTGCCTTCCAGGCCGCGATCAAGCCGGTCTGGGACAATTTCGTCGCCGAGAACGGCGATGAGCTGCTGAACCAGGTGCTTGAAACCGCGAAGTGATTGCCTATCCCGCGCCGGTCGAGGCGCGGGCCACAAGCTGCGGCTCGATCTCGATCAGGGTCGGGCCGTTTTTCGTGACCTTGCCGCGCAGCAACCCGGCGATCAACTCGCCCGCCTGTTCGCCCATGCGGGCCGGAAACGGGTCAATGGTGGTCAGCGCGGGCACCGACACGCCCGAAATCTCGAAATTGCCGAAGCCGGCAATGGCAATGTCGTCGGGCACACGGATGCCGCGACGGTGGCATTCGGTCAGCGCGCCGAAGGCGGCGGGATCAGCCACCGCGATCACGGCCTCGGTATCGGGCAGCGTATCCAGCAGGATCGCCATTGCCGCCGCGCCTTCACGCATCGACACCGGCGGGCGTCCGACAGTAATCAGCCGCGACGGGTCGAGCCCGCGATCCTGCATCGCCGTGACAAAGCCCCGCCGACGGTCGGCGCCGCGGGTGTCGAAGCTGGAATCGCCACCGATGAAGGCGATCTTGCGATATCCGCGCGCCGACAGATGCGCGACCATCACCCGCATCGCATCGGCATTGGAAAAGCCCACGACATTGCCCAGCGGCTCCTGCGGCAGATCCCAGGTTTCGATCACCGGAATGGCAGCGTTCTGCATCATTCGCCGGGCGCGTTCAGTGTGGTGCCCGCCGGTGATGACAAGCGCCTCTGGTTGGCGACGTAGCAACTGGCCGATCAGACGCTCTTCCTCGGCCATGTCGTAATTGGTGCGCCCCAGCAACACCTGCAGGCCTGCCGGATCCAGCCGACCGCTCAGCGCGGCGACAGTGTCGGCGAAATTGGCATTGTTGATCGACGGGATGGTGACGGCCACAAACCCGCTGCGCTGCGAGCGCAGGTTCGAGGCGACGGCGTCAAAGACATATCCCAGTTCATCGGCGACATTGCGGATGCGTTCGCGCGTGTCGTCGCTGATCGAGGCATCGCTGCGGAAGGCACGCGACACGGTCATCACCGAAACGCCCGCAGCCGCTGCCACTTCCTTCATTGTTGGTTTCGTGCTCATCCCGGCTCCTCCCGGGCAGGAATAGAGTGGATCAGTCGGAATAATCAAGCATATCAGAGACATGATGATGGATTTTTCCCTCGAACCGCCCGGCGATGGCTGCCTGGGTGGCCGCGCGGCTGGTCAGGCGGACCGGATGTTCCAGCGCCGCCTCCATCGTCGGGCGGTCGGGATAGGTAATGGCGAGGATCAGCGGATATTCCGGCGCGCCCTCGTCACGTTCCAGCCCAAAGGTGATGCGCAGCCCGGTCTGTCCGGGGAATTGCCGCCACATCGGGACCAGATCTTTGATGACGGCCTCGCGGAATGCCTCGGCCTGGCCGGGCAGCAGGTGGCCTTCGAAAATCGCATAGCGGGTCAGCATCATGATACCTTTGGGCTTGGCAGGGTTGCAGTGAAATATTCCATCAGCGCGGCCTGATCCTCACCGCCAAGACCGGCGGCGGTCAGCATCCGGTGCACCTCGGCGCACAGGCTGGTCAGCGGCATCGGCGTCGTCGTTTCGCGGGCCACAGCCAAGGCTCCGTCAAGGTCTTTGACCATGTTGTCGATCCGGCCAGTCCGGCGGTAATCGCGCGCGGCAAAACGCGGCATGTATTCCTGCAAGATGGCGCTGTCGGCGCGCCCGCCACGCAGGGCTTGCGGGATGCGGTCGGCGGCGATCCCGGCGGCTTCGGCAAGCGCCGTTGCCTCGGCCACGGCCAGGAAGTTCAGCCCGCATAGCACCTGATTGATCAGCTTCGTCGCCTGTCCGGCGCCTGCCGGTCCCATATGGGTGATGTTGCTGGCGACATGGCCCAGCACCACGCGTGCGCGTGCGACATCGGCATCCGTGCCCCCAAGCATCAGGGTCAATTCACCCGTCGCGGCCTTGGGCGCACCGCCAGACAATGGGCTGTCGACCCAAGCCAGCCCGGCTTCGGCGGCACGCGCAGCCAGATCGCGGGTGGCGGCCGGGTCGATCGAGGACATGTCGATGACCAGCGTGCCCGGCCCCGCACCTTCGGCAACGCCACCCGGACCGAAGACCGCTGCCTCGACAATGCGCGGGCTGTTCAGGCTAAGGATCACCGCATCCGCCCCGCGCGCGGCATCCGCCGCCGAAGGCGCGGCCTCGGCGCCCTGATCCACCAGTGCGGCGACCTTGCCGGCATCCAGATCGAAAACCCGCAGGGGCTGGCCCACGGCACACAGCCGCGCGCCAATCGCCCCGCCCATGGCGCCCGCGCCAATCAACGCCACGCTCATAGCGACACCGAGATGCCGCCGTCGACGAACAGCGTATGTCCGTTGACGAAGCTGGACGCATCCGACGAGAGGAAGACGCAGGCGCCGACCAGTTCCTCCACCTTGCCCCAGCGACCGGCGGGTGTTCGACCCTCCAGCCAGCTGCTGAAATCGGGGTCTGCCACAAGGGCGGCGTTCAGCGGCGTGTCGAAATAGCCCGGCGCGATGGCGTTGCAGTTCAGCCCCAGCCGCGCCCAATCGGTGGCCATGCCCTTGGTCAGGTTGCCCACCGCGCCCTTGGTCGCGGTATAGGGCGCGATGCCGGGCCGGGCGAGCGCCGTCTGCACGCTGGCGATATTGATGATCTTGCCGCGACCGCGCCCGATCATGTGGCGGGCCACCGCCTGCCCGACGTGGAAGACGCTGGCGATATTGGTCTGTAGAAGGCGTTCGAACGCATCTGCGGGGAAATCCTGCAACGGCGTGCGATGCTGCATGCCCGCATTGTTGACCAGAATGTCGATGGGGCCGGCTTCGGCCTCGAACGCATCGACAGCGCGGCGGACGGCGTCGTGGTCGGTGGCATCGAAGGCCAGTTCCTCGACCTGAAAGCCATCGTCCCGCAGCGCCTGGGCGGCCTTGGCAAGCCGCGCGGTGTCCCGCCCGTTCAGCACCACCGCGGCCCCCGCTTCGGCCAGCCCGCGCGCCAGCGCGAGCCCGATCCCCTGTGTCGAGCCGGTCACCAGCGCCCGCCGGCCGCTGAGATCGAACATCGCCACACCTTTGACTTCAGGCTGCATGGCCACAACTCCCCGCTTTTCAAATCCCTCTCATCCATGTATGTTATCGTTAACACGTTATGTCAAGCGAGTCGCCCATGCCCGAGATGAAAGCCATCGTCGTCCATGCCGCACATGATGTGCGGATCGAGGACCGGCCCATGCCCCTTGCCCCCGCGCCCGGACAGGTGCTGTTGCGACTGGCCGCTGGCGGCATCTGCGGGTCGGATCTGCATTACGCGCAGCATGGGGGCTTCGGTGCCGTACGACTGAAGGAACCGATGATCCTTGGCCACGAGGTCTCGGCCCATGTGGTGGCACTTGGTGACGGCGTGGATGGGCTGCGGCCCGGTCAACTGGTCGCGATTTCACCCTCGCGCCCCTGTGGTGCCTGTCGCTATTGCCTGGAAGGGTTGCCCAATCACTGCGAGAATATGCGCTTCTATGGCAGCGCCATGCCCTTCCCCCATATTCAGGGCGCTTTTCGTGAATATCTGCTGGCCGATGCGCGCCAATGCGTGCCTGCCGACGGTCTGACCCCGGCCGAGGCGGCGATGGCCGAACCGCTGTCGGTCGCGCTGCATGCGACGCGGCGGGTTGGCGGCATGCTGGGGGCCAGCGTGCTGGTGACCGGCTGCGGGCCGATCGGGCTGCTGGCGATACTCGCCGCGCGGCGGGCGGGGGCTGACCACATTGTCGCCGCCGACCTTTCGGATTTCACGCTCGACATGGCGCGCCGCGTGGGCGCGGATGAAACCGTCAACCTTGCCCGTGATCCGTCGGGGCTGGCCGCTTTTGCCGCTGGCAAGGGGACGTTCGGGGTGATGTATGAATGCTCTGGCGCCAGTGCGGCGCTGAATGCGGGGATCGCGGCGATGCGGCCGCGCGGGATCATCATGCAGCTTGGCCTTGGCGGCGACATGACTATCCCGCTGGGCCTGCTGACCGCGCGCGAGATCGACCTGCGCGGCGCCTTCCGCTTTCACGAGGAATTCAGCCTCGCCGTCAGTCTGATGCAGAAGAGGCTGATCGACGTTCGCCCGCTGATTACCCACAGCCTGCCGCTGGCCGATGCGCTAGAGGCATTCCAGATCGCCGCCGACCGCAGCCGCGCCGTCAAGGCCCAGATCGTTTTTGACCAGACCGAGGAACCGACCCAATGACCCAGACCATCGCCATCGGCGCCTATACCGACACTGACGCGCAGGCCCTGACCGGGGAACTGGGCGCGCTCGCCCTGCCCGAGCTGGCTGCACTGGCCGCGCTTCCCGAAGATCAGCGAAATGGCGTGCGCGCGCTCGCCTATAAGGGCCATGATCCGCTTGGCGGTGCGCAGATGGACCTGCTGCCAAAGCTCGAGGTGATCGCGAATTTCGGCGTCGGCTATGATGCGATCGACGTTGCGGCGGCGAATGCCCGGAAGGTTCTGGTCACTAACACGCCTGATGTGCTGACCGAAGATGTGGCCGATCTGGCCGTGGCGCTGATCCTGACCCACGCGCGCGAGGTGGTCCCGGCGGCCCAATATGTGCTGGACGGCGACTGGGCGCGCGGCGCGGACCTGCCGCTGGCGCACAAGGTCTCTGGCCGGCGCGTGGGCATTCTGGGCTTGGGGCGGATCGGCCAGCAGATCGCGCAACGCATGGCGGCCTTCAACTGCCCGATCCATTACTGGTCGCGGAGACCGAAGGACGCCCCCGGCTGGACCTGGCACGACACGCCCGAGGCGCTGGCGGCCAACAGCGATTTTCTGGTCATCGCGCTTGTCGGGGGGGCGGAAACCGCCGGGCTGGTCTCTGCCCCGGTGATCGCCGCGCTGCCCGAAAACGCGGTGGTGGTTAACATCTCGCGCGGCTCGACCGTGGATGAAGACGCCCTGATCGCGGCGCTGGAGGATGGCCGCATCCGCGGCGCGGCGCTGGATGTTATGCTGAACGAGCCGAACCCCAACCCGCGCCTGCTGGCGCTGCCGAACGTGCTGCTGCTGCCGCATATCGGTTCGGCCACGGTGGAAACCCGCGCCGAGATGGGTGCATTGCAGCGCCGCAATATCACGGCCGTACTGGCCGGTCAGCCGGCCGAGACGCCGGTAAATACCGGCTTCGGTGCCTGATCGTCGCGCCCCGACATGAAAAGGCGCGGCAATCGCTTGCCGCGCCTTTCTACTGTGATGTCGGATCAGGGACGAACGGCGGTGACCTCGATCTCGACCAGCCAGTTCGGGTTGACCAGCTGATCGACGATCATCGCTGAACGGGCCGGCAGGTTCGGCTGTTCGGAGGTGCCGAAGAACTGAGTATAGCCCTCCATAAAGCCCGCGAAGTCTGCCGGCGCGCCTTCGGGGGCGACCAGGAAGACCTGCATCTTCACCACGTCACCCATGGTCAGATCCATATCCTTCAGATTTGCGTCGATGGCATTCAGGACGCTGACGGTCTGGGCCTTGGTATCGCCCCAGGCTTCGGGCGTCGCGGGGTCTGCGGCTTCGTCGGCCACCGCCGGCACCACGCCGGACAGGTAAACGGTGGTTTTGCCCGCCGGAATTTCCACCGCGCGCGAAATCGGGAAATCGGAATCGGGCAGCTTATGGCGGACGATGTCCTGCGCTTGCGCCAGCAGCGGCAGTGTGGCCAGGGCGGCGGCGAGGGCAAATGTCTTTTTCATCTGATATCCTTTCATTCTGTTCCGTCTCATTGGCGGGTCCGCATCAGCGCGCGGCGGCAACGTCTTCGGCAGTGGTCTCGCCTTCGAAGTTATTACCAAGATCGTGGCGAATGTAATTCACGACTGCGGCAATCTGGGCGTCATCCATCACATCGCCGACCGGCGGCATCGCCTTCTGCCCGTTGATGATCAGGTAGATCGGATAATCGGGCACTTCCAGGTTCGCGTTTCCAGCCAGCGCCGGATAATGCCCTGCCCCGGTCGCGCCCTCTCCCGCGGCCATGTGGCAGCCCGAACAGATGGCGTTATAGATCGCCTTGCCCTCGGTCCCGGGCAGTTTGGCATCGCTGCCGCTTTGCACGAAATCCTGCGCCGAAGCCGCGCCCGAAAGCGCCGTCATGGCTGCGAAAACCGCCAGATAAATGCGTTTCATAGCTGTGATCCTTTCCGGTGGCGTCACTCAGGCGCCGATGACATGCTTGTGCAGACGCTCGATGGCATCCAGCGCCGACAGGATGGCGCCCTCCTGCCATGCCGGCAGGTACGAGATATGTTCGCCCGCCATCAGCGTGCGCTGATCCATCTGGGTGGCGATCGGGTAATATTCTTCCTGGTTGCGCCAGATGCCGTAACAGCCCAGCGTCCAGGGCACCCGGTGCCAGGCGACGGAAACGCCACTGGCGAATTCGTCACGATATTGCGGATGGATCTGCGACCCGAATTCCAGCGCGCGCTCGATCCGTTCGGCGGGCGGGACGGCACTGAACTGATAGGCAGCCGCGCCCCAGGAATAGGTCGCCAGCAACACGCCCGGCCCGTCACTGAAGAAGTCCGTCGAGGGATAGGAAATCAGCGTGATCGGCAGGTTCGTATAGCTGATCCCGCCATAGATGTGATCGTCCTGCTCCCAGAACCGGCGCTTGAATTCCAGACCGACCTTGATCGAGGCCTCGTAATAGACATCGTCGATTGCGGCCGACATGTCGGACGAGAAATTGTGGTCGATCTGCCCGAGGACCGAGAAGGGGATCGTGCAGATGCAGTAATCGGCGCTCGCGGTCTGCTCCTCGGTGCCGCCATTGCTGTCGACCCAAGTGGCCTCAACGCCGGTTTCGCTGCCGCGGATGCGGATGACCTTGGCATCATAGGTGATGACATCGCCCAATTCGCGGGCGAAGGCCTGCGCGATCATGTCCATGCCGCCGACGGGCTGGAAGATCGCCGCCTGATGGTCGATGGATTCGCCGGTGATGAGGTCATTCCACAGCCGCCCCTGCAAAATGTCGCTCAGCGAGATCGTGTCCGAAGGCACACCCGGTCCCTGGGTGCCGCCGCCCGGATCCTTCTCCCATCCACGATACAGCGACACCGCGTCAGATTTAACATAGGCGAGGTCATCGTTCAGCACGCCGTATTTCTTCAGCGATGCGACCAGCATTTCGGCATCGGCATCTGTCACCAGACCGTCCAGCTTCTTCTGGTCAACGGCCTTGGCCAGCAATTCGGCGATCTGGCCGCGATAATCGGCCTGGATCTGCTTGAAGCGCTGCGGCTTGCCTTCGAAGGCCTCGGTATTGTGCAGGTAGGCGTTCCAGTTGACCTGAATGAACGGCTCCAGCTTGACGCCGAAGCGCTTGCAGTAATCCAGCACGGCGTAGTGGTCCGAGGGGATGCGCCAAGGGCCGGGGTTCATGTAATTGCCCTCGGCGAATTGCACCTCCTGAACATCGTCGCCCAGTTCGGCATAGCTGTCACCGCTGCGCAGCGTCCAGCAGCGGCCGCCCGCTTTTTCACGATATTCCAGCACCTGAACGCTATAGCCGGCATTACGCAGTTCATAGGCGGCGGTCATGCCAGCCAGTCCCGCGCCCAGCACCAGCACCTTGGTGCCCTTGGGATCACCTTCCAGCTTGATCGGACCCTTGTAGTCGGATGTCGCGGCATAGCCCATGCCCGACATGGCGGCGTACATTGCTGAGGCGCCAGCCGTCATGCCGACCATGGTCAGCAGATCGCGACGCGACATTCCAGTCGGATTGCTTGTCATGTCATTCTCCATCTCGCGCAGAAATTCTGAGACGATTTGCCGCATTGCAAATGAGGATATCGCCTGACCTGAACTGATCTCGCCTGAGGGAAAGTTGCAAGGTAAATTCAGAATATTCGAGTGAATGCGTATAATATATTGATTTATTTGAATATTTTTTTTGAACCAAAGGGTGCAAAGCGCTGCCTGTACATCGGGCAATGCAGAACTTCCGGATCAGCGCGGACATGGCGCAAGTCAACGCCCTCGGCAAGCGCGGCCGGTATCAGCGCCTCTCATCAACTGTTCGACCAGTAGGCCGCCTGACATCGCGGGTTTCCGCTGCACCCGAGAAATTTCCGGGGTCCGACAGCAGCGAAAATAAAATATCCAATTGATTTACATGAATGAATTGACACAATGCAGTCGAATTTTTTGAGCCACACTGATTCTGATGCACATTTTGCAGAACGCACTCAACGACCGCATTGGGAATCACGATGCCACTGTGCCAGCGCTTCGCCTGACAGGCGCGACGGATCGAAATCACCGCCGGCACGTCGAGACTGAAAACAGATACTCCCATAGCCCGGAACAACGTGATTCCACCAGTTGGGAGAGGATTGACCGATGACGACAACGCGGACCGAACATGGCTCGTTGGGCGAGATCGGCGTGCCTGCAGGCGCCCGGTACGGGTTGCATAGCCTGCGGGCACTGGACAGTTTGCCGCGCCCCGGAGTTGGGCTGAACCACTTCCCCGAACTGGTCCGGTCGCTGCCGACGGTCAAGGAAGCTGCCCACTTTGTCGGCGGCTTAAGCGATGCCGACATGGGTGAGGCTTTTCAACCGGATGTGGTTCTGGGTCCGCAGACGCTGCGGGCGAAGGTTTCTTGAACACGACGAAATTAACGGAGGCGCTTTTGCGCCGCCGCATTAAACTCCGAGGGAGGGGAATATGACCGACAACACGAAGATACCCGACGATCACGCGCAGCCGCGCGGTCTTTGGGGCCGCTGGCGCGGGATGATGTTGTGGAAGCAGATCTTCATCGCGCTGGCACTGGGTGCCGGGCTTGGCATCGTGCTGAATCAGACCGGAAATGCTGACATCGCGCTGGCGATCAAGCCCGTCGGCACCATGTTTGTTAACGCCATCAAGATGCTGATCGTGCCGCTGATCTTCGTGTCGCTGGTGGTCGGCATGATGTCGATGCAGGATCTGGGCAAGATGGGCCGCGTCGGGGTAAAGACGGTGCTGCTGTATCTGGTCACCACCGCCATCGCGATCACCATCGGGCTGGGGCTTGGGATCATCCTTCAACCCGGTGCCGGGATCGACATGTCGGCCGCCTCCGCCGCTGCCGAAGCCGGGGCCGCCCCCAGCCTTGTCCAGATCGTCGTCGATCTGATCCCGACCAACCCGATCGCCGCCGCGGTCGATGGCAATGTGCTGCAGCTCATCGTCTTCGCGATCCTGTTCGGCATCGCCATCAATCTTGCCGGCGACAAGGCCCGCCCGGTGCGCGAATTCTTCGAATCGCTGTCCGAGGTGATTTACAAGCTGACCGCCATCATCATCGCCTTTGCGCCCTACGGTGTCTTTGCGCTGATGGTCTGGGTGGCTGGGACATACGGCCTCGACATGCTCCTGCCGCTGGGCAAGGTGATCTTTGCCGTCTATCTGGGCTGCGTCATCCATGCCGTGCTGGTCTATGGCGGCCTGGTCAAGCTGCTGGCGCGGCTGAACCCGGCGCGCTTTTTCCAAGGCGTGTTCGAACCCGCCATGGTGGCCTTCACCTCGACCTCCAGCTCTGGCACGCTGGCAGTGTCGATGACGGCGGCGGAAAAGAACCTCGGCGTGTCGCGCGGGATTTCCAGTTTCGTGTTGCCGCTGGGGGCGACCATCAACATGGACGGCACGGCGCTGTATCAGGGCGTCTGTGCGCTGTTCGTGGCGCAGGCCTTCGGGGTGGACCTTGGCGGTGCCGACTATGTCACCATCATCCTGACCGCGACGCTTGCCTCGATCGGGACGGCGGGCGTGCCGGGGGCGGGTGTGATCATGCTGTCGCTGGTGCTGGCTTCGGTCGGGTTGCCGCTGGAAGGCGTGGCGGTGATTGCGGGCATCGACCGGATCCTCGACATGGCGCGTACGGCGCTGAATGTGACTGGCGATTGCGCAGTGTCCGTGGTGGTCGGGAAAAGCGAGGGCGAGTTGGACCAGCAAGCCTATGACACCCCGCATGTCATGGACACGCCCACGATGAATGAACTGCGGCAATAGATCACGCGGGCGGGCGTCTCGGCGCCCGCCGCAGCCTTTCGTGACGGGCGGCGCCGCAGCTTAGGCTGCATTCAGCGCCGCGCATGGCCTGTCACGGTCGATTTCGGCGAGCACCGGAACCGCATATATGCCCCGACATCAGGCCGCCGAGGCCAGAACCTCTTGCAGGTCCGACACCGTCAGGGTGACCGGGTTGCCCTTGTAGGACGAGCTTTGCATCGCTGCCCTCGCCACCTGCGCATGCAGCGACGGATCCAGCCCCTGCGCCATCAGCCCCTGAAGCCCCGCGTTGCGCGCCCATGCGGCAAGTGCGGCAGGGGCGTCGGCCTCGGGGACCGACAGCGCGGCGGCGATCAGGTCGCAGACATGGGCGATCCGGCGCGCGGCCTCGCCTTCGGCACGCATCCGGTTCATCGCAAGAACCGGCCCCAACAGCGCGCCGCAGATGGCCCCATGCGCCGCCGGCGTCACGCCGCCGATCACGCCCGCCAACCCATGCACCGCGCCGAGACCGCCATTCGCCAGCGCCATGCCGCCCGACAGGCTGACCCAGGCCATGGTATCGCGCGCCGCCGCGTCCTCGGCCTGCATCAGGCGTCGAAGCGCCGCCAGACCCGGCCCGATCACCGGCAGGGTCAGCGCATCAGTGAAGGGCGTGGCCTTGGCCGAAATATAGGGCTCGATCACCTGCGCCAGCGCATCCAGCCCCGAGGTCAGCGTCACCGCGCGCGGGCAATGATCTATCAGGGCTGGATCGACAATGGCGATGCGCGGCAGCATCCGCACGTCACGCAGCGAGACCTTGCGGCCATGGTCGGGCAGGCCGATGACGGCGTTGCGTGTGGCCTCGGCCCCGGTGCCGGCGGTGGTGGGGATTGCAACAAAGGGCAAGGGCGGAACCGCCAGCGGCAGCGCGCGGCCCACGACCTCAAGGTGATCCATGGGGGTGCCGGGCGCAGGTATCAGCGCCGCCAGCGCCTTGCCCATGTCGATGGCCGCGCCGCCGCCCAGAGACGCTACCCAGTCGGGCCGCGCCGCGCGGGCCTGATCCAGAGCGTCCATCAGCATGGGAAGCGTCGGTTCCGACCCGCAGGCCACCGCCGTGACTTGTTGGCCCGCCGCGCGCAATGCGTCCACCAGCCATGCGGCGCGGTCGGCGGAATGGCCGTGGACGACGACACCCCTGCCCCCGAACGCGGCGATCAGGCCGGGCGCTTTCGCAGCCTCGCCGCGCCCGAACAGCACCTGTCCGGGCAGCGCGAATCCGAAAGCCCCGCTCATGTCGCGGAAATCGTGGCTTGCACGGCGCGCTGCCAGCGGGCGTATTTCGCGGACCGCTTATCCTCATCCATGGCAGGATCAAAGCGGCGTTCAAGCGCCCAGCTTTCGGCAAATCCTTCCTGTCCCGGACAGATCCCGGCCCGCATCCCCGCAAGCCATGCCGCGCCGAGCGCGGTGGTTTCAGTCACGATCGGCCGGTCCACCGGCGCGCCCAGAATGTCGGACAGGAACTGCATCGCCCAGTCAGAAGCCACCATGCCGCCATCGACGCGCAATACGCCCTCGGCCTCTGCCGTCCAGTCGGCATGCATGGCCTCCAGCAGGTCGCGCGTCTGATAACCGACGCTTTCCAGCGCCGCGCGGGCAAATTCCGCCGGCCCGGAATTGCGGGTCAGCCCATAGACCGCGCCGCGGCTTTCCGGCCGCCAATAGGGCGCGCCAAGCCCGGTGAAGGCCGGCACCAGCACCACGTCCTGCGTCGGATCGGCGGCCTCGGCCAACCCCTGCGTTTCGGACGCATGGCGAATGATCTTCAGCCCGTCACGCAGCCATTGCACGACCGCACCGGCAATGAAGATCGAGCCTTCCAGCGCATAGGTGGTCCGGCCGTCAAGCCGGTAAGCGATGGTGGTCAGCAGCCGGTTGGTCGAGGGCACCATCTCCTCGCCCGTATTCAACAGTGCGAAGCAGCCAGTGCCATAGGTCGATTTCATCATGCCGGGCTGGAAACAGGCCTGCCCCATCGCGGCGGCATGCTGATCGCCCGCAACGCCCAATATGGGGATCTCGCGCCCGAACAGATCGGCGCGTGTCACGCCGAAATCATCGGCGCAATCGCGGACCTCGGGCAGCAGGGCGGCGGGAATCTCCAGAAGCGCCAGGATCTCGTCGTCCCAGCGGTTTTCGGCGATGTTATACAGCAGCGTGCGCGCCGCATTGGTCGCATCGGTCGCATGCACCTTGCCGCCGGTCAGGTTCCAGATCAGCCAGCTGTCGACGGTGCCAAAGGCCAGCTCGCCCTTCGCCGCCCGTTCGCGCGCGCCGGGGATGTTGTCCAGCAGCCATTTCAGCTTGGTGCCCGAAAAATAGGGGTCCAGCAGAAGGCCGGTGCGCGCGGTGACCATCTCCTCGTGGCCCTGATCTTTCAGCGACGCGCAGATATCGGATGTGCGGCGGTCCTGCCAGACAATCGCATTATGCAGCGGTTGCCCGGTCGCACGATCCCACAGCAGCGTGGTTTCGCGCTGATTGGTGATGCCGATGGCGCTGATGGCCGAGGCCTGAATCTTTGCCTTCTCGATCGCCGCCCGCGCGGTGGCGGCGACGGTGGCCCAGATGTCCGAGGGGTCATGTTCGACCCAGCCCGATTGCGGGTAATGCTGGGGAAATTCTTCCTGCGCGGTGGCGACGGGGCGAAGCTCCGCGTCAAAAAGGATGGCGCGGGACGAGGTCGTGCCCTGATCGATGGCAAGGATATGGGTCATGGCGCAGCTTCCCCCCGTGCTGCCGGGCGCAGACGCCCGTCGAAAATGTCATAAGAAAAGGCGGGCAGCCGCAGCCGCCCGCCCTGCCCGGTCTTACTGCCAGGATTTCAGCAGCTCGTCATAGGAAACCGTTTCGCCCTGCGGCTTTTCGTTTTCCAGCGCCGCAACAGGTGCGCCGGGTGCGTCCAGCCATTCCTGCGGATCCTTTTCCTCGTTCATCACCGGCCCAAGATCGCCCTGAACACCTGCACGTTCCAGACGCTCCAGCACACGCTCCTGCTCGGCGCAGAGGGCATCCAGCGCCTCCTGCGGGGTTTTGGCACCCGACAGCGCGTCACCGATATTCTGCCACCACAGCTGCGCAAGCTTCGGATAGTCAGGAATGTTGGTGCCGGTCGGCGACCACTGCACGCGCGCGGGCGAGCGGTAGAATTCGACCAGACCGCCCAGTTTCGGCGCGCGATCCGTGAAGGACTGGTCCTGAACGGTCGATTCGCGCACGAAGGTCAGCCCGACATGGGACTTCTTCACGTCCACTGTTTTCGAGCCGACGAACTGCGCATACAGCCATGCGGCCTGTGCGCGGTCCACGGGGGTCGATTTCAGCAGCGTCCACGACCCCACGTCCTGATAACCGATCTTGGTGCCTTCTTCCCAGTAAGCGCCATGAGGCGAAGGGGCCATGCGCCATTTCGGCGTGCCGTCCTCGTTCACGACCGCAGTGCCTTCCTTGACCATATCGGCGGTGAAGGCGGTGTACCAGAACATCTGCTGGGCGATATCGCCACGCGCCGGCACCGGGCCGGCCTCACCAAAGGTCATGCCCATGGCTTCCGGTGGCGTGAACTTGTTCAGCCAGTCGATCGCCTTGGTGACGGCATAGACCGCCGCCGCGTCGTTCGTCGCACCACCGCGCGCCACGCAGGAGCCGACAGGACGCGAGTTTTCGTCCACGCGGATGCCCCATTCGTCGACCGGCAGCCCGTTCGGGTCGCCTTTGTCGCCCATGCCGGCCATGGACATCCAGGCATCGGTGTAACGCCAGCCGAGGCTGGGGTCCTTCTTGCCGTAATCCATGTTGCCCCAGGCAGAGGTCGGGCCGCCCTCGATATAGGACATGTCGCGGCCGGTGAAGAATTCGGCGATGTCTTCATAGGCCGACCAGTTCACCGGAACGCCCAGATCATAGCCGTATTTGGCCTTGAAATCGTCCTTGGTCTTCTGGTCGTTGAACCAGTCATAGCGGAACCAGTAGAGGTTCGCGAATTGCTGGTCGGGCAGCTGATACAGGTCGCCATCCGGCGCGGTGGTGAATTTCAGACCCAGATAATCGTCCAGATCCAGACCAGGGTTGGTGAAGTCCTTGCCTTCGCCTTCCATCCAGTCGGTCAGGCTGCGGGCCTGCTGATAGCGCCAATGGGTGCCGATCAGATCGGAATCGTTGACATAGCCGTCGTAGATGTTTTCGCCGGTCTGCATCTGGGTCTGCAGCTTTTCGACGACGTCGCCCTCGCCGATCAGATCATGGGTGACCTTGATGCCGGTGATCGCGGTGAAGGCCGGGGCCAGCACCTTCGATTCATATTCATGCGTGGTGATGGTTTCGGAAACGACCTTGATTTCCATCCCCGCCAGCGGCGCTGCCGCATCGATGAACCATTGCATTTCCGCTTCCTGATCGGCGCGCGACAGCGACGACATCTCGCCGATTTCGGCATCGAGGAAGGCCTTCGCGGCATCCATATCCGCAAATGCCGGTGCCCCGGTCACCATCAGCGCAAGCGCCATGGCGGTGGTCGTGTAAGTCAGTCTCATGTGATCCTCCCGTTGAGACGTTTTATATGCCGGGGGCGGGCAGCCGCCCCGCAGCTTATCGTGGTGCCGTCAGACCCAGCGAAACACCGCTGCGGCATAGACGAGGCATAGCATCAGGCCCCACCAGACCGGGGCGCCGAAGAAGAACAGCCAGCCAAGGCAGATGAAGGCTGAGCCGAGAAGCGTGATGAACAGCCGGTCCCCGCGCGTGGTTTCGATCCGCAGGATGCCGCGTCGGGGCGTTTCCGGGAAGCGGACGGCCAGAATGGTGAACAGGACCAGCAGGCTGGCGATGACCCAGAAGAACAGCGCGACCGGGAAGGTCCACGCCATCCACCCGCCGGGGATCATCGGATCGGTCCATGCCTTCGCGCCGTCCTCGGTCACCGGCGTGGCCCAGATCAAAAAGCCGAGGGCAGCACCAAGGATGATGATGGCCGCCCCATAGATCGCGGGCCAGTTGGCGCGGCGGGTCGGGATTGCGGTATCGGTCATCAGACCCTCCCCAGGGCGAAGCCCTTGGCGATGTAGTTGCGGACGAACCAGATGACCAAGGCACCCGGTATGATGGTCAGCACCCCTGCCGCGGCCAGCACGCCCCAGTCCATGCCGGACGCGCTGACCGTGCGGGTCATGGTGGCGGCGATGGGCTTGGCGTTGACTGATGTCAGCGTGCGCGACAGCAGAAGTTCAACCCAAGAGAACATGAAGCAGAAGAAGGCGGCGACGCCGATGCCACTCGCGATCAGGGGCATGAAGATGCGGATGAAGAAGCGGGGGAAGGAATAGCCGTCGATATAGGCGGTCTCGTCGATTTCCTTCGGCACGCCGCGCATGAAGCCTTCCAGAATCCACACAGCCAGCGGCACGTTGAACAGGCAATGCGCCAGCGCCACCGCGATATGCGTATCGAACAACCCGATGGACGAATAAAGCTGGAAGAAGGGCAGCGCGAAAACTGCGGGGGGCGCCATGCGGTTCGTCAGCAGCCAGAAGAACAGGTGCTTGTCGCCGATGAAGTTATAGCGGCTGAAGGCGTAAGCCGCCGGCAGCGCCACCGCAATCGAGATTACCGTGTTCATCACCACATAGATGATCGAATTGACATAGCCCATGTACCAGCTGGGATCGGTCAGGATCACCGTATAGTTCCGCAACGTGAAGTTGTCCGGGAACAGGGTGAAGGCGCCGGTGATCTCGGCATTGGTCTTGAAGCTCATGTTCACGAGCCAGTAGATCGGCACCATCAGGAACAGCAGGTAAAGCGCCATCACCACGGCAGAGGATTTGATCCGCATTACAGTTCCTCCGGGATGTCGGATGCCGAACGGTCCATGTTCGTCATCACGGTGTAGAAAACCCAGCTGACCAGCAGGATCACAAGGAAATACATCAGGCTGAAGGCGGCGGCCGGGCCAAGGTCGAACTGTCCCACGGCCATCTTCACAAGGTCGATGGACAGGAAGGTCGTGGCATTGCCCGGACCGCCGCCGGTGACGACGAAGGGCTCTGTATAGATCATGAAGCTGTCCATGAAGCGCAGCAGAACGGCGATCAGCAGCACGCCCGACATCTTCGGCAGCTCGATATAGCGGAAGACGGCCCAACGGCTGGCCTGATCGATCTTGGCGGCCTGATAATAGGCCTGCGGGATGGATTGCAGCCCGGCATAGCACAAAAGCGCCACAAGCGAGGTCCAGTGCCAGACATCCATCACCACAACGGTGATCCACGCATCCAGCACATCGGCGGTGTAGTTATAGTCGATGCCAAGGGCTGCCAGCGTATGGCCCAGCAGGCCGATATCGGTGCGCCCGAAGATCTGCCAGATGGTGCCCACCACGTTGAACGGGATCAGCAGCGGCAGCGACATCACCACCAGCACGAAGCTGGACCAGAAGCCCTTCTTCGGCATGTTCAGCGCCACGAAAATCCCCAGCGGCACCTCGATCGCGAGGATAATGGCCGAGAACAGGATCTGCCGGCCAAGTGCCTCGTGCAGGCGCGAGGAATGGATCATCTCGTCGAACCATTCCAGACCCGCCCAGAAGAACTGGTTATTCCCGAACGTGTCGTTGAAGGCGTAATTCACCACCGTCATCAGCGGGATCACCGCCGAGAAGGCGACCAGCACCAGCACCGGCAGGACAAGGAACCAGGCCTTGTTGTTCTGTGTCTTGTCCATCAGGCCGCCCTCCCCAGCGGAGCGACGCGCCAGTCATCGGCATAGACGTTGATTTTAGCGGGCGTGAAGGCGACGCGGGCGTTTTCGCCGACCGGCTGGCCTTCCGGCAGGACGATGTTCAGGGGGCTGCCCATCACCTCGCCGCGCAGGATGCGGTGACGGCCAGCATCCTCGATCCGGTTGATCGTCAGCGGCAGGCCCGCGCCATCGGTCAGCACCGCATGTTCGGGGCGGATGCCGATCTGCACCTTGCCCGAGGCGGGCGCATATTCCGCACCCAGATCGACGCTTTCGCCACCGGGCAGCAGCGCGCGATTGCCCTGCACATCCGCATCCAGAAAATTCATTCCGGGCGAGCCGATGAAGTAACCCACGAAGGTATGCGCCGGGGTTTCGAACAGTTCTTCGGGCGTGCCCATCTGGACGACGCGGCCGTCATACATCACCACAACCTTGTCGGCGAAGGTCAGCGCCTCGGTCTGGTCGTGGGTGACATAGATCATCGTATGGCCGAATTCGCGGTGCAGCTGCTTCAGCTGCGTGCGCAATTCCCACTTCATATGCGGGTCGATGACGGTCAGCGGTTCGTCGAACAGGATCGCGTTCACGTCCTCGCGCACCATGCCGCGGCCAAGGCTGATCTTCTGCTTGGCATCCGCCGTCAGGCCCTGCGCCTTGCGCTGCAGCATCGATTCCATCCCGATCATCTGGGCGATCTGGTCGACGCGGGCCTTGATATAAGCCGCATCCATGCCGCGATTGCGCAGCGGGAAAGCCAGATTGTCGCGCACCGACATGGTGTCGTAGACGACCGGGAACTGGAAGACCTGGGCGATGTTTCGTTCCGCCGTCGCCGCATCCGTCACATCGCGGTCATTGAACAGCACCCGCCCATGACTGGGCCGCAGCAGGCCAGAGATGATGTTCAGAAGCGTCGTCTTGCCGCAGCCCGATGATCCCAGCAGCGCGTAAGCGCCCCCATCCAGCCAGACGTGATCCATTTCCTTCAGCGCGTAATCCTGCTCCGATTGCGGGTTCGGATAATAGCTGTGGGCGAGGTTTTTCAGCGTGATCTGTGCCATGGTCCCCTCAGGCCGCCATTGCATAGGAGGCGGGCGCGGCAAGCCGGCCTGCATCGTCGAACAGATAGACATGGGCCGGGTCCAGCCAGACCGTCAGCACCTGACCGGGGGTCAGGTCATGCACGCCCTCGACCAGACCGACCCAGCGGTCAGCGCCGTGACGAACATGGATGAAGGTCTCGGAGCCGGTGATTTCGGTCACGGACAGGGTGCAATCGAAGGGGATCGCCGCGTCGCTGTGCTTTGCCAGATGCAGGTGATTGGCGCGGAAGCCGGCCTGATAGCTGCCGTCGGGCAGATCGCTGAAACCGGCGACCGGTGAGCTGCTGTCGCCAAGCGTGACCTGCCCGCCTTGCTTGCGGGCGGTGACGAAATTCATCGGCGGGTCGCTGAATACGCGCGCGGTGGTGGCGTCCTGCGGCTGACGGTAAACCTCGGTCGTGGGGCCGAATTGCGTCACCCGGCCTTCCCACAGGGTCGCCGTGTTGCCACCCAGAAGCAGCGCTTCTTCGGGTTCGGTGGTGGCATAGACGAAGATCGCGCCTGAGGCTTCGAAAATGCGCGGGATTTCCACGCGCAGTTCCTCGCGCAGCTTGTAATCGAGGTTCGCCAGCGGTTCATCCAGCAGCACCAGCCCCGCGCCCTTCACCAACGCGCGGGCAAGCGCGCAGCGCTGCTGCTGGCCGCCCGACAGTTCCAGCGGTTTGCGCTCCAGCATCGGGGTCAAGCGCATCATTTCAGCGGTTTCGCGCACCTGGCGGTCGATTTCATCCGCCGGCCGGCCAAGGATGCGCAGGGGCGAGGCGATGTTTTCGTAAACCGTCAGGCCGGGATAGTTGATGAACTGCTGGTAAACCATGGCGACGCCCCGGTCCTGCACCCGCTGGCCGGTCACGTCCTGACCGTCCCAAAGGATGCGGCCCGCGCTTGGCTGGTCCAGCCCGGCCATCAGCCGCATCAGGCTGGTCTTGCCGGCCAGGGTCGGCCCCAGCAGCACGTTCATCGTGCCCTTCTGCAATGTCAGGCTGGTGGGGTGGATATGCATCCTTCCCCCAACCGCGCGTGACACTCCTTGCAACTCCAGCGACATTCGCCCTCCCCTTTATCTGCTTCGCGCGCCTGCCTTGGCCCGGCGGCAGCGCGTTTATTCTGCGGCGGCCTCGTGCCGTGCCTGCCGCACATAGTCGTCCACTGCCGCCGCCCGGTCTGGCGGCAGATGCAGCCCCAGCTTGGTGCGACGCCACAGAATATCCTCGGCCGAGCGGGCATATTCCTTTGAAATCAGCCAGTTGACTTCGGCCCCGGTCAGCGTTGCACCGAAATCCGGGCCAAGATCGGCGGCGGTATTCGCAGCACCCAGCAAGTCGAACGCATCGGTCCCATAGGTGCGGACCAATCGGCCGGCCCATTCGCGCGTCAGGAACGGGTAACGCTTCTGGATCGTCGCGATGAGTTCCTCGACACCGTCGACCGCGAAATCCCCACCCGGCAGCGCCACCCCGGCGGTCCAGTCGCCCGAGGCCTGCGGAAACCAAGGTTTCAGCTTCGCCAGCGCGCTTTCGGCCAGCCGGCGATAGGTGGTGATCTTGCCGCCGAAAACGTTCAGCAGCGGCGCACCCTTGTCGTCGACGGTCAGGACATAGTCGCGCGTCGCCGCCGTCGCCGATTTCGCGCCGTCATTATACAGCGGCCGCACCCCGGAATAGGTCCAGACCACATCGTCGGGCGTTACCGGCTTGGCGAAATACTGGCTGGCAAAGGCGCAAAGGTAATCGCGTTCCTCGTCAGAGCAATGCACCTGATCCGGGCGGCCCTGATGGTCCTTGTCGGTGGTCCCGATCAGGGTGAAGTCCTGCTCGTAAGGGATTGCAAAGATGATCCTTCCGTCCGAGCCCTGGAAAAAATAGCAGCGATCGTGATCGTACAGCTTGGGCACGACGATATGGCTGCCGCGCACCAGACGCACGCCCTCGGTTGAATCGATATGAACCACATCGCGGATCACACCCTCGACCCACGGCCCACCCGCATTCACCAATGCGCGGGCATAATGGGTGGCAGGGCCGTTCGGGCCGTCAACCTCGACCCGCCACAGATCGCCCTCACGATAGGCGGCGGTCACACGGGTGGCGGTCATGATCTGGGCGCCGCGTGCTTCCGCGTCGCGCGCATTCAGCACCACCAGACGGGAATCCTGCACCCAGCAATCGCTGTATTCATAGGCCAACCCGAAGCCCGGCTTCAGCGGCTGGCCGGCCGGATCGGTCCTCAGGTCCAGCTTGCGCGTGCCCGGCAGGATCTTCCGCCCGCCCAGATTGTCATACAGAAACAGGCCCAGCCGGATCAGCCATGCCGGCCGACGCCCCTTCATCCAGGGCATGACCACCCCCAGCAGACGCGAGGTCGGAGTGTCGTTTTCGAACCGCATGTCCGGCGAATAGGGCAGCACGAAACGCATCGGCCAGCTGATATGAGGCATGGCGCGCAGCAGGGTTTCGCGTTCCTCCAGCGCCTCACGGACCAGACGGAACTCGAAATACTCCAGATACCGCAAACCGCCGTGGAACAGCTTGGTCGAGGCCGAAGACGTACCCTGCGCCAGATCGCCCTGCTCGGCCAGCACCACCGACAATCCGCGCCCGGCAGCGTCGCGGGCAATGCCACAGCCGTTGATGCCGCCGCCAATGACGAACAGGTCGACAGGTGCGGTCAATGCGGATGCTGGCACGTTTCCTCTCCCCCACGCGTTAGCGACGCGTTTTTTGATGCCCTCAGCAGTAACCGTTTCGGGGTGATGGTCAAGAATTATTTTCGTTCATGTTCGTTTTCATCTAAAGCGAACATGAATACGCTGCGTCGTGGTGCCAAACAGTGGTTCTATGCCGCATGTGCAGCATGATTTGCCCCTTGAATGCGCGTTTTCCTTGGGTCAGTTTTACGAAAGGGAAAACCGGAGGGACCATGGCGCTGAGCATCCGTCAGAATGAGATCGTCGAACTTGCGCGCGCCGAGGGTCGGGTTCTGGTCGATGACCTTGCCCAGCGTTTCGAGGTGACGCTGCAGACCATTCGCCGCGATCTGGGCGACCTGGCCGAAGCGGGGCTGGTTGATCGCGTCCACGGCGGCGCCGTGCCGCGCATGGGTATGGTCAACCTGGGATACGAGGCGCGCCGCCGCCTGCATTCGGATGCCAAGGCCGCCATTGGCGCAGCCTGCGCGGCGGCGATCCCTGACAATTCCAGCCTGATCCTGAACCTCGGCACCACGACCGAGGCGGTTGCCCAGGCGCTGATTCACCACTCCAACATCACCGTCATCACCAACAACATGAACGTGGCCAATATCCTTGCCGCCAATCCGGGCTGCGAGATCATGGTGGCGGGGGGCGCGCTGCGCAGGTCCGATGGCGGGCTGGTGGGCGAACTTGCCACCCAGTTCATCGAGCAGTTCAAGGTTGATTATGCGATCATCGGCTCTTCGGCGCTGGATCTGGACGGCGACATGCTGGACTACGACCTGGCCGAGGTCCGCGTCAGCCGCGCCATCCTGCGCCAGGCGCGCCAGTCCTTTCTGGTCAGCGACCACTCCAAGCTCGGCCGATCGGCCCCGGCGCGCATCGCCAGCCTGTCAGAGATAGACGTCTTCTTCACCGACCTGCCCCTGCCCGATCCGTTGATGGAACGCTGCGCCGATTGGGGAACCGAGGTGCAGCTGTGCGGCGGCGACGCCGACGATTAACGCAGCGCGGTCGCCCGAAAAAACGCGAAAGGGCCGCCCCGAACGGCGGCCCCTGATGCTTTCGCGTTGTCGCTCGGGCTAGTTCAGGCCCAGCAGGCGCATGGCCTCGGTGACCTGATCCTCGACCGCCAGCGCCATGTCGACGACTACGCCATCCTCGTCCGGCTCCAGCAGTTCCAGCGTCGCCAGCTGCGAATCCAGCAGCGAGGGCGCGAAGAAATGGCCCGAGCGGTGGGCCAGCCGGTCGGTCAGCAACTCGCGCGAGCCATGGACATGCAGGAACCGGACCCGTGGTGCGCCGCTGCGCAGGATGTCGCGATAGGACCGCTTCAACGACGAACAGCCCATGACCGCGCATTCGCCCTGCGCTTCGAACCGCGCGAGTTCGGCCGCCAGCGCATGCAGCCAGGGATCGCGGTCGGCATCGGTCAGCGGGATACCGGCATGCATCTTTTCGACATTGGCGGCAGGATGGAAGCTGTCACCTTCGATAAAGGGCCAGCCCATCCGGCGGGCGAGCGCTTCGCCGGTGGTGGATTTGCCGGCACCCGACACGCCCATCACCACGATATGCTGAAGGATCGCGCTCACAGCAGCCACCAGCCGATGGCGGCAAGGGTAAAGCCGATGGTGCCCAGCAGGGTCTCCATCACGGTCCAGGTCTTCAACGTGGTCTTTTCATCCATGTTCAGGAACCTCCCCACCAGCCAGAAGCCGGAATCGTTGAAATGGCTGAGCACGGTCGAGCCGCTGGCAATGGCGATCACCAGAAAGCACAGGTCCAGCTGGCTGAGACCGGTGGTCGCGGCGACCGTCGGCGCGATCAGCCCCGCCGTGGTGGTCAGTGCCACCGTGGCCGAACCCTGCGCCACCCGCAAGGCTGTTGCGATCACGAAGGCCGCGACGATCAGCGGCATGCCGATGTCCTGAAGGCTGCCCGCCAGCGCCTGCCCGATGCCGCTGGCACGCAGCACGCCGCCGAACATGCCGCCCGCCCCGGTCACCAGAATGACCGTGCAGATCGGTGCCAGCGCGCGGTCCATGATTTTTTCCAGCTCGGCCGGATTGCGCCCGCCCCGCAGCAGGAACATCGCAACGATCACCGTAATCAGCAGCGCCACCGGCGTCTGCCCGATCAGGCGCAGCGCTGCGACCCATGTCGCACCGCCATCGACCGTGCCCATCGTTGCCAGCGTGTTCAACCCGGTATTCAGGAAAATCAGCCCCAGCGGCAACAGCAGCACCGTCATCACCCGCCAGAAATCGGGGGGCGTGGTCTTGCTGGCGTTTTCCGACAGGTCGGCGCCCAGCAGCTCCGGCACCGGCAGGACCACCCGCTTGCCGATCCACAGGCCATACAGATAGGCCCCGAAGAACCAGGTCGGGATGGCCAGGATCAGGCCGACGATCAGCAAAAGCCCGATATCGGCGCCCAGCAGATCGCCCGCCGCGACCGGGCCGGGATGGGGCGGCACGAAGGCATGCATGACCGCGAATGCCCCGGCGGCCGGAAAGGCATAGCGCAGGACCGAGCCGCCGAACCGCAACGCAACACTGAAGATGATCGGCAGCATGACCACCAGGCCGGCATCGAAGAAGATCGGAAAGCCGAACATCAGCGAGGCCACACCAAGCGCCAGCGGCGCACGGCTTTCGCCGAACTTGTTGATCAGCCGGTCTGCCAGCACCTGCGCGCCGCCGGTAACCTCCAGCAGGCGGCCGATCATGGCACCGAAACCGACCAGCAGCGCGACCGAGGCCAGCGTGCTGCCAAAGCCCTTCAACATCTCGGGGACGACATCGGCAAAGGGAATCCCCGCCACCAGCGCCGTCAGCAGGCTGACCAGCACCAGTGCCACGAAGGCATGCAACCGGAAGCGCATAATCAAAACCAGCAGCAACACGACCGCAAGCGCGGCAATGGTCAGCAGCACGCCCGTACTGTGGACCGGTTCAATCGGAGTCATGTTTCCATCCCCTCGTTTAAATGATGCATCAATTCCCCCAAAAGCTGCCATTTGCAACCGCACATTGTCCCCGCCTGCGACCGTCCGCCGGCACGTGCGCCAGCCGCAGCAAACGACAGGCACGACGAAAGGCCATGGCTTCCTCGAACCTCTGCGGCTTATGGTGCAAGGCATCTGCCCCTGTATCCGTTTCGAGGTCCGCATGTTCCGGCTGTTTCAGTTTTTTCTCGCGCTCATCCTGATCGCCCCGGGCGCATGGGCCGAGACCTTGCCCGCATATCAGCCCGCGAATGTCCGGCAGGTCTGCGCGCCCGCCGCGCTTCTGGATCAGCCGGGCGGCGCGGTGATCGGGCAGCTCGATCCGGGAATGGCGGTCACGATTGACGGCATCGGCTTTGATGCGAGCGGTCAGGGCTTTCTTCGGATCGAAAGCCAGGGTGAGCCTGGCTTTGCCGAGATGGGCCCGCTTTACCATTTCTGCGCGCCAGTTCACCCGCTGCTGGCGCCGCCGAATAGCTGCCATCTGGTGCTGGCCCGACGCGCAAGTCTGGAAGGGGTGAACGAGGCCGCCGCCCGCAGCCCCGACTTTCTACCGATGATGACGGCTTACCGAACCCGCGATGGCTATGCGCTTACCGCCGGGCCGATCAGCTTGCTGGCGCGGAGCCGCGTGCTCTCATCGGACCGGTTACCAGAGGGCGCCGATTGTGAAACCGGCGCGGATTTCACGGCGCCGCTGGACCGCATCGGGGACCGTTTCGAGATGGTGCCCGATACCCCGCCCGCCGAAGCTTCAAACGATGCGCAACAGCTTTTGCGCTGGCGTTGCCAGCAGGGCGAGGCCGCCGATTGTGCCCGCTATTCCCAGGCGCTTGGGGATATCCGGCCCCGAGACGACGCGCTGGAGGCCGAAATGGCGCGCTTTGATTTGCTGGGTTGCATGGCAGGCCGCGCGCTGAGCTGTCAACGGTTGATGGAATCCGATCAGGGCTGGATCAACAAGCCTGTTTTTACCGCCTTGCCCAATGCCGGTTCAGGCATCGCGCTGATCGAACCGGAATTGGGCAAGATCGGCTGTGATGCAGGACGCGTGGACAGCTGCCTGTTGCTGGGGCGGCCAGAGCTCCAGTTCAAGACGCATGAGCGGGGCGCGCATCTTACCGCGTTTTTGGCCTATCTTCATGCCTGCCGTAAGGCTGGTGGCTGGACCTGCGAAGAACTGGCGGGCCTGATTGACGTCACCCCGCAGGTGCTCGACGCCAGTCTGACGGCAGATGACGAATATGCTTTGGCCGAGGCCTTGTTTTCCGGCTGCGATCTGGCCCGAGCGTCGCGTCGGGGCTGCAACCGGGCATTCACCGGTTTCACGCGTTTTGCAGAGGCACAGACCGGCGACACCACACGCGACGGCGTGGTCTATTTCCGGCTGCGCGACGGCTGCGCGGCGAACAATGTCATCGCCTGCGTCGGCGTCAGCAAGCTTGAGAGAATGTTCAGCGTGCTGGACCGCAGGATGGCGGCCGCGCGGGCGTTGGAGCTTTGCGAGGAACGCGGTTCCGCGGGGGCCGGCTGCGGGAGCCTGGCCTATACCCTTTCCCCCGATCTGCCCGAGGCGCGCGCACCTCAGCAGGCAAAATTTGACGAAGAAGCCAGAAAATGCGCCGAGGAAAGCGGCCTGACTGCCAGTCAGGCCTGCAAATCGGCGCTTTCATTTTTTCGCGACAACCTTTCCAGCGGGCCAGAGGACTTCCCCGAACAGCTGTTGCGCGAAAATTGCAGCGGCGACAGGATCCACGGCTGCGCCGCGCTTGCCTCTGCCTATAGCGTGCAGGAGCGGAAGGGCCCGGATGGTCAGGCGATTTCCTGGCCGGGCCAGCCCGATCAGCGGCTGCGGGCGTTGCAGGCCGGCTGCAAGGCGGGCTCGGTTGGCATGGAAAACTGCGAGAGCCTCGGCTGGCTGCTGGAGCGGCAGGGCGATGCGGCGGGTGCCTCTGCCGCCTATGCCATGGGCTGCACATCGGCAATGACATTGGATGCCGACCCACTTTCCTGCTATTCCGGGGGCAAGCACGCCTTGAATAACACCCGCGATTACGACACCGCCGGGCGCTATTTCACACATGTCTGCGATAGCGATGATCTGCGCATCGCACCTTATGCCTGCAAGTATCTGGGCCAGATGGCGGCTGCCGGTCAGGGCGGGGATGTCGATCCTTCCGACGCGATGGCGCAGTTCCAGCGGGCCTGTTTTCACGACCGGGTGGAAACGGTGGATGGCGAAGGCTGCCTGCTTTACGGGCGCGCACTTATCGAAAATCGCGCGCATCTGGATTGGGACGAAACGACCTATGGCCTCGCATTCGTGCCGGGCCATGACAGCCATCCCGAGATCGCGCGCTACGGTCTCAGCCGGGCATCCCACGCCTTTCTGCGCGGCTGCCGCGACGGTATCGGGCAGGCCTGCGATGCCAACCGAGCCCTGCTGGCGGCGTGGTCCGCAGGCGATTACCCCCGCGCGGCCGCGGCCTGCCGGGTGACGGATGCGGCGGGGCGGGTCACCTCGCAGAAGGATTGCGGGCGGTTCCGCTACCATGTGCTGGAATTCGAAGGCGATGGCGCGGCCGAGATTTTCGTCTGGCCCGATGGCGACCGCACGGTGACCAACCGCGCAGGCGGCGATTGGCGCCTGAACGGCGGCGAGGTCAGCGACCACCGGATCGGTGATGGCTGGGAATGCTGGACCAACGCCCGCAGCGGCAACAGCTTCTGCGCCGACTATCAGGAAGTCGTTGACGAATATTGACAGATGCCGCGCCCGCGCACAGCTTACCGCCATGGCCCAGAACCCTGATATCGTCGCCCGCCTTGCAACCCGCCTGAAAGAGGCACGCCGCGCCAAGGGGCTCAGCCTTGATGCCGTGGCCAAGCTGTCGGGCGTCAGTCGGTCGATGGTCAGCCAGATAGAGCGCGGCGAATCCAGCCCGACGGTGGCCACGCTGTGGAACCTGACCCAGGCGCTGCAGGTCGATTTCGCCGGGCTGCTGGAAGGCCGCGTGGAACCAGAGATCCGCGTCGTCCCCGCCGCCGCCGCCCCGGTGATCGAAGACCGCGGCCGCGACGTGGTGATCCGCATCCTCAGCGCGCCGCAATCGGTGGGCGAACACGAGATCTACGAAATCCGATTCAAGCCGGGCGCGGCACTGGATTCAGCGCCCCATCGCGCCGGGTGCCGCGAGGATCTGGTGGTCCTCGAAGGCTCGGTCACCATCACGTCGGGCAGCGAGCAGGCGCAGTTGCGGGTGAATGACGCCGCCAATTACGCCGCCGACTGCCCCCATACTGTCACCGCGGGGGAGGATCCGACACGGGTGTTGATGATCGTCAGGAACAGCTAAAAATCCGTCATACCGGATTTTATCTTCTATCTTGCACGAATCTACGCCCCCTCGTATCTTCCGTTAAAACGGAGAGGATTCACTTATGGCGGATGCGACGGAGTTCCTGAACCATGCCAGCGCCGAGCTGGCGTCAATCGCGGCTGACGGGCTGACCAAGCGCGAAAGGCTGATCACCAGCCCGCAGGGCAGCCGCATCACGGTGGGCGACCGCCAGACCATCAACCTTTGCGCCAACAACTATCTGGGGCTGGCCAACCACCCTGCCCTGCGCGCCGCGGCCGATGAGGCGATGGAAACGCATGGTTACGGCATGGCCTCGGTCCGGTTCATCTGCGGCACCCAGGACCTGCACCGCACGCTGGAACAGCGCATCGCCCGCTGGCTGGGCCATGATGATAGCATCCTGTTCGCCTCTTGCTTCGATGCCAATGGCGCGTTGTTCGAACCGCTGCTGGGGCCGGAAGACGCCGTCATCTCGGACGCGCTCAACCACGCCTCGATCATCGACGGCATCCGGCTGTGCAAGGCGAAACGCTATCGCTATGCCAATTCCGACATGGCGGATCTGGAATCGCAGTTGCAAAAGGCCCGCGCCGATGGCGCCCGCTTCATCATGATCGCCACCGATGGCGTCTTTTCGATGGATGGTTATCTGGCGAAGCTTCCCGAAATCCGCGCGCTGGCAGATCAGTACGGCGCGCTGCTGATGGTCGATGATTGCCATTCGGCGGGCATTCTGGGGCCGAAGGGGGCCGGGACGGCGGCGCATTTTGGCACCCGCGCCGACGTCATCACCGGCACGCTGGGCAAGGCGCTTGGCGGGGCGCTTGGCGGCTATATCGCCGGGCCGCAGCCGGTCATCGACCTGCTGCGCCAGCGCGCGCGACCCTATCTGTTCTCGAACGCGCTGCCGCCGGCGATCACCGCCGCCGGCCTTGCCGCGATTGATCTGGTCGAGGGCGCGGACGACCTGCGCAGCGAACTGTTCCGCAAGACCCAATACTGGCGCGACGGCCTTGCCGATGCGGGTTTCGACCTGCTGCCGGGCGAAACCGCCATCGTCCCGGTGATGCTGGGCGAGGCCACGCTGGCCCAGCAGATGGCGCAGGCGCTGGATCAGCGCGGCGTCTATGTCGCTGGCTTCTTCTTCCCGGTCGTGCCGCGCGGTCAGGCCCGCATCCGCACCCAGATGAACGCGGCCATCGCCATGGAAGATCTGGACATCGCCTTGCAGGCCTTCCGCGAGGCAGGCCGCGAAACAGGAGTAATCCGATGAAAGCTCTGGTCAAGGCGAAACCCGAAGTCGGGCTGTGGCTTCAGGACGAACCCGTCCCTGAAATCGGCCCCTCGGACGTGCTGATCCGCATCCGCAAGACCGGCATCTGCGGCACCGATATTCATATCTGGAACTGGGACGAATGGGCGCAGCGCACGGTGCCGGTGCCCATGATCACCGGCCATGAATTCGCGGGTGAGATTGTCGAGCTGGGCCGTGATGTGAAGGATCTGACCGTCGGTCAGCGCGTCTCGGGCGAGGGGCACCTCATCGGCACGACCAGCCGGCAAAGCCGGTCCGGCCAGTTCCATCTGGACCCCGAAACCAAGGGGATCGGGGTGAATGTGCAGGGTGCCTTCGCGCAATATCTGCGCCTGCCTGCCTTTAACGTGGTCCCGCTGCCCGACAGCGTGCCCGACCGGATCGGGGCGATTCTGGACCCGCTGGGCAATGCCGTCCATACCGCGCTCAGCTTTAACCTGATCGGCGAGGACGTGCTGGTCACCGGCGCCGGTCCCATCGGGATCATGGCGGCGGCGGTCGCGCGCCATGTCGGTGCGCGCCATGTGGTGATCACCGATGTGAACCAGACCCGGCTGGATCTGGCGGCGCGCGTCGCCGATGTCGTTCCGGTGAATGTCGCAACCGAGGATCTGGCCGCGATCCCCGCCCGTCTTGGCATGCGTCAGGGCTTTGACGTCGGACTGGAAATGTCTGGCAATCCGCGCGCCTTCGATCAGATGGTCGAGGCCATGGTCATGGGCGGGCGCATCGCCATGCTGGGCATCCCGCCCGGCTCGACCCCAGTGGATTGGAGCCGGATCGTGCTTAAATCCATCACCATCAAGGGCATCTATGGCCGCGAGATCTTCGAGACCTGGTACAAGATGCTGGCGATGCTGGAAAACGGGCTGGATATCAGCGGGGTGATAACCCACGAACTGCCGGTCGACAGCTTCGTCGAAGGGTTCGAGACGATGCGACAGGGTCACAGCGGCAAGATCGTTCTCGATTGGGACTGAACACAGCAGCAAGATGCAGGAAGGGCCGGGCGCTACGCCCGGCCTTTCGCATATCGAAGGTAGTCTCATTAGCGCGCAATGGTAATGCGCCTGGCCCAACTAAGCTGAACCCAGCATCGCATCGTTGGTGCGGCCCGCGCTTCCACTGCGGGCAAGGCTCACCGTTAGCCGAGGCTCTCTAGGCAGTACGACCCGGCCCCAACAACGCCAACATATCGTCGAAAAGTCGGGTCCAATCGGCATCTTCAAATTCGATCAGCCCAAGCGCCCGCAGCAGAAACGCACCCTCGCCGGCCAGAAACGCCAAGGCCACCCGGCGATCCCCGTCGCGGCCCAGATCCAGCCCGGCCAAACGCTGCATGTACCAGTCGCGCAACTCTGCCACGCGTTCGGGACGATCCAACAGTGCCGTCATCATGACCGCCGAGCGAGAATGATCGGCCGCGTCCTCGTCCCGCGTCACGGTCAAATGGCCTCGGACCACCTCGGCCGGTGCGGGATCGGGACCGACCAGATTGGCGATGTTGACCTCAAAAGCGTCGCTCCAGCGATCGATCATGGCGCCGATCAGCTTTTCCTTGGTGCCAAAGCAATACTGCACGCCACCCTTGGTGATGCCGGCAGCGCGGGCAACGGCTTCAAAGGTCAGACCAGCCGCCCCCGTGGTCGTAACAATGCCTTCGGCCGCGTCCAGAACCTTGTCCCTGTCGATGCTGCGCGGGCGTCCCGTCATGTTTTCCTCCTAATTTCCATACGCAGGTATTGAATAGCAGCCGCACTTTCAGTACAACCGTATTTATAGTGGTGGTGAGGCCCGCGACCGGAAAGGAAAGGCAATGCTGTCTCGTAATCGCTGGCTGGTGCTGGCCATTGTTTCCAGCGCGTTGCTGCTGATCGTCGTCGACATGACAGTGCTGTATACGGCCCTGCCCCGTCTGACCCATGATCTGGGCGCGACGGCCTCGGAAAAGCTGTGGATCGTGAACGCTTATCCGCTGGTGGTGGCAGGGCTGCTGCCCGGGCTGGGCACGCTGGGTGACCGGGCCGGGCACAAGCGGATGTTCCTGATGGGGCTGGTCCTGTTCGGGCTTGCCTCGGCGTTTGCGGCATTCGCGCCCACGCCACAACTGCTGATCGCGGCGCGGGTCCTGCTGGCGGTGGGGGCGGCAATGATGATGCCCGCCACGCTGTCGCTGATCCGGCTGACCTTCACCGACGAGGCAGAACGCGCATTCGCCATCGGCATCTGGGCCGCCGTGGCATCGGGCGGCTCGGCGCTTGGGCCGGTACTGGGCGGTCTGCTGCTGGAATATTTCTGGTGGGGCTCGGTCTTTCTTATCAACGTGCCGGTGGTGCTGGTGGCCCTGCTCGCGGGTGCGATGCTGCTGGAAAACCGGCCCGGCAATGCTGATCGGCCATGGGATCTGATCGGTTCGCTGCAAGTGCTGATCGGGTTGGTGGGTGTGACATTTGCCATCAAGGAAATCAGCAAGCGCAACCCGGATCCGGCGCTTGTCGTGCCGGCGCTGATCCTCGGGGCGGTGTTTCTGACGCTGTTCGTGCGCCGCCAGTTGGGCAGCGCGCATCCGCTGATCGATTTTGCGCTGTTTTCCAATCCCCGCTTTTCGGCCGGGGTGGCCACGGCGCTAACCGCATCGGGGGCGCTTGTGGGGGTGGAACTGGTGCTGAGCCAGCATCTGCAACTTGTCCAGAACCTCAGCCCCTTGCAGGCGGGACTGGTGATCTTGCCCATTCCGGCCGCGGCCTTCTTCGCCGGGCCACTGACGGGGCTGGCATTGCCCCGTATGGGTGCGATGCGGGTTTTGTGGATGGCGTTGCTGTCGACGGGGCTGGCGCTGGCGGCCTATTTGCTGACGCGGGACGGGCCCGCTGTCATATGGATTGCGGCGCTGGCAGCGATGGGGTTTTCGGTGAGTGCAGCCATGACCGGGGCCTCCAGCGCGATCATGCTGTCCGCACCCGAGGATCGCGCCGGCATGGCCGCCTCGGTCGAGGAAGTGTCCTATGAACTGGGTGGGGCGCTTGGCGTCGCCCTTCTGGGCAGCCTGATGACAGCGATCTATACTCGCAGCCTGAGCCTGCCGGGCCATATCGCCATTGCGCCCGAAGCCCGCGACAGTCTGGACGAGGCACTGATCCTGTCCGAGGCCCTGCCCGCCGCGCAGGCGGCAGAGGTCACCATGCTGGCCCGCATGGCGTTCGAAAACGCCTTTATCGGCGTGACCGTGGCGGCAACGGGGATCCTGATCGCTGTGGCATTGGTCATCTGGCGCCGGTCCTATTCCGCGCCGCACCAGTCGGACACGGCAAATTCGGCCGCGAGATAGTCAATCAGCATCCGCAACTTGATCGGCATGGGCGAGACAGGCGGCCAGACCGCCATGATCGGCATCACGCGCGACTCGACGTCTTGGAGAACCCGAACCAGACGACCATCGGCAAGGGCGCGGGCGACGATAAAGCCCGGCAGCATGGCAAGGCCCAGCCCTTCGACCGCCATGTCGCGGATCGCCTCGCCATTGTTCAGCGTCAGCCGACCATTGACCGCTGGCGAGATCATGCGACCGCCCTGTTTGAACTGCCAGATCTGCGCATTGGGGACATGGCTGTAACCGATCACCGGATGCTGGGCCAGATCGGCCGGGGTCGCCGGGATGCCCGCCCGTTCCAGATAGGCCGGGCTGGCCACGACCACAGGCCGATCCTCGCACAGCTTGCGCGCCATCAGCGCGCCATCGCGGGCATTGCCGACACGGATGCCCAGATCGAAACCGTCGCGGGTAATATCGCGCAGCCGATCGTCGTAATCGACCCGCAGTTCCAGCGCCGGGTGGGCTGCGGCAAAGCGGGCCAGAACCGGGGTCAGGTACATGGTGCCAAAGGTCATCGGCGCGGCAATCGCCAGTGAGCCGCGCAGACTGGCCGCGCCGTCCATCCCCCATGCGGCGCTTTCGGTGGCTGCGACCAATTCCGATAATGCCGGACGCAACCGTTCGGACAGGCGGATCGCGGCCTCGGTCGGGGTGATGCGGCCGGCATTGCGCTTGAACAGTGCCGCCCCGATCACCGTCTCGAAATCGCTGATCCGTTTCGAGATGACGGATTTCGACAGGTTCAGCCGCGCCGCCGCCGCGGTCACGGTGCCCAGTTCCATCACCGCAAGGAAGGTCTCTATCTGGTCGAGGTCATAGCGCATGGCGGCAGCATAGCAGCCCCCGCCCCGTTCGCAATATTCGAACGCCGGCTTCGGCTTTGTCCGGCTGGCGTAAGGCACGACAGGGGTCAATATTGATGGCAACGAAAAGGAGACCGACATGGACCTTACCGGCATTCACCACCTGACCGCGATCACCGCCGATGCTCCGGCCAACAATCGCTTCTATACCGATACGCTGGGCCTGCGCCGCGTGAAGAAGACCGTGAACCAGGACGATACCTCGGCCTATCACCTGTTCTTCGCCGATGGCAAAGGCAGCGCTGGCACCGATCTGACCTTCTTCGACTGGCCCGTCTCACGCGAAAGGCGCGGCACCCATTCGATCAGCCGCACCGGGCTGCGCGTGAATGAATCCAGCCTTGATTTCTGGTCCGCGCGGCTGCGCGACCGGGGCCTGCTGGTCGGCGATATCGCCAGTACCGATACCCGCGCCACGCTGGATTTCGAAGACCCAGAGGGGCAGCGCTTTCGCCTGACCGGCGACATTCCGGGCGAGGCGAACCCGTGGGAACGCAGCCCCGTCGACGCCGAACACCAGATCCGTGGTCTTGGCCCGATCACCATTTCAGTCGCCGATCTTGCCCCGACCGAGGCGGTGCTGACCCGCGTGATGAACATGCGCCGTGTCCGCGACTATGCCAGCCCGGACGGCCAGGGCCAGGTTCATGTGTTCGAGATGGGACCCGGCGGACCGGCAGCCGAACTGCATGTCGCCGTCCAGCCCGATCTGCCGGTCGCGCGTCAGGGCGCGGGCGCCGTCCACCACGTCGCGTTCCGCACCCCGGACGTGCAGACGATCCACGGCTGGGCCAACCGCCTGAACGAGTTCCGCATCCCCTCCTCGGGCGAGGTCGAGCGGTATTACTTCCGCAGCCTCTATTTCCGCGAACCCGGCGGCAACCTTTTCGAGATCGCCACCGACGGCCCCGGTTTCGCCGTGGACGAACCGATCGAGACCATGGGCGAAGGCCTGTCCCTACCCCCCTTCCTGGAGCCGCGCCGCGCCCAGATCGAGGCCGGGCTGAAGCCGCTGGACTGAAGCGGGACAGTTGCAAGCCATTTCGGGGCCGCCGGGACTTCCGGCGGCCCTTTCTTGCGTCGTTTCGCCCAAGCCGAACGGACTGCTTGCAACTTGATCTCTGGGCACGAACAATCAGGCAAACCGGAGAAAAGGAGAATCGCATGGCGGTCGAGGGCTTGGGGCACACGATCGGGCCGGTTGTGGTCCTTATGGCTGCAGCGGTGGTTGCGGTTCCGCTGTTTCGGCGGCTGGGGCTCGGTTCGGTGCTGGGCTATTTCGCTGCCGGCGCTCTTGTCGGGCCGTCGGTTCTGGGGCTGTTCACCGATCCGCAGGCGATCCTGCATTTTTCAGAACTGGGCGTCGTCATGTTCCTGTTCGTCATCGGGCTGGAGCTGCGACCGCAGAAACTGTGGACCATGCGCGGGCAGATTTTCGGGCTGGGGCTGGCGCAGGTCAGCGTGGCGATCGCGCTGCTGACGCTCGCTGGCTACCTGATCTTCGGACTGCCCTGGGCGATTGCCTTTGTAGCCGGGTCCGGCTTCGTGATGTCCTCGACCGCCGTGATCATGTCCACCCTTGCGGATCGCGGCGAGCTTGCCAGTGCCGAGGGGCAGAAGGCCGTCTCGATCCTGTTGTTCGAAGATCTGATGATCGTGCCGCTGCTGGCGGTGGTGGCCTTCCTTTCCCCGGCCGATACCGGCGAAGGCGGGCTGCGCGCGTTGGGAATGGCGCTGGCGGGGCTTGCGGTGCTGCTGATCGTCGGGCGCTGGCTTCTGGATCCGTTCTTTGCGCTGCTGGCCCGCGCCCGCGCGCGCGAAGTGCTGACGGCGGGCGCGCTTCTGGTGGTGCTGGGTTCGGCGCTGCTGATGGAAGCGGTCGGGCTGTCGATGGCAATGGGTGCGTTTCTTGCGGGCGTGATGCTGTCGGGCTCCAGCTATCGCCACCAGATCGAAAGCGATATCGAGCCTTTCCGGGGCCTGCTGATGGGGCTGTTCTTCCTGGCCGTCGGCATGTCGCTTGACCTGCGCATCGTCGCCACGGAATGGCCGCTGCTGCTGGCCATGCTGGCGGTCTATGTCGCGGTCAAGGGCATCGCGATCTACGGCGTCGCCCGCGCCTTCGGCAGCACAAATACCGCCGCCCTCCACCGCACGGCGATGTTCGCCCAGGGCGGTGAATTTGCCTTTGTCCTTTACACCGCGGCACTTGGCGGCGGGCTGATCAGCGACCGCGAGACGGCGATCTTTGCCAGCGTCGTGATCCTGTCCATGGCGGTAACGCCGCTGGTGCTGCTGGCCTCGGACCGGTTTCTGCGCAGCGATCCCTCGATGGAGGGTGTCGATCCCGCCTTCGAGCTGAAGGGCCAGGTGCTGGTCATCGGCTTTGGCCGTTTCGGCCAGATCGCCCTGCAACTGCTGCTGGCGCGCGGCGTCCAGGTTTCCGTCATCGACAGCAGTCCCGACCGCATCCGAGAGGCCGAACGCTGGGGCTTCAAGGTCTATTACGGCGACGGCACCCGGCTGGATATCCTGCGCCATTCCGGCGCCGAGGATGCCGAGGTGATCATGGTCTGCGTCGATGACCGCAAGGCGGCAAACCAGATCGTCGAATTGGCCAAGCACCAGTTCCCCAATGCCACGCTTCTGGTGCGCAGCTATGACCGGGGCCATTCGATGGAGTTGCGCCGCGCTGGTGTCGATTACGAAATCCGCGAAACCGTCGAATCCGCGCTTCTGATGGGGGCCGAAGGTCTGCGCGCCCTCACCTGCTCGGAAGCCAGCATCGAGGAAACGCTGGCCGACATCCGCAACCGCGACGCCGACCGCCTGATCGAGCAGACGCAGGGCGGCATGATGTCGGGCCGCGACCGTATGCACACGGCACCAGTGCCGGAACCGCTGACGATGCCGCGAGAACGCACCGAAACCAGCACCGGCGACGCGGGGGCGTAAACTGTCCTAGCCTCGGCCGTGCGGCTCCATCCAGTCGATAACCGGGTTGATCGGGATGATCCGATACGGGTTAATCGTGTCGTGGCTGTAATGATAGTGGCGGACGATATGGCCCATATCCACCGTCTCGGCCACGCCGGGGATCTGGTAAAGCTCGCGCGTCCAGCCCCAGAGGTTCGGATATTCGCGCAGCCACTTTCGGTTGCATTTGAAATGCGTGTGATAGACCGGGTCGAAGCGGACCATGGTGGTGAACAGGCGCCAATCGGCCTCGGTCAAACGGTCGCCGGTCAGATAGCGGTTGCGGCCCAGCAGATCCTCCAGCCAGTCGAGGCTTTCGAACAACGGAACGACGCCCTCGTCATAGGCTTCCTGCGTGGTGGCAAAGCCGGCCTTGTAAACGCCGTTATTGACGGTGTCGTAGATGCGGGCGTTCAACGCCTCGATCTGCGGGCGCAGATCTTCTGGCCAATAGTCGTCCGTGTTTCCGGTCAGCCCGTCGAAGGCGGAGTTGAACATGCGGATGATATCGGCGCTTTCGTTGCTGACGATGGTGTCCGTCTGCTTGTCCCACAGAACCGGCACCGTCACCCGGCCAGAAGCCTTTGGATCGGCCTTAAGGTAGATGTCGCGCAGGAAAGGCAGCCCGAACAGCCGGTCGCCGGTAGCGCCGGGGAAATCGGTGCGGAATTCCCACCCGTCCGAAAGCATGTCGGGATGCACCGCCGAGATGTCGATATGGGGCTGAAGCCCCTTCAGCGCCCGAAAAATCAGCGTGCGATGCGCCCATGGGCAGGCTAGGCAGACGTAGAGATGATAGCGCCCGCTTTCGGCCTTGAAGCCGCCCTTGCCCGTTGGCCCGGCCGCGCCGTCGGGCGTGATCCAGTTGCGCCAGCCGGTCGTGCTGCGCTGAAACCGTCCGCCCGTGCTGGCGGTGTCATACCATTTGTCCTGCCAGACGCCGTCGACAAGCAATCCCATCGGTCTTCCTTTCCGTTACATCCCACCCGCAAGCATGCTGCGGATCGCTGTGGTCCTGTGCGACGACAACTCTCAGGGGTCTTCGCCGGGCTTGGTGGTGAACAGGTCCGACCATTCCGGGTGACGCGCATATTGGCCGCGCACAAAGGGGCAGATCGGAATGATGCGGAAACTATTGGCGCGCGCGTCCTCCAGCATGAAATCCAGCAACGCCTTGGCCACGCCCTTGCCACCCATCGCATCGGGAACCCCGGTATGATCGGCACTGATGACGCCGGGGCCGCGATGGGTAAAGGTGATCTCACCCTCGGCCGCGATGCCGTCGATGCGGGCGACATAACGGCCATGGCGGCCGTCTTCTTCCTTGGTGATGGTGGTCATCTCGGCTCTCCCTCTCCTGCGGTATCTCTCGCGGCCAACCATGGACCCGGTTCAGCCGCGCGGCAATGAAAAGGGCGGCCGTTGTGGGCCGCCCTGATCGGATTACGCGGTTTTTTCGCGCGCCGCCTTGGTGGCATTCGTCCACCATGCCAGCTCGTCCAGCGTCGCCTGCAACGAGGGCTGCAGCACGGCATCGACCTCGGACATGTCGCCGTTCTGGCCCAGCGGGCTGACCTTCATGAACTCGCCCCCGCCCAGATGGACGGCATTGCGGATCGGGACCATCTGAAGCTCAACCGCGATGCCGCGCAGATGTTCGATGGCGCGCGCGGCACCCACGCCGCCATAGCCCATCGCGGCCATCGGTTTGTGGTTCCATTCCTTATAGGCCTGATCCAGCGCGTTTTTCAGCGAACCGCTGACCGAGTGGTTGTATTCCGCGGTCACGAACATATAGCCGTCGAATTCGGCCAGCTTCTGCTGCCATTTCACCACTCGCGGGTCCTGCGACGGCACCCACAGGTTCGAGGCGACCTCGTTGAACAACGGCAGGTCGTAATCGCGCAGATCGACCAGTTCGAATTCCAGGTCGTCACGCTTCTGGGCGTTTTCCAGCAGCCAGGCAGCCGGTTTGTCGGCGAAACGCGTCTCGCGGGTCGAGCCGATGATAATGGCGATTTTCGGTTTGCTCATGATTATCCCGATCTGTTTCGGTTCAGGTATGTGTCGGCCGTGATGGCCGGAAATCTGTCTTCTGGGTCGAAGTTACGATCGCGGATCGTTCGCAACAAGCGGGCTTGAATGAAATGCCGCGTTCGACGGAACCGAACAGCGGATTGATCGCCGAGGGCTTTTGCGCAGCCCCGCATGACGCTCCGCTCAGCCATAGTCGCGCGCGGTCTCGGGCACCTGATCCAGCATCTGGTCAAGCGCAGCCAGAAAGGCCGCCTCGGCGGCCGAGAAGCGACGCCCCCCGTGTCGCACCAGATGGACCGGCACCCGCGCCACGCCGCCGGGCACCTCGATCCGCCGCAACCGGCCTCGCGCGACATCATCGGCGGCAATATGAACCGGCAGCGCGCCGATCCCCAGCCCGGCGGCGATCATCCGACGCAACTCGTGCAGGCTGGATGACAGTCCGCGCGGATGTGATTTCAGGCCGATCCGGTCACGCATCAGGCGTACGTCGCGCAGCGGGCCGTCCAGCGTCTCGGTCTGGAAGCTGACGGTTTCATATTCGGCCAATTCTGCCGCCGGTATCGCCACGCGACCGAAGCCCGGATGGCCAGCCCCGCAATAGATGGCGAAATGTTCGTGAAACAACACGCGGGTCTGCAACCCCTCGGGCGGGTGATCCAACAGGCAGATTCCGGCGGTGACGCGGTTTTCGCGGACCATGTTCGCCACTTCGCGGCTTTCATGGACCGGCAGCGCAAAGCCAATTCCGGGATGTTCCAGCCCGAAGCGTGACAGCAGATCGTCGAAATGGGTCGAGACAACATGGCTTGCCAATGCGACGGTCACCTGTCCCTGCAGCCTGTCGCCATTCTCGGCAATCAGGTCGGGAAGCTGGGCGACGGCGCCGAAAATCGCTGCCGCTTCCTGATACAATTGCCGCCCCGCCGGGGTCAGGTCGAACTGGCGCGGCCCACGGGCAACCAATTGGACCTGCATGCTGGCCTCCAGCCGTTGCAGGGCCGCGCTGACGGTGGGTTGCTTCACCCCCAGCACATTCGCAGCCGCCGTGATACCCTGCCGGTCGGCGATTACCATGAAGGTTCGAAGCAGATTCCAGTCCAGATTCCAGACGAAGCGGCGGTCGTACATAAATGTCATCTATGCTTTGAATAGGAATTATCTGTTTGTCCGATGAAAACTGACAACGCAAGATAATCCGAGGACTCGTAAAAAATGCGACCAACATGGGAGAAGATGATGAGCTTTATCAGCCGTGCGCTGACCAGTGGCGCCCTGATCGCAGCGGCGCTGACCGCAGCACCCGCCCTTGCCGAGGATCTGGACAAGATCAAGGAAGCCGGCGTGATGCGCATCGCCATGTCGGGCGCCTATCCGCCCTTCAACTTCGTCAACGAACAGAACGAAGTCGTGGGCTTCGATGCCGCAATCGGCACCGAGATCGCCAAACGCATGGGCGTCGAGGCCGAGATCGTCACCACCGCCTGGGACGGCATCATCGGCGGGTTGCTGGCCAACAAATATGACGCTGTCGTCGGCTCGATGTCGATCACCGAGGAACGCCAGCAGGTCGTCGACTTCGTTGGCCCCTATTACAACACCCGCCGCGGCATCTTCGCCCCGGCCGATGGCAAGGTCAAAAGCGTCGACGACCTGAAGGACGCCACCGTCGGGGTCACTCTGGGCGAAACGCATGACCAATGGACACGCGACCAGGGCTATAACGTCCGCACCTACAAGGGCTTGCCAGAGCTGCTGCTGGAACTGGAAAACGGCCGCGTCGACGCCATCGTCAACGACGACATCCCGGTGATGATCGCCATCAAGGAAGGCAAGACCAACGCGGTCGAGGTCGACTATCCCGAGGCAGAAACCTTCGCCGCCGGGATCGCCATCCGCAAGGACAACCCCGCCCTCGCCGCCGAGATGCAGAAGGCGCTGGATGCGATGATGGAAGACGGCACCTATCTGAAAATCGCCGAGGAATGGGTCGGCGGCGACATCCGCTAAGGTGAAACGCCCCGGCCGGGCAGATGCCTGCCGGGGCCGCGCGAACAGGCGGGGCAATGGATTTCGAACTGATCCGCACGGTCTTCCCCTTCTTTCTGAAGGCGGCTTGGGTGACGGTGCTGCTGTCGGTGCTGACGGCGATCCTCGGGCTGATCTGCGGATCGCTGGGGGCGGCGGCGCGGCTGTCGCGCTCACGCGTTCTGCGCTTTCTGGGGGCGGCCTATGTCAGCGTTTTTCGCGGCACGCCGGCGCTGATCCAGCTGTTCCTGCTGTATTTCGGCGGCCCGCAGATCGGCATCCAGCTGGACGCCTTTCAGGCCGGGGTCATCGGGCTGGGCGTCAATGCCGGCGCTTATATGACCGAGACGATCCGCGGCGCCATCATCGCCGTCGATCGAGGCCAGACCGAGGCGGCGCGCACCATCGGCATGTCGCGTTGGCAGGCCATGCGCCACGTCATCCTGCCGCAGGCGATGCGGCTGATGATCCGGCCGCTTGGCGTCAATATCAACGCGCTGATCAAGGCCACCGCCCTTGTCGCGCCGATTTCCGTGGTCGAGCTGACCTATACCGCGCAGCGCTATATCGGCTCGACCTATCGTCCGTTCGAAATGTTCCTGCTGGCGGGGATTCTCTACCTCATCATCATCCTGTCGGTCGGCCGTGTGGTCGGCTGGCTGGATCGCAAGGCACGCATCGCATGACCGGGGGGCAGCATGGGACTTGATTTCAGCGTTCTGGGCGGCTTCTGGGGGCTGCTTCTGCAAGGCACGCTTTGGACCGTTGCCATCACCGTGCTGGCGGGGGTGCTGTCCTATATCGGCGGGGTGCTGTTCGCGGTGGTGGCACTGTATGCGCCGGCAGTGATCCGCTGGCCCTTTCGCCTGTTCGAGGCCCTGTTCATGGGCACGCCGCTGCTGCTGCAACTGTTCCTGATCTATTTCGGGCTGATCCAGATCGGCATCGACCTGCCCGCCTTCGTTGCCGGCGTCATCGGGCTGGGGCTGCATTTCGCGGTCTATAACTCGGAACTGATCCAGGCCGCGATCCTGGCCGTCGACAAGGGCCAGACCGAGGCCGCCCGCACCATCGGCCTGTCGCGCTGGCAGGCGCTGCGCCATGTCGTCATCCCGCAGGCGGTGCGCGCGGTCATCCCGCCCATCGGCAACAACATGATCGCGCTGCTGAAGGATTCGGCGCTGGTATCGGTGATCGGGGTGGCTGAACTGACGCTTTCGGCGCAGCAGGCCATCAGCCGCACCTTCCGCCCGTTCGAATTCTACCTGGCGGCGGCGGTTCTTTACTACATCGTCAACCTCGGCATGGAAGCCGTGCAGCGCCGGATCGAGCGCCGCATCGCCGCTTCGCGCTGAAAGGGGGATCCGTGTGACCGAACAACCCATCATCGAGATCCGAAACGCTGCCAAAAGCTATGGCGCGCTGGAGGTGCTGAAGGATATCAGCCTGACCGTGAACCGGGGCGAGATCGTGGCGATCATCGGTCCTTCGGGATCAGGCAAATCCACCTTCCTGCGCGCCATCAATGAGCTTGACCCCCTGTCGGGCGGCGAGATCTTCCTTGAAGGCGAGCAGGTGAACAAGCGTCTGCCGCCGCGCGAATACGAACGCCATATCAACCGGATCCGGCAGGAAATCGGCATGGTGTTCCAGCATTTCAACCTGTTCCCGCATCTGACCGTGCGCGGAAATGTCACCCTTGGCCCGCGCCTGCTGAAGGGTCTATCGCAGGCCGATGTCGACAAGCTGGCCGAGGAACAGCTGGATCATGTCGGCATGCTGGAACGCATCGACTATTTCCCCAGCCAGTTGTCGGGCGGCCAGAAACAGCGCGTGGCCATTGCCCGCGCGCTGGCGATGAAGCCCAAGGTGATGCTGTTTGACGAAGCGACCTCGGCCCTTGATCCCGAACTGGTCGAAGAAGTGAACGCAGTGATGAAGCGGCTGGCGCAGGAACACATGACCATGCTGATCGTCACCCATGAAATGGGCTTCGCGCAGGATGTCTGCGACCGCGTCCTGTTCATGGATCAGGGCGTCGTGGTCGAGGAAGGCCCGCCCGATGTGATCTTCCGCAACCCCACCAACGAACGCACCCGCAACTTCCTGCGCAAACATCTCGAAGGCCGATCATGAGCAGCCATCTTTTCTATCAGTCCCGCCTGTCCCGCCCAATGCTGGACCGGGCCGAGGGGATCTATCTGTGGGACACAGAAGGGCGGCGCTACTTGGACGGGTCATCGGGCGCGATGGTCAGCAATATCGGCCACTCCAACCCGCGCGTGCTGGCGGCGATGCAGGCACAGATGGCGAAATCGACCTTCGGTTACCGGCTGCATTTCCAGAACCAACCGGCCGAGGATCTGGCCCGGATGACCGCCGAGATGATGCCCGCGGGCCTTGACCGGGTGTTCTTCGTCTCGGGCGGGTCCGAAGCGGTCGAAAGCACGATCAAGCTGGCGCGCCAATACGCGCTAACCCAGGGGCGCGACAGGGCGTGGAAGGTGATCTCGCGCTTTCCGTCCTATCACGGCTCGACCATGGGGTCGCTGGCGATCACCGGCATGGACAGCTTTACCGGCCCATTCGCGCCGATGATGCGGGTGATGCCCAAGGTTCCCGCGCCCACCTGCTATCTGGACCGCGACAATCTGGACGATGCCGCGCGCGGCCTGCGCTATGCCGAGATGCTGCGCGACGAGATCGTCGCCCAAGGCCCCGAAACCGTGCTGGCCTTCATCATGGAGCCGGTGGGCGGCGCCTCGACCGGGGCGTTGGTGGCGCCCGACAGCTACTATACTCGCATCCGCGAGATCTGCGACGAATTCGGCATACTGCTGATCTATGACGAGGTGATGACCGGCGCCGGCCGCACCGGCCGCTTTGTCGCCGCCCAGCACTGGGGGGTGACGCCCGACATCATGGCGCTGTCCAAGGGCTTTGCCGCCGGCTATGTGCCGCTTGGCGCGATGGTCGCGCGCGGCGATATCGTCGAGCCGGTGCTGGACGCGGGCGGCTTTTTGCACGGCCATACCTATGCTGGCAACCCGCTGGCCTGCGCGGCTGGCTGCGCGGTGCTGACCGAACTACAACGTGGCGGGCTGACCGACAACGCAGCGCGCATGGGCGATCTGCTGAAATCGCGGCTGGAAGGGCTGATGAACCGCTATCCCTTCATCGGCGACGTGCGTGGCAAGGGGCTGCTGCTGGCCTTCGAACTGGTCTCGGATCGCAGCACCATGGCGCCCCTGCCCAAGGAACTGAACGCCTATCTGCGACTGGTTGATCTGGCTTACGAACGTGGGCTCATCATCTATGCGCGCCGCACCCGTGGCGGGTTGGAGGGGGATCATTTCATGGTCTGCCCGCCGCTGATCGTGACGCCCACCCAGATCGACGAGATCATCAGCCTGCTGACCGAGGCGCTGGATGCCTTCGCGGTCGAAGCCGGCCTGCCAGTGGCGGAGGCGGCATGAGGCTCGACAGCCGCATCATCGACGCCGCCCGCGCCGTGGCCGATATTCCCGACGGGGCTTCGGTCATGGTCGGCGGCTTCGGCGTGCCGGGCACACCCTTCACGCTGATCCGCGCGCTGGTGGACCATGGCGCCCGCGACCTGACCATCATCAAGAACGACGCCAACGAATCCGGCATGGGCATCGACCTGTTGCTGCAATCGGGCCAGATGGCGCGGCTGATCACCAGCCATATCGGGCTGAACGCCAATATGGTCGCGGCGATGAACGAAAGCCGGGTGGCGGTCGAATTCGTGCCGCAGGGCATCCTTGCCGAACGGATCCGCACTGGCGGCGCGGGAATGGCGGCGTTTCTCAGCGACATTGGCATCGGCACCCGCATGGCCGAGGGCAAGCAGCGCGTCACCATGCCCGACGGTCGCAGCTATCTGGTCGAGCCCGCCTTGCGCGCCGACTTCGCGCTGATCCATGCGGCGGCGGCGGACGGCTTCGGCAATCTGCGCTTTGCGGCCTCGGCCAGGAATTTCAACCCGCTGATGGCCATGGCCGCCCGCACCACCATCGCCGAGGCGGAATGTGTGCTGCCTCTGGGCGGCCTTGACCCCGATGACATCCACACGCCCGGCCCCTTTGTCGACCGGGTCGTCGCCCTGCCCGAATCCCTGCCGGAGGTTTACGGTGTCGTCAAGCGATAGCCCGCGCGAACGCATGCTGGCCCGCGCCGCCCGCGATATTCGCGCCGGCATGGTGGTCAATCTGGGCATCGGGTTGCCCACCCAGGTTCTGCGCCATGTGCCGCCCGCCCTGCCCGTCTGTCTGCATGCCGAAAACGGCATCAGCGGCGTCGGCCCGGTGCGCGCGAAAGGGTCCGAGGACCGCAACCTGATCGACGCCGGTGGGGCCTATGTCTCGACCCTGCCGGGCGCGGCCTTTTTCGACAGCGCCGTCAGCTTTGCAATCGTGCGCTCGGGCCGGCTGGACCTGACGCTGCTGGGCGCGTTCGAGGTCGCGGGCAATGGCGATCTGGCAAACTGGATGATCCCCGGCAGCTTCACCCCCGGCGCCGGCGGCGCCATCGAACTGGCGCAAAAGGCCCGCCGCGTCGGCGTCATCACCACCCATACCGACAAGGCCGGCCGGCCAAAGATCGTTGCAAGCTGCTCGCTACCGCTGACCGCGCCGGGTTGCGTCGACCGCATCTATACCGATCTCGCCGTCTGCGATGTCACGCCCGACGGGCTGGTGCTTGCCGAACTGGCGGCCGGTGTTACCACCGCCGAGGTGGTGGCCAAGACCGGCGCCCCGCTGATCCTGCCCGCGGGCGAGATCCCACGCTTCTGAGGCCGACGATGAACCAGACACCCGACCTTCCAACCACCGGGATCCTGCGCGCCGTCGATGCCGGTTTCGACGCGCAGACCGAATTTCTGGCCGAACTGACCGCCCATCCCTCGACCCGTGGGCAAGAACAGTCGGCGCAGGACTTCATCGCCTCTGAATATGCCGCGCGCGGGCTGTCCGTGGACCGCTGGCAGATCCGGCTGGACGATATCCGCCACCTGCCCGGCTTTTCCCCAGTCATCGGCGATTACGAGGACGCGGTGAATGTGGTCGCCAGCCACACGCCCCGGAGTGCCAAGGGCCGCAGCCTGATCCTGAACGGCCATATCGATGTGGTCCCCGAAGGTCCGCTGGACATGTGGGACAGCCCGCCCTTTGCGCCGCGTGTTGACAGTGGCTGGATGTATGGGCGCGGCGCAGGCGACATGAAGGCCGGGCTGGCGGCGAACCTGTTCGCGCTGGATGCGTTGCGCCGCGCGGGCTTCCAGCCTGCCGCGCCCGTCTTTGTGCAATCCGTGGTCGAGGAAGAATGCACCGGCAACGGCGCGCTAGCCTGCCTTGCGCGCGGCTATCGCGCCGATGCGGCGCTGATCCCGGAACCCTTCGCCGAAACGCTGGTCTCGGCACAGGTCGGCGTGCTGTGGTTTCAGATCCATCTGAAGGGGCTGCCCACCCATGTCGCCTATGCCGGCACCGGTGCCAATGCCATCGAGGCCGCGCCGCCCATCTTCGCCGCCCTGCATGCGTTGGAGCATCGCTGGAACGCGCCCGACCGCCGCAGTCCCGACTTTGCCGGTCATGACCATGCGCTGAACCTGAATGTCGGCCGCATCCGGGGCGGCGACTGGACCAGCTCTGTCCCGGCCTGGTGCGTCTTTGATGTGCGCATGGGGGTCTTTCCTGGTCAGGATCTGGCCGAGGCCCGCGCCGAGATCACCGATTGCGTCATGGCCGCTGCGCGTGAGGTCCCTTTTCTGAAAAACGCCCTGCCAGCGATCACCTGGCACGGCTTCGCCGCCGAGGGCTATGCGCTTGCGCAGGACCGCTCGGCCATGGCCGGGGCCGCAACTCGCGCGCTGGAAGGCGCCCATCGCGCGGTGACGGGGGGCGAGCTGACCCGCGCGCCGATCACAGCCACCACCGATGCCCGCTTCTTCGGGCTTTACGCGGACACCCCGGCACTCGTCTATGGTCCCCGCGCCGAGGCGATCCATGGCTTCAACGAACGCGTCGATCTGGAATCCATGCGAAGGGTGACCCAGACCACGGCGCTGTTCATCGCCCAATGGTGCGGGCTGGAGGCGATCTGATGCGTGATCCGGTTATCGTGTCCTATGCCCGCACGCCCATCGGCAAGGCCTATCGCGGGGCCTTCAACGATACGCCGGTGCCGCTGCTGGGGGCGTCGGCCCTGCACGCCGCGACCGCCCGCGCCGGTCTGGACGGGGCCGAGATCGAAGACCTGACCATGGGCTGCGCGCTGACGCAGGGGACCGGCGGGATCAATGCCGCGCGCCATGTGGTGATGGCGGCGGGGCTGCCCGATCAGGTGGCGGCGGCGACCGTCGATAGGCAATGCGCCTCGGGGCTGAACGCCATTGCCGTTGCCGCCAGCCAGATCCGTGACGGCGCGCAGATCGTGGCGGCGGGCGGGATGGACAGTATTTCGCTGGTGCAGAACGAACACTGGAACAGCCACCGTTATCGGCTGGATCAGGTGCGCGCGGGCTATTACCTGCCGATGCTGGACACGGCGGAAATGGTCGCCAGGGAGTGCGCCGTCACCCGCGCAGCGCAGGATGCCTATGCGCTGGAAAGCCAGCGCCGGACGGCAGCAGCGCAGGCGGCGGGACTGTTCGGCGATGAAATCGTCCCGGTCACTGCCCGCAAGCAGGTCACCGACAGGGCCACGGGCGAAACCTGTTTCGAGGAGGTCACGCTGAGCGCCGACGAATGCAACCGCCCCGGCACCACGGCCAAAGGGCTGGCCGCCCTGCCCCCGGTCCGCGATGGCGGCACGGTGACCGCCGGCAATGCCAGCCAGATGTCAGACGGTGCTGCCGCCATGGTATTGATGGACGCGGCCGAGGCCGCCCTGCGCGGGCTGGCCCCGTTGGGCGCATTTCGTGGTTTCGTCGCGGTCGGCTGTGCGCCCGAGGAAATGGGGCTGGGGCCGCTTTTCGCCATTCCGCGCCTGCTGGAGCGGCACGGGCTGCGGATCGCCGATATCCACCTGTGGGAAATCAACGAGGCCTTCGCCGCCCAGCTTCTGCCATGTCGCGACCGGCTGGGCATCGACCCGGAACGGCTGAACGTCAACGGCGGCGCCATCTCCATCGGCCATCCCTACGGCATGAGCGGCGCGCGCATGGTCGGACATCTGCTGATGGAGGGAAGGCGGCGCAAGGCCAAGCTGGGCGTGGTGTCGATGTGCGTGGGCTTCGGACAAGGCGCAGCGGGGCTGTTCGAGATATTCTAGGCGGGCCGCGTCAGCGCCGCGAACATGCCGGTCATGCTGTCCAGCACCGGCGCTGCACCCTTCCTGCGCAACAGCTCGACATGTTCGGCCCGTCTGCTGTCCAGATGAGAGCCCCCCACGAAACCGACAGCCCGCGCGCCGGCCCGCAGCGCGCCGGTGACGCCATGGGGCGAATCCTCCAGAACCACGCAATCCGCGGGATCGACGCGCAATTCGCGCGCGGCCAGCAGGAACAGATCCGGCGCGGGTTTGCCCATCGCCACCTGATCGGCGCTGAAGGCGCGGCCCCGAAACCAGCGATCAAGGCCCGAGACCCGCAGCGTCTCGCCCATGCGGCGCAACGAGCCGCCGGTGGCAATGGCGATGGGAATGCCCGCATTCGTCAAGTCATCCAGCAGTTCCGGCACGCCGGGGATCACCCGCAACTCTTTCGGATAGCGGGCCAGCAGGCGGTCCTCGAAACGCTCGGCAAAAGCCTCTGGCACGGGGCGGCCAAGGCGTTCGGCGACATAGGCGCGGATCACTGGCAGCGCCACGCCAAGGAATTGCCGCCCGACCTCGTCCGCGGTGGCGTCGGCTATGCCGGCCGCGCGCATCTCCTCGGCGAGGACGCCAAGCGACAGGGGCTCGCTGTCGACCAGCACCCCGTCGAGGTCAAATATCACCGCCGCGGTCATTGCGGTCAGATCCGCTGTTCGGTCTTGGCGTCGAACAGATGGACGTTGGCAGGGTCAATCACGAAATGGATCTGCGAACCCGGTGCCGCGCGGATGCGATCCTTGACGATGGCGTCGATCACATCGCCGCCGGCCTTGGCAAATATCTGGGTTTCCGATCCCGTGGGTTCGACCACCACCACATTGACCGGGACCCCCCCCGCGGTCCCGTCCGCGGACACGCCGATATGTTCGGGGCGGATGCCATAGATGACCTCGGCCCCGTCGGGCGCGCCGGTGTCCGGCAGCGGCAGGCGAAGCCCGCTGTCAGAGGCGAATTGCTTTGCACCGTCGGCGCTGGCGATCTTGCCACGCAGGAAATTCATCGAGGGCGAGCCGATGAAGCCCGCGACGAAAACATTGCCCGGACGGTCGTAAAGATCCAGCGGCGCGCCGATCTGTTCGACGCGGCCATCGCGCATGACGACGATCTTGTCGGCCATGGTCATCGCCTCGATCTGGTCATGGGTGACATAGACGATGGTGGTTTTCAGGCGCTGATGCAGCTCCTTGATCTCGACCCGCATGGTCACGCGCAGCTTGGCGTCGAGGTTCGACAGCGGTTCGTCGAACAGGAAGACCTGCGGATCGCGCACGATGGCGCGGCCCATTGCGACGCGCTGGCGCTGACCACCCGACAGCTGTTTTGGAAAGCGGTCCAGCAGATGCGCAAGGTCCAGGATCTTGGCCGCGCGGGTGACCTTTTCGTCGATCTCGGCCTTGGGGCGCTTGGCCATTTTCAGCGGAAATCCGATGTTTTCGGCTACGGTCTTGTGCGGGTACAGCGCATAGGACTGAAACACCATCGAGATGTCGCGATCCTTGGGCGAGACGCCGTTCACCACCTTGTCGCCGATGGAAATCGTGCCGTCGCTGATCTCCTCCAGCCCGGCCAGCATCCGCAGCAGCGTGGACTTGCCGCAACCCGAAGGCCCGACCAGCACGACGAATTCGCCATGCTCGATATCCACGTTGACGCCATGCATGACCTGCACGGCCCCATAGCGTTTGACCACATTGTCGATCTTCACGTTTGCCATGACGGCCTCCGGTTACTGGGGCAGGACGATCTGCATTTTCACGTCCGCCGGCGGGGCGGATGCGGCGATCTCGAAGGCCTGCACGCTGTCCTTGAAATCAAATGTCCGGGTAATCAGCGGCTTCACGTCGATGGCGCCGGAGGCGAGCATGGCGACGCAGCGCGGGAAGACATGGGCGTAGCGAAAGATGTTCTCGACCCGCGCCTCGCGGATCATGGCGGCACCTGCGTCATAGCTGATCGGATCGGGCTGGCCGCCGATCATCACCACGCAGCCCCCCGGTGCCAGCGGTTCGAACACGCCGGCGGCCGCCTTCGGCGAGCCAGTGGCCTCGAAGACCACATCCGCGCCCCAGCCCTCGGTTTCTGCCTTCACCCGTTCGACAAGGTTTTCGCGCGCGACATTGACCGGGGTGATGGCCGGCGAAAGGCTGGCCGCGATTTCCAGCTTCTTCTCGGCCAGATCAGCGACATAGACCCGCGCGCAACCGGCGGCGAGCGCCGACAGCGCCGTGACAAGACCAATCGGCCCTGCCCCGATCACCAGCCCGATATCGCCCGGCTTGATCCGCGCCTTGGTCGCGGCGTGGACACCGACGGCCAGCGGTTCGACCATCGCGGCCTCGGCAAAGCTGACATTGTCGGGCAGCTTGAAGGTGAAGGCCTCGGGGTGGGTGCAGGTCGGGCGCAGGATGCCATGCACCGGCGGCGTCGCCCAGAAACGCACCGCCGGGTCGATGTTATACATTCCCAGCCGCGTGGCCTTGCTGTTCGGGTCGGGAATGCCCGGCTCCATACAGACCCGGTCACCGGGTTGCAGGGTGGTGACGGCAGACCCGATCTCGATCACGGTGCCTGACGCCTCGTGACCCAGGATCATCGGTTCGTTGACGACAAACGGCCCGATCCGGCCATGCGTGTAGTAATGCACGTCCGACCCGCAGATCCCCACCGTATGCAGCCGGATGCGCACATCATGGGGCCCGAGGCTTTCCTCCTCGCGGTCGATGGCGGGAAAATCCCGCAGCGAGAGTTCGTCTTTCTTTTCAAGAACAAGCGCTTCCATGGCTATCCCTTGCGAATGATGAAGACGGCGGCGATCAGGGACAAGGCGAGGCACAGCCAGATCGACAGGCCGAGCGGTTCCAGAAAGCGAAACCAGAACAGCGACAGCGCCACCCAAAGCACGACGCTGATGAAAACGCGGTCGAACCAGTTCGTCTCAATCGGAAGAAAGCCGGTGGCGGCGCTTGGGGCGCGGTCGGCGTCTTCCTCGACCAGATGGGCGAGGACGAGGGCGGGGTTCTCCTCCTGCGCCAGCTTTTCGGTGTCGTTGCTCATGGCTTATCCTTTCACCGCGCCGAAGGTCAGGCCGGTCACGATATGGCGCTGCACAAGGCTGAAGACGATCAGCGCCGGGATCAGCGTGAAGACGGAAATCGCCGCCATGATCCCCCATTCGGTGCCGGTCGTGGTGACATATTCCGAGAGGCCGGTGGTCAGCGTGCGGGCGTTGAAATTGGTCAGGGTCGCGGCCAACAGATATTCGTTCCAGGCGAAAACCCAGGTCAGGATCAGCGTGACGGCAAGACCGGGGCGGGCCAGCGGAAAGACGACCTCGGTGATGACCTTCCAGGGGCTGGCCCCGTCGACATAGGCGGCCTCATCCAGCTCTTTTGGGATGCCGTCGACGGTGGGGCGCAGGGTCCAGATCGCGAAAGGCAGGTTGAAGGTGCAATAGACAAGGATCATCCCGATCCGCGTATCGGCCAGCGAGAAGTCCCCGATCTTGTAGACCTGCGTCAGCAGCAGGAACATCGGCAGCAGAAAGACGGCGGGCGGGGCCATGCGGTTGGTGATGGTCCAGAAGAAGATGCTTTCCTTGCCCGGCAGGTTAAAACGCGACAGCGCATAGCAGGTCAGGAAGCCGAGGATCGTGCACAAGACCGCGTTGCCGGTCGAGATGATGAGCGAGTTCATCATATAGCTGCGCAGCGTGCGGTCGTTCAGAACGTCGATGTAATTCTGCCAGTAGAACTTGGTCAGGATCACATCGGGTGTCGAGAACAGCTCGACCGCGGGTTTCACCGACACGACGAACAGCCAATAGATCGGGAACAGCGTCAGGAAGCTGACAAAGCACCAGAACAGGATCATCAGCCAGGGGCGAAGGGCTTTCATGGCCTATCCTTTCTTCGTGTTGCGGGGGGCGATCAGGCCGACATAGAGCAGCCAGCAGATGACGATGGTCATGTACAGCACGACGACCGAGATGGCCGAACCATAGCCGTAATTCGTGCGCGGGAAGACTTCCTTGAAGATATGCACGCCGATATAGCGCGTGGCAGATCCGGGGCCGCCTCCGGTCAGCATCAAGACCTCGTCCACGGTGCGCAGCGCATCCATCAGGCGGATGAAGACGGTTGCGACAACGGCGGGGGCGATCATCGGCAGGGTGATGTGCCAGAAGATCTGGCGCTTGTTCGCGCCGTCGATCTGGGCCTGTTCGAACGGGTCGGGCGGCAAGGATACAAGTGCTGCGATCAGCGACAGCGTTACGAGTGGCGTCCAGTGCCAGATATCCATCACCACCGTGACGGTGAAGGCGGCAAGCGCGCTTTGCCCGATATTCAGATCAAGCCCGAACCAGCTTTGCACAAGGCTGGGAATGATGCCGATGGAGGGCGTGGTCATCAGCTTCCAGATCGAGCCGACGATGATCGGCGCCATGATCAGCGGCAGCGTGTGGATGGTGCGGAAGAAGGCCTTGCCGGGAAAATCCTTCATGAAGGCCTGCGCCAGCAGATAGCCGAGGATCAGTTCGGACACGACCGCGAAGAAGACGAACGCGAAGGTGACCCCAAGGGACGCCATCAACTGCGCGTCAAACACCACCTGCCGGTAATTCGAGGCCCAGTTGAAAACCATGTTCGGATTGGCCGCGAAGGGGTTCCATTGGTGGAAGGACACCCAGATCACATAAAAGAAGGGGACCACTCCGAAGAAGAACAGAATGATCATCGTGGGCGCCAGCAGCAGCCAGCCCAAACGATTGGAGTGCATGCGCAGATCCTCCGGCGTCATGGGGGTCAGGGCGGGTGACCGGGGCCGCGAACGGCCCCGGTCGTTGGCAGAGAGCCTTATTGACGGTAACCGAGTGCCGTCAGTTCTTCCTCGGCCTTCTGGGCCATCTGGTCGACGCCCGCGTCGGCTTCGATCTGGCCGGTCAGGATCTGGTAATAGATCGGGGCCAGTGCCTCGCGAAGCTGGGCGTGGAACGGATAGGCCGGCGCGCCGCCGAAGATCGCGCCCTGATCCTTCAGCATGGTGAAATAGCCACCAAGCTTGCCGTCCAGTTCCTGCACCTTGGGATCTTCATAGGTCGCGTTATTGGTGATGCGCGACCCGGCGACGGCCCAATCGGCCTGCAATTCGTCCTGGGCGATGAATTCAAGGAACAGCATCGCCGCTTCCTTGTTCTTGGAGGTGATCGGGATGCCGAATGCGCCGCCGTCGTAATAGCCGACATAGCCCTCACCGGCCTGCGCCTGTTCCAGCACGCCTTCCGACATTGGCGGCAGAGCGACGCCGATATTGCCGACAACCCGCGACTGGTTTTCATCGGATGCGATCCAGGCGGCGTTTTCGCCATAGATCATGCCTTGCGCGGCGCGGCCGGCGGCCATCGTCGTCGCGGTTTCGGTCCATGTCGACTGCACCGATTCCGGCGGCGCGAGGTCGCGCAGTTGCAGGACATAGCGCATCGCCTCTTTCGCCTCGGGCGAATTCATCCGGCCGCCACTTCCCACGGTCGCGGCGAAGTTGTTTTCCGCGTCGATGCCCCAGTTGTAGACACCGAAAGTCGGCAGCACGGTTTCGACATATTCGTACCAGCTGGCCGGGTGGCCGGTATGCGATTGCGAGGTCGTGCCCCACAGCTCGCCCCCATTGGCCTGCCCCCATTCGGTGAAATACTGGGCAATCGCCAGATAGTCCTCATGCGTCGTTGCTGGCGCCAGATCCTTGCCGGTCTTTTCCTTGTAGGCCGCCTGATGTTCGGGATCGTTGAACAGGTCCGTGCGGTACAGATAGGGCTTGATGAAAGCCTCAACCGGGATGCCATAAAGATGGCCATTCTCGCCCCGGAAGCTTTCGGCAAAGGTCGTGAACTGCGATTCGTCATAGCTGGGCGATTTCAGCGCCGCATTGTCAGCCAGCAATTGCGTCGTGTCGGTCAGGAAGTCGCGCGACAGATAGGCATAGACGATGTCCTGTTCGATATAGACCATGTCATAGATGCCGGTCCCGGCCTCCATGTCCTTGATGGCCTTGTCATACATCTGGTCCCAGGATGTCGTCTCGATATCGACGCGGATACCGGTCAGCTCCTCGAACTGCGGGGCCAGCACGTCCTTGATGTAGTTTGACGGCGGCGTGGATTCGGTCACCCCATGCAGCGTGACGCCCTCGTAAGGTTTCGCCGCCTCGGCCCAGAAAGCGCTGGCATCCTGCGCAAGGGCAATTCCCGCGCTGGCAGTCAGCGCGATCACCGAGACGCCGAGCTTGAAAGCGAAGCTCATATCATTCCTCCCAGATTGTTTAGCTTGGTCCGCCCTTGGCGCGGTGTTTGTAACCGCCGGCGTCCTCACCTGCCAAATCATTACAAATGTAATCCGATTCTCTCAAGTGATAATTTCATCTGTATGCATGACGTGACATTTGTAATATTAATCCTGGCACTAGTCCGAACCGGAGAAATGCCCTTAAAAGCAGATGGATTGCAGCAGGGACTGGACGCGCATGGCCAGAGAAAAAATCGACGACAGCGATGCCTTCATCACCGAGGTTTGCTGGCACTATTATGTCAACAGCATGACCCAGGCCGACATCGCGCGGCATATGGACGTGACCCGGCTGCGGGTGAATCAGGCGATCCAGCGGGCGAAATCGCTGGGCATGGTGAAGGTGCAGATCGAATCACCTTTCCTGCCCAGGATCGAGCTGCAAGAAAAGCTGGTCGCAACCTATGGGCTGGATCAGGCCATGGTCGCCCCAGCCGATCCCGAACATTACGACTACAACTATCCCGCCGGCGCGGCCCTTGCCAGCTTTCTGCAACGCCGGGTCGAGACGGGCGACCTGCGCAAGATCGGCGTGTCCTGGGGGATCACCCTGCAAAGCGCCATCGCCAACATGCCGCGCCAAAGCCATCCGGATCTGGAGGTGATCTCGATGTTCGGGGGCACCGTCCGGGGGGCGACGTTCAATTCCTTCGCGATCGTTTCCGGACTGGCCGAACGGCTGGGGGCCAGCTACTCGATCCTCGCGGCGCCGAATTTTCTGTCAAAAGGCGTCGACCGTGACCTGTTCCTGTCGCAGGAACAGTTCCGCGAACATTTCGACAAGTTCGAACAACTGGACGCGGCGGTTCTGACCTGCAGCGACATCTCGGCGAAATCCTATCTGGTACAGGAAGGCCTGCCGCCCGAGGTCAGCCCTCAGGATCTGATCGATGCCGGCGCAGTTGGCGACGTGGTGGGCATTTTCCTTGACCGGAACGGGATCGCGGTCCCAACCCCGCTGAGTTCGCGCACCATTGGGATCTCACTGGAAACCCTGCTGCGTGTTCCCTTGCGGGTGCTGGTCGCGGCCGGCCCCCACAAGGCCGAGATCATCCGCGCCGTGCTGCGCCAAGGCATCGCCAACACGCTTATCACCGACGACGTGACCGCCGAGATGCTGCTTGAGGACAGCGCGCCCTGACCGTTTTCGCCGGCCCGTCGGCTGATCTTGTCCCATACAGAATTTCCATTTGTATTTTATAAAATGCAAATGTAACGTCCTTCTTGCCGGCCGTTGGCGGATTCGCGCGGCCATGGACGGGATATACGGAGGACAAGATGGGACGTCTGGGAATTCACTCCTTTGTCTGGACCGGCGGTCAGACCCAGGACGGGCTGGAACGCGCGCTGGAAAAATCGGCAGAGCACGGCTATCGCACCATCGAATTCGCATATCTTCGGCCTGAACTGTTCGATCTGGACCGGCTGGCGCAAAAGGCACAGGCGCTGGATGTGGAAATCGGCGTGACCATGGGGCTGCCGCGCGACAAGGACGTGTCCTCGACCGACCCGGATGCGGTCAAGGCGGGCAAGCAGATGCTGGCGGATGCGGTCCATGCCGTGCGCGATATTGGCGGCAACAAGCTGGGCGGGATCCTTTATTCCGCGCATACGAAATACGACCGCCAACCGACGCCCGAGGGCTGGAAAAACAGCATCGACGCCATCGCCGAAACCGCCGAGATCGCACAGGCCGCCAATGTCGATCTTGTGCTGGAGGTGGTGAACCGCTTTGAAACCAACCTGCTGAACACCACCGCGCAGGGGTTGAAATTCATCGAGGATACCGGCTCGGACCATGTGCGCCTGCACCTGGACACCTTCCACATGAATATTGAAGAGGCCAATCCCGCCGGCGCGATCCGGCTGGCGGGCGACAAGCTGGGTTATTTCCATATCGGCGAAAGCAATCGCGGCTATCTGGGCGACGGCACGATCCCGTTCGACCGCGTTTTTGACGCGCTGCTGGATATCGACTATCAACGGGACATTGTCTTCGAAAGCTTCTCGACTGCGGTGGTCGATGAAAGCCTGTCGCTGGCCTGTGCGATCTGGCGCGACACCTGGACCGACAACGACCCGCTGGCGGCCCATGCCAAGGAGTTCATCGAGCTGAAGATGGCCGAGGCCGAACGCCGCCGCGCCACCAATTCCCGGCCCTGAGCCATGGCCGCGCTTGCCCCCGACGCGCTTGGCCCGACCGTCTGCGTTGGCGAAATTCTGGTCGAAATCGTCGCCACCACCATCGGCGACGGTTTCCGGGCCGCCCAACCGCTGACCGGTCCCTATCCAAGTGGCGCGCCTGCGATCTTCATTGACCAATGCGGCCGCATGGGCGGCGCGGCGGCGATGGTGGGCGCGGTCGGGCGCGACGATTTCGGGGCCGTGAACCTTGACCGGCTGCGCGCCGACGGGGTCGATGTCTCGGCCATCGCCGAAGACGCGGACTATCCGACCGGCAGCGCTTTTGTGCGTTATCGCACCGATGGGTCGCGCGATTTCGTCTATAATATCGCCACCTCGGCCGCCGCCCGTTTCGGGCTGAGCGATGCGGTGCGCGCACTGATCGACCGTGCGGGGCATCTGCATGTCATGGGCACGGCGCTGTCGATGCCCGCCGCCCGCACGGTGATCGAATTCGCCGCCCCGCGCATCAAGGCGCAGGGCGGCAGCATCTCGGTCGATCCGAACCTGCGCAAGGAACTGGCCCGCGATGCCGAAACCGAGGCGCTTTTCGCGCAGCTCATCGCCCAGTCAGACCTGCTTCTGCCCTCGGGCGAGGAGTTGGAACGGGCGGCGGGCGTCAGCGGCCAGGACGCCGCCATCGCCCGCCTGTTCGAGATGGGCGTGACCGAAATCGCACTGAAACAAGGCGCAGCCGGGGCGACGGTGTTCACCCCCGGCGCGGACCCCGTCCACCACTCGGGCTTCAAGGTCGAGGAACGCGACCCGACCGGCGCCGGCGATTGCTTCGGCGGCGCCTATGTCGCCTGTCGCCGGCTGGGCCTGCCCATCGCCGACGCCCTGCGTTACGGCAATGCGGCCGGCGCGCGCAATGTCACCGTGCTGGGACCGATGGAGGGCGCGGGAACGCGCGCCGAACTCGACGCCTTCATCGCCGCACAGGAGGGATCGACATGAGCCTTCAGGCCCTGACTGAATTGGCGGTGGCGCGGGTTGCGGGGCAGCCCTTGGGCATTACCTCGGTCTGTTCGGCCCATCCGCTGGTCCTGCGCGCGGCGCTGCGCGCAGGCGCCGAAACCGGCGCGCCGGTCCTGATCGAGGCGACCTGCAACCAGGTCAATCATCAGGGCGGCTATACCGGCATGACGCCGCAGGATTTCGCGGATCTCGTCTTTGGACTTGCGGCGCAGGAAGGTTGCCCGAAGGAACTGATCATCCTTGGCGGCGATCATCTGGGCCCAAACCCCTGGCGCGACCGCCCGGCCGAAGATGCCATGGCCGAGGCGGAAAAGATGGTCGCGGCCTATGTCGCGGCGGGGTTTCGCAAGATCCATCTCGACTGCTCGATGGGCGCGGCAGGGGAACCAGAGGCGCTTGACGACGAGACCACTGCCCGGCGCGCCGCACGGCTGGCCAAACTGGCAGAGGCCGCGGCGACGGATGCGGGCGGCGACATGCCGGTCTATGTCATCGGCACCGAAGTCCCACCGCCGGGCGGTGCCGATCATGTGCTGGACACCATCACGCCCACCTCGCCCGAGGCCGCACGGCGCACCATCGACATTCATCGCAAGGTCTTCGCCGAGGCCGGTCTGACCGATGCGCTTTCCCGTGTCATCGCCCTTGTCGTCCAGCCCGGCGTCGAATTCGGCAATCAGAACGTCATCTTCTATCGCCCCGAACTGGCCCGCGATCTGGCCGCCACGCTGGCCGGTGAACCCGCCCTGATTTTTGAGGCCCATTCGACCGATTATCAGGGCACTGGCCCGCTGTCAGATCTGGTCGCGGACGGCTTTGCCATCCTCAAGGTCGGGCCAGAGCTGACCTTCGTGCTGCGCGAGGCACTTTATGCGCTGGATCTGATCGCTTCGGATCTTGATCCGGCATACGGCGACCGCCCCCTGATGGCCGCGATGGAGGCCGAGATGCAGGACCATCCGGCAAACTGGCAACGTCACTATGCAGGCGACCCGGCCAAGCTGCGCATGCTGCGGCATTATTCGCTGTCCGACCGCATCCGATACTATTGGCCCTCGGAACGCGCCGAAAAGGCGGTGAAGCGCCTGTTCGACACGCTGAAGGGCCGCACCATCCCCCTGCCCCTTCTGTGGCAGCACCTGAACGGCCGCACCGACCTTGCTGACGGCCCCCTGAACCCCGAGGAGGTGGTGGTAGCCCATGTGCGCCGCAGCCTCGACACCTATCACGCGGCCTGCCGGGCTGGCAGCGCCCCCGACTATAGCGGAGCATGACGATGACGATGGAGAAATTCCGGCTGGACGGAAAGGTGGCGCTGATTACCGGCGGCAATCGCGGCATCGGGCTGGCGATTGCGAAACTGTTTGGCGAGGCGGGCGCGCGCTGCATGCTGACCAGCCGCAGCGAGACGCCGGCACTGAAGGAGTTGCTGGCATCCGACCCGGACCGCTTCGCATGGGTGCAGGCCGATGTGAATGACGACGACGCGCCCGCGCGGATCGTGGCGGCGGCGCTGGAACGCTTTGGCCAGCTGGATGTGCTGGTCAACAATGCCGGCGTCGCGGCGGATGGGGATTTCCACGATTTCGACGATGAACGCATGCATTACATCTTCGACACCAACCTGATCGCCCCCTTCCGCATCGCGCGCGAGGCGATCCGGCCGATGCTGGCGCAGGGCAGTGGATCGATCGTCAATATCGGCTCGATCTCGGCACTGGTGGCGAACAAGCCGCAATTGCAGGTGGCTTACAACTCGTCAAAGGCCGCCATCCATACGATGACGCTGACCATGGCCTTCGAATATGCCGGCAGGGGCATCCGGGTCAATGCGCTGGCGCCGGGCTATGTGGTCTCGGACATGACGGCAGGCGGAATCGCCAATGAGGAGTGGAACCCGGTCTGGACCGCGAACACGCCGATGGGCCGCTTTGGCGAGCCCGAGGAAATGGCGACCTGCGCACTGTTTCTGGCATCCGACGCGGCCAGCTATGTCACCGGGTCGGTGCTGGTCGCCGATGGCGGCTATACCACGCATTAGGGGGAAATCATGGCAGAAGATCTGAACGGAAAAATTGCGGCGGTCACCGGCGCGGCCTCAGGCATCGGGCTCGCGACGGTCGAGGCGCTGCTGGACGCGGGCGCCACTGTGGTCATGGTCGACCGCGATACCGCGGCGCTGGAAAAGCTGCGCGAACGTCTGGGCGAACGCGCCATCCCGCAGGTGACGGACCTGCTGGACTCGGCAAGCTGCGATGCGATGGTGCCCGAGATCCTTGAAAAGGTGGATCATATCGACATCCTGCACTGCAACGCCGGCACCTATATCGGCGGCGATCTGGATGAAACCGATCCCGCCACCATCGACCGGATGCTGAACCTGAACGTCAACGCGGTGATGAAAAACGTCCACGGGGTCATCCCGCATATGGCCGAACGCGGGACCGGCGACATCGTCGTCACCTGCTCCGTCGCCGGCCATTTCCCCGTCCCGTGGGAGCCGGTCTATTCCGGCTCGAAATGGGCGATCACCTGCTTTGTGCAGACCATGCGCCGGCAGCTGAACAAGAAGGGCATCCGCGTGGGCCAGGTCTCGCCCGGGCCGGTGGTGTCTGCCTTGCTGGCCGACTGGCCCGAGGAAAACCTGAAGAAGGCCAAGGACAGCGGCAGCCTGATCGAACCGACCGAGGTATCTGACGCGATCATGTTCATGCTGACCCGGCCGCGCAATGTCACCATCCGCGACATGATCGTCCTGCCGACGAATTTCGACATCTGAGGGGCCGCATATGTCTGATCTGAGCGGCAGGACCGTCTTGATCACCGGCGCGGCAGGCGGGATCGGCACGGCGATGGCGGAACGCTTTGCCGCTGCCGGCGCGCGGCTGGCGCTGGTGGATATCGGCGACGCATCCGATCTGGCGGCCCGGCTGGGGCCCGACAATCGGACCTACTCGCTGGATCTGGGCGATCCGGCGGCGATTGCCGAAACCGTGGCGCGGATCGGGGCCGAGATGGGCATCGACGTGCTGGTCAACAATGCCGGTGTCGGCATGGTCTTTCCGGCGGAGACGGCCGATCTGGCCGCCTGGGATCTGACCATGAACATCAATCTGCGCGCGCCCTGGCTGGTCGCGGCGGCAGCGCTGCCGTTTTTGAAGGCCTCGGGTCGGGGGCGGATCATCAATATCTCGTCACAGGCGGGGCTGGTGGCCATCGACGAACATGCGGCTTACGGGGCCAGCAAGGCGGGGCTGATCCTGCTGACGAAAATTCAGGCGCTGGAATGGGCGCGTTTCGGGATCACCGCAAATTCCATCGCGCCGACGGTCGTGGAAACGCCGATGGCGCTGGTGGGCTGGTCGGGCGAGAAGGGCGTGAAGGCGCGGCAGGAAATCCCCGTCGGCCGCTTCGCCAAACCGTCCGAGATCGCGGCGGCGGCGGTGTTTCTGGCCGGTGAGGATGCCGGGATCATCAATGGCGAAACGCTGGTCGCCGATGGCGGTTTTACCATTCGCTGACACCGGTCCGGGTCAGCGGGGCGGATCCAGCAGAAAGCGCCCCAGTCCTTCCGTCGCGGTCTGGCCGCCCAGACAGGCTGCGGCCGCCCGGTGCCCCAGATCAACGCAGGCCTCGCGCGGCCAACCTTCGTGCAAGCCATGGATCACCCCGGCAGCAAGCGCGTCCCCCGCCCCGACCGAGCTGACGATCCGTTCCGGTGCCAGCGTTTCTGGGACAAAGACATGCGCCTCGGCCCCTTCCAGCCAGATGGTGCGCGCGGGCGAATGCAGGATCACCGCGTGGCCGATGCCCCCCGCCATCAGCGTGTGCGCAGCGGCGATCATGCCGGCTTCGTCCTCGGGTCCGGTGATCGGCAGGGCGGTGGCGCGGGCGGCCTCGATCTCGTTCAGGAACAGCACGTCGATTTCGGGCAGGCAACCGAAGACGGTGGCGCGGAAGGCCTCGCTTTGCGATGACACCAGATCGACGCAGGTCATCATCCCCCCTGCCCGCGCCCGCGCCAGCACCCCGGCGGCGCGGGGACGGCCATCCGGCCCCGGCGCATCCAGCCGCGCCAGTAGGTTCAGATAGCCGAGATAGAAGATCTTCAACCCCATCGCCGCCAGCCCGTCCACATCGATCATCTCTGCGTCCAGCAGGTCATTGGCGCCGGTATGGTGAAAGAAGGTGCGGCTGTCGCCCGGCACGTTCATCACATGCGTCTGCGAGGTCGTGGCCTGCGTCGTGCGCCCGATCCGCGCTGTATCCAGCCCCGCCGCCTGCGCCATCGCGATCATGCCGTCGCCAAGCGCCCGCGCGCCGACCAGCCCGACCGGCACCAGCGGATAATCCACCCCCATCGCCGCCAGCCCGGCAGCGACATTGGCAGGGCCGCCGCCCAGCCCGCTGGTCTGCGCCCGGATCTGGACGAGGTCCGATTTTTCCGGCCATGCCGGGATGTCATGGACGATGTCGAGGATCCAGTTCCCGACACAGGCAATCCCGCGCCGCGTCACGTTCCGCCCTCGTTCCACAGCAGGCGGTAAGGCGGTTCGTCCTCGTCTATCTGAGAAAACCGGCCGATCGGCTCCAGAAAGAAGTTGTCGGCGTGGTCGTCGTTACACTGGCTGACCTCGGCAACAAAGGCGGGCGCACCTTCGGCCCAGAAGCGATGCTGCATGCCGCGTGGGACGGTGACGCCTTGGCCTGCTTCCAGCCGGTGGACGCGGCCATAAGCAGGGTGCTCGGCGCCGTCGATGCGGATGGTGTCGGGGACCGGCTCGCCGCTTTGGGGCACCTCCGCGCCTTCGGGGGTGAATTCGATGCACAGCGTGCCGCCGGCGCGCAGGATGATGTCTTCCAGCTTCATGCGATGCGCGTGGTAAGGGGTTTCCTGCCCGACGCCGGCAAACAACAGCTTCTCGGCATAGGGCCGTTCGCCCGGCGAGCCGAAGATACCGTTGCGGGTGCACAGCAGCACCAGCCCCCGCGCCGCAAAATCGCCTGATCCGAAATCGGTTACATCCCAGCCGATCTGGCGTTCCGACAGCCAGCGGCTGCGTGCGGCATGGCGGCTGTGGTCCTGCGGCGTCCAGCGGGCGAAATCGGGGACGGCCCAGCCATGGGCGGCCAGCATTTCTTCGGCCTGACGGATGGCGGCGTTGATCTGTGAACGTTTCATCGGGGATACTCCACTTCGACCACGCGGCCTTCCTTGCCGGCGGTCAGGGCGGCGGTCAGAATGGCGTGATGGGCGGCGGCTTCTTCGGGCGTGGCACAGGTGAAGCCGCGCGCATCGCCGCCGGCCAGTTCATCGACGAATGCCGCCCACATCTGCTGGATCGCGTCCGTAAAGCCGAACTCAAAAATGCCGCCGGTGATGGCCGGGAACAGCGACTGATAGCCCAGATCCTCGACCTGCCAGGTCTGCGACCCGCCCGGTTCGTATCGCATGAAGCGCCATTGCCGGGGATTCTTGGTCGAAAACTCGGCCGAGCCGTGCATCCCCAGCACCCGGATCGACCAGGTGTTCGATTCCCCCGGCGCGATCCGCCAGGTCTTCAAGACCAGCGGAAAGGCATCTGCGCCCTCGCCCACCATGCCGGTGATGGTGGCATTGTCCCAGGTCTCGCAGGGGACGCGGTTGCCCTTGCCGTCGGGGCGCGTCGTCACCCGTTTGACAAGGCTGGCGCTGACCGTCCGCGGACGCCAGCCAAGGCGCAGCGGCACATGGCAGACATGCATCCCCAGATCGCCCATGCAGCCATATTCGCCGTTCACGCCAACCACGCGCTTCCAGTTGATCGGCTTGTCGGGGTTGATGTCGGAGGAATGCAGAAAGGCGCATTCGACCTCCAGAATATCGCCAAGCGCGCCCGAACGCACAAAGTCGATCACCCTTTGCGCACCCGGATAGAACGGCATTTCCGAGGAACAACGCACCAACTGCCCCGGCCCGTCCCGCAATGCCGCCATGATCGCGGCATTCTGGGCGCGGTCCATCCCGAAGGGCTTTTCCCCCAGCAGCGCCTTGCCCGAGGCGATGATCTGGGGATAGATCTCTGCGTGCAGGACATGGGGGACGGCGCAATAGACCGCCTCGACATCCGGGTTGTCCAGCAGCTCGCGGTAGTCGTTCGTCGTCTGCCCGACATGGGGCAGATTGTCGGTATACCAGCCCATCAGCGCCGGGTTGGTGTCGCAGACGGCGACGATTTCGGGCCGGGCGGGCATGTCGGTCAGATGCATCCAGCGCGCAGCGGCCGAGGCGAATTCGCGCCCCATCAAACCGCAGCCGATAATGCCGAAATTGATCCTGCGCATCGCCTAGCTCAGCTTTGCCATGGCGTCATCGACGCTGGCGCCGTCATGGACAATCGCCATCAGCGCCGCGGTCATGCCCGCCGGGTTCTGGTGGTGGATGACGTTGCGACCGTAAACGATGCCGCGCGCGCCCTGTTCCATCAGCACCCTGGTTCGCGACAGGATTTCTTCGTCAGAGACCTTGCCGCCCCCGCGCACCAGCACCGGCACCCCTTGGGCGATCTGGATAACGCGGCTGTATTCCTGCGGGTCGTCGCAGGGATCGGCCTTGATGATGTCCGCACCCAGCTCGACCGCCTGCCTGACCAGCGGCAGGATCTTGTCGATATTGCCGTCTACCATATAGCCGCCCTTGGAGTTGTCCTGCATCACCAGCGGCTCGATCATCAGCGGCATGCCGGCATCGTCGCAGGCGGGTTTCAGGCGGTTGATGTTGCGGATGCAGGCCTCGTAGACCTCAGGCTCATCGGGCAGCATCAGCAGGTTGACCACCGCGCAGGCCGCGTCCAGCCGGACCGCCTGTTCCACGGCGCGGTCTATGACCTCGGAGAAAAGCTTGCGCGGCAAGGGCGTGCCATAGACATTCGCAATATCGGTGCGCAACACCAGCGCCGGGCGGTCCTTGCCGGGGCGCGATTGCAGGATCGGCGCGGTGCCGGGCGGCAGCTGAATCGCGTCGGGCCGGGCCGAGGCCACGACCTCAATCGCCTGGCGCATATCCTCGATCCCGCCCAGAAAGGTCTTTTCGTTGAACATGCCGTGGTCGATCGCCACGTCGAAACAGTTCCCCGAGGTGCCGAACAGGCGCATCATCCGTGCTTGTTTCATCTTGCTCTCCTTCAAACCACCGAAATCAAACTGCTGTGAAACCGCCATCAATTGGCAGCGCCGCGCCCGAGATCATCGATGCCCCATCCGACAGCAGGAAGGCGATGGGGGCGGCAATCTCCTCCTCGGTGGCCCAACGACCCAGCGGCATCTGGGCAAGGAATGGGCCCTCGATTTCCGGGCGGCCCCAATACCAGGCGGACATCGGCGTCATCACCACCGTCGGATGCACGCTGTTCACTCGGATCCCATGCGGCCCCAGTTCCAGCGCCGAGACCTTGGTGATGTTATCCAGCGCCCCCTTGGATGCACCATAGCTGACATGCCCCTTCAGCGCGACCAGCGAGGCCTGGCTGGAGACATTGACGATGGCCCCGCCCTTCCCCAGCCGGATCATGCTGGCGGCGGCGTATTTCGTCACCAGCAGCGCACCGCGTGCATTGATCGCGATCACCTTGTCGAAAACGTCGATATCGGTGTCCATGGGCGTCGCGATCTCGCCGCCGAAGCCGCCGCAATTGACGACGCCCCACAGGTCCAACCCGTCAAGCGCATCCTTCACGCTGTCTTCGCTGGTCAGATCGAAGGGCAGCGCCCGGCAGCCCGTATCGGCCGCGAGGGCGTCCAGCTTGCCGGCGTTCTGGCCCGCGGCAATCACATCGGCCCCCTTCTGGCACAGCAGGCGCACGGTCGCGCCGCCGATGCCGCCGCTGGCGCCGGTGACCAGGATCGCACCCTTGTCGTAATCTGCCATGCTTCCCTCCCCGAATAAGGTTTCTATCCCGTCTCGCCTTCCCGAAGCGCCGCAAGCACCTGCGCGGCCAGATCGCCCTGCGGCGCGCCCGCGCCTTCGACTTCGATCACCGGACCCAGCGCGATGGGCCGGGCGCGCGCGGCCAGTTCGGCCAGTTCCTCGGCATAGCTGGCGGGCAGATGGCCCGAATGCCGACGGCAGGCGCGGGCGCGATAGCGGCGCGCGGCCTCGGCCGGATCCACCCGAACCCAGATTTCCACCACACGCGCAGCACCTGCACGGGCCAGGTGGTCGCGCAGCACGCTTTCGGGCTGAAAGCCGTGCCAGGCATCGATCACCGGCAGAATCCCGTCCGAAAATCCTGCGACCAGGTTGAATATCGCGTGATAGCTGGCGCGGCCGAGCATCCGGTTGTGATCTCGGTCTCCGGTGCCAATCTGGGCGAAAAGCCCTTCCTTCACGGTGTCGAGACCCAGCGGCACCACCGCCATGCCCTCTGCCACCAATGCGCGTACCAACATGCGGGCCACGGTGGACTTGCCGCTGGCCGGCACCCCGTTGACCAGCACCACGCGCTTCATGCCGTCCTCGCCTGATGTTCCGGCGCCGGAATGGCCGCCAGCCCGGCGCCGATTACGCCTGCATTATCGCCCAGCCGCGCGGCGGTGACCGGCAGGCCGAACCAGCCCCCACCCGCCGGCAGACGTGCCAACGCCGCGACCATTTCAGCGCCGACCCCGCCACCGATCACGATCAGCTTCGGATCGGCGACCGCGACCAGCGTTTCCAGCGCCCGGCGCAGGGGTTCGGCCCAGTCCGCCAGCACCGCGGACGCGACCGGATCGCCTGCCTCAGCCCGCGCAAGAAGAGCTGCTGCCCGAGTGTCCGGCGGCAAGTCCTCGCCCGCGATCAGCCTTCCAAGCGCGGTGCCAGAGCTCAGCGTCTCGACACAGCCGCGCCGGCCGCATTTGCAGGCGGGCCCATCCGCTTCGACGACGATATGGCCGAACTGTCCGGCAATGCCGCCACCGTGCCACGGCCTACCGTCCAGCAGCGCGGCACCACCGATCCCGGTGCCGATGGTGACCATCAGGATCAACCCCGAGACGCCATGGCCTGACAGCGCGGCCTCGGCAATCAGCGCCATGGTGGCATCGTTTTCGACACGGGCGGGCAGGCCGGCATGGTCGGCGATCAGGCGCGGCAGGTCCAGCCCGGCAATGTCCAGATAGCCCGCCGACAGGATCCGCTGGGTCGCGCCCTCGACCCGGCCGGGAATGCCGATACCGACCGCCACGCTGCCCGGATCGCGCAGATCGTCGATCAATCGCAGAAGCTGGGCGGAAAACCCGGCGCGGTCGTGCCGCACCGCTTCGATCACGCAGCCATGCATGGTTCCGTCGCGCGCGATCCGGGCGACGCGGATATGGGTGCCGCCGACATCCACCCCAAGCGTGTTTTCAGGCCCTTCCCGCATATCTGTCCAAGACGCCCTGAATTTCCCTCAGCCTTGCGCTGGCGATGGTTTCCAGCCTGTCCCGCTGAATCTCCGCATCCAGCGAGATGCAGTCCTTCCACAATGCCCGGCCCGCGATCACACCGGAAGCCCCGTTCTGCATCGCCGTTTCGACCTGGCCGATGAAGGTGGCATGATCCACCCCTGCCGACAGCACTGCCCAAGGCACGCTGCCGCAAATGTCGGAAATCGCGGCGCATGCCTCTGGCGTGCCGGGATAGGGCAGCTTCAGCACTTTCGCCCCCAGCCCGACCGCGATGCGGGCGCTTTCGACGATCAGCCCCGGAAAGGCCGCGCGGTAATCGTCATCACTTTCCCCTTCCAACTGGTAAGTCAGGATTTCCACCACCAGCAACAGGTCTTCGGCACCGAAATCGGCGATGCAGTCGCGAATGATGCCCAGATTGACGGCATTCGCCTCGGGCCGGTCGGGGCGCAGATAAACCATCAGCTTGGCCCCCGTCCCGCCAAGCGCGCGCACGCGGCGTGCATCGACCCCCGGCACCAGCTGCGAGATGCGATAGCCCGCCGCATCGGTCCCCCAGCCCGAGGCATCAAGCCCCACCAGCAGCCCGGTATCGCGTCCCAGCACGCCCTGATCGACCACGCCGGGTACTGCGCAAACCGCATCCAGCAAGACACATGAGGCCTTGTTGGCCAGATTGCGCACGACACCCGCTTTGACCACGCCAAGCGTCGCCTCGTCGATGCGCGCTTGTGCGTCAGGGGTGTCGGCCAGCACCTTGCGCATCCCGCCCCGTTGGTCGCAGGCCACCACCATCATCATGCCATTCTGGCCGCAGATCTGCTGATAGCCGCGTCGTTCCGACGTGGTCATGGCCGAAGTCATCGGGCCGTCCCCCCTGATGTCATGCCGTCCGGCATATGCACATCGGCAGCCAGCAGGCTGCCCCGAACGGCAGCCTAGCGCGGGCCAATTGTACGTACAACAATATTTTTCAGAAATATATTTCTGCTAACCGTCCGCGGCCAGCAGCTCCAGCATGGCAGCGGCGGCCCGGGTATCGGTCACCAGCGCATTGACCATGCCGGAACGTACAGCGCCGATGATGGCAGCAGCCTTTTCGCGCCCCATGGCGGCACCGATGGACAGCGGAATGCGCTGCAATTCGGCCCGGCTGATCGACATCAGCCCGTGCATGCCGGGCCACGCGATATCGCGGCCTTCAAGGTCGACATAGTGGCGCGCCACATCGCCCACCGCCGCCTCGGCCGCGGCCGCGTCAAGGCCGGGATCGCTGCCGGCACCGCGATGATAAAGGCCGATGCCCAGAATGGCCGCATCGACCCGGCCCCAGGCGGCGATGACCTGCGCCGCGTCGAGATCGCGCGCCAGCACGGCCCGCAATTCGTCCGAAACGGTGGACGGGGCGTGCAGAAACCGCGCCTCGGCCCCCATCTGGGCTGCCGCCTTGCGCACGAATTCGTTGATCTGGAAATGCGAGGCGGTCTCACTCATGCCGCCGGTTGTGGGCACCACCACCAGACCGGGCAGCTGCGGCAGGCCTGCGGCGATCACGCTTTGCACCGTGCGCCCCCAGCCGATGGCCAAGACCGCACCCGCCGCCAGCCCGGCCCGCTGCAGAAGCGCCGCAACCTCGGCACCAAGTGCTGCGGGAAGCGCGCCGTCGATGACCCTGACGGCCTGCAAACCCAGCGCCAGCGCCAGCTTCTCGCCCAGAATGTCCGCCTCGTCGAAATCGACGACCTGAATGCGCACGATCCCTTCCTCTCGCGCCAGCGCCAGCAACCGTGAAACCGTCGCGGTCGAAACCTCCATCCGCCGCGACACCTCAAGCTGGGACAGCCCGTCCAGGTAATGCAGCCGCGCCGCCGCATGCATCAGGCTGCGGTTCAAAAGCCGGGCGGATGTGGGACGGCGGACCATGAAATCCTCGTGTGAAAGAAATTTCAGCTGTAACCTGACTGCCGGAATTGCGCCTGCACCGCAATGGTCAGAGCGATCAGGCAGATTCGCGCAGCACCAGCCGGCCCGGGATTCGGCGGAAATCATGGGGGCCATCCGGGCTGCGCGGCGTTTCGATCCGGCCCAGCAGGATCGAGACCGCCTCGCGCGCGATCCGCGGCACATCCTGTTCGACCGTGGTCAGGCCGGGATGCAGAAAGCGGGTCAGCGCATCATTGTCATGCCCGGCCAGGTGGAACCCCGACGCCTTGCCTTGCGGGAACAACCCGAATTCATGCGCGGCTTTCAGCGCCCCCATCGCCACCCGGTCACTGGCGCAAAGCACCGTCGCGCGGGTGTGCCGGCCGGCAGCGAATTCGGCGTGCATCACCGAATGGCCGTGGCGTTCGAAATCCCAATGCGGGGCCTCCGCCGAATCCGCCAGCACCTCGGCCGGGCGGTCATGCCGGGCCATGGCGGCACGATAAGCCTCGACCCGTTCGACCGCGTTCAGGTTGACGGGTGGCATCGGCAGAAAGACCGGATCGTGGCCCGAGCGGACCAGATAATCGACCACCAGCCCGATGCTGTGGTGATTGTCATTGCCGACGAAATCGAAGGCCTCGATCTCGGTGTCGGCACGCGAATCGATCAGCACCAGCGGCAGATGGGTTTCCGCCCGGCGCAGCATCTCGGTATCCGAGGCCAGCCCCAGCGGTGCGATCAGGATACCATCCGCATTCATCGACCGAAGCGCCTCGATCGCCGCTGCTTCGCGGGCGGGGTCGTTGTCCGAATTCTGAACGATGATCTTATAGTCGCTTTCGCCGGCGGCGGCGTCGATGGCGTTGATGAGGCTGGTCTGGAAAATGTCGTTGAGATGCGGCACCACCACCCCGATCAGCCGCGTGCGCTTGCGGTTGAGGTTGCGGGCGAAAAAGTTCGGCACATAGTCGACGGCGGTCAGCCGCGCCTCGATCTTGGCGCGGGTCTTGCTGCGCACGCTGGACGGGTCGTGAAAGTAACGCGACAGCGTCGGCCGCGAGACGTCAATCTCGGTGGCCAGTTCTTCCATCGTGCGGATCGTCTTGCGTGTCATGCCCGTCCCAATGTCAGCCCTGCGCTTCATCGAACAGCGAGGCGACCTGATCGACGAGGCTTTGTTCATAACTGCGCGGATTCACGGGGAAATTCCAGCCCCTTTGCAACGCGCCGATGAAATCGGCATTGGCCGCAAAGGGGCCGGTGACGTGGACAGGCCCCCGCGCGCCGATCGCCCGCATGCCGTCAAGTGCCGCGCCTGCCAGCAGCCGGTCCAACCCGGCTGCGGGGCTGTCGCCGTCCGGGCGTGCGGGGCGTCCCGCCTTATCCAGCAGCCGGAATTGCCCCGTTGCCGGATCCTGTTCGATCCGGCACGTCTCTGCCGGACGCGCGGCCAGATCAACAGGGGCGGCCAGAATATCGGCCCGCGCCTTCCCGGCCATGAAACGGAAATTCGGCACCAATTGCCCGAAGATATCCAGACTGGCCATCACACCCGGCAAGGCCTTCGGCGGCATCGCCTCGACCCCAATGGCGAAGGCCGTCAGCCATGTCCCGGTCGACATCGCGACCGAGGGCGCACGCCGCCCGCGTCCGGCATGGGGCACCAGCGCAAGACTGCTGTCATGTGCGCCGACATGGACAGTCAGGTCCGCCGGCAAGCCATGGGCCGCTGCCAGATCTTTGCGCAAAGTGCCAGCAACCGACCAAGCCGAAGCCAGCGCCGGAAACAGCCCGCCTGCCATGCCGTCCACCTGCGTCCCGTCAGCCAGCGACCACAGGTCGGCATGGCTGGTGGCATAGGAAATCTCGCTGACGGCGCGACCGGTCAGCCACCAAGTCCAGTATTGCGGCCAGAAAAGCGCCTGGCGTGCCTGCGCCACCCGCTCGGGAAAACAGCGGCGCAGCCAGTGCAGTTGCGCACCGATATTCAGCCCGCCCGGCATCCGGGGCGAACCGGTCAGGGCGAAATCCGGCCGCAGCCGGTCATATTCGGCTGCCAGTTCGTCAGGGCCGGAAAACTCGTAATCCAGAACTGGCAGAACCAGCCCGGAATCATCCACCAGCGCCACCGTCGCGCCATGGCCGATGACCATGACACCGGTAAGCCGTGCCAGCGCCGCGAATTCTGTCAGCGCCGAGATGATAAACGCAGCCTGCACCTTCACATCAAGATGCGGATAGGGCGGCCCCGGCAGGACGTGGTTTTCCATGCGGCGTACGGCCAGTTCCTGCCGTGCGGTCAGATCTGCCAGTATCGCGCGGATGTTGGTCTTGCCGATGTCGATGATGACGAAGGCCTCAGGCATCGCCCTGCCCCGAACGGTTTTGTGCCTGGCGATATTTCTCTGCCTCCCAGTTCAGCAATTCGGCGCATTCGGCCGGGCTGAAATAGCGGATCTCACCGCCGCCATTGCTGAGATAGCGTTTCAGAACCTGGGCATATCCGGCAAGCAACGCCTCGGTCCCGCGCATGGCGTCGGTGCGGATCAGCGCGCCCTGCCCCTCGACCAGAACCACCGCATTCAGCGGCAGCGGTTGCGCCGACAGCGCGGAAAGGCGCGCGGGCAGGTCCGGGCCGGGTTGCAGGATCGGCACAGAAGGGCCGAAGAAAACGACGAAATCCGGCGCGATGGCGCAGTTCCCGGCAAGCGCGCACAGCGCCTGCGACAGGGCAAGATCATGGCCGTCTGGCACCTGCGCCGGTGCATAGCCGGTCCCTTCCAGTGCCGGCAGCGCCGGCATCGCCGCTTGCGATGGGGCGATATCCCCGCCCAGACGATGCCGCATATCGGCAATCAGCTCCTCGGCCTCAAGCGGTGTATCGGCGCTGACGATCAGGCCGTGATTGCCCAGCACGATGATCGCAGCGCGATCGGCCCCAGCCGCTCGCATCGCCATTGTCAGCCGCACACCCGGCTTGACGTAGGGCTGCCAGTGCCAGGCCACCCCCGGAAGCCGTTGGGCAAGCCGCGCCTGTCCGTCCGCGAGAATGGCCATGGCAATCGTATCGACGCAATGGACATGGATCACGCAGCGCCCCGGCAGCAAGGCGTGGAACGGTGCCTCGACCGAAGCGCGCAGGCCCGCCGGCCCGCCCGGCAGCGTCATGGCGGCAATCTCGGATTCCATCAGATCCCCCGACAGCACCCGCCCGCGCAGCGCCGCCAGATCGACCGGCACCATGACCGGTTCCGTCGCCGCATCGGCCAGCCAGGTGCCCGACGCCTTGATCCACATCGTCGCGCCATCCTTCAGCGAGGTATTCCCACCCGCCCCCTGAACCAGCCCGACATCGCCGCCGATCCGGGCCGAGACGGTCAGGAAATCGTCCCAGATCGGACCTTCGGGAACCGCCACCACCCCGATCACCAGCAGGTATAGCCGGCATCGGCCGATACAATGGCGCCGGTCATCAGGCTGGACGCGTCCGAGGCCAGAAACAGCACGACCGAGGCGATCTCATCCGGGCGGCCGAGGCGTTTCATCGGGGTCATGTCCAGCCAGATCCGTTCCATCTCGGGGATGTCCTTCAACACACGGCTGACCAGCTCTGTCTCGATCACGGTCGGCGCGACGGCATTGACACGGACCCCGCGGGAGGCCCATTCAGCAGCCAGCGATTTCGTCAGGTGATGCACGCCGGCCTTCGAGGCGTTGTAAAAGCTCTGCTCCTGCGGCTTGTTCACGATCAGCCCCGACATCGAGCCCATATTGACTATGCTGCCCCGTCCCCGCGCCAGCATCCGCCGGCCAAAACTGCGGGCGCAGAAAAAGACCCCGTCCAGATTAACCGCCATGTGACGCCGCCAATGGTCGTCTGGGCAGTCCTCGGCGGGCATGTTCGACTGCACGATACCGGCATTGTTGATCAGGATATCAACGCCGCCATCCGCCTCCAACGCCTCGGCCAGGGCCTCGACACCGGTGCTGTCGGTGACGTCCAGAAACACCCCCACCGCCTGCCCGCCCGCGTCGCGGATGGCTGCCGCCCGCGTCTCGGCGGCGGCGGTATCCAGATCGGCGATCACCACCCGGGCGCCCGCCTCGGCGAGCGCCTCGGCGCAGGCCGCACCGATACCTTGCGCGCCACCGGTCACCAATGCCGACCTTCCGCCGAGGTCAAACTTTTGCAGATACATTGCCCGCCTCCCCTTGCATGTCATTCCTGCAAAGCATGCGCCACACAATTTACATGCGTCAATTTTAAAGTGTGAAGACTGGACAGAAGTTGCCGCTGCGTAGCCTGATTATACAACCCCCACTCGCTCATCGGAAAAGTTGGTTGAAAGATTTTTATTTACGCGCGTAATTTTTGATGTCAGCCTGCAACCGGAGGACTCGGCGGGGCGATCCCGCGCAGTGAATCGAAGGGGGGGACGATGCCGGACATTCGGGGGAAAGTGGCGCTCATTACCGGGGCCAGTTCGGGCATCGGGTTGGCCACGGCAGAGGCGCTTGTCGCGGCCGGCGCCAAGGTGGCCCTTGTGGCGCGGTCGACCGAAAAGCTGCAGGCGGCGGCCGAGCGGTTGGGACCGGATGCCGTCGCGCTTGCTGCCGACCTTACCGGGCCGGGGGCGTCGGAGATGGTGCTGGAACAGGTGGAAAAGACGCTGGGACCGGTGGACATCCTGATGGCCAATGCCGGGATCTATCTGGCCGGTGATCTGGTCGAGGCCGATCCGCAGGACATCGACAAGGTGCTGGCGACCAATGTCGTCGCCGTTTTTCAGATGGTCCGCGCGGTGCTGCCCGGCATGATCGAACGCGGCGGCGGCGACATCCTGGTCACCAGTTCGGTCGCCGGCCATCAGGCGATCCCGTGGGAGCCGGTCTATTCCGCCTCGAAACACGCGGTGCAGTCATTTGTCCATGGGCTGCGCCAGCAGGTCGGGCCGCAGGACGTGCGCGTTCTGGCCATCGCGCCCGGCGTGGTTCTGAACGATCTGTGGGGCATTTCCGACCCCGAGGAGATCGACCGCAAGGCCGCCGAAGGCCTAGGCCTGCGATCCGAGGACGTTGCTGACGCGGCGCTGTTCATGCTGACACGCCCGCGCAACGTAACCATCCGCGACCTGGTGATCCTGCCGCGCGCGCAGCAGATCTGACGGCCGCAGACGACCCGCCGCGAGAGGAGCGTGGCGGACCGATGCGGCCCCATCCAGGCCGCGCCCCAACAGGAGGAGACACGCATGAGGAACATCATCACTTCGGCCGCGCTTGCCTGCGCGATGGCCACTGCCGCTTTGGCGCAGGACGCCAAGGACGTGACCATTGCATTGGTGCCGGGCCTGACCACTGACGCTTTCTATATCACCATGAACCGCGGCGCGCAGGCTGCCGCAGAGGCGCTTGGCATCACGGTCGACTTTCAGGGTGCCGAGGAGTTCGACCCGGTGCTGCAGACCCCCGTGCTGGACGCGGTGATCGGGCGCGGTCCCGACGCGATCCTGATCGCACCCACCGACAGCACGCAGATGATCGAGCCCCTGCGCCGCGCATCGGATGCCGGCATCCCGGTGATCACCGTCGACACCTTCATTGACGACGGCATGTATCAGGACGGCGGCGGCGACGGTGATTTTCCGCTGGCCTATATCGCCTCGGACAATATCGGCGGTGGCCGGATGGCGGCGCGCTATATGGCTGACAAGATCGGTGCCACGGGTCAGGTCTATGTCGCCAACCTGCGGCCCGGCGTATCGACAACCGATCAGCGCGAGGAAGGCTTCAAGGCCGAAATGGCCGAGAATTTCCCCGATATCGAGGTGCTGGAAACCCAGTATAACGAGAATGACGCCTCGCTTGCCGCCTCGCAGTTCCAGGCCGTGCTGGCGCGCAACCCAGACATCAAGGGCGTCTTCGGCGCCAATCTGTTTTCCGCGCTTGGGGCTGGGAACGGTGTCGAAAGTGCGGGCAAGATCGACGACGTGACCGTCGTGGCCTTTGATGCGCCCGCTTCAATCGTCAACAATATCTCCTCGGGCCTGGTCGATGCTGCCATCGCGCAGCACCCGGCCGAGATCGGCTATTTCGGTGTCATGGCGGCCTATGCCAACCTGACAGGGGAATCGATCCCGACCAGCATCGGCACCGGATTTACCGTGATCGACGCCGGCAATGTCGATGACGAGGCGACCAAGAAATTCATCTATTCGGAATGAATGATGGATCATGTCGTGCAACGGAATGGGACTTCATTCGTGAAGTCCCTGCTCAACGCCTGGTCATGGCTGTTTCTGGTGCTGATCCTCGGCTTTTTCGAGGTTTACGCCCAGACGCAGACCGGCAGCACCTTCCTGTTCCGGGTCTATAACCTGCAATCCATCGCGGTCGCGGCATCGCAGATCCTGCTGCTGGCGCTTGGGCTGACTCTGGTGATCGTGGCCGGACATATCGACCTGTCGATTGCGTTCTCGTCCGGTCTTGCGTCGGTGGTGATCGCCTTGGTGATCCGTGCGGGCGGTGTCGATGCCGGCTGGGGCATCGTGGCCCTTGCTGCATTTGCCGGACTGGCGGCGGCGGCCATCGTGGGCGTCGTCAATGGCTGGCTGGTCGCCTGGCTGGCGGTGCCAAGCTTCATCGGCACGCTGGGCACTTACGGCGTTGCGCGGGGCGCGGCGCTGATCATGGCCGGCGGTGCGACCGTGTCGATCCGCAACGAACATGCCCGCGAACTGGGCAACGGCACCCTGCTGGGCTTTCCGATACCGCTGGTTACCGCAATGGTGCTGGCGCTGATCTGCCATTACGTGCTGAAACACACCCGCTTTGGCGCGCATACCTATGCGCTTGGCGCCAATCCGGCATCGGTCGAGCGGGCGGGCGTCGACGTCAAGCGACACCTGATCATGCTTTTCGTGATCTCGGCCCTGACGGCCGGGATGGGCGGGCTGATCTATACCTTCCGCTTCTCGGCCGGGGCGGCCAATTCGGGCGAACCCATCCTGCTTTATGCCGTCGCCGCGGTCTTTATCGGTGGCGCGTCGCTGACCGGCGGACAGGGCACCATCTCCGGCACGGTCATCGGGGCCTTCATCATCGCGGTCATCCAATTCGGCCTCGTTTTCTGCGGTTTGCCGCCCTATTGGCAATTCGTCGCGGTGGGGCTTGTCATCATCGTGGCGGTGCTGGTCGACCAGTCCAAGGACCGCATCGTGGGGGGCAAGGCATGAGCGAACTGCTGAAGGTCGAAGGCCTGCGCAAGCGTTTCGGCGGCAATGAGGCGGTGAAGAACGTCACCTTCACCGTCGGTCCGGGCGAATGCGTGGTGCTGGCGGGCGATAACGGGGCCGGCAAATCCACGGTCATCAAGATGATCTCTGGCGTCTATCAGCCGACTGATGGCCAGGTCTTTCTGAATGGCGACCTGCTGACCGGCAAGACGCCCGAGGCCGTGCGGACGGCCGGGATCGAGACGATCTATCAGGATCTCGCGCTTGCCGACAATCTGGACCCCGGCCTGAACCTGTATCTGGGCCGCGAACGCACGATCCGCCGCTTTGGCCTGCCGTTTCTGGACCGCAAGACGATGCGGGACGACGCGGTCGAGGTGATGAAAAGCCTTGGTATCGTCGTCCCCGACCCGGCCGCACCCGTGCGCGAGATGTCGGGCGGCCAGCGTCAGGCCATTGCCATCGCCCGCGCGATCCATTGGCAGGCCGGGCTTGTCATCATGGACGAACCCACGGCGGCGCTTGGTGTGCCCGAGCAGCGCGAGGTCATGGCGCTGATCCATCGGCTGAAAGCGAAGGGTGTGGGGATCATCCTGATCTCGCACAACCTGCCCGACATCTTCGCCGCCGCCGACCGGATCATCGTGCTGGCGCGCGGCGTGGTGGCGGGCGAGCGCCGCCCAGCCGAGACCAATGACGAAGAGATCGTCCGGATGATGATGGGCGCGACGCTGTAGCCTCGGGTCACGAACCGCCGCGCCCGGCGGACTGGGTTCCGGGCGCGTTCAGACGAGGAGCTCGCAGACGATCAGAACGAAGCCTGCCAGAAAAAGCGTCTCGGCCACAAGCAACGCGATCGCACCGGGTCCGACCTTCAGGACCTGATCCAGTCGGGTGCGCATTCCGACTGCGGCGATGGCGATCAGCAGCGCCCAGCCGGACAGCTGTTGCAGCGCCGCCCTGACCGGTTCGGGCAGCCAGCCAAGCGAGTTGATGGCCGCCAGCACCGCAAAGCCGATCACGAAGCCGGGCAGCGGCACCCCCGCCCCGGCCGTCGCCCCCCGACCGCGGTAGCAAAGCGACAGGGCAATCACCACCGGCGCAAGCATGCTGACCCGGATCAGCTTGACCAGGGTCGCGGTCTCTCCGGCCTCATCCGAGATGGAGAACCCGGCCCCGACCACCTGCGCAACATCGTGGATCGTACCGCCAAGGAAGATCCCCGCCATGCGGTCGGTCATCCCGAAGGCGGCGGCAATGGCGGGATAAAGGATCATCGCCAGCGTCGACAACATGGTGATGCCCAGCACGGTGAACATCAGCTGCTGATCGCTTTTTTCGGTGCGCGGCTGCACGGCGGCAATGGCAATGGCCGCCGATACCCCACAGATCGCGACCGCCCCCGCGGTCAGCACCGAAAAACGCGGATCCTGCCGCAGCAGCCGGCCCAGCACCACGCCTGCACCGATGGTCAGCACAATGCCAAGGACCAGCATGGCGATCGTGCCAACCCCCAGATCCGCCAGCAGCCCGGCGCTGATCCGCGCACCCATCAGCGCCACGCCAACCCGCAGCACAACACGGTTGGCAAAGCCGATCCCTTCGACCGCGCGGCCCTCTTGTCCAAGGAAGTTCAGCGCGATCCCGAACAGCAGCGCCATCAGCATCGCCGGTGCGCCGTAATGTTCGGCCACGAATTGCGCCGCCACCGCCACCAGCACCGCCACCAGCAAGCCCGGCACCATTCGATGGGCCCAATCGCGCCCCATTTCCGCCCGCATCGGCCTTCTCCTGCCCAGATCAGTTGTCGGCCGCAATCCGCCCATGGCACCGCGAAGTCAAGGGCCGCGCCCCATCAGGCGCGGTCTCGATCCTTGGCGAATGACCTGATCGGGGCGGCAATTCCGACCGGCCCCGCACTCCGGCGCGGGGGCTGCCGATTTCGGCTTGCCTGTCGCGCGCCGAATGCCGAGGCTCGGCCCTGTCCGGCACCGGGTAGCGACGCGAAGGCGTCCGCCCCAAAGCTGGCATCGAGTGAAAGGGCCGGATCGGGCGCGATAAAAGGAGACATGATGGGCGAAATGCTGTTGGGAGCGTTGAAGCCGCTGGAATGGATCAACGCGCGGCTGGCTCGGTTAGGCGCGATCCTTGCCGCATCGGCGCTGGCGCTGATGGTGGTGGTGATCCTGGTGCAGGTCTTCTGCCGCTATGTGCTGAACAGCGCCCTGCCGTGGCCCGAGGAAGCCGCGCGGTTTCTGATGCTGTGGATGACCGGGCTGGCAGCACCCGCCGTCTATCGCCGGGGCGGTTTCGTCGCCATCGACATGCTGGATCTGGCCTTGCCCCCGCGCCTGTCCGCGCTTCTTTCGCTGCTGCTGTTGATCGTCTCGGGCGCGGTGCTGGCAATGGCGCTGCATTTCGGCTGGAAACATGTCGGCTCGGGCTGGCTGTTCAATTCATCCTCGTTACGCCTGCCGCTGGACCTGATCGGCATGCAGGCGATGCGGATCAAGCTTGCATGGATGTATCTGTCGCTGTTCACGGGCTTTGTCCTGCTCGCAATGGTCAATGCCGAACTGATCCTGCGCAGCCTGATCCGCCTGCTGGGGCATGAGGCCGCCCTGACCCCGATCCCCCCCGTCGCCATCGCCGAGGCCGAGTAATGCTGATCTGGTTTCTGCCCCTGTTCCTGATCCTGTTGATGATCGGCCTGCCGGTCTTTTTTGCGCTTCTGGCCGCGCCCGGTCTTGTGCTGTGGTTGAACGGGCAGGAGCGCGATGTCGCGCTGCTGTATCGCAACGCCTATAACGGCATGGACAGCTTTCCGCTGATGGCGATCCCTTTCTTCATGCTGGCGGGCGAGCTGATGAATCGCGGCGGCATCACCGAAAGGCTGGTCGAGTTCAGTCAGGCGTTGATGGGCCATCTGCGCGGCGGGCTTGCGCATGTGAACATCCTGTCCTCGATGTTGTTTGCGGGGCTTTCGGGTTCGGCGGTCGCGGACACTTCGGCGCTTGGGTCGATGCTGATCCCGGCGATGGAAAAGCAGGGTTATACGCGGCGGTTTTCGGCCGCGATCACCGCGGCCTCCAGCGTGATCGGGCCGATCATCCCGCCGTCGGGGATTATGATCATCTATGCCTATGTCATGGGCGAAAGCGTGGCGGCGCTGTTTCTGGCGGGCATCCTGCCCGGTGTTATGGTCGGACTGTCACTGATGCTGATGGTGAAGGTCATGGCCGACCGGTATGATTTCCCCATTGCCAGCCGCAAGACCAGCTGGCGCGAACGCGGCCAGGCCAGCCTGCGGGCCTTCTTTCCGCTGATGACCCCCGTCATCATCATGGGTGGCATCCTTGGCGGCGTCTTCACACCAACCGAAGCCGCCGCTGTCGCCGCCGCATACGGGCTGATGATAGGGCTGTTCGTCATGCGCACGCTGACCTTGCGCGACATCCCGGGCATCCTGCAACGCGCTGCGGCGATGTCGGCGGTCGTCCTGTTGCTGGTTGGTGCGGCCATGGCCTTCAAGACCGTGGTCAGCCTGTCGCACGCACCCGAAATCCTGGCCGAGATGATCCTCGGCCTGTCGGAAAACCCGCTGATCCTGCTGTTCCTCATCAATCTTCTGCTGTTCGGTATCGGCATGTTTCTGGATGCCGGCCCTGCGATCATCATCCTTGGCCCGGTGTTGGGGCCGATCTTTACCCAGATGGGGGTCGATCCGATCCATTTCGCCATCATCATGTCGGTAAACCTGACCGTGGGCCTGATCACGCCGCCGATGGGGCTGGTGCTGTTCGTGGCCTCATCTGTTTCAGGAGAGCGGATCTCTACCATATCCCGCGCAATCCTGCCCTTCCTGCTGATGGAGATCGCCGTGATCTTTCTGATCACCTATGTCCCCGCCATCTCGATGACTGTCCCGCGTTTGACGGGCTTCGCCGATTAGGTAGGAATGAACCACCAACACGGGAGAAGACGATGCTGAAGACGACATTGACCTCTATGCTGCTGCTGGCGGCCCTTGCGGGGACCGGCGCGGCCCAGGAATACACCCTGCGCGCAACCGCCAATTCCAACGAGCAGGACGAGGATTTCGACGGGCTGGTCGTGTTCAAGAATTATGTCGAGAACGCCTCGAACGGTGCGATCAAGGTCGATCTGTTCATCGGGACCCAGCTTTGCGGCAATGGTGCCGAGTGCCTGCAGGGTGTGGCCGACGGCTCAATCGACATTTTCATGTCGACCTCGGGCGGTGCGGCAGGGATTTTCCCGTATATTCAAATTCTTGACCTGCCATATCTGATGAGTGACGACCGCGTCGCAGAGGCGGTCTTGACCAGCGATTTCCCCACCATGCTGCGCGACAGGATGCTGGACAGCAGCGGCGGCAAGATCCGTCTGATGACCATCGGCAATACCGGCGGCTGGCGCAGCATCGCCAATACGGAAAAGCGCGTGCAGACCCCCGCCGATCTGGCCGGAATGAAGCTGCGCACGGTCGAGGCCGACCTGCCGCAGGAACTGGTGCGCGCGCTTGGTGCCTCGCCCACGCCGATCCCCTGGCCCGACCTGTTCACCTCGTTGCAGACCGGCGTCGTCGAGGGCACGCAGAACGGCATCACCGACATCATGAACATGAAATTCCCCGATGCGGGTCTGAACTATCTGACGCTGGACAACCATTCCTATATGGGCGGGTTCTGGTTCATGTCGAACGACAGGTTCATGTCCATGCCCGAGGATATGCGCCAGATCGTCGCCGATGGCTTCTATCAATTGCAGCAGGCCACCTTCGCCAGCCCCAAGCGCAAGTCCATCGCGGGGTACGAGGAATTTGCGGCTGCAGGCGGCGATCTTTATGTGCCCACCGCCGAAGAAAAGGCCGCATTCCAGGAAGCCGCCGCCCCGGTCTATGAATGGTTCACGACCAGCGTCGAAGACGGCGCCGAAGTCTTCGCCGCCTTTGAGGAAGCCGTGGCCGCCGCCCAGTCCGAGGTTGATGCAGAACGCGCGTCCGAGATCAACTGAAACAGGTCCGGGCGGCGCACCCCGCCGCCCGGGTCAGGCCCTAGCGCCGCAACCTGGCGATCAGTGACGAGGTGTCCCAACGCCCGCCGCCCATGCCCTGCACCTCTTTGTAGAACTGATCCACCAGCGCGGTGACCGGCAGGCTGACGCCCAGATCGTCGCCGGCGTCCAGACAGATCCCCAGATCCTTGCGCATCCAGTCGACGGCGAAACCGTGGTCGAATTCGTCCGCCGCCATGGTCTTGTGGCGGTTCGACATCTGCCAGCTGCCGGCGGCGCCCTGACTGATGACCTCGACCACCTTTTCGATGTCCAGCCCCGAGGCCTCGGCGAAGCGCAGCGATTCAGACAGCGCCTGCACCAGACCGGCAATGGCGATCTGGTTGCACATCTTAGTCGTCTGCCCGGCCCCCACCGGCCCCATCAGCCGGCAGATCTTGGCATAGGCGTCGATCACCGGCTGGGCGCGGTCGAATTCGCCCTGTTCGCCGCCGCACATTACCGAAAGCTGGCCATTCTCGGCACCCGCCTGCCCGCCCGAAACCGGCCCGTCGACATAGCCGATCCCGGTCTCGGCGGCTTTTTCGGCCAACTCGCGCGTGACCCGCGCCGAAACCGTGGTGTGATCGACAAAGACCGCGCCGGTCGCCATGCCGGCGAATGCGCCATCATCGCCCAGGCAGATGCTGCGCAGGTCGTCATCATTGCCCACGCAGGCCATGACGAATTCCGCGCCCGAGGCGGCCTCTCGCGGGGTTGCCGCAGCGCTGCCGCCGTGCCGCGAAACCCAGTCTGCGGCCTTGGCTGCGCTGCGGTTATAGACGGTGACATCATGGCCCGCCGCCGCCAGATGGCCCGCCATCGGAAACCCCATCACGCCCAGTCCCAGAAATGCCACCTTCGCCATAAAGGCCCCCTTGTCCTGCTGTTATCCGCGTTGAAAGCCAGCTTCGCTTGGCCTACACAACCGCAAAGACACCACCCCCCGGCCCCGCGGTCAAGCGAGGGCGTTGCGAAGGACCCTGCCCGACATGTTGACCCTGTTCCGCTGGTTTTTGCGGCTGACCCTCGGTTTGATCGTCGGGCTGTTGCTGGCAACGGGGCTGATCTGGTATTTCGCCGTCCGCTCTTTGCCCGATTATGACGCCAGTTATCGCGTGGCCGGGATTACCCAGCCGGTCGAGATCGTCCGGTCGACCGAGAACGTGCCGCATATCTTTGCCACAGCCGATAGCGACGCCTATTTCGCGCTTGGTCTTGCCCATGCGCAGGACCGGCTGTTCCAGATGACCGTTCTGCGCCGCGCCGCGCAGGGTCGTCTGGCCGAGATTTATGGCACCCGCGCCCTGCCGGCCGATGATCTGGCCAGGCGCATCGGGATCGCAAGGGTCGCCCGCGCCTCGCTGGCGGCACAGACGCCACAGACGCGCGAGGCGTTGCAGGCCTATGCCGATGGTGTGAATCAGTGGATCGAGATCGTCAATCAAGGCGCGCTTGGCCGAGGCGCCCCGGAATTCTTCCTGTTTCCCGATGACATCGCCTATTGGCAGCCTGCCGATTCGCTGGCCATCCTGAAACTGTTCGCCGCCGCCAGCAGCCGCCAGATCCCGGCCGAGGTGCTGCGCGCCCAGCTGTCGCTGGTGGCGCCCGAACGCGGGCAGGACCTGGTCGCGGGCCTGGGCGAACCGGCCATGCCGGCCTATGCGACGCTGTTTTCAGCGGCCCGTATCTCGCCCACGCAGCCCGCCGGGGGACAGGACTGGCCCTATGACCTCGCCGGCTATCTGCGGCCCTTCGCAGGCAACGGCGCCACGGCCTTCGCCGCCGACGGGCAGCGCACCACCGCCGGCCAGCCGCTGCTGGCAAACGACCCGCAGGCGGCGCTGACCCTGCCGTCGCTGTGGTATCTGGCGCGGATGCAGCTGCAATCGGGCGATGTGATCGGGGCCACCATTCCAGGGATCCCGGCGGTGATGTCGGGACGTTCGGCCAAGCTGGCCTGGGGCTTCGTGCCCGCCCAGATCGACGATGCCGACATCCATATCGAGGAGATCCAGCCCGGCGACATGAACCGTTATCGCGGCGTCACCGGCTGGCAGGATTTCACCGCCCGGCGCGAGATCATCCGCGTCCGCGACAGCGAGGACCGTGCCATCACCCTGCGCGAGACCGAAAACGGCCCGCTGCTGTCGGCAACAAGCTTTGGCCTCGGTTCGGTCATGCCGGCGGGGTTTGCCGCCTCGCTGAACTGGACCGGGTTGACCTCGGACGACCGAACCATGAGCGCGCTGATCGGCGTCATGACCGCGCCCGACCGCAACGCTGCCTTCACCGCCGCGCAGGACTGGGTTGCCCCGGCCGTGCGGCTGTCGCTGGCCGATCGCGACGGCATTGCTGAACGGCTGATCGGGCTGGTCCCGCAGCGGCTGGCGGATCACGCCACCAAAGGTCGGATGCCGACGCCGGGCTGGATCGCCGGCAACCGCTGGCAAGGCCTCGGTCGCCCGGAATCGCCGGATGCGACGGAAAACGGGCTTGATCTGTCGACCGGCGCGCTAAGCGGCGGCGCTTACGGCTTCGATGGCGATTCCGCCCTGCGCCGCGAACGTCTGCGCCGGCTTCTGGACGGCCGCGAGGTCCATAGCCGCGACAGTTTCATCGAAACCCAACTGGACATCGTCAGCCCCGCCGCCCGCGCGCTGCTGCCGCTGGTCGGTGCCGATCTGTGGTTCGCAGGCGAGCCGGCGGCCCAAGGCACGCCCGAACGCCAGCGCCAGGATGCCCTGCGCCTGCTGGCAGAATGGGACGGCGCGATGAGCGAACACCTGCCCGAACCGCTGATCTATGCCGCCTGGATGCGCGCGCTTCAGGATCGCCTGATCCGGGACGAGCTGGGCCCGCTGGCCGATCACATCGCCCCCCTTCAGCCAGCCTTTATCGAGCGGGTCTATCGCAATCGTGGCGGCGCGGCGGCCTGGTGCGATATCCGCCAGTCGGCGGCGGTCGAATCCTGTTCAACCTTGGCCCGGCAGGCGCTGGATGCGGCGATCCTGGACCTGACCGACCGCTACGGCCCCGATGTGACCAGCTGGCGTTGGGGCGATGCGCATGAGGCCGTGCAGATGCACCCCGCGCTTGGGCCGATCCCGCGCCTCGGCTGGATCGCCAATCTGCGCCAATCGCTGTCGGGCGGCGATACCACGCTGGCACGCGCACCGGCGCAGGACGCGGGCGGACGCCCGTTCCAGCCGATCAGCGGGGCGGGCTATCGCGGCGTTTACGATCTGGCGGACCCCGACAGCTCGGTCTTCATCATCGCTTCGGGCCAGTCGGGGCATCCCTTCTCGCGCCATTATGACGACCTTGCGGTGAAATGGCGGCGCGGCGAATATGTGACGATGTCGCTGGACCCGGATCTCGCGCGGGCGGCGGCGGCGGGTGTCACGCGGCTGCTTCCCGCCGCAGCCGGGCCTGCGGGCCGCTAGGCCGTCTTGGCAAAGCGGGCAGCGGCGGAATATTAACGGATGAAATCTGGTAGGGCGGATGAGCAAGCAAGCTGACCTTCTATGTATTGGGGCTATGCTCTGGGACGTGATCGGCCGTTGCCCGCGTCCCATGGCAACGGGTGCCGACATGCCGGGCCGGATCAGCCATATTCCGGGCGGCGTGGCGCTGAACGTGGCGCTTGCCGTCTCGCGCTGGGGCATGACGCCGGCCATCCTGTCGGCCGTTGGCCGCGACAGCGAAGGCGAGGCGCTGATCGCCGCCGTCACCAAGCTGGGCGTCGTGACCGATTTTCTGTGCCGCGATGGCGGCCCGACCGATGTGTATATGGCGATCGAGGATGTGAACGGCCTGATCGCCGCCGTCGCTGACGCCCATTCGCTGGAAGAAGCGGGCGAATCCGTGCTGACGCCGATCCGCGATGGCCGCCTGGCTGCCGAGGCCGCGCCCTGGCAGGGCGTCGCAGTAATTGACGGCAACCTGACCATGGACCAACTGTCCCGCATCGCGCAGGAGCCAGGTCTTGCACAGGCTGATCTGCGCATCGTGCCGGCCAGCCCCGGCAAGGCCGAACGGCTTGCTCCGCTGATCGGGTCGGCCCATGGCTGCTTCTATCTGAACCGCTATGAGGCCGAGGTGCTGGCCCGGCGCGATCTGCCCGATGCCGCAACTGCTGCCCTGGCGATGCTGGATCTGGGGATGCATCGGGTGCTGGTCACCGATGGCGGCCAGCCGGTCGCCGACGGGCTGGCCGGCGCGGGCGTCATCAACATCACGCCGCCACCCGTTACAATCGCCCGCGTCACCGGGGCGGGTGACTGCTTCCTTGCCGCCCATCTGGCCGCCGAACGCGCCGGCCTTGACCGGATGCAGGCGCTGACCCGCGCCACCCAAGCCGCTGCTGCCCATGTTTCGGGAAAGGACATGCCATGAAGAACCTGATCGACTACGCGCCCGAAGTGGCCGAGGCCCGCGCCAAGGGCGCCCCCATCGTGGCGCTGGAATCGACCATCATCACCCATGGCATGCCCTTCCCGCAGAACCTTGAAATGGCCCGCAAGGTCGAGGCAGAGATCCGCGCCCATGGTGCCGTGCCCGCCACCATCGCGGTCATGGATGGCCGCATCCGGATCGGTCTGGACGATGCCGCGATGGAACAGCTGGCCCGCACCCCGCAGGCGCAGGTGATGAAGCTGTCGCGCGCCGATCTGGCGGTCTGCGTCGCAGCGGGCCGCACCGGCGCGACGACTGTCGCCGCCACCATGATCTGCGCCCATTTGGCTGGGATCGGGGTCTTCGCCACTGGCGGGATAGGCGGCGTCCATCGCGGGGCGGAACTCAGCTTCGACATTTCCGCCGACCTTCAGGAACTGGCGCAAACCCCCGTCACCGTGGTCTGCGCGGGCGCCAAGGCGATCCTCGACCTGCCGAAAACGCTGGAAGTTCTGGAAACCCTTGGCGTGCCGGTCATCGCCTTCGGGCAAGACCAGCTGCCCGCCTTCTGGTCGCGGGATTCGGGACTGAAAGCGCCGCTGCGCATGGACGATGCGGCCCAGATCGCCCGCGCTGCCGCCATCCGCGCGCGGCTCGGCCTGCCCGGCGGCCTGCTGGTCGCCAACCCGATCCCGGCCGAAGCCGAGATCCCCCGCACTGTCATCGGCCCGATCGTTGAAAAGGCGCTGGCGGATGCCGCCCAACACCGCATCGCCGCCAAGGCCGTGACCCCCTATCTGCTGCAGCGCATTTTCGAGCTGACCACGGGCGCCTCGCTAGAGGCCAACATCGCCCTGGTGCTGAACAATGCCCGCCTTGCCGCAAAAATCGCCGTCGACGCCGCAGCGCTTGAAAATTCCGTCTGACCCCGAGATGAAAGTTTCGTGACATCAATGCCTTGAAAACAGGGCTTGACGGAATCGGGCGGGTTGGAAAGCATCGCGGGGGAAGGAAACCGCGATGACCCAAGACCTGCCTCCGCTGCGCCCGGCGCAAGTGAAGCGCCGCCGCTCTGGCCCGTTTTCAGCGCTGCGCGCATCGTTCCTGACCGGGCTGATCGTCATCGCCCCGATTGGCATCACCGTCTGGCTGATCTGGGCACTGACCGGCTGGATGGACAGCTGGGTTCTGCCGCTGATCCCGCCGCGCTGGCGCCCGGAAAACCATATCGGCATCGACCTGCGCGGCATCGGCGTGCTGGTCTTTCTGATCTTCACCTTGCTGATCGGCATCATCGCACGCGTCTGGATCGGCCGCGCGGTGATCGAGGCGGGCGAGGCGGTCGTCACCCGCGTCCCCTTCATCGGTGCCATCCATGGCGGGCTGAAACAGATCGCGGAAACCATCCTCAGCCAGGACGATGACAAGTTCGACCGCGCCTGTCTGATCGAATATCCCCGAAAGGGTCTGTGGGGTCTGGGTTTTGTCGCCGGCCCCGCCAAGGGCGAGGTGGCGCGGATCAGCGCCACCATGGGAAGCGGGAACTATCTGGCGGTCTTCGTGCCAACCACACCCAACCCGACCTCGGGCTTTCTGCTGTTCGTGCCCGAGGAAGACGTCCATATCCTTGACATGGGGGTCGAGGACGCGGCCAAGCTGATTATCTCGGGCGGGCTGGTGTATCCACCGACGGATGGATCGGTGCCGCCCGTGGGAACAGCGCCGCAAAATCAACCGAATCGCGGTGATTGAGGTCACCTGCATGCTGTTCCAGAAAGCTGTCTGCTGCCACCTGACCTGCCGCAAACATGCGCTGCAACAGACCGGGATCGGGCAGGATCTTGGTGCGCGCGCTAAGATCGTTCATCAGCGTGTCGTCCAGGATCATATGCATCAGGACGTTCTTCATCACCTTGCCTTCCAGCCGCCCTTCATCATGCAGTCGCTTGACGAAATAGACGGCCCGCAACTCTGACAGAAGCGCTGTGTTGAAGCTGACCTCGTTCACCCGGTCGGCGATGGCGGCGGGTGTTTTCGGCAGCGCCTCGCGCCGCAAGGGGTTGATGTTGACCAACACAATGTCGCGCGGCAACCCCGGCGCGTAAAGCGGCCAAAGCGAGGGGTTACCCGAATAGCCGCCATCCCAGTATTCTTCCATGCGACCGGTGAGGGGGTCGTTGATCTGTACCGCGCGATAGATCGTCGGCAAGCAGGCCGAGGCCAGCACCGCATCCACCGTCACCTCGGCATCGCTGAAAACCCGCGGCTGACCGGTCCGCACATTGGTGGCATTGACGAAAAGCCGCGTCCCGCCTTCTGCCCCCAACTGTGGATAGGGCATGTTCTTCAGAATGCCGCGCAGCGGGTTGGTATAGAAGGGGCCGGAATCGTAGGGGCTGAACATCCGCGTCATGCTGTCCAGCCAGGCAAAGGGCGAAAACGCCTCGGCCCAGCGTTCCATGGCGCGCGGCACGGGCGAGAAGGAACATAGCCAGCGGACGATCGCGGAATCGCTGACCTGCCCCACCTCTGACCAGATATGCGCCAGGTTTTCGCGTGCGGCCTGACGTGCGTGCCGCCCCTTTGCCGCCGCCAGCCCCGCCTGCAAGGCCGCGCCATTCAAGGCCCCGGCCGAGGTCCCACTGATCGCTGCGATGTCCAGCCAGTGCTCGTCCAGAAGGCGGTCCAACACCCCCCAGGTAAAAGCGCCATGCGCCCCACCGCCCTGAAGGGCGAGGTTGATGCTGCGCCGATCCATATGCGTATCCTGCCTGTTTCCTGGCGGATTCTTACGCCGATTCAGCCGCCTGCTGCAACGCCGCATAAAAAAGCGGGCGGCGGGCTTTCGCCACACCACCCGCAAGGAACTGATCCAAGGCCAGGGGGACCGAGCTGGAACAGGTCAGGCAGACAGGATCGCAGGAAGCCACAAAACGGTGGCCATGGTAACGGACAGTGCCAGCACACCCACAGCATCGCCCAGCAATTCGCGGGCAGAGGCGGTTTCACCGGACAGGACGGCTTTGACGGCTTGGCTCATGGCAATCTCCCTTGCGAGTTGCCCTTTTGTTCTCATGTTCTCACGATTCGCGCAAGAACTTTTTAAGAACATTTTAACCTGTCTTGATCAGCCGGATCGCCTGGTCCTGCTCCATCAGCCACAAAAGCGCCCGAATGGCGCGGCCGCGATCGCTGGTCATCTCGGGATCGCGTTCCAGAAAGGCGCGCGCATCGGCCTGCGCCACCTGCATCAACCCGGCCTGACGTTCCAGATCGGCGATGCGGAACCGCGGCAGCCCCGATTGCGCGGTGCCGATCACATCGCCGGCACCACGCATTTCCAGATCCACCTCGGCAATCCGAAATCCGTCCTCGGTTTCGCGCAGGGTGTGCAGGCGCCGTGCGCCGCCTTCGGTCAGCGGTGCGTGATACATCAACACGCAGCTGGAGGCCGCCTGTCCGCGTCCGACCCGCCCGCGCAACTGGTGCAACTGCGCCAGACCAAAACTTTCGGCGCGCTCGATCACCATAATCGAGGCTTCGGGCACATCCACACCCACCTCGATCACCGTGGTCGCAACGAGGATCTGGGCGCGGCCGGCGACGAAATCGGCCATGGCGGCGTCGCGTTCCTCGGCCGGCATCTGGCCATGGACCATCCGCACCGCATCGCCGAAACGCGCCCGCAGCGCTGAAAACCGCGCCTCGGCCGCCGTCAGATCGGAAAGCTCGGACTCCTCGACCAGCGGGCAGACCCAATAGGCCCGCGCGCCGCCCTGCAACGCCTTGCCGATCCGGTCCACGATTTCATCCATCCGCCGGTCATCCAGCATGATGGTGGTAATCGGTTTGCGCCCGGGCGGTTTTTCGTCCAGCACCGACAGGTCGAGGTCGCCATATTGCGCCAGCGACAGCGAACGCGGGATCGGCGTCGCCGTCATCACCAATACGTCGGGCGGTGCGGCGTCGCCCTTGGCGGCCAGCTTCAGCCGCTGCGCCACGCCGAAACGGTGCTGTTCGTCGATCACCGCAAGGCGCAGGTCACGAAATCGCACCTCGTCCTGAAACACCGCATGGGTGCCGACCAGAATGTCGATGCGCCCCTCGGCCAGATCGGTCAGGATATTGGCGCGGGCATCACCCTTGTCGCGGCCGGTCAGCGCCTCGATCCTGATGCCCGCCGCCTGCGCCAGCGGCATGAGCGCGCGCAAGTGCTGGCGGGCCAGGATCTCGGTCGGGGCCATCAGCACGCCCTGCCCGCCCGCCTCGACCGCGATCAGCAGCGACAGCATGGCGACCAGCGTCTTGCCCGCGCCCACATCGCCCTGCAACAGCCGGTTCATCCGCAAATCCGAGGCCATGTCGTCCGCGATTTCCGCCACCGCGCGGCGCTGCGCCCCGGTCGGTGGCCATGGCAGACTGGATAGAACGCGCTCGCGCAACTGGCCACCACCCTGACTGCGGCGCCCTTTGCCGCGCCGATGTTGGCGCCGCGCCAGCGCCAGCGTCAGTTGATGGGCGAACAGTTCGTCATAGGCCAGACGCGTTCGCGCGCTGGAACTCGCCGCCAGGTCTGCTGGTCCCTGCGGCGCATGGGCCTGCATCAGCGCATCACGCCAGCCCGGCCAGCCCTCGCGCGCCAGCAGCGCCGGGTCGATCCACTCCTCCATCTCAGGGGCGCGGGCCAGTGCGGCCTCGGCACCCTTGGCCATCTGCTTCTGCGTCAAGCCGGCGGCCAACGGATAGACCGGCTCGAAATCCGCCGGCAGATCCTCGCCTTCGTGCAGGATATGGTCGGGATGAACCATCTGCGCAGTGCCGTCGAACCTTTCGACCTTGCCGGAAACGACGCGCTTCTGGCCGATCGGCAATTCCTTTTCCAGCCAGTCACGGCGCGCATGAAAGAAGACCAGAACCAGATCGCTTTGCCCATCGGTGCAGGTGACGCGGTAAGGGCGGCCGCGCCCCGAGGGCGCGGAATGCCGCGTGACGGTGACCTTCAGCGTCGCGACTTCCGGCGGGCGCAGATCGGCAATACGGTCAACCGCACGCCGCGCAATCCCGCCGCTTGGCAGGGTCAGGATCAGGTCGCGCGGGCGGGTAACGCCCATGGTTTCCAGCGCATCCGCCGCCTTCGGGCCGATGCCCGGCAGCGTCTCGATCCCCGCGAAAAGCGGGAACAGCGCCGGCGGCCGGCCCTTCGGCGTCATCCGATCAGCGTCAGCCATGCGTCCTCGTCGATCACCTCGACGCCCAATGCGGCAGCCTTGCTGGCCTTGGACCCCGCCCCCGGCCCGGCCACCAGGATATCGGTTTTAGCCGAGACAGAGCCCGCGACCTTCGCGCCCATCGCTTCGGCCCGCGCCTTGGCTTCGGCGCGGGTCATCCGCTCCAGCGTGCCGGTGAAGACGATGGTCTTGCCGGCAATCGGGCTGTCATCGGTCGAGGGCATCTCTGCAGGTTCGACATTGCGCAGTTGCGCAACCAGATCGTCGATAGCACCACGTTCGGCCGGCTGGTGAAAGGCCGTGACCAGCGACTGCGCCAGAACGGCGCCGATGCCGTCGATACTGACCAGTTCGTCCCAGGCGGCCCTGGCCGCGGGCCAATCGGCGACATCGTCCGGCACCACATCCCAGACCGCCTGCCGGGTGTCGCTGATACGCGCACGCCGGCCTTCGGCCTCGGCGGCCCGGCGCTCGACAGCGACCGCGTCCTCGGCAGCCAGATGACGCGCGGCGGCTGGAGCCGAGGCGTCAAGCGCGGCGGTAAAGCTTTCCCAAGTCCCGTAATGCCGCGCCAGTACCGCCGCCGCGACCTCGCCAACATGCCGGATCCCGAGCGCAAAGATCAGCCGGGCCAGCCCGATATCGCGCCGCGTATCTATGGCACGGAACAGGTTCTCGGCCGAGGTCGCCCCCCAGCCGTCGCGATTTTTCAGCTTGCTCAACCCGGCAGAGTCGCGGGCCTGCAGGGTGAAAATATCTGCGGGGGTGCGGATGGGCAGGCTGTCGTCGCGGTAGAAGGCCTCGACCTGCTTGGCACCCAGGCCTTCGATATCGAATGCCCCACGACTGACGAAATGCTTCAGTTTTTCGATGGCCTGCGCCGGACACGCGATGCCGCCCGTACAACGGCGCGCAGCATCGCCCGGCTCTCGGATGGCGGCGGAACCGCATTCAGGGCAGGTTTCAGGGAAGACATAGGGCTGTTCAGCGCCGCTGCGCTTGGCCACATCCACGTCCGAGATCTTCGGGATCACGTCGCCGGCCCGGTAAACCTTCACCCAGTCGCCGATGCGGATGTCTGTCTCTCGGATCCGTTCGCCCGCGCTGTTCAACCCGGCGATATAGTCTTCGTTATGCAGCGTGGCGTTGGAGACGGTCACGCCACCGACCGTCACCGGATCCAGCCGCGCCACCGGCGACAGCGCGCCGGTGCGACCGACCTGGATCTCGATGTCGCGCAGCCGTGTCCATGCGGTCTCGGCCGGAAATTTATGGGCGATGGCCCAACGCGGCGTGGTGGACCGAAACCCAAGCCGCGCCTGCAGTCCGAGGTCGTTGACCTTGTAGACGACCCCGTCGATGTCATAACCGAGGCTCGCCCGTTGCGCCTCGATCGCGGCCCATTGCGCAACCATCTCGGCGGTGTCGCGGCACAGTTTGGTCAGCGGATTGGTCTGGAACCCGAAACTGGCCAGCCGCTCCACCGCGCCCATCTGGGTTTCGGCCACTGGCGCGCTGATCTGACCCCAAGCATAGGCGAAGAATTTCAATGGCCGGGCAGCGGTGACCGTCGGATCCAGCTGGCGCAGCGATCCGGCGGCGGCATTTCGCGGATTGGCGAAGATGCGCGCGCCCTCGCCCGCATTCAGGGCAGTGAAATCGGCATGAGACATGTAGACCTCACCCCGAACCTCCAGGATTTCAGGCGGATCGCCCGTCAGCAGTTGCGGGATATCTTCGATGGTGCGAGCGTTGGCAGTGACATTCTCGCCCACCGTACCATCGCCACGCGTGGCCGCCTGCACCAACCTGCCCGCCTCATATCGTAGCGAGAGCGATAGCCCGTCGATCTTCGGTTCCGCAGTGAAATCAAGTTCGGCACCGGCGCCAAGGCCCAGAAAGTTGCGAATTCGGGCAACGAATTCGTCGATCTCAGCGGCGGCAAAGGCATTTTCCAGCGACATCATGCGTTGCGCATGGGTGATCTTGCCGAATGCCTCGGAGGGGGCGGCACCCACCTGGCGCGTCGGGCTGTCGGCGCTGGCAAGTGCTGGAAATGCCTCCTCCAAGGCGGCGAGCGCGCGCTTGGCCCGATCATAATCGGCATCAGAAATGGTCGGGGCGTCGCTCTGGTGATAGTCCAGATTGGCCTGGGTGACGATGTCGGTTAGCGCCGCGATCCGGTCTGCCGCCTGCGCTTCGGTCAGGGTTTTCGGATCTGCCTCGGCTGCCGATCCGTCCAGCAGATTCGCACCCGGTTCGCTGACACCATCACCATTCCGATCCGATCCCGCCATATTCTGCCCCGTCGATTGATCGCGGGCCAATTCGAACTGCCCGCGCCTAGGGTGATAAACCGGGACCGACGGCGAGACCAGACGCGACCGCGGCGCACGGGTCAGGCGCGAACGTGCCGCGCCTTCCTTTTTTCCATGCCCGATCAGGCACCGAGGGCAAGTCGCTCGCTATCGGCATGCTGGGGGTCACGCAGCACATAGCCACGCCCCCAGACCGTCTCGATATGGTTTTCGCCGTCCATCGCTTCGGACAGCTTCTTGCGCAGCTTGCAGATGAAGACGTCGATGATCTTCAGTTCCGGCTCATCCATGCCACCGTAGAGATGGTTCAGGAACATCTCCTTGGTCAGGGTGGTGCCCTTGCGCAGGCTGAGCAATTCGAGGATCTGGTATTCCTTGCCCGTCAGGTTCACGGGCTTGCCATGCACCTCGACCGAGCGGGCGTCGAGATTGACGACCAGATCACCGGTGCGGATCACCGAATGGCTGTGTCCCTTGGAACGGCGGATAATGGCGGCAATGCGGGCGACCAGTTCCTCGCGATGGAAGGGTTTTGTCATATAATCATCGGCACCGAAGCCAAAGCCGCGCAGCTTGCTTTCGGTGTCATCCGAGCCGGTCAGAATCAGGATCGGCGTATTGATCCGCGACATGCGGATCTGGCGCAGAACCTCCATCCCGTGCATATCGGGCAGATCCAAGTCCAGCAGGATCAGGTCGTAATCATAGAGTTTGGCGAGGTCGATGCCTTCTTCGCCCATATCTGTCAGGAAAACGTTGTAATTCGCGTGGGTCAGCATCATTTCAATGCTGCGTGCAGTGGTCGGATCATCCTCAACCAGAAGGATACGCATGGCTCGGTCCCCGTTTCGAATCGATGTCTGACGTTCACATTCGCGGCAATTAGTTAAGATCGGGTTACTCAACGCGTTTTATCGACATTAATCAACCTCTGGTTGTCTGTACTGCTGCAAGGCAGTCACCCTTAAAGCGCGTACACCATGTTCGCGAATAGCCGCCGACCAGCTATCAAACTCCTCCTCCGACAGTCCATAACGCGCGATGGCTTCGTCGCGCGTGATCAGTCCATGCGTCACGGCCTTCACCACAATCGCCTTGCGGCTGGCGACCCACCGCGTCGCGGGTGGCGGCAAATCGGCCAGTGACAGCACCGTACCATCCGGCAGGTGGACGGCACGCGGGCCCGTGGTTCGTCGCAGATACATTGGCACCTCCTTTATGCCACCTGCCTAGAACAGACTGCTTAATAGTGCGTGAAGCCGCCCCTTGTGAAAACGCGGATAATTACTATAATTTTCACGAGATCGGAGCCCGCAGCGGCAGCCCGAAAGGATATTCCGTGACAGTTACGACCAAAATCGCCCCGGAAACGGGCCTGAATTCATTGGGTTTTGCCAAGCCTCCTGCCGAGACGCGGGTGGTTGTCGCCATGTCGGGCGGCGTCGACAGTTCGGTCGTCGCGGCTTATCTGGCCGAGCAGGGCTATGATGTGGTCGGCGTGACCTTGCAGCTTTACGACCATGGGGCGGCACTGGCCAAAAAGGGCGCCTGCTGCGCCGGGCAGGACATTCACGATGCTCGTCGGGTGGCAGAACGCATCGGATTTCCGCATTATGTCCTTGATTACGAAAACAAGTTCCGCGAATCCGTCATCGACGAATTTGCCGATGCCTATCTGGCAGGTGCCACGCCCGTGCCCTGCATCCGCTGCAACGAGCGGGTGAAGTTCCGCGATTTGCTGGAAACCGCGCGTGATCTTGATGCCGATTGCATGGCGACGGGCCACTATATCCAGCGCAAGATGGGCGCGCTTGGGGCCGAGCTGCACATGGCCAGCGACCCAAACCGGGATCAGAGCTATTTCCTGTTCTCGACCACGCAGGAACAGCTGGATTTCCTGCGCTTCCCGCTGGGCCATTTGGCCAGCAAGGCCGAGACGCGGGCGATGGCCGCGCGATACGGGCTGTCAGTGGCGGACAAGCCTGACAGTCAGGACATCTGCTTCGTGCCGAATGGCAATTACGCCGCCGTCATTGAAAAGCTGCGCCCCGGTGCCGCCGATCCCGGCGAGATCGTCGATATGGACGGCAATGTGCTGGGCAGCCATAACGGCGTCATCCACTATACGATCGGTCAGCGGCGCGGCCTTGGCATCGGCGGACTTGGCGATCCGCTTTACGTCGTCAAGCTGGACCCGGAAGCGCGCCGCGTCATCGTCGGCCCGCGCGAGGCGCTGTCGACGCGGGTCGTGCCGGTGGGCGAGGTGAACTGGATCGGTGACGGCCCCTTCGAAACCGCCGAGCCGCGCGAAATTCTGGTTCGCATCCGTTCGACCCGGCCACCGCGCGCGGCGATCTTGCGTCCGACCGGTCCCCGGTCCGCCGAGATTGAGTTGATGGACCCCGAAGAAGGCGTCAGCCCCGGCCAGGCCTGCGTCTTCTATGATACCGGCAGCACCCGCGTATTGGGCGGCGGCTGGATTCAGGCGCGTCGCTAAGACGATCCCTAACGAGCGCTCCGGTCAATATCCGGGGTCATGCAAGAAACATAACCTGAGCTATTGCAGAACGTTGTCTGTAATCCCTCAGGTTTTTACCTGCTTCCCGCGTGCAAGAAAATCCAGAACCGATTTTGCCGCCCGCAGGCCGGGCGGTGCGCCGCCCTCTCCCAATCGCTTCATCGTCAAGGACATGGCCTCGGCCTGCGCCGCACGCTGTTCCGGGTGTTCAAGCAGGTCCAGAAGCGCTGCCGCAATCGCTTCCGCGCGGCATTTATTGCCCAGAAACTCCGGCACGGCGCGGGTCTCGCTGACAAGGTTAACCAGTGTGACCGTATCCGTCTTCAGCAGCAGGCCGATGATCCAGCGCGACAGCGGCGCCATGTCATAGGCAATGATCATCGGCACCGCATTGGCGGCGAGTTCGAGGCTGACCGTACCCGAGGCCGCCAGCGACAGGTTGGCGGCCTGAAAGGCGGCGCGCTTGTCGGCAGCGTCTTCGACCACGATGGGCGCGGTTGGCCAGCGGCGCGTCATCTCGCGCACCAGACGCGCAACGCCGGGCACAGTCGGGATCACCACCCGCAATTCGGGGATGCGGTCACGAACCCGGATCAACGCCTCGTCGAAACGAGGGCCCAGCCGCGAAACCTCGCCCCGGCGCGAGCCGGGCAGGCACAGGACCAGTGGCGCGTCGGGGGTGATGCCATGGGCGGCGCGGAAGGCCTCAGCCTCGGCGCGGGTGGCGCGTTCTTCGGCAACGACGGGATGGCCGACGAAATCGCAACTCATCCCGGCGGCTTCCATATAGGGCGGCTCGAAGGGCAGCAGGGCAAGGACATGATCGACCACCTTGGCCATCTTCGCCGCTCGTCCCGGACGCCAGGCCCAGACAGAGGGCGCGACGTAATGAATGACCGGGCCATCATAGCCCAGATCCTTTGCGGCTTTGGCAACGCGCAGACAGAAATCGGGGCTGTCGATGGTGATTAGCGCGTCGGGGCGCGCCTTTGCCACGGCAGCGGCGGTTTCGGCGATGCGGCGCTTCAACTGGCGGTATTTGGGCAGCACCTCGGCGATGCCCATGACCGAGAGTTCTTCCATCGGGAAGCGGCTTTCAAGACCCTGCGCGGCCATCTCTGCCCCGCCGATGCCGGCGAATTCGACACCCGGCGCAAGGGCCTTCAGGCCCGCCATCAACGCCCCGCCCAGCTTGTCGCCAGAGGGTTCTCCTGCGATCAGGAAGACACGCATGCCGTTCCTCCCTTGCTTTGAATCAGCGTCGTACAGGGGCCGCCGATCAGCGTGCCCACAGGAAAACACCCGCGTCGCGGGCGCGTTCCACCGCGACCTCTCGTTCCAGCAGAATGACGCCACCGGCCTGCCAGGCGATCCCGGCCAGACCTGCCCGAGCCACTTGATCGACGGTTTCGGGGCCGATGGCCGGCAGGTCGATCCGGCGGTCCTGTCCCGGTTTCGGCGCCTTCCAGAACACACCGCGCGGGCCGTTCGGGCGCGGGCGCATGTCGCGATGGGCGGCGACGAAATCCAGCATGGCCCCGGTGCCGGGCAGCGTTTCCACGGCAAGGCACAACCCCTGCGCGACAACTGCGCCCTGCCCCAGATCCAGCGCGCCCAGGCCCTCGACGATCTTCGCCGCACGGTCGGTATCGGCAATGTCGGCAGCCGTCGGCTCGCCCACCAGAATGCCCTCACCCGGCACCAGATCGGGGGCGATTTCCTCGGTCCCGGCAACGGTGAAGCCCGCTTCTTCAAACAGCGCGATCACCTCGCGCAGGGCGGCGTCGTCGCCTGACTGCATGGCGGTCAGGATGCGCGGCACCAAGCTGGCGGTGCGCGGATCGAAGGCTTCGGGGTCAAGCCGGGGGCGGCGGACGGCACCGGCAAATGTCACCCTGTCGACGCCCCGTTCGGCCAGCCAGTCAAAGAACGGCACCAGCCGCTCCAGCCGGAAGTTCTCATGCGGGATCGAAGGCGCAAAACCTTCCAGAGCGGCCACAACCGGGTCCTCCAGCCTGGCGGCGATGGCCGGGGCAAGCGCACCCTGACCGGCGATGATGGCGGTACGGCTCATGCGGGTTTCAGGAAGCTGCGGTCAGAGGGACCAAGGATGAAATCCAGCACCTCACCGACCATCGCGCCGCGGTCCATGGACGAAAGCTCGCGCGCGGTGTCCCGGAACGCGCCGTCATGCAGGCGGGCCAGCACCTCGCGCAATTCCGCGATCTCGGCGCGGCTGGTGCCACGACGCTTCAGCCCGACAAGGTTCAAGCCGTCCAGATGGGCGCGCGGCCCCTGCACCAGCCCGTGCGGGATCACGTCGGCGGTGACCATGGACAGCGCCCCGATCATCGCGCCGCGCCCGATACGGACGAATTGGTGGATGCCCGACAGCCCGCCCACGATCACCTCGTCCTCGACCACGCAGTGACCGGCAACAGCGACCGAGTTCACCAGCACGACATGATTGCCGATGCGGCAATCATGGGCGACATGGCAGCTGGCCATGAACAGCCCGTCATCGCCGACCTGCGTCAGCCCGCCGCCGCCCTCGGTTCCCGGCTGCATGGTGACATATTCGCGGATCCGGTTGCGGGCACCGATTTCCAGACGGGTATGTTCGCCTTTGAATTTCAGATCCTGCGGGTCATGGCCGATTGACGCAAAGGGATAGATCACCGTGTCCTCGCCGACCGAGGTGTCGCCGGCAATCACCACATGCGATTTCAGTTCGACCCCTGCGGCCAGCCGCACCTGCGGGCCGACGATGCAGAAGGGGCCGATGCGCACGCCCTGCCCGATTTCCGCCCCCGGCTCGATAATGGCCGAGGGGTGGATCAGCGTCTCAGCCATCCGCGGCCTCGCGCGCGGGCTGGTCCATCATGGCGGTGAACTCTGCCTCGCAGGCGGTTTCGCCGTCGACGATGCCCTTGCCCTCGAATTTCCAGATCTTGCCGCCGCCACGCTTGACGGTGACATGCAGTTCCAGCACGTCGCCCGGAACCACCATGCGGCGGAATTTCACCTTGTCGATGGCCATGAAATAGGTCTTCATCCCGCGGTCGGCGAGGTCAAGGCTGACGCCCACCACCACCGCAGCCGTTTGCGCCATCGCCTCGACGATGGTCACGCCCGGCATCACCGGCTGGTTCGGGAAATGGCCCTGGAAATGCGGCTCGTTGAAGGTCACGTTCTTGATACCGGTGCCGGATTTATGCGGCACGATATCGCGGACCTTGTCGATCAGCAGGAACGGATAGCGGTGCGGGATGATCCGCTGGATCAGGCCGATGTCGGCTTCGGTCGTCTGGGTCTCGGCCATGCGGTTGCCTTTCGGGTATGTTCGCCAATGGTGCTAGCAAACGGGGGGGCTGATTGGCAAGGCGAAGCGGGCGCAGATCAGACCCGGCGGCGGCCTTCGACCAGCCAGCCGGCCAGCATGACCCCACCGATCAGGCACAACCATGCCCAACCCGGAAGCAGCGGCCGGCGGCTGAGACCGGTGACGGTTTCCGCCTCGCGCGCGACCAGCCCGATCCAGCGCCCGGCCACGCCGCGCCCATCGGTCGGGCGGCCTTCGGCCACGCGGCGCAGATCGGGGATGCCGTCGGACAGCCGGTGGATGCTGCCGCCCGAGTTTTCGGTCAGCCCCGCCATGTCGGCGGCATTGGCCACGGTACGATCAAATTCGCGTGGCGCCGCCGGACCGACCGCGATTGAGCGGGTCAGATCGTCCTGCCGCACCGTGTAAAGTCCCGGCTCTGGCGCGGTGAAGCGGCCGGTGAACAGGCCCGCACCGTTTTCCTGCAAGGTGATCTCGGCGGTCTGGCCCTGCGGGCCGGTCAGCCCGACCGCACCCACGGTTTCGCGCAGGCTGCGCCGCGTCACCTCGACCTGCTGGCCGGGAAGGCCGCGCAGTTCCAGCGCCTCTTCCTCCAGCTCGGGTTCCTTCATCGACCAATGCGCGACCCGCCGCATCAGGTCCAGTTGCGGCCCGCCGCCTTCGAAACCGCGCCCCCACAGCCAGATCTGATCCGAGGCGATCAGCGCCACCCGCCCCTCGCCCTGACGGCGCAGCATCAGCAGTGGCTGGTTGCTTTCGCCCACCATGGCCACGGTGCTGTCGGGCGCAGGCGAAGTTTCGATCATCCGCAGCCAGCGGCCCCAGCTGTCATCGCCCGGGGTGCCGTCCTCGGCCGGTGCGCCGGGCAGACCGGCGGTCACGGGATGGCGGCGGCCGTCATCGGTCAGGCGGGGCAGCAGGGGCGCTTCGATGACCCGGCCGGTCGGACGGGCCGGCAGGATCGGGCCAAGGGCCGAGCGCGCGATGCTGTCAACGCCGGCAAATTCCGGCCCGGCCGAGACCAGCACCGCGCCACCGTTTTCGACATAGCGGCGGATATTGTCGTAATATTCCGGCAGCAGGATGCCGCGTATCCGATAGCGGTCGAAGATAATCAGGTCGAAATCCTCGATCCGCTCCATGAACAACTCGCGTGTGGGAAAGGCGATCAGCGCCAGTTCATCCACGGGCACACCGTCGAATTTTTCCGGCGGGCGCAGAATGGTGAAATGGATAAGATCGATATTCGCGTCCGACTTCAAAAGGTTGCGCCACGTTCTTTCACCGGGGTTCGGCTCTCCCGAGACCAGCAGCACCCGCAGCCGGTCGCGCACCGCATTGATGGTCAGCGCGGCCTGGTTGTTCAGGCCGGTCAACTCTCCGTCCAGCGTCTCGACCGAGATCAGCACCACGTTCGGACCCGCCGTATTCAACGTGACCGGCAGGTCGATCCGGCTGCCGGGGGTGACGGCGACGCTGGCGATCACCTCGCCATCCAGCCGCGCGGTCAGCGTCATCGGGCCCGCCAGCTCTGCCGGCAAGGCGCCCTCATCGGCGATATGCAGGCGGATCGTCGTCGGTTCCCCGATCAGGGCAAAGCGCGGGGCCTCGTCGATGACAATGCGGCGGTCCCAATCCGTGGGCGCGCCGGTTTGCAGGAAATGCACCGGTGCGGGTGCGGTTTCCGGGATGGCAGCGGCATCATGGCTTAGCCCGTCGCTGATGACGATCGCCCCGGCCAGCCGGTTCGCCGGTTCCGCCGCAATCGCCTTGGACAGCGCTGCACCCAGCAAGGTGCCGTCCTCGGTGTCGGCGACGGTCAGGCGGCGGATCTCGGTCTCTGGCCATTGGGCCAGCTGCTCCTCGATCTGCGCCAGCGCCGTGTCGCTGGCCGCGCCGCGACCGGGCAGCGACTGGCTGGCGCTGCGGTCATCGACCAGCAGGACGATATCGGACAACGGCCGTGCGGTGCCCTGCTGCAAGGCCGGACCGGCAAGCGCCGCCGCAATCAGCAGCAGTGCAAACCCGCGCCACCACGCCCCGCGCAACCCGCGCCACAAGGCGAACGCAGTTGCCAGCACTGCCAATACCGCCACGATCCCCGCGATCCAGGCCGCCGCCATCGGCCCGACCAGCGGCGACAGGATCGGGTCCAGAACCAGCGCGCCCCAGGCGAACCCCCCGTTCATTGCGCCTCCTCCTGCCGCAGGCGTTCCAGCAGCGCGGGCACATGGATCTGGTCGGATTTGTAATTGCCGGTCAGCACATACATGATCAGGTTGACGCCGAAGCGATGGGCCAGTTCGCGCTGACGTTCGCCATCAAGCCCGGCGCCGACTGCAAACAGCGGCAGCCCGCGGTCGTCGGTGGCCCAGGCCTCGGCCCAGGCATTGCCACCGATCACCACCGGTGAGACGCCGTCATTGACCGTCCCCGCCTCGGCCGTGGCGGTTTCGACCCAGACATCGCCATCGCTGAAGCGGCCGGGCAGATCGTCCAGCAGGTAGAAGCTGCGGGTCAGAACGTGGTCGCGCGGCACCAGCTGCAGGGGCGGCATGTCCAGCGGCCCGGCCAGCCGGCGCAGATCCTCGGCCCCATCGGCCCCGCTGCCCGCCAGATCGGCGTCGCGGGTGTCGAACAGGATCATACCGCCGCCGCGCAGAAAGCGGTTCAGGCGCAGATAGGCCTCGGCCGTCGGGACCGGCTGATCGGGGCCGATGGGCCAGTAAAGAAAGCTCATCAACGTCAGGTCGGCGGTTTCCAGATCGATGGCGACGGGCGGGGTCGGCTCGACCGTGGTGCGCGCCATCAGCGTCAGCGAAAGCCCCTCCAGCCCGGCGCGCGAAATCTCGTCCAGCTCCGCGTCGCCGGTCAGCACGTAGCCCATTGCAAATTCCGAGGCCGCGCGGGCCAGTTCAGGGTCAATCTCTTGCGCGCGCGGGGTTTCGGGCGGCAAGGTCAGCGCGAGGGCGGCGATCAGCACTGCCGCCAGCCGCCCCCGGCGCAGCGCCGCGCTGCCCAACAGATCAGCCAGCAAAGCCGTGGCGGCGGCCAGCAGCAGCCAGCCCGCAAGCGGAATGCCGGGCTGGCTGTCGGTTTCAACCGTGGCACCGGGCCAATCGGCGGCCACCATCGGCAGGCCTGCATTCAGCGCAAGGATCCGCTCACCCGAGGCATAGATCCCTGCCGGCAGATCGGGCGCCGCGCCCTGCGCCAGAACCTCGGTCTCGACCGGCACCGGGGACTCTGCCGGGGACAGCCGGCCAAAGCCGTCCAGCACTTGCGTGGCCGTCCAGATCCCGCCCTGCGGCAGTTCCTGCGCGGGACCGGCTGCGCGACCGGCCCCGGCGATCAGGCGTTCCAGCATCTGCACGAACAGCCCCGAGATCGGCAGCGAGGACCAGTCGGCATTGGCCGTGGAATGGAACAGCACCACCCGCCCCTCGCCCAGCGGCGCGCGGGTCACCAAGGGCGTGCCATCGGTCAGCGTGGCGATGCTGCGGGCGGCCAGATCGGGCGCGGGTTCGGCCATCAGTTGCGCGCGGATGGTCACATCGCCCGGCACCGAAAGACCGGCGAAAGGGCCATCGGCCGCAAAGGGCGCAATCGGGCGCGGGTCGCCCCAGCTGAGCGCACCGCCCATGTCACGCCCGCCCGGCCGCAACCGCACCGGCAACAGCGGTTCGTTGGCGAGCTGCGGATCGGCGGCCATGCGGGGCCCGGCAAAGCGGATCAGCAGCCCGCCTGCAGTCACCCAATCGGCCAGCGGGCCGTCAGCCTCCAGCCCCGAACGGTCCATCAGCACGATCACATCGGGCTGGGCGGCCAAGGCGTCATCCAGCCCGGCCTCGATCACCCGGGCGGAGCCGTCAAGCGCGCTGCGCAGAAAATGCGCCGGCGACAGCAGCGCTTGCCCTTCCGAGCGCGCCTGCCCCTGCCCGATCAGCGCCACAACGGGGCGGCGCAGGCGGTCATCGCCCAAGACCACGGCGGCGGCGGATTCCACGCCCTCGATCTGAAAACGGGTGACGCGGCCCAACAATTCCGGCGGCAGATCCACCGGCACCGGGCGCGAGGTGATGCCGTCGCGCGTGGTCGGCGCGCCGGGCGTAAGCCGGGCAAGTTCGCGGGGGATACCCTGCGGATCGGGGCCGAGCGCCAGGATTGCGCCGGCGCCAGTCTCAGCCTCATTTGTCGTCGATTGAAGTTGCAATTCCGGTTGGGCACCGTCGCGCGCCATGCGCAGCATCTGCGGGGCGACGGCAGGCGAGACGACACCGACCGGCCCCCGCGCCGACAGTGCCGCCAACCATTCGGCCCGTCCCGGATGGTCCAGCCCATCGCTGAGCCAGAGCGTGCGCAGACCGTCTTCGGGCGCATTGGCCAGCAAATCCTCGGGCGCGTCAGGATAGGCACCGGGCCAGGCCTGCGGCGCCGCCGCGCGCAGCAATGCCGCCACACCGTCATCGGCGCCGAACGGCAGCGCACCTTCTGACCGGCCATCGGCCAGCAGCACCGCCACCGGATGCCCGCCGGCAATGGCACCTTCGGCAGCGCGAAGCGCGCGGATCTGCGCCGCACGCCAACCGGGCGCAGCGGTGGCGCCGGCATCCATGACGATCAGCAGCGCCTCTCCCTCGACCGGAGGCGGCGCGGGCCGCCACACCGGGGCCGAAAAGGCCAGGATCGCCGCCGCAACCGCCATCAGGCGCAGCAGCAGCAGCCACCACGGCGTGCGCCGCGCCACCGGATTGGGGTCCTGCAACCCGGCCAGCAGCGCCGTGCCAGGAAAGCGGATGCGTTTCGGCACCGGCGGCAGCGCCCGTAACAACCACCACAGCAGCGGCAGCGTCGCCAGCGCCAGCAGCACCAGCGGCGCGCCGAAACCTATCGGGCCCAGCATCATCATCGCGCCGCCAGCACCCCATGCAACCAGATCATCGCCTCGGTCACCGGACGGCCAAGGTCGTGGGTGCCGAAGACAAAGCCGGTCTGCTGCGCCATCCGGGCCAGCAACGCGCGGCGTTCGTCAAGCCGCGCCAGATAGGCCGCGCGCAACCCGCCTGCATCACGGGTGTCATGTTGCAACCCACCCACGGTTTCGAACCGGATGGCGCCGTCGAAGGGAAAGACCTCCTCGTCAGGGTGCAGCAATTGCAGGATCACGCCGCTTGCTCCAAGATCGGAGGCCGCTTGAAGAAACGACCCCAAATCACTCGTATCGTTCAGAAAATCGTCAATCAGAATAATGACCTGACCGGCCCGCGCAGTTCCCAAAGCAGGCGCATCGGCATCCCGGGCAAGCGGAGCCACGGCCGCGATGGCTTCGGACAGTTTCGCCGCCTGCGTGGCGCCAGAGCCGGGACTGTCACCCAGCAGGGCCACCCGCTCGCCCGCGCGGATCAGCGCCAGCGACAGCGCCAATCCGATGACCCGGGCGCGGTCAAGCTTGGTTTCGCTGCCCTGCTGTCCGGCATAGTCCATGCCCGCGCCGCGCCCCAGCCAGATCGCCGCCGTCCGCGCAGTCTGACGCTCGCGGTCACGCACGAAGCGTGAATCGCCGCGCGCCGAACGCCGCCAGTCGATGGCGGATGCGGTATCGCCCTCATGCGCCAGACGATACTGCCAGAAGTCTTCGCCCAGACCGGGACGGCGCAGGCCATGTCCGCCGGGCGCCACGGTCGCAGCAATCGGGCCACGCGCCAGCAGCAGGGGCGGCAGCGCTGCTGCGGCTGCCTCGGCCTTTGCGCGCAATTCGGCCGGCGGGATCCGTTCTGGGCTCACGCCGCCTTCCGGAACTGGCTTTCCCGGATGCGGGCGATAATGCCATCGACGGTCTCGCCCCGTGCACGCGCCCCGAAGCCGAGCGCCATGCGGTGACGCAGGACCGGCGCGGCCATGGCGTCGACATCCTCCAGCGTCGGCGCGAAACGACCGTTCAACACCGCCCGCGCCCGCGTGACCAGCATCAGCGCCTGCGCCGCACGCGGACCCGGCCCCCAGCTGAGCGTCTCTGCCACCCAGGGCGCGCCCTCTGGCCCCGGACGCAGCGCCCGCACCAGGTCGAGGATCGCATTCACTACCGTCTCGCCTACCGGCATCCGCCGGATCAAAGCCTGCGCGGCGATCAGCCCGTCCGCGCTCATGACCGCATGGGGTTCGTCGCGCAGGGTGCCGGTGGTGGCCAGCAGGATCGCGCGTTCGGTGTCGCGGTCGGGATAATCCACGTCGACCTGCATCAGAAAACGGTCCAGCTGTGCCTCGGGCAACGGATAGGTGCCTTCCTGCTCGATCGGGTTCTGGGTCGCCAGCACATGAAAGGGGCGCCCCAGCGAACGATGTGCGCCGCCAACAGTCACCTGTCCTTCCTGCATGGCCTGAAGCAGGGCGGATTGGGTGCGCGGGCTGGCGCGGTTGATCTCGTCGGCCATCAGCAGCTGCGTGAAGACCGGCCCCTCGACAAAGCGGAAGGCGCGGCGGCCATCAGGCGACTGATCCAGCACCTCGGAGCCAAGAATATCGGCGGGCATCAGGTCGGGCGTGAACTGGATGCGGGCGTCCTGAAGCCCCAGCACCGTGGCCAGCGTATCGACAAGCATGGTCTTGCCCAGACCCGGCTGACCAACCAGCAGCGCGTGGCCGCCTGACAGGATTGCCGCCAGAACCTGCTCAACCACCTCGTGCTGGCCGACGAAACGGCGTTCAATGCTGCTTCGTGCCTCAGCCAGCTGACCACCCAGGATCAAGATCTCGTCAACCAGTTTGTCATCCTCGGACATGACAACTCTCTCATTCTGCTCTAAGACATATGAAACCACGGATCGAACACAGGTGAAATGGGCAATACGTCCGACATCGCATCAAGGTCAGGGCCGGCGGGGGATCGCGCAGACGGCATTGCCGCGGCTGCGCGCAAGGCCGGCATACGCGGCCCCGCACCGGTGCATCTGTGGAACCCGCCCTATTGCGGCGAAATGGACATGGAAATCCGCGCCGATGGGACCTGGTTTCACGAAGGCTCACCGATCGGCCGGCCCGGCATGGTGCGGATGTTCGCCAATATCCTGAAATATGAAGATGGACGTCACTATCTTGTGACCCCGGTCGAAAAGATCGGAATCCGGGTCGAAGACGCCCCCTTCATTGCCGTGGATGTCGATATCGGTCCCGATATCGTCTTTCACACCAATATCGGCGACAGCGCCCGTCTGGACGCCGATCATCCGCTCGTCATGGAAGGGACGCCCGATCTGCCGCGCCCCTATGTCGAGGTTCGTGGCGGCTTGCGCGCCCGGATAGACCGCAAGAGTTTTTATCGGTTGGCCGAACAGGCCTCCAAAGGCCCTGACGGGCTGATGGGGGTGCGTTCGGCCGGTGTTTACTTCCCGTTGGAGTTACCATCATGGCACGGTTCGCCGCCAATCTGACACTACTGTTCAACGAACTCCCCATGCTGCAACGATTCGATGCAGCGAAGCGCGCAGGCTTTCAGGGGGTCGAAATCCTCTTCCCCTATGACCTTGCAGCACCAGAGCTGCGTCAGGCCGCCCGACAGGCCGGCATGGACATCGTGCTGATCAACTGCCCACCGCCAAACTGGGCTGGCGGTCCGCGCGGCTTCGCGGCAGTGCCGGGACTGCGCGACCGGTTCCAGCGCGATTTCGAGCGCGCGCTACGCGTGGCAGAGGTCTTGTCGGCACGCCACATCCACATCATGTCCGGCAAGGCCGAGGGCGAGCCCGCAATGGCCTGCATGATCGAAAACCTGCGTTGGGCCGCTGCGCGCGCACCCCATGCCAGCCTGACGATCGAGCCGATGAACCAGACCGACATGCCCGGCTACTTCCTGTCCGACTTCGATCTTGCCGCCAAGATTCTGGACGCAGTCGCAGCCCCCAATCTCGGGCTGCAATTCGACGCCTATCAGGCCCATATGATCACCGGCGACGTGCTGACAACATGGGAGACGCACCGCCACCGCGTCCACCACATCCAGATCGCTGGCGCCCCCGGCCGTCACGAGCCACGCGAGGGCGATATCGATTACCCGGCCTTCTTCCGCGCCGTCGATGCCTCGCACTATCCCGGCTGGGTCGCGGCTGAATATACCCCGCGGACCACGACCGAGGCCGGCTTGCGCTGGATGGGGCGACCCGCTGCCGGAATGTAACCGCGACGACCGCCTTGCCGCGCCCTGCGCAGGTGCTGCAATGGATATTTGGGCCAGAATGAAAGCGATAGCGGATCACGCTGGCCCAAATATCCCGGGGTGAGGCCCGGAACGGGCCGAGGGGCAGCGCCCCTGTCGCCGCGGACAGGAAGCGCCGTAACGGCCTTCAGACCCGCTTCAACGCGATCACCGCATTCAGCCCGCCGAATGCAAAGGCATTGGAGAGGACCGCATCGACCTTCGCATCGCGGGCGACATTCGGGACCACATCCAGCGCGCATTCGGGATCGGGCTCCTCATAGCCGATGGTCGGCGCAATGATCCCGTCGCGCAGCGCCAGGATGCAGGCCAGCATCTCGATCGCCCCGGTGCCACCGATGACATGGCCATGCATCGACTTGGTCGATGAAATCATCAGCCGGTCGGCATGATGGCCAAAGGCATGGGCGACGGCGGCGCATTCGGTCTTGTCATTGGCCGCGGTGCCAGTGCCATGGGCATTGATATAGCCGATATCATGCGGGTTGAGGCCGGCATCGCGCATCGCGCCGGTGATCGCCCTTTCGGCCCCTTGGGCGCTTGGCATCACGATATCCTGCGCATCCGAAGACATGGCAAATCCCACCACCTCGGCCAGAATATCGGCACCGCGGGCGCGAGCGTGATCGTAATCCTCGAAGACAAAGACGCCGGCACCTTCGCCCTGGACCATGCCGTTGCGGTTGGCGCTGAAGGGGCGGCAGGCATCCTTGGACATGACGCGCAGGCCCTCCCATGCCTTGACGCCGCCGAAGCACAGCATCGCCTCGGACCCGCCGGTCAGCATCACCTGCGCAGCCCCCGAACGCACCATCTGGAAGGCCAGTCCCATCGCATGGTTCGAACTCGCGCAAGCGGTGGCGACTGTAAAGGACGGCCCGCGCAGCCCGAACTCCATGCTGACATGAGAGGCAGCTGCATTGTTCATCAGCTTCGGCACCACGAAGGGGTGAACGCGGTTCTTCCCTTCTTCGTAGACGGTGCGGTAATTTTCGTCCCAGGTGTTCATCCCGCCCGCCGCAGTGCCCAGCACCACGCCCGCGGAAAGCCCGAGTTCACCTTGAAATTCCAGCCCGGATTGCGCCACCGCCTCTTTGGCGGCCATCAGCGTGAACTGGGTGAACTTGTCGTAAAGCAGGATCTGCTGGCGGTTGAACCAGGTTTCGGGCTGCCAGTCATGGATCTGGCCACCGATCTGGATGGTCAGCCGGTCGACATCGCGGAAATCCAGCTGGGTGATCCCGCAGCGCGCCTCGCGGAATGCTTCCAGCGTCGCGGCCACGTCGAGGCCGAGCGCGTTGACCGTTCCCATCCCGGTGATGGCAACCCGGCGCAGCCCGCCAGCCGTCCGCACAACCTGAGGGGTCGGTGACGCCTTGCCCTTGTCTTCCTTGACTTTCTTCGCACTCATCCCTTCGCAGCCACCAGTTTTTCAACCGCCGCGATGATGCTGCCCATGTTCGAGATGTCGAATTCCGACTTCTCCGGTTCGTTGGCGTTGAAGGGGATGGTGATGTCGAACTCCTCCTCAAGCGCGAAGATCGATTCGACAAGGCCAAGGCTGTCGATGCCCAGATCGGCCGGGGTGGAATCGTCGGTCACCTGATCCACGTCCAGCATGGCTTGTTCGGCGATGATGTTTCTGATGCGATCGCGAATATCGGTCATGTGGTTCTCCGTTCAGGCCTTTTCGATCAAGTCTGTAACAGTTTTCTGAAGCTTTGCGACCGTGGCGGCGAGTCGCGGCAAACGGCGGGTGGCCCGGTCCATTTCCAGCCGGGTGGTCATCTCGACCGCCGGGTTGCCCAGAACCACGCGCCCGGCCGGCACGCGGCTGAAAATCTTGGCCGAACCGCCCGCAATCACGTCATCCCCGATGGTAATGTTGTCGGACACGCCCACCTGCCCCGCCAGGACCACCCGGTCGCCGATCACCACCGACCCCGCGACACCGACCTGCCCGCAGATCAGGCAGTCGCGCCCGATGATCACGTTATGGCCAAGATGAACGAGGTTATCGAGCTTGGTGCCCGACCCGATTTTCGTCGCCCGGACGGTTCCCCGGTCGAGGGTCGCGCCAGAGCCGATCTCGACATCATCGCCAATCTCGACTCCGCCGAGCGAGTGGATCCGCTCCCACGATTGCGGAGTAAAATTTTCGCGTTTTCCAAGGCTTCGGCGCATTTCCTCGACGCCTGATTCCTCAGCGGTCACGAAGGAAAATCCATCGCCGCCGATGATCGCGCCGGGCTGGACCACCACCCGGTCGCCGATCTGAATCCCGTGCTGAAGACGCGCGCCGTTCAGGATCAGCGCATCATCGCCGATCTGCGTCCCCCGCTCGATCGAGACATGGCTGGCGATCCGCGCCCGCGCGCCAATGGTCACGCCCGCGCCGATGCTGACGAAGGGACCAATGGCCGCATCCGCGCCGATGGTCGCGGAGGGATCGACCACCGCGCAGGGATGGATGCCGGGGGCAATGTCGGGGCCGGGATCGAAACTGCGCGTCAGCCCGGCCATCACCAGCCGCGGGCGCGGCGCGAAAATGGCTGCGGCCAGACCGTATGCCTCTGGGTCCATGCCTTCCGACAGGATGGCAGCGCTGCCGGGGCGCAGTGCCTCGGCATATTTGGGCGTCATCGCAAGGGCGATCTGGCCCGGCTGATCCTGACCCGGTTCTGCCGCGCCAGAGATCAACATGGTCTGATCGCCCCAGGCGCGGGCGTTCAGAGCCTGCGCGAGTTCCCTGATCGTGATCTGCATGGCGGTCTCCTTTTCGCGGAATGATCTAGACATCCGCGGGCCGCTTTGCCAGTCCCATGCGTCCCGAAGGTCAGGTGCCGGCCTCGGCCGCCTTTTGCATCGCCGACCAGACCTTCGCGTCGCGACCGTAAATATCGGGATAGGTGCGCAGCGTGCCGTCCGGGCCGGGAATGGCGGTGAAATACACCAGATGGATCGGCAGCGGCTCTTCCAGTTTCAGCCAGCGCTCCTCGCCGGTGTCCAGCACCTTGTGGAACAGCGCCCTGGGATCCGATGAATTGCCGCGCAGCAGATCATAGGCCAGCTCGAACGGCTTGGCGACGCGGACGCAGCCATGCGAGGCGGCGCGGTTCCGATTCCCGAACAGCCCTTTCGAGGGCGTGTCATGCAGATAGATGTTCCAGGGGTTCGGGAACATGAACTTCACCAGCCCCAATGCATTGTCGGGCGACGGCTTCTGTCGCAGCCGATAGGGAAAATTCTTGTCATTATAGCGATTGAAATCGACCTGATCGCGGGGGATCACCCGACCCTTGCGATCCACAACGTCCAGATGCGCCACCGCATAACGGTTGGCGCGCAGTTTCGACAGGTAGGATTCGGCGGCAATGGATTGGGGCACGTTCCAGCGCGGGTTGGGCACGACGAATTCCATCGTGTCGCTGAATTCGGGCGTTTCCCAATCGGGATCAGGCTTGCCGACGACGACGCGCGTGTCGAAGGTCGTTTGCCCGTTTTCGCGGATCTCGGCCATGTAGCTTGGGATATTCACCCAGATCATCCGCGCGTTCAGGTCATTGCCGTTGAGCCAGCGCAGCCGCTCCATCGCGATCATGATCCGGCGCGTCTGCGGCCCCGCATCGCCGCCGCTCAGTTGCGCCACCGTCTTCGGGCCGGCAATGCCGTCGTCGGGCAGTCCTGCCGCCTGCTGATAGCGGGCGACGACCTGGGCCAAGTCCTCGTCGAACAGCTGCGGATCGGCGGGCGTCACGTCCGGCGCGAATCCAATGCTGGACAGCCGCGCGCGCAGGTTAGCGACCTCGGCCCCGCTGACGCCAATCTTGTACAGGCCCTTGGCCACGGTCGGCGCATCGGCCGGCGGGACCAAGGCGGCATGATCGGCCAGCACGGCCTGTAGCTGCAGATAGGCCGGATCGTTGGGCGGCAGTGCCGCCAGCGCAGCCGCCGGATCGTCAGAGATGAGGCTTTCCAGCAGCGCGGACATGTCAACCGGGGCCACATTGCGCTTGTTCATCGAATCCGTGCGCTGCGGATCGACCAGCCCGTTGGAAACATCATTGGCCCAACGCGACAGCAGCCGGGCATAGCGCAGCTCGACCGCGATGTCCTGTCCGGTCTCGGCCGCGCTTAGCCCGGAAACATCATAGCGCACGGGTGGCAGCCCGTGCTGAGGAGCAGTGGAAACGGCGGCCAGCAGCGCGGCGCGGCGGCCCTCGGCCTCGGGGCCCAGAAAGACCGGTTTCAGCCCATGCGCGCCGTAAAAGGCCGCCAGACCCGCATCGCTGGCGACGGTCTGGGCCAGCAGCATCTCGGCTTCGGTAAAATCCAGTTTCGGCGCGGGCATTGCCGCAGCCAGCACCGGCGTGATCGCCAGGCAGGCCCCGGCAAGGACGATTCGGCGAATACGATTCGCAAACTTGTTCACGTTTTAACCTCTGCTCGGCACTTTTGGTCCCTTTTGCCAGCGGCGGATGGGATCGTCCAGCGAAGCTGCGGCGTCTTGCCCCTTGACGCGTCCTTGCTGATCGAATCGTTGCGGGCAGACCACAGACTGGCGGATTTCCGCCGATTTTGGCACAATTTCGCCGTGCAGGGAACGAATTGCTTTCAGCCCGTAGGGGCTTGGTGACATATTCTTAATCAGTTCCGCATAAGCAGGGACATGCCACCGAACTGTGGTGAGTTAAGAAAAGCAGGACAGGCGATCTGAAATGACAATCGACATCACCCGCCGCGGCATCCTCGGGGTATTTGCCGCAACCGCCGTTGTGGCCGCGCCCGTAGCCAGCAACGCCTTTGGCATTTTGCGCCGCGCCGGCGACTATCGGCGCGTCAGCATGTACTCGCCGCGAACCGGCGAAAGCATCGACACCGTCTATTGGATCGATGGGAAATACATTCGCGACGCCCTGAACGAGATCAATTACTTCATGCGCGACTGGCGCAGCGGTCAGGCCATCGGGATCGACCCGCGCACCATCGACATCGCCGCCGCATCGCACCGGATGCTGCAAACCAACGAACCCTACATGATGCTGTCGGGCTACCGCTCGCCCAAGACCAATGCCATGCTGCGGTCGCGGTCGGAAGGCGTGGCCAAGAATTCGCTTCACATGACCGGCAAGGCCGCCGACCTGCGGCTGAAATCGCGCTCGGTCAACCAGATGTACAAGGCCGCGATGGCTTGCCGCGGTGGCGGCGTCGGCAAATACTCGCGCTCGAACTTCGTGCATATGGATTGCGGCCCGATCCGCACCTGGGGCGCCTGAACGACAGCGCAACCGCATAAAACGGCCCGCCTCTTGGCGGGCCTTTGCATTCGCGCAAGGGCTGTCCCGGATTTCGGTTAGACAGACCTCATCACGCGGGCGTTACGCCGGATTTCCGGCTGCGAGCTCGTCGATGACCTGACGCCACAAATCTGCCGGCTGCGCGCCCGTCAGCACATGCGTATCGCCGATGATGAAAGTCGGGACCGAACGGATCCCCCGCTCGCGCGCATGGGCCTCGCGCGTCAGCACCTCTTCGCGGTCGGCATCGCTGGCCAGCAGCCGCAGGATCATCGCGGGATCCATCCCGGCGCCCTGCCCGACTTGGGACAGGACCTCGGGATCGGAAATATTGCGCCCTTCGCGCCAATAGGCCCGCATCAGACCGGACATCACGCGCGTCTGCGCCCCTTCGATCCCGGCCCAATGAAGCAGCCGGAACGCGTCCAGCGTTTGCGGAACCCTCTCGATCGCAGCCATGTTGAGCCAAAGGCCAAGACGTTCCGCAGCTTCCAGCACCGGCTTGTTGGCGGCAATGATGCCCGCCTCGTCACCGAATTTCGCCTTCATGTAATCGACGTGGTCGACGCCCGACGGGGGAAGATTGGGGTTCAGCCGGAACGGGTGCCAGACCAGGTTGAACGGATGGCCGGGGCGCGATTCCAGCGCCAGATCCAGCTCTGCCTTGCCGATAAGGCACCACGGGCAGGTCGGATCGGCAAAGATATCAAGCGTAGTCATAGGCTTCTGGTCCCGTGCATGTCAGACATCCCACCGGAATAGTCGCACAGGCGACCCGGTGCAATGAATCAGGATCAGTTTGGCCTGCCGAAGCAGCCGCCAATACAAGGTCGCGGATTTTGAGAGCGCGCCTTCAGGATCGGCCATCCACCTGCTGCGCAGGTTCAGACCGCCAATAAAAGGAAGAAATGACCGGTAGAACAGGCGCAGCGCCCGCACACTTCGGCCGAATGATTGCGAGAGCAGCTATCGGGCCGCTCTCGCATAATAGATCAGAGCAGTTTCAGATCCGAAGCCGATTCACGGCCGTCGCGGCCCGACTGCAGCTCGAAGCTGATTTTCTGGTTGTCTTGCAGGCCGGTCAGGCCGGCGCGCTCAACAGCCGAAATGTGGACGAACACGTCTTTTCCGCCCGAATCGGGTGCGATGAAGCCGTAGCCTTTGGTGTTATTGAACCATTTGACGGTGCCAGTGGCCATTCCGTACTCTCCTTCAAATTTCCTGACCGCGGGGTTGCGGTAAGGCCGTGCAGCCCTTTCGAGATTCCGGCTGCCCCGTGAAGGGAGGCGGTAGAAAGTCATGCTCACGTCGCCAGCATGAACAAGCGCCGACAAAACGCAAGCGAGAAACGCCGCGAAACATGTTCGCAGCGTTAACTTTTAATGACATCGGCGTAAATCAGCCCAAGTCGGGCGGCGTCGCCTCGGCCTGCAATGCTGCGATCACTGCGTCCAGACCCAGCGTTTCGCTGCCCTGCTTGTCCAGCCGCCGCATCGAGACAGTGCGATCCTCAACCTCTTTCATACCGATTGCAAGTATAGCGGGAACTTTTGAAACCGAATGCTCGCGTACTTTGTAATTGATCTTCTCGTTGCGGGTATCGGCCTCGGCGCGGACACCGGCGGCGCGCAGGGCGGACACGACTTCATGGACGAAATCATCCGCATCCGACACGATCGAGGCGACGACCACCTGACGGGGCGCCAGCCAGAAGGGCAGCTTGCCGGCGAAGTTTTCGATCAGGATGCCGATGAACCGTTCGAACGAACCCAGCGTCGCGCGGTGCAGCATGACCGGGCGGTGCTTGGCCCCATCCTCGCCGATATAGCTGGCATCCAGCCGCTCGGGCAGCACGAAATCGACCTGATGGGTACCGCATTGCCAGTCTCGCCCGATGGCGTCGGTCAGCACGAATTCCAGTTTCGGGCCATAGAACGCCCCCTCGCCCGGGTTGATTTCCGGTTCGATCCCGGCCGCACGCGTGGCCGACAACAGCGCGGATTCGGCCTTGTCCCAGGTCTCGTCCGAGCCGGCGCGGTGTTCGGGACGGGTGGCGAATTTCACCCGGAAGGACTGGAATCCCAGGTCGCGGTAAACCGAGGACAGGAAGTCGATGAAACGCTTGGTTTCGTCTTCGATCTGGTCTTCGGTGCAGAAGATATGCGCGTCATCCTGCGTGAAGCCGCGCACCCGCATGATCCCGTGCAATGCACCCGAGGGCTCATAACGGTTGCAGGATCCGAATTCGGCCATGCGCAGCGGCAGGTCGCGATAGGATTTCAGCCCGACATTGAAGATCTGCACATGGCAGGGGCAGTTCATCGGCTTCAGCGCGTTGACCGTCTTGGTCTTGGCGTGCTCCTCGTCCACCTCGACGATGAACATGTGGTCCTGATAGTTTTCCCAGTGCCCGCTGTCTTCCCACAGCTTGCGGCTGACCACCTGCGGCGTGTTCACCTCGACATAGCCGCCATCGCGCTGGCGGCGGCGCATATAGTCCTGAAGCTGGGTGTAGATCGTCCAGCCATTGGGATGCCAGAAGACCTGACCGGGGGCCTCTTCCTGCATGTGGAACAGGTCCATCTCGCGGCCCAGCTTGCGGTGGTCGCGCTTGGCGGCCTCTTCCAGCATGTGCAGATGGGCTTTCAGCTCATCCCGGTTGCGGAAAGCCACGCCGTAAATGCGTTGCAGCATCGGGCGCGTGCTGTCGCCCAGCCAGTAGGCCCCGGCGACATGGGTCAGCTTGAAGGCATCGGCGGGCAGCTGTCCGGTGCTTTGCAGATGCGGCCCACGGCAAAGATCCTGCCAGTCGCCATGCCAATACATCCGCAGATCCTCGTTTCCGGGGATGCGGTCGATCAGCTCGACCTTGAAGGGCTCGCCACGCTCTTTGTAATAGGCGACGGCGCGGTCACGGTCCCAGACCTCGGTGCGGACGGGATCGCGGGCGTTGATGATCTCTTTCATCTTCGCCTCGATCCGGCCCAGATCTTCGGGCGTGAACGGCTCTGCCCGGTCGAAGTCATAGAACCAGCCATAGTCGCGGACCGGGCCAATAGTGACCTTCACATCGGGCCAGATTTCCTGCACCGCACGCGCCATGACATGGGCGAAGTCGTGCCGGATCAGTTCCAGCGCCGGGGCGTCGTCCTTCATCGTGTTGATCGCCAGCGTGCCGCTTTCGGTGATCGGCCAGGCGAGGTCGATGTGACGGCCGTCCAGACTGGCCGAGATCGCCTTCTTGGCCAGACTTGGCGCGATCGAGGCAGCAACTTCGGCGGCGGTGATCCCGGCGGGGTAATCACGGCTCGCACCATCGGGGAATGTCAGGGAAATCTGGCTCATCGGCCGTTCTCCTCGTCAGTTTGGCGCCCACGGAACGCCCGGTTGCGGGTTATGTCGGCAGGTGAAATGCGACGAAGGGACTGAAATGTCAACTGAAAGGTGATTATCAACTGTCGGGCGATCAGAGGTCGGGGTCATTGGCGATTTCGGCGATCAACGCGCCATAGCGCCGCTCGGTCTCGGCCTGGGCTTCGGCGACGCCGGGAAGGGCCAGCAGGCGCGCCATTTCGGCCTCGGTCTCGGCACCGTAACGGTCCAGGATCCGACGGTCCTCGATCCTGGCGCCCGCGAAACGCATCCAGTATTGTTCGGTATGGCGGAGGTTCTGGGGCTCGTCGCCGATTGCACGCGCCCCCCGGCCCCGCCTGCGCCGCATCATGAAGCTGTCGATCGACTTGATCGGATAGTGATTGTACCACGCCAGTTCATGGGTGATCCGGTCGGTGGGAAAGGCCCGCAGGTGGTCCCAGATCTTGTCGGTGGCGGGGAAGCGGGAGACCTCACCATTGCCGCGCATATAGGTGACCTCGGGGCCAAGCAGATAGCCGACGGGATGGTGATTGTGCATCTTCCACCAGCGCCCCCGCCCGCGGCTGAGGCATTTGACCGGCTTGTTATGCGGGTCTGCCGTCGGCAGGCGCTTGGTAAACTGCGGGGCCACGCGGCCCGGCTGCCAATCCATCCCCTTGCCGGTCCCGAAGTTCATCGAGCTGAGCGCGATGATGTCGATCTCTGGCCCCGCAAGCGCAGTCAGGTCGCTGACGCGCCCGTTGCCGACATTGACGTAAAGCAGCTCGTCGGCATCCAGCACCATCGTCCAGTCAGCCTCGTCGGTCTGGTGCTGCCTGCGGATGCGCTGATAGCCGCGATGCTGTGGGATGTCGCCGGTAGAAACGGGGTTCGGCGTATGGGTCACGATCCCCTGCGCGGCAAGCGCGTCCAGCAACAGGTCGGTGCCATCGGTGCAGTCGTTGCTGGCAATATGGATCGCATCAAAGCCCAGCACACGATGATGGGCAACGAATTCCAGCACGAAAGGACCTTCGTCCTTCATGGCGCTCAGCAGAATATGGCGGGGAGGTTGGGGCATCTCGGTCTCGTTCATGGCGGGGAAATTGCCAAAGGCCACCCCGCCGCGCAAGCCCAGACGGGTTGCCCCTGCGGGCGGGCGGGTATATGGCGCAATTCTCGTTACATGGTGAGCCTCATGCAGACCCCGGTCTCTCAATCCCCGGCAGGCGCGCGCCAGCTGCCCCTGTTTGAATTCGTGGTCATGCTGGCCGTGCTGTTCGCAACGGTGGCCTTTTCCATCGACGCCATGCTGCCCGCCCTGCCCGAGATCGCGGCAGAGCTGTCGCCCGACAACATCAACCGCGCCCAGCTGATGCTGACCGCCTTTGTGGCGGGCATGGGCGTCGGCACTGCGGGCGCGGGGGCGCTGTCGGACGCCATCGGACGCAAGCCCGCGATTCTGCTAGGGTCTGCCATCTATATCGCCGCCTCATTCGGTGCGCTTTATGCGCCGACGCTGGAATCGCTGCTGGTGCTGCGCTTCGTCCAGGGCTTTGGGTCCGCGGGCCCCCGGATCGCCGGGACGGCGCTGATCCGCGATCTATACGCGGGTCGCGAGATGGCACGGATCACCAGCTTCGTGATGATGATCTTCATCATGATCCCGGCCGTCGCCCCAACCATTGGTGAGCTGATCATCAACGCCGCTGGCAGTTGGCGGTCGGTCTTCGTGGCCTTCATCATCTTCGGCCTGGTCGGCGGTCTCTGGGTCGGACTGCGTCAGCCCGAAACGCTGCCCCCGACCCGTCGCGTGCCGCTGAGCCTGCGCAACCTGTTCCTGTCCGCCCGCGAGGTTCTGTCGAACCGGCAGGTCATGCTGTGTACGCTGGTGCTGACGCTTGGCTTTGGCCAGATGTTCGCGCTGCTGTCCAGTTCGCAGCAACTATTCGGCGAGACCTATGGTAGGGCCGAGACCTTCACCAAATGGTTCGCGCTGATGGCCTTGCTGTCGGGGATCGGCACGGTGCTGAATGCGCGTTATGTCATGCGCTACGGGATGCGGCGGATCGCGCGTTCGGCCTATGCGATGCAGGTCGTATCCTCGACGCTGGCGCTGCTGCTGGTCGCCTCGGGGGCGCTGCAAGGAAATGCCGCGTTCTATGGCTTCTTCATCTGGGCCGTCAGCGTCTTCTTTATGGCCGGCGTGACCTTCGGCAACCTGAATGCGCTGGCGATGCAGAACATGCCGCATCTGGCCGGCATGACCGCCAGCGTCGTGGCGGCGCTGTCCAGTCTTGGCGCGGTGCTGATCGCCGCCCCGGTGGGGCTTGCCTATGACGGCACCGCATTTCCGATCATGCTGGCGACGCTGATCTGTTCGGTGCTGGCCTGGCTGCTGATGGGACGGATGCGCGACTAGGCGAAACGTTCGGGCCGGGCATAGATCTCGGCCCGCGCGGCGGACCGTGCGCGGCCCGCCAGACCGATCCCGGCCTCTTCCGCCGCCGCCACCGCCGCCGAGGTCGGCGCCGCCAAAGCGATCAACGCCGGCGCACCGAGTACCGCGGTTTTCTGAACCAGATCGACCGAGATCCGGCTGGTCAGCACCACCGCCCCCTGCCCGATCAGCCCGACATGACCGCCGCGCAGCAAGGCACCCGCCAGCTTATCCAGCGCATTGTGACGCCCGACATCTTCGCGCAGCGCAATCAGCCCACGCCCCGGCACCAGAAAGCCCGCCGCATGGCTGGCCCCGGTCGCATCGCGCAACCGCTGCCCGGCATCCATCTGCGCCAGCGCCGCGTCCAGATCGGCCGAGGAAATCACGCATTCCCCCACGACAGGCTCCAACTCTCGCATCGCCGCCGCCAGCGTCTCGACCCCGCAAAGCCCGCAGCCGACCGGCCCCACCGTCCGCCGCCTGCGCCCGATAAAGCGTTGCCCCGCATCGCGGGCCAGCCAGATGCGCAGGTCGATCCCCTGCTCGACACGCTCGGGCGTGACCGCTTCGATTTCTTGCGGCGTGGCAATGCCTTCGGTCAGCGAAAAGCCATAGGCGAAATCTTCCAGGTCGGCGGGACTGCCCATCAGCACTGCCTGCGTCGTGCCGTCATAGCTGATGGCGATGGCGGTTTCCTCGGCCAGATCGACCCCGATCGGGGTTTTGTCCGACATCCGCCGGGCAGAGGTGGCAAGAACGCTCACGGGTCTCTCCTGTCAAACTGGCGCGACTGAACCGGGATGCGGGCACGCGGTCAAGGGCGTGATCGGCGGAAGCTTCCCATCAGGGCGGCATTTCCGACCCCATGATCGTTGCGCGCCAGACCGGGGCAGCCTAACATGGCAGACAGGAACCCGCACGGCAGCCGCGCGTTCTGTCGCTGCAGTTGCTACAGCAGAAAGGACCGGCCATGCGCTTCATGCTCGCCTCGACCCTTATGGCGCTGACGGCTCTGCCCGTCGGCGCGGACGTGTCCGAAGCCCCGATCCCCGATGGCCAGCCCATGGCCGTCGACGAGATCCTGGCCGATCTTCCCGCCTCTGCCCCCACGCCAAACCCGCCGGCTGTGACGGCGCAAAACACGCCAGCCGTGGCCATCCCGGCGGCTCCCGCGCCTGAAGAGGCCACCGATCAGCCCGAAGCCGCCGATGCAACGGCAGAGCCGCCCGATGCATCTAGCCCGGTCACGGTTGCAGAACCCGCCCCGGCAACCGACGCGCCCGCGTCGGAGGTCACCACGGCAGACAGTGCCACGACCGAAAGCGTCACGGGCGAGAGCACCGCAACGACAGAGCCCCCAGCGGCCACCCAAGAAGGCACCCAGGCCGAAATCGGCAGCGCCGGCGCCGTCGATACCCCGGCCACAGCGCCCGCGCCGGGTCAGGACGGTACCGCGGCCGCCAATGCCGGGACCACCGGATGGACCGGCGGCACCGGCGGGGCGCGATTGGGGACGACGCCCTCGGGTGCGGTGCCGGAATCGAAGACCTGGCAGCCGCCCGTCGCCACCGGCATCGACCTGAAGGGCAATGCCAGCAGCTAGAACAGGTCGGCGCGGTGCGGATTGACGCGCCGAAGATCGCCGCGGCGCAACGTCATGCCCAGCCGGTCGAAGAAGTCCAGAATCTCGATGGCGACCTTGCGGCCGTTCTGGACCTGATCGCGAAACAGCGGTGCCGCGAACCAGCCGTCATCGGCAGCAGCCGACAGCGCGCGCACAATCGCCGCCATCTCAACCGTGGTCTGGCGCAGAAAGAAGTGATCCCGAGCAATCTGGTCAACGCGGCCCAGCCGTGCGGACAGCTTCATCAGCCGGCGGATCTCGGCCTCTGGCTGCGCCAGTTCGGCGGCCAGATCGCGGACACGGGGCGGGCGAAACCGCGCATCGCCGCCCAGCAGCGGCTGAACGCGGGCATAAAGCGCCTCGTCATCGGTGCTCATTCGCGGGGCGTGGTCGGGCAAGCGGACAAAACCGGCCTCGACCGCGATCAGCCCGGCATCGACGCCTGCGCGCAGCAGTGCCGCAAAACCCGGCACGGGCAGGCGTGGGTTCAGGGACAGGCGCAGCGCCTCTTGCCCGATGCCCTGAAGATCGGGATTTTCAGCGTGATAGGCAGCCAGCAGGCCCGTCATCTGGCCCTTCAGATCTGCGAGGCGGTCAGGCGACAGCGCAATGCGGGCGCCCGCCGGACCCAGAATGACCGCATCGCCCGCCACACCTGCGTCAGGCGCAAGCGCGCGGTCGCGCAGGAACGGATCCAGCGCGACATGAAACGGGGCGATGTCCAGTTGTGCCGCGAGCGCCTGCGCCGGATCGGCAAGCGACATCGCCGCCAGCGCGGCATGGCGTTCCGGCACCGCCCGGCGTCGCGCGGGCGGGCGCAGGTCCAGCAACCGCCCGCCACCCAGCGTCCGGCTGGCCGAGCCGTCGCGCAGGATAAAGGCATCGCCCCAGCCAAGCGCCAGCGGCTGGTCCGTCACCATTTGCACCAGCGTGCCCCCTTCAAGGTCAGCATTCAGCGGCACGATCCGGGCCTCGGCCTCGGCTGTGCCGACATGCAGGCGCGCGCGCAGCCCGCTGCGCAGCGGCTTTGGCGCGATCCAGTGCAGCACTGCATCCACGCGGTCGGTCGGCGCGTGCAGCCCCGGTGACAGCACCACATCGCCGCGCCCGATCTGATCCTTGGACACGCCACTCAGGTTCAGCGCGACCCGCATCCCGGCCTCGGCCCTTTCAACCGGGCGATTTTGCGCCCTCAAACCACGCACGCGCACCTCCTGCCCGGAGGGCGACACGGTCAACTGATCGCCCGCCGTAACTTGCCCCGAGCGGAGGATGCCGGTGACCACGGTGCCCGCGCCCTCCATCGTGAACGCGCGGTCGACAATCAGCCGCGCCTGCCCCGAAACATCGCGGCTTGCGGTATCTGCGGCCGCCTGCGCAAGCAGGTCGCGCAGTGTCGCGATCCCATGTCCACTGCGGGCTGAAACGGCGATCATTTGCGCCCCGGCCATCGGGGTTGCGGCCATTTCTGTTCCGATTTCGACCTGAAGCGCGGCAATTCGGTCGGGATCCACAAGGTCAGCCTTGCTGATCGCCACGACCGCACGGGTCACACCCAGAAGCGACAGGATCGCCAGATGTTCGCGCGTTTGCGGCATGATGCCGTCATCGGCAGCGACCACGATCAGCGCCAGATCGACCCCGCCGGCCCCGGCCACCATGGTGTGGATCAGGCGATCATGCCCCGGCACATCGACAAAACCGGTGATGCTGCCATCACCCAGATCGGCATAGGCAAAGCCCAGGTCGATGGTGATGCCGCGGGCCTTTTCCTCGGTCAGGCGATCGGCATCAACGCCGGTCAGGGCCTGGATCAGCGCGGTTTTGCCATGGTCGATATGGCCGGCCGTGCCGACAATCACCGCCCCATTCCCGACAGCGCCGAGGCCAGCAGCCCGTCATCGCGCAAGGTCCGCAAATCGAGGATCAGCGCTCCGCCCTCGATCCGGCCGATGATCGGCACCGGCAGCCCGCGGAACGCCGCAGCAAGCGTTTCTGGCGCCCGCCCCGACGGCCCGCTGAGCGCCAGCCCGGCGCTTGGCAGCGTGTCGGTGGGCAGCGAACCTGAACCGACCTGACTTTCACAGTCGCAGACGGTCACGCAATAGCCCATCCGGCCCATCGAATCCGCAACCACCGGCAGCAAACGCTGCGCCTGCTCGACAATTTCAGAGCGCGGCCGCGCCAACATCCGCAGCGTCGGCAGCCGCTGCGCCAGCCGGTCTGGGTCCTGATATAGTTTCAGAACCGCCCCAAGCGCCGCGATGCGGATCTTGTCCAACCGCATCGTCCGTTTCATCGGGTTGGCATTGATCTTCGCGATCAGATCCGCGCGCCCGACGATGAACCCCGCCTGTGGTCCGCCAAGCAACTTGTCGCCGGAAAAGGTCACCAGATCGGCACCTTCGGCCACCGCCTCGGCAACGGTCGGTTCCTTGCGCAGACCATAGCGCGACAAGTCGATCAGCGAGCCAGAGCCGAGGTCGTTCAGCAACGGCACCCCTGCGTCACCGGCGATCCCAGCCAGTTCAGTTGCCAGAACCTCGTGGGTAAAGCCCTCGATCCGGTAATTCGAGGTATGGACCTTCATCACCACGCCAGTCGCATCCGAAATGGCGCTGCGATAATCCTTGGCATGGGTGCGGTTGGTGGTGCCGATTTCGACCAGCCGGGCGCCGGCGCGGGCCATGATGTCGGGGATGCGGAAAGCGCCGCCGATCTCGATCAACTCCCCGCGCGAGACCACCGCCTCGCGCCCGAGCGCCAAGGTGTTCAGCGACAGCAGCACGGCGGCGGCATTGTTGTTGACGACGGTGGCGTCCTCGGCCCCGGTCAGCTCACACAGCAGCGCGCGCAGATGGTCGTCGCGCTCCCCGCGCCCGCCGCTGTCCAGATCGAATTCCAGTGCGACCGGCGCGCGCATGGCGGCGGCGGCGGCCTCGATTGCCTCCTCGGGCAGCATCGCCCGGCCCAGATTGGTGTGCAGCACGGTGCCGGTCAGATTCAGGCAGGGCCGCAGCGGGTCCAGTTGGTCCAGCATGGCAAAGGCGCTTGCCAGCGCGGTCGCCGACGGGTCGACAGGCATGGGACGACCGTTCAGCACTTCGGCACGCATCGTTGAGACGGCACTGCGAATTGCCTCGGTGGTCTTGATCCGCCCATGCATTCCGACCATCGTTTCTCCGACAGCGGTGCTTAGAAGGCGATCCACCGAAGGCAATCTGCGCAGCGTCATCTCAATAACCGATCAAAAAGGGGTTGAACCCGCCTCGTCGCCACTGGCTGTCTCGCAACAGCGCATCAAGTCCGAGACTGGCAATGTCATCCGCGACCGCTTCCAATGCCGTGTCGCGGTTCTGATAAAATATCTTCACCCAAGAATGGCATTCATCACAAACTTCGGCCTTGATGACCGGATCGGTGCTGCCGTCGTCAACGGCGCGATAGCCGATGCCCTTGGTCGAACCGCAGCACAGGCATTTCAACCGTACCTCGTTCCACTGCGTCGCACAGGTGGCGCAGCAGGCATAACGCGCGCCTTCCTGATGCTGCGTCGCCGTCACCATGGACGCGCCGGGCCGTCCGCCGCAGCTGGGACAGGTCCCCACCCGGATCGGCACCAACTGGCCCGCGTCCAGCACCTGCGCCGCACGCGCCCCCGCCACCTGCAACGCCGCCGCGGCAAAGGCTGCGGGCGCAGCAAAGCCGTCCGGCACCCGATCGGCCACCAGTTCCGCCAGCAGCGCCTGCCGGTCCGCGGCTGGCGCCTCGCGCAGGGATTGCAGGGCCGCGCGGGCGGGCGCGGGCATCTCGATACCCTCGGCCTCGGTCAGCAATCCATCGAGGATGCGCCCCATTTCGTCCGACGCGATCAGCGCCGCCCTGTCGATGGGCGGCATGCGACAGCTGCGGTTGCGTTCGATCACGGCCGGATCGGGGGGCGCCGGTGCCTGCAGCGAGGCAGCCACCCTGCCCTGCGCGTCGCAAAGATCGGCGATAAAGCGCAGGTATGGGCCAAGGTTCGACCCCTGCGCCAGGTGGCGCAGGCGGGCGGCGCGGCGCTGGAACAGCTCGCGCGGATCAGGAAGTCGGGCGAATTGCGGTGTCGCAACGCCACCAATCACGGAAGGGTCTGGGGTCAGGCTCATCATCAATTCCAGGGCGCGGGCCAATCAGGCCAACCCATCTATTCTGCGGGAGGGGTGTCCTGACGTCTAGCAACTTCGCGCAGCCATTTGCGGTGATGGCGCCAAGCCCATCCGCCGGTGACGGTGCCGCGCGTCATCGCGCTGATGGTCCCCCGCGTCCAGATCGCTGCATAGACATGCACGATGATGATCAGAACCGACAGCACGGCCGAGATGGAATGGACCAGCACCGCCCAACGCCGTACCGGGATGCTTACAAGGTCGGGAAAGAACTGCTGCCAGATCATCACGCCAGATATCACCATCGCCAGCAGCAGCCAGAACATGCCCCAGAAGACAAACTTCTGGCCGAGGTTGTATTTCCCCAGCTCGGGCAGGTTTTCCTCCTGCCCGTCCAGCAGCTCGCGGATGTTGCGGGCCCAAACCAGATCCTCGCGCCGCATGATGTTCAGCTTCCACAGTTGCAGGAACAGCAGCAGGAAGCTGAAACAGGCGACAACGCCAAAGATCGGGTGCAGGAAGCGCGCGTTCTGACCGCCGCCGAACAGGCCGGTCAGAAAGAACAGCGGCGGCCAGAACAGAGCAAAGCCCGACAAGATCAGCAGAACGATCAGGGCCGCAGTGAACCAGTGATTGATGCGCGTATGGGTGGCATAGCGGCGCACCTCGACCGGTTCGGTGGCGACGATCCGGTCGGTGCTTTCGGAAAACTCGCGCTTCGCCATTACGCCTTCCCTTCATCATTCGGTGTGGCGAGTTCGGCCGTCTCCTCGGGGCCGAGAATGTCGTCGACCATCTCCTCGGCCTCGACCCGGTCATGTTCGGTCACCCGGTTCGGCTTGGAGAAGATCGAGTGCAGCACCGCGCCGACGGCTGCCAGACCGATGGCCGCCATGCCGACCGACTTGGTCGGGCCTTTCCAGCCCTGCACCACGTTCGAGATCTTGGGATCGGCAGGAAGACCCGAATATTCCTCGGGCTTGTCGCCGATGGGCAGGACATACATCACATGCGTGCCGCCCACGCCCGCCGGATCATACAGCGACGCCTTGTCATAGCCGCGCGTGTTCAGGTCGGCGATGCGTTCCTCGGCATGGGCGATCATGTCGTCCTTGGTGCCGAAGACAATGGCCTGCGTCGGGCAGGCCTTGGCGCATGCAGGACCCTGCCCAACAGCGACCCGGTCCGAACACAGCGTACATTTTGAGACCACATGCTTTGTCGGCGACATGCGCGGAATGTCGAAGGGACAGCCCGAAATGCAATAACCGCAGCCGATGCATTTATCATGAATGAAATCAACGATTCCGTTGGAATACTTCACAATCGCACCGGGCGACGGGCAGGCCTTCAGGCAGCCCGGATCCTCGCAATGCATGCAGCCGTCCTTGCGGATCAGCCAATCGAGGTCCCCGGTTTCGGGATCCTCGTATTCGTTGAACCGCATCAGCGTGAACATTTCCGAAGTCAGATCATGCGGGTTTTCGTATGAGCCGAAATTCACCCCGATTTCGGGATGGGTGTCGTTCCATTCGATACAGGCCGACTGGCAGGCCTTGCAGCCGATGCATTTGGAAATGTCGATCAGCTTTGCCAGCTTGTCCAGCTGCCGGGTGGGCGGCGGCAAGTCCGGCGTGGCCGAGGCCAGTACGATATCGCCGTCGCCCAGATTGGGCGCCAGCGCCTCGACCGGTGGATTGGACACGGCTGTGGTCGGCGGGGGTGCGGTATGTTCGCTCATGCCACCGGCTCCTCTGACGGTTCGATATTGACCAGGAAGGCCTTTGATTCCGGCGTCTCGATATTGGCGTCACCGATGAACACCGTCAGCGAGTTGGGGCCGTAGCCCTTCTTCGCATTGCCGGTGAAGCCCCAATGCAGCGGCACACCGACGACATGGACGGGCTTGCCGTCGCAGATCAGCGGCTTGATCCGCTTGGTCACCACGGCTTTCGCCTTGACCGATCCGCGCTTGTTCCAGACCCTGACCCAGCCGCCGTTCTGAATGCCTTTCTCCTCGGCAAGCTGGACGGAAAGCTCAACGAAGAACTCGGGTTGCAGGACAGAGTTCACCCGGTTGTGCTTGGTCCAATAGTGGAAATGCTCGGTCAGTCGGTATGAGGTGCCGACATAGGGGAACTCGTCCGAGGTCCCCAGATCCGCCACGTCCGCCTCGAACACGCGCGCGACCGGGTTGCCCCGCATCTCGGCGTTGAAGACGTTCTGCATCGGGCTTTCGAACGGCTCCATATGGGTCGGGAAAGGCCCGTCGCGCATCATCCCCCGGCTGAACAGGCGCGAGGTGCCTTCGGGGTTCATGATGAACGGCCCGACATCCTGCGGCCTGGCGGTCGGTGAAATGTCCGGCACGTCGCTGCCAACCCATCTCTCTCCATTCCATTCGATGATGGGCCGGGTCGGATCCCAGGGCCTGCCCTCCATATCGGCCGAGGCGCGGTTATACAGCGTCCGTCGGTTCAGCGGCCATGACCACGTCCAGTTCGGATAAACCCCCATGCCCGACGGGTCTTCGTTATCGCGCCGGGCCATGTTGTTGCCGTCCTCGTTCCAGCAACCGGAATAGATCCAGCAGCCGCACATCGTAGAGCCGTCGTCGCGCAACTGGCTGAAATTCACCACCTGCTTGCCGGCCTCGACCACGACCTTCGTCGGATCGGTGCTGTCATAGACGGCGGTCAGCGCCCGGCCATTGACCTCGCGCGCCAGTTCTTCCGGCGTCGGATCGCCCTCATCCGCGTAATCCCAGCTGAGGTTCAGGATCGGATCGGGGACCGAGCCACCTTCCTTCCGGTAAAGTTCGCGCACCCGGACGAAGATCTGCGACATGATCCAGGTGTCCAGCTTCGCCTGCCCCGGCGGCGTCGCGGCCTTCCAGTGCCATTGCAGCCAGCGGCCCGAGTTCGTCAGCGACCCGTCATCCTCGGCGAAGCAGGTCGAGGGAAGCTGGATCACCTCGGTCTGGATCGAGGCGGTGTCGACATCGTTGAACTCGCCATGGTTTTCCCAGAAACGCGAAGTCTCCGTCTCCAGCGGGTCGATCGTCACCAGCAGTTTCAGCTTGGACAGCGCCGATGTCAGCTTGCCCCGGTTGGGGAAAGCCAGCAGCGGGTTGAAGCCCTGGCAGAAATACAGGTTCACATGGCCGTCATTCATCAGTTCGAACATGCGCAGAATGTCGTAATTCGGCACGTCCAGCTTGGGCAGCCAGTGATAGCCCCAGTCGTTTTCCGCCTGCGCGGCATCCCCGTACATGGCCTTCATGAATGAGACCATGAACTTGGAATAGTTCTGCCAATAGCTGGTCTGACCCGGCCGCAACGGCTTGAAGTTCCGCGTCGACATATAGGTCGGGTAGTCGACCTCGCGTTCGGTCGGCATCGACAGATAGCCGGTCAGCAGGTTCGACATCAGGCCCATATCGGTCAGGCCCTGAATGTTCGAATGCCCGCGCAGCGCGTTCATGCCGCCGCCCGCCATGCCGATATTGCCAAGGATCAGCTGCAACATCGCCATGCCGCGGATGTTCTGGCTGCCCTTGGAATGCTGAGTCCAGCCAAGCGCATACATCGAGGTCATGGTCTTGTCGGGGGCCGAGGTCTCGCCGATCATCTCGGCGATGTGCAGGTAGTTCTCGACCGGCGTGCCGCAGATATTTTCGACAAACTCCGGCGTATAGACATCGACATGCCGCTTCAGCAACTGCCAAACGCAGCGCGGATGTTCCAGCGTCATATCGACTTCGGCGAAACCATCCTCGCCGATGACATAGTCCCAGGTCGAGCGGTCATAGTCCCGCTTTTCGGGGTCATAGCCGCTGAACAGCCCATCAGACCAGCCGAAGCCATCCTGCACGATGAAGGCCGCGTTGGTGAAGTTGCGGACGTATTCCCAATGGACCTTATCGTTTTCGATCATCCAGCGGATCATGCCCATCAGCCAGGCAATATCGGTGCCGGGCCGGATCGGGGCATAGTAATCGCTGACCGCCGCCGTGCGGGTATAGCGCGGATCGACCACGATCAGCTTGGCGCCGCGATGCGCCTTGGCTTCCGTGACCCATTTGAACCCGCAAGGGTGGGCTTCTGCGGCATTGCCGCCCATCACGATCACCAGATCGGTGTTCTTGATGTCCGTCCAGGAGTTGGTCATCGCACCGCGACCGAAACTTGGAGCCAAACTGGCCACCGTCGGTCCGTGTCAGACACGCGCCTGGTTGTCGAATCCTGCTATGCCCATGCCCTTGACGACCTTGAAGGTCGCCCAGGCGGTTTCATTGGTGGTGGCAGATGCGGCAAGAAAACCGGCGGTGGTCCAGCGGTTGACGGGCACGCCCGCCTCGTTGAACTGGACCATATTCTCGTCGCGGTCGTCCTTGATCGCGCGGGCGATGCGGTCAAGCGCATCTTCCCAGCTGATCGGTTCGAAGCTGTCGCTGCCGGGGCGGCGAATCTTCGGCTCGGTCAGGCGCGTGTCCGAGGTGACGAAATCCTTCAGCGCCGAGCCTTTCGGGCACAGCGTGCCGCGATTGGTCGGGTGATCCACGTCGCCTTCCACATGGATTAGATCGGCCTGACCCTGATGCACGTCACCCTTGGTATACATGATGATACCGCAGGCGACCGAGCAATATGGGCAGGTGTTGCGGGTTTCGTTCAGCGTCGCAAGCTTGTAGGGGCGGATCTGCGCAAGCTCCTGCGCCTCTGCCTCGCCGAATCCCATTGATCCCAGCGATGTGGCCACGACGCCCGCGCCTGCCAGCTTCAAAAAGCCGCGCCGCGAGAGGTCAATATTCATCATCCCCTCCTGTTGCCTACCCAAAGTTCGGTATGTTCAGGTTGGGCGGAACTGTCTTTTTTGTCAATGCCGCAGGAACGTTCCGAAATGTGGTCCAACGCGCCCGGCCCTCCCGCAATTCACTGAAAAGAAATGCCCTGCCAAAGGGGGACTCCGGCACGGCTTCATGTCACGGGACCGGGTTTTGGCCGGCGGAACCGGTCAGCCAGCGCCGGGCGGCAGGCCCGCCAATGCCGCGGTCAGGGCGTGATAGATGTCTGGCTTGCCGGGGAACAGCGTCTCGACCGGCTGACCGGCCTCGTCGATCTCGCCGAACCAGCTGCCATGTTCATGGTCGATATGGTGGCGGTCGAGATGTGTCCACAGCCGGTCGAGATCCGCCAGCCAGCCGTCGTCCCCAGTTGCCTGTCGCAACGCATGGGCCGTGGCAACCGCCTCGGCCACGGGCCACCAAAGGCGGCGACGGTTGTCGATCTGGCCATCCCAGCCCATCGTATAGGCCAGCCCACCCTCGGGCAGCCAGGCGTCTTTCATGGCGCGAGAATAAAGCTGCTTTGCGGCCTCGACCGTCCAGTCATCCTGCGGGTCGCGGCCGCCCAGTTCGCGCATCTCCAGCACCAGCCGCGCCCATTCGATGGCATGGCCCGGTGTCGTTCCAGGTGGGCGGAACATCGGGTCACCGGCGAAATCGCGGTCGATCTGCCAGTCCGGGGTGAAATGTTCCGGCACCACCCAGCCTTCTGCGCGGGCATGGCGGTCGATCATGAAGGCCGCAATCTGGCGCGCCATGTCCAGAAATTCCGGGTCGCGCCATGTGTCATAGGCCGCCAGCAGCGCCTCGGTCAGGTGCATGTTGGCATTGCCGCCGCGATAGGCGGGCGGGTTCGTCCAATCTTCGTCGAACGTGTCCGACACCGCGCCCGGATCGGCCTCCCAGAACCGATTGCGCAGGTTGTCCATCACCAGATCGCGCAGCTTGTCGGCATCGGTGTTGCCCAGCTTTGCAGCCCATGCGGCGGCCAGCAACACGAAGGCGTGACCATAGGCCTGCTTCTTGCGGTCAAGGGGGCCGGCGTCATCCGCGCTCCACCAGAAGCCGCCATTTTCGGGGTCGTAATGGCCGTTCAGCAGGAAGGTCGTACCATGATCGACGATCTCGCGCGCCTTCGGGTAGCCAAGCGGCGCACCGCGTGCATAGGCGTGGATCATCCGCGTGGTTTCGTGCAGTTCGCGGGCATTTCCCTTGCCGCGCGGATCATCAGGCAGTTGCGACCCATCGCGCGCCAGTTTGTAGAACCCGCCATCCGGATTGACCGCAGCGGCATGAAAATCCAGCAGCCGCAACGCCTCGGCACGGCTCCAGTCTGCATCGTATTTCGACACGCTACCCTCCTGTCTGATCGCGTTATGGCTTGCTTGCGGCGCGGGAAAGGTCAATATGTCCCACGAAACATAACGGAGGACGCAATGAAGATCACCAGTCTCGCCGCAGCCATGACCCTGATCGCCCTGCCCGCCACGGCCGAGGAGGTTTCCGTCTTCGCCGCCGCCTCGATGAAGACGGCGCTGGATCAGGTCGCCGCCGATTTCGAGGCCGCGACCGGCAATGATGTGACCATCAGCTATGCCGGGTCCAATGCGCTGGCAAAGCAGATCATCGAAGGTGCGCCCGCCGACATCTATGTCTCTGCCGCGGTCAACTGGATGGACGAGGTCGAAAAGGCCGGTCTGGTCGCCGATGACAGCCGCCGCGACCTGTTCGGCAATACGCTGGTGCTGGTCGCCCATGACGAAGTCCCCGCGACCGAGATCGGCGCGGATCTGGACCTGACCGGCATGGTGGGTGACGGCAAGCTGGCAATGGCATTGGTCGATGCGGTGCCCGCCGGTCAATACGGCAAGGCGGCGCTGGAAAGCCTGGGCCTGTGGGACGGCATCGCGCCTTCGGTCGCGCAGGCCGACAATGTCCGCGCGGCGCTGGCACTGGTCGCTGTGGGCGAGGCCCCTTATGGCATCGTCTATGCCACCGACGCCAAGGCCGAGCCGCGCGTCCATGTCGTCGGCACTTTCCCCGACGACAGCTATCCCCCGGCGATCTATCCCGGCGCGCTGCTGACCGGTGACGCCGATCAGGCCGACCGCGATTTCTTCGAAGCGCTTTCCTCGGACGCGGCAGATGCCGTCTTTGCCGAACAGGGTTTCAAGATCCTGAATTGACGCGATGGACTGGCTGACCCCGGAAGAATGGCAGGCGGTGGCGCTGTCTCTGAAGGTCTCGCTTTGGGCGGTGGCCGCCAGCCTGCCGTTGGGCGTGCTGGTCGCCTATGCGCTGGCGCGCTGGCGCTTTCCGGGGCGGCAGGTGCTGAACGGGCTGGTCCATCTGCCGCTGATCATGCCGCCCGTCGTCACCGGCTATCTGCTGCTGCTGGCCTTCGGGCGGCGCGGCATCTTCGGTGCACCGCTGGCAGAATGGTTCGGCATCGTCTTTGCCTTTCGCTGGACGGGTGCTGCATTGGCGGCGGCACTCATGGCCTTCCCGCTGATGGTCCGCACGATCCGCCTTGCGATCGAGGCGGTCGACCCCCGCCTTGAACAGGCCGCATCCACCCTTGGCGGCAGCCGGGTGATGGTTTTCGCGACCATCACCCTGCCGCTGATCCTGCCCGGCATCATCGCCGGCAGCATCATCGCCTTCGCCAAGGCCATGGGCGAATTCGGCGCGACGATCACCTTCGTGTCCAACATCCCCGGCCAGACCCAGACCCTGCCAAGCGCCATTTATACCGAGTTGCAGGTGCCGGGTGGCGAAGCCCAGGCCGCGCGGCTGGTCATGGTCTCGCTGGTCATCGCGCTTGGCGCATTGCTGGCGTCGGAATGGGTCGGTCGCGCGGTGGCCAGACGGATTTCCGGCGCATGAGCCTGTCTGTCCAGATCAAGCACGATTTCCCCGGCTTCGCGCTGGATGTCGATTTTACCGCCGGGCCGGGCGTCACAGCGCTGTTCGGCAGGTCCGGCGCGGGCAAGACGACGGTGGTCAATGCAGTCGCGGGTCTGCTGCGCCCGGATCACGCCCGCATCACCTTTGGCGATGAAGTGCTGACCGATACGCAGCGCGGCATCTTCCTGCCGCCCCACAAGCGCCGCGTCGGCTATGTCTTTCAGGACGCGCGGCTGTTCCCGCATCTCAGCGTGCGGGGCAATCTGGACTATGGCCGCAGGCTTGCACCCCGTACCGCACGGCCAGACGATGCCCGTGTGACCGAGATCGTCGATCTTCTGGGCATCGGTGCGCTGCTTGATCGCCGCCCCGGCGCGCTGTCGGGCGGCGAAAAACAGCGGGTGGCGCTTGGCCGGGCGATCCTTTCGGGGCCGCGCCTGCTGCTGATGGATGAACCGCTGGCCGCACTTGACGACGCCCGCAAGGCCGAGATCCTGCCCTATCTGGAAAACCTGCGCGACAATCTGGGGCTGCCGATCCTGTATGTCAGCCATGCAATGCCCGAAATCACCCGGCTGGCCAGCACCGTCATCATGCTGGACGGCGGCCGCGTGATGACTGCGGGCCCGACCGAGGCGGTGCTGTCCGACCCCGCCAGCAGCACCGCATTGGGCCGGGAAACCGGCGCTTTGCTGACGGCGAGCGTGGCGGCGCAGGATGTCGACGGGCTGGCGCGGCTGGATACGCAAGCCGGGCCGGTCTGGGTGGCGCGGCCCGATCTTGCAATCGGCACGAAGGTACGCCTGCGCATTCTCGCGCAGGACGTGATGCTGGCGACCGAGGCGCCGCGCAATATCTCGGCGCTGAACGTGCTGACGGGGCGGATCGACCGGATCGAGAATGCGCCCGATGGTAGCGTGCTGGTCCGGCTGCACCTGGGCGATGGTACGGCGATCCTGTCCCGGATCACCTCGCGGTCCCGCGACGCCTTGCAGCTGGAGATCGGGGCGTCCGTCCACGCCGTTCTGAAATCCGTGTCAATTGCCGAGGTGGCGGCGAACTGACCAAAGCGCCCCTGTCCAGGCAGGGGCGCCGCCCGAGATCAGGCGTTGAACAGGAAGTGCAGGACGTCGCCGTCCTTGACCTCATAGGTCTTGCCTTCAACGCGGAACTTTCCGGCCTCACGCGCGCCAGATTCGCCATTGCCTGAGACATAGTCGTCATAGGCGATGGTTTCAGCGCGGATGAAGCCACGTTCAAAATCGCCGTGGATCACGCCCGCCGCCGCCGGGGCCAGCGTGCCCTTGCGGATCGTCCAGGCGCGCGCCTCCTTCGGGCCGACGGTGAAATAGGTCTGCAAGCCCAGAAGGTCGTAACCCGCACGGATCAGCCGGTCCAGACCGGCCTCGTCCAGCCCCATTTCTGACAGGAACATCTCTTGCTCGTCTGCGGGAAGCTGGCTGATTTCTTCCTCGATCCGGGCAGAAATAACCACATGTCCGGCACCCTGCGCCTCGGCCATCTTGGCCACGGCGTCGGAATAGGCGTTGCCCTTCGACGCCTCGTCCTCGGCCACGTTGCAGACGAACAGCACGGGTTTGGCGGTCAGCAGTTGCAGCATGTTCCAGGCCTTGCGGTCGTCATCGGACACCTGGACCGAGCGCGCGGGCTTGCCGTTTTCCAGCGCCACCTGCGCGGCCTTCAGCAGGCGCTCCTGCTCGACCGCCTCCTTGTCGCCGCCCTTCAGCTTGCGGGTCAGGTTCGCCAGCCGCTTTTCGACCGATTCCAGATCGGCGATCATCAATTCGGTCTCGATGGTTTCCGCATCGGCGATGGGATCGACGCGGCCCTCGACATGGGTCACGTCGCCATCTTCAAAGCAGCGCAGCACATGGGCGATTGCGTCCACCTCGCGGATATTGGCCAGGAACTGGTTGCCAAGGCCCTCGCCCTTCGAGGCGCCTTTCACCAGACCGGCGATGTCGACGAAGGTGATCCGCGTCGGGATGATCTGCTTGGACCCGGCGATCCCGGCCAGCTTGTCCAGCCGCGGGTCGGGCACAGCCACATCGCCGACGTTCGGCTCAATCGTGCAGAAGGGAAAATTCGCCGCCTGCGCGGCAGCGGTGCGCGTCAGCGCGTTGAACAGGGTCGATTTGCCGACATTCGGCAGCCCGACGATCCCCATGCGAAAGCCCATGTCGAAATCCCATGCGATTGGTTTGCGCGGTCTTTACGCGCCCGATCCGGGTTCGTCCAGTTCCCCGGCCTTTCCCCTGCCCGTCAAATGGGGTTTAAGCGGCCATATTCCTAGCGAACCGGACAAGATGATGAAACGCGCGATCCTGTGGGACATGGATGGAACGCTGATCGACAGCGAGCCGGCACATGGCGCCGCATTCGATAAATCCGTGGCCGAACTGGGCCTGACCTTCCCGGCCGATTTCCACGACCGGCTTCTGGGCAGTTCCTCGGTCGAGGTGCATGCGGCCGTGGCCGAAAAGGCTGGCCCCGACTTTACCTATGACGACTGGATGGGGCTGAAATGGGGGCATTTCGTCGATCAGATCGCCAAGGTTCAGCGCCGCAAAAGCCTTGCCGACATCGCCGAGGCGAAGGCCGCGCAAGGGCTGCCGATGGCGGTGGTGTCGAACTCGACAGCGGATGAGGTCGCCATCGGGATGAAGGTCACCGGGCTGGACAAGATCATCCCCGTGACCGTCAGCCGCGCCGATGTCGAAGCCGGCAAGCCCAGCCCCGAAGGCTATCGGCTGGCAGCGGCAAGGCTGGGCGTGCCGCCAGAAGACTGTCTGGTGGTGGAAGACAGTCTGGTCGGCGCGCAAGCGGGCCTGAACGCCGGGATGCGTGTCCTGTATCACCCGCAGCACGCAGCCCGCGATCCGGGCAGCCTTCCGCCGGGGTTGCGCTATTTGCCGCCCGATGCCGATCCGGCGCCGGTGATCGAGGAAATGCTGCGCTGAACGACCAGATCTCGCTGAGTTTCCTCAGCCGTCTGATCGGGACGGTCATCTGGGGCAGGCCGACTACCCTGCCCCAAGGCCTGCATCACCCCGCGACGATCCGAACCGGGATGGATTTCGCGGCCGGCGTCCCGCTGAGGGGATCGAAATAGTACAGCGGAAGCAATGGGTTGAGTTCGGGATAATAGCCCGCCACCGCACCGCGCGGCAGTGAATAGCGGACCACTGACAACCCTTCGACCCGGCGCGGTTCACCATCGGTGCTGATGGTTTCCAGCGCAATCTCTGCGCCTTCGGACAGACCATTCGCGGCGATATCCTCGGCATTCATGAACAGCACCATGCGGCCACCGCGAATGCCGCGATAGCGGTCATTGTCGCTGTAGACGGTGGTGTTGAACTGGTCATGCGAGCGGATCGTGGCCAGCCGCAGCATCGTAGGATCGGCCACCGGGTCGTTAACCTCCAGCCCCGGCAGGATCAGGAAATTCGCCCTTCCGTCGGGCGTGTTCCAGATCCGTTGGCGCGGCGGAACCTCCAGATGGAAACCCATCGGCTGTTGGATGCGGGTGTTGAAATCGGTGTAGATCTCCGGGAAGACCTCGGCGATCTTGTCGCGGATCAGGTCGTAGTCCTGCGCGTATTCGGCCCATTTCACCGGGCTGTCGGGCACAGCCGCCTGAGCGATGCGGCAGACGATTTCCACCTCTCCGATCAGGTCTGGACTGGCCGGTTCCAGCACCCCGCGCGAGGCGGTGACATTGGCCATCGCGTCCTCGATGGTGACGAATTGTTCGCCTTTGGCGGTGGCCAGCACTTCCGAGCGCGCGATGACCGGCAGGATCAGCGCCTCATGGCCATGGACCACGTGGCCCCGGTTCAGCTTGGTCGCGATCCCGACCGTCAACCCGACCGAGCGCATGGCCCGGTAGGCCCGATCCGTATCCGGCACCGCGCGAACGAAATTGCCGCCCAGACCGATGAAGACGCGGACGGTCCCCGCTTCCATCGCGGCAACGGTTTCCACCGCGTGATGGCCCGGCGCGCGCGCCGGCTCGAACCCGAAAGCGTCGCGCACGCGGTCCAGATAGGCCTCGGTCGGGGCCTCGTTGATCCCTACCGTGCGGTCGCCCTGCACATTGGAATGCCCGCGCACCGGAACGATGCCCGCGCCGGGCTTGCCGTAATTGCCGCGCAAAAGCAGCAGGTTCGAGATCTGCTGGACCAGTTCGGTGCCGCGCTGATGCTGGGTGATCCCCATCCCGTAAGCGATCATCGTCGCATCGGATTTCGCATAAATGTCAGCGCATTCGCGGATCTTCGCCTCGGGCAGCCCGCAGGCTTCGACCAGTTCCGGCCAGTCATGGGCCATCACATCGGCGCGCAAGGCATCAAGCCCCGAAGTGTGATCGCGGATAAAGTCGTGATCCAGCACGCCCTCGCCCGCCGCGTCGCGTTCGAACAGGGCGCGCATCATGCCCTTCAGGAAGGCCAGATCACCGCCGATGCGGATCTGCAGGAAGTCGCTGGCGATGTCGGTATGGCCGAACCGCGCCATCTGGATCACGTCCTGCGGTTCGGTAAATTCGATCAGCGCCCGTTCGGGCATCGGGTTCACGGCGATGATCGGAACGCCGCGTTTTCGCGCCTCGACCAAGTTCGACATCATCCGCGGCGAGTTGGTGCCGGGGTTCTGCCCCAGGATGAAGATCGCCTGCGTATGGTCCCAATCCTCCATCACGCAGGTGCCCTTGCCGATGCCGATTGACGGCGGCAGCCCCCTGCTGGTCGGCGCGTGGCACATGTTGGAGCAATCGGGGAAATTGTTGGTCCCGAAGGCGCGGCCGAGAATGGCATACAGAAACGCCGCCTCGTTCGGGGTCCGGCCCGAGGTGTAGAACTCTGCCTGGTTGGGGTCCTCCAAGGTGCGCAGATGCTGGCCAATCAGCGCGAAGGCGTCATCCCAGCTGACCGGGACATAGTGGTCAGTCGCCGCATCATAGCGCATGGGTTCAGTCAGGCGGCCCTGCTTTTCCAACCAGTAATCCGACTGCGCCGCCATTTCGGTCACGCTATGGCGGGCGAAGAAATCCCGGTGGGCACGGAACTTCGTCGCCTCATGTGCCAGCGCCTTGGCGCCGTTTTCGCAGAATTCCAGCTTCTTGGTGCAATGCGCATCGGGCCAGGCGCAGCTGGGGCATTTGAACCCGCCCGGCTGGTTCATCGACAAGAGCGCGCGAGACCCCTTGGTCAGCACGCTTTCCTGCATCAACGCCTTTGCGGTGGCCGCAGCGGCCCCCCAGCCCCCCGCGGGATGGGCATAGGGTTTGAAGCGCAGTTTCTGCCTGGCCATGATGAACCTCCTGTATCGCGCAGCGTTAGACAACCATGAGCGGGCGGGTTTGGCCAGCAGACAAGGGCCGCCCTGCCCTTGCGGCAATATGGGAATCGCGGTCTTAATCGGCCTCGGGGAGGACCGAATCGGCATCCATCATACCCCCACGGGACCACATCGCCCGCATTCGACCGGAAATATCTGATTGACTGAAATCTGACCGGAGAAAGATATGGCACAAGAACTTTGCGAAATCTGCGGCATCCGCCCGGCGACAATGCGCGTGGCCGTCATGCAGGACGGGCAGCGCGAGGAACTGGATATATGCGATTACGACTATGCCCGCCTGACGCGGCAGCAGCGCTATTCCTCGCCAATGGAATCGATGTTCGGCGGCGATCCTTTCGGCGATCTGATGGGGCGGGCGCGGGAAATGATGGGCGCTTCCGACCGCGGCCCGCGCCGTCAGGCCGCGCCGGATGCGTCGCTGGGCGAACGCCAATATGTCGACACGTTCAGCGAACAGGCCAAGGCCATGCTGCAAAAGGCGGCCGAGCGGACCACCAAGGCCGGCAGGCGCGAAATCGACACCGAACAATTGCTGTATGTGCTGCCCGACAGCGACGCGGTGGAGGCCATTCTGAAGCAGTTCAAGGTCAACCCGGCAGATCTGCGCGCCGAAATCGACCGCCGTGCCACGGACGAGCCGGGCGGAAAGATCAGCGAAGATGATGAAATCGGCGTCTCGCCTCGCGTGAAAAGCGCGCTGAACCGGGCCTTTACCGCTGCGAAGGAAATGGGTCACAGCTATGTCGGGCCCGAACATCTGCTGATCGGCCTGTCGGAAGTGCCGGACAGCTATGCCGGCACGCTTTTGAAGAAATACGGCCTGACCCCGCAGGCCTTGCGCCAGCAGACCGTGAAGGTCGTCGGCAAAGGGGCCGAGGATGGCCGGGTCGAGACGCCGACCAGCACGCCCGAACTGGACAAGTTCAGCCGCGACCTGACCAAGATGGCGCGTGAAGGCAAGCTGGATCCGGTGATTGGGCGCGCCCAGGAAATCGAAACGACGATCGAAATCCTGGCCCGACGCAAGAAGAACAACCCGGTGCTGATCGGCGAGCCCGGCGTCGGCAAGACTGCCATCATCGAGGGTCTGGCGCAGCGGATCAACAATGGCGAAGTGCCCGAGGTTCTGCGCGACAAGCGCCTGATCGAACTGAACATCAACTCGCTGGTGGCCGGTTCCAAATATCGCGGCGAGTTCGAGGAACGCGTCAAGACGCTGATGGACGAAATCACCGCCGCCGACGACCTGGTGATCTTTATCGACGAAGTTCACACCATCGTCGGCGCCGGGACCGGTGGTGGCGAAGGGGGCCTTGACGTGGCCAATACCTTCAAGCCCGCGATGGCGCGGGGTGAGTTGAACCTGATCGGTGCGACGACGCTGGCCGAGTACCAGAAATACATCGAAAAAGACGCGGCGCTTGAGCGCCGGTTCCAGCCGGTCATGGTGCCCGAACCTTCCGTCGATCAGACCATCAACATCCTGCGCGGCCTGCGCGACAGCATGGAGGCGCATCACAAGGTCATCATTCTGGACGAGGCGCTGGTATCGGCGGCGGAGCTGTCCGACCGCTATATCACCGGCCGCTTCCTGCCCGACAAGGCCATCGACCTGATCGACCAGGCGGCGGCGCGGGTGCATCTGTCGACCACCTCGCGCCCCGCCGACATCCAGGAATCCGAGGCAGAGATCGCCGGGCTGAAACGCGAACAGGCCTATGCCACCTCGCGCAAGAACTTCGACAAGGCCAAGGAATACGAGGGCCAGATCGCCGAACGCGAGAAGGATCTGGAGGAAAAGACCGACGCCTGGCGGTCCAAGGTCGGATCCTCCAGCGCCGAGGTGAAGGTGGGCGACATCGCCGATATCGTGTCCAAGCTGACCGGCATCCCGGTCAACGACCTGACGCAGGAAGAAAAGGACAAGCTGCTGCAGATGGAGCAGCTGCTGCACCAGCGCGTCATCGGTCAGGATCAGGCCATCGACGCGGTATCGGACGCCGTGCGGCTGTCGCGCTCGGGGCTCAAGCAGGGCAACCGCCCGATTGCGTCCTTCCTGTTCCTCGGGCCGACCGGCGTCGGCAAGACGGAACTTGCAAAGGCGCTGGCGGAATCGATCTTCGGGGATGAAGACGCGGTGATCCGCATCGACATGTCCGAATATATGGAACGCCACGCCGTGGCCCGGCTGATCGGCGCGCCGCCCGGCTATGTCGGCTATGACGAGGGCGGGCAGTTGACCGAACGCGTCCGGCGGCGGCCCTATAGCGTCATCCTGCTGGACGAGATCGAGAAGGCCCACCCCGACGTCTATAACGTGCTGTTGCAGGTGCTGGACGACGGGCGGCTGACCGATGGCAAAGGCCGGGTGATCGACTTCAAGAACACGATCATCATCGCGACCAGCAACCTCGGGTCCAAATACATCATGGACAATGCCAAGGTGGACGGCGGTAAGGTCACGCCCACGGTCCGCGAGGAAGTGATGGAGGTTCTGCGCGGCCATTTCCGCCCGGAATTCCTGAACCGCATCGACGAGATCATCATCTTCGACAGCCTCGCGAAGAACGAGATCGGCAATATCGTGAAGCTGCAGCTGGACGGTGTGAAGCGGCTGGCACTGGGTCAGGACATCACCCTGAACTTCGATGACAGCATGGTCGGCCATCTGGGCGATGAAGGTTTCCAACCGGAATTCGGCGCGCGTGAATTGCGCCGTCTGATCCGGCGCGAGATCGAGGCGCCGTTGGCCAAGGAAATGCTGGCCGGCAAGGTGAAAGAGGGCGACAACGTCACTGTCACCTGGTCGGAAGCCGATGGCGCGGGCTTCAAGGTCGATGCACCCAACCCGCCCAAACCCGCCAAGGCCAAACCCAACGGCGACGGCGCGGCGGCCTCGTGACCTTTTGAGGCGCGGCGGATCTTCGCCGCGCCTTCCTTTGGGCGCAGAGCCCGCGCAATAGTGGATGCGCCGGGCCAACCGCATCCCGTTTCCGAACTGCCACAGTCAAGGACCGCACATGATCGCCGCCCCTCAAGCCGTCGAAAGCCCGCTGACCCGCGCGGCGATCTTTATCGTTGTGACCGTGAAACCGGACGAGGCCGCGCTGGAAACGGTGCGCAAGGTTTGCGGCGGCATGGCCTCGCTGATCCGCGCGGTGGGCTTTCGCAATCCCGACGCGCAGCTGAGCTGCGTCATGGGCATCGGCGCAAACCTGTGGGACCGGCTGGGCCAACCGAACCGCCCGCAGGGGCTGCACCCATTCCGTGCCATCCACGGCGTGTACGATGCGCCGTCCACACGGGGCGACATCCTGCTGCATATCCGCGCCCAGCGGGTCGATTACTGCTTCGAAATGGCGATGCAGGTGATGCGGCAGCTGGGCGAGGCGGTCGAATTGCAGGACGAAACGGCGGGGTTCAAATATTTCGACAACCGCGACCTGCTGGGCTTTGTCGACGGCACTGAAAACCCCGCCGGTCAGGATTTGGACGCCGCCGTCGTGATCGGCGACGAGGATCCCGATTTCGCCGGCGGGGCCTATGTCATCACCCAGAAATACATGCATGACCTGGCAAAATGGAACGCCCTGCCCGTGGAAACCCAGGAACGCATTATCGGCCGTCACAAGCTTTCGGATATCGAGTTCCCTGACGACAAGAAGGCACCTTATGCCCATAACGTGCTGACCAATATCGACGATGCCGAAGGCAGGCAGTTGCAGATCCTGCGCGACAACATGCCCTTCGGCAGCCCGTCGCGTGGCGAATTCGGCACCTATTTCATCGGTTATGCCTGCGAGCCGGGCCGGATTGAACGCATGTTGGACAACATGTTCATCGGCGATCCGCCCGGCACCTACGACCGGATTCTGGATGTCAGCACTGCCGTGACCGGCAACCTGTTCTTCGTCCCATCCGCCGACTTGCTGGAGGCGCTTGGCGATGGTCCCGGCGATGTGCCCGACAATAGCGGGAACGGCGGGGCGGATGATGACAACGCCCCTGCCCGTTCCCGCGACGGGTCGCTGGGCATCGGATCCTTGAAAGGGGGAAACTAGGATGAACAACCTGAATCGCGATCTGGCACCTGTCAGCGCCGCCGCCTGGGACCAGATAGACGACGAGGCCGCCCGCACCCTGAAGCGCTATCTTGGCGGGCGGCGTGTGGTCGATATGCACGGCCCTGACGGCTACGCGCTCAGCGCTGTCGGGACGGGCCATATCCGTCCGGTCGAACCGATCGCCGATGGCGTGCAATCGGCGCAGCGCGCGGTCGATCCGCTGGTTGAGCTGCGCGTGCCCTTTACCCTGTCGCGTCGGGCCATTGACGACGTCGCACGCGGATCGAACGATTCCGATTGGCAGCCACTGAAAGACGCCGCCCGCCAGATCGCGCTGGCAGAGGATCGGTTGATCTTCGAAGGCTATGCCAGCGCCGGCATCAAGGGCATCCTGCCCGAAACCAGCAACCCGACGGTCACGCTGCCCAAGGAGGCGTCCGACTATCCGCAGGCGGTTGCACGCGCCGTCAGCCAGTTGCGGCTGGCCGGCGTGAACGGACCCTACGCGCTGGTGCTGGGCACTGCCGCCTTCACCGCTGCCACTGGCGGGGCCGAGGACGGCTATCCCGTCGCCAGTCACCTGAAAAAGCTGGTCGACGCCGATGTGGTCTGGAGCCAGGCGCTGGAGGGCGGCGCAGTGGTGACCACGCGCGGCGGCGATTTCGACCTGTATCTGGGGCAGGATATCTCGATCGGCTATCTCAGCCATGATGCCGACAGCGTCACGCTGTACCTGCAGGAAACGCTGACCTTCCAGATGCAGACCTCGGAAGCGGTGGTGGTGCTGACCGCCTGAATAAACGGCGGCCCGGTATCACAGCACCGGGCCGAGGATCGCCAGTGCGTTGTTCCAGATCCGACGTGTGACCGGCCAGGCGGCCACCTCCTCAAGCAGAACCTGACGACTGTCTGCCAGATAGCTTTGCTGGCGTTCGCAAATCATCGCCGTGGTCGCCTTGTCGTTCAGCAGGATGTTGTTTTCATAGTTCAGATCAAAACTGCGCCGGTCCATATTGGCCGACCCGATCAGCGCGATGCGCCCGTCCACCGTCAGCGTCTTGCTGTGAAGAAGGCCCGGTTTGTATTCCCAGACATTCACCCCGTCCCGAATCGCAATCGTGCCTGCACGCCCCATCGGATTGGCTGTGGCCCCAGGCGCACAGTGCGAGGGCCCGCATGGTGGGCCGCGAATTGCCCAAAGCGTGTGCATTCCCGTCTAGCGACCTGACCCGCAAATCCTGGTTGCTCGCCACTAACCTGCCCATTTCCGAAGCAGAATAAAAGACGACTGCCGCAGTCGAGATTTTTTTCTTGCCATACACGATAATCTCGGTCGTAATTATGGTGTAGGGCCGACAATCGCCGCCCCGCACCAAAAGAAGGGACATGCAGATGACCGAAGTCCGGGCCATCAGAACCACCGTGCAAACCGTCCGTCTGCGGATGCTCCGCGCATGAACGGCACGCCCCAACGCTTCCTAAATTTGCAGATTACCAACAGGGACCAGACCGATATGAAACCGCATACGACCCCTACCCTTAGATTCCCGACCGTCTCGCTGCGCGCCGGCATCTCGACCCTGGCGTTGGCGGCACTGGCGCTGACGGCCCTGCCGGGCACCCTACGCGCGCAAGAGCTGCTGAATGTCAGCTATGACCCCACGCGCGAACTGTACCGCGAGGTGAATGAGGCCTTCGCCCAGAAATGGCAGGCCGAAGGGCACGATGTCCCCGGGATCGAGACCAGCCACGGCGGCTCGGGCGCGCAGGCCCGCGCGGTGATCGACGGCCTTGGCGCGCAAGTGGTGACGCTGGCGCTTGCCTCGGACATCGACAAGATCGCGGCCACAGGCAAGCTGCCTGCTGACTGGCAGTCGAAACTGCCGCATAATTCCAGCCCCTACACCTCGACCATCGTCTTCCTGGTCCGCAAGGACAATCCCAAGGGGATCAAGGATTGGGGCGATCTGGTCAAGGACGGGGTCGAGGTGATCACGCCGAACCCGAAAACCTCGGGCGGGGCGCGCTGGAACTATCTTGCCGCTTGGGCCTGGGCCGAAAAGAACGGTCAGGACCCGAAGGCATTCGTGGGCGAGTTGTTCACCCATGTTCCGGTTCTGGATACCGGCGCGCGCGGCGCGACAACCACCTTTGCACAGCGCGGCATCGGCGATGTGCTGCTGGCCTGGGAAAACGAGGCCTATCTGGCGCTGAAGGAAATCGGCCCGGACGCGTTCGAGATCGTCGTCCCCTCGGTCAGCATTCTGGCCGAACCGCCGGTCGCCGTGGTCGAGGCGAATATCGCGGATGACGCGCAGCGCGCCCTTGCCGATGCATATCTGGATTTCCTTTACAGCCCCGAAGGTCAGGCGCTTGCCTTCAAGCATTACTATCGCGCCTGGGATGACAGCGCCGCCGCACCGGAAGACGTGGCCCGTTTTCCCAAGCTGGAACTGGTCGATATCGGCCATTTCGGCGGCTGGGCAAAGGCGCAGCCGGAACATTTCGGTGATGGCGGCATCTTCGACCAGATCTTTACGGCGAAGTGACCGTCATGCCCGCCCTGGTCCAGAAAACCCCGATGCCGGGCCTGCGCCTGTCCGCCGGCATCACCCTGACGATGCTGTCCATCGTCGTGCTGCTGCCGATTGGTGCCCTTCTTCTGAAGGGCGCCAGCTTCGGGCCCGGCAATGTCTGGGAGGTGGTCAATCGCGAACGGGTCTGGACGGCGCTGCTGTTGTCCTTCCGGCTGTCGGTCTTCGCGGCGCTGTTCAATCTGGTGTTCGGGGTGCTGCTGGCTTGGGTTCTGGTTCGTTATGACTTTCCGGGCCGGCGCCTGGTCGACGCTGCCGTCGATCTGCCCTTTGCCCTGCCCACGGCCGTCGCCGGCATCGCGCTGACCACGCTTTACGCGCCCAACGGCGCATTCGGACAGCTGGCCGCGCAGATCGGCTGGAAGATAGCCTATACCCAATGGGGGATCCTGCTGGCCCTGATTTTCGTGGGCCTGCCCTTCGTGACCCGCACCGTCCAGCCGGTGATCGAAGAGATCGACCGCGAGGTCGAGGAAGCCTCGGCCACACTTGGCGCATCGCGGCCGCATACGCTGCGCCATGTCATCCTGCCGATGCTGACACCCGCCGCGCTGACCGGCTTTGCGCTGGCGCTGGCGCGGGCGGTCGGCGAATACGGCTCGGTGATCTTCATTGCCGGGAACATCCCCCTGAAGACCGAAATCGCGCCCCTGCTGATCGTCATCCAGCTGGAGGAGTTCAACTATGACGCCGCTGCCGCAATCGGCATCGCCATGCTGCTGATCTCGTTCGCGATGCTGCTGGCGATCAACATCATCCAGATCGTTTCGCGCAGGAAAATGGGCCATGTCTGACGCCAGCCTCATCACCCCCGACGCCCGGCCGGGCCGCCCGCGCAAGTTCCGGGCCGCCACCGCCGAAGCCGCACCTGCCAGGCTGGCGCTGATCGGGATCGCCCTGACGGGCGTCGCCATCCTGATCCTCGCCCCGCTGGCAACCGTCTTCGCCGAGGCATTGGCCGATGGCTGGGCAGCCGCCCTTGCCAGCCTGACCAAGCCCGACGCCCGCAGCGCAATCCAGTTGACGCTGCTGATCACCGCCATCGCCCTGCCGCTGAATGCCGCATTCGGCGTCGCCGCCGCCTGGCTGATCACCAAGTTCGACTTTCGCGGCAAGGCCTTCCTGATCACGCTGATCGACCTTCCTTTCTCGGTCAGCCCGGTCGTGGCGGGCCTGTGTATCGTGCTGCTGTTCGGGGCCAATTCGCTGATCGGCGGCTGGCTGGTGGCGCATGGTCTGCCCATCGTCTTCGCCATTCCCGGCATCGTGCTGGCCACCGTCTTCGTCACCTTCCCCTTCGTCGCCCGCGAACTGATTCCGGTGATGATCGAACAGGGCCGAACCGAGGAAGAAGTCGCGCTGACCCTTGGCGCGTCGGGTTGGCGGGTGTTCTGGACCGTGACCCTGCCGAATATCCGCTGGGCGCTGCTTTATGGCGCGCTTCTGTGCACCGCCCGTGCCATGGGCGAATTCGGCGCCGTGGCCGTCGTTTCGGGCAAGATCCGGGGCAAGACCGCGACCATGCCGATCACCATCGAGATGCTGTATAACGAATACCTCTCGGTCGCCGCCTTCTCGATGGCTGCTGCGCTGACGGCGCTGGCACTGATCACCCTGACCCTGAAAACCGCGTTGGAGCTGCGTCACGCCGACCAGCTTGCCGCCATCCGCCGACACTGAGGGAGCCATGGACATTCATATCGACGAAATCGCCAAGGAATTCGGCAAGGCCACCGCGCTGAAACCGGTGACGCTCTCCATCCCCTCGGGCGCGCTGGTGGCGCTGCTGGGGCCGTCCGGCTCTGGCAAGACGACGCTCTTGCGCATTCTGGGCGGGCTAGAATTTCCGACCTCGGGCCGGGTGCTGTTCGATGGGCAAGACGCGACGGGGATGAGCGTTCAGGACCGCCGCGCGGGCTTTGTCTTTCAAAGCTATGCCCTGTTCCGGCACATGACGGTTTTCGACAATATCGCTTACGGTCTGAACGCCCGCCCCCGCGCCAAACGCCCGGAAAAGGCCGAAATCGCCCGCCGCGTCACCAAGCTGCTGGAGCTGATCCAGCTGCCCGATATCGGCGCGCGATACCCCAGCCAGCTTTCCGGCGGTCAGCGCCAGCGGGTCGCCCTCGCCCGTGCGCTGGCGATCGAGCCGCGGATGCTGCTGCTTGACGAGCCCTTCGGCGCGCTTGATGCGAAGGTCCGCAAGGAGTTGCGTCAGGGCCTGCGCGACATCCATGACGAGACCGGCCTGACCACCGTCTTCGTCACACATGACCAGGACGAGGCGATGGAGCTGGCCGATGTGGTCGTGGTCATGTCGATGGGCAGCATCGAACAGATCGGACGCCCGCAGGACATCCGCGACCGACCCGCCACCCCCTTCGTACGCGATTTTATCGCCGCCTAGCACGCGCATGATATGGTGGCAGCCGCCGCCATATCGTTCTGCAATCAATCCGCAGCCGCCTGCGGATAAGGACAACATTCCACATCCGCACCTCAGCGAAAAACAACCTCCTGATGCCTGCGCAGAATGACCTGCATATCCCGCTTCATCACCACGCCCCCGAACAACATCCCGGAATTGCGGGCAAATCCCGCCGCAATCCGTCAACATCCGTCTTGTATCCGTCACATTGTGGAAATATTTCCCTGTTCGATAAGGGGACCCCATGACCATCAGCATTACCGGCCTGACCAAAAGCTTCGACGCGACGCAAGTGCTGCGCGGCATCGACCTGAAGGTCGAGGATGGCGAGTTGCTCGCGCTGCTGGGGCCATCGGGCTCGGGCAAAACGACATTGCTGCGCATCATCGCCGGTCTCGAATGGCCAGATGCCGGGCAGTTGGTAGTTGCCGGTCAGGATTGGCTGGCCCTGCCCGCCCAAAAACGCCGCATCGGCTTTGTCTTTCAACATTACGCGCTGTTCCCGCATATGACCGTGCGCGACAATATCGCCTTTGGCCTGACCGTGCGGCCCCGCAGCGAACGCCCCGCGCCGGCACAGATCGACGCAACCGTCGACAACCTGTTGAACCTGTTGCAGATCCCCCATCTGGCAGACCGCTTTCCCGGCCAGCTTTCCGGCGGGCAGCGGCAGCGCGTGGCGCTTGGCCGGGCGCTGGCGATTCAGCCCGCGGTCCTGTTGCTGGACGAACCCTTTGGCGCGCTTGACGCCGCGATCCGCCGCGATCTGCGCCGTTGGCTGCGCGAGGTCCACGAAAAGACCGGTTCGACCACGATTTTCGTCACCCACGATCAGGAAGAAGCGTTCGAGCTGGCCGATCGCGTGGTGGTAATGGGAGATGGCCAGATCAGCCAGATCGGCACCGCCGACGAGATCCACGATCACCCGGCATCGGCCTTTGTGGCGCAGTTCATGGGTGCGTCGATCACCCTGCCGGTCACCCTTCGCGGCGGCCGCGCCGAGGCACCGGGCCTGGACGCGCGCGAACTCATGACCTGCGCCGAGGCGGACGGGCCGGGCCAGCTGCACCTGCGCCCCGACAGCATCGCGCTGGAATCCGATCCGGCAAGCCCCTGGGTGCTGACACGCAAGGACAGCAACGGCACCGACCTGCGGCTGGTCCTGACCGGGCCCGACGACAGCCAGATCGACGTCGACCTGCCCCGGCGCGGCGCGCCCGCGCTGGTGGTCGGCGGCCACTTCCGCCTGCGTCCGCTTTGGGGCGCCATGTTTTCGGACGCCGGGCCAGTCGCGCCCGCCGCCCCTATCCGACTTTCAGCCTGAGGAGCATTCCATGAAACACGGTCTTTTCCGGGCCGCCGCCCTTGCCATCGGCATCGGCGCCGCCTTCCCTGCGCTTGCGCAGGACAAGATCCTGAATGTCAGCTATGACATCGGCCGCGAGGTTTATGAGGCGCTGAACCCGCTGTTCATCGCCGAATGGAAGGAAGAGACGGGCAAGGATCTGACCATCGACCAAAGCCACGCTGGGTCGTCCAAGCAGGCCCGCGCCATTCTGGAAGGGCTGCCCGCAGACGTGGTGACCTTCAACCAGGAAATCGACGTGGACATGCTGGCCAAGGGCGGCATGCTGCCCGAAGACTGGCGCGCGCAACTGCCGAACAACGCCTCGCCCTATTACTCGCTGCCCAGCTTCCTAGTCCGCAAGGGCAACCCCAAGAACATCCGCGACTGGTCCGACCTTGCGCGTGAAGATGTTCAGCCGGTCTTCCCGAACCCGAAAACCTCGGGCAACGGGCGCTATACCTATCTGGCGGCCTATGCTTACGGGCTGGACCAGAATGGTGGCGACGCGGCCAAGGCGCAGGAACTGGTCAAGGCGATCTTCGCCAATGTGCCGGTCTTTGACACCGGCGGGCGCGCCTCGACCCAGACCTTCGCCGAACGCGAAATCGGCGACGTGCTGATCACGTTTGAGGCCGAAACCGGCGCCATCGCGAAACAATATGCCGACAAGGGTTTCGAACGCGTCACGCCTTCGCTGTCGCTGTTCTCGGCCTTCCCGGCTGCGGTGGTGACGGCCAATGCCGACAAGAACGGCACCGCCGAGGTATCCAACGCCTATCTGGAATGGCTGTACACGCCCGAGGCACAAGAGGTCATCGCCCAGAACTTCTATCGCGTGAACGATCCCGACGTCACCGCCAAGCATGCGGCAGAGTTCCCCGAGGTGAAGCTGGTCACCGTCGACGAGGTTTTCGGCGGCTGGGACGCAATCAGCGCGGAACACTTCGCTGAAGGCGGCATCCTCGATCAGGTTTTCGTCAACCAATGACCGACATCGCGGCACCCATCCGCGCAAAACGCGTCCTGCCGGGGTTCACATTGAGCCTCGGCACGGTGCTGCTTTACATGACCGTGATCGTGCTGCTGCCGGTGCTGGCCCTGATCCTGAAGGGCGCGGAAATCGGCCCGGCGCGGTTCTGGGATATCATCACTTCGGCCCGGACGCTGGCAGCGCTGCGCCTGACGATTACCGCCGCGCTGATCGCCACCGCCATCAACGCCGTATACGGGTTGCTGATGGCCTGGGTTCTGACGCGTTACGAATTTCCGGGCCGCCGCATTCTGGACGCGCTGATCGACGTGCCTTTCGCCCTGCCGACCGCCGTCGCCGGCCTGTCCTTGACGGCGTTGTTTTCGGGCAATGGCTGGTTCGGCCAGTTGCTGGAGCCCTTGGGGATCAGCGTCACCTATACGATCTGGGGCGTGGCACTGGCGATGTCCTTCACCTCGATCCCCTTTGTCGTGCGCACGGTTCAGCCTGTGCTGGAAGACCTCGACCCGGCTTATGAACAGGCCGCGCGCACGCTTGGGGCCAGCGAGTTCACCATTTTCCGCCGCGTCGTCTTTCCGCAGATCCTGCCCGCCTATCTGGCCGGCTGCACCATTGCGCTTGCCCGTAGTCTGGGAGAGTTCGGCGCCGTCGTTTTCATCGCTGGCAACCTGCCCTTCAAGACCGAAATCGCCGCGCTATTGGCGTTTATTCGGCTTGAAGAATACGACTATCAGGGTGCCGCGGCCATCGCGCTGGTGCTGCTGTTTTTTGCGCTGATCCTGCTTTTCGTCTCGAACCGACTGCAAGCGCGCGCCATGCGATTCAAGGAGCGGTGATGACACGTCAAAGCCGTCTTTTGCCCCGCCTGCTGATCGCAATCGCCGTGTTGTCCACGCTGGTCATGGTGGTGGCGCCGCTGTTCTATATCTTCGCCGCCGCCTTTGCCCAAGGCTGGCGGGCCTACGTCCAGAACATCATGGACCCGCTGACACTGCACGCCATCTGGCTGACGGTGTTGGTGGCGCTGATCGTGGTGCCGCTGAACATCGTCTTTGGCGTCGCGGCCGCCTGGCTGATTGCCCGCTTCCGCTTTCCCGGTCGCAGCCTGCTGGTGACAGCGATCGAGATCCCCTTCTCGATCTCGCCCATCATCGCCGGCATCTGCTATCTGCTGCTTTACGGACGCCAGGGCTTTCTGGGACCGTGGCTGGAAGCCCATGACATCCAGATCCTGTTCGCCCTGCCCGGCATCGTGCTGGTGACGCTGTTCGTCACCTCGCCCTTCGTCGCGCGCGAGGTGCTGCCCTTGATGCAGGCACAGGGAAGCGAGCAGGAAGAGGCCGCCGTGACCCTTGGCGCAAGCGGCTGGCAGATTTTCCGTCGGGTGACCCTGCCCAATATCCGCTGGGCGCTGCTGTATGGCGCGGTGCTGTGTACGGCCCGTGCGGTCGGCGAATTTGGCGGTGTATCCGTCGTGTCGGGCAGCATTCGTGGGCAGACGAACACCCTGCCCCTGCATGTCGAACTGCTGTTCAACGACCTCAACGTCGCTGGCGCGTTTGCCGCTGCCTCGACCCTGACATTGATCGCGGTGGTGACGTTGCTGCTGAAAGCGGTGCTGGAAGGCCGCGCCCGCTGACGGTTGCGGGGCCGTCGGCCGTGGCCTAGTCTGGTTTCAGCCAGAGGAGACCGCCATGAGCTGGAACCCCGCCCTTACCCCCGGAAACCCCGACGAAATCGGTCTGGACGCCATTGAGACCGTCATCGTGCCGCGCACCCGCGACCTTGGCGATTTCGAAGTCCGCCGCGCCCTGCCCGCGCCACAGCGTCAGATGGTCGGGCCTTTCATCTTCTTCGATCAAGCCGGGCCAGCCGAGTTCCTGACCGGCCAGGGCGTCGATGTGCGCCCGCATCCCCATATCGGGCTTGGCACCGTCACCTTCCTGTATCGCGGCGACTTCCATCACCGCGACAGCATCGGCACCGATCAGGTGATCCTGCCCGGCGCGGTCAACTGGATGGTCGCGGGCAAAGGTGTGACGCATTCCGAACGCACCTCGGAAGCGGGGCGCAAGGGGCCGCACAGCCTTTACGGCATCCAGACCTGGATCGCGCTGCCCGAAGACCGCGAGGATATGGACCCGATCTTTGAACATCACGGCAAGGAAACCCTGCCGCAATTCGAGGCCGAAGGGGTGCAGGCGACGCTGATCCTTGGCAATGCTTACGGCGAAAAGGCCCCGGCGACGCTGTATTCGGAAACCTTCTATCTGGATGTGGCTCTGGCACCCGGTGCCCGTTTTCCACTGCCTGACGATCACGAAGATCGCGGGCTTTATATCACCGAAGGATCGGTCACCATCGCCGGCGACACCTTCGAGGCCGGGCGGATGATGGTCTTCCGCCCCGGCGACAAGATCACCGTGGCCGCAGGTTCGCAGGGCGCGCGGTTGATGGCGCTTGGCGGTGCGACGCTGAACGGTCCGCGCTATGTCTGGTGGAATTTCGTCGCCTCCAGCCGCGAGAAGATCGCCCATGCCCGAGAGGAATGGCGCGCCGCGAATTGGGGCGAGGGCCAGTTCGAACTGCCCACGGGCGACAAGCACGAATACATTCGCGCGCCCGAGAAATAGCCGCGCCCGGCAGGCTTTCGTGCAGCGTCAGCGCCAGCCAAGTGCCGGCGCGACATGGCGCAGGATACTGTCCAGCACATGCACGTTGTATTCGACGCCCAGCATGTTCGGGACCGCAAGCAGCAGGGTATCGGCTTCGGCAATCGCCTCGTCTTCACGCAGCTGTTCGATCAGGCGGTCGGGCGTATCGGCATAGCTGCGCCCGAAGATCGAGCGGGTCTGGTCGATCATGCCGACCTGATCATCCTCCTTGCCGCCACGCCCGAAATACATCCGGTCCTCGGGCGTCATCAGCGCGAAGATCGAGCGGCTGACCGAAACGCGCGGCGCGCGGTCGTGGCCGGCGGCTTTCCAGGCCTCGCGGTAAGCGCGGATCTGCTTGGCCTGCTGGATATGGAAAGGCTCGCCGGTCTCATCCGTCTTCAGGGTCGAGCTTTGCAGGTACATCCCCTGTTCCGCGGCCCAGACCGCAGTCGCGTCCGAGGCCGCCCCCCACCAGATCCGGTCGCGCAATCCTTCCGAGGTCGGCTCCAGTCGCAATAGCCCCGGCGGATTGGGGAACATCGGGCGCGGGTTGGGTTGCGCGAAGCCCTTGCCTTCCAGCAGTTGCAGGAAGGTCAGCGCATGTCGCCGGGCCATCGCAGCCTCGTCCTCGCCCTCGGCCGGGGCAAATCCGAAATGCCGCCATCCGTCGATCACCTGCTCGGGCGAGCCGCGGCTGATGCCCAGTTGCAGCCGGCCACCGGCGATCAGATCGGCGGAACTCGCATCCTCAACCATGTAGAACGGGTTTTCATAGCGCATATCGATGACGCCGGTCCCGATCTCGATTTTCGAGGTACGCGCACCGATCGCCGCCAGCATCGGGAAGGGCGACGAAAGCTGGCGGGCAAAGTGATGGACGCGAAAATAAGCGCCGTCGATGCCGATCTTTTCGGCCTCGACCGCGAGTTCGATGGATTGCAGCAGCACGTCCGAGGCGCTGCGCACCTGCGAACCGCGTTCTGGCGACCAGTGCCCGAAGGACAGGAAACCCAGCTTTTTCATGTGATCCCTCCAGAATGACCGCTGCCGGCCAGCGGGTCCAAGACACCAAGGTTAGGCAGACGCGCAGGAAGCGCAAGCGCATCGAAAGATGCGACGCGGGAACGATTGGTATCCACGCACCGTCCGTGCGATTCGGGAATGCAGCCCGGCAAGCGCAGACTGGAAAGGCCACGCCGGAAGCCACAACTGCTGAGTGATGGTCGGGGCGAGAGGATTCGAACCTCCGGCCTACGGTACCCAAAACCGTCGCGCTACCAGGCTGCGCCACGCCCCGACGGGTTGCTTCTAGCGGCTGTCGCCGCCGGGGGAAAGCCCTATCGGCAGGGGGCGGCTGCCTGTTTTTGGTCCAGACGCGGATGCGACATGGCCATGCCCACGGTCAGGCCCAACCGGGCGGCTTCGCCGCCGGCAACTTCCAGCACCATCAGCCGCTCGGGCGCGGGATCGCCGGGCGCGGCACCCGGAACCGGCGTTAGATCATGCGGCACCGCTGACGGGTGAATGTGCCGGATGACGCCCTTGGCATCCATAAAAATCATGTCCAGCGGAATCAGGGTGTTTTTCATCCAGAAGGCGGCCTCGCGCGGCTCTTCGAAGATGAACAGCATACCGGAATTTTCAGCCAGGCTGCTGCGGTTCATCAGCCCTTGCGCACGTTCGGCCGGGTCATCCGCGATCTCGACGCGAATCGCACGCTCGGCCGTAGGAAACAGCGCGATATCTTCCTGACAAGAGGGCGGCGCCGGGGATGTGGCAAAGCTGGCGGACGCGCCCGCCAACGCAACGGCAATCGCTGGCAGCAATCGCACGCTATTGCGGATCATTGTCTTCCTGCGCCGGGCCGCCCCGTTCCCAGGGTGCGATCTGCGCCGCCATAAGCCCGCGGCGGCCATCGACGACCCGCAGCGCGACGGCCTCTCCCACGCCCAGATCTGCCAGGCCGGAATGGCGCAGCACCTCGCAATGCAGGAAGACATCGCCAGACTGGCCGAACAGATTGGCAAAGCCGAAGCCCTTGGCCTTGTCGAACCATTTCACCCGCGCAGGCAGGAAAGGCAGCGTTGCCAGAACTTCCGGCGGGGTATCGGCCAGATCGCTGATCGGTGGCACCCCTTCGTTATCGGGCGGTTCGATCGACAGGATCCTGACAGCCTGCAAGCCGCGCGCAGTGGGCTGCACCAGCACGCGAATCCGTGCCCGGTCAGCGACCGACCCCTGCCCGAAATTGCGCAGGACATTCGTGTGCAGCAGAATATCCGGTCCGGTCTCGTCGCTGATAATGAAGCCAAACCCGCGCGCCGGATCGAACCATTTAATCGTTCCGCTAACCTCTATAACAACACTGTCGTCTGCTATCGCCATACCACTGCTTCATACTCTCGCCGCAAATCAAACCGGCGCATCCAGCCCCATCCAGAACTCGACTCATCGCAAAGATACTCACATATGTGCCGCATTCCGTCCCCATCAAAATACATTACTTGACGTAACGTAAAGTGGGCGCAAGCCCATACATTTCAAGCATATAAAATTTATATCAGCCTCAGGCGGATCAGGGGGACAAACGTTGCACCTTCCAGCCCGCCGAAACGACTCGCCCATCCTCGCCCGAAGCAGCCTCCCTGACCCACTGAAAACGGTCATGCAAGCGAAACGCGCCGTCACTCCAGAACTCTATTTGTACAGGGTCAATGCGGAACCCGCCCCAGAAGGGCGGCCGGGGCGGATTTGCACCCCATTTCGCACCTTGACGGGCGACAGCCAGCATCAATGCCCCGCGTGATGACAGCGGCTGGCTTTGCGCCGAGGCCCAGGCCCCGATGCGGCTTTGCAGGGCGCGACTGGCATAATAGGCATCCGCCTGAGGGCCGTCTTCGCGGGTGACCGTGCCGCGCACCCGAATCTGGCGGCGCAGTGATTTCCAATGCATCACGAAAGCGGCCTTGCCTGTCGCGGCGATCTGGCGGCCCTTGGCGCTGTCATAATTGGTGTAGAAGACGAAGGCGCCCTGCCCGTCGCCATAGGATTCGATGTCTTTCAGCAGCACCATGCGCACGTCGGGCATACCCTCGGCATCGACCGTTGCCAGCGCGATCGCATTTGCATCGTTGGGTTCGCTGGCCTCGGCTTCGGCCAGCCAGGACCGCGCTATGACGAAGGGATCTTCGCCGTCAAATCGGTCGTCCTGTGCGCTCATGCTTGATGCCCCCCGGGCTTTCGCCTAATCCTGCCCAAAAGGTAAGACGGAGAGGGGTATGTCAAGCAGCGAACGCGGGGGCCTGATGGCCGGCAAGCGCGGCCTTATCATGGGGCTGGCCAACGACAAATCCATCGCCTGGGGCATCGCCAAGCAACTGTCCGATCAGGGCGCCGAGCTTGCGCTGTCCTATCAGGGCGAGGCGATGAAGAAACGGGCAGAGCCACTGGCCCAGGCACTGGGCAGCAATCTGCTGTTCGATTGCGATGTCTCGGATGAGGAATCCGTCAAGTCGATGTTCGACGCGATCAGCGCCGAATGGGGCCAGATGGACTTTCTGGTCCATGCCATCGGTTATTCCGACAAGGAACAGCTGCGCGGTCGCTATGTCGACACGACGCGCGACAATTTCCTGAAAACGATGGATATTTCTGTCTTTTCCTTCACCATGGTGGCGCGCTACGCCGCCGCCATGATGCCTGCGGGCGGCAGCATGGTCACGCTGACCTATTACGGCGCCGAACGGGTCATGCCGCATTACAACGTCATGGGCGTCGCGAAATCTGCGCTTGAGGCCTCGGTTCGTTACATGGCCGAGGATCTGGGCAAGGATGGCATCCGCGTCAACGGCATCTCGGCCGGGCCAATCAAGACGCTGGCGGCCTCTGGCATCGGCGATTTCCGTTATATCCTGAAATGGAACGAGCTGAACTCGCCCCTGCGCCGCAACGTGACGCAGGACGAGGTGGGCAAATCGGCCCTGTATCTGCTTTCCGATCTTGGCAGCGGCGTCACGGGCGAAACCCATCACGTTGACGCCGGCTATCACGTCGTCGGCATGAAGGCGGTGGACGCGCCGGATATCGACGTGGTTTCGGGCCGCAAGGACGGCTGAGCTGTCAGGCATCGAACCTTACCTGGCCCTGATCGGCGCAATGACCCTGGCGATCCTGTCGCCGGGGCCCGCGATCATTGCCGCCATTCAGACCGCCTTTTCGCGCGGGCGCGAAGTCGCCCTGCCCTTCGGCATGGGGCTGGCCTTCGGTGCCTCGCTTTGGGGGCTGATCGCGCTTGCCGGGCTGGCGGTGGTATTTCAGACCCATCCCGAAGTTTACCGGACGGTGAAGGTTTTCGGCGGCCTTTACCTGCTGTGGATGTCCTGGGGGCTGTGGCGCGCCGCGACCGAGCCGCTGCCCGAGGCAGCCGAGAAGCGTTTCGGGCGTGGCTTTCTGGGCGGCATGCTGCTGAACCTGTCCAACCCGAAGCCGGCGCTTTTCTATGCGTCGCTGTTGTTGTCGCTGTTTCCGGGGCCGCTGAGTCTGGCGAAACAGGCCTCGATCTATCTGACAGCGCTGTCGACCGAGGTTTTCTGGTATGCTGTCGTGGCCATAGGGATGTCGACAGCCGCCATGCGCCGACGCTATTTTGACGCAAAGTTCTGGATTGACCGGGCGGCCGCAGTCGCACTATTCGCGCTCGGCATCCTGCTGATCGTCAAAAGCTGAGAGGGAATATGACCGACGCCGACCGTTTGCCCCACGAAAAAGGGTTTCATGTTAGCTGGGACCAGCTGCACCGCGACGCGCGCGCGCTTGCCTGGCGCATGGACGGGACCGAATGGCGCGCGGTGGTCGCCGTTACCCGCGGCGGCATGGTGCCGGCGATGATCGTCGCGCGCGAACTGGACATCCGCACCATCGACACGATTTCGGTCAAATCCTACAAGGGCGTCGGGGCCGAGGCCGGGCAAAGCGAGCTGCAGGTCCTGAAGCAACCCGATCCCGCGCTGATGGGTGATGGCGAGGGCATTCTGGTCGTCGACGATCTGGTCGATTCGGGCCGCACGCTGGAACTGATCCGCGAGATGTATCCCAAGGCCCATTTCGCCACCGTCTATGCCAAGCCCAAAGGTAAGCCGATGGTGCAGTCCTATGTGACCGAGGTCAGCCAGGACACCTGGATCTTCTTCCCCTGGGACATGGCGCTGCAATACGTCCGCCCCTATCGCGGCGAAGACTGACCCGGCACCCGCCGCATTGCCTTGCACCTTCGACGCCGCCCTGATGGGCGGCGTTGGCTTTTGGGGTCGATTGCAACCTCATCGCAATATTCCCGTGCTCCTGCGCGCGACCTCGCAGCGCGATCTTGTCGTTGGCCATCATGTCCCCGGACGTCACGGCCCTTGTCGGCACCGGCGGTCAGGCCCGCAGAAAACGGCCAACACTGGCGAAGACTTGCCAGAAAATCGACCCATTCGGCCCAACGACACGGCAGGAAGTCACCGCAAAAGACCTTTTAACCGATTGGCTTAGAATATTTTACCTCCACAAGGGACGGGCTCTCAGGATGCTCACGTTTCCGCCAACAAAAATCAATCTGCGGAACCAGAATCGCGGCTTGGGGATTGGATGGGTGATGCGGGTGCCGACCGGTACTCGTGAGATGATTGAGGAGATGATCATATGCGCAACATTCTTCTGACCACTGCCCTGGTGCTTCCGCTGACGGGCATGGCCTTCGCGCAAACGGCCACCACCACGCCGGAAACCGCCGCCGAAGCGACCGCCGACAGCGCTGCAGAAGCCGCTGATACCTCGGCTGAGGCTGCAACCGACGCCGCCAACGAAGCTGCCGATGCTGCTGCAACCGCGGCGGATAACGCGGCCGAGGCTGCTGGCGACGCGGCCGATGCCGCCGCTGATGCGACGACCGCTGAACCGATGCCAGCAGGCGATCCGGCAGCTACCACCAGCGAGATGGAAACCGATGCTGACGCCGCTGCTGTCGACGCCACCGAGTCCGCCGAAGCGGCAGAGGAAGCGGCGCTCGAGGCCGAGATGGCCAGCAGCGACAAGATTGCCCGTGAACAGGCCGGCAACGAGCTGCGCGTGGACTGGGTGACTGGCGCGAATGTCACCTCGCCCGACGGCACTGCCGTTGGTCAGGTCCGTGACATCATCGTCGACGCGGAAAGCGGTCAGATGATCGCCGCGATCATCGGTGTGGGCGGCTTCCTGGGCATCGGTGAAAAGCAGATCGCCGTGCCGTGGGAACAGCTGACCATCAACTATGATGCTCAGGAAATCACCACCGAGCTGACCCAGGACGAGGCAAACGCCGCCCCGGAATACGTCTTCCGCGAACGTGAGGCTGCCCCGGCAGCGGCGCCGGCTGACCCGGCAGCAGCGGGCGACCCCGCCGCGATGCCGGCTGACCCGGCCGCGCCCGCCGATCCGGCCGCGATGCCGGCTGACCCGGCAGCACCGGCTGATCCGGCAGCACCGGCTGATCCGGCGGCCCCCGCACCGGCCAACTGATCGGCGCAGCATACCAAAGCGAAAGGGCGGCCAAACGGCCGCCCTTTTTCCTTTGCCACTGAAGGCCGGGCAGTCTTTCTTTAGCCGTTGTTGCGGACGAAGCGCGTGGCGCTCTCGGCGGCGCGGATCAGTGCGCGCGACTTGTTCACGGTTTCCTGATACTCGCCCTCGGGGTCGCTGTCGTAGACGACGCCGCCCCCGGCCTGCACGTAAAGCTGACCGTCCTTGATGACGCCGGTGCGCAGCGCGATGCACATGTCCATCTCGCCATTGGCGGCGAAATAGCCGACAGCCCCGCCATAGACGCCGCGCTTTTCAGGCTCCAGTTCGTCGATGATCTCCATCGCGCGGACCTTCGGCGCGCCGGAAACAGTGCCTGCGGGCAGGCCCGCCAGCAGCGCCGACAGCGCATCTTCGCCTTCGCGCAGCTCACCCACCACGTTCGAAACGATATGCATGACGTGGCTGTAGCGTTCGATCACGAATTTCTCGGTCGGGTGAACGGTGCCGATTTTAGCCACCCGTCCGACATCGTTGCGGCCCAGGTCCAGCAGCATAAGATGTTCCGCCAGTTCCTTCTGATCAGCCAGCAGATCGGCCTCCAGCGCCCTGTCCTCGGCCTCATTCGCGCCACGCGGGCGGGTGCCGGCGATGGGTCGGATGGTGACCTCGCCTTCGCGCAGGCGCACCAGAATTTCGGGGCTGGCGCCAACGATCTGAAAGCCGCCTTCCTGCGGCGCGAGATTCAGATAGAACATGAAGGGCGACGGATTGGTGCGCCGCAGGCTGCGATACAGGGCGAAGGGCGGCAGCGGGAAGTCGATCGCCCAACGCTGCGCCGGCACCACCTGGAAGATGTCGCCAGCGCGGATATAATCCTTCGCCTTCTCGACCGCGTCCTTATAGCCCTGATGAGTGAAGTTCGACCGGGGCGCACCGATTTCGTGCGAACGTCCCATCTCGCGCGGCTCATGCGGCATCCGGTCAAGGCTGCGCAACGCCTCGGACAGGCGTTCGGCGGCCTGGGCATAGGCGGCGCGCGCAGGCATCGCCGGATCATGCCAGACCGGTGCGCACAGCGTCACCTCGCCCTTGACGCCGTCCAGCACCGCCACGACCGAGGGCCGGGTCAGCATCGCATCGGGCACGCCGATCGGGTCCGGGTTCACATTCGGCAGGTTCTCGACCAGCCGGATCATGTCATAACCCAGATAGCCGAACAGCCCCGCCGCCGCCGCCGGCACACCCTCCGGCATGTCGATGCGGGCTTCCGCGATAAGCGCGCGCAGGCTTTCCAGCGCCGGGCGCTGATCCTCGGTGAAGGCGTCGGAATAGCGCGCCTCGCGGTTGATGCGGGCGCGGCCGGCGCGGCATTCCCAGATCAGATCCGGCTTCATGCCGATGATCGAATAACGGCCGCGCACCTCGCCGCCCGTGACGCTTTCCAGCACAAAGCTGTTGGGCGCGGCCTCGGCCAGTTTCAGCATCAGGCTGACCGGCGTGTCCAGATCGGCGGCCAGTCGCGTGGTCAACAACTGGTTGCGGCCTTGTTCCCAGCCAGTGGAAAACGCCGCGAAATCAGGGCTGATCTGCATTCATCACATCCGCGATTCGATTGCGGCGATCCCCGCCGCGTTCAGCGTGACACCATTCTGTGCCTGCACCGCGCGCGAGTAATAGTCGAACAGATCCTGTTGCAGCGACTGCCCCATCCGGGCGCTGGTATTGTCCAGAATCTCGCGCGCGATCTCGGTCGAGAGGTCCGCGGCTTCGATCCGGTCAATCCGGACAAGCGCGACACGCTTGCCGTCATCGACGATCTCGGTCTCACCATCAGCCAGCTTGAAGGCTTCCTCGATCATCTGCGGCGGGGCGGTTTCCAGATAGCCGTCGCGCATCAGGCCGATTTCCTGCGTCCAGGCCGTGGATTCGGGCTGCGCGGCAGGTTCGACCTCGGCGGTGGCTGCACCTTCTGCGGGCGTGTCGACCAAAGGCATCGGCGGGATCGTTTCCGATACCGCTTGCAGTTTGCGCTCCTCGGCAAGCGCGACAAGCTGGCGATGGGCTTCGCCCTCGGCCCAGTCGGCAGCGACTTTTTCGCGGACCTCATCGAAGGGGATCAGAGTCGGCGCTACGACTTCATCAAGGCGCAGCGCGAAGACGCCACCATCCTCCAATTCGACCAGTTCGGGGAAGTCACGATCGGTCACCGCCGCCGCATATTCGCGGAAGGTCGGATAGCCGCCGATCTCGCCGGGTGCGGCTTCCAGCGTCGCGCTCCAGTCGATCTGGCCCAGTTCGGCACCAGTTTCTTCGGCCACCTGTTCCAATGTCGCGCCACCAGCCAGCAGATCCTCGATGGCGGGGGTCTGGTCGGCGATCAGGCGTCGGGCGCGGTCGGCGGCGGCTTCGGCGCGCAGATCCGGCAACGCTTCCTCATAGGTGACATTGACCGGATCGAGGATGGCATTGACCGCATAAAGCGCAGGGCCCAGTTCGGTGTCGACCGGGCCGACCACGCCGTTATCCTCAGCCGCAAAAACCGTGGTGCCGGCAGCGGCCAGTTCTTCCTCAGTCATCTCCCCAAGGTCGGTATCGGCCAGCGTCAGCCCGCGCTCGATCGCCAGCTGTTCGAAATTCGCTTCGCCCGCATCCAGCCGGGCCTTGGCAGCAGCAGCCGCATCGGCGCTTTCAAAGACCAGACGACCGACCAGACGGCGGGCGGGCTGGATATAGTCAGCGGCCTTGGACTCGTACAGATCGCGCAGCGCGGTCTCGTCCAGCTCGACGGTATCGGCCAGCATTTCCGGAGTCATCCAGGCATAGGTGATCTTGCGGATTTCCGGCGCCGTGAAGCGGTCAGCGTTGGCCTGATGCCAGGCGGTCAGGATCTCATCATTGGCGGGGTCGACCGGTGCGGCAAGGTCGGATTCTGTCAGTTCGATCCACGAGATGTCGCGCTTCTCCAGCCGCCAATTGGCGGTCTGTTCGGCCTGCGCGCTGGGTGCGGCGACGCCTGAGACGACCGCCGCCTGAAGAATGGTCCGCGCCAGATCGCTGCGTACATCACGTTCGAAACGCTCCTCGGTCAGGCCCTGCCGGCGCAGGGTCTCGGTGTAAGCGGCGCGGTCGAAGCCACCCGGCCCCTGAAATGCGGGCGCGGTGGTGATGGCATCGGCCACGGCGCGGTCACCGACCGAGACGCCGGCCAGCCGGGCTTCCTCTGCCAGCGCGGCCGAGTTGAACAGCTGCGCCTGCACCGCCTGGGTCAGCCCCATCGCGCGGGCCTGTTCCATGGTGATCCGCTGGCCGGACTGGCGGCTGATATTGTCGATCTCGCCCTGCAGCGCGCGCCCATAGGTCTGGGCGTCGATTTCGGTTTCACCCACGGCCCCGATTTCCGAGCTGCCGCCGGTAAAGCTGGTGACGCCGAACCCGCCAAGCCCCAGCAGAAGCAACCCCATCAAGATCCAGACAATCGTGGATTTGCCCTTGGTGCGCAGGCTGCTCATGCGTCGTATCCTTTATGTTGCTGGCAGGGTTTTAGGGCGGCAGATCGTTCGCTTCAAGGGTGGGTCCGGCTTCCAGTTCAGGGCTTGGGACGAAAACCCGCCAGCCGCGCCGCCATGGCGGCGATGCCCTGGGCGTCGGCATTGGCATAGGCGATGCGCAGATGGCCCTGCCCTTGCCCATCGGGCATGAACATGGTGCCGGGCAGCATCAGAATGCCAGCCTGCTGCACCAGCTGTTGCGCCAGCTGGTCCGAGGGCATGTCGAACGGATGGGCGACCCAGGCGAAATACGCCCCGGCCGAGACGACCTGCCAGCCCGGCACGCCTTCCATCGCGGCAATCATGTCAGCACGCCGCGACAGGATCTCGGCGCGCTCGCCAGCCAACCAGTCGCCCATCTCGCGCAGGCCATATTCGGCACCGATCTGCCCGATCTGGCTGGTCGAGATCGCCACGGTGTCCAGAAACTTCTCTACCTCGGCCAGACGTGCGGGGCCGGTCAGGATGGCGCCGACCCGATGGCCCGTCAGCCGGAAGACCTTTGAAAAACTGTACAGCTGGATCAGGACCTCATCGGCCTCAGGCCGGGCGCGCAGGTCATGCGGCGCGCCCTCGCGGCTGTCGAAATCGCGATAGGTCTCGTCCACGATCAGCGCGAGGCCCCGCGCGCGGGCGAGTTCATAAAACGCCGAAAGCGTCGCCGCCGGGTATTCCGCGCCGGTCGGATTATTCGGGCTGACCAGCACAATGGCGCGGGTCTTGTCCGTGATCAGCGCGGCCGCATCCTCGGCGCGCGGCACCATGTCCGGCCCGCAGCTCAGCGGCACCGTGCGAATGCCCTGCATGTCCAGCCACATCTTGTGATTGAAATACCACGGCACCGGAATGATGACCTCATCCCCCGCGCCCGCCAGCGTGGCAATGGCCGCGCAAAAGGCCTGGTTGCAGCCTTGGGTGATCGCGACATGGTCCGGGCTGACCGGGGCGTCATAGAAACGCGACCAGCTTGCGGCCAGCGTCGCGCGCAGATCGGCATTGCCCAACACGGGGCCGTAAAGATGCGCCTCGGCCCGGTTCAGCGCGGCATCGGCCATGACCCGGCGCAGCACTTCGGGCGGCGGATCGACGGGGGCCGCCTGGCTGACATTGATCAGCGGACGCTCTGGCGGGAAGCTGGCACCCGCCAGCCAGCGGCGCGCCTCCATCACCGGGGGGGCGAAAGTGGCGGCAAGTGCGGGGTTCACTGGGGTCATGGCAGACTCGGGATGGAAAGCGACGGAAGGCTGAGATCGGGGGCCGGACGCGTGCCGGGGGAGGTGACAGCAGCGGGTGCCGCCGGTTCGGGCGCGGTCGCGGAAGGCTGATCCTCGGGGCGCGGCTCGGTGGCGGCAATCAATGGCTCCTCGGCCTGTTCGACAGCCGGATCGGCTGCGGCTTCCGGCGGCGGGGGCACGGACTCGCGGCTGGGATCGGGCGTTTCCAGCACCGGAGGCGCGGATCGCGCGGGCTCAATCGCGGTGATCGCGGCGGGGGCCGAGGTTTCGGGCTCGACCGCAGGCTCGCTGCGCTGTGCGGCGTCGGCCTGGGTGGCCGGCAAGGCTGCGCTTGCGGTCTCGGGCGCGGCGGCCTCGGGCATCGCTGGCGCGTCGGGGCGCGGCGCAGCGGCAGTTTCAGGCGCGGTATCGGTGCCGGGCAAGGCCGCCGCCGTCTCGGGGGGCAAAGGCGTGGGTGCCGTGCGCGAGGCGACCGCCGGCCCCGCATCCTGACCGGGATCGCTGATCCGGCCGGGGCTGGGCGCGGTGACCGGCGCATCAGCGGTGAATGCGGGCGCCGCAAGCGCGGGCTGGGGCTCCTCGGCAGGGCGCGGAGCCTCGCCGAGTTCGGGCGCATCGGGCCGCCCGGCCGGCACGGTCGCAGGCGCGGGGTTCGGCTCGGTCGCGGGGGCGGTAACGATGGGCGCCTCTGCCAGCGTCGGCGTGCCGGGGGCCGCAGCGCCGCCCGGAACGATCGGCGGCAGGTCATCCGCGCGGGCAAATTCCGATCCCGGCGGCGGCGCGATCTCGGGCGCTGGCGCCAGCGGCGTGGCGGCTGGTTCGGCAACCCCTGCGGGCGCTGTTGTTTCGGCACTGGTCGGCGTTTCCGGGCTGATCGCTGCCACCGCTTCGTCAATCGTGGTGGGAACCGAGGTGACCGCAGGTTCGTCCGTCGCGGTCGCCGGCGCGGGTGGTTCGGGCGCCTGCAATGCCGGCATTTCCGGCAGCGGCAAGGCAAGCGACAATGCCGCCAAAGCCGCCGCCCCGATCAGCCCGCCATGCAGCGCACCCCGCCCGAATCCGTCCGCCGTTGCCATTTCCGCCCCATTTCGTGACGCGCGACGGCTTGCCCCGCCCCGCCATTTGGCACATCTATAAGACCTGATCCCGCCGGGTTCACCCCAAATTGCGACGGACTGACATGATCCTGCTTATCGACAACTACGACAGCTTCACCTGGAACCTCGTTCATTACCTTGGCGAAGAAGGTGCAAATGTCGAAGTCTGGCGCAACGATGCCCTGACGGTCGAGCAGGCGCTGGCGATGCGCCCTGACGGGATCGTGATCTCTCCCGGTCCCTGCGATCCGGCGCAGGCGGGCATCTGTGTGCCGCTGATCCGCGCCGTGGCCGAACGCGGTGACATCCCGCTGTTCGGCGTCTGCCTGGGCCATCAATCCATCGGTGAGGCATTCGGCGGACGCATCACCCGCGCCGACCGCATTCTGCACGGTAAGGTGGACGAGATGCTCCACGACGGTACCGGCGTTTTCACCGGCCTGCCCTCGCCGCTGAAGGCCACGCGCTATCATTCGCTGACCATCGCGCCCGACAGCCTGCCCAACGCGCTGCGCGTGACGGCACGGGCCGGTGATGGCACCATCATGGGCGTCATCCACAACGACCTGCCCATCGAAGGCGTGCAGTTCCACCCCGAATCCATCGCCTCGGAACACGGCCACGCCATGATCCGCACCTTCCTCGACCGCTGCCGAAAGCCAGAGCTCGCATGACCGTTGATATCCGCCCGCTGATCGGGCTTGCCGCCGAACGCCCGCTGACCTCGGACGAGGCCGCCGGCGCCTTCGCCGCCCTGTTCGAAGGCGCAGCCACCCCCGCCCAGATCGGCGGGTTGCTGATGGCGATGCGGGTGCGCGGCGAAACCGTGGACGAGATGGCCGCCGCAACCAGCGCCATGCGCCAGCGCATGAACCGCATCACCGCCCCCGATGGCGCGGTCGACATCGTCGGCACCGGCGGCGACGGGCGCAAGACGCTGAACATCTCGACCGCAGCGGCGCTGGTGGTGGCCGGCGCGGGCGTGCCCGTCGCCAAGCATGGCAACAAGGCGCTGTCGTCCAAATCCGGCTCTGCCGATGCACTGACCGAACTCGGCATCAACATCATGGCCGCGCCCGAACAGTCGCAGAAGGCGCTGAACCAGATCGGCCTTTGCTTCATGATGGCGCCGGTTCACCACCCCGCCATGCGCCATGTCGGGGCACCGCGGGCCGAACTTGGCACCCGCACCATCTTCAACCTGCTGGGACCGATGACCAATCCCGGCGGGGTGACACGCCAGCTGACCGGCACCTTCGACGCCGCCTGGTGCCGCCCCATGGCCGAAACCCTGCGAGAGCTTGGATCGACCCATGTCTGGCTGATCCACGGCAGCGACGGCACCGACGAGCTGGCGATTTCCGGTGACAGTTTCGTGGTCGAAATGAAGGATGGCCAGATCCACGAATTCACCATCACCCCCGAAGATGCAGGCCTTCCGCGCCATGATTTCGACCAGATCGTCGGCGGAGACGCCGCCCATAATGCGGCGGCCGCGCGGGCAATCCTTGACGGGGCGAAAAATGCCTATCGCGATGCGGTAATCCTGAACGCAGCCGCTGCGCTGCTGGTCGCGGGCCGCGCGGAAGATCTGCGCGAGGGCGCGGCGCTGGCAGCGCAAAGCATCGATTCGGGTGCTGCAAAGGCCAAGCTGGCGGCACTGGCAGCCATCGTGCCGCTGTGACCCCGCCCGGCCCCTGGGCGCATCTGCCGTTCTTCCGCGACAGCTGGCCCGCCATTCAGGCCAGGCTGACCGGCACCGATTTCCTGCCCGGCCCCGGCGCGATCTTCCGCGCCTTGCAGATTCTGCCGCCCGAAGCGGTGCGCGTGGTCATCCTCGGCCAGGATCCCTATCCGACGCCGGGTCATGCGGACGGGCTGGCCTTTTCGGTCACCGAACCCACCCCTCTGCCCCGATCTCTTTCCAACATTTTCAAGGAAATGGACGACGATCTTCAAGTGCGCCCGGCGCATGGCGACCTGTCCCATTGGGCGCGGCAAGGCGTGCTGTTGCTGAATACCTCGCTTTCCGTCCCGCCCGGCTCGGCGGGGGCGCATGGCCGCTGGGGCTGGGACCGGCTGGCCCGCCAAGCCGTGGCCGAGGCGCAGCGACACGGCCCGCTGGCCTTCATCCTCTGGGGCAATCACGCGCAGAAGGCGATTTCCGATCTGCCGCGCGCCGAGGATCTGGTGATCGCCAGCGCGCATCCCTCGCCCCTGTCGGCACGGCGCGGCTTTTTCGGCTCACGCCCTTTTTCGCGGGTGAATGCCTGGCTCGCGGCCCGCGGGAAGCCGCAGATCGACTGGGCCACGTCCTAGCGCGCCCGACCCTGCAACCGACTGCCGGCAGCGCGCGACATTCCGCACCGCGGGGCTTTTCGCGCCGCGCGTCAAGGCTTATGGTCGCGCCATGGATATTCTCGACAAGATCAAGAGCTACAAGCTCGACGAAATCACGGCCGCCAAGATCGCCCGGCCCTTGGCCACGGTCGAGGCTGCCGCCCGCGCCACCAGCGCCCCGCGCGGCTTTGCCGATGCGCTGACCGCAAAGGCCGCCGGCGGCTATGGACTGATCGCCGAAATCAAGAAAGCAAGCCCTTCCAAGGGATTGATTCGACCGGATTTTGATCCGCCGGCGCTGGCGCGTGCCTATCAGGCGGGCGGTGCGGCCTGCCTGTCCATCCTGACCGACACGCCTTCGTTTCAAGGCGCGCCGGAATTTCTGACCGCTGCCCGCGACGCTGTGGACCTGCCAGTCCTGCGCAAGGATTTCCTTTACGACACCTATCAGGTGGCCGAGGCGCGCAGCTGGGGTGCCGACGCCATCCTGATCATCATGGCCTCGGTCGAGGACACGCTCGCCGCCGAGCTGGAAGACGCCGCCCGCCATTGGGGCATGGACGCGCTGATCGAAGTGCATGATCGCGCCGAACTGGATCGCGCGCTGCGCCTGAAATCGCCCCTGATCGGTATAAACAACCGTAATCTCAAGACCTTTGAGCTGGATCTTCGCGTGACCGAAGAACTGTCACCGCACATCCCCGCCGATCGTGATCTGGTCTGCGAAAGCGGGCTGTTCACCACCGCCGATCTCGACCGGATGGCGCGTGTCGGCGCTCGCCGCTTCCTGATCGGCGAAAGCCTGATGCGCCAACCCGATGTAGCCACCGCCACCCGCAGCTTGCTGGGTGCTGCATGAGCTTGACGCATTTTGACAAGCAAGGTCAGGCGCATATGGTCGATGTCTCGACCAAGCCGGTGACGGATAGGGAGGCGGTTGCCGAGGGCATGGTTATCATGCAGCCGGAAACCCTCGCCCTGGCACAAGGCGGCGCGGCCAAGGGCGACGTGCTGGGTGTGGCACGACTGGCGGGGATCATGGGGGCGAAACGCACCTCGGACCTGATCCCGTTGTGCCACCCGCTGCCAATCACCAAGGTGGCGCTGGAACTCACCCCTGATCCCGACCTTCCCGGCATCCGCGTAACGGCAACCGTGCGCACCTCTGGCCAGACCGGGGTCGAGATGGAGGCCCTGACCGCCGTCTCAACCGCCTGCCTGACCATCTATGACATGCTTAAGGCGGCCGAAAAGGGCATGCGCATCGAAGGCATTCGCCTTCGTCGCAAGACAGGCGGAAAATCAGGTACTTACGAGGCATAGATGATTACGGTTGACGAGGCGCTGCAAAAGGTTCTGGCGCTTGCCGGCCCGGTTCAAAGCGAGGAAATCGCCCTTGCCGACGGTTTCGGCCGGGTGCTGGCGAAGCCGGTCAGCGCGCGCCTGACCCAGCCGCCATTCGACGCGGCGGCCATGGATGGCTATGCCATACGCCAAGCGGATCAGAAGCGCTCATTGCGGGTCATCGGTGAATCCGCCGCCGGCAGGCCATGGGACGGCACTGCCCAGCCCGGCACCGCGATCCGCATCTTTACCGGCGCCGCCGTACCAGCCGGATATGACCGCGTGGTAATGCAGGAACATGTCAGCCGGGATGGCGACGAAATTCGCGTCACGACCGCTCAGCAACACGACAACATTCGTCCGCAAGGCAATGATTTTCATGAAGGATTAACATTCGACCCGTGCCGCCGCCTGACTGCCCGTGATCTGGGGCTGATCGCGGCGATGAATGTGCCGCATCTGACCGTCCCGCGCCGCCCGCGCGTCGCCATCCTGCCCGGCGGCGATGAACTGGTGCCCCCCGGCACCACGCCCGGTCCGGGGCAGATCGTCAGCTCAAACGACCTTGCCATTGCCGCGATTGCGCGCCGCGCCGGGGCCGATGTCACCCTGTTGCCCATCGCGGCAGATACCGAAGCCAGCCTGCGCGACAGCCTGAACCGCGCCGCCGATGCCGATCTGATCGTCACCATCGGCGGCGCCTCGGTCGGCGATCACGATCTGATCGGCAAGGTCACCGAGGGCGTGGGGATCGAGCGCGCCTTTTACAAGATCGCAATGCGCCCCGGCAAGCCGCTGATCGCCGGGCGTATCGGCCATTCTGCAATGATCGGACTGCCAGGAAATCCCGTTTCATCAATAGTCTGCGCGGAATTATTCATTCGCCCACTGTTGCATGCGATGCAAGGACTGCCGCCCGAAGAACGTGTCCGCCTTGGCCGCCTGACCGCACCGCTGGGGCCCGAGGGCGACCGGCAGCACTATTTGCGCGCCACATTGGCCGAGGCCGACGGATACCCGCAACTGACGCCGCTGGCCGATCAGGATTCGGCACGGCTGGGGCTGCTGGCACAGGCCGATGCGTTGTTGGTCCGCCCCGCTGGGGATCCCCCCCGCGAGGCTGGCGACACGGTCGCGTTCATCGCGTTGGATTGACGGGCAGCCCGCCCCGGCCGCGCGTCATCTGGCGGCTCCGTAAGGCCTGCGCGATCCTTGCCGCCGCCCTGTGGGCGGGATGCGGGCGCCGTCAGCCCTTCGCCTTTGCCGCCAGATCGCGGGCGATGCCATAAGCGCCCTTGACGCGTTCGGCATCCGTGGACCAATCGCGGCGGATGACGATCTTGTTGCCCTCGACCTTTGCCTGTCCGCGCTGATCGGTCAGGAATTCGACCAGACCGGCCGGGTTCGGGAACTTGTCATCGTGGAACTGAACCGTGGCCCCTTTCGGCCCCGCATCAAGCTTGGCGATATTGGCGCGCTTGGCCATCGCCTTGATGCGAATGACGTTCATCAGCGTATTCACCTCGCGCGGGACCGGGCCGAAACGGTCGTGAAGTTCGGCTGCGAAGCCCTCCATCTCGACCTTGGTCGCGATCTCGGCCAACCGGCGGTACAGGCCCAGCCGCACGTCAAGATCGGCGACATAGCTGTCGGGGATCGTGACCGGTACGCCAAGGTTCAGCTGCGGCGCCCATTCGTCTTCTGGCGTGCCCTCCAGCTCGCCCGATTTCAGCTTGGCGATCGTTTCCTCCAGCATCGCCTGATACAGTTCGAAGCCGACCTCTTTGATATGACCCGACTGTTCCTCGCCCAGCAGGTTACCCGCCCCGCGCAGGTCCAGATCCTGCGACGCGAGGTTGAAGCCAGCCCCCAGCCCGTCAATATTGCCCAGGAATTTCAGCCGCCGCTCGGCCTGCGGGGTCAGCGGGCTGCGCGGTTTCGTGGTCAGATAGCAATAGGCCCGCGTCCGCGAACGGCCCACACGGCCCCGGATCTGGTAAAGCTGGGCGAGGCCGTAAATATCGGCGCGCCAGACGATCATCGTGTTGGCGGTCGGGATATCCAGACCGCTTTCGACGATGGTCGTCGCCAGAAGCACATCGGCCTGACCGTCATAGAAGGCGTTCATCCGCTGATCCAGATCGCCCGCCGAAAGCTGGCCATGAGCCACGATAAAGCTGACCTCGGGCACGTGTTCGCGCAGCCAGTCCTCGATTTCCGGCAGATCGGCGATGCGGGGCACGACAAAGAAGCTTTGCCCGCCGCGATATTTTTCGCGCAGCAACGCCTCGCGGATGGTGATGCTGTCGAATTCCGACACATAGGTGCGGATCGCCAGCCGGTCGACGGGCGGCGTGCCGATCACCGACAGATCGCGGACACCCGACAGCGACAATTGCAGCGTGCGCGGGATCGGGGTCGCAGTCATGGTCAGGACGTGGACATCCGAGCGGAGCTCCTTCAGCCGTTCCTTGTGACCGACGCCGAAATGCTGTTCCTCGTCGATGACCAGCAGGCCGAGGTTCTTGAACTTCACCGCCTTGGCCAGCACCGCATGGGTGCCGACAACAATGTCGACCGTCCCATCGGCAAGCCCTGCCCGCGTCGCCGCTGCGTCCTTGGCGGTTACGAAACGCGACAGGGGCCGCACGTTCAGCGGCGTGCCACGGAAACGCTCAGAAAAGCTGCGGGCGTGTTGGCGGGCCAGCAGCGTGGTGGGCGCGATCACAGCCACCTGCTTGCCCTGCGATGCGGCGATATAGGCCGCGCGCATCGCCACCTCGGTCTTGCCGAAACCCACATCGCCGACGATCAGCCGGTCCATCGGTCGGCCCGCCGCAAGGTCCGCCATCACGTCGTCGATGGCCCCCATCTGGTCGTCGGTCTCGGTATAGGGAAAGCGGGCGGAAAAGGCTTCCCAATCGTGATGTTCGGGTTCCAGAACCGGGGCGGTGCGCAGCAGGCGTTCCGCCGCAACCCGCATCAGCCGGTCGGCGATCAGGCGGATGCGTTCTTTCAGGCGCGCCTTGCGGGCCTGCCACGCCCCGCCACCCAGCCGGTCCAGCAGCCCTTCTTCATGGCCGTAACGGGACAGCAGTTCGATATTTTCCACCGGCAGAAACAGCCGGTCGCCCCCGGCATATTCCAACGCCACGCAATCATGGGGGACGCCCGCCGCCTTGATGGTTTCAAGCCCGGTATAGCGGCCGATTCCGTGTTCGACATGGACGACCAGATCGCCCGGCGTCAGCGCCGTGGTATCCTTCAGGAAGTTCTCGGCCCGTCGGCGCTTGCGCGCGCCCCGGATCAGCCGGTCGCCCAGCACGTCCTGTTCGGAAATCACCGCCAGCTTGCCCGCCGCCGCGCCATCGGCGACAAAGCCTTCCTCCAGCGGCCAGACGGCAAGCCCTATGGCGCCGGCCTGGTCCGACAGGTCCGAAAGCCGGGCGATGTCGGTCATGCCTTCGATGCCTTCGTCGGCGATCAGGCCGCGGAGGCGCTCGCGCGCACCTTCCGAGAATGAGGCGATGACCACGCGATGGGTCTTCTGCAAATCGCGCAGATGGGCGGCAAGCGCGCCGAAAAGATCCAGCTGCTCGGCCTGACGCTCGGGCGCGAAATTGCGGCCGACCTTGCCGCCAGCATTCAGCACGCCGGGGCCCGGAGGGGCTGCATTTACCGACAGTCGCAGCTGGCGGCGATCGGCCAGCCAGTCGGTCCAGTCGGCATCGGTGGCGAACATCTTTTCCGGTGCGACCGGGCGATAGATGTTGTCAGCGCCGCGCTTTCCCGCGGCCTCGCGCCGCGCGGCATATTGTTCGGCGACCATCTCCCACCGGGCGGCGCGGACCTGATCGAGGCGGTCGTCCATCATCACCGCCGCGCCCGGCAGGTAGTCAAAAATGCTGTCGAGGCTTTCGTGGAACCAGGGCAGCCAATGTTCGACCCCGGCCAGCTTGCGCCCGGCGCTGACGGCCTCATACATCGGATCGTTTGCGCCGCCGCCATATTCAGCGCGGTAGGTGGTGCGGAACCGGGTGATGGCGTCCTCGTCCAGGATCACCTCGGACATGGGCACCAGTTCAAGGCGGTCCAGCTTGTCGCGGCTGCGCTGGGTTTCGGGGTCAAAGCGACGCGCCGAATCCAGCACATCGCCGAACAGGTCCAGCCGGATCGGGCCTGAAGGTCCCGGCGGCCAGATGTCGATGATGCCGCCGCGAATGGCGTAATCGCCCGGCTCCGTCACCGTGGGCGCCTGCGCAAAGCCCATTCGCGCCAGCCAACCGCGCAGTGCCGGTTCGTTTACACGATCGCCCACGCGGGCGGTAAAGCTGGCATCTTTCAGCACCGCGCGCAGCGGCACGCGCTGAATGGCCGCGTTCAGCGTCGTCAGCACCACGAACTTGCCCGGCACCGCCCCATGCGCCAGCGCCGCCAGCGTGGCCATGCGCGCCGCCATCACCTCGCCCGCAGGCGATACGCGGTCGTAAGGCGTGGTGTCCCAAGCGGGGAATTCAAGAACCGTCAGATGCGGCGCGAAGAAGCGCAGGCCTTCGCGCATCGCCTCGGCCCGCCGATCGTCGCGGGCGATGTGGATTACGGGGCCGCGTTCGGCCTCGCGCGCCAGCAGCGCGGCGTCATAGCCCTCAGGGGCGCCGGAAAGGGTGATGATGTCAGCCATGTGGTCCAGATATCCCGACAAGCGGCGTGGTCAAGGGCGGGCCGCCACTTACAGCCCGTTCGGATGCATCAGCATCCACAGCGAGGCCCAGAACGCCGTCACCACCACCGCCAGAACCGAGATGATGCCGTGCAGGATGCGGTAACGGTTGATCCGGCGCAGCGCCTCGGCGGCGGCCTCGGCCGCGGGCTGGCCCAGTTCCGCGGCTTCCAGCACCCAGTAAAGCTGTCCGGCAAGGCGGGCGCGCAAGGCCAGCAGCAGGGCCTGCGGCAAGCCGATCAGCACCAGCGCCTGCGCCATTTCCAGCCCAAAGGAGAAACCCAGAATCGCCAGCACGCTAAGCGCAAAGCAGATCAGCGCCGTCAGCACCGCCCCCGTGCGCGGCCCGGCCTGCCAGCGCGGCACGCTCAGCGACATCCAGTCCAGCAGCGCGAAGACCTCGGCCGACGCTTCACCGGGCTGTTCGCGCAGGGCGCGCGCCGCCTGCGCGGGCACATCGACCGGAATGCCCACCACCCGACGGCCGGACAGTGTCCAGACAGTCAGCAATACCGCCCAGAACCACGGCGAGGAAAAGGATCTGGCATCAAGGAACGAAAGGATGTCGGTCAGGAACACGCGGTCTTGCCTGCTTGTCTTGGCGTGGCGCCGACCTTAGAACAGCGGGCGAACAAGGAAAAGCCGAAAGCCGCATCCCATGTCTTCCAATCCCATTCTCGCCCCCTTCCCCCAGACCCGCCTGCGCCGCCTGCGCCGCACCCCGGCGCTGCGTGCAATGGTGAACGAGACCGAGCTGAGCGCGGCAAACCTGATCTGGCCCGTTTTCGTGACCGAGGTTGACGGCGCCGATGTCGAGATCCCCTCGATGCCCGGTGTGGTGCGCTATACGGTTGAGGGGGTGAAGGCGGCGGCGGAACGCGCCGCCCGGCTGGGGATCCCGGCGATCTGCGTCTTTCCCCATTCCGATGAGGCCTTGCGCACGGAAACCTGCGAACGCGCCTGGGATCCCGACAATATCGGCAACCAGGCCATCCGCGCCATCAAACAGGTTGCGCCGGACCTGACGGTGATGACCGACATCGCGCTGGATCCCTATAACGCCAATGGCCATGACGGGCTGGTGCGGGGGAGCGAGATCCTCAATGACGAGACTGTCGAATGCCTGGTCCGCATGGGGCTGGCACAGGCTGAGGCCGGCGCCGATATCCTCGGGCCGTCGGACATGATGGACGGCCGCATCGGTGCATTGCGTGCGGCGCTGGAAAAGCGCGGCCACAAGGATGTGGCGATCATGTCCTATGCGGCCAAATTCGCCTCTGGCTTCTACGGCCCGTTCCGCGACGCCGTCGGCGCGGCGGGCCGGCTGGTCGGCGACAAGAAGACCTATCAGATCAACCCCGCCAATCGTCAGGAAGCCCTGCGCTGCGTCGCCCGCGATCTGGCCGAAGGCGCCGACATGGTGATGGTCAAGCCGGGCATGCCCTATCTGGACCTCTGCCGCGAGGTCCGCGACCAGTTCCACGCCCCCACTTTCGCCTATCAGGTCAGCGGTGAGTACGCGATGATCGAGGGCGCCATCCGGCAGGGCTGGTTGTCGCGCGACGTGGTGCTGGAAAGCCTGCTGGCCTTCCGCCGCGCCGGCTGCGACGGGGTGCTGACCTATTTCGCGCCCGAAGTCGCGGAAGCTCTGGCCTGAGCGTCTTGTTTTAGGTAACATAACCTCAAAATAATGGGGCATTGAGCATGGCTGAACACAACTTCTTGACGCGTCGCGGTTTCATGGCGATCGGTGCAGGTGCCGGGGTTCTGGCGCTGGCGGCGTGTAACAACGGGCTGGCAACCAACGCGACGCAAACGCTGGAAGGCCGGGTCAACGCCACCCTGAATGAGCTGTTCGCGAAGTATCCCAATGCCCGCCCGCTGGTTGAAAATGCCCGCGGCGTACTGGTCATGCCAGTGATGACGCAGGCCGGGTTTGGCGTCGGCGGATCCTATGGCGAGGGCGCGCTGCGGGTCAACGGCGCCACGGCCGACTACTACTCGGCGGCGCAGGCCTCGATCGGGTTTCAGGCGGGCGCGCGCCAGTTCGCGCATGTGCTGGTCTTCCAGACCGACAGGGCACTTGCCGGTTTCCGCGCCGCGCCCGGCTGGGTTGCGGGCGCCGGTGCGTTCTATGCCCTGCCGGAAGACGGCATGACCTTCGGCACCGATACCGTGACCAACAACCACCCGGTTGTGGCGATGATCTTCGGTCAGACCGGCATCATGGCGGGTGCCGCGATCGAGGGCACGAAATACACCCGCATCATCCCCTCGGCGCTGGCGTCGCGGATCTGACGCGACACCGTAGAGCGTGGAAATAAAAAAGGGGCCGCGAGGCCCCTTTCCTTTTGCGCGTCCGCCGCGATCAGCCGCCGGCGATGATGCGGACATAATTACGGGTTTCACGGTAAGGCGGGATGCCGCCGTATTTCTTCACCGCGCCCGGCCCGGCATTATAGGCCGCCAGCGCCAGCCGCCAGTCGCCGAACTGGTTGTACATCATCCGCAGATAGCGCGCGCCACCTTCCAGGTTCTGCACCGGATCGCCCGGGTTAACGCCCAGCTTCGCGGCCGTGCCCGGCATCAGCTGCGCCAGACCCATCGCACCCTTGTGCGACCGTGCATTGGGGTTCCAGCCTGATTCCTGATTGACCAGCCGCAGGAACAGCGCTTCGGGGATGCCGTATTTGCGGGCCATGGCCTGCGCGTGGGGCATATAGGCCGAGCGCCGGCCCGAATAGGCCTTGGTCGAGATGGTCGGCGACAGTTCTATCGTGGTGACATTGACCACCTGGCGGCCCGTCGGGCGCAGACGTTTGGACTGCTGGTATTGCTTCGCAAGCCGGGAATCCATCAGCTGTTTCTGGCGGGCGAACTGCTGCTGGCGCGATTTCGCGGTCGCCTGTCGCAGGTTCAGCCCGTCGGCAAAAGCGGGCGGCGCCGTAGTTCCAACAAGCGCAGCCAAGACCCCGACTTTGGCAAAAATGCCAAGACCTTTCAGTAAGTTACCGATCATGTCCCTCACTCGTGCCTCGTTTTCTTTTGCCAAGACTATACGCGAAATCCGTCATATCGCCAGCCGCATTCCTTAACGGTTCCCACCCACCCAATCATCGGCGAGTTTCTGCCGATGCCAAATTGCTTGAAGCGGAGGGCGCAGGCGCGCTAGACGGTCGCAATCAAATAACGAAAGGTGCGATATGGCGGGCTCTGTGAACAAGGTGATCCTGATCGGCAATCTGGGTCAGGACCCGGAAATCCGATCCTTCCAGAATGGCGGCAAGGTGGCGAATCTGCGCATCGCGACCTCGGAACAGTGGAAGGATCGCAACTCGGGCGAGCGGCGCGAGCGCACCGAATGGCACCGCGTGGCGATCATGTCCGAAGGTCTGGTGAACGTGGTCGAGCGTTACCTGAAAAAAGGCATGAAGGTCTATATCGAGGGCCAGCTGGAAACCCGCAAATGGCAGGACCAATCGGGTCAGGACCGCTATACGACCGAAATCGTTCTGCGCGGTTTCAACTCGACCCTGCAGATGCTGGACGGACGCGGCGACGGCGGCGGCGGCCAGGGCGGCGGATCGTCGCGCGGCGGTTATGATAGCGGCTACGGGGACGATTATGGCGCGCCTTCGCAAGGTGGCGGCGGCAGCCAGGGCGGCGGTTCCAGCCGGTCCGATTTCGACGACGAAATCCCGTTCTGATCCGCAAAAGCGTCAGAACTCTTGCAAGCGACAGGAAGGGGGCAGGTTCTGCCCCTTTTTTTTTGCCGCGGCGCCTCCCCCTTGCCAGTGCCACTGTATGGCCAAAACAGAAAAGCTATCTCAATCATGCAATCCCGCGCTCAGTAGAGGAGAGGGCCTCGCTGCGTAAGCATCGAATATTTGTAGATAAATCTTTTAAGGAGAATTTCGTACCAATTTTACAATCCACGGTTGTGTAGCCCTGGTCCGCTGATCTAGTTAGTTAACCTTACGTCAATTTAAGATCTAGGGGCGCTTCATGGCACTCAGGAATATTATCGTTAATCGGCATTTCGAGTTGGGAGTGACCGGCTGGTCCGGCACGGATATCGAGATTGGCAGAGAAACTTCCTACCGACGCCCCGGCAATCCGCGCGCCCATGTCGCTGAAATGGATGGCCATTCGGGTCAGACCACTGTTTTGGAACAGGAAGTCAGCATCAACTTCGCCACTACGCGAGAACTGGGTTTTGGCGCTACAACGCGCAATACCGGATCGCCCAAGCCCGGCGAAGGCATGCGCGCGGAGGTTCTGGACAGCGAAGGCAACGTCATCGCAAGCAAAGATGTTTACCCGGGTGGTAAGTGGAAGTCTTACTACCTCTCGGTCCCCTTTCCTGCGCCCGGAAAGTACACCGTAAGGTTTACGGAGCTGGGTATTGACGATGGGCTAGGCGCACTTCTTGACGGCGTAAGGCTGTTCGTGTGCTTCGCCGGCGAGACCAATATCCGTACGCCCGGCGGCACAAAACTGGCGCGAGAAATCGAGGTCGGCGATCTGATCGCGACCGAGCGCGGGCCAAAGCCAGTCCGGTGGGTCGGCAAACGCAAGTTGTCCAAGGCAGAGATGAAGGCCGAGGAAAAACTGCGTCCGGTCCGCATCAGTGCCGGTGCGCTTGGCGACGGGATGCCGAAGGCCGACCTGACGGTATCGCGACAGCATCGGATGCTGATCCGCTCGCCCATTTGCGAACGGATGTTCGGCACGCCCGATGCCTTGGTTGCGGCGATCCGGCTGACCTCTCTGCCGGGGGTTTACGTCGATGAGGGCGCGAAACAGGTGGAATATGTCCATGTCCTCTTTGACGAACATGAAATCGTCTATGCCGAGGGCGCGCCAAGCGAGAGCCTGCTTCTGGGCGAGCAGGCCCAGAAGATCCTGCCACCGGAATCTCTGGAAGAAATCCGGCTGATTTTCCCGGATCTGGACCAGAAAGGCGCAAAGATGAGCACCGCCAAGCTGGTCCCGGAAAATGCCCGCCAGACGGGGCTGGCCAAGCGTCTGGCCCGCAAGGCAGAGCGGCTGGCAGAGGCCTGCTAAGCAGACATCAGAAACCGGCCTGCCCGCTCAGGCGGGCCGGCATCACACCAATCACCGGTTATCTGGACGCGGCCAGAACCGCCCTCACATCCTCGTCACGCACTGCATCGGTCACGAAAGCCTGACCGATCCCCCGCGCCAGAATGAAGCGCAGCTTGCCATCGACCACCTTCTTGTCCTGCCCCATCAGCGCGATCAGGCCATCGTCATCAGGCAGGTCACCGGGCACATCGGATAGCCGCGCCGGCATCCCCATCGCCGCCAGATGCGCCCCCACCCGCGACGGGTCTTCCTGGCTGCACAGCCCCATCCGGGCCGAAAGCTCGAACGCCAGCGCGCAGCCGATGGCCACGCCTTCGCCATGCAGCAGCCGGTCGGAATAGCCGGTTGCCGATTCCAGCGCATGCCCGAAGGTATGTCCGAGGTTCAGCAGCGCGCGCTCACCCTGTTCGGTCTCGTCGCGTTCGACGATCCCGGCCTTCATGGCGACAGAATGGGCAACCGCGTGGGCACGGGCATCCATATCGTCGCGCAGGCGCGGCGCGTTGGCTTCCAGCCAGTCGAAGAAATCCGCATCGCCCAGCAGCCCGTATTTCATCACCTCGCCATACCCGGCCAGAAAATCGCGCGGGGTCAGGGTGTCCAGCACGGCAATATCGGCCAGCACCAGCGCCGGTTGGTGAAAGGCGCCGATCAGGTTCTTGCCATGGGGCGAGTTGATGCCAGTCTTGCCCCCGACGCTGCTGTCGACCTGCGCCAGCAGCGAGGTCGGCATCTGCACAAAGCGCACGCCGCGGCGCAGGATCGCCGCCGCAAAGCCCACCAGATCGCCGATCACCCCGCCGCCAAGCGCGATGACGATGTCGCGCCGCTCGATCTTCTGTTCCAGCAGCCATTCGACGGTGCGGGTCAGATGTGGCCAGGATTTCGTCGCCTCGCCCGCCGGCAGGACCAGCACCTCGGACGCAATGCCTTCGGCCGAAAGCGCCGCTTGCAGTGCGGGAAGATGCAGGGCGGCAACGTTTTCGTCACTGACGATGGCCACACGGGGACGCGCCAGCAGCGGCGCAATCTCGACGCCCGCGCGTTCGATCAGGCCGGGCCCGATGCGCACGTCATAGGCACGATCACCCAACGGAACATGAACTGTGCGGATCGCTTCGGTGCGGGTCATTTTTCCTCCAGAAAGGCGGGTCGGGCCTGGTGGATCGCCGCGATCACGCGGCGGGCGGTGGTCTCGATATCGGCTTCGGAATCGGTGGGCACGCGCAGATCGGCACGCGCATAGACGGGGCGGCGCGCCTCCAGCAGGGACGCCAGCGTCTCGCGCGGGGTGGCGGTCATCAGCAGCGGCCGCGTCGGACGCTGACGGACCCGCGCCCACAGGGTTTCCAGCGTCGCGTCCAGCCAGACGGCGATCCCAGCATTGCGGATCAGCGCCCGGTTGCGCGGCTGGATCCAAGCCCCCCCGCCGGTCGAGATGACGCCGCGCGGCCCTTCCAGCAGCCGCCCCAGCACCACCGATTCGCGGTCACGAAAGAAAGTCTCGCCATCGCGGGCGAAGATCTCGGGGATGGTCATGGCGGCTGCGCGTTCGATCTCGGCATCGGTATCGGTGAAGGCGATACCCAGCTGACGGGCGATTTCCTGCCCAACGGCGGTTTTTCCCACCCCCATCATCCCGACAAGCGCGATCTGACCCTGCATTAGCGATCCTCATCAATTCGTTACGTCAATGGCGTGATCTTTCCCGAAATGCCAGTTATAAAGCAGCAAAACCGGCCGAAAGACCGGACGAGGCAGCGGGCGAAAGGACTGATGATGCGGTTGCTGAAGATTCTGGTGGTGCTGGTCGTGCTGGCATTCGTGGCCCTGGCCGGATACGCCTATCTGGGCGACATGGGTCCGCGCCAGCAGGAGATGCGCAAGCCCGTCAGCCTGGACACCGGCACCCCGGCCGCGGCAGTCCCGGCCAACGCAACCACCACAGATCCCGCCCCAGAGGCGACGCCAGCCGAGCCCGATGCGCAACCGGGCGAGGATGCGCCCGAACAATCCGATGACCAGATGGGCACGAATGAGCTGGATTGATCGAGGGTCGCGGCTGGCCGGGCTGGCCGCGGGGCTGGCGCTGATCGCCTTTGGTGCGGCGGCGCAGCAGGGACCGCTTTCGGCCAATGACTGGCTGAAGGGCAAATCCGGCCCCCCCACCAGTTCCAGCGCCTGGCGGCCCGGCGATCCGGTGCCGCCCGATGCCTCAAGATTGCGACCGACGCGGCCGCCAGTGCGCGGCCAGGGTGGACAGGTCGCCTCCAGCGCTGCGGCGGTGCCGATCGGGGTCAGCAGGCTGGGCGCGGCCAATTCCGATGGTGCCGGCGTGATCTCTGCCCGTCAGGCGGGACTGCCGGACAACTTCTGGGATGGCACCGATCTTGATACCGCGATCCGGCTGCTGCGCGCCGATCCGGGTCTGCCCGCCTCATCCCAGATCGCCCGCCGCGTGATCGAGGCGCAGCTGCCGCCCCCCGCCATCCCCGCCGAAGGCCGCATTGGCGAGTTCTTCTTGGCCCGCGTGGACCAGTTGATCGCGGACGGCGCCCTGCCCTCGGCGCGGGTACTGCTGCAAGGCGCAGGCCCCGACAACGCGACCACCTTCCGGCGGCTGTTCGACATGTCGCTGCTGCTGGGCGGCGAGGGCGAGGTCTGCAACCGCATGAACATCGCCCCCGGCATCGCCCCTGACCCGGCGGCGCGGATATTCTGCCTGGCTCAGGCGGGCGACTGGCCCGGCGCTGCGACCGTTTTCGTAGGCGCGCGCAAGCTCGGCCTGATCGAGCCCAACCAGGCCGAGCTGCTGGCGCTTTATCTGGACGATTCAACCGCCGATGGCAGCACCCCCGTACTGCCGCATGACCCGATGTCGCCTTTGTCCTTCCGCCTGCACGAAGCGATCGGCCACCCGCTGCCGACCACCACCCTGCCCTTGCAATTCGCCTGGGCGGATCTGGATGAGCGTTCCGGCTGGAAGGCACAACTGGAGGCCGCCGAACGGCTGGCACGTGCCGGCGTGCTGCCGGGCGGCAGCCTGCGCCAGCTTTATTCGGCGCAAAGCCCGGCGGCTTCGGGCGGGGTCTGGGAACGCGCGGCCGCCGTGCAGGCGCTGGATGCGGCGCTTGTTACCGAAGACCCGGACCGCATCGCACCGGCGCTGGTGCTGGCTTTCCAGCGCATGGAAACCGCCGGGCTGCGCGACGCCTTCGCGACCATGTTCGCCGATCGCATCGCCCCCGAGACGCTGAGCGGTAATGCCGCCCGGCTGGCGCTGTGGCTGCGGCTGTGGTCCGGCCAGACCGAGGTCGCCTTGGCGCCACCAGAACCGCTGGACAAGGCCCTGCTGGCCCTTGCCAGCGGTGGCCAGCCTGAACCCTTGTCGCCCGCGCTTGGGGCGCTTGCCCCCATTTTCGCCGCCGACCTGCCGCCCGCGCCTGATCCGGATGATCGGATCGCACTGGCACCGGCGCTTTACGGCGCGCTCGCCGATGCCGATGCCGGAACGCAAGGCGACGTCACCCGTGCCGCCCGGGGGGTGCAGACGCTGCGCCATTTGGGCCTGATCGCCGATGCCCGGCGCGTCGCCACCCAGATCGCACTGGATCCACTGCTGAAAGGTGCCATTCAGTGAACACCTTGTCGCGCATCGCCGCCTTTCTTGACGCCCAAGCGGCAGAGGCCGGCGCGGCACGCAACACCATCCTTGCTTACGGCCGCGACCTCAACGAGTTTGCCGGCTGGATGGAGGCACGCGAACTGGCGCTGGAAACCGTCACCCGCGACGACATCACCGCCTATCTGGCCGATTGCGACGCGCGCGGACTGGCGCGGGCGACACGGGCGCGGCGGCTGTCCTCGATCCGGCAGCTGACCCGTTTCGCGCTGGAAGAAGGCTGGCGCGAGGACGACCCGGCCATCCGCCTGACCGGGCCCGGCAAGACCCAGCGGCTGCCCAAGGTGCTGTCCCAGCCCGAGGTCATCCGCCTGCTGGACGCCGTCCCGGAAACCGGCCGGACCGAGACCGACCGCATCCGCAACCGCTGCCTGATAGAACTGCTATACGCCACCGGCATGCGCGTCAGCGAGCTGGTCTCATTGCCGGTCGCGGCCACGCGCGGGGATCCGCAATTGCTGCTGATCCGTGGCAAGGGTGGGCGCGAACGCATGGTACCGCTGTCCGAACCGGCGCGGCAGGCGCTGCAGGATTGGCTGGCGACGCGCGACAATGCGACCAGGGACAGCCCGCTGGGCCGGCTGGTCGCGGGCAAGGGGGTGCGCTTCCTGTTCCCCTCATCCTCGGCCGCCGGGCACATGCCGCGCAAGGGCATGAACGACCTGATCCGCGACCTGTCGCTTGCCGCCGGGATCGACCCCGCGCGGGTCACCCCCCATGTCATCCGCCACGCTTTCGCGACCCATCTGCTGGAAGGCGGCGCCGACCTGCGCGCCATCCAGACGCTGCTGGGACATGCGGATCTTTCGACCACCGAAATTTACACTCATGTGCTGGATCAGCGAATGCGTGATCTGGTGTTGAACCATCATCCCCTTGCCCGCGTTTGAGCGCCATGTCCTTACCCTTTCTCACCGCCGCCCTCGCCCAGACTGCCACCGATACCCCAGCCCCGGCCAGCGGTGCTGGACATGGCGCCATGATCCTGACCTTCTCGCTGGCCATTCTGGCGCTGCTGATCGGTTCGGCCTTCTTCTCGGCATCCGAAACAGCGCTGACGGCGGCCAGCCGGGCCAAGTTGCGCAGCCGCGCTGACCGCGGTGACAAAGGCGCGGAAACCGCGCTGGCGGTGACACGCGACAGCGACCGCCTGATCGGCGCGATCCTGCTGGGCAACAACGTGATGAACATCCTGTCGGCTTCGCTGGCGACGGCGCTGTTCACGGCGCTTTGGGGCTCAAGCGGGGTCGCGGTGGCCACCATGGTGATGACAGTGCTGGTGCTGATCTTCGCCGAGGTGATGCCGAAATCCTATGCCATCGCGAACCCGGAAACGTTGGCCTCGATCGTGGCGCGTCCGATGCGGGTGGTGATGCGGGTGCTGTCGCCCATCGTGATGGTGGTGCGCGGCCTCGTGCGGGCGCTGCTTGGCCTGCTGGGTCTGGAAAGCGACCCCAGCAAGAACATGTTCTCGGTCCACGAAGAAATCGCCGGCGCCCTGACAATCGGCCATGAAAGCGGCACGGTTGAAAAAGAGGATCGCGACCGCCTTCTGGGCGCGCTCGAACTGGGCAGCCGCACCGTTGATGAAATCATGAAGCACCGGTCCGAGATCCAGATGGTCGATGCCGACCTGCCCCCGGCCACGATCCTCGATCAGGTGCTGACCAGCCCCCATACCCGCCTGCCCGTCTATAAGGATGAACGCGAAAACGTCGTCGGCGTCATCCATGCCAAGGATGTGCTGCGCGCCATCCACAAATCCGCCTATGACAACAAGGGTGATCCGGCAGATGCGGTGCGCGATTTCGACGTGATGTCTGTGGCGATGAAGCCGTATTTCGTGCCCGACACCACGGCGCTTGACGAACAGATGCGCGAGTTCCTGAAACGGCGGTCGCATTTCGCGCTTGTCGTCGACGAATATGGCGCGCTGCGCGGGCTGATCACGCTGGAAGACATTATCGAGGAAATCGTGGGCGAGATCGCCGACGAACACGATACCGAGGCCGACCACAACCTGAAGCCCGGCCCCGGTGGTGACTATCTGATCGACGGCGCCATGACGATCCGCGACCTCAACCGCGCGCTCGACTGGAACCTGCCCGATGACGAGGCCAATACCGTCGCCGGTCTGGTCATCCACATGGCCCAGTCGATCCCGGCGCAGGGCCAGGTGTTTTCCTTCCACGGCTACCGGTTCGAGGTGGTGACGCGGAAGGATAACCGCATCACCAAGCTGCGCATCCGCCCGCTGGCCCTGCCCGCGTCAGAGTGACGCCAGCCGGTCCGCCAGCGCCGGGCTGCGGCGCAGCGCATCCCTGAACAGCCCATCGCGGCGGCGATACAGGTCCAGATGCCAGTCGCGCCGCGTCGCAACCTGCGCGGCCATCATTCGGCCCTGCACAACCTCGGCGCGGGCGGTCGTGGCAATACGGTTGCGCAGATCCGGATCGCCGCCCAGTTTGATCAGCAAGCGCGACCAATCCGCGTCGCTGCGGGCCAGAAGGCCGTTTTCGCCGTCACGGATGGTCTGCGCATAGATCGGGACCGAGGCGAGGGCCACGGCACTGCGGCTGGCGGCCTCGACCCATTTCACATCGGATTTTCCCAGTTCTTCGGGCCGGCCTTCCAGCGGCATCAGCGCCACATCGGCCCGCCCCATCAGCGCCAGATAGTCGCGATAAGGCAGCAGCTTGTGAAAGCGCTTGCGGCTGGTGGGCAGCGCATCAAAGAAGGCGCGGTCAAACACCACGTCAAATTCCAGATCAGGCAATGCCTCGATCGCGGGGGCGAACAGGGCCGCCGTCTCGGCGGTGCGGGTGCGGTGCAGCGCCGCGAACAAGACCCGCAGCGCCCCGGCGGCATGCATTCGCAGCGGCGGCACGTCTTCAGCCGTGTTGGCGAAGACCGCAACCTCGGGGTTCACCCGCCCGAATTGGGTCGCAAGCGCGGGGGTTGAGGTCTGGATGGCATGGGCCAGAGACATGTTGTGAGCATAGACCGAAGGCACATCGGCGCGCGGCAGAACCCGCGCCACCAGCGAGGGGTCGTCGTCATATTCGATCACCACCACGATGCCACGCTGCTGGCAGCGGGCGACATAGTCGAGCATCCGCTCCGGGTCGGAAACTCGCGGTCGCTGCACCACGACGACGCCGCCGCGCGTCCCCATGTCCGGCACGGCCAGCGACTTGCTGATGGTGGTGACGTGCAGCATCGGCTCGGCCCTCAGCGCCTCGGCCGGGATGCGGGTTCGGACATCCATGCTGAGGGCCAGCTCGACCAGGTGAAGGTTCAGGGGCGGTCCGGGATCGGGCGGCTGGGCGGCCACCACCACGAAATCACTGGCTGTGATCCGCTGGCGCAGCTTCTGCGCCTCCAGCCCGGTCGCCCGGCCCAACTGTTCAAGCGCGTCCAGCCAGGTCCGCATCTCGGGCTTGTCGACATCGGGGCGGCGCGCGCGCATCCGGCGCAGGAAAAATCCGGCCTCGCCCATCAGCGCCTGCAACGAACTCTGGTCAAGCGCTCCTTCGCGTCCGGGGGCGCTCTCCGTCTCACCGCTGATCAGGCCCGAGAGCCGACGCCAATAGGCTCGATTTGGGCTAGCCACCACCAACGTGCCGCCGGGCCGGATCAGCCCGCGCAAGCGGCGCAGCAGCGCGCCGGGATCGCGTAACTTCCCAAGCGTTTCGTCGAGAACCGCCAAGTCATAACCTTGCGCGGTCGCCAGCCGCGCCTTGCTGAGCGTGCCCGGATCGCCGGCGACGAAGCGGTCGAAACCGTCCATCTCCACCGGGCCAAAGCCGGTCAGTCGGGCAGCGGGATTGCGGCTGCGGTAGGCTTCGGCCAGTTCGGCACTGCCGCAGATCAGCACCTCGCGGGCCGATAGCGGCATCAGCGCCAAAAGTTCCGGGATGAAGCCGCGTGCCGCGTCGCTGCGCATGATTACCTCGCCTTGACGGACCGCTCAGTCGGCCTTCTCGGCAAGCAGAAGCCACTCTTCCTCGGCAGCGTCAAGCGCGCTCTGCCGTTCGGCAAGCGCCTCAGTCGCCTTCTGCGCCTTGGCGGGCGCATCGGTATAGATGGCCGCATCGGACAGGAATTCCGACAGCTTGGCGATCTCGGCCTCCAGCCGGGCGATGATGGCGGGCAGTGCCTCCAGCCGGTGCTTTTCGGTGAAACTTAGCCCCGCCTTCGCGGCTTTCGGTTTTTCCGTTGCCGGCTTTTCGGTGACGCTGGCGGGTTTCGCCGTGACCGGGGCGGCGGTTTCGGCCCGTTGGGCGCGGTAATCGCTCCACCCGCCGGGATAGATCACCGCGCGGCCGTCGCCTTCCATCGCCACGGTCGAGGTGGCGACGCGGTCGATGAAATCGCGGTCGTGGCTGACCAGCAGCACCGTGCCCTCGTACTCACCCAGAATGTCCTGCAACAGGTCCAGCGTTTCAACGTCCAGATCGTTGGTCGGTTCGTCCAGCACCAGCAGGTTCGAGGGCCGCGCCATGATCCGGGCCAGCAGCAGCCGTGCCTTTTCGCCGCCCGACAGGCTGCCGACCGGCGCCCGCATCTGGGCGTCGTCGAACAGGAAATCCTTCAGGTAACCCACGACATGCCGAGGCTGGCCGCGCACCATCACCTGATCGGACCGCCCAGATACCGCCATCGAAGGGTCCTGCGTCATTGCGTCCCATAGGCTTACCGCCGGATTGATGGCGCTGCGCGCCTGATCGAATATTGCGATGTCCAGATTGGTCCCGTGGGTGACGCTGCCGGTGTCTGGGGGGATTTCGCCGGTCAGCATCTTGATAAGCGTGGTCTTGCCAACACCGTTCGGGCCGACGAAGGCCACCCGGTCGCCGCGCAGCACGCGCAGATCGAAAGGCTTCAGGATCACCCGCTCGCCAAAGGATTTGCCGATCCCCTGCGCCTCGATCACCCGCTTGCCCGATTGCGGGCCCGCGTCCAGTTCCATCGCCGCCGCACCCTGCCGGCGGATCTGGCCGGCGCGTTCGGCGCGCAGCGCCTGCAAGGCGCGGACCCGGCCCATATTGCGCTTGCGCCGGGCGCTGATGCCTTCGACCGCCCAACGGGCTTCGGCCTTGATCTTGCGGTCCAGCTTGTGGCGCGCCTCGTCCTCGGCCGCCCAGGTGGTTTCGCGCCAATCCTCAAAGGCCTCGAAGCCGCGTTCCTGCCGGCGCACCTCGCCCCGGTCGATCCACAGGGTGGCGCGGGTGAGGTTGCGCAGGAACGCGCGGTCGTGGCTGATCAGGACGAAGGCGGCGCGGGTCTGGGACAGCTGATCTTCCAGCCAGGCGATCGCCTCGATGTCCAGATGGTTGGTCGGTTCGTCCAGCAGCATCAGATCCGGCGCCTCGGCCAGCAGACGCGCCAGTGCGGCCCGGCGGCGTTCCCCGCCCGAGGCCGTTGCCACCGGCCGGGCGGCGTCGAATTTCAGCCCTTCGGCGGCCATCTCGACCCGGTAGGTCTCGCCCGGCGGCAATCCGGCAGCGGCGAAATCGCCAAGCGTGGCAAAGCCCGACAGGTCCGGGTCCTGCTCCATATAGCCGACGCTGATCCCGGCGGGGCTGACCACCTCGCCCCGGTCGGGTTCCACCAGACCGGCCATGACCTTCATCAGCGTCGACTTGCCAGAGCCGTTGCGCCCGACAAGCGCCACCCGGTCACCCGGCTGGACGGTCAGGCTGAGGTCGTCGAAAACAGGGTCGCCGCCAAAGGTCAGCGAGATGTCGGTCAGTTGTAAAATCGGTGCGCGCGCCATGAGGCGGCAGTATCGCCAGACCCCGGCGGCGTCAATCATGGCCGAGCGGTTCAGTTCCATCACATTGCATCGCACAGTGTTTACCGCCCCGCCAATTGACCCCGCCCTGTGTCCGCGCGACAACAGCCCAGCATTTCGCGGCAACTTAACCCGCCTTCGGGCGGTCCTCATGTTCGCGCGGTGTCGCCTGCCTTGTCCCCTCTTGCAGGCTCTCGGTTGCCCGGTCGCCTTGCGCGGCCGGGCATTTTACGTTGATCTGTGCCGAACCCTTTCGGAGCAGACATGACGCGCAAGATCATCATCGACACCGACCCCGGACAGGACGACGCCGTCGCCATCCTGCTGGCACTCGCCTCGCCCGAGCTGGAGGTGTTGGGCATCACCACCGTCGCCGGCAACGTGCCGCTGACGCTGACCACCCGCAACGCCCAGCTGATTGTCGGCCTGTCGGGGCGCACGGTCCCCATCCACGCCGGCTGCGACCGGCCGCTGAACCGCAAGCTGGTGACGGCGGAATATGTCCATGGCCAGACCGGCCTGGACGGCATCGACCTGGGCGACCCCACCGTACCCGTCACCCCCGGCAACGGCGTCGATTTCATCATCGATACGCTGCGCCGCGAGCCGGCGGGCACCGTCACGCTGGTCCCGATCGGTCCGCTGACCAATATCGCCGCAGCCTTTGCCCGTGCGCCCGACATCATCCCCCGTGTTCAACAGGTCGTGCTGATGGGCGGCGCCTATTTCGAAGTCGGCAATGTTACCCCGGCCGCCGAGTTCAACATCTATGTCGACCCAGAGGCCGCCGCCCAGGTCCTCGGGTCTGGCGTGGATGTGGTGATGATGCCGCTGGACGTGACCCACAAGGCGCTGACCTCTGCCGGATGGCTGGCGGGTTTGCGCGCGCTTGGCACCCGCGCGGGCGAGGCGGTGGCCAGCTGGACCGATTTCTTCGAACGCTACGACCGCGAGAAATACGGATCCGAAGGCGCACCGCTGCACGACCCATGCACCATCGCCTGGCTGATCCGGCCCGAACTGTTTTCAGGCCGCCGCATCAATGTCGAGATCGAGACCGAGGGCCGTTACACGACCGGCATGACGGTGGCCGACTGGTGGGGCGTGACCGGGCGCGAACCCAATGCGCTGTTCATCCGCGACATCGACCGCGAGGGCTTTTTCGACCTGCTGACCGAACGGATCGCGAGGTTCAGCTAAGCGCTATTGCGCGGGCGCATCAGGCACCGGCGCGTCTGTCGCCGGGGCGTCGGTCTGCGGGGTGGCCGGGGCCTGATCGTCGGCAGGTGCGGTCTGAGCCGGCGGCACGGCCTGCGCGGCGGCGTCCTCGGGCACCGAACCGCCGGGCTCGGGCAACCCTTCCCCGGCGCCCACCTCCTGATCCATACGCTCGACCAGCTGCGCGGTGATGTCGACGGACGTAATGGCCAGCAAGGTCTGCCGCCGGTCCAGAACGACTGCCGCGTGATGTTCCTGCATCAGCGTTGTCACCACAGGCAGCGAGGCATTCAGGAAAGCATTGCGATCCGCATCGGCGCGGCTGCCCAGATCGCGCGCCACCTCTGCACGTTCGCGCCGGACGGTCTGGGCGCGGGCGTCGAATTCCTCGGCCTTGCGACGGAAGGCGTCGGGGGCCAGCGTCGCGCGTTCGGCTGTCAGCGCCTGCTCCTCTGACGTCAGCAGGGCCTCCAGCCGCTTGTTCTCCGCCTCGATCTCGCGGGCCGCGGCCTCGATATCGGCCTTGGCACGGCGACCCCAGGCCGAGGTCTCATAGGCCTGGTCAACGTCCAGAACCAGAACGGCGACCGGTAGGCCTGCGGGCATGTCGATACTGACCGGCGGGACGCCTTCCCCCCGCGTCGGACCGGGATCGGCGGCGGGTATTTCGGGGCTGGTATCTGTATCGGACAGGGGCGTCGACGGCGGCGGCGTCTGCGCCAGCGCGAAACCAGAAAGGCCGGCCCAGAACAGGGCCGGCGCAAGATGGTTCAGCCGGAAGCCCCGGCGCATCAGAACCTCGTCGACAGCGTCAAATCGAAGGACTGCGTTTCGTCATAGTCCTCTTTCTGGACTGCCTTGGACAGGTTCATCCGCAGCGGACCGATCGGCGTGGTCCAGAACAGCGACACACCGACCGCAGCGCGGACATGCATGTCGTCATCGACCTCGACCCCGTTGGCGCCAGAGGTGTTGTTCAGCCCCCAGATCGAGCCGACATCGGCAAAGAGGCCGCCGGTCAGCCCGTATTCCTCGGGCAGGCCCAGCGGGAACTGCACCTCGCCGCGCGCCACCCAGTAATAGTTACCGCCAAGCGCGTCTTCGTTCGGCGCTTCGTTGTCGCGCGGGCCAATGCCGTTGACTTCGAAACCGCGCACCTTCTGGCCGTTGAAGCGGTCGATCACGCGGCTGTCCTGGTCGTCCAGCATATGGACGGCGCCGGCCTCGAATTCGCCACGCAGGGTGACGTTCGGCCGCCAGGCGGTCGATTCGACCCCTGCCGTCAACACCGAGGTGACCGATTTCACATCGCCACCAAACCCGGCGAAGTCCTGGGTGAAGCGCAGTTTTGTCGCGGTACGCGGGTTCAGACCGACGCGACGGCTGTCATAGCTGTAGGAATAGCCAAGGGCCGAAGTCCACAACCCGCCTTCTTCCTCGACCAGGATCGGCGACGAGCCCGCCCATTCCTGCCGCTCGGCGTCATATTGAATGGGGTCAACGTCGAACAGCGTGTCCTTCGACAGCTTGTAATGCACGTCCAGCCGCGCCGATCGCGAGACTGGGAATTCCAGCCCGGTAGAGATGCCGACCGAACGGGTGTTGTATTTCGAATTGTCCCGCTCGGTCTCGCGATACCAGGTCGAGAAGCTGAACCGCAGGTCGCGGGTCAGGAAGAAGGGCTCCGCGAAGGTAATCGAACCTGCGCGCGACCCCTCGGTGGTCGAGATCGAGGCGGCCAATTCCTGGCCCCGGCCAAGGAAGTTCCGTTCCGACAGGCCAATATTGATGCCCACGCCCGAATTGGCGCCATAGCTCGCACCAAATTCCAGCGAGCCGGTCGGCTGCTCTTCGACGTTCACATCGACGATGACCTGCTGGGGGGTCGAGCCTTCGCGGGTCTCAACCTGAGCATCGGCGAAATAGCCGAGTGCGCGGATACGTTCGGCCGAGTTGCGGATCTCGCGCGGGTTGAAGGGGTCACCTTCGACGGTGCCGAACTGGCGGCGGATCACCTCGTCCAGGGTGGTGGTATTGCCCTCGATGTCGATGCGCTCGACGAAGACGCGCTGCCCGCGGGTCAGCGCAAAGGTCAGGTCCAGCGTCTGACGGCGCATATTGCGGGTCACGCGCGGCTCGATATTGACGAAGTCGAGGCCCTGCTGCAGCGCGATGGTTTCCATCCGCCGGATGGTCACGTCGATGGTTTCGGGCGTATAGTAGCTGCCGGTCCGAACGGTGTTCTGCGCATGGAAAGGCGCGGCGTCGACACCGGGGATTTCCGAAATGGTATTGATCTGGCCAAAGCGATAGCGCGGGCCTTCCTGGATCGCATAGGTGACGAAATAGGCGTCCCGTTCACGCGCCAGTTCCGGCGCCACGCCCTGCACCTGGAAGTCGGCAAAGCCCTGCGAGCGGTAGAATTCGGTCAGCAGGCGTTCATCCAACGCCAGCCGTTGCGGGTCATAGGTATCCGACTGGATGAAGGTCCGCAGCAGGCCCGCCTGCTTGGTTTCCAGCACGTTGCGCAGCCGCCGGTCCGAAAAGGCGCGGTTGCCGGTGAAGCCGATGCGTTCAACCTCGGTCACGTCGCCTTCGCGGATTTCAAAGACCAGATCGACGCGATTGCCGTCGCGCGGGATGATCTTGGGCGTCACCCGCGCCGCCAGACGGCCTTGCGAGGAATAGGCCTGCGCCATGTTCGAGGCGTCGCGTTCGGCCTGGCGCGGCGAATAGACACGGCGCGGTTCGGACTGGGCGATCTCGTCCAGCTGTTCGTCCTTGATGCGGCGGTTGCCTTCAAAGCTGACCTGGTTGATCGTCGGCCATTCGCGGACGCGGATCACCAGCGTATTGCCCTGCGGGATCACCTCGACGGTTTCGAACAAGCCGGAATTCTGGATCCGTTGCAGTGCGTCGTTGACCTCGCCCGCGGAAACATCGGTTCCGCGCGTGATGTTCGCGAAGGACAGGATGGTTTCGGGCTCGATCCGCTGGTTGCCTTCGATGCGGACCTGCGTGAACACATAGGCCCATGCAGGCGCGGGAACGGTCGCCGGAACAGTGCCGGCCAAACCTGCAATCAGCGCCACCGCGCATGTGCTGCGTTTCAGTTTCATTCTGCCTGCCCCTTCGATATCGGCGTGGCGCCTGAACGCGCCCTATTTTGCCGGCAAATCTACAAGCTTAGGGGGGGCAGTGTCAAAACCCGATTTACCTTTTCAACAACGCAGATCGTTGCTGAGACCGAAAATCATCAGCCCCACCACCAGCGCCAGCCCGATCCCGCTAAGCAGTTCGCGCGCCCGCGCCGAGGGCGGACGGCCCGTCACCGCCTCCCACGCATAGAAGGCCAGATGCCCGCCATCCAGGACCGGAATCGGCAACAGGTTCAGGAACCCGATGGCGACGGAAAGGATCGCGATCCACCAGATGAAATTGCCCGCCCCCGCATTCGCAGCCTGCCCGGTGCTTTCCGCGATCGAGATCGCGCCGCCCAGATTGCAGGCGCCGATCTGGCCGGTAATCATCGCCCACAGCCCGGTCAGGCTGGAAACGATGATGGTCCAGACCTGCACCAGCCCCTGCCAAAGCGCCGAGATCGGCCCCACAGCCTGCGTCGCCGGGTCGAAATAATTGTCGGCTGTGATCCCGATCAGCCAGCGCTTTTCGAACCCGCCCTCGGGGCGGGGAAGATCCTGCTCCTTGGGCGACAGGGTAATGTCTTGCGTGGCACCGTCGCGCCAGATCTGCAGGGTCAGGGGCTTACCCGCCGCCGCCTCGACATGGGTGCGCAACTCGTCAAAGCGGGCAATGGGCTGGTCATTGACGCGCAGCACCACATCGCCGGGTTGCAGCCCGGCGGCAGCCGCGGCACCGCCCGGTGCCACGCCGCCGATACGGGCGGGCATCGGATCGGGGCCGCGCACGACCGTCTCGACCCCGTCGCGGCGCACGGTCCAATCATGGCCGGGGGCGGCTGGAACCGTCTCGGACGCGGTGAACAGATCGGGCCAACTGCTGACGGCGTGGTCACCAATGGCCAGGATTTCGTCGCCGGGCTGAATCGCCATCTCGACCCCCGGCGGGACCGAGGCCAGTTCGCCCACGGTCGGGGTCTCGACCGGGACGCCGCGCAGCAGCAGGAAGCCTGCGAAGATCAGCGTCGACAGGACAAAGTTGAACAGCGGCCCTGCGGCGACCGTGGCCACCCGCGCCCATAACGGCGCGCCTTCCAGCGTCTGGCGGCGGGATGCCGGGTCAACCTCGCGCCCCGGCCCGGCGCTGGCGGCATTGGCGTCGCCGTGGAACAGCACATAGCCCCCCAGCGGCACCGCCGCCACCTGCCAATAAGTACCGCGCCGGTCGCGGCGGCCGAACAGCTTTGGCCCAAAACCCAACGAGAAGACCTCGGCCCGGATCCCGGACCAGCGGCCGACGATGTAATGGCCGTATTCATGCACCGTCACGATGACCGACAGCGCGATGATGAATGCAACCAGCGTCCAGACGCCACCACCAAGACCCGCCAGAAAATCCATTATCGCGCTCCGTTCCGGGCCGCCCATCCGGCGGCGAATTGCCGGGCCTGCTGGTCCCAGTCGAGCACCGTCGCCAGATCCGTCGGCGCGGTGGTGAATGCGTCGCGTGCCGAAAGCGCGTCCAGCGTCGCCTCGACCGCGGCCGCCATGTCGGGAAAGCGCATCCGCCCGGCGATGAAATCATCCAGCGCCTGTTCCTTGGCGGCGTTCAGCACCGCACCGGCCGCGCCGCCCGCCTGCATCACCTCACGCGCGAGGCGCAAGGCCGGCCAGCGGATCTCGTCGGGCGCGCGAAAGGTCAGGCTGCCAAGCGCGGCGAGGTCCAGCTTGGCCACCGGCAATTCGGCACGTTCCGGCCAATGCAGCGCATAGCCGATGGCGTGGCGCATGTCGGGCGCGCCCATATGCGCGATAGAGCCGCCGTCGCGATGGCTGACAAAGGCGTGAATGATCGATTCCGGGTGGACCAACACCTTGATCCGCTCAGGCTCAACGCCGAAAAATTCCCGTGTTTCAATTATTTCCAGCGCCTTGTTGAACATCGAGGCGCTGTCGATGGTGATCCGCTGCCCCATCGCCCAATTCGGATGAGTCGAAGCCTGCGCGACCGTCGCCGTCGCCAGTTGCTCCAGCGGCCAATCGCGAAATGCCCCCCCCGAGGCGGTGATGGTCACGTCCTCGACGTGATCGAGGTTATCCAATCCAAGCGCTTGAAAAATAGCGGAATGTTCGGAATCGACCGGCAGGATGCGCGCGCCTGTTCGGGCGGCGGTGCCCATGACCAAACGGCCGGCAGTGACCAGCGATTCCTTGTTCGCCAATGCCAGCGTGCCGCCGCGTTCCAGCACCCGCAGCCCCGGCGGCAACCCCGCCGCGCCGACAATTGCCGACAGCGTCCAGTCGGCAGGCATATCGGCTGCCTCGACAATGGCGGCCGGTCCGGCGGCGGCGGCGATGCCAGACCCGGCAAGCGCGCTCTGCAGGTCCTCAAGCAATTCGGGATAGGCGGTGACCGCGATCTCGGCGCGCAGGGCGCGGGCCATCTCGGCCAGTCGGGCGATATTAGCGCCCCCGGTCAGCGCCATGACCCGCCAGCAATCAGCCCCGCCCGACCGCATCAGCAGATCAAACGCGCTTTCCCCGATTGAACCGGTGGCCCCCAGAACCGTCACGCTGCGCATTATTCAGCCTCCGGCAGCCGGGGGGCTGGTCAGGAAGATGCAGATCACCACCAGAAGGGCCAGCGGCATCAACAGGAAGGCGCCGGTCATGGCGTCGAAACGGTCCATGACCCCGCCATGGCCCGGGATCAGGTCCGAGCTGTCCTTGACGCCCACCCGCCGCTTCAGCCAGCTTTCGGCGATGTCGCCCATCTGCCCGGCAAAGGCGACCACCGGGGCCATAAGGGCCAGTTGCCAGTTGCTTTGCCCGGTCAGCAGCAGAATGAGCACGGTGAAGGCGACGGCCCCGACCCAGCCGGCAATCGTGCCGCTCCAGGTTTTCTTCGGGCTGATTGCGGGCCAGAATTTCGGGCCGCCAAAGGAACGACCTGCGAAATAGCCCATGATGTCGGAAACGACGACGATCCCCGCCACCCACAGCACCGCGCCGACCCCAAAGCCCTCGCGCGTCAGCAGGATCCCCAGCGAGGCGCCAAATATCGCCAACGCAAACAGCAGAAACGGCCAGCGGTTACGCGTAGCCGCACCAAGCCAGCCGATGGCCAGCGGAACAAGCAGCAAAAGCAGATAAGGCAAAAGTTGCCCGGTCATATCAGATGCGCCCGCAGGCATTCCCAGCATCGCCACAACCGCCGCAGCGACGCCGGCAGAGATCCCGGTCAGCAGCGCATGGCGGGCATTGCGTTCGGGCTGGTCCAGCGGGCCGGTCAGCCGCGCCAGTTCCCACATCATCAGCCCGACCAGAACCGACAGCCCAGCACGCAGTACCAACCCGGAAGACAGCAGCAGGCCCAGCCCCAGAAGCGCCAGGATCACCCCAGAGACCAAACGCGTTCGCAAATCGGCCCAGTTGCCGCCGGCGGCGGATGGGCCGGGCTTCTGGGAACCACCGGTCATGCGCCGCCAAAGCGCCGGTCGCGCAATCCAAAACGGTCAAGGATCTCTGCCAGATGCTCGGGCGAGAAATCCGGCCAGAGCGTGGGCGTGAATTCATATTCGGCATAGGCCGATTGCCAGGGCAGGAAATTCGAGGTCCGCGTCTCGCCCGAGGTGCGGATCACCAGATCCGGGTCGGGAAGGCCGACCGTGTCGAGACAATCGTTGAAATCGGCTTCGGTCGGGTTCTCGATTTGCCCGGCGGCGATCTTTTCCGCCAGCCTGGTCGAGGCGCGCAGGATCTCGTCCCGGCCGCCGTAATTGATGGCGACCGTCAGGTTCAGGCGGGTATTGCCCGCCGTCCGCGCCTCGATCCCGGCCATCAGGGCCTGAAGCTTGGGGTCCAGCCTTTCGCGCCCGCCGATGAAGCGCATGCGCACGCCTTCCGCCGACAGCCCATCGGCCTCGCGCAGGATATAGCGGCGGAAGATCTTCATCAGCCCGAGGACTTCCTCGGTCGAACGCTTCCAGTTCTCGGTCGAGAAGGCGTAGACGGTCAGCCAGCCGATACCGAGGTCGGGCGCTGCGCGCACGATCTGCTTGACCCGTTCAGCCCCGCGGCGGTGTCCCACCAGCCGGGGCCAACCACGGTTCTTGGCCCAACGGCCGTTGCCGTCCATGATGATGGCGACATGGCGCGGCGTGGCGGGCCCCTGCGACGGCTCGGCGGCAGTGACTGCCATCTCAGACCTGCATGATCTCGGCCTGCTTGGCCTCAAGCGCTTCGTCGACCTTGCCGATCAGGCGATTGGTCAGGGACTGAACTTCTTCTTCCCAGAATTTCTGGTCGTCTTCCGACATGCCCTGAGCCTTGGCCTTCTTCACCTGATCCATCCCATCGCGGCGGACGTTGCGGATGGCGACGCGCGCGCTTTCCGCGTATTGGGCGGCGACCTTGGTCAGTTCGCGGCGGCGTTCCTCGTTCAGTTCGGGGATGGGCAGCATGATGATGGTGCCGTTCAGCTGCGGGTTGATCCCAAGGCCCGATTCGCGGATCGCCTTTTCCGCCTTGCCGACAAGCGCCTTGTCCCAGACGTTGATCGTGACCATGCGCGGCTCGGGCACGTTCACGGTGCCGATCTGGTTGATCGGCGTGGGCGAGCCGTAGGCGTCGACCATGATCGGTTCGACCATGCTGGCCGAGGCGCGGCCGGTCCGCAGGCTGCCGAATTCATGGCGCAGCGCTTCCATTGCGCCATTCATGCGGCGCTCCAGATCGTCGGTGTCGATTTCGATATCGTCGGACATGCGTCCCTCTCATCCATTCGTTCTGGCCGTTCTAACGCGATGACAGGCGCATGGCAAAGCCCTATCCCGTCGGCACCCCTTAACCCGCCCATGACAACGGCGTGAGATCAAACATTCATCTGCTGGCCCAGCTCCACCACGCGGTTCGAGGGCAGGCGATAGAAGTTCGTAGGCTCTGCCGCCGAGCGGTACAGCCCCGCGAAAACCCGCCCCTGCCAGCGCGGCATCAGGTTGCCCTTGCCGACCCGCAGCGTGCGCCGGTTCAGGAAATACGATGTCAGCATGATGTCGAATTTATGCCCGAAGCGCTTGGCCCCAGCCAACCCACGCGGCACGTTGGGTTGTTCCATATAGCCAAAGCGCAACCAGACCTTCCAGAAACCGGGCGCGACTTCCTCGATGCGGACGCGGTCTTCCTCCTCCACGCGAGGGGTATTGGCGCTTTCGACCTTCACGATGAAATTGCGCTCGTGCAGGACACGGTTGTGCTTGAGGTTGTGGATCAGCGCCGGCGGCGCGACCGAGGGATCGGCGGTCAGGAAAACCGCAGTGCCCGGCACCTGTACAGGCGGCTTGGCGGCCAGTTTTCCGGTCAGCATGTCGGTATCGACGCTGTCGGCATGGATCTTGGCCTGCAAGCGCCGCATGCCGTCGGTCCAGACCAGCATCAGGACCACCGCGACCGCCGCGAAGGCGATGGGGATATAGCCGCCATCGGCGAATTTCATCAGGTTTGCGGTAAAGAAGATCAGCTCGACCGTCAGAACCGGGACCATGATCGCGGCAACGACGGGCCAGCTCCAGTTCCAGGCCCAGCGGAAGACGATCACCGCAAGGATCGAGGTGATCACCATGTCGCCCGTGACCGCGATCCCGTAAGCGCTTGCCAGCCGGGCCGAGGATCCGAAAGTCAGCACCAGTGCCACAACCCCGATCAGCAGCACGATATTGACGCGCGGCAGATAGATCTGGCCCACCTGAGTATCCGAGGTGTGCTGGATTTCCAGACGCGGCAGAAGCCCCAGCCGCACCGCCTGCGCGGCGACCGAATACGCGCCCGAAATCACCGCCTGCGACGCGATGACGGTGGCGACAGTGGCCAGCAGCACCAGCGGCAGGCGGAACCAGTCGGGCGCCATCAGAAAGAACGGGTTTGATACCGTTTCGGGATGGGCCAGCACCATCGCCCCCTGCCCCAGATAGGACAGCGCCAGCGCCGGAAAGACCAGCACGGTCCAGGCGATGCGGATCGCCGAGCGGCCGAAATGCCCCATATCGGCATACAGCGCCTCGGCCCCGGTGACGGCCAGGAAGACCGATCCCAGCACCGGCATCGCAGCAAAGCCGTAACTCTGCACAAATCCCACCGCGCGCAGCGGGTTCAGTGCCTGCAGGATGCGCGCATCATCGGCGATGTGACTGATGCCCAGGATCGCCATGGTCGAAAACCAGATCAGCATGATCGGCCCGAACAGCCGCGCGATGCGATCCGTCCCGCCGCGCTGCACCCAGAACAGCACGAAGACGATGGCCAGCGTGATCGGCACGACATAGCGTTCAAACCCCGGCTGGATCAGGGTCAGGCCCTCGACCGCCGAGAGGACGGAAATCGCAGGCGTAATCATCGAATCGCCGAAGAACAGCGACACGCCGACAATGCCTAACAACATCAGCAACAACCGCTTGCGCGAATTGGCCCCGCCCTTCAGCGCACCCTGCGCCTTAGCGACCAGCGAAAGCGTGCCGCCTTCGCCGTTGTTATCGGCGCGCAGGATCAGGATGACGTATTTCACCGTCACGATCAGAACCACCGTCCAGAACAGCAGCGACACGATCCCGATCACGGATGTCTCGGGCAGTCCTTCCTCATGCGCATGCACCAGCGACTCGCGCAGTGCATACAGGGGCGAGGTGCCGATATCGCCGTAAACCACGCCAAGGCAGGCAAGGACGAGTGCGGCATTCACTTTGTTGGGGGAATGGGCATGATCCGCGATCATGCTGTCATCAACCGGGTCTGCCATCTGGCTCTCCGAGGAATTTGCAGGCGCAGCATATGCGCGTGCTGCGGTGCAAAATCAAGTCTTCGTTACGCGCGGCGGCGAAATCCAGCCGCGCCGCGCATCGTCGCAACGCTTGACCAAAGCCTGCCGCGTGCTAGCGTCCATGCCGACACAGCAAGGAACACAGCGCATGGCCCTGGACCGCAAGCCCGCCCCGAACGACCTTTCTGCCTTCTGGATGCCCTTTACGGCGAACCGCCAGTTCAAATCGAACCCGCGCCTGTTCGTGGCCGCGAAGGACATGCACTATACCACCGCCGACGGGCGGCAGGTGCTGGATGGAACCTCTGGTCTGTGGTGCTGCAACGCGGGCCATGCCCGCCCGAAGATTTCCGAGGCGATCGCGACGCAGGTAGCGACGCTGGACTATGCGCCCGCCTTCCAGATGGGGCACCCTGCCGCGTTTGAGCTGGCCAACCGCGTCGTGGCACTGGCCCCCGACAATATGGAGCATGTCTTTTTCACCAATTCCGGCTCGGAATCGGTGGATACCGCGCTGAAAATCGCGCTCGCCTATCACCGCGTCCGGGGCGAGGGCACCCGCACCCGCTTCATCGGGCGCGAGCGTGGATATCACGGCGTGGGCTTTGGCGGTATCTCGGTCGGCGGCATCGTCAATAACCGCCGCTTTTTCGGCACGGCGCTTGGGGGCGTCGACCACCTGCCCCACACCCACCTCCCGGAAAACGCCTTCTCAAAGGGATTGCCCGAAAACGGCGCGAATCTGGCCGACAATCTGGAAGGGCTGGTGACGCTGCACGGGGCCGAAAACATCGCCGCCGTGATTGTGGAACCGATGGCAGGCTCGACCGGCGTGCTGATGCCGCCCAAGGGCTATCTGGAAAAGCTGCGCGCGATCACCAAGAAACACGGCATCCTGCTGATCTTTGACGAGGTCATCACTGGCTTCGGCCGCCTTGGCGCGCCCTTCGCGTCCCAATATTTCAACGTCCTGCCCGACATGATCACCTGCGCCAAGGGCCTGACCAATGGCGTCATCCCCATGGGCGGCGTCATCGTCACCGGCGAGATTCACGACGCCTTCATGAACGGCCCCGAACACGCGATCGAGCTGTTCCACGGCTATACCTATTCCGGCAACCCGGTCGCCTCGGCCGCCGGTCTGGCGACGCTGGACACCTATGCCGAAGAAGGCCTGTTTGAACGCGCAGCCACGCTGGCCCCGAAATGGGAAGAGGCGCTGCATTCGCTGAAGGGCCTGCCGCATGTCACCGACATCCGCAATCTGGGCCTTGTCGGCGCGGTGGAGCTCGCCCCCATCGACGGCCAACCCGGCAAGCGCGGCTTCGACGCCTTCCTGGAGGCTTACGACGCCGGCATCCTGATCCGCGTCACCGGCGACATCATCGCGCTGTCCCCGCCGCTGATCGTGTCAGAAGCGCAGATCGACGAGCTGGTCGGCAAGCTGGCCGAGGTGCTGAAATCGCTCGATTAAGGCCGCACCTGGCCCTCGTCTGGCGTTTCCTGCTGTTCCATTTCCTCTCGGTGGCGGCGACGGCGATATTCGCCGCCGTCACCTTCGAGATTATCACTCGTCACGACGGCGCGACCCCGAACCTGACACCCGCGCTTCTTTTCGGCATCCAGATGACGCTCGCATTCGGGCCGGTCCTGTTGATCCCCTCGGCACTTGGCTGGTGGATCGGCGGAGCCTTCCTGCGTCTTCGTGGACCTTCGGCAACCCCACGCCCCGCCGTTCAGGGTGCGTCCGCCGGGCTGGCAGCGCATATTCTTTTCTCGACCGAGATCGGGTGGATGCCACCAACACTGATCGGCATCCCCATCGGGGCACTGTTCGGTTGGCTGGTCTTCATAAGATGGTTTCCGATGCTGCCCGACATTGCCGTTCGTGACGCAGACGCATAGTGAACAGTCATGCCTGAAATCTCCCCTCCCGCCGCGCCACCCCAGAACCGCCACACCCCGCTCGATGACGGGCAAGGCATCGCCTATGGCAGCTTCATGGCAGCGCTGAGCATTGTCATACTGACGCATCTGGGCTTCGTTACCGGCCAGACGGCGGGGCTGGCGCTGCTGATTTCCTATGCCACCGGCTGGGACTGGGCACCTGTCTTCTTCGTGGTGAACATCCCCTTCTACTGGATCGGCTGGAAGCGCTTTGGCCCGACCTTCGTCGCCAAAAGCCTGTTTGCCGTCACGCTGACCTCGGCGCTGGCAGCGATCCTTCCGCACTATATCAGCTTTGCCGACCTGAACCCCTTGCTGGGCGCAGTGATGATCGGCACGTTCACCGGATCGGCCCTGATCGCGCTGTTCCGCCACGGCGCCAGCTTGGGCGGCATCGGCATCGTCGGACTGTATATTCAGGACGCAACGGGATTTCGCGCCGGTTGGGTGCAACTGATCTTTGACGCCTGTATCTTTGCGGTGGCGCTGTTCCTTCGCGACCCGGTGGCCGTCGCGTGGTCGTTCCTTGGCGCACTGGTTGCCAACCTGACCATCGCCATCAATCACCGGAAAGACCGTTATATCGTTTGATAAATCGGGAACCCCTTGGAATGGCAGGACGTTCCCTTGCTGACCAGTCAGAAAGGAATGCCAAATGAACTCGATCATCTATATCGTCGGCCTTGTCGTCGTGGTTCTGTTCATCCTGTCGATGCTGGGCTTGCGCTAAGCAGACCCGCATTTGCTAAACGGCGCGAGGGCATCTGCTCTCGCGCCGTTTTTCATGCGCCTTCCGCTGCGACGCTCGCAGCGCCGGGTCTGCAACCGGACATTCCTCTGGCCTTTATCCGGCCTCTGCGGTAGGGGGGCGCAACTTTTCCTTACAGGCCGCGCCCCATGGACATCCGCAATATCGCCATCATCGCCCACGTTGACCACGGCAAGACGACGCTGGTCGACCAGTTGCTGAAGCAATCCGGCTCCTTCCGTGAAAACCAGGCCGTCGCCGAGCGCGCCATGGACAGCAACGATATCGAACGCGAACGCGGCATCACCATCCTCGCCAAGGCGACCTCGGTCGAATGGAAGGGCACGCGCATCAATATCGTCGACACCCCCGGCCACGCCGATTTCGGCGGCGAGGTCGAACGCATCCTGTCGATGGTCGATGGCGTCTGCCTGCTGGTCGATGCTGCCGAAGGCCCGATGCCGCAGACGAAATTCGTGACCTCCAAGGCGCTGGCACTGGGTCTGAAACCCATCGTGGTGCTGAACAAAGTCGACAAGCCAGCGGCCGAACCCGAGCATGCCTTGAACGAGGTGTTCGACCTGTTCGCCAACCTCGGCGCAAATGACGAACAGCTTGATTTCCCGCACCTTTATGCCTCGGGCATCGGCGGCTGGGCGGTCAACGAACTGGACGACGAACGCAAGGACATGTCGGCGCTGTTCGACCTGGTCCTGAAACATGTCGAGCCGCCAAAGCAGATCGCCAAGACCGATCAGCCCTTCACCATGCTGGCCACCACACTGGGCGCGGATCCCTTCCTGGGCCGTATCCTGACCGGCCGCGTCGAATCCGGCCGCGCCAAGGCCGGGGATACCGTGAAGGTGCTGAACCGCCAGAACGAGCGGGTGGAACAATTCCGCATCTCGAAGGTGCTGGCGTTCCGCGGCCTCACCCAGCAGCCCATCGACGAAGCCGTCGCAGGTGACATCGTCAGCCTCGCCGGCATGGCCAAGGGCACCGTGGCCGACACGATCTGCGCGATGGAGGTCGAGGCGGCCATCCCCGCCCAGCCCATCGACCCGCCGACCATCAGCGTCACCTTCGGCATCAACGATTCGCCCCTGGCCGGCCAGGACGGCAAGAAGGTCCAGTCCCGCGTCATCCGCGAGCGCCTGATGAAAGAGGCCGAATCCAACGTTGCCATCCGCGTCGAAGACACCCCCGGCGGCGAGGCCTTCATCGTCTCGGGTCGCGGCGAATTGCAGATGGGCGTTCTGATCGAAAACATGCGCCGCGAAGGGTTCGAGCTGTCGATCTCGCGCCCGCGCGTGATCTTCCGCGAGGAAGATGGCCAGCGGATGGAACCGATCGAGGAAGTCATCATCGACGTTGATGACGACTTTACCGGCGCGGTGATCGAAAAGCTGACCGGCGACCGCAAGGGCGATCTGGTCGACATGCGCCCCGCAGGCCACGGCAAGACCCGGATCGTCGCCCATGTCCCCTCTCGCGGGCTGATCGGCTATCATGGCGAATTCATGACCGACACGCGCGGCAACGGCGTGCTGAACCGCATTTTCCACGGCTGGGCCCCTTATAAGGGCGCTATTCAGGGCCGCCGTCAGGGCGTTCTGATCAGCATGGAAAACGGCGTTTCGGTGGCCTATGCCCTGTGGAACCTGGAAGAACGCGGCAAGCTGTTCATCGGCGCGCAGGAACAGGTCTATACCGGGATGATCATCGGCGAACACAGCCGCGACAACGACCTGGAAGTGAACCCGTTGAAGGGCAAGAAGCTGACCAACGTCCGTGCCTCGGGCACCGACGAAGCGGTCCGCCTGACCCCGCCGGTGCGGATGTCGCTGGAAGAGGCCATCGCCTATATCGACGATGACGAACTGGTCGAAGTGACGCCGAAAAGCATCCGCCTGCGCAAGCGCTATCTGGATCCGCACGAGCGCAAACGCCAGGCGCGCGCCGAGTAACCCCAACCGCGCCGCCGGGGCGATGCGCCCCGGCCCGACGGTATTGGATGGGCCGAGAGGCCGCAGGATATTTGGGCCAGAATGAAAGGCGCGATGCCTTCATCATTCTGGCTTCCTCATTTCATTCTGGTCGAAATATCCCGGGGTCCGGGGCAGCGCCCCGGCCGGTCTTGCCGACTGTCACTCGCCGAAATTCTGGGTAATCCAGCCATTGATGCGCGTCGCCACTGGCGCGGTCTGTCCGGGCGACAAAACGTCGCCGGCTATTACATGCGTCGAGGCATCGTCGCCCGGACCCACGGTCACCGGCACCCGCGTCACCGTTCCACCCCATTGCGACAAAAAGCGCCTGGTCCCCTCGGGATCGACGATATTGTCAGCCTCGGACCAGAGCGCAAGAAGTGGCTGGGTCGCCGCAGTATAATCGGCGTGACTGGCATCGGCAACAAGGGCCGCGACCGGCAGCACGGCCACGATCGGATAGCATTCCGTCCAGTATTCGCGGTGCCTGTCGTTGACCGGAGTCATACAGCGCTCTCGCCCGGCGATCAGCGGCAACCAATAGCGGGCAAGTGGCTGGCGCAGCAGAAACGCTCCGCGCGCCTGAAGCCCGAAATTGGGCGAGATCAGCACCACGCCGTCGATCTGCGGGCCCAGCACCGGATCGCGGGCCGCCAGCGCCGCCAGCGTGCCCCCGGTCGAGGTGCCGATCAGCACCACCTTTTCCCCGATACGCTTGCCGATGGCCACGGCCTCGGCCACGTCACGCGCCCAGTCCGATACCCGCGCCCCGGCAAGCGATTCACCGTCAAGCCCATGCCCGCCCAGCCGGGCGAAATACAGGTTCGACCCCCGCCAGGCCGCCACCAGATCGGGCACAGGTCGGATTTCCTGCGAACTGGCGGAAAACCCATGCAGATAGACAAGCGCCACTGGCGTTTTCACACCCGTTCGCCCCGCCCAGACGATACGACGCGAGACCTCGGGGCGGATGCCGCTTTCCTGCAGGTAAAGCCAGGCGTCCAGATCCTCGGGCAGTTCCGCGATCTCAGGGGGCGCAAAGCGGCCGGGCTCGCGCGGGGCGAAGGCCCAGGCAAGCACGACAAGCACCATTCCTACGGCCAGGGTGGCGAAGAGGATGCTCATGATCCGCCTGCGCACAGGCACCCGATCCGCAGGCGCGGGCGGGGATTTCCGCGCGGACTTTCGGGTGGGGGCCCGTCCGGGGCCGGAGCGGGGCTTATCAGGTTCATTCGCTCTAGCCACGAAGGACCTCGGCAATCGCCGCTTCGATCAGCCCCAGGCATTCCGGGGTCGAGAAACGGTGATCGGCACCCTTGACCAGCGTCAGCCGCAAGTCCGGGGATTGCGCGTGATCCAGCAGCCGCAGCGCCCAATCCATCGGCACATCCGCATCCGCCGTGCCCTGCAGCAGGCGCACCGGGAAGGGCATATTCAGTGGGGATTGCAGGACCAGATGATCGCGCCCTTCCTCGATCAGGCGTCGGGTGATGACATAGGGCGCATCGGAATATTCCGATGGAAGCTCCCACCGGCCATCGCGCATCAGCGCCTCGCGCTGCGCAGGCGTGGCGGCGGCCCAATAGCCCTGCTCGGTGAAGTCCGGCGCGGCGGCGATGCCGACCAGCCCCGCCACGCGTTCGGGCATGGCGCGCGCCACCAGAAGCGAGATCCAGCCGCCCATGCTTGATCCGACCAGCACCTGCGGGCCTTCGGTCAATGCAGCAATCGCGGCCATGGCGTCGGCGGCCCAGTCGCCGATACTGCCGTCTTCGAAATCGCCGGACGATTCGCCGTGGCCGGAATAGTCAAAGCGCAGGAAGGCGCGACCGCTGCGCGCCGCCCATTGGGCCAGATATTCAGCCTTGCTGCCGCGCATGTCGGACTTGAACCCGCCCAGAAAGACCACGCCCGGCCCCTGCCCCGGCTGGCGTTCAAAGGCGATGCGGCGGCCTTGCGGCCCATCCAGAAACTCGGTCATCAGCGTTCCGTCAATTTCAGCTCGATCCGGCGATTCCTCGCGCGGTTTTCCGGGCTATCCTCGGGCGCAAGCGGGCGGGTTTCGGCGAATCCCGTCGGCGCCAGCCGGTCGGCCGGAAAGTCCAACTCGTCCACCATATAGCGCACAACCGCAAGTGCCCGCGCCTGACTGAGTTCCCAGTTGTCGCGATAGCGGCCCGCCCCGGACAGGGGTGTCGAATCGGTATGGCCATCGACGCGAATGACCCAGTCGATCTCGGACGGAATGGTCTGGGCGATGTCCTGCAGCATCGTGGTGACGCGCGCGATGCTGGCACGTCCGGCCTCGGACAGGGTTGCCTCGCCCATGCCGAACAGGACCTCGGACTGGAAAACGAAGCGGTCGCCGACGACCTGCACGCCCTCGCGCCCCTGCAAAACCTCGCTGAGACGCCCGAAGAATTCGGAACGATAGCGGGCCAGATCGGCGGCCTCTGCCTCCAGCCGCTTACGCTCTGCTTCCTCCAGCGTCAGCCGGCGCTGCTGTTCCTGCGAGGCGCTGAGCAGTGCCGCGTTCAGCTGCAGGCCGAGATCCTCCAGCCGCACCTCGGCCGCCTGCTTGTCGTTTTCGGTCGCGTTCAGCGCCTGCTGAATGGCGGAAAGCTGCTGATTCAGCGTTGCCACCTGCTGGTTCAACAGCGCCACCCGCCGCTGCGCCTCGTCCGAACTTTTCTGCTCGCCGGCCAGTTTTTCCTGCGCCACCGCCAGCAAGGCTGCCTGCCTTTCGGCTTCGGACGCGGCACCGCCCGCCTGCGCGGTCAGATCGCGCTTGGCGGCCTCGGCGGCGGCCAGCAGGGTCAGCGTATCCTCGGCCTGCTTGCGGCTTTCTTCCAGCGACAGGGTCATTGCGGTCAGTTCGGCTTCCGAGGACCGCAGCCGTGCCCGCAACGCCTCGGCTGCGGCGGCTTCGGTCAGGCGTGCGGCCTCGGTTTCGGTCAGTTTCTGGCCGGCATCGCTGTTCTGGGCTTCCAGATCCTTGACCAGGGCCTCCAGCGCTTCGCGGCGGGCGGCGGCAAGGCGCGCGGCCTCGGCGGCGGCGTCGATTTCCGTGCGCGCGGCACCAAGCGCGGCCTCGGCCGCGCCGGCGCGCTGGGATTCGGCATCGCGCGCCTGTGCCAGCCGCGCGACCTGGGTTTCGAAATCCAGAATGCGGGCCTGCGCCTCGGTCAGGCCGGCCTGGGCCGCATCCTTTTCGCCCTGCGTGACGGAAAGCGTGCTGGACAGGCCCGCCACCTGCTGGCCCAGCCGGTCAAGCTGGCTTTCCTGCCGGTCGACGGTATCGCGCAGGACCGACTGCACCACCATGAAGATGGTGATGACGAACATCAGCACCATCAGCAGCGCCGTCATCGCATCGACGAAGCCCGGCCATATCGTGGCCGAAAAGCGGTTCACGCCCCTGCCCCGCAACAATGCCATCAGCTTCGCCCCAAGGCCCGCAGCGCGTCGGTCAATTCGACCAATTCGCGCCTGAGATCAGCAGTCGACAATTGACGGGCGGCATGGGTTTCATCGGCCAGCCGGCCCACATTGTCGTTGATAGCGCGCAGGTGCTGACGCGATTCATCGTCGGTCGGACGGGTTGAAAGGCCTTCGATCAGCCGTTCCTGCGCCTCGCCCATGCGGGTCAGCGCGCGAGAGACCTCGATCATGTTATCGGGGCGTGCTTCGGTCGCGCGGACCAGCTTGTCCTGCCCATCCGCCACCCGCGACATCGCCCGCGACATCTCGCCCAGGCGGGACACATTGGCCTCGGAATCGTCCAGCATGAACTGGCCCAGCCGTTCGACATTGCGGGCCATCAGCAGCACACGTTCATCGGCCTCGATCGCTTCCTGTTCGCGGATTTCGTCGCGTTCGGCATAGAAGGCCTGCAAGTCAGTCATCTGCCCGGCGATCTGGTCCAGAAACCCCATGATGCTGGCCTGATCCAGCCTGTCGCTGTCATCCCCGGCAATGCCCAGCCGGGTAAAGCCCGACAGCCATTCTTCCAACTCGCGGTAAAAGCGGTTCTGGCCATGGGTCGCGAACAGTTCCAGCAGCCCCACGACCAGCGATCCCGCCAACCCCAGAAGCGAGGATGAAAACGCCACCGCCATGCCACCCAGCTGAGCCTCCAGCCCTGACATCAGCTTGTCGAAGACCTGCAGGCCGGTCTCTCCCTCCTGCGGCGCCAATGCGCGGATGGTGTCGACGACCGCTGGAACCGTGGTCGCAAGACCATAGAAGGTGCCCAGAAGCCCGAGGAAGATCAGCAGGTTGGACAGGTAACGGGTGATGTCGCGGGCTTCGTCGATGCGGGTCGCCACCGATTCGAGGATCGAGCGCGCCGAACTGGCCGAGATCACCCCGCCCACCGGTCCCCGCGCGCCCAGCAGCGCCGCCAGAGGCGCCAACAGGCGCGGCGCGACATCGTCGCCCTCGCCCACGGCAGCCACGCCCTTTTCGGCGGCATTGCGGCGACGTTCGGCAAAGCGTTCGATCCAGCTGACCGACTGGATCAGCTGCGCCACCTGCCAGAAGCAGGCCAGAACGCCGATCACGAAAACCGCCAGAATCAACCCGTTGAGGTAAATATTCGCGGTGAATATGGGCAGGATCCGGCCATAAGCGAACCAGCCCCCCGCCGCCACCAGCACCGAAACGATCAGCATCAGCACGATCTGGCGGATGGGCTGGCTGAAATGCGGTTGCACCACCCGGCGTTCCTGCGCGCGCCGTGCCGTCAACCGACGCGAGGGACGCGCGGCGGGCGCATCCGCCCCGATCAGCCTGCGCTCGGCCGTTTTATCCCGATCCTCCGGCGAGGCGGCGGTTGGGTTGGATTCGGGTGGCGTCTCTGCGCTCATCTCGGTCCTCCGGGGACGGGTTTCCCGGCAAGTCTAGCAGCCCGGCGGCCGCTGCCAACAGCGGAATTTTCCTTTTAGGTTGACAGCTTGCGCACTTCGGCGGCAAGCGCCTCCATTTCCGGGTCGGGCAGACCAAGTTCCGCCAGATGGGCGGCGGTGTTATACAGGTAGTCGCGATTGGGACCGCGCCCGCCGGTCGCGCTGGCGATGATCCGCGCCTGTTCGGTCGCACACAGGTCGCCCGCATATTGGTCATGGTCACGCTGCATCACGTAGGTGATGGCCTCGACGCGGCGGCCATCGGCCAGTTCGACCGGCAGCACCGCCTCGCGGTAAGCATAGGTCGACATTTCACGCGCGCGCACGTCCGCAATCACCTGCGGCCAATCGGAATCGCCCACACGCAGCGCCACGCCGCGACAGGATGCGCCATGCGCCTCGTCAAGGCCCAGCACCAGGCCGGGATGTTCAGGCGTGCCGCGATAGACGATGGAACGCAGGCAGAAGCTGCGATGAAAGCCCTGCAAGGTGCCAATGGCGCGTTCGGCCACCGCGAAGCCGGGATCCCACATCAGTGATCCATATGCGAAAAGCCAGTTCTGATCCTGCATAGCCGCCTCTTTCCTCAAGACATATTCTAGGCTTACATGCGCCGGGTTCCAAGATCGGCGGAGACATGGATGAAAAATCTGCTTATCGGCACGGCGCTTGTGGCCGCAATGCTTGGTGCCGCGTGGTATGGCGGCGAAACCTGGCTGAGCGGCAAGGCCCGTGAAGCCGTCACCAGCAGTCCGGTGGTCGAGGCCGCCAGCGTCACCCCCCTGCGCGATCCGCGCCGCATCGGGCTGCGCATGGCCGAGGTCGAAATCGGCGATGCAGAAACCGGGCTGAGCGCGCCCGGCCTGAAGCTCTATGCGCCGCTGATCGCGCCGACCACCATGACGGTGGCGCTGCCTTCGCAGATGGAACTGCGGATGGGCAACGCGCCGGTATCGGTGACATTGGGCCAGGGTCAGGCCCACGCCGCGCTTTCCCTCACGCATGAGATGGCCATACGCGAGGCCGGGATCGACGCGCGCGATCTGGACGTTGACGGCGTCGACATGCTGCAATCGTTGGAGATAACGGCCCGGCTGGCCCATATGGGCGGCGCTGCCCCGCAAGGGTCGCGCGCCGCCTATGCCGTCGACGCCACGGCGCGCGGTTTGACGCTTCCGGGTTTGCAGGAACGGCTCGACATAATCGGGCCGGTCCAGCTGTGGCTGACAGAGGTCCCCGGCCAACCGATGCTGGAGGGTCGCGTGCCCCCGCCGGCGCTGACCGGCATGCAGACGCAAGGCCTGCGCTTTTCGCTGGCGGGGGCCGAGGCCACGCTGATCGGCCGCATCCAAGCCGATGCCCAAGGCCGCGCCGAGGGCGAAGCCGCGCTTTACACCCGCGATGCACGCCCGTTCATCGACGCCGCAGTCGAGGCCGGTCTGATCCCCCAAAAGGCGGCGATGCTGGTTGGCGCGATGATCAACACATTGTCGAAGACACCACTGCCCGGCGAGATAAAGGAAACCGTGGTGCGCTCCGCCGAGGTGCTGCCCCTGACCCCAGAGGAGGCAGGCACCGATGACGACATGCTGGTCGCGCTTCCGCCGGCGCAGGAAGGTCAGATCCGGCTGCCTCTGATCCTCAAGGATGGCGAGGTCAGGCTGGGGCCGGTGCCCATCGGCCCCGCCCCCCGGCTGTTCCCCGCCACCTAAGCGCTGATGCGGTTCCGGCGCGTTCCCGCGCCGCTCAACGGCGCGCCGGTCGCGCGCGCACGAAGATGCCCCGCCTTCTCGCCGCTTTCCCCGTCAGGGCGGCGGGGGCGTCAATGTGCCTCGGCCCAGTTCAACCCGGTGCCTGCATCCACCACCAGCGGCACCGACAGCTTGACCGCCGGGTCCGGGGCGTTTTCCATCACATCGCGCGCGCTGGCAATCAGGCGGTCCACGGCACTGTCCTCGACCTCGAAGACCAGTTCATCATGGACCTGCAGCAGCATCTTGGCTGGAATGTCCTTGATCGCCTCGGGCATGCGGATCATCGCGCGGCGGATAATGTCGGCTGCCGCGCCCTGAATGGGCGCGTTGATGGCCGCGCGTTTCGCGCCACCGGCCGCCGGTCCCTTGTCGTTGATGAAGGGCGTGGCGATCTTGCGTCCGAAGATGGTGCGCACGAAGCCGTCGCGTTTCGCGTCGGCGACCGTCTTGTCCATATAGGCGCGGATTTCGGGGAAACGTTCGAAATAGGTGTCGATGAAGGCCTGCGCCTCGGCGCGCGGGATGCGCAGGTTGCGCGCCAGACCGAAGCCCGAGATGCCATAGATCACCCCGAAATTGATCGCCTTTGCCTGACGGCGGATCATCGGATCCATGCCTTCGACCGGCACGCCGAACATCTGGCTGGCGGTCATGGCGTGAATGTCGATGCCTTCGCGGAAGGCTTCCTTAAGCGCCGGAATGTCCGCGACATGGGCCAGCACGCGCAGCTCGATCTGGCTATAGTCCAGACTGACCAGCTTATGCCCCGGCGTGGCGATGAAGGCCTGGCGGATGCGGCGGCCTTCCTCTGTCCGCACGGGGATATTCTGCAGGTTCGGCTCGGTCGAGGCGAGCCGCCCGGTCTGCGCGCCGGCGATGGAATAGCTGGTATGAACGCGGCCGGTATCGGCGTTCACATGGGTCTGCAGCGCGTCCGTATAGGTCGATTTCAGTTTCGAGATCTGCCGCCAGTCCAGTACCCGCGCCGGCAGGTCGTGGCCTTCGGCGGCCAGATCCTCCAGCACGTCTGCACTGGTGGAATAGGCGCCGGTCTTGCCCTGCTTGCCGCCTTGCAGACCCATCTGATCGAACAGGATTTCGCCAAGCTGTTTCGGGCTGCCGACGTTGAATTTGCCACCCGCAAGGCCGTGGATCTCATCCTCCAACCCTGCCATCTGCTGGGCGAAGACATTCGACATACGCGCCAGATGTTCAGTATCGACCTTGATCCCCGCCATTTCCATATCCGCCAGCACCGGCACCATGGGACGCTCCAGCGTTTCATAGGCTGTGGTCACGGCATTCGGCGACAGCTGCGGGCGCAGCATCCGCCACAGGCGCCACGTCACCTCGGCATCTTCGCCCGCATAGGGCGTGGCCTTGTCCAGCGGCACTTTATCGAAGGTAATCTGCGACTTGCCGGACCCGATCAGATCCTTGATCGGCATGGTCTTGTGGCCCAGCACGCGTTCGGCCAGCCCGTCCATGCCGTGGTTGAACACATCGGAAGACAGCGCGAAGGACATCAGCATCGTGTCCTCGATGGGCGTCATGCGGATGCCGTTCCGGGCAAGGATCTTCCAGTCATACTTGATGTTCTGACCGATCTTCAGGATCGCGGCGTCCTCAAGCACCGGCTTCAGCTTCTTCAGCACCAAGGCACGGTCCAGTTGTCCGTCCAGCAATGCGCCGGAATCGAACAGATCGCCGCCGCCGGAAACATGGCCCACGGGGATATAGCAGGCCATGCCCGCCGCCTTACACAGCGAGATCCCGACCAGATCGGCGGTCATCTCGTTCAGACCGGTGGTTTCGGTATCGATGGCGACCGCGCCGGCCTCATGGATCGCAGCGATCCATGTTTCCAGATCGGCCTCGGTCGTGACGGTCTGGTAATTGGCGACGTCGATGGCGGGCCAGTCTGGGCCGGTGGCGGCGGCGGCCTTGGCGCTTGCGGCGGGCTTGTCGGCAATCACCGGGGCTTCCACGCTGAACTTCTCTGCCACGCGGTTCGACAGGGTGCGGAACTCCATATCCGTCAGGAAACCCAGCAGGGTTTCCGGGTCGGGATCGGCGATTTCAAGGCTTTCGAGCGTGAAGTCCAAGGGCGTTTCGCAATCCAGTTGCACCAGCTTCTTGGAGATGCGGATCTGTTCGGCATTGTCGATCAGGGTCTGTCGGCGCTTGGGCTGCTTGATCTCTCCGGCGCGGTCCAGCAGCGTTTCCAGATCGCCATATTCGTTGATCAGCAGCGCCGCGGTCTTGATGCCGATGCCCGGCGCGCCCGGCACGTTGTCGACGGGATCGCCCGCCAGCGCCTGAATATCGACCACGCGGTCGGGGCCGACGCCGAATTTCTCCTCGACCTCCTCGGGGCCGATTTCCTTTGACTTGATCGGGTCCAGCATCACCACGCCGTCACCGACAAGCTGCATCAGATCCTTGTCGGAACTGATGATCGACACGCGCCCTCCGGCCTCGCGCGCCTGACAGGCGAGCGTTGCGATAATGTCGTCGGCTTCAAACATCTCCTGTTCGATACAGGCGATGTTGAAGGCCCGCGTGGCCTCGCGCGTCAGGGGAAACTGGGGCTTCAGATCCTCGGGCAGCGGCGGGCGGTTCGCCTTGTACTCCGGGAAAATATCGTTGCGGAAGGTCTTGGAGCTGTGATCGAAAATCACCGCGACATGGGTCGGCGCATCGTTCCCCTTGGCATCCTGCACATACTTCCACAGCATGTTGGAAAAGCCCGCGACCGCCCCGATGGGCAGCCCGTCGGACTTGCGCGTCAGCGGCGGCAGCGCGTGATAGGCGCGGAAGATGAAGGCAGAGCCGTCAATCAGGTGAAGGTGGTGGCCCTTGCCGAAAGCGTTGGACATGCGAGGCTCCTTTTCGTCGCGCATGTTCTGCCACAAGCACCCGCCGGGGCAACCCCCCAGCGACCGGGCAACCGGTCAGTGGTCGTCGTGAACGTGTTCGCGGTCGACCACGAAACGCTTGTCGCAATAGCCGCAGTCGACATAGCCGGTGAACGGCGAGATCAGCATCCACACCTTCGGATGGCCAAGCCCGCGCGATTCGTCGCCCGAGCAGGCGACTTTCCAGCTGGTCACGACCTCTGTTTCCAGCGGCGGATGCTGGTTTGGCGCGTCCTGTCCGGTCGAGAGCGGGCTTTCGGGAAGGACGAATTCGGTATCAGTCATTGCGGACCTGCTTGTCTGGCTCGGCTGGATCGGGTCTAACCCCTCCCATACCGCAGCCAAGGCCACCTCGCAAGAACGGTGCCCGCCGAAAGCCAGGGAACCCAATGACCGACACCGCCCATGCCATCGACATCAGCGGGCTGCGCAAGACCTATCGCGCAGCCGGCAATGCCCCCGCCAAGGAAGCGCTGAAGGGGATCGACCTGAAAGTGCCTGCGGGCTCTATCTTCGGGCTGCTGGGACCGAACGGCGCGGGCAAGTCGACGACGATCAATATTCTGGCCGGGCTGGTGAACAAGACCGCCGGCCGGGTGGTGATCTGGGGCTTCGATCAGGATGAGAACCCGCGCAATTCCCGCGCCGCCATCGGTGTCATGCCGCAAGAGCTGAACATCGACCCCTTCCTGTCGCCCCGCACCAGCCTGGAGGTGCAGGCGGGCCTTTACGGTGTGCCGAAATCGGAACGCTGGACCGATGACCTGCTGGAGCTGGTCGGGCTGACCGAACAGGCCGAAAGCTACACGCGGCACCTTTCGGGCGGGATGAAGCGGCGGCTGCTGCTGGCCAAGGCGCTGGTGCATCGCCCGCAGGTGCTGGTGCTCGACGAACCCACGGCAGGCGTCGACATCACCCTGCGCGACATGCTGTGGGCCAATGTGCGCCGCCTGAACGAACGCGGCATGACCATCATCCTGACCACCCATTACCTGGAAGAGGCCGAGGCGATGTGCGACCGCATCGCCATCATCGACCGCGGCGAGGTGCTGGTCGAGGACACCACGCGCGCGCTGCTATCGCGCGCGGATGGCAAGACGATGGTGATCGAAACCGATGCCGCCGACCTGCCCGCCCTGCCCGACGGCGTGATGCCGGAATGGCGCGGCGATGGGCGGCTTGCGATCAGCTATCAGCCATCGCGCGTGCAGCCGGACCGGATCATCGACGCCTTGCGCGCGGGCCGAATGCCCATTCGCGACATTGCGATCGAGCAGCCAAGGCTGGAAGATGTGTTCATCGAACTGACCCGACGCTGAGGATGGGCCCATGACCGACGATCACATCACCACCGGATCCTGCCGCTGCGGGCATGTCAGCATCGCCGTCCGTGGCGCGCCGCTGATGACCTTTGCCTGCCATTGCACTGGCTGCCAGCGCATGACCGCCAGCGCCTTTTCGTTAAGCGCGATGTATCCCGAAGCGGCCGTCACCGTCGAAGGTGAAACCGTGCTGGGCGGCATGCGGGGCGAGTTGCAACATCATTTCTGCCCCGGCTGCCTGAGCTGGCTGTTCACCACCACGCCCCTGATGGGACCGATGGTGAACGTCCGCAGCAGCATGCTGGACGGCGGCCCGGCGCAGGAACCCGCCTTCATCGAATGCTGGACCAGTGAAAAACTGCCATGGGCACAAACCGGCGCCGCGCACAGCTATGAAGGCTTCCCCCCGCAAGAGGAGTTCGGCCCGCTGATGGCCGCCTATGCCGAGGGTCGCGGATAAACAACCAGCCGGGCGCGGCTGCGACAGGTGCGCCCGGCTGGACCGGCGATAAGTGCCGGATCAGTGTGCCATCATTTCCTCGGCCACCTGCTCGGCCGTCAGCGCCGCCGGGTAATAGGTCGGCCAGTTGGTCAGTTCCTTCAGCACCTCGGCCCGGTCCTCACCCCAGTAAAGATGGTAATGATCGGCCTTTGAAGGCGCGATCTTGTGGTCGCTGAACTGGATGAATTGGGGCGCTTCGGCATCGCCCTCGACCTTCTGGAAGATGAAGCGGACGCCGCGATTGCCCTTCTTGTAGGTCAGGATCTCATGCCCATCATCGGCGTAGCGGGCCGAGACCGGCTTGCCGTCGCGGACAAAGGTCACCCGATCGCCCGCAACGGTGATGCGTTCGACATCGGTCGCATAGCCGGTCTTGTAATAGTCGGTGTATTCGGCGGCGGTCTTGTCGCCGTGTTCGGCCTTATGCACCATCACCGCATCCAGCTTGCCGTCCAGCAACAGCGGATAGACGGATTGCCATTCCCCCTGCCAATCAGACAGCCCGCGCGGCGCGATCTGGTCATCGTCGAAATAGCCCTTGGCAGCGGCTTTGGTGACCTCATCGCCATGGTCATGCGCATGGTCGTGATCGTGCGAATGCGCATGGTCATGGCTGTGATCATGGCCGTGATCCTTGGCCGCGCCCTGCCCGGCATGGGTTGGAACTGCTGCAACCATCAGCGCGAAAGCCGCCGCCAAGGCGGGGATCCGGGTTGTCTTCTGCATCATCTGGGTCTCCTTCATGATTCGAGATGTTATTACATAACGTTTTTGAATCAGACAACCCGCTAAACCCTTGATTTTGCAACAAGCGAAAATGGCCCCGCATCGCTGCGGGGCCATTCCGCGATCAGTCGCGCAGCTGGATCATCGGGCCGATGACCCGGCCGCCAAGGATATGCAGGTGGAAATGCGGCACTTCCTGCACACCGTCATTGCCGGCATTGGAAATGGCGCGGAAGCCGTTGCCGCCCTCGCCGGTCGACAGGCCCTCGTCCCTGGTGATCTTGGCCACCGTGCGCATGAAATCGACGATCTCCTCGGCCGAGGCATTCTCGGCGAAATCGTCCATGGTCACGTATTTCCCCTTTGGGATCACCAGCACATGACTGGGTGCCAGCGGCCGGATGTCGCGAAAAGCCAGCGTATGTTCGGTTTCCGCCACGGTGTTGTTGGGGATCTCACCACGCAGGATGCGGGCAAAGATGTTGCTGTCGTCGTAGTCATAGGCCATCGGGCTCTCCTTCGAACGGATCAATCGGCGAATAGATGCGGGGTCGAGGCGATGCTTCGGGCGCGTTCCTCTTCGACGCCGAGGAAGGCGGCAAGGGCGGCGGCGTTGCGGATCGGGCCGTCCTTTTCGCTGATTTCGAAATAGTCGTTGAAACGGACATCGCGCAACCTCTCTGCCTCGTGTTCAAGATCGTCGCGCACCACCGGCAGCAGGCGTTCGATCACCTCGGACGGGGTTGAGGGGTTGGCCAGACCGACACGATCAATATGGCCGCGCAGATAGGAATCATCAAAACCGGCGTCGATGAACAGGATGCGGGTATTGCCCTTGTCATTGGCGAAATCGAGCACGAAATCCAGCGCCGAGGGGTCGATACAGATGGCCAGCCGCGAATCTCCGAATTCATCCATCAACAGCCGAATCAGTGCCCGGCGGTGTCGCGCACGCTTGCCCACCGTCTTTTCCACACCGCCAAGATCAGGCAGACGGGCATCGCGTTCGTTGAACAGGTAATCGACGGCCGGAATGTCGGTGTGACGCCGGATCGCCTCGGTCAGGCGCTTGGCGACATGCCACTTCTTGGCGACGATGATGAGCAGCCGGCTTTCACGGCCCAGCGACGCTTCGGTTTCCCAAAAGCGCGGGGCAAAGCGACGGCCGACCCGACCGCGACCGGTCAGGAAGCTGAACAGCGACTTGCCCTCGCCCGAGATGGCGAAACTCAGCCCCCGCGCCTGCCACAGCGCGCCCAGCCTTTCCTTCAGTTCCAGCGCCTCGGGGCTGATCTTGCGGGCGAACAGGTAGTCCTGCCCCAGAAGAAGGTCATAGTGATCGTTGCAGAAAACCAGCGGCATCCCGTAATCGGTGAACATCAGATAGGTCAGCGTGCGCGCGCGAATCTCGCGCCGGGGCACCACATGGCGCACGACGGTCTGAAAGAAGGTCTCGTCCGGGATCCATGTCGTGGCGAAGAAACGCAGCACCTCTGGACGCTGCTTGCAGAATTCCAGCACCTTCTCGATCGTCAGGCGACGCAGGCACCACCACTGGCTGCCGATCATCATTTCCAGATCCTCGGGCACCTTGCGCACCAGACCGAAGCGTTTTTGCAGGTTATAGCTGGCGTTGAATCGCCGGGTCTGGGTGCGTTCGTTGAACCAGTGCCGATAGATCAGCCGGTCTTCCTTCATGCCGGTCTTGATCCAGTTCGAGGTGAAGAAATCGAAGCTCTCGATATAATCCACATGCTCGGCATCAAGGAAAGCATGAGCAAACTCGGCCGATTTGACCGGCATGCAATCGCCTGAAAGCATGTAGAAATGCGTGGCTGAAGGGAAAGCCGCCACCGCCGCGCGTACCGTATCCAGCGTGGCGGCAACCAGGGACCACTCGCCCCAGCCGCATTTGTGCCGGCTGCTGGCGAATGTGACATTGGAATTCGGTCCAAGGGCGGCGCGGATGTGGTCGAATTCCGCGCGCGACGAGCGACCATCATAGTGGATCGCCACATAATCGCCGGTCGCGGTCAGCCGCTCTGCTTGGGCGATAACGCCCTTGGGATCCTTGTGGGCCAGCAGGATAAAGGCGATCTTGGCCATGGCTCTCCGTCGCGGGTATCAGAATCGGGCATCGAAACCGCTGCTAGGCGTTGAAAACATTGCAACGATCTGCTTTTTGTCTCTAACGATTTTGACAGGTGCCGCAAGCAGGCGGCAAGCAAGAGGTAAAACTATGGGCTTTCCCGGAACCTGGATGACCGAAAGCGAAAGCATGGTCTATCGGGTGGTCCCCAAATGTGCCTGCTCGACCATCGGGCAGATCATGTTCTATTCCGATCACGGCCGCTATTTCGATGGCGACATTCATGACAGCAAGCAAGGCCTGCACAAATGGGCGCAGGATGACAGCCAGACGCCCATCGAACAGGCGGTTCATGCGCGCAAGGGCGTGACCTTCACCTGCGTGCGCAACCCATATGCACGTCTGCTGTCGTCGTTTTTCGACAAGATCGCCGGCATCCAGCGCAATGGCAAACGCTATCGCGGCAACCTAGTGCCGCAGCTGATCCAGAAATACGGCATCGAGGTCGGCAGCCCCGAGGACAATTTCGATTTCGACCAGATCAAGTCCTTCCGGCGTTTTCTTCTGTTCGCCCGCGACACCATCCGCTGGCGCCGCCCGATGGAGCCGGACATTCACTGGTCGGCCATGTCGGGGCATATCTCGACCTTCATCGTCAATGGCGGGCGTTACGACCAGATTTTCTTCACCGAGCGCTTCAACGACGGCATGAAGAAGGTGCTGGATGCGGCCGAGACCCCGGTAAAGGTTGATGTGGCCGACGTGCCGCGCTTCAACGAATCCGAGGGTCATGGACCGAAGCGCGCCCATAAGGTCAGCGAGTATTTCGACGACCTGTCGCGGCATCTGATCTGGGAAATCTACAAGAAGGATTTCCAGCTGTTCAAATATGACTTCGACGACCCGGATAACAAGTTCCCGCTGGCCGAGGTTGATCTGGACGAGGTTCACGCCAAGCTGGGCCGATAAGAAGGGCGAAGGGGCGCTGCCCCTCGCGCCTGGCGGCGCTCACCCCGGGATATTTGGGCCAGCGTGAAATCAGCCCGCTGCGGGCCCATGGGCGGCGGCGAGATTGGCGTCGCTGAGCAGGCGGCGGTATTTCTGCGCCTGCTGCAAGACCTGTTCGAAGCGCGAGATGCCCTTGGCCTCCAGCGCGGGCAGCATGCGCAGAAAGGCCTGCGCGGTTGCCTCGGCATCGCCCATCGCAGTGTGGCGAAGGTGATCGGGGATCGAGATCCCGAGCCGCGCGCAGATCGCATCAAGGCTGTGCGTGGCGCTTTGCCCCCAGATCATCGCCGACAGCAGCACCGTATCCATGACGCGATTCGGGAAATGCAGGCCAGTTTCGCCTTCGGCGGCGCGCAGAAGCCCCATGTCAAACGGCGCATTATGGGCGATCAGTACTGCGCCTTCGGAAAAGTGGTGAAAGCCGCGCAATGCGGTGGTCATGTCGGGTGCATCTTCGACCATGGCGTCGGTGACATGGTGGATCGCCGTCGACGCGGGCGGGATCGCCATGCCGGGATGAACCAGGGTATCGAACTGCTCTCCCGTCAGGCGCCCGCCGGCGATGCGAAGGCCGGCAATCTGAACGATCCGGTCCGATAGCGACAGGCCGGTGGTTTCGGTATCGAAGACGACGCAGGTCAGTGCCGAAAGCGGGCGCATGTCGGGCATGCCCTGTCGGGCAAGGGCGAAATCATAAGTGACGGCAGGACGCGCATTGCGCGTGACCGCCGACACCGCCAAGGGCAGCACCAGTTGGGCCTCGTTCGGGGGGACAGTTTCGGGCCAGATCCCGGTGCCATGCGCCGCAAGGATGTCGGCCCCGCTGAGTTCCGGGTGATCGGGATCCGGGGCGTCCCGCAGCCAGAGGTCGAGTTCGTCGATGGACAGGGGCGCACCTGTCCAGCGAAGGCGCAAGGTCGCTTCGGCCCCGGCTTGGGTGACATCTGCCGTTGGCGGGCGGCCGCTGTTCTGCAGCCTTTGGCCCAGCTGCGCCGCAAGCCCGCCGATCTGCCAGCCATCGGCGGCAAGGGTGACCGGGGCAATATCGGCCAGCGGTAGGCCAAGCCCGCGGGCCAGTTCCTCGGCGGCGACGCGGCGCTGTTTGGGCGCGCCCGGATGCAGCGCCGTATCCAGTTCAGCCAGCGCGGCAGAGAGGCCCTGCCCTTCGCTGCGGATCATGTCGCTTAGCGCCGGGGGCAAGGGGCTGGACAGATCGTCCAGAAGCGGGGTCAGCACGGCGGCATGTCTGCGCAGCTTTTCCATCGCGGCGCGGGGCGGCACCAGTTCGCGCCGGGCAGGACGCAGGATCAGCACGGTGCCCCCGTCCTCGCCGGGCATATGCCGCAGACGGCCTGTCAGGCGCGTACCCTCCGCACCAAGCAGCGCGACATCGCTGGCCGCCGCGCCCGCCGCAATCCGGGCCTGTGCCGCCGCCAGCCCTCCGCCGCGCAGGAACCGGCCCAACTCGCGATCAAGCGCCAGTCCCGGCAGCAATTGCGCTGCTGCCGCGTTATAGAACAGCACGCGCGCCCGGTCATCGGTCAGCACCGCGCCCGCGCCGATATCCGACAGGATATTTTCCAGAATCGAGCTTTCATGTGCCAGCGTCTCAGCATGGGCCTCGATAGCTTGATCCAGATCGGTCAGGGCCCGCGCCCGGTCCGCCACGGCCCGCGCGGCAGGCGCAAGATCGGCGAGATAGCGGCCCTCGGCCTCGGACGGAGTCGCACCGGTCAGAAGGTTGCCCGCCAGCGTTTCTATCGGACGCGCGACATGGGTGTCGAACAGATACCACACCAGAGTGGTCAGCCCCAAGGCACCAAGCCCCGCGATCAGCGCCATCAGAACCAGCGCATCGGTCAGCTGTGCCGGGGGCACACCCGCATCCCGCAGCATCACCTGCGCCGTCACGATACCTGCCCCGATGGTCACCAACAGCCCGGCAACCAGCGCCGCGAAGATCAGGAATACCCGCAGACGCAAGGACAGCTGAGACATCACGCCTGCCCGCCCAGAACGCGGGCCATTTCGGCGCGCAGCTCGGCCAGTTCGAAAGGTTTGGCAACGAAACCGTCAGCACCAAGCGCCATCCCCTTGCGTCGTTCCATCACCGAGCCGCGCGCCGTCATCATCAGCACCCGCACATCGGCAAGCTCCGGGTCAGCCCGCATGTCCTGCACGATCTGATAGCCGGACATTCCGGGCAGCATCACGTCCAGCAGAACCAGATCGGGATGGGTCGCGCGCAATGCCTCGATCGCGCCTGCGCCGGTGGCCAGCCGGCTGTGGTCATGGCCGTCACGGGTCAGCAGGAAATCCAGCGCGATGGCGATGTTGTCCTCGTCCTCGATCACCATGACGCGCGCCATGTCAGCCCCCTGCGCAAATCGCCGCGAAGACCGGGTCATCGGCGGGCGCGGGATGCCAGTTGCCCTGCGGGTCACGCAGCCGCCCCCCGGCACAATCGACGCCCTGTTCAACGGTGACGCTGCGCTTCCAGCGTTCGACCAGCGTCACCGGGGCGATCCGCGTGCCCTGCCCGTCATCTTTCAGCGCCCCCCGGTCGATCAGCGCCAGCCGCGCGGTGGGTGCCGCCAGATAGGTCCAGGGCCGCAGCGGGCTGCGGGCACTGCCTTCGGCCACAACAGCCACGCGTTCGGGCAGCTGCGCCTTGACGCGCGCGGCCCAGCTGTATTCGTTCCAAGTGGCAAAGCCGATCATCGCCAGACCGATCCCCGCCGGCAGCAGCCAGCGCGGCAGGCTGTGCCCCGCCGCCCGCATCGCATGCATCAGCGCGTAAAGGACCGCAGCCGCGCCCCCGCCCACCGCCAGCGTGCCGATCAGGTCCCAGCCGATCCCGCTTGCTCCGGTCATCCCAATACTCCCCTTCCCTGTCCAAGTGCAGATTGCATCGTGCGCACCACCACGAAGGCGTCGCGCAGATGGCTGCGTTCGAAATCCGCCAGATCAGCCGGCGAAAGATAGTTGTCGGGCTTGCGCCCGGCCCGGACCAGATGCGCCTGATTTTGCAGACGAAGGGTCTGGATCAGGTCGTAGGCCGCGATCAGGTCGCGCGCCCCACTGCCCGAGATCACGCCTGCCGCTTCGGCCGCCTCCAGCCGGGCGCGCGTATTGACCGGGGTCAACTGCCCCTTCAGCGCATAGACGCGGGCCAGATCGGCGACCGGCACAACGCCGTTCATCTTCATGTCGATATGGCCCTGATGCTGACCGGAACGGATGGTTGCAAACCCCCTGATCAGCCCAAGCGGCGGCTGGTGCTTCAGCGAGTTCGAGATCATATGCGCCACGAAGATCGAGTTCGCCGATGCCATCGCCAGCGTTTCCGACTGCAGACCCGCCAGCAGCGATGCATCACCGCCGATTGCCCGCAGGTCGAACATGACTGATGCCAGCATCTGCGCCTCGGGCGAGGGATTGGCGATCCAGTCGGCGAAATACTTGCGCCAGACACGGCGCGGCTGACCCCAGCGCGGATTGGTGGCCATCATGTCGCCCGGGCAATAGACATAGCCGCAGGTGTTCAGCCCATCGCTGACAAAACGGGCGAGTTCAGCGAACCACGGATCGTCCGGGTTCGCCTCATCCGACAGGATCAGCACATTGTCCTGATCGCTGACCCCGGTCTGGTCCTGCCGCCCCTGACTGCCGCAAGCGGCCCACAGCCAGGCCGCAGGCGCAGGCCCCAGTTTGTCCTGTGCCATCGCCAGAAGGCGCCGGGTCACGGCGTCTGCAATGTCGGTGATCAGGCGGGTGACGACTTCGTGTCGCTGATGGCCGGCGACAAGGCTGACCAGAAGATCCGGGATGCGGGCGGTCACCTCGGCCATCTGTTCCACGGTTTCCGCGCCCGCCACGTCGTGGATCAGCACCGAGGTCGAGATTGCCTGCAGCCGCGTCAGGTCGGTCTGGGTGACCATGCCGACCAGCCGCCCCGCCTCGATCACGGGAAGATGGCCGATGCTGCGCTCGATCATCGCGTGCAGCACGTCCGAGCCGAGCGCATCGGGCGGCAGCGTCACTGGATCGGACGTCATGATGGTTGAAACCGGGGCCTGAAGGTCAAGCCCTTCGGCAACGACGCGGTTCGACATGTCGCGAATGGTGACCAGGCCCAGAAGCCTGCCGTCCGGGTCGGTGATCCCGAGCGATGAAATCTTCGCCTCGCGCATTATCCGGGCCGCCTCGCGGATGGGCGTGGTCGGTTCGGTCGTGACCGGGCTGCGGGTCAGGATGTCGGATATCTTAAGCGTCGCGACATCGGGCCCGCCGCGGCCCGAACGTTCGCGCCCGCCACGTTCGAAGAAGCGCGCAAAGTCAGGGCTTTCCGCGATCAGACGGCGGAATTCAGCGGCAGGCAGCAACAGGACCGTGCCCGTTCGCGCCATCCGCGCAGTGGTGACCGCGCGGCCATCGGCCAGCAGCCCGCGTTCGCCAAAGCTGTTGCCGCGTTCCAGCAGCGACACCAGGGCGCCGTTCGCATCGGTGATTTCCACGGCCCCGTTTTCGACAATATAAAGCCCGTCCAGGATCTGACCGCGGGTATAGATCATGGCCCCTTCGGGCAATTGGCTGCGGGCGAAGGAACGGACCACACGGGCCCGCTCGTCCTCCGACAGCGTGTCATAGGGATGCAGCACTGAAATGAGAGCGTCGATGGCTTCCATAGGCTCCTCGGGTCAGATGCCGCGCCCCCAGTGAAGGGGACGCGGCGGTTTCTGTCAGTGGTGCGTCGCCGTACCCGCACCGCGCGGGATGCGGATGGATTCGACCAGCTCGACGACTTCGACCGGCGGTTCCTCGGTCGCGTTCGATACCAGATAGGCCACGCCGAAGTTGATCAGCGCACCGATCACCCCGAAGCTTGCGGGCGAGATGCCGAACAGCCAGTTCGCCGCCGTATCTTCCAACATGTTGGTGCCGGCAATGAAGAACCAACCCTTGTAGGTGAAGATATAGATCAGCGTCGACAGGATACCGGCCAGCATCCCCCAGATCGCGCCCTGCTTGTTGATGCGGGTCGAGAAGATGCCCATCATCAGCACCGGGAAGATCGACGAAGCCGCAAGACCAAAGGCAAGCGCCACCGTCTGCGCGGCAAAGCCCGGCGGGTTAAGCCCCAGAATGGTGGCGACAAGGATCGACACCGCCATCGAGATACGGGCGGCCATCAGTTCGCCCTTCTCGCTGATTTCGGGTGCCAACCAACCTTTGACAAGGTCATGCGACACCGCGCCCGAAATCGCCAGCAGCAGACCTGCCGCCGTCGACAGTGCCGCCGCAAGACCACCCGCCGCAACGATGGCGATGACCCAGCCCGGAAGGTTCGCGATTTCCGGGTTGGCCAGAACCATGATGTCGTTGTTCACGGTCGGCAGTTCGTTGCCTTGCAGGTTCTGCTCGGCAATGGTTGCTGCCAGCGCCTCGGACGGTTCGCCCTTGTCGTTGTAATACTGGATCAGGCCGTCGCCGTTCTTGTCTTCCCAACCCAGCAGACCGGTGACCTGCCAGTTGCGCATCCATTCCAGCTCGGGCGCGTTATCAATCTGGTCCAGCGAGACCGCGGGCTGGCTGAAGGTCTCGCCTTCGGCAGCACCCGGCCACATCGTCGTGGTCAGATTGAAACGCGACATCGCCCCAACGGCAGGCGCCACGGTGTAAAGCAGCGCGATGAACACAAGCGCCCAGCCCGCCGAAGAACGCGCATCCGACACTTTCGGCACCGTGAAGAACCGGATGATCACATGCGGCAGCCCCGCCGTGCCGATCATCAGCGCCAGCGTGAACAGCACCATGTCCAGCGTCGATTTGTGGTGGCCGGTATAGTTGGCAAAGCCCAGATCCGTGACCACCTGGTCAAGTTTGGTCAGGAACTTCGTGTCTCCGCCAGCCAACGAGCCAAACAACCCCGTCTGCGGCAGAACATGCCCGGTCAGTTGCAGGGCAATGAAGATCGCAGGAATGGTATAGGCGATGATCAGCACGACATATTGCGCCACCTGCGTATAGGTAATGCCCTTCATGCCGCCAAGAACGGCATAGCAGAAGACGAGCGCCGCACCGATCCACAACCCGGTCGAGTTAGACACCGCGAGATAGCGCGAGAAGGTGACGCCCACGCCGGTCATCTGACCGATCACATAGGTGATCGAGATGATCAGCAGGCAGACGACCCCAATGATCCGCGCGGTGCGCGAATAGAAGCGGTCGCCGATGAATTCCGGCACGGTGAACTTGCCGAATTTTCGCAGGTAAGGCGCCAGCAGCAGCGCCAGCAGCACATAGCCGCCGGTCCAGCCCATCAGATAGGTCGAGTTGTCATAGCCGGTAAAGGCGATCAGACCCGCCATCGAGATGAAGGACGCCGCCGACATCCAGTCGGCAGCCGTGGCCATCCCGTTCATGACCGGGCTGACGCCGCGGTTCGCGGCATAGAATTCGGCCGTCGATCCGGCGCGTGCCCAGATCGCGATGCCGATATACAGCGCGAACGACGCGCCAATGAAGATGAGGTTCAGCGTAAATTGCGACATGGCTTATTCCTCCACGCCGTGTTCACGGTCCAGCCGGTTCATCCGCGCCGCGTACCAGAAGATCAGTACGATAAAGACCAGAATGGACCCCTGCTGCGCGAACCAGAAACCCAGATCGCTGCCGCCAACCGGAATGCCGCTGACCAGCGGCCGCAGGATGATCCCGAAGCCGTAAGATACCAGCGCCCAGATAGCGATGCAGATCCAGATGATCCTGATATTCGCCCGCCAATAGGCGTTCGAAGATTGCCTGTCACTCATGTCCCGTTCCTCCCTTGAACAGTCCTTTTTTGGCCGCCTGCTTCGTTCGTCACCCCATCCCGGCGGCCGGGATGGATGGGCGAAAGGCCCCGACGCGAAGCTGCGCGTTGGGGCCAATTTCCAGCGTCATCCGCACATCGAAACACGTGCCTCGTGGCAGTCGTCAGCGGCATCGAAATCCGTCACCGGCTTGGTGCGCGATGCCCTTGGTTCAAGCGTCCAGCCAAGGCGGGACCTCCCGGTCCTCATCTTCTGGTCGTCCGGGTCCGCAGAGATTTTTTCTGCCAGGGACTGTTCCATCTGGGTTTTCCTCAACTGGAAAGTTGGCTGTCTTCAGGTCAGGTCTTCCAGTCCCACCGGCGATGTCGGCGGGTCGAGACGGTGTTTCAAGAGATGGCACGCGCGGCTGTCGCGGGCTGTGGCGGCAACATGGCCTGGTTGGCCGCGCACGCTTTGGGCATCACGCCGGGCGGATGGTCCGCCCGGCGCCAATCTTGTCAGTCCCGGTTCATCCGGTTGTCGATCAGTTCTTCGACAACACCGGGATCGGCCAGTGTCGAGATATCGCCCAGGGCGCCGAAATCGTCTTCGGCGATCTTGCGCAGGATGCGGCGCATGATCTTGCCGGATCGGGTCTTGGGCAGGCCCGGCGCCCATTGGATCAGGTCAGGCTTGGCAATGGGCCCGATTTCGGTGCGGACCCAGGTTTCCAGCTCGCGGCGCAGCTCGTCGGTCGGCTCTATCCCATTCATCAGGGTGACATAGGCATAGATGCCCTGCCCCTTGATTTCGTGGGGGTAGCCGACAACGGCGGCCTCGGCGACCTTGGGATGGGCCACCAGCGCCGATTCAACCTCGGCGGTGCCCATTCGGTGACCAGAGACGTTGATGACGTCATCGACGCGCCCGGTAATCCAGTAATAGCCATCCGCATCCCGCGTGCATCCGTCACCGGTGAAGTAATAGCCGGGATATTGCTGGAAATAGGTTTCCATGAAGCGCTGATGATCGCCCCAGACCGTGCGCATCTGACCCGGCCAGCTGTCGGCAATGCACAGCACGCCCTCGGCGGGATTGCCGGACACGATCTTGGCCGATTCCGGCTCTAGGATCTCGGGCTTGACCCCAAAGAAGGGCAGCGTGGCCGAACCCGGCTTGGTCTCGATCGCGCCGGGCAACGAGGTGATCATGTGCCCGCCGGTTTCGGTCTGCCACCAGGTATCGACGATCGGGCAGCGGCCCTTGCCCACATATTTGTCGTACCAGTTCCACGCCTCGGGGTTGATCGGCTCGCCCACCGTACCCAGCACGCGAAGGGTGGACAGGTCGTATTTTTCGACGAACTCCGTCCCCTGCCCCATCAGCGCCCGGATCGCCGTTGGCGCGGTATAGAACTGGTTCACCTTGTGCTTGTCGCAGACGGCCCAGAAACGCCCGGCATCGGGCCAGGTCGGCACGCCTTCGAACATCAGCGTGGTGGCCCCGTTGGCCAGCGGGCCATAGATGATATAGCTGTGGCCCGTCACCCAGCCCACATCCGCGGTGCACCAGAAGATGTCGCCTTCCTTGTAATCGAAGACATATTCATGGGTCATCGCCGCATAAACCAGATAGCCGCCGGTGCTATGTACGACCCCCTTCGGCTTGCCGGTCGAACCAGAGGTATAAAGGATAAAAAGCGGATCCTCGGCCGCCATCGGCCGCGGCGGACAATCGGGGCTGACCTGTTCCATCATCGCCAGCACGTCAACGTCGCGGTCGGCGATCCAGGTCGTCTGATCGCCGGTATGTTTGACCACCAGGCAGCGCACCTTGTCGGAACAATGCAGCAAGGCGGCGTCGGCATTGGATTTCAGCGCCGTTCGCCGGCCGCCGCGCGGCGCGGTATCGGCGGTGATGACCAGCTTGGCGTCACTGTCGTTGATCCGGTTCGCCAGCGCGTCAGGCGAGAAGCCCGCGAAGACGATCGAATGGATCGCCCCGATCCGCGCGCAGGCCAGCATCGCATAAGCCGCCTCGGGGATCATCGGCATGTAAATGACGACGCGGTCACCGCGCATGACGCCTTGGCTTAGCAGGACATTGGCCATGCGGTTCACCTTGTCGCTCAACTCGCGATAGGTGATGTGGCGGACAGGGGCGTCGGGGTCATCAGGCTCGAAAATAATCGCTGTCTGGTTGCCGCGCTTGGCCAGATGACGGTCAATGCAATTCACCGAGGCGTTCAGCACCCCATCCTCGAACCACTTGATCGACACATTGCCAAAGGTGAAATCGGTATCCTTCACCTTGGTATATGGCGTGATCCAGTCCAGCCGCTGGCCCTCGCGCCCCCAGAAGGTTTCGGGATCGTCAATCGATTCGGCGTACATGCGGGCGTAATCGTCAGGACCGGCATTCGCACCGTCGAACCCGGCCGGGATCGGATGTTTCGCTACGTTATCAACGGACATGGCATTTCCCCCACTGGCGTATGGCAAGGATATGGCGCCCCTCCGGCGGCATTCACCTTACTTGAGCTGCCAGCAGTTAATCACGCATTTGCATTCTCGCAAAGCATTTTTTTCTAAGGATAATTTTGTAAATTCATTGACCTGATGCGATTGTAATTTGTAAATTATTCACAGCCGCGTGATCGCGCGGCGCGACTTGCATCGCAATGTTATCAAAGGCAGTTTACAGGCATGGCAACAAACCCCATCCGCGACGTCGATCTGCGCGCCCGCGCCTTGGTGCAGGACATGGTCGCATCCATGCGGCATGCGATTCTTTCGGTCTATGACGCCGCGAATGGCTATCCACACCTGTCTCGGATCGCAGCGCAGGCCGATCGCGACGGGGTGCCGATGGCCCTGCTTTCGGAAATTGCGGCCCATACACACCTTTTGGAGGCCAACCCACGCGCAGGCCTGCTGATCGAGGCGACGCAGGCAACCAAGGGTGACGCCATGGCTCAGCCGCGCATGACACTGCAGGTCGTGGCGCGTCGCCTGCCCCGCGATGGGTCCGAACATGCCGCCCGGTTGGACCGGTGGATCGCCCATAACCCCAAGGCGCGGGCCTATGCGCAGCTGCCCGACTTCCATTTTTGGCGGCTGGAGCCGCATGGCGGCCTGCTGAATGCCGGCTTTGGTCAGGCCTATTACCTGCAGCCCGCTGATCTTAAAAAACCCCCGACCGAAAACGGCCGGGGGGAATAAAGGCAAGGCGGTGAAGACGGATCAGCCCGGCTCGTCCATGCGGGCGCGGATGGTGACCGTGCCCTTGGCCGGCTGGGCCCATTCGATCTGCAGGTTCTGCTTTTTCGCCCCCCGTTGGGTGCGCACCCAGGGCATTTCTGTAACGCGCCCGTTGCCGGCATTCTGGATCATCGAGACGGCCGTCACGGAATCGACATTCTTCGCCCAGCCATGGAAGGGCAGGCAATCGGTCAGCGGCACCACCCAGCTGGCCTGCGCCGTCGCCTGGCTGTGCTTGATCTGGATCGGGTTTGCGATGTAATCCAGCACGCCATTGAAGTTGTTGCCGTCAAACAGGATGTTACGCATCCGCGAATAGTCCAGATCGGCGAAGCTGGTATCGACCTTCTCAACGCGCTGGATTTTCGGTCCGATCACCAAAAACACGTTATTGGACACGGTCAGACCGTGGATGTGATGCCCGGTGCCGTAGGGCTTGACCGACAGCCATGAGAAATCGCTCAGCACCCGTTTGACGGTAAAGTGGTTCCCCGAAATCGAAAGCCCGCCAAAGGAATACTCGTTCGGCCCAAAGTCAGGGACGGCATCATATTCATTGGTCCATTCGATGACGTTGTTGTCGATGTAGTTGCCGGTGATCGCCATCTTGCAGTTCTTCTGGGCAATGACCAAGCCCGGCACCCGCTTGCCGCTCGACGTGTCATCGCCTTGAAACCAATGATTGCCGACCAGCAGGTGCCCCGTCCCCGATGCCACCATGAACGTGCCGAAGCGCACGAAGCGGTTATCGCGGATCTTGGCGTCATTCGCATTCACATTGATCGCAACGGACTTGCGGGCCTGCGCGGTCAGGCTCATCTCGGATGACAGGAACTGACAGCGATCGACCAGCAGATCCTGGCAGGCTCGCCCGACCGAGGTGATACCACGATCGCCCGGCCCGCTGATGTAACAGTCGCGCACATGGAACAGCTGGCCTACAGCCGGCAACATCAGGAAGCTGGCGCGCCCACCCAGCGAGAACTCGATATCGGCAAAGTTGACCCGCGACATCTCCTCCATGCCGAGGAAGTCGAACATATAGCGGAAGCGCTGGAAGGTATAAGTCCGCGTCCCAGAGCCGCCGTAAAGCGGCTGCGAAAGCGTCAGCGTCTTGGCACCGACATTTTTCTCGCGGACATAGACCTCACGACCTACACCGGGACCGGTGATCAGGCTGCCCGCCTCGATATTGGCAATATTGGCGACATTGCTCAGCGTGGTCGGCTGGTTCGCGTCATAGGTCGCCTGCGAACTGGCAAGATTGGTGTTCCACGCCGGGCCGTCAACGATGCGAAACTCGCCGTTGCAGATCAGCCTGCGGGCGGAAAACTCGGTCAGGCCAGGGGCGATTTCGGTCATGACCAGCGGCTCGGTCAGATCGACCCGGCGACCGCGCAGGTTCAACTCGATATGGTCGGTATAGCCGAACAGCGCCTGCAACGCGCGCTTCATCGCCTCGGTCTCATCACCGAATGCCTCGGCATAGGTGGGATAGTCGAAACTGCCCATCAAGGTTAGCCGGGCGGCGCGCGGCATGGTCAATTTGCCGGTAAAGCGCACGGGCGCGCGTATCGTCAGATCTGAGCCGATCTTGTAGGTGCCCTCTGGCACGACAATCACCCGACCGTTTGCTGCCTTGTCAGCTGCGACGAAGGCGGCGTGATTGTCGGCGCGGCCGTCGCCGATGGCGCCATAGTCGCGGACGTCGACGATATCCATCATCTCGCGCAAAAACACCGATGTGACATCTTCGATCCGCACCGATTCGATGCGCACCGTCCCGCCATTGGTGCCGATCAGGTCGATGCCGAAATGGCCATAAATCGGACGCGCGCCCCAGGCCATATCGACACCGCGGCGATCGCCGGTACCGACAATTGCGCTGACCTCGACCACCTGGCCGTAATCAGGCAAGCTCACGTCATCACCAAGTTCGTCCAGCCCGGTGACGTGGTTGCGCGCCCCGTCGCCGGCCCAGCCGCCGATCCGCACCGCCGGACGCGGACCCGCAACCGCCTTCACCCGCGCCGAAACGCGCAGATAGGTGCCGGGCAGGATCGGTGTCTCGCCCATGAAGCGGATGCGGGTGGTGGTGTCGACCTTGTTGATTTCCAGGCAGGGCCCGAAATCCGGATCCGCCGCGATGATGGCCGCGTTGGCGCGATTGGCCCAGGTTGCACTGCCGGGGGTGCCGTATTCCCGCGACCAGGCCGACAGTCCGGCCGCGAAGCCCGGCGGCATCAGTTGCAGCCCGGCGGTAATGGCGATGTTCATGCGCGATCTCCCCTGTATCCGGCCGCAGCTGGCGGCCCATATGCGTTGGGGGAATGTCGCGTCAACGGGTTAACCTGTCGTTAACCCTGCGGGCGTTGCGCGCCAATGGGCGCGCAACAGCGCGCTCAGGCGGCCAGTTCGCCTTTCAAGGCGCGATCAATCAGCGCGCGGGTTTCATCCACGCCGTAAAGCGCGATGAAGCCGCCGAAGCGCGGTCCCTGATCCGCGCCCAGAAGCACCTGATAAAGCGCCTGGAACCATTCGCGCAGCGGCTCGAACCCGTGTTCGGTGCCGACGGCGAAAACCATCGTCTGCAAGGCCTCCGCGTCCAGCGGCCCATCCCATTTTGCCAGACGATCGGCCAGATCCTCCAGCGCCGCACGCTCCTTGTCCGAGGGCGCGCGGAAGGTCCGGCCCGGCGCCACGAAATCGTTGAAGTAGCGCACGGCATAGCCCGCCGCCTGATCCAGCTGCGGGTGCGTTTCGGGCGAGGCATCGGGCGCATAGCGACGAATAAATCCCCAAAGCCCGTCCTTGTCCTTGGCACCGGCAACCGATGCAAGGTTCAGCAGCATCGAGAAGGGCACCACCATATCCGAAGCCGGCACTTGCCCGCGATGGATATGGAAGACCGGATTGGCCAGCTGCTGTTCCGGCGCCTGACCGGGGAAGGCGCGCAACTGCTGGTGATATTCATCCACCGCCTTCGGGATCACATCCCACCACAGCCGCTTGGCCGTCTTCGGCTTCTGATACATGAAATAGGACAGGCTTTCGCTGGCCGCATAGGTCAGCCATTCGTCGATCGACAGCCCGTTGCCCTTGGACTTGCTAATCTTCTGGCCCTTGTCGTCCAGGAACAGCTCATAGGTGAAATGCTCGGGCTTCTTGCCGCCCAGCACCTGACAAATGCCGTCATAAATCGGCGTATTGGTGCTGTGGTCCTTGCCATACATTTCGAAATCGACGTCGAGCGCGGCCCACCGCGCCCCGAAATCCGGCTTCCACTGCAGCTTTACCTGCCCGCCCGTGACCGGCAGCGTCCATTCGCGGCCGTCTTCATCATCGAAGGTTACGGTGCCGTCCTTGGCATCGACATGCTTGATCGGCACATACAGCACGCGGCCGGTTTCGGGGTGGATCGGCAGGAAGCAGCTATAGGTCTGCTGGCGTTCTTCGCGCAGGCTCGCCAGCATGATCTCCATGATCGCATCATAGCGTTCGGCTGCCAGCAGCAGCGTCGGATCGAAAGCGCCGGACTTGTAGAACTCGGTCGCCGACATGAATTCGTATTCGAAACCGAACGTATCCAGAAAGCGGCGCAGCATGGCGTTGTTGTGATCGCCGAAGCTTGCGAACTCGCCGAAGGGATCGGGCACCGAGGTCAGCGGCTTTTGCAGGTTCGCCTTCAGCAATTCCTGCTGCGGCACGTTTTCCGGCACCTTCCGCATCCCGTCCATGTCATCCGAGAAACAGAACAGCCGCGTCGGAATGTCCGAGATCATCTCGAAGGCGCGGCGGATCATCGTCGTGCGCGCGACCTCGCCAAAGGTGCCGATATGCGGCAGACCCGAGGGGCCATACCCCGTCTCGAACAGCACATATCCCTTCTCGGGGTCCTTCTTTTCGTACCGTTTCAGCACCCGGCGCGCCTCTTCAAAGGGCCAGGCCTTGGAAGTCATCGCGGCATCGCGCAGGGTGGTCATGATCATATCTCCTGAAAGGGTCGCTGGCGGCTTATTGAAACCACGGTGAATCGTCAATATTTCGGGGTCAAACACAGGAAACAAACGTGACCATCGACCTTCCTTCCTTTTCCGCCTGCGACGCGCTGGTATCCGTCATGGTGGCGGTTTCGGTTTCGGACGCGAATATCCGCACCTCTGAACTTGTCGCGATCGAGCGCATGGTGAACCATATGCCGGTCTTCGCGGATTACGATGTCGACCGCATCCGCGCCGTCTCGCAGACCGTGATGTCATTGTTCGAGGACGAGGACGGCATCGACGCATTGTTCGGCCTGGTTCGCGACGCCCTGCCCGCGCGCCTGTTCGAGACCGCCTATGCGCTTGCCTGTGACGTGGCTGCCGCTGACGGCCGGCTGAGCGATGACGAGGCCGAGATGCTGCGCGAGATCCGCCACCAGTTGGAAATCAGCCGCCTGCACTCCGCCGCGATTGAGCTTTCATCGCAGCTGCGTCACCGCACCCTTCAGGCATAACGCCCGATCCATCCCGCGACCAGTTCCTGCTGCAGCAGTTTGGCGCGGCTGGTCCAGCCGATGACACCGGCGGGAAGCTCTTGCCCCTCGGTCGCCGCGCGGCGTGCCATGTCACTGATATAGACAGCGAAAATCACCTCACCTCGGCCGGGAATACTGCCGTAACCGGCCAGATTCGACACGAAGTTCAGGGTGCCGGTCTTGGCCTCCAGTCGCAGCCCCGCGGGCGGCGGCGCGCCCTTGCGCTGCTGCAGCGGCACATGCTTCATCAACCCGCGAAGATCGGCCTTGGCCCCCAGCGTCGCGATAACCTGCGCCATCGCCCGTGCCGTCACCCGGGTGTCCGGCGACATGCCGGAATGATCGCGCAGATCCAGCGCGGCGATTCCCTTCGCCTCGGCCCAGTCCTGCATCGCCTTGGCCGAGGCCAGCAGATCCCCCGCGCCGCTGGCATGAAGCCCGACCATCTCGGCGGTCAGATTGGTGGAGTACTCCATCATCCCACGCAGGATCTCGCGCAAGCGTGGGCTTTCGATCCGCGCCACCTCAACGGCACCCGCCGGCAAATCGGCGATGCGCTCGGGCGCCGGCAGCGGCAGGCCTTCGGCACGGCTCAAGGTCTGGAACACGTCGCCGGCATAAAGCTCTGGCCGGCGGACTGGCAACCAGCGGCTGCCGCGGGTCCTCATGCCGGCGCGGTTGATCTCCCAGATCTCTCGGTCGCCTTCCTCGCGCCAGGAAAATAGAGGGCCCTGCCCGACGGCCGCCGCCTGAATAGAATAGGCCCGTGGGCTGTGTCGCGCGGCGCGCGCCTGCGTCGACAAATCCGCCCCGCCCGACTTCCAATCCAGATGCACGCGATTGAAATTTAACGCGATTCCGGAAACCGAGGGGTTATAGGCCAGGTGATCGGCCTGTTCGACCGAGATTTCCTCGATTTGCGGCAGCGCCCCACCCCAGACCGCAAAACGCGTGGGCGGCGGGTGGCCGGCATCCGCGACCAGACCCGCAAGTTGCGCCAGCCCATCCGTATCCAGCACCGGATCGCCGCCGCCAGCAAGGATCAGCATGTCGCCCGCGCGCAACACCCGCGTGGCAAAGCGGTGATCTGCCCCCAGCCGATCCAGCGCATAAAGCGCCGTCAACACCTTCAGCGTGCTGGCAGGCGCAATGGGGCGATCCGCGCCACGCCCCTCGATCAGTGTGCCCGCCAGGTCGAACACAGCATAGTCGACCTCGGCCTCCAGCCGTGCATCGGCAATCAGCCGCCCGGGGCGCGGCGCGGGCTTCAGCGGTGGCGGCTCAGCCAGACCGGTCGGCGCAAGTGCATGCGCGGAATAAGGCAGTGCGCAAGTCGCGCCCAATATTCCGCCCAACACTTGGCGGCGGCCGATCCGGGCCCGCGATCTCATCCGGCCGCCCCCAATTGAAGAAAGCGTGATCGCGTGTCGCGGTTGTCAAAGAAAGGCACGCTTGCGGGTGCCTGCAAAGGCCCCGCCGCCGCCGCTGCAACCATTGCGGCACATTCGGCCAGAACCACTTCTGTTATGAACGGCAAATGCAGTGCGCGGGCCTCGGCCATCGGGACCCAGTGAAGATGTGATAGCTCGTCACAGGCCGCAGAAAAATCGTCCAGATCGCCCGCGACCTGCGCCGCATCCATCAGAAAGAAACGCGCATCGAAACGACGTGGCCGTCCGGGCGGGGTAATGGCGCGGAATACGTAATGCAGCGCCGAGGCGTCCGGCACCAGGCCGGCACGGTCGTATCCGACCATGCTGCTTGGCCCCGGCCGCCCTATCAGCAGCCCGGTTTCCTCGGCCAGTTCGCGAAGGGCGGCGGCAAGAATTTGTTGCGCCGTGACGTCCGATTCGCCCCGCAGGTCAATCTCCAGCCGTGCCAGCGTCTTCTCATCGGGCAGACCAGAGAGTGCTTCGGCACGGTCACCGGGGTCGACGGCACCACCCGGGAAGACGTATTTCGACGGCATGAAGGCAGCATTGGCCCCACGCATGCCCATCAGCACCGCCGGCTGATCCCCGTCCCTGCGGACAAGGATGATCGTCGCCGCATCGCGCAAAGCTGCGGGGTCGGGGGCGGTCACGCCGAGGTCGCCTCGGCCTGCTCGGTCCCGAAGCCATGCATCCGCCGCGCCCATTGTGCGCCGACCATTGCCCCCTTGATCAACGGCAACAGCGCCAGGCAAAGCACGATCGCCCCAGCGGAAAAGCCGATCAGCATTGAGATCGGCGAAGGCTGATAAGTCAGGAAAACCCACAGCAACAGCGGCGCGCCTAGGTGAGATACCAGCAGGATGGTCAGATAGGCCGGACCATCATCGGCGCGCTGATAGTGCAGCGCCTCGCCGCAACTCGGGCAATGGTCACGAACTTTCAGATAGCCCTCAAACATTGCCCCCTTGCCGCATGCTGGGCATTTCCGCATCGCGCCTCGCCGCATCGCCGGCCATGTTGGCCGGTCTTCCAGTGCTGGATCGCTCATTTCCTGTTTCCTATGGTCATATTTGGACCTCAAGATAGTCTCTCCGCCGCCACCCGACCATAGCGGCACACGCGCCGAATTGTCGCATTTACGCAAGATATGCTCAAGTCGCTGAAACCCGCCCCGGAAAGCGTCCAATCCGATTCAGTCAAGTTGGAGCACAAGCTGGCGCCAGTCATAGCTGTTTCCCGGCAGCCGTTCGGCTGCAGAGCATCAGCCCGACTCAAACAGACGTATACAGGCGCGCCCATCTCTCTTGGCGGCATAGAGCGCTTCGTCCACATCCGACAGGATCTGCTCGGCAGTGATATCCAGATAGCTGTCAGACAACACGGCACCAATACTCGCCGACGTCCGACAAAGGTGTTTTTCGTACCAGACAGGTTGCTGGATTGCGTCGATGATGCGCCGGCCAAGCTGCTGCAAAGCTGCCCTTGCCTGCAAGCCGGGCAACAGAATCAGAAACTCGTCGCCGCCGATGCGCGCAATACTGTCATCGGCGCGCATTTCCTGACGCAAGACTTCGGCCACGCGTTTCAGCACCGCGTCACCCGCCGCATGCCCGAAATTATCGTTGATATCCTTGAACCGATCCAGATCGAGCTGCATGATCGCAAACTGCTGGGACCGCTCTGACGGGGCGTTACGCCCTTCCAGAGCCAGGCTGAACGCCAGTTCGAACCCGCGCCGGTTCAGCAGACCTGTCAGCGGATCGGTGAACGCCTGGATCTCCGCCGCCTCGCGTGCCTCCTCCAGGCGCATGCTGTGCCGCGCAAGCTCACCCCGGATCGCCTGATTGGATTTGTGCAGGTACAGGATCTCAATCGCCAGATCGTTCGCGGCAAAATCCGCATCGGTAAGGTCGTAGGAAGCAATCGCCTCGATCACGCCGATCCCGAACCCGAGGTTAAGCAGGACGTCACCCGCCGGAAGTGCCGTCGCCTCCCCCCGCAGCGGGGGCAGATCACTGTTACGCAGGTCGAGAAAAACGCGCCGACCATTCTGCGCCGCCTGATACATGCCCTCGATCGGGGTGTTGTCCGGGGGCGCCCGGCGAAGCTCAAAGGCCGCATCCACGTGCTCGACACGGCCGATCAGCTTACGCAGCGTTGGGCCGCAAGACCGAATAGCACCCGAAGGATCGACCAGCAGATGCATGGGCATCAGCGAGGCCAGCCGCTCTACCGGGACCGAGTTGTAAGTCATGCGACACCCGAGATGCGTTGTGTGAAGGAAAATTCGCTGCCTTCGGCAAAGCGCTCATCAACGATCTGTACGTCAAGATGGGCGTCGTCACGCTCGACCATCGCGAGCACGCCGTAGTCATCGGCCATGCCACGCAACAGGCCAGCCAGAACCGGATACCATTCCCGAGCATCCGAGGTGACGTCGACGTGATAATGTTGCGGGCCGATCATTTGCGTGGCGATTTTGGGCAGTTCCAGCCCCGGCAGCACGATTCGCGCGCGATCATGCAGGTCGTCCAGCGAAAGGACAAAGTCCTCGAAGCTGGAACCGCTGAAGCGCAAGATGTATCTGACGCTTTCAAGTCGTGGGATCCAACCGCCGATATCTTCCAGCAGTTCCTCGCGTTCGATGTGTAACGTGGTGCTGGCAGAAAAAATCATCCGCTGCAGCATTTCGGCCTTGTAGCTGCGCATGACCTGCGTGCCGCGCCGGTCCAGCCCGGTCGCTGCGCATACCGCAGCCCAGGCGGCATCGCCGTGCCTCGCCCGCAGAAAAAGTTCAACCGCTCTGATAATCAGTCCGTGCATGCTGCCTCCTGCTGAAGGTGCTAGCATGCAAGTTTTAAGAATACGTCAATCGCGCCGCAGCAATATGCGTGCGGCCATGCCGATCTCCTCAGGCGTCACCCCGATGGCTTCGGCGCATGCAAAGACGCGTTCATCGCTCTCGGTGACGAACTCCATGATGAACTCATTGATTTCCGGAGAGTTTACGACAGAGCGAAGCTGAGACGGCGACATCCCGCTGCGGCCCAGCAGGCTGCTGACCAGTTCCTCATCACCAAGGATATGTAATAGCAAGCGGTCGGCAAGATCGCGGGTCTGTGACGTGCTGGGCATGTTTTCTCTGGCTGCGGAAAGGTTTTGTTAACGAGTTCGTGCGAACTTGCTCTCGGAAACGCTTCGGGGCAAGGGCGACATGCTAGGACGGCTGCTGGTTATTGATGGCGACGTAACATCGCGCTTCACGATGAAGGCGCGGTTAACGGCGGCAAACCACAAGGTGCTGACGGCGAATAGCGTCGCTGAGGCCTGCATGCACTGTGACACGGTCAATGCGGTCCTGCTGCGCAATCCAGATGCAAGGGCGCTGGCGCACGACGTGGCTCTGCTGCGCCCCAAGGCCGCAGTGCCGGTCATCGCCATTTGCGATTCGTCGCAGCGCTCTGCCGCGTTCCGTGCGGGGGTGGATCACGTTCTTGATCCGCATTGCTCGGATCTGGTGTTGCGCGCCCGGCTTAGAAGTTGGCTTGCCCAGCCTGCGGAAAGCAATCCCGGCTTTGCCGAGCCAAGTTCAGGTTTCGACTATCCCGACCAGATCGCGCTGGTGACGGACGAAGCGACGCTGTCCTCCGAGTGGCGTCAGGCGATTGCCGAGGCGACCGGTCGGCCGTTGCACATTGTTTCGTCACAGGCGGCATTCGGGAAGATCGCGGCCAATTTCGCTGTTGTCCTGGTCGATGGCGGTCAACAGGGTGAGGGCATGCAGCATCTCGCCGATTTGCGCGCCCGTTTGGCAGCCGATGGCCGGGGCACCGCGCTGGCATTATTGCAGCGCAAGCCGCTACCAGAGCAGGAAGCGCAGGCGCTGGATTTCGGAGCAATCGAAGTATTGCCGACCCGGCTTTCTGCGCTGGAGAGGCGGGGCGAGCTGACGGCGCGGCTGAACTGGCTGCTGCGCCGCGGGATTGAGGCCGAGCAGCGCCAATCCGATGCGCGGCTTGCCCGGCAATTGGCAACTCTCGACCCGTTGACCGGTCTGGCAAACCGACGCCGGATCAGCGCCGATATTGCTGCCGCGGCCAAATCGGGGGACGGCTATTCGGTTCTGATGATCGACATAGACCGGTTCAAATCGATCAATGACACATATGGGCATGCGGCGGGTGACGCTGTGCTCGTTTCGGTCGCGGCGACGCTGGCCGGACTGGTCGAGGGTCGGGGGAAAGTCGCTCGCTATGGCGGTGAGGAATTTCTCGCCCTGCTGCCGCATGCGGAAGAGACGATGGCAGTGTCGCTGGCCGAGCGGATTCGTTATGAACTGGCCGCCCTGCCCGTTCAGGCTCGGGGGCTGACCGGGATGGTCGAGCTGAAGGTATCAGTCTCGATCGGTGTTGCGGTCAGCGAGAACCGGTATGGGGTAAGGCAATCGACGGATCTTGTGCTACGTCAAGCGGATGCGGCCCTGTTGGCAGCCAAGGCGGCAGGACGCGACCTTGTCATGCTTTCGCGCGAGCCGCATGCTGCCTGAGCGAGCGCCGCTGCTATGACCTTTCCCCCGAAAGGCGTCCGTGCAACCGATATCTGTATCACTTCATGAGACATCGTAGCTGCAGGGCAGCCCGTGCTGGGCGATCCGCGCAACCACCCGAATGACCAAGCCACGCAGCGCCTGCGCGGCCAGCTGTCCCCAGCCGCGCCAACTTGCCTGAGTACTTGACTGCCGCATTGGCCGCAGTGGTTGCCGCCGGCTGGCAAACGCGGATTTCCAGCAATCTTAACCCACGGAGTTTCGCGACCGATTGTGGTCGCGGGCGATCAGGCGGGCGGCATCCGTCAGCGGCACCAATGGCGGAAGCCCCGAGGAAGTGGCCAGATAATGCGGATACCACTCCGGGTCGAACTTGCGTTTGAAGGCTCGCAATCCCTCGAAATTGTAGAACCGACCGCCGCGGCGATAGATGATATGGCCGAAGCGGTCCCAGATACGGCCACTGCGATGTGGCGTCAATCCGGCCAGCGGTGCCATGCCAAGCGAAAAGCGGGTGAAGCCCTGCGCCTTCAGTTGAAGCATCACCTCGGTGAACATGAACTCCATTGTGCCGCCGGGCGCGGCACCGGAGTAACGCATCAGGTCAATGCTGCCGAATTGGCGGGAATTTGTGGTCATTATGTTGGCGAAGGCGACGATCTGCTGCCCTTGACGTGCCAGCGCTATCGGCCAGCGGTTCAGCCAGTCGGGATCGAAACGCCCGACCGAAAAGCCCTTCTCTCGCCCATTCTTCGCTGCCAGCCAATCGTCCGAGATCGCCTGCAATTCCGCCATCAGTGCGCTATCATGGGGCGGCATCACGATTTCCAGCGACAGGCCATCCCGTCCGGCTCGCGCATGGGTGGTTCGCAGCCGCTTGCGGCTTGGGCCCTCCAGCGAAAAACGCGTCAGGTCGACGACCGCCTCCTCGCCCATCTTGTGCAGGACCATCCCCAGCTCCAGCATCAGGGGCACGGCGTCGGGGCCGATCTCGTAAAAGACCGGGCGCGCGCCAGCGCGGCGGGCGGCGTCCACGAAGGTGAAGGCCACCTCCTCGGCGCCGTCGGTGTCACCGACCGGGGCGCCAAAGGCCAGCCATGAACGCCCCGAAATCCCGAACATCACAAAGGCGCTGCGGTCGTCCGACAGCATGATCGCCTTGTCACCGGTCAGAACAAAGCCCGCATCGGGCTGGTCCCCCGCCATCGCGATCCGCCGCGCCACGTCGAGCGTGTCGGCATCAGGCGGCGTGATACGGATCAGCGGCGCACGCAGCAGGAACAGCAGCGCGCCGGCCCCGATCAGCAAGCTGATCAGCAGGCCGGATCGCAACGCCCGCGGCGCGGATTCGTTCGCGGCAAACTGCCACCACAATTCGCGCGCATAGGGCGTGCTTTTATGGGCGAAGAACAGCACAAAGCCGACGCTGACCATCGCCGCCAGCATCAGCACCGCCCATCCCGGCGTCAGAGCCCCATGCGTCAGCACCGAATGCCGGCGAAACGCATGGCGAAACGGCAGCAGGATCAGCACGCCAAGAACCAGCGTCACCGCCTGTTCGATTTCGCTACGCTGCAAGGCGGCGACAACAGCGCCTGCCAGCATGGCGCCCATTGTCAGCCAAAGCGCCCCCTGACTGCGCCGCGCCAGGCCAAGCGACAGCACGATCAGCCAGGCGCCAAGCGCACTGGTCAGCAGCGCCGAGCCCTCGATGAAGGCCAGCGGGAACAGCTTTTCGGCGGCTTCACCCGCCTCGCTGATCGGTGGCAGCAGCGCCGAAAGCGACATCCACAAGCCAGAGCCGAAGACCATCATCGCCAGCAGCAAGGGTGCCGCAGGGGCAATCGCGCGGAAGGCCGGCTCGGTCGCGGCGACGATATGGGCCAGCCGGCCGTCGCGGGTCCTGCCGCCAAAGGCCCGCCAGCTTTCAAACAGCGCCATCAGGATCAGCGCGATCGCGAAGGGGACCAGATAATAGATCAGCCGGTAAAGCAGCAGCGCCGCCGCTATCTTGTCGATGCCCATCGCCGCCGGCAGTGCGGCGATGATGATCGTCTCGAAAACGCCGACGCCACCCGGCACATGGCTGACAACCCCCGCCATGGTCGCTGCCGCGAAAACCGCGACGAAGGTCATGAAATCCGGTCCGCCCGCGGGCAAGAGCAGATACAGCGTCAGGGCCGAAAAGGTGATGTCACCGAGGCTGATCAGCAGCTGCATCGCCAGTAGCGAGGGCGAAGGTGCCTGCAGTTGAAAGCGCCCGACCCTGAGCTGCTTCCGGCTCAAGCTGGCCCGGATCAGCGGCACCAGGATGACCAGAATGGCCGCAAGCGCCAGCAGCCGCACGCTGGCGGCGGACAGGGGCAGAAGTGATGCCAGGGCCAGCGGATGTACCGCCAGTGCCGCAAGACCGACCACTGTCGAGGCGACCCCAAAGGCCGCCGCGGTAAAGGTCGACACCGCCGCAATGTCATAACCGTCAAGATCCAGCCCGGAATACAGCCGCCAGCGCACAGCGCCACCCGACACCGCTGTCAGCCCCACGGTATTGCCGAAGGCATAGGCCAGGAACCCGCCGCTGATCACCACCGGAAGCGGCAACCGCTTGCCGATATGCCTCAGCGCAGACCAGTCATAGGCCGCCAGGCACAGATACCCGGCAAAGGTCGCCCCCATCGCGAGCGCGATCAGCTGCCACGGGGTCGAGCGGATCTGTTGCGCGACCGCGTGAACCTCGACCGGCGCCAGCAGGTGGTACAGCGCATATGCGCCCAGCCCGAACAGCAGCAGCGCCAGCAAATAGGGGGCAGCCGCGCGCATCCTTGCGGCCCGAAGCCGGCCGTCGGCGCCTTGCTGCAGCCGCGTCGCATCCGTCAAGGCTGCATCTTCCAAGCGTCGTCCCGTTCAAGCCCGCCGAATCGCGCCGGCCCGTCCCAATACCAGAATCCGGCGATCTTGTAGCAACTCTGCACAATCTTCCGGACCATCTCGCTGCCCGGCCCCGCTCGACAGCGGCACCCAGCCGGACTATCTATAATCCATGACAACCCGCCCTTCCATGCCGGCCCGACCTGAAGAAACCCAAGCCGCACGGATCGCGCGAATCCTTGCCGACCGCATTATCACCGGCGAGATCCGTCCGGGCGCACGCCTGCGACAGGACCATATCGCGGCCGAATTCGCCGTCAGCCACGTCCCCGTGCGCGAGGCGTTTCGCGAATTGCAGGCCCAAGGCCTGGCGGAAAGCCAGCCTCGGCGCGGCTTTCGCGTCAGCGAATTCGACGTGTCCGAACTGCGCGAAGTGGCCGAGATGCGGGCCAGCCTCGAATCTCTCGCCCTGCGTCACGCAGCCCCAAACCTGACCGGTGCCCTGCTGGACGAGGCCGAAGAGGTCACGCGCCACGGCGACAATGCCAGCACCGTGCGCGACTGGGAGGCGGCAAACCGCCGTTTTCACCGCCTGATTCTGGCACCGTGCAGCATGCCGCGGCTTCTGCGCTGCATTGACGACCTGCAAGCCGCCAGCGCCCGCTTCCTGTTCGCTGCCTGGCGGCGCGATTGGGAAGCACGCACCGACCACGATCACCGCGCCATCCTGGACGCACTGCGCAAGGGCCAGACCGAACGCGCCTGTGCGACACTGGCGCGCCATGTCGGTTGGATTGGCAAGCGCAAGCCGGCGGGAAAAAATGCATATCCTCCAGAGACTTACGAAATATCCGGATAATTATATATAATCCTGATTGCTCAAAACGGTGCGCTGCCCCGTAATTATAGATAGATTCTACGCTATCTTCCGAGGACAGTCTCATGCCAATTCTCGCCCCATCTCTGACACGGCCCACATCGCTTTGGCCGGGGCTGGGCCTCGCCCTTTGCGGCGCAGCACTCATCACGCTGGGCGCCAAGGTGCAGATCCCGTTCTGGCCAGTGCCGATGACGCTGCACACGCTGGCCGTCTTCTTCATCGCCGCTTCGTTTGGCCCAAGGCTGGGGGTGGCAGCAATGGCAAGCTATCTGATCGCCGGGGCGATGGGGTTGCCGGTATTCTCTGGCACGCCCGAACGCGGCATCGGGCTGGCCTATATGGCCGGACCGACCGGCGGCTATCTGGCAGGCTATCTGCTGGCAGCCGGGGTGATCGGCTGGCTGGCGCAAGGCCGCGGGGCATTGGGCCGGGTGGTGGCGATGCTGGCCGGACTGGCCGTGGTCTACGCGCTCGGCCTGGCGTGGCTTTCTCGCTTCGTCCCTGTCTCGGGCCTGGTCGCGGCGGGGTTCACGCCCTTTATCCTCGGCGATCTGGTCAAGATCCTGCTGGCTTCCGGCCTGATGACGGCGCTTCACAGCCTGAAGGGACGCTTCAAATGATCCGCAACGACTGGACCATGGCCGAGGCGCGGTCGATTCACGCCCTGCCCTTTCCCGACCTTCTGCACCGGGCGCAGACCATCCATCGCGCCCATTTCGACCCCACCGCGATCGAGACAGCCAGCCTGCTCAGCATCAAAACCGGCGGCTGTCCCGAGGATTGCGGCTATTGTTCGCAATCCGCGCATCACCAGACCGGCGTCAAGGCAACCAAGCTGATGGGCACCGACGAGGTGCTGGCGGCAGCCCGCCGCGCCAAGGCCGCCGGTGCGCAGCGCTTCTGCATGGGGGCCGCCTGGCGCAGCCCCAAGGCCCGCGACATGGACCAGCTTTGCACCATGGTTACGGGCGTGGCCGCGCTCGGGCTTGAGACCTGCATGACGCTGGGCATGCTGTCGCCCGAACAGGTGGCCCGGTTGAAGGAGGCGGGCTTGGATTTCTATAACCACAACATCGACACCTCGCCCGAATACTACGCCCAGATCGCCACCACCCGGACGATGGAGGACCGGCTGGACACCGTGGCCGCCGTGCGCGCGGGCGGCATCAAGGTCTGCTGCGGCGGCATTCTGGGCATGGGCGAGACCGAGGAAGATCGGATCTCGATGCTGGTGACCCTGGCCACCCTGCCAACCCATCCCGACAGCGTCCCGGTCAACCTGTGGAACGAGATCGAGGGCACGCCAGTTCAGGACCGCGCCCGGCCGGTCGACCCCTTCGCCCTGGTCCGCATCGTCTCCCTCGCCCGCATCCTGATGCCGGCCTCGGTGCTGCGGCTGTCCGCCGGACGCACAGAGATGAGCGACGAGCTGCAGGCGCTTTGCTTTCTTGCAGGTGCGAATTCGATCTTTGTCGGCGACCAGTTGCTGACCACCGACAACCCCGCGGCCTGGAAGGATGCCGATCTGATGGCACGGCTGGGCATGCACCCGGCCCCTGCCAAACCGGCCTCTGCGCCTCTGGCGGCGGAATAGCCGCGCCGCACGCAGACAGGCGATGCCGCGCCAGTTCATTTTGCCGGCATCGCCATCAGCACCAAGCGATTAACCGTTTCTTTACTCTGTTGATGTCAGTCTATTGACCGATATAAGGAATTATGTAAGAACATTCCTCGAACACCGACGCAACGGGACCAGAACATGCTGACAAAAAAGCAGATCGAGCTGCTGGAGTTCATTCAAAAGCGCATGGCGCGCGATGGCGTCCCCCCGTCTTTCGACGAAATGAAGGTCGCGCTTGATCTGCGATCCAAGTCGGGAATTCATCGTCTGGTCACCGCGTTAGAGGAACGGGGCTTCATCCGCCGCCTGCCCCATCGGGCGCGAGCACTTGAAATCGTGCGGCTGCCGGACAGCCTTGCGAAATCGGCCCCCGGCTTTACGCCTCAGGTTATCGCAGGCGACCGCAAGGCTGCGCCCGCCGCGCCGCACGGCGCGATAGAGGTGCGCGCCGACGCAGTTGAGCTTCCGGTGATGGGCCGCATTGCCGCTGGCGTCCCCATCGAAGCGATTTCAGAGGTTTCGCATCACATCGCCGTACCGGGCAGTATGTTGTCGGGACGCGAAAGCCATTATGCGCTCGAGGTGAAGGGCGATTCCATGATCAATGCCGGGATTAATGACGGCGACGTCGTGGTGATCCGCGAACAGGACGCCGCGCAGAATGGCGATATCGTGGTGGCCCTGGTCGAAGGGCACGAAGCGACTTTGAAATATTACCGCCGCAAGGGCGCGATGATCGCGCTGGAAGCCGCGAATCCCGCCTATGAAACCCGCATCCTACCCGAGAACAAAGTGCGCGTTCAGGGGCGTTTGGTGGGCCTGATCCGCAGCTACTAGCCGCGGGACTTGCTCGCCCCCCTCGGCCTGATCAGGCCGGGGGTGGCATCGTCGGGCAGCAGCGCCTTTGCTGGCGGCAGGGGCCATCGAGAGCAGCCAATTTCTCCAGCGAACGACCACAGAGGCAGCTCTATTCGCAGTTGCGCTAAACCATCGTGCCAAGTGGACCAGAATGAGCCAGCTGTCGGATGCAGCAGCACATTGAACTACGTCGCGACAGAGGCGGAACGGACGAGATTTGAGCAGCTGCGCCCGACCAGCACCCTGCTGATCCAGATGCTTCCCAAGCCGATCCATTTCGCCGACAGTCAGGGCAAAAGCACCGAGATGAGTGAGCGGCTGTTGCGCGGCCATTTGACCGAGGCCTGCAATGTCGGCAGGGCGGAGGAACTGGTGGATCTGGCGGCGGAAATCGGACTGGACCGTGCGGCAGCCGAGCAGGCGCTGAAATCTGGTACATTCCCCGACGCGGTCGCCAAGGACAGGAAGCAGGCACAGGCTTTTGAAATCTGCGGCGTCCCCTTCACCCTGATTGACGGCAAATATGCGATCTCGGGCGCGCAGGAAACCGACACATTCCTGCAGGCCCTGCGCAAGGTTGGGGCGGAACACTAGAGCGGCACGTGACAGCGGGCCCCGGCGAGCACAGCCTTCGCACCCGGGCCGGTGCCTATCTATATCGCACTTGTCCTGAAGCGCTTGCCGCCATTTCCGCGAGTGAATCGCGCCACCTGAACGTGCGATGGATCACTCGCCCATCCGCGCCCCAATTTGCTGCGCCAGCGCCAAAAAGCCCGCAATGTAATCGGTCTGCTCTTCCCCCTTTCTCACACCAATATGCAGCGCCATCCCGATCCCTTTCCCGGGACGCACCGCGCGGATCGGCAAATCCGCCCCCTCCTCGCGCAGGATCCAGTCCGGCACCGCGCTGACACCCCGCCCCGCCGCGACCAGTTGCAGCATCATTTCGGTTGTCTCGACGCTGCGGTGGCGGCGGGGCAGGCAATTGCCGGGGACAAGGAAGCGGGTGAAGATGTCCAACCGCTCGGGCGAGACAGGATAGGTGATCAGCGTCTCGGTGGTCAGATCCTGCGGGCTGGCCACGCGTCCCAGCGGGTGCGCCTCTGGCACCGCGAGTACCAGTTCATAACCGAAAACACGGGTATAGTGGATGCCGGGCAGGTCCAGCGGATCGGGGGTAATCAGCAGGTCGATCTCGTGGCCCAAAAGCGCGCCGATGCCGCCAAAACGAAAGGCGGTGCGCAGATCCAGATCGACATCCGGCCAGTCCGCCAGATAGGGCGCGACCACCCGCATCAGCCAGTGCTGGCAGGGGTGACATTCCATCCCCGCGCGCAGCGCACCGCGATGGCCTTGGGCAAATTCGGACAGCACCCGCTCGGCATGGTCGATCTGCGGCAGCACCCGTTGCGCGAGCGCCAGCAGGTACTCACCCGCCTGTGTCAGACGCAGCCCTCGCCCTTCTTTCTGCCAGACACGAATGCCGTGGCGGTCTTCGAATTTTCGGATGGTATGGGACAGGGCCGATTGGGTCAGGTGCAGGCAATCTGCGGCGGCGGTGACCGAACCGGTGCGGTCAACCTCGCGCAGGATGGCAAGATGTTGGCGGTCAAGCATCGATGAACCTCGATCATGGATTGATGAAGTAATGCCATTTCCGCTCATGGAACGCATCGCCTAATTTCGCGGAAACTGACGTATCGGAGAAAGACCATGCCCGTTTCCGCAAATCTCGGCTTCCCCCGCATCGGCGCCCGGCGCGAGTTGAAGGCCGCCGTCGAGGCATATTGGAATGGCACCATGCCCGAGGCCGATCTGGCAGCCGAGGGCGCCCGGCTGCGGGCGCGCCACTGGCAATTGCAGCGCGATGCCGGGATCACGTTGATCCCCTCGAACGACTTTTCTTTCTATGATCAGGTGCTGGACACGACCGCGCTTCTGGGCGCAGTGCCCCGCCGTTTCGGGCCCTTGGGCGACCGCGTCACCACGGCGCAATATTTCGCCATGGCCCGCGGGACGCAGCAGGCACCGGCGATGGAGATGACCAAGTGGTTCGATACCAACTACCACTATATCGTGCCGGAATTCACCAATGGGCAGCATTTCCGGCTGGGTTCCGTGAAGCCGGTCGAGGAGTTTCTGGAGGCGCGCGACCTGGGCATCCAGACCCGGCCGGTGCTGCTGGGGCCGGTCACCTGGCTAAGCCTTGGCAAGGCCAAGGATCCGGGGCTTGATCCGCTGGCCTTCCTGTCCGCGATCTTGCCGATCTATGTCGAAATCCTGTCGCGGCTTGCCGCTGCCGGTGCCGATTGGGTCCAGATCGACGAACCGATCCTTGTCACCGACCTGTCGCCCGAACAGAGTCGCGCCTTGCGCACCGCCTATGCGGAACTCGCCTCGGCCGGGCCGCAGATCATGCTGGCCAGCTATTTCGGGGCGCTGGATGACAATCTGGACCTGGCCCTGTCCTTGCCGGTCGCCGGGCTGCATCTGGATCTGGTACGCGCGCCCTGGCAACTGGCCGATCTGCTGGCGCGCGGCAGCGACAAGGTGTTGTCACTGGGCCTGATCGACGGCCGGAATGTCTGGCGGACCGAGCTTGCGCCGGCGTTGGAACTGGCGCGGGGGGCTGTCGATGCCGTCGGCGGCAATCGCATCCAGATCGCGCCCTCCTGCTCTTTACTGCATGTGCCGGTGGATCTCGACGCGGAAACCGGGCTGGATACTGAACTCAAGTCGTGGCTGGCCTTTGCCGTGCAAAAGCTGGCCGAGACCGCCACCATCACAGCCACGCTGAACGGCACAGACACCGCGGCCGAGCTAGGCGCCAATGCGGCGGCGCTTGCGGCGCGCCGGGCGTCACCGCGCATCCATGACCCGAAGGTCAAGGCGCGCGCCAGTGCCGTCAGCAACGCCGATCTGGCCCGCAAATCCGCCTATCCGGCACGACAGCGCGCGCAGGCCGCGCGCCTGAACCTGCCCGCCTTCCCGACCACAAGCATCGGATCTTTCCCGCAAACGACCGGAATTCGCCGCGCCCGCGCCGATCACCGCAAGGGCTTGATCTCGGATACGGAATACGACGCCTTTCTGAAACGCGAAACCGACGCCTGCATCCGCAAGCAAGAGGAAATCGGCCTCGACCTGCTGGTCCATGGTGAGTTTGAGCGCAATGACATGGTCGAGTATTTCGGCGAGCATCTGTCGGGCTATGCCTTCACGAAACTTGGCTGGGTGCAAAGCTATGGGTCGCGCTGTGTGAAGCCGCCGCTGATCTTCGGCGATGTCTCGCGACCGCAGCCGATGACGGTCGGCTGGTCGGGCTATGCGCAGGCGCAGACGGCGCGCCCGATGAAGGCGATGCTGACCGGGCCGGTCACTATCCTGCAATGGTCATTTGTGCGCGACGACCAGCCCCGGTCCGAGACATGCCGCCAGATCGCCTTGGCGATCCGCGACGAGGTGGCCGATCTGGAAGCCGCCGGCCTGCCCGCCATCCAGATCGACGAGCCCGCCCTGCGCGAGGGTCTGCCGCTGCGCCGCCGCGACTGGGAGGCCTATCTGGGCTGGGCGGTCGACTGTTTCCGGCTGTCCTCGGCGCCGGTCCGTGACGACACCCAGATCCACACCCATATGTGCTATGCCGAGTTCAACGACATCATGCCCGCCATCGCGGCGATGGACGCCGATGTCATCTCGGTCGAGACCTCACGGTCGGACATGGAACTGCTGGAGGCTTTCGGCGACTTCTCCTATCCGAACGAGATCGGACCGGGGGTTTGGGACATCCATTCCCCGCGCATCCCGGAGACCGACGATATGGTGCAGCTGTTGCGCAAGGCCAGCAGTGTGATCCCGGCAGAACGGCTGTGGGTGAACCCCGATTGCGGCTTGAAGACGCGCGGCTGGCCAGAGACCGAGGCATCGCTGAAAAACCTCGTCGCGGCGGCGCAGCTGCTGCGCGAAGGTGGCCAGACGCCGCTGCCGATCGAACCGAAGGGGCTGGCGCTTGCCGGTTGCGGCTGCGCGTCGCACTAGCACAAGGCGCCGGAATAACAGGGCGTGGCCGGTCGGCAGGTCCGCCACGCCTTGGCAAGAACAGCCCCGATCAGCGGCGCTGCACCACCAGCGCGGACCAGTCGCCCAGATCCTCGCGGCTTTCCAGATTGAAGCCGGCGGCGTCATAGGCCGTCAGAACCTCATCGGCCTGCGTCGTCAGCACGCCGGACAGGATCGCCCGCCCGCCTTGGGCGACATGACGCGCCATGTCAGGCGCGAGGTCGATCAGCGGTTGCTTCAGGATATTTGCAAAAACCAGATCGAAAGGCGCGGCGTCGTCCAGCAGGTGATGGTCAAAGCCGACCGCCTGGAAACAGGCAACCCGCCCATCCAGCCCGTTGGCGATGACATTTGCCTCGGCCACGTCGACAGCCACCGGGTCGATATCCGACGCAAGCACCGTCCCCGGCCAGACCCGTGCCGCCGCCATCGCCAGCACCGCCGTGCCAGCGCCGATGTCGGCGATGCGATGGGGCTGCCAGCCGGTCTCGATCAGCCGGTCAAGCGCCAGCAGGCACCCTCGCGTCGTATTGTGATGGCCGGTACCGAAGGCCATTGCGGCCTCGATCAGCAGCGCCTCGGCACCGGCGGGCACCTTATCGTCGTCATGGCTGCCATGGACAAAGAAGCGCCCGGCCGCGACCGGCGTGAGTTCGCGTTTCACATGAGCGACCCAGTCGACTTCGGGCAGTTCACTGATGACGAAGGGATTCGCGCCTTGCGCCGCAGCCAGCAGCGCCAGACCGATCTCGTCAGGCGTTTCGGTGAAATAAGCACCGACTTCCCAGCGATCAGAGCCGTCCTCGATCTCGAAAATACCCGTGCCGACGGGTTCGGGCACCAGATCCTCACACAGTTCGGCAAGGTTGGCGGCAGCTTCGCGGCCGATCACATGTGTCAGTGCAGTCCAGGTGGGCATCAGGGGATCTCGTGTCCTTCGGGCATCACCGCTTTGACGCCGGTGCCGCGCATGTTGCAATAGCCATCCGGCACTTTGTGCAGGTATTGCTGGTGGTCCGGCTCTTGCGCCGGGTAGAAATTGTCAAGTGGCAGAACCTCGGTCGTGACCTTGCCAAGACCGGCAACCGCCAGACGGTTGTCATAATCCGTCTTTGATGCCTCAGCCAGTGTCCGTTGGGTATCGGTGTAATACATGATCAGCGAACGGTATTGGTCACCGATGTCGTTATGCTGGCGGTTGCCCTGCGTGGGATCGTGGTTTTCCCAGAACAGCTTCAGCAGGAGGTCATAGCTGATGCGCGAAGGATCATAGACCAGATGCACGACCTCTGCGTGGCCGGTGCCACCTTCGCAGACCTGCTGATAGGTCGGGTTCGGAACGGTGCCGCCGGCAAAGCCCACTTGCGTCATCCATATGCCCGGCTGTTCCCAGAACAACTGCTCGACGCCCCAATAGCAGCCCATACCGAATATCGCCTGCTCGAACCCTTTCGGAATGGGTCCATCCATCGGACGGTCGAAGATCGCGTGATTTGCCATGTTTCACCTCTTTGCGGTTCAGCCTCAACGCCGCTGCCCCCGGCTGGTTTCGGCGTCGGTGTCGCATCTTGTCCCGACCAATAAGGGATTGCCGCGTCAAAATACCAGAGGGGAGCTGCCTTCCCGGAACCGTACGCCCCGCGCAAAGCAGGATTCAGGCAAGAAAAAACCCCGGCCGCATCACTGCTTGGCCGGGGTTCGGTTGGTCGGCGCCGTGGCGCAGCCTTCAGGCACGGTGGTTCACCACAGCGTCGATGTCAGCGCGGGTCAGGCCGATATCGCGCAGTTCGCGGTCGGTCAGGCGTTCCAGCTGAGCGCGGGTATCCATGCGAACCAGCCAGCTGCGGACGGTCTCGGTCACGCGGGCAAAGAAGCCGTTGGTTTCAACCGGGGCGTGGGTCAGGGTCATCGTGGTCATATCTACATCCTCACTTCGTTCTGCGCCGGATCAGGCGCGTTTCATTCAGTGAGGCTGAGATAGGCTTATGCTGCGCGCGCAACCAGTCCCCAAACCCGCAATCCCGCTATGCACTGCCGGCATAAATGACCGCTTTAATTGAATTTCATACACATATTCGCGATTTTCGACGATCCGGCCGAACCGGTTTCATGTTCGCAAATGCTGCGACGCAGCGTCACCAATCGCCCAGATGCGCCTGAAACAGCGCCAAGGCTGCGACGGCAGCCGTATCGGCCCGCAGAATCCGGGGGCCGAGGCTGACCGGTTGCACGAATGCCGCGTCAGACAGCCGCTTGCGCTCTGCCTCCGAAAAGCCGCCCTCGGGACCGATCAGTACCGCCCATTTGCCGCGTTCCAGTCCCGACAGCGCATCTGCCGGCCCCACCCGCGATTCATCAGCCCAAAGAATGCGCCGCGTCGGATCCCAACTGTCCAGAAGCTTCGACAGGCTGACCAGCCCGGCGACCTCGGGCACGAAAGTGCCGCCGCATTGCTCTGCCGCCTCGACCGCATGGGCTTGCAGCCGGTCCTGGCGGATGCGTTCGGAATTTGTGAAAGCGGTCTGCACCGGCAGGATCCGGGCGGCACCCAGTTCAGCCGCCTTTTCGACGATGAAATCGGTGCGCGCCTTCTTGATCGGGGCAAAGATCAGCCACAGGTCCGGCGGATCGCGCTGCGGGGCGACCTGCGCCCGCACCGTCAATTCGCCCCCACGCTTGGAGGCCGCAGTGATTTCCGCGTCCCAGGCCCCGTCTTGGCCGTTGAAAACCTCGATCACCGTGCCCGCCGGCAGCCGCATCACCCCCGAGAGGTAATGCGCCTGATCCGCATTCAAGGGGACGGCTTGCCCCGAACCGAGCGGGTGATCTATGAACAGCCTGACTTTCGACATGGGACATTCCTATGAAAACCGCCTTCCAAATACCAGATGCCGTGCGCGATGCCGTCAATGGCAACTGGGTCGACACCCGCGCGCCCGCCCATTGGCGGCCCTGGCTGCGGCTCAGCCGGATCGACCGCCCGATCGGCACCTGGCTTTTGCTGCTGCCCTGCTGGTGGGGGATCGGGTTGGCGATGATGGCCAGCGGGCCGCGCTGGTTCGACCTGTGGATCTATCCGGCCTGCGCCATCGGCGCGGTGGTGATGCGCGGCGCGGGATGCACCTGGAACGACATCACCGACCGCGATATCGACGGTTCGGTCGACCGCACCCGCAACCGGCCCCTGCCCTCGGGTCAGGCGACGTTGCGGGGGGCCTATGTCTGGATGGCGCTGCAACTGGCGATCGGGCTGCTGGTGCTGCTGACGCTGGGCCGGGCGGCGATCTGGCTGGGGGTGCTCAGCCTGTTGCCGGTGCTGGTTTATCCGTTCGCGAAACGCTTCACCTGGTGGCCGCAGGTCTTTCTGGGCATCGCCTTCAACTGGGGGGTGATGCTGGCCTATGCCGCGCATCGCGACGGGCTGGATCTGGCGCCGATCATCGCATGGTTCGGCGGCATCGCCTGGACGGTTTTCTATGACACGATCTATGCCCATCAGGATGCCGAATATGACGCGCTGATCGGGGTGAAATCGACCGCACGGCTGTTTGGCGAGGATACGCCCCGCTGGCTGGCGGCATTTGGTGCGCTGGCGGTCACGCTTCTGGCCATCGCGATTTCGGCTACCGGCATCGACGGCTTTGGCTGGTGGGTGGCGATGGCGGGCCTGATGGCTTTTGCCGCGCATCTGGTCTGGCAGCTTTACATGCTGGACCTGCATGACGATCAAAACCAGCTGCGGCTGTTCCGGTCCAATCGCGATGCCGGAATGATCCTTGCGGTGTTCCTGGGGCTTGCAGGGCTGTTGCAGCTTGCCAGCTGACACGGCATCGTGTGTAACTGCATGATTTACAACCCTGGCCGCCAGCATTAACCCGTCGCTATGAACGATCCGCAGATTCAAGATCCGTCCTCGCGGCCCGGACGCAGCGCGCGACAGGTGGTCCTGACGCTGTTTCTGCTGGCCGCCGCAGGTATCGGCAGCTGGCAGGCGGCCATCCGCATCGCAGCACAGATCGAGACCCGCAGCGCCGCACAGATCTGGGCCGCATTGGCGTCCGAGGGGCAGAGCTGGGCCTCTGTCAGCACCGACGGGCTGGTCGTCCGCCTGCGCGGTACCGCCCCCGATGAGGTCGCCCGCTTTCGCGCGCTGACCACCGTCAGCGGGCTGGTCGACGACCGCCGCATCCTTGACGAGGTGAAGATCGCCGAGCGTGACATGCTGGAGCCGCCCAAATTCTCGTTGGAGCTGATGCGCCAGGGTGACAGCCTGTCGCTGATCGGCCTGCTTCCCGCCCGCACCGACCGCGAGGGGATTGCCACGCGGCTGAGCGCCTCGGGTGTCGAGGTCGCGGACCTGACCAGCACCGCCGCCTTCCCCGCACCGCAGAACTGGCAGCCGGCACTGGACTTTGCCATGCGCGCGGCGGACATGCTTGATCAGGGAACCATCTCGGTCACGCCGGGTGCGGTGCGTATTCAGGCCAATGCCCACGACCCCGAAGACAAGACCCGACTGGAAGCCGCCCTGCGCAATGCCGCGCCCGAAGGTATCTCGCTGAGCGCGACAGTCACCGCGCCCCTGCCTGTCATCGCCCCTTATCAGCTGCGTTTCGTGCGCGGTGCCGAAGGCGGGGTGCTGGAAATCTGCGCGGCCGACAGCAGCGACGCCCGCGATTCCATCCTGACCGCAGCCACGCAGGCCGGCGCGCCGGATTCGGAATGTGCATTGGGGATCGGCGCCCCCACCGGCTGGGCACAGGTGGCCGGCGCGGCACTCGCGGCCATGCAGGATCTGGGCACCGGCACGTTGGTCATCACCGACCGCAGCATTCAGATCACCGCCCCCGCCGACCTGCCCCCGCCAGAGTTGACCCGCCAGATGGACCAGTTGGCCGCGCAATTGCCGACCGGCTGGACACTGAATGCCAGCCTTGCCGAGGCAGCCCCCGAGGACGGACCCGCAAGTTTCACCGCCGCCATCGACACCGGCGGGCAGGCCTCGATCGCCGGGGTGGTGCCCGATGACACGATGCGCCAGACCGTGCAATCGCTGGCCCGCGCCCAGCTTGGCCCGACAGAGGGCGAGTTGAAGCTGGACCCGGCCCTGCGCGAGGGTTGGGCGCTGCGGGTGATGGCGGGCCTGGATGCAATGGGCGTCGTGGACGAGGGCCGGCTGGAGGTGACCCAGGATCTGATCCGTCTCAACGGTGTCAGCGGCGACCCACTGGCCCCGGAAAAGGCGATTGCGGCACTGTCGATGCGGCTGGGCGCCGGCGCCGATTACGCGCTGACCCTGGCTTACGACCGCTACCGCGACCCCAATATCGCGCAACCCGATGCCGCCAATTGCGTCGACCGGCTGAACGGCGCGATGCTGCAATCCGAAATCGGCTTCGAACCGGGCGGTGCCCGCATCGCCGGCGACATCGCCCCGGTGCTGGACAAAATGCGCCCGATCCTTGCGGAATGTGGCGATTACCGGATGGAACTGGCCGGTCATACCGATGCGCAGGGTAGCGACGTTTCCAACCTGGCTCTCTCGCGCGACCGTGCCAACACTGTGCTGGAGGCCATGCGCACCGCCGGTTTGTCCGTGCAGAACATGGTTGCCGCAGGCTATGGCGAAACCCGCCCCATCGCCGAAAACGACACTCAGGAAGGCCGCGACGCCAATCGCCGGATCGAGGTGACGCTGCTGTCGCCCGACCCGGTGCGCGTGCCGGTGGCCTCGGTGCCCGAACTGGTCGGCAAGACCCCCTCGGCCGAGGCTGCCGCCGAAACCCTGCGTCGCGCCATGCCCGAGGTCGAGACCGGCGAGGCCCTTCCAGAAGATCTGGACATTCCAGCCCCGGCCTTCGATCCGGGCCTGCTGGCCGCCCCGCCGAAGATGGAGCCACCCGCCACCGTGCAGGAAGCCGGTGCCGACACACCACGCCCGCCCGGCCGGCCCGAAGATACGACGCCAACGGACACCCCCACCCCTTCCGAGGAGGCGCAATGACCCGCGACAACCTGATCATCGCCATCGCGCTAGTGCTGTTCGCAGCCTTCCTTCTGGGCTGGTTCGCCAGCTGGCTGGTTGGCCGCGTGACACGCCCCGGCAGGGCCGAGTTGAAAGTGCTGGACCGGCTGGCCCAGGATCTGCACGAGGCCGAAACGGCCCTTGAACGGGTAACCGGCGAGGGCTTGCAACGCGAGGCGGCCATGCACGAACGGCTGGCCTTCTCGGCCTCGGAACTGGCCACGGCGCGCAGCGCCTTGCAGGAAGCCAGCGAGGAAATCGAGGAACTGCGCGGCTATATCGACACCCATATCGCCAAGCCATAGCGGCAATTGCCGCAGGCCCATCCTAGGCGCTAGCGAGTCACGTGGGTTTGCGCCGTCATCGAAGGCGCTTCAATGAATCTGCAGCGAACCACCGCCGCAAAGAGTTCCATCGTGCCGGTTCAAGGACTCGATTGTGGAAATCGGGACGCGGACCAGCCCGCATGAAAATGCGTCGGCCATGACCAAGCTTTCGCACCAATAACAAAGGGGGCCTTGCGGCCCCCTTTGTTACATTGGAGTGATCCTGGATCAGACGCCCGCTTCGACAATGGCGCGGGCCAGAACCGGGATGGAATCGCGGTTCAGACCGGCGATGTTCAGCCGCGAATCGCCGACCATGTAGATGCCAGCGTCCTGCTTCATCTTCTCGACCTGCTCGGGCGTGGCGCCCAGACGCGAGAACATGCCGCGGTGACGCTGAATGAAGTCGAAGCGGTCGGTGCCGGTCAGGGTCCGCAGTTCCTCGGCCAGTTGGGTGCGCAGGCCCAGCATGGTCTGGCGCACGTCCTCCAACTCGGTTTTCCATTCCTGCGTCAACGCGGCGTCGTTCAGAATGGTCGACACGATCCGCGCGCCGTGATCGGGCGGGAAGCTGTAATTCTGGCGGTTCAGAAATGCCATCGCGCCCTGGCTGAGGTCGCGCGCCTTGTCATCGCTGGTCAGCGTCATCAGGATGCCGGTGCGCTCGCGATAAATGCCGAAATTCTTGCTGCACGACGCGGCGATCAGCACCTCTGGCAGGCGCTGAGCGATCATCCGCGTGGCGGCGGCGTCTTCGTCCAGACCGTCGCCGAACCCCTGATAGGCAAGGTCGATCAGCGGGATCGCCCCGGTCTGTTCCAGCACCTCGGCGATGGCGTTCCACTGTTCGGCCGTCGGGTTCGCGCCGGTCGGGTTGTGGCAGCAACCATGCAGAAGCACCACGTCGCCCTTCTTGGCGCGCTTGATGCCGTCCAGCATCGCGTCAAAGGCAACGCCGCGAGTCTCGTTGTCGAAATAAGGATACATTTCATAGGCCTGGCCCATGAAGTTCAGGATCGACAAGTGGTTCGGCCAGGTCGGGTCCGAGACATGGACGACCGCATCCGGGTTGGCCATGCGGATCAGTTCCAGCGCCTGCCGGATCGCGCCCGTGCCGCCGACAGTCCCGACCGAGGCCACGCGCCCCTTGGCCGTATCGCCCAGCACCAGCCCGGCCATGGCATCGCGATATTCGGGCTCACCGGCGAGCGCGGTATAGCTCTTGCTGTTCTGGGTTTCCCAGATCTTCTGTTCCGCAGCCTTGACCGCGCGCATCACCGGGGTCAGCCCGTTCGGGTCCTTATAGACACCGACGCCCAGGTCGATCTTGCCCTGCCGGGTATCGGCCTTGAATTCGGCCATCAAGGACAGGATCTTGTCGGGGGCTTGGGGTTTCAGATTGCCCAGCATCATGCGTCTCCGGTTGCGGTTTTCACGTTTGGTAAAGCGCCCCATTCGGCCCAGGAGCCATCATAGAGCGAATGGTTGCGGTGCCCCAGCCGTTCCAGCGCCAGCGACAGCGAGGCCGCGGTGATGCCCGACCCGCAGCTGGTGATGGCGGGCCGGGACAGGTCGACGCCGGCATCCGCGAAGGCGGCGCGCAGGGCGTCCGCATCCTTCATGGTGCCGTCGGGACGGTAAAGCTGGCCGAAGGGCAGGTTCTTCGCGCCGGGCATGTGCCCGCTGGTCAGGCCCGGACGCGGCTCGGGCGCCTCGCCCCGGAAACGGTCGGCGGCGCGGGCGTCGATGATCTGGGCGCTTCCCTGGGCCGAGGCCTCTGCAACCTGCGCGGCATCGCGGATCAGATCAGGGCGCAGATTGGCGGTCAGATGCGCCTTTGGCGCAGCGGTCACGGCTTCGGTCACCGGGCGTCCCTCGGCCCGCCACTTGGCCAAGCCGCCGTCCAGAACGGCGACACGGTCATACCCCATCGCCCGAAAGGTCCACCATGCGCGCGCGGCGCTGTGGGTGGCGGCGTCGTCATAGATCACCACCTGATCGCCATCGCCGATGCCAAGCGCCGAGACAGCGCGGGCGAAGGCCTCGGGCGTGGGCAGCATATGGGGCAGATCGGTGTCCGGGTCGGCCACCGCGTCAATGTCGAAGAACTGTGCGTCAGGGATATGGGCAGTTGCGTATTCGGTGCGCGCATCGCGCCCCGCCGCCGGCATGTGCCAGCTTGCGTCGAGGATGCGCAGGCCCGGATCATCCAGATGCCCGGCCAGCCATTCAGTGCTTACCAGCGTCTTCGGATCGTCGGTCACGGGCCTCTCCCTGCCAGCGGTTGCGGCACGTGCTTAGCGCCGCCGCGCCGTTGGGGCAACCAGATTGCGTCAGCGCTGCGACTGCGCGCGAATCTGTGACAAAGTGGCCGAGCTGGTCAGCGCCTCCGGGTCCAGCATCAGCTCGATCACCGCCAGCGATCCGGCAGCCTGCGCGCGGGCGAAGGCTGCGGGGAAATCGGCGTCCGCCGTCACCACCTCGCCATGGCCGCCATAGCTGCGCGCCAGCGCCGCAAAGTCAGGACTGGCAAGCGCCGTGCCGGAAACGCGCGCCGGATAGTGGCGTTCCTGATGCATCCGAATGGTGCCGTATTGGCCGTTATTTGCAACGATGACGATGACATGCGCGCCGTGCTGGGCAGCAGTTGACAACTCGTTCACGGTCATTTGCAGGCAACCATCGCCGGCCAGACACACGACCGCGCGTTCGGGCGCGTTCAGCTTGGCGGCAATTGCAGCGGGCAAGCCGTAACCCATGCTGCCAGAGGTCGGCGCGACCTGTGTGAAGGGCCGCTTATAACGGAAATAGCGATGCAGGAAGGCGGCGTAATTGCCCGCGCCATTGGTCAGCACCGCGTCCTCTGGCAGGTTCTGGGACAGCCAGTGGATGACGTTCTCCATCCGCACCGTCCCCGGCGTCGGGCGCGGGGTCTGCCAGTCCTCGTAACGGGCGCGCAGATCGCGGGTCCAATCGGTAAAGCTGCGCGTGGCTGGGCGCGTGGCGAGGGCTGCGATCATGGCCTGCGGATCGGCCGCGATGCCGGGATCGGCGCGCCAGAGGTGGCCGATCTCATTCGGATCGGGGTGGACCATCACGATCCGCCGCCCCTGCCCGGAAGGCTTCATCAGCGTATAGCCATTGGTCAGCGTATCCCCCAGCCGCGACCCCAGCGAGATGACCAGATCCGCCTCGCCAAGTGCCGCGCCAAGCTGCGGGTTCATGCCCACGCCCAGATCGCCGACATATTGCGCCAGCCGGTTGTCGATGCGGTCCTGACGCCGGAAGGGCACCGCCACCGGCACATCCCATGCGGCGGCAAAGCGACCAAGGTTTTCGGCGGCGGCTTCAGACCACAGCGAACCGCCCGGCACGATCAAGGGCCGCTCTGCCTGCGCCAGCGCGGCGATCACCGCATCCACGGCCGCATCCGAGGGCGCGTTCATCACCGGCTTGGCGGGCGGCAGGTCGGGGGTCTCGACATGATCGCTCAGCATATCTTCGGGCAGGGCCAGCACGACCGGGCCGGGACGGCCGGACATGGCGACATGAAAGGCGCGGGCCATATATTCGGGGATGCGGGCCGTGTCGTCGATCTGGGCTGCCCATTTGGCAAGGCCGCCGAAGACCAACGGATAATTCACCTCTTGAAACGCCTCGCGGTCGCGATCCGCGCGGGCGATCTGGCCCACCAGCAGGATCATCGGGGTCGAATCCTGCATGGCGACATGGACACCGGCGCTGGCATTGGTGGCGCCGGGTCCACGGGTGACGATTGCCACGCCGGGCCTGCCCGTCAGCTTGCCCGTCGCCTCTGCCATCATCGCGGCACCGCCTTCCTGGCGGCAGACGACGTTCTGAATACCGGATTCGTAAAAGCCGTCCAGCACCGCCAAAAAGCTTTCGCCCGGGACGGAAAAGACCCGCCGGACCCCGTTGGCCTTCAGCGCGTCGACCAGGATCTGCCCGCCATGCCTGCTATCAGTCCCGCCCATATGCCGCCCCTTCCCTTGTCCCGTTCCGCCGGCAGAGGATCAGATGACGGCCAAGGGGGCAAGCCCCACCGGCATCAGCCAGAGGTCACACCGTATTTTTGCCGGAGCGCGCGGATGGAATCGATCATCACTGCCGTCAGCACACCGATGTTCAGCATCCCATTCACCGCCGCCAAAGCCCCCAGCACCCGCAGCCCCTTGGGCAGCAGCACATCGCCGTAACCCAGCGTGGTAAAGGTCACCAGCGTGTAATAGATCGCCTCTTCGCGGTCGGTGAAGGCGCCCAGATATTGCAGCACCACCGCCCACAGCCAGACCTGCGCCGAGATCGCTGCCAGCGCCCACAGCGTCATCACCATGACCCCGACCGTCACCCGCACCCGCGGCCGCCAGTTGCGCAGCCAGTCGCCGCGGCTGTCCAGCGTCAGTTCCAACGCCCAGGTGGTCAGGCCGGCAATCGCAACCGTCGCCATCATCAGGACAGAGCCCAATCCGATCTGAAAAAACATCCCCGCCCTCCTGAGGTTTGCGCGCAGGTTAATGCGGCCCGGCGGGGGCCACAATCAGGCTGACCTTGCCCCGGGCCGAGGATCGCGTAACCTGTCACAATCGCCCAACCCGGAAGCCTAGATCATGTCAACGCCCTCGGTTCTGTTCGTCTGCCTCGGAAATATCTGCCGCTCGCCTTTGGCCGAGGGCGCGATGCGCGCGGTGGCGGCGCGCGATGGCGTGACGATGCTGATCGATTCAGCTGGCACCGGCAATTGGCACGCCGGCAATCCGCCCGATCCGCGTGCGCAAGCCGTCGCGGCGCGGCATGGCGTCGATATCTCGACCCTGCGGGCGCGTCAGGTCCGGGCCGAGGATTTCCAGCGCTTCGACCATATCGTCGCCATGGACCGCGACAATCTGGCCGAGCTGCGCCGGCTGGCGCCTGCAGATGCACCGGCGCGGCTGTCGCTGATGCTGGATCACGTGCCGGGGCAAAAGGGCAAATCGGTCGCCGATCCCTATTTCGGCGATGCCGCTGGCTTTGGCGCCACGTGGGAGGAGGTGCTGGCCGGGGCCGAGGGGCTGCTGGCCCGCATCACCGACCCGCGCCACTAGGGGGCACGTCTTTACTTCGCCCCGCCCTGCCCCTATCTCAGCACGACCATGGCCACGAAATCAGACCCCAATTACAAGATCATTGCCGAGAACCGCCGGGCGCGCTTCGATTACTTCATCGAAAGCGATCTGGAGGCAGGTATCATCCTGACCGGGTCCGAGGTGAAATCCCTGCGGACCGGCCAGTCCAACATTGCCGAAAGCTATGCCAATGTCGAAAATGGCGAGCTGTGGCTGATTAACGGCTATATCGCCGCCTACAAGCAGGCCGGCGTCTTCGGGCATGAGGAACGCCGCCGCCGCAAGCTGCTGGTGTCGAAGAAGGAACTTTCGCGCCTGTGGTCGGCCACCGCGCGCGAGGGGATGACGCTGGTGCCGTTGGTCATGTATTTCAACGACCGCGGCATCGTGAAGCTGAAGATCGGCGTCGCCAAGGGCAAGAAGAATGCCGACAAGCGCGAGACCTCGGCCAAGCGCGACTGGAACCGTCAGAAGCAGCGTCTGCTGAAACAGAACAGCTGAGGCGGGCGCGGCAATTGCCGCCGTTGCAAAGGCGTGGCGGATCAGTCCTGCGCGCGGGCCAGACGGATGCGGGCGATCACGCGCTGGCGGGCCTCGTCGGGTTCTTCCGCCAGCGCTGCCATCAGCGCCTGCATCTCGCCGCGCAAGCCGTGTGCCTCGTCCAGCAATTGCATCACCAGCGACAGCGCGTCGCCGTCAAGCCCGTAATCCTCGCTGAGATCACACAGCAGCCGGGCGCGGGCGCGGTCGATTTCACGGAAGCGCGCGCCTTCAGCCGAGATGACGGGTTGCAGCACCCGCATCTCGACATAGTGGGTCAGGCGCGGCCCGGTCAGCTCGTCGATGGTGGCGATCAGCTCCTCGGCGGTATAGCGGGCCATCTCACACCCCCATCCCGCCGCGCGGATCATAGGGGTTTTCCTGACGCCATTTTTCCATGAACTCGACCAGATCCTGATCGACATTCGGCGGCATCACGATCTTGAGCTGCACATATTGATTGCCGCCCTTGATGCCCTTGCCCTTCAGCCGCAGCTTCTGACCCGTTGTCGCGCCGCGCGGCAGGTTCATCGACACCGCCCCGTCCAGCGTCGGCACCTCGACCTTGCCGCCCAGCACGGCCTCGTCGATGGTGATGGGCAAGGTGATGGTCACGTCATTGCCGTCGCGGGTCCAGTCCGGGTGACTGCCCACATGCAGCGTCAGATAGGCGTCGCCCGGCGCGCCCTGACCGTGTCCGGGGCCGCCCTTGCCGCGCAGGCGGATGGTCTGGCCGTCGGACGCGCCCTCGGGGATCTGCACCTCGACCGCGCCGCCGGTGGGCAGCGTGATCCGGGTGCTGCCGCCCTTGGCAGCGGTCAGAAAATCCACCTCCAGATCATAGCGGGCGTCCTGCCCGCGCATGTCAAAGCCCTGCCCGCCCGCGCCTGACCGCCGGAAACCGCCGAAGCCACCCCTCCGGCCGTCATCGCCGAACAGGTCGTCGAACACATCCGAGAAATCGCCATATCCGGCGCTGGAATATTGCCGATAGGGGTTGTCGCCGCGTTCCGCGAAGTCGCGATAGAATTTCTGTTGGGCGCGTTCCTGCCCGGTGGCGTCGATCTCGCCCCGGTCGAAACGGGCGCGCTGATCGGGGTCTTTCAGCAGATCATAGGCCGAGGACGCCGCCTTGAACCGTTCGGCTGCCGCCGGATCTGGGTTCAGGTCGGGGTGGTCGGTCTTGGCGATCTTGCGATAGGCCTTCTTGATATCGTCCTGACTGGCGGATTTCGTCAGCCCGAGCGCCTTATAGGGGTCGTCCATCTTCATCTTTCCAAATCTCGATCTCAGCGCGCCCCGGCGGGCCCGGGATCATCGCGGAAGAAGCTTGCCAGCGGTTCCGGGATGGCGAAGTCGACAAGCGCGCGGGCGCGCGCCATGGCCGACATCTTGCGGGCGGTCTTGTTGACGATCCGCTCCATATCCTCGGGCGTCTGGGTCTCGGCGAAAGGCGCCATATAGTGACGCATGAAGGTAAAGCAGGCCACATCTTCAAGGGCCTGCACATCGGCATCGCGCTTGATCCCTTCCTTGCGCAGCATTTTTTCGACATGGGCGATGTCATCCGGCGCAAATCCGGCCGCGGCCATGAATTCAGCCACCCGCGCGGCGTGGCGGCGGCCCTGTTCGACGCGCCAGGCCAGATAGCCCGCGCGCCCTTCGGGAAAATCATGGCGCGGCAGCTTCCAGCGTTCGACATGCTGGCCGCGGCAGGCGATCTGCAACGGCTCGGACGCCTCGGGGTACAGCGCGCGCTGTTCCACGGTCATCCGAAGACCATATAGCAGCTCGGCCGGCTGGGCGTCTTCCATATGCGGATCGGCGGCGTTGGCCGCATCGATTCGGGCGAATACATCTTCTAGCTTCATGCTCATGGCCGCATCTTGCCCAAGGCGCGCGCCCATGTCATGCCTCAATCATGCTGACCAATGCCGATATCGCCGAACTGACAGAACTGCGCCGCGATCTGCATCGTGCGCCGGAACTGTCCGGCCACGAGGTGCGGACTGCCGCCCGCATGGCGGCGATGATGCGGGATCTGGGCGCCGACCAGGTTCTGACCGGGATCGGCGGCACCGGGGTCATGGCCGAGTTTCGCGGCACCGCACCCGGCCCGCAGGTGATGTTTCGCGCCGAACTGGACGCCCTGCCGATACTGGAAGCGATCGGCCCCGACCACCGCTCGGCGATCGAAGGCGTCGCCCATCTGTGCGGGCACGAAGGCCACATGACCGGGCTGGTCGGCCTTGCGCGACTGCTGTCGCGTCAGCGGCCCATGCGCGGCGCGGTCTGGTTGCTGTTCCAGCCGGCCGAGGAAAACGGTGCCGGTGCTGCCGCCATGCTGGCCGATCCGGCATTGCCCGAATTCGACTATGGATTTGCGATCCACAACTTTCCCGGCGTTGCGCAGGGTCGCGCGCTGCTGGCACCGGGTCCGGTCAACTGCGCCTCGGTCGGGATGCGGGCGCGGCTGGTGGGCGCGACCTCGCACGCCTCGGAACCCGAAAAGGCGCGCACGCCGACATTGGCAATTGCGGCGATCCTGCCGGCGCTGCTGGCACTGCCAAGCGGCAGTCAGCAGGATCCCGATTTCCAACTGGTCACCGTCACCCATCTGGCAATGGGCGAGCCCGCATTCGGCATCACCCCCGGCACGGCCGAGATCTGGGTGACCCTGCGCACACAGCGCGACGACGCGATGGCCGCGCTGCGCGCAGCCGCGCAGGCGATCATCCGCGACGCCGCCGACCTGCACGGGCTGCAGGCGGATTTCGACTGGCATGACGAATTCGCCGCCTCGATCAACCACCCCGAGGCCGCCGCGATCCTGGCCCGCGCTGCAAAGGCCACCGGCATCGCTGTTTCAGCCGAGGGCCTGCCGATGCGCGCATCCGAGGATTTCGGCCGCTTCGCCGCCCGCGCGAAAACCGCCATGATACTGCTGGGCGCCGGCGCCGATCACCCGCCCCTTCATGCCGAGAATTACGACTTCCCCGATGCGCTGATCGCGCCCTCGGTCCGGCTGTTCCATCAGGTCGCGCGCGATCTTACCGGCTAAGCGCGTCCTTCAGCATCAGATATGAGCCTTTCGGCGTCCGCTTCTGGGTGTCGTAATCGACATGGACGATGCCGAAGCGCGGACCGTAGCCCTGCGACCATTCGTAATTATCCAGCAGCGACCACTGAAAGAAGCCGCGCAGATCGACGCCCGCGTCAATGGCGCGATGCGCCGCCGCCATATGGTCGCGGATATAGTCCTGCCGGTCCCGGTCATCGACGCGGCCGCCATCGACCCGGTCATCCCAGGCCATGCCGTTTTCCGTCACGTAAACCGGCACACCCGGCGCCTGCGCCTTGATCCGCAGCAGGAATTCATAAAGCCCTTCAGGGCGGATTTCCCAGCCGATCTGGGTCTTGGGCAGCGGCCCCGTCACGGTCTCGCCCGCCGGCCACGCCCCCGCCGTCGCCCGATACAATGCGCGCGTGTAATGGTTGATGCCGATCCAGTCGATGGGCGCGGCAATGGCGGCCATATCGTCCTGCCAGCCCATGGGCAGATGCGGGGCCAGCCCCTCCATCGCGGGGGCGGGATAGCCGGCGCCGGTCAGCGCCTCCAGAAACCATCGGTTATAGATGGCGTCCTGCCGCGCGGCGGCGGCCATGTCGACGGCGCTGCGGGTGGCGGGATGGGCGGTTTCGAAGTTCAGCACGATGCCCAGATTGCCATGCCCATCAGCCCGCAGCGCCTGCATCGCAGTCGTATGGGCCAGGAGCGTGTGATGCATGGCATGGGCGGCGGCGCGAATGTCGCGCAGGCCGGGCGCGTGAATGCCCAGGAAATGCGAAAGCCAGGCGATGCACCATGGCTCGTTCAAGGTGGCGGTCATCGCCACCCGGTCGCCAAGGCGCGCCATCACCGCGCGGGCATAATCGGCAAAGCGGGCGGCAATGTCGCGATTGGTCCAGCCCCCCTGCACCGCCAGATCCGAGGGCAGATCCCAGTGATACAGCGTCAGCACCGGGTCCAGCCCCCGCGCCAGCATCCCGTCGACCAGCCGGTCATAGAAATCCAGCCCCTCGGGGTTCAGCATCACGCCATCGGGCATCACCCGCGCCCAGCTGGTTGAAAAGCGATAGGCGTCGAAATTGCCGTCGCGGATCAGGTCCAGATCCTCCTGCCAGCGGTGATAGTGATCACAGGCGACCGATCCGTCGGTGCCATCGGCGACATTGCCGGGCGTGGCCGCGAATGTGTCCCAATGGCTGGCCCCCGCGCCGCCGAAACTGCTGCCCTCGATCTGATAGGCCGCCGTAGCGACACCGAAAACGAAATCTGCGGGAAAATCGCTGCGTTTCAACATGGGGCACCTCCGACGCCCTATTCCTACGCCGCGGCATGCGCGCCGCCAATCCCTGCATTGATCCCGGCGCGCCCGCGCGCTAACCCCGTCCCGACACGGAGGGAACCGATGAGCCGAATCGACGCCACCTTCGCCCGGCTCGGGGCGGAAAAACGCAAAGCCTTCGTGGCCTATATCATGGCCAGCGATCCCGACCGCGACACCTCGGCGCAGATCCTTGCGGGCCTGCCGGGTGCGGGCGTGGACATCATCGAATTGGGCATGCCCTTCACCGACCCAATGGCCGATGGCCCCACCATCGAAGCCGCCGCCCATCGGGCGCTGGATGCCGGTGGCAGTGTCACTGAAACGCTGGCCATGGTGCGCGAATTCCGCCAGACGGACAATGACACCCCTATCGTGCTGATGGGCTATTACAACCCGATCTATGCCCGCAAGGGCGGCGTCCAGCAGTTCCTGAAGGACGCTGTCGAGGCCGGGATCGACGGGCTGATCGTCGTCGACCTGCCACCCGAGGAAGACGCCGAGCTGTGCCTGCCCGCGCGTGAAGCCGGCATCAACTTCATCCGTCTGGCCACGCCCACGACCGATGACCGCCGCCTGCCGGCGGTGGTCGCGAATACCTCGGGCTTCGTCTATTACGTCGCCGTCGCCGGCGTGACCGGCGGCCTTTCTGCCGACGCCGCGACCGTGGCGCCCGAGGTCGCGCGCATCCGCGCCGCTGCGGATCTGCCGGTTGTGGTGGGCTTCGGCATCTCGACCCCCGAAGCGGCCGAGGCGATCGCTGCCGTCGCGGATGGCAGCGTCGTGGGTTCCGCCATCGTCAAGCGTATCGGCGAAGGCCGGCCCGTGGCCGAGGTGCTGGACTTCGTCGCCTCGCTGGCCGAAGGCGCGCATCGGGGCTGACATGCCGCTGGAACTCGATCACCTCGTCGTCGCCGCAGAAACCCTGCCCGAGGGCGAGGCCATGCTGACCGATCTGTTCCGCGCCCCGCCAGAGCCGGGCGGCAAACACGCCATCATGGGCACGCATAACCGGCTGTGGCGGCTGACCGCCCGCGAATATGTCGAACTGATCGCCATCGACCCGCAGGCAGAGGCCCCGCCTTATCCGCGTTGGTTCGGGCTGGATGATTTTCGCGGCCCGCCCCGGCTGGTCGCCTGGGTCTGCCGTGCCAAGCCCCTGAAGCCACCGCCCGGCAGCACGATCCGAGAGGCCGCGCGCGGCGACCTGCACTGGCGCATCGCCATCCCCGATAGCGGACAGAGCGACAGCGACGGCCTTGATCCCCTGCGCATCGACTGGGGGACCGGCCCACATCCGACCGATACCATGCCCGATCTGGGTCTGCGGCTGCTGCGGCTGGACCTGCACCACCCGAAGCCGCCAAAGCTGGACATGAAGGATCCGCGAATTTCGATTTCCAAATCAGATCCGCAGCTTGCCGCGCATATCTCGACACCTTTCGGCAAGGTCACCCTGTGATCCGAGATGCCGTCCCCGGCGATGCTGCCGCCATCGGCGCGATCTGGAACCCCATCGTCCGCGACACTGCCATCACCTTCTGGCCGACCGAGCGCAGCGATGACGAGATCCGCGCCTATATCGCCGCCAAGCAGGATGCCGGCCATGGCGTCTTCGTGGCCGAGGAGCGGGGCCTTATCACCAGCTTTGCCGCCTACGGCCAGTTCCGCAACGGTGGCGGCTATGCCCATTCGATGGAGCACACCATCTATACCGACCCGGCGCTGCGCGGCTCGGGACTGGGCGCGGCGCTGCTGGCCCATCTGGAAGCGCATGCACGGACGCGCGGCGCGCGGCTGATGATCGGCGGGGTCACCGGCTCGAACGCAGGCTCGATCGCCTTTCACGCCCGCCATGGCTATGCCGAATGGGGGCGGATCCCGGCAGCGGGGTTCAAGTTCGGCCAGTGGCATGACCTGATCCTGATGGGCAAGGATCTGTCCCGGTGATCGCGGGCGGGCTTGCAACGCTTGGTGCGGCACTGGCACTGATCTATCAGGCGCGGGGCGCTGGAGTCGAACATCCCGGCCCCGCCGCCTCGGCCGCCAAGACCGGGGCCACGGCGGCGCTGGCGCTTGCCGGGCTGGCGGCGGGCGCACCGCTGGCGGTGGTGCTGGGGCTGGCGCTTGGCGCGCTTGGCGATTTCTTCCTGACCCGCCGGGCCGAGACGGCCTTTCTGGCCGGCATGGCCGCCTTCGCAGCCGGACATCTGGCCTATGCGGGTTGGATGTTCACGCCCGAACATGCCGCGCGCATGTTCTGGGCATTGCCGATGCTGGCACTGGCCCTGTCAACGGAGCGCTGGCTGTTGCCACGCACAGGTCCGCTAAGGGCACCGGTGCGGGCCTATGTCTGGGTCATAACGCTGATGGCTGCTGCGGCGGCGACCCTGCCGTTGCCGCTTTGGCCGGCGATGGTTGGGGCGGCGCTGTTCGTGGCCTCGGACCTTGTTCTGGCGATACGACTGTTCGTTGCGCGCGGGGAAACCATGCAAAGGCGGCTGTCGCTGCTGCTGTGGCCGGCCTATTGGGGCGGGCAGGCCCTGATCCTGGCCGGCGCGATCCGGGCCGCCTAGCGCACGGTCAGAAAACCCGTTAGCATCCCCGCCATGTCGGATCCCACCCCCATTTCTGCCCCCGAACTTCCGCCTCCACGCAGCTTCTGGCGGCGGATCGTCGACCGGATGGCAGCCTTTATCGGCGCCAAGAAACCGGCCACGCCGCCTGAAAAATCGGTGGCTTTCACCATTGCCGTGATTGCGCTTGCCGCCAAGATGGCCAAGGCCGACGGCCGCGTCCACCGGTCCGAGGTGGCGGCGTTTCGGCGCATCTTCACCATCCCCCGGTCCGAGGAAAAGAACGCCGCGCGCGTGTTCGACCTGGCCCGGCAGGACGTGGCCGGATACGACGCCTGGGCCGGGCGCATCGCGCGCATGTTTCCCGCCGGCGACCCGGTGCTGGACGACGTGATCGAGGGCATGGTCATCATCGGCACCGCTGACGGCGCGCTGCATCCAGCCGAACACGAGATGCTGCAGGACGTGGCCCGGATCTTCGGCATCGCCCCCGAACGCCTGGCCGCCATCATCGCCCGCCATGACACGGAAGCCGAAGCCCCGCCGCATGTCGTGCTGGGCCTGCCCCCCGACGCCACCGTCGAACAGGCACGCGCCCGCTGGCGCAGCCTCGTGCGCGAGAACCACCCGGACCGGGCGATCGCCGCCGGCCTCCCGCGCGAGGCGATCCGGCTGGCCGAAACCCGCACCCGCGCCATCAACGACGCCTGGACGCATTTCCGCAACCTGCGGGTGCCACAGCAGTCCTAGGGCGGTAGTTGGCCGCGGGAACCATGGCAGGCCGTTGGCGGTTCTGCTTTCTCGATGCTCAGGGGATTCCAGATGGCAGGCATGAAACTGATCGCAGCGGCGGCCCTGACAGTGGCGCTCGGCGCACCGCTTCTGGCCCAGCAATGGCAGATGCCGCGCGCCGATGAAGGCACCGGCAGCGAACCCCCGCAGGCCGAGGATCCCTTCACCCTGCCCGACCGGAACAGCGAAGGGCTGGAGGGCGAGCTGGAAGGCATCATGGGCGACATGTTCCAGCGCCTGCAGCCGCATCTGGAAGGATTGGCGAACGAGCTGGCCTCGACCGCTGACGAATTCCGCCCGGCGCTCAACGAGTTTTCGGGGCTGATGGACGATATCGGCAACTACGAACGGCCCGAGCGGCTGCCCAATGGGGATATCCTGATCCGCCGCCGCGCCGATGCGCCGCCCCCGCCGCCGCTGGAAGAATTGCAGAACCTGCTGCCCAAACAGCAACCGCCCGCGCCGTCGGCACCGAACGCCCCGCTGACCCCGACGGCACCGGAAACCGAGCTTTAGCTGCGGCAAAGGCAATGACGGAATGAAAAAGGGCGGCCCATCGCGGCCGCCCTTCATCTTTTCCGGCTGATCGCCTAGCGCACGATCATCACGCTGACGGGCGAGTGGCGCACCACCCGGTCGGCCTGCGCACCGATGCGGAAAGTGCGCATCTCATCCGGGGCATTGGCGGCCACCACGATCAGATCGGCATGGACCTTGTCCGCCATCGCCACGATGGTCTCGGCGACATGGCCGTGGCCGACATGGGTGACGACATTGGCCACATCCGGCAACTCGCGCGCGGCGAAGGCGCCAAGCTGGGCCTTCATCTCCTCCAACGCGCGTTTCTCGTAACCTTTCGGCAGATAGCTGGCGACCCAGGCATTGCCCACATCATGGACAATGCCCAGCAGGTGCAGCTTGCCGTCGGTATCCAGCAAGCGGCGCGCCACCGGCAGGGCCTGATCCCAGCTGGCGCTGTGCTGAAGGTCGATCGGCAGAAGGATGGTCTTGAACATCGGCTTTTCCTTTCCTTATGCCGCGACCGGGCGGCCGGCGGGCTCATCCGGGCCGATACGTCGCCGCTGCATCCAGACTACCAGCGCCAGCAGCGTGAAGGCCGGGATGTACATCCAGTATTTCGACGGTGCCGGGTTCGGCGCGCGGACCAGCAGGATCTTCTGATCCCAGTCCAGGCCAGCCTGCTGGGCCGGGCTGTCAAAGGCCACGTCATCGACAAGGATCTCTTCGCCATTGGTCACGGTCGTCAGGCCAAGCGCCGCCAGTCGATCCACCCCGGTCGCCCCTTCGGGAACCGGCATCTGGACACGGAACTCGACCGGATCGCCGACATCGTTCAGGCCAGCGATCACCAGTCGGAACGGTTGACCAACGGGGGCCTCCTCCAGCGCCTGCTCCAACTGGGCGGGCGGCATGTCGTGCCAGGGCGGCGCAACCATGTCCATCCAGAAGCCCGGGCGGAAGATGGTGAAGGCGATCAGCAGCAACGCGACCGTTTCGAGGATATTCGAGCGGGTCAGGAACCAGCCCTGTGTCGCCGCCGCGAACAGCAACATGGCGACGGTCGCCGTGATGAAGACGAAGATGCCCTGCACCCAGCCCACATCTATCAGCAACAGATCGGTGTTGAAGATGAACAGGAAGGGCAGCAAAGCCGTCCGCAGGCTGTAGAAGAAGGCCACGACCCCGGTCTTGATCGGATCGCCCCCAGACACGGCCGCCGCAGCAAAGCTGGCAAGCCCCACGGGCGGCGTCACATCCGCCATGATCCCGAAGTAGAAGACGAACAGATGCACCGCGATCAGCGGCACGATCAGCCCGTTCTGCTGGCCCAGCGTCACGATCACCGGCGCCAGCAGCGCCGAGACGACGATATAGTTTGCCGTGGTCGGCAGGCCCATGCCCAGGATCAGCGACAGAACCGCCGTCAGCAGCAGAATCGCCATCAGGTTGCCACCCGACAGCACCTCGACCACGTCGGCCAGTGCCGAGCCCACGCCCGTCTGGCTGACCGCACCCACGATGATCCCGGCAGTCGCGGTGGCGATGCCAATGCCGATCATGTTGCGCGCGCCTGCGATCATGCCATCGACCAGATCGCTGACACCGGCGCCGAAAGACGCGCCCATGCTGCGATTGCCGGTCTGATCCTCGCCCCGCAACATCATCATCAGCGGACGCTGGGTCAGCAGGATGAAGATCATGAAGGCGGTTGCCCAAAAGGCGGACAGGCCGGGCGACAGACGGTCGACCATCAGCGCCCAGATCAGCACCACCACCGGCAGCAGGAAATACAGCCCCGAACGGACCGTCGGGCCCGGAAGTGGCAGCTGCGTGATCTCGGCATTGGGGTCGTCGATCTGCAACGGCTCCTCGCGCGATCCGACCCAGAGCAGCGCGATATAGACCGCGACCAGTGCCGCGAAGATGACATAACCCGCAGCTGCGCCAAAGGCCGGGCGGATCCAGCCCATGCCATAATAGACCAGCAGCGACAGGATGCAGATGACCATCACCCCGAAGACAAAGCCGACAAGACGGCGCAGCAGCGGCGACGGCTCATAAGCGCGGGGAAGCCCCTTCATGCCGGTCTTCATCGCCTCAAGATGGACGATATAGACAAGCGCGATATAGGAAATCGTCGCGGGGATGACAGCGGTCTTGACGACCTCGAAATAGGGGATGCCGACATATTCCACCATCAGGAAGGCAGCGGCCCCCATCACCGGCGGCATGATCTGCCCGTTCACCGAGGACGCCACCTCGACCGCGCCGGCCTTTTCACTGGAAAAGCCCACACGCTTCATCAGCGGGATGGTGAAGGTGCCGGTGGTGACCACATTGGCGATCGACGACCCGGAAATCAGCCCAGTCATGGCCGAGCTGACAACCGCAGCCTTCGCAGGTCCGCCGCGCATGTGCCCCATCAGCGAAAACGCGACCTGGATGAAGTAATTCCCGGCGCCCGCCTTATCCAGCAACGCGCCGAACAGCACGAACAGGAAGACGAAGCTGGTCGACACGCCAAGCGCGATGCCGAAGACGCCCTCGGTGGTGATCCACTGGTGGTTGGCGACCTCTGACAGCGAATTGCCCTTATGGGCGATGATCTCGGGCATGACCGGCCCGAGGAAGGTATAGACCAGAAACAGCGAGGCCACGATCATCAGCGCCGGGCCAAGCGCGCGGCGCGTGACCTCCAGCAACAGCATGAGCCCGATGACAGAGATGACCAGATCCTGGGTGATCGGCTTGCCGATCCGCATCGCGATCTGGTCGTAATAGACATAGAGATACAGCGCCGCCGCGACCGAAACGAGCGCCATTGCCCATTCCCATGGCGGCACCCAGTTCTTGGGGCTGCCCAGCAGGATCGCCACGATCACAGCTGCCCCGATCGGCAGGATCCACCACGCACCCCCGGCAGGCCCGCCCTGTATGAACAGGTAGGTCAGCACCACCGGAACGGCGACCGCCAGCGCCAGCTGCACGGGCGAGCGTTCGGCAGGATAGGCCAGATAGGCCAGGAACATGGCAAACGCCAAATGGATCGAACGGGCATCCGTGTCGTTCAGGATCCCCCAGTTCAGCATGAAGGGCAGCGGTGAGGCGATCCAGATCTGGAAGGCCGACCACAGGAAGGCCACAACAAGGATGGTCATCCCCACCCAGCCCGCAGGCGTCCGCGCGCCGGTATCGGACGAGGCGACCAGTTCGTCCAGTTCGTCCTGGCTCATCCCCCCGGCGCCTGCGGCCGCGTTCTCGACCGCGGCGGCCTGCCGCTGATCGGTGGCACGATGCGCCGGGCCGTCTTCGGCCGGGTCGCGCCCCGTTGGATCATTGTCTGTCGTCATGTCCCATCCCCTGCTGCGCCGGCGTTTCATCCCGGCATTGTGAAGGAAGTTTTCTTGAAGTGTTGAAAAAAAACGGCCCCGCCGCAAGGGCAGAGCCGTTCATCAGTCATTTCCGCAACGTAAGCCGGGCCGGATCAGGTTACTGAATCCAGCCTTGTTCGCGGTAATATTTCTCGGCACCGGGGTGCAGCGGGGCGCTGTTACCCTGGGTAACCATGTCTTCCGGCTTCAGTTCGGCAAAGGCCGGGTGCAGCCCCTTGAAGCGGTCGAAATTGTCGAAGACCGCCTTGACGACTTCATAAACCACGTCTTCGGGCACATCGGCCGAGGTCACGAAAGTCGCCTTCACGCCGAAGGTTTCAACCGGATCGGGGTTGCCGGCATACATGCCGCCCGGAATGGTCGCCTTGGCGTAATAGGGGTTTTCGTCAACCAACTTGTCGATTTCGGGACCGGTGACGGGAACCAGGTTCGCCTCGACGGTCGAGGTCGCTTCCTGGATCGAGCCGTTCGGGTGACCAGCGGTATAGACGATGGCGTCGACCTTGTTGTCACCCAGTGCGGCCGACTGTTCCGCAGGCTTCAGGTCCGATGCCAGCGAGAAATCACCCATGGTCCAGCCTTTGGCGTCCAGCACGACCTCCATCGTGGCCAACTGGCCCGAGCCGGGGTTGCCGACGTTGACGCGCTTGCCCTTCATGTCCTCGAAGGTGGCGATATTGGCGTCCTTGCGGGCGACGATGGTGAAGGGCTCGCCATGGACCGAGAAGACCGCCCGTTCCTTGTCGAACTTGTTGTCGCCTTCGAATTCCGGGGTATCGCCGTGATAGGCGTGATACTGGATGTCCGATTGGGCCACGCCCATGGTCATGTCGCCGGCCTTGATGGCGTTGACGTTGGCCACCGAGCCACCGGTCGAGGGCGCGGTGCACTTGATCCCGGTGGTGGCGGTGTCGCGGTTCACCAGCCGGCAGATCGACTGGCCGACGACGTAATAAACACCGGTCTGGCCGCCGGTGCCGATGGTGATGAACCGTTCCTCGGGCGCGGTCTGTGCCTGCGCGCCTGCCGCCAACGTGGCCAGTGTAAAGGCCGCGGTGAAGGTTTTCATGAGGCTCATTTTCTTCTTCTCCCCTGTTTTCTGATAACCTACCGTCCGATATCTGCGCCGAAAGTGCAACAGTTCTGCAGCGCCCTGACGAATTGAAAGATATGGGCTGCACGATGATGAATCTGCTGGCATATTTTCCCTGCCCCTTGACAAACGAACAATTGCAGGAAGATTACTGCGGCACCAGCCGGAAACCGCTTTGCAATGGGCGGGTGAAGTGGCCAGACAGGACGGCGAAGGACACGGGCACCGGCAGGAGGCGGGACAGTCATGGCCACGAATCTGAAACCTATCGCGGATGCCGACTGGCCGGAATCGCTGGCTTCGCTGAAAGGCGGCTTTGCCACCGGGCTGAACGTCTATCGCACCATGGCGCACCACCCCGATCTGCTGGCCGCATGGGCACCGTTGCGCGCCCATGTCGTGACCGCGCCCGCGCTGACACCTGACCAGTCCGAGGTGGTGATCCTGCGCACCGGCCACCGGCTGGGCGCGGCCTATGAATGGGCCCATCACGTCCATCGCGGCCGCAAGATCGGCATGACCGATACCCGCATCGCCAGCATTGCCGGACCGGTCGCCGCAATGTCACCCGAAGACGCGATACTTGCCGGCGCGGTAGATGAGCTGTTCGACCACCGCCGCCTTTCGCCCGCCACTCAGGCAGCACTGGTGGATCTTGTTGGCACCCATGGCATGTTCGACCTGATCGCCACGGTCGGCTTCTATTCGGTGCTGGGCTTCATCGTCGAAAGCTTCGACACCCCCATCGACGCCGCCGTCGCGGCCGAACTGAAGGAAAATCCCCTTGCATAGCGATATCATCGTCATCGGCGGCGGCATTGCCGGGGTTTCGGCGGCGGCGCGGCTGGCCGCCGGTGCCAGCGTCACGCTGCTGGAAACCGAGGCCCGGATCGGCAGCCACTCCTCGGGGCGTTCGGCCGCGATCTTCATCCAGAATTACGGCAGCCTCGCGATGCGTGACGTGAACGCCGCTGCCCGCGCCTTCTTCGAAAACCCGGCCGAGATCACGGATCTGCCCCTGCTCGCCCCGCGCGGCGAAATGGTGGTCGCCCGGGCCGAGGACGACGCGGCCATGGACGATTATCTGCGCACGGCGCGAGAGGTCGAGATCCTGTCGACCGATCAGGCGCTGGCACTGTGCCCGATCCTGCGCCCCGAGGCCGCCACCCGTGCCGCGATCGAACGCAGCGCGCAGACAATCGACTGCGACCTGCTGCTGCACGGCTTCGCAAAGCTGTTCCGCCGTCTGGGCGGTCGGACCGAAACAGACGCGCCCGCCCAAAGTATCACCCGCGAAGGCGGGATGTGGCGGGTCGCGACGCCCAAGGGCGAATTCACCGCGCCGGTGCTTGTCAACGCCGCAGGGGCCTGGTCCGATACGGTGGCGGCACTGGCCGGGCTGGCGCCCTTGGGGCTGGTCCCCCATCGCCGCAATGCCGCCATCCTGCCCGCACCGACGGGGATGGAGGTCGACAATTGGCCGATGGTCGTGAATGCGGCCGAGCGCTGGTATCTCAAGCCCGAGGCCGGCAAGCTGATGTTCAGCCCCTGCGACGCCATCGCGACCACGCCGCATGACGCCTGGTCGGACGACATGGAACTGGCCGAGGGGCTGGACCGCTTCGACCGCGATGTCACCTACGAAGTCACCCGCGTCGAACGGTCCTGGGCGGGCCTGCGCACCTTCGCCCCGGACGAGGTGCCTGTGGTCGGGTTCGATCCGCGCGCGGAGGGCTTTTTCTGGCTGGCCGGACAGGGCGGCATCGGCATCCAGACCGCACCCGCGCTTGCCGAACTGGCAGCGGCGCTGATTCTGGACCGACCCGCCCCCCTGCCCGAGGCCACGACGCGCGCCCTGTCGCCCGAACGCTTCGCCAGCGCCTGATCCGCCTCAGCCGTACAGGACGCGGGCGCGTTCCTCAAACGCACGGACGATGCGGCTCATCGCCTCGTCAAAGACCACGCCGATCAGCTTGGCGAGGATGGCGTTGCGGAATTCGAAATCGACGAAGAAATCGACCTCGCAACCGCCTTCGGGGATGTCGCGGAAGGTCCAGCCGGAATGCAGGTGGCGGAAGGGACCGTCAAGATAGTCGGTCTCGATCTTCATGTCTTCGGGATGCAGCGTGACCCGGCTGCCAAAACGTTCGCGGAACACCTTGAACGAGATGACCAGATCGGCCTCGATCACCTCGGCCCCGTCGGGGCGGGTCTGGCGCGAACGGATCCGGGCGGCGCTGTTCCACGGCAGGAACCGCGGATAGCTTTCGACATCGGCGACCAGATCATACATCTGGCGGGCCGTATAAGGCAGTTTGCGCGTTTCAGAGCGATGAGGCAAAGTGTAGTCCGTCGTCAGGCTGGATCTTGGCGGGGATAACGCAGGGGACGCATATGAACAACATGAACTGGCTGATACGCGCCTCGCGTTGGGCACGAAATCCACCGGGGCCGCGTCAGATCAAGCTGGTCTTCGGCATCATCGCTGCCGGGCTTTTGCTGGTGGCGCTGGAAAAACTGGGGCTCTGGCCGGACTGGGCCACGCTGGATCGCGGTCGCGGCCCCTAAGCAGACGCCAAGGGACCGCGATGATGTGACGCGGGTTTACAGACCCGCCGCCTTGAAGGTGTTGCACGATTCCAGATTGCCTGCGTCATAGCCGCGCATGAACCATTCCTGCCGATCCGCCGAGGAGCCATGCGTGAACGCATCCGGCACCACGGCCCGGCCGGCGCTTTGCATCAGCGCGTCGTCACCCACGGCGGCGGCGGCATCCATCGCCTCGCCGATATCTTCACGGGTGATCTGCAGATCCTGCGCCGAGTTGCGCGCCCACATGCCGGCGAAGCAATCGGCCTGAAGTTCGGTCAGCACCGAAAGATAGTTCGAATCGCGTTCGCTGGACTGCTGGCGCATCTGGGTCACGCGCGGCAGGATCCCCAGCTGGTTCTGGGCATGGTGGCCGACCTCATGCGCGATGACATAAGCCGCCGCCAGATCGCCGCCCGCGCCCATGCGATTCTGCATCGTCGCGAAGAAATCGGTATCCAGATAGACCTTCTGGTCCATCGGGCAATAGAACGGCCCCATCTGCGCCGAAGCACCGCCGCAGCCCGACTGGGTGGCGCCCGAATACAGCACCATCTGCGGGTCACGGTAATCCGGGACGGTCTGGCCGAAAACATCCTCGGTCTCGGCCAGGATGACCGAGACGAATTCGCCCATCTGCTGTTCCTCGGCGGTCAGTTCGCGCTGTTCACCGCTGCTCATCTGGGTCTGCGACACGCTGTTGACCACCGGCGAGATGTCGATACCGAAGAAATAGCCGAAGGCCAGCACCGCCAGCATGCCCACGATGCCGATCCCTCCGGCGCCGCTGACGCCCATGCCGCGCCGGTCCTCAATATTGCGGCTGCCCCGCTTCCCGCGCCATTCCATCCCTGTCGTCTCTCCTGCAAGTGGCAACGCGCCGCAGCCGGCGCGCATGATAGGCTAGGATAAACCCTAAGCAGGCTTGACGGTTCCCGCAAGCCGCGCGACACCCCCCGCATCGCAAGGTTCAGAAGGGTTTCAGGATGTTTGAGTGGATCGTTTCAGTTATCGAAAGCTGGGGCTATACCGGTGTCTTCCTGCTGATGCTGGCCGAAAACCTGTTCCCGCCCATTCCGTCCGAGGTCATCATGCCGCTTGCGGGGTTCCTTGTCGGCGAAGGCAAGATGAACCTGGCGCTGACCATTCTTTCAGGCACGGCAGGCGCCGTGATCGGGACCAGCTTCTGGTACTTCGTCGGCCGCGCCTTCGGGGCCGAGCGACTGAAGCGGTGGGCCGCACGCTGGGGCCGGCTGCTGACAATGTCACCGTCCGACATCGACGGCGCGGTCGGCTGGTTCGACCGGCATGGTGGCACGGCCGTGTTCTTCGGGCGCATGCTGCCAGCCATCCGCACGCTGATTTCCGTGCCGGCAGGCATCGCCCGGATGAACTTCGCCCGGTTCCTGATGTTGACGACCATTGGCAGCCTGATCTGGACGGTACTTCTGACGGTGGCAGGGATGCTGCTGCAAGAGCGGTTCGAGCAGGTGTCTCACGTCATCGACCCGATTTCGAAGATCATCGTGCTGGGCGTTGTGGCGGTCTACGTCTACCGCGTGGCGACCTGGAAGCCGCACTAGCCCTCACGACAACGCGATTTGCGCGCATGGCCACATCGACCTAACGGACGGACATGATGAATATTTCTCCTCGACAACTTGCGATTCTGGCCGGGGCCGGTTCGGCCGCGCTGCTGATCGCAGCCCTTGGTTTTCAGTATGTGGGTTACGTCCCTTGCGAGCTGTGCATCCTGCAACGCTGGCCCCATCTGGCCGCCGCGATAGTCGCCGCGATCCTGATTTTCGCCGATGTGAAGCTGCTGCGTTGGGCGGGTGCCTTGGCAGCAGGTCTGGCCACGGCCTTCGCGATCTATCATGCGGGCGTCGAGGCCGGGTGGTGGCAGGGGCCGGTGGCATGTTCGGGCGGAATCGACGCGATGATCAACATGTCCACCCAGGACCTGATGAGCCAACTGCAATCGGCCCCGGTCGTGCGCTGCGATCAGCCGCAGTGGTATTTCCTGGGCCTGACAATGGCGGCGTGGAACGCCATCTGCTCGGCCATTCTGACCGGCATGTGGCTGCGTTCCGCTTTTGGGCGCGGCGTCCGCATCTAGCGGCGTTGCACCCAAGCCTGCGTAGGTGCTATACCCCGCCTCAACAATATCTTGAGGCGTGAGACGTGGCGGATACCCCCGAAGACGACGATCTGGAACTGGCTGGAAACGGCGGCGACGGCGAAGGCTCTGGCCGGGCGGTCATGGTCCATGACGGCCCGCAGATCGACATCACCGACGAAATGCGGTCGAGCTATCTTGATTACGCGATGTCGGTCATTGTCAGCCGGGCGATCCCCGATCTGCGCGACGGGCTGAAGCCGGTGCATCGGCGCATCCTTTATGCGATGCACGAGACCGGCAACACCCATGACAAACCCTATCGCAAGGCCGCCCGCCCGGTCGGCGACGTGATGGGTAAATATCACCCCCACGGCGACGGCGCGATCTATGACGCCTTGGTGCGGATGGCGCAGGATTTTTCCATGTCGCTGCCGCTGCTGGACGGTCAGGGGAACTTCGGTTCGATGGATGGCGATCCGCCTGCGGCAATGCGCTATACCGAAGTGCGCATGGCCAAGCCCGCCGACTATCTGCTGGCCGATATCGACAAGGACACGGTCGATTTCCACCTGAACTATGACGGCAAGGATAACGAGCCGGGCGTGCTGCCCGCGCGTTTCCCGAACATGCTGGTCAATGGCGCGGGCGGCATCGCCGTCGGTATGGCCACCAATATCCCGCCCCACAATCTGGGCGAGGTGATCGACGGCACGCTGGCCCTGATCGAGGACCCGGACCTGTCGACCGAAAAGCTGATGGAGATCATCCCCGGCCCCGACTTCCCGACCGGCGCCACGATTCTGGGCCGTTCGGGCATTCGCAAGGCCTATCTGGAAGGCCGCGGATCGGTCGTGATGCGCGCCAAGACCAAGATCGAGGCCTCAGCCCGTGGCGGGCGCGAGTCGATCATCATCGAGGAAATTCCCTATCAGGTGAATAAATCCACGATGATCGAGAAGATCGCCGAACTGGCCAAGGAAAAGCGGATCGAGGGCATCGCCCATGTGCAGGACGAATCCGACCGCCACGGCGTCCGCGTTGTCGTGGAACTGCGCCGTGATGCCACCGCCGAGGTGGTGCTGAACCAGCTTTTCCGCTTCACGCCGATGCAGACCAGCTTCGGCGCCAACATGCTGGCGCTGAACGGGGGCCGTCCCGAACAGCTGACGCTGCGCGATTTTCTGACCTATTTCATCCAGTTCCGCGAAGAAGTCGTTGCGCGCCGTACCGCGTACGAATTGCGCAAGGCGCGCGAGCGCAGCCATATCCTGTGCGGTCTGGCGGTTGCGGTCTCGAACGTCGACGAGGTGGTGCAGACCATCCGCAGCTCTGCCGATGCGGCCGAGGCGCGCGAGCGCCTGATGTCGCGCCGCTGGCCCGCGCATTCAATTCTGGAATATCTCAAGCTGATCGACGATCCGCGCCACCCGGTCAACGATGACGGCACCTATAACCTGTCGGAAATTCAGGCCCGCGCCATTCTGGACCTGCGCCTGCAACGCCTGACCCAGTTGGGCGTGCAGGAAATCACCGATGAATTGCAGGTGCTGGCCGACAATATCCGCGACTTCCTGGCGATCCTTGCCAGCCGCGAACGGATCATGGCCATCATCTCGGACGAGCTGAACGAGGTGAAACGCCTGTTCGCCGTGCCGCGCCGGACCGAAATCACCGATTGGGCCGGTGATATGGACGACGAGGACCTGATCGAGCGCGAGGATATGGTCGTCACCATCACCTCGGGCGGCTATATCAAGCGCACGGCCTTGGCCGAGTTCCGCTCGCAGAAGCGCGGCGGCAAAGGCCTGTCGGGGATGGCGACCAAGGAAGACGACGTGGTCACCACGCTGTTCGTCGCCAACACCCATACCGAACTGCTGTTCTTCACCACCGACGGCATGGTTTACCGCCTGAAGACATGGCGGCTGCCGCTTGGCGGGCGCACCGCCAAGGGCAAGGCGCTGGTGAACATCCTGCCAATCGACGGCGGCACCTCGATCGCGGCATTGCTGCCGATGGATGCGCCAGAAGCGGAATGGGACGACTATCAGGTGATCTTCGCCACCGATGGCGGCGAGGTCCGCCGGAATGCGCTGTCCGACTTCACCAACATCATGCGCAACGGCAAGATCGCCATGAAGCTGCCCGAAGGTGTCAGCCTTGTCGGCGTCCGTCTGGCCACCGACGAAGACGATGTGATGCTTGTCACCGCCAAGGGCCGCGCCATCCGCTTTGCCGCCACCGATGTCCGCGTCTTCCAAAGCCGCAACTCGACCGGCGTACGCGGCATCCGGCTGGCACCGGGCGACCGCGTGGTCAGCATGTCGATCATCCGCCATTTCGAGGCAGACCCCGCCGAACGCGCCGCCTATCTGAAGATGCGCCGCGCGGTCGAAGGCGCGCTGGATGACGGGGCCGAGGCTGACGAGGACGAGGAAAACGTCGCAGAAGCCGCGATCACTCAGGAACGCTATGCCGAGATGTCGGCGGCCGAGGACAAGATCCTGACCATTACCGCCAAAGGTGCGGGCAAGACCAGCTCCAGCTTCGACTATCCGCTGCGCGGGCGTGGCGGTCAGGGCGTCATGGCCATGGACAAGGCCATGCGCGGGGGCGAGCTTGTCGCATCCTTCCCGGTGGACGCGGACGACCAGATCATGCTGGCGACCTCGACCGGGCAATCGATCCGGGTGCCGGTCGACGGGATCAGCTTCCGCTCGCGTTCGGCAGGGGGTGTACGGGTCTTCAACACCGCGCCGGGGGAAACCGTGGTTTCCGTTGCGCGCATCGCCGATCAGGGCGAGGATGAGGCCGACGAAAGCGCCGAATCCTGAGAACGGGGACCTGAGTGGAGTCGCAAAAACAACAGCTGCGCGAAAGGCTGCAAACCGGCTTTTTGGGAATCATTGCCTTCGCGCTTCTGCTGTTCCTGCTGGTGCAGGCGCGGTTCATGCTGATCTGCCTGGCGATTGCGATCATCATCTTCTCGCTGACCTCGGACGCCATCGGTGCCATCGCCCGAAGGCGGGTGCCGAACTGGCTGGCGACGACGCTGGCGCTGATCGGGATCGGGACCGGGCTGTTATGGGCCTCGGCCACTGTGGTCAGCCAGATCAACGAAGTCGTCACCACCTCGATTTCCTATGCCGAACAGATGCAGGCCGCCCTGCCCGCATTGCTGGAATGGCTGGGACCGCAGGCGCAGGAAACCGTCGACACCGCGCTGCGCAACTTCAACCTGACGGGCTGGATGCGGACGGCGGCGGGCAGTGCATCGAACCTGCTGTCAGGCGCGGTGCTGATCTTCCTGTTCGTCGGCTTCATGTTCGCGGAACGGGCGTGGTTTCCGCTGAAAATCGAAAGCCTGATGAGCAATGACGCCGCCGCGGCAGAGCGTGTGCAACGCATCATCACCTCGATCATGCGGCGGGTGAACCGTTATCTGGTGGTCAAAACGCTTGTCAGCGCCGCCACGGCGACCTCTGTCTGGGCGATTTTCACCTTGGCCGCACTGCCCCTGGCCGGGCCGGTGGCGGTAATGACCTTCATCCTCAACTTCATCCCCTCGGTCGGGTCGATCGTGGCGACGATAATCTCTGTCGTGCTGACCTATGTCCTGACCACAGACCTGAGCACGACCGCCGTGATCGGCATCGCCTGCACGGCGGTTCAGTTCACCATCGGCAATGTGCTGGACCCGATGCTGCTGGGCCAGACCCTGCGGCTGTCCAGCTTTGGCATCATCATCAGTCTGGCCTTCTGGGGGGCGATCTGGGGCATTCCGGGGATGTTCCTGGCGGTGCCGATCATGGTCGCGGTGATGATCGTCTGCGCGCATATTCCGTGGCTGCGACCAGTGGCGGTCCTGTTATCGCGCGAAGGCCACCCCGATGACGGGCTGGCCGACTGACACCAGATCCCGGACACAAAAAAGCCCCCGGCAAGGGGGCTTTCTTATCGGCCTCTGACCGGGTCAATCCTTGAAGTGACGGCTGTCCTTGATCTGGTCCCAGGCCCAGACCACTTCGGCCAGACGATCCTCGTCAGACCGGTCGCCACCATTCATATCCGGGTGAAGAACCTTTACCAGGGCTTTGTATTGCTTTCTGATTTCTGTCTTCGTTGAACTATCCTGCGCTTCCAGAATTTCTAGCGCACGGCGTTCAGTCGGGGGCAGTTTGCGCCGCGCACTGGCGGCGCGGACGGCCGGGTCGGTGCCATTCGCGCCCAGGATCTCCATCGGGTCGCTGATGCCATGGCGCGCCCAGGCCTGTTCCTGCACGCCGCGCGCAAAGGGCTTGGTCGGGCGTTCCCAGACGGTGGCATTGTCCAGAAAGGCCTGGAATTCCTCCTCGGACTGGCCCTGGAAATAGTTCCAGTTCTGGTTGTATTCGCGGACGTGATCCTTGCAGAACCAGAAATAATCGTCGAGGTGACGCGGGTTTTTCGGCGCGCGGTACTGGGCCGGCTCCTCGCAGCCCGCCTTGTCACAGATCCGGGTCGAGGTCTCGAACGCACCGGTCATGCCGCGTCGCCCCTTGGTCCGGCGTTTCTTGTCCGTCTTCGCCGAAAGATCGAATCCGAAAGGGTCGTCCTTAGTCATTTCCACGCCTTGTTCTGCTCGGGTTCAGCAGTCTAAGCTATTTCGCACCGGATGAAAGGGGGGCAAGGATGATTGCCGACGAGATGCGCGAAAGACTGCAGCAATTGGGGCCGACCGCGCTGGATGTCATCGACGAAAGCGAACAGCATCACGGCCATTCCGGCTGGAGCGAGGGCGGGCAGACGCATTTCCGCATCCGCATCAGCGCCCCTGCCCTGACCGATCTTAGCCGAATCGAACGTCACCGTCTGATTCACCGCACGCTTGGCGACATCGTGCCGCGCATACATGCCCTTGCGATTGAGGTGCAGACCTGATCGCAGGCCTCAGATGGGAAAGCCACCTGCCCTTTGCAAGTGTGGCCTGAAACGCAAAAGACCGGGCCGAGGCCCGGTCTTTTTGATCGAAGAAACTGGAGCGGGCGATGAGATTCGAACTCACGACCCTAACCTTGGCAAGGTTATGCTCTACCCCTGAGCTACGCCCGCATCCGTTTCGTCCCGGTGGTTGCCCGCCGGTGAGGGGCGATTTAGGTCAGCCCGCCGAAGGCTGCAAGCGAAAAACGCCGCGCGTCGGCATTTTTTTTCGCACTTGCGGAAAACCCCGCGATTTGCCCAGATTCCGCCCTGGAGGTTCAACATGTCCCTACCCCGCCAGATCACCGGATTCGTCCATGACGCGCTGGAACGCGGGCGCAGCCCCGCTGAAATCGACGCAGCCCTTGCCAGCACCGGCTGGTCAGCGCGCGAAAGGGCTGATGCGCTGGCAAGCTGGATCGCCGCGCCCGGCATGCCGCCGATTCCGCGGCCCCGGCCCTATCTGTCCGCGCGCGAGGCGCTGCTTTACGGGCTTTTGTTCATCTCGCTGGCCGTGGTCGCCTTTCAACTGTGCCAGTTGGGCTTCGGTCTGGTCGACAACCTGGTCCTGCCGGCGGGCGGCATTGAAGGCCAAACCAGACGCGAGCTGAACGGACCGATCGCCACGCTGATCATCTTTACCCCGGTGTTCCTGCTGCTGAACCGGATCATTTCGCGCGGGCCGGAACGCGAATTGGGCCGCCGTTCGCTGGTGCGGCAATGGTATGCCTCGATCACGCTGCTGATCACCTCGGTGGTGCTGCTCAGCGATCTGGTGGCGGCGGTCTATATGTTGTTGGGTGGTGAGATGACCTTGCGCTTCCTGATCAAGGCGCTGATCGTCGCGGCCGTGGCCGGGCTGGTCATCGGCTATTATCGGGACGAGATGCATGATTGATACCCGCCGTGGCGCCACCATCGCCATTGCGCTCTGCGTGGCGTTTGCGGTGGCTGCCGGGCTGTTCATCAGCGGCGGCCCCGGCCGGGCCCGAAAGGAGGCCCGCGACGATCACAGGCTGCGCGACCTGCGCCAGATCAGCGCCAACATCCGCTGCCAGGCCCAAACCTCTGGCCGGGTTGCGGATACCCCGCAACTGACCGATCTGTGCCCGCGCCCCTTCACGATGCAAAACCCCAACACGGGCGAGAATTACACCTATATCCGCATCGATGACCGCAACTGGCGCATTTGCGCATCGTTCGAGCTGCCCGACCGCATCCGCCCGCGCGACGGCGCCCAGTTCGATGCGAAAACCGGCTGTCTGCTGGGCAACATGAGCGCGCGCCAGCGATCAGGCTTTCCGGCCTTGAACCCGCTCCTGCCGACGCCGCAGGATTGACCGGCTGGACGCCCCTGCCCGCACAGGCTAAGCCAATGCCCAATCAAAGGCAGAGGTATCCATGGCCAAGCGCCCCGTCTTCCAGGACGTCACCGCAGACACCCCACGCCCCGCACCGACCGCTGGCGGGCTGATCGACGCCGCACCCAAAGGCGCGCGCCGCGCCATCCGTGCCTGGCTGATCGTGATCTTCGTCATGGTCGCCGCCATGATCGCGCTTGGCGGGGCGACGCGGCTGACCGGCTCGGGCCTGTCCATCGTCGAATGGAAACCCGTTACCGGCACCTTGCCGCCCATGGATCAGGCCGCCTGGCAGGCCGAATTCGACGCCTATAAGCAGATCCCGCAATATACGCAGGAAAACGCCGGCATGGATCTGGCAGGCTTCAAGCGCATCTACTGGTGGGAATGGTCGCACCGGCTGCTGGGCAGGCTGGTGGGCCTCGTTTGGGCGGCGGGCTTTATCTTCTTCTGGGCCACCAAACGCATTCCGCCGGGCTGGACGCCGCGCCTGCTGGGCCTTGGCGTGCTGGGCGGGCTGCAGGGTGTGGTCGGCTGGTGGATGGTCCATTCCGGCGTGGCGACAACCACGCTCACCTCGGTCGCCAGCTACCGGCTGGCCATCCATCTGGGCCTCGCCTTCGCGATCCTGGGTCTGATCGCCTGGTACGCGATGCAATTGTCGCGGACGGAAGCCGATCTTCTGCGCGCCCGACGCGCGGGCGAACAGAAGCTGTTTTCGATGTCCACGGGGCTGATGCATTTCGCCTTTCTGCAAATCCTGCTGGGCGCGCTTGTCGCCGGCATCGACGCCGGCCGCCAATATACCGGCTGGCCGACCATGGGCGGCGAATGGATCCCGGCGGCAATCTGGGACCCGGCGCTCGGCTGGCGGAACTTCTTTGAAAACCCGGCGCTGGTGCAATTCGTCCATCGCATGGCCGGCTATCTGCTGACCATCTTCGCGGTGGTGGTCTGGCTGCGCGCCCGCAAATCACCCCATCCGGTGACACGCGGCGCCTTCACCGTCATGCTGGTCGCCCTGGCCGCACAGATCGCGCTTGGCATCATGAACGTCATTCACGCCTCCCCGCTGGCGCTGGCGCTGCTGCACCAGCTGGGTGCGGTCGTGCTGTTCGTGCTGATCATCCGCGCCCGCCACAACGCGCGCTATCCCTATGAAACCTCGATCCGCGGAGCCTTGAGATGAGCGATTTTGACGCCTTGATGGAATTCCAGCGCACGACCGAGGCGCTGTCTTCGGTCGCAGAACGCCTGGGCTGGGACCAGGAAACCGTGATGCCGCGCGGCGCAACCGAACAGCGGGCCGAGGAAATGGCCGCGATGGAGGCGGTGCTGCACGAACGCCGCACCGATCCGCGCATCGGCGAATGGCTGGACGGGGCCGAGGCAGAGGTCGAAGACGAAGAAGACGCCCGCATGCTGGAACTGATCGGGCGCGACTATCGCCGTCAGACCCGTATCCCGGCGCGGCTGGCCACCGAACTCGCGCGGGCGACCTCGCTGGCGCAGGGCATCTGGGCCGAGGCGCGCGGCAATGAAGACGTTGCCGCCTTCCTGCCCACCTTGTCCGAAATCCTGATGCTGAAGCGTGAAGAAGCCGCGGCCATCGCCGATGGTGGCGATGCCTATGACGCGCTGCTGGACGATTACGAACCGGGCGCCACCGCCCAATCCATCGCCGCGATCTTCGACGAAATGCGCCCGCGACTGGTGCAGCTGCGCGATGATGTCATGGGGGCAGACCGCCAGCCAATCCGGCTGGACGGGCAATTCCCATCGGAAACCCAACTGCGCCTCGCCCGCCAATGCGCCACAGCCTTCGGCTATGACTGGACGCGTGGACGGATGGACCTGGCGGTGCACCCGTTCAGTTCGGGCCGCTGGCAGGACAGCAGGATCACCACGCGCGTCGTCACCTCGGACCCGTTCAACTGCCTTTACTCGACCATTCACGAGGTCGGTCATTCCAATTACGAACTAGGCATCGACAGCGATTATGCCTTCACCGCGCTTGGCCGAGGGGTTTCGCTGGGCGTTCACGAATCGCAGTCACGCATCGCCGAAAACCAGATCGGCCGCTCGCGCGCCTTCACCGAATGGCTGTTCGCGCGCATGTCGGACGCTTTCGACGGCATGAATATCGACAATGCTGATGACTTCTATGCCAGCGTGAACCGCGTCACCCCCGGCTATATCCGAACCGAATCGGATGAGGTGCAATACAACCTGCACATCATGATGCGTTTTGATCTGGAACGTGACCTGATCGCGGGCCGCCTGCACACCGCCGACTTGGAGGAGGCATGGAACACCCGCTTCCTCAAGGATTTCGGCGTGGCCGTCGACAAGCCCTCGAACGGGGTGCTGCAGGACGTTCACTGGTCCGTCGGCCTGTTCGGCTATTTCCCGACCTATGCGCTTGGCAATGTCTATGCGGGCTGCCTGAACCGGGCAATGGGCGCGGCGGTGCCTGATCTGGATGCATCGCTGACACGCGGCGACGCGACCCCGGCGGTCGAATGGCTGCGCGAGAATGTCCACCGCCACGGCGCGCTGATCCCGCAGGTGCCGCTGATCGAACAGGCCAGCGGCGCGCCCGTCTCGGCCGATCCGCTGCTGGATTATCTGGAAGAAAAATTCGGCGCCATCTACGACCTGTAACGCAGCAAGCCGGGGCTCAAACCCCGGCCTTCTTCATTCTGGCCCAAATATCCAAAAAAGCGGCGGCCCCATCGCCGCCCGCGTCTCAATCCGCGCGATGTCCGCCCCAGCGGCCCTGCGCAAAAACCAGCGGACGCCCCTCATTCGTGTCGACCCGCAGCACACGGCCGACGACAAGGGTGTGGTCGCCTGCGTCATGGGCGACCTCCTGCGCGCAATCGAACCGCGTCAGCACGCCGGGAATGACCGGCACGCCTTCGGGCGACAGCGTTACATCCAGCCCATCAAATTGCGCGCCTGCACGCGTAAAACGGTCGGCCAGATCCTTCTGATCCTCGGCCAGAACATGCACGCTGAAATAGGGCGCATGCGCAAACAGGTCATGCCGGCGCGAGAACTTGCCCGGCGACCACAGCACCAGCGGCGGCGCCAGCGACAGCGAGGCAAAGCTGTTCGCCGTCACCCCCTGCGGGCCGACCGGCGTCGGAATCGTCACCACTGTCACCCCGGTCGCGAAACTGCCAAGCGCATCGCGGAAAGCCCTCGCGTTCTGGTGGTCGGGAACGAATTCCGTCATGGGACATCACGCCCAAGGGCGGCCGCATAAAGGATAAACCAGTCTTCCAGGTCCAGCTCGATCCGCGGGGCCTGATCAAGGGTGGCGATCCGGTCCAGCGTGTTGGTACCCATCACCGGAACGATCCCCGCCGGATGCGCCAGCAGCCAGGCCACCGCCAGCGCGGCAATATCGGTGTCCTTCGCCTCGGCCATCTCGCGCAGCGCCGCAATCAGCGCCGGTCGTCCTCCGGCCAGCAACGAGCCCCCCGCCAGCGGCGACCAGGCCATGGGCAACATGCCGGCGCGCTGGATGAAAGCCAGGTCGCCATTGGTAAACGGCTCCAACGCCGCCAGCGAGATCTCTATCTGATTGGCAACCAGCGGCTGGGTCATATTGTCAGCCAGAAGCTCGACATCGAAGGGACGGAAATTCGACACACCCACGGCGCGCACCTTGCCGGATGCGACCAGATCATCCAGCGCCCGCCCGGTATCCACGACATCCATCATCGGATTGGGACGGTGGATCAGCAGCAGGTCGATCCGGTCGGTCTGCATGGCACGCAGGCTGGCCTCGACCGAGGCGGTTATATGCGCGGCCGAGGTATCGTAATGCTTGATCCGCGCCCCGGCATGGCGACCGATCGGCGCGACGATCCCGCATTTGGTCACGATCTCGATCCGGTCGCGCAGGCCCGGAGCGGACGCCAGCGCCGCGCCCAGAATCTCCTCGGCCTGGTAATCGCCGTAGATATCAGCCTGATCGACCGAGGTGATACCCTGCGCAAGACAGGCCTCGATCTTCGCCTGCACATGCCGCGGGCTGGTATCGGCATCCGCCGCAATACGCCACATCCCATAGGCAATACGGCTGATCGCAACATCATCGGCAATCTGGAAACGCAGCATGTCGATCATGGCTCTTTCGAAGGTCACGCATCCCTATAGGGGCTGAGGCGGGGGATTTGAAGCAGAACCGGGACAACAGATGCCGCCCCGGCGGAATGCTTATTCAGCCATCCGGCGCAGATAGGTCCAGGTCGGTACCCGGGCATTGCGCGCCACCGACCAGCTTTCGGCATCGCCCAGATAGGCAAAGCCGCAATTGGTCAGCACCCGAGCGGACCCCGGATTATCCTGAAAGACCTCGGCGAACAGCGTACGCGCGCGATGCGGGTTCACTGCCACCAGCGCGGCCACGGCCTCGCTTGCGAAGCCGGTATTCCAGAAGCCCGCGCCGACCCAGAAGCCGAGTTCCGACTGCTGATCTTCCATCCGCGTCAGCGAGACCACGCCCAGAACCTCGCCCAGACCATGGGCCGATCCGTCGATGGCCCAGACATCCTCCGTTCGGTCCGGTTCCATCGCGCGGGCGACGAAAGCCTCGGCCGCGCCGGGGGGCAACGGGTGCGGAATGGCCCGGGTGCCTTCGGCCACACGTCGATCGGCGGTGTAATGCGCGATCAGCCCCACGTCGGATCGGCGCAGCGGCCGCAACAGCAGCCGTTCGGTTTCGATGAGGGGCTGTTCTGCGGCCAGATCGGGCGGCGCGAAAGCCAAAGAACTCATGACACTTCCTCCAACGGACCCCGGGGTCCCAAAAAGCATAAAGGGACCGGCTTGCGCCGATCCCCCTATCACAGCCGGGTTAATATCGGCTTACTCGGCAGCCTCGGCGTTGGCCGGCAGCACCGAAATATAGGTGCGCCCCTTCAGACCTTTCTTGAAGGTCACGGCGCCGTCGGTCAGTGCGAACAGGGTATGATCGCGGCCCATGCCGACATTGGCGCCCGGCCACCAGGTGGTGCCGCGCTGACGCACGATGATGTTGCCGGCGATGGCCGACTGGCCGCCGAACAGTTTCACGCCGAGACGGCGACCGGCCGAATCGCGACCGTTGCGGGACGAACCGCCTGCTTTCTTGTGTGCCATGACTTTAGTCCTCTTGCACTGTGGTCAGACCTGCTGACCGAATATTGCGTTCATCGGGGCGCCCCTGCCGGACGCCCATCCCCAGATCAGGCTTTGTCCGAAGCGGCGGCAGCCTTCTTGGCGCGGGCCGGCTTCTTCGCAGCGGGTTCAGCGGCGTCAGCCTTGGCGGCCTTGGCAGCCTTTGCTTTCGCGGGCTTCTTGGCCTTGGCGGGGGCTTCGGCGGCAACCGCCGGACCCGCGGCGCGCATGCCCACGGCTTCCTTCACGCCCGACTTGTCGGCGCCTTTTTCCAGCACGTCGGTCACGCGCAGCAGCGTCAGTTGCTGACGGTGGCCACGGGTGCGCTGCGAGCTGTGCTTGCGGCGACGCTTGACGTAGGTGATGACCTTGTCAGCCTTGATCTGGTCGATGACTTCGGCCTGAACCCCAGCACCGGCAACCAGCGGCGCGCCCACGGTCGAACCGACCATCAGGATCTCGTTGAACTGGACCTTGTCACCTGCATTGGCAGCCAGCTTTTCCACGCGCAGCACGTCGCCCGCCTGAACGCGGTACTGTTTGCCGCCCGTCTTGAGAACTGCGAACATCGCATCTTCCTTCGTATCCCGCATCCTGCGGCCCCAGCAATTGCTGGCGTTTCGGAGGCATACAGCCCCGCCTTCGGACAGCGCACCCGGTCAGGGGTGATGGTTGAAAATAAACTGCCGGCCAAGGGCGCAAGCCCGGCCGGAAGCGTTCATATGGCGGATTCGCCCCACCAAGTCAACGCCTGTTTCATAAAGATCGCAGGGAATCCCCCGCATTTACAGCCTGAACCGCGCGGCGGCACGACACGGCGCCATCTGGCATAACCGCGTCGCGGGCGCTTGAAACCGGGCCGACAACTGGTATCAGGGTTCCAACTTTCTTTGCAAGGATAGCGCCATGGAAATCGACCTCGACGCCCGCCGCAAGGCTGACCCCCAGCACTGGGCCCTCGCCACCTCGATCCGGGTGCTGGCCATGGACGCGGTGCAGGCGGCAAATTCGGGCCATCCCGGCATGCCGATGGGCATGGCCGATGTGGCCACGGTGCTGTTCACCAAGCACCTGAAATTCGACGCCTCGGCCCCGCATTGGTTCGACCGTGACCGCTTCATCCTGTCGGCCGGCCACGGCTCCATGCTGCTTTACGCGCTGCTGTACCTGACCGGTTACGAGGACATGACCCTCGACCAGATCAAGCATTTCCGGCAGTGGGGCGCGAAAACCGCCGGCCATCCCGAATACGGCCATGCCGAAGGGATCGAGACCACCACCGGTCCGCTGGGTCAGGGCATCGCCAACTCCGTCGGCTTCGCCGTGGCCGAAGAAGCCATGCGCGCCGAATTCGGTGACAACCTGTGCGATCACCGCACCTGGGTCATCGCAGGCGACGGCTGCCTGATGGAAGGCATCAGCCAGGAAGCGATCTCGCTTGCCGGCGCCCAGCAACTCGGCAAGCTGATCGTGCTGTGGGACAATAACAACATCACCATCGACGGCCGCGTCAGCATCGCCGACAAGACCAACCAGCACGAACGCTTCGAGGCCTCGGGCTGGCGCGTCCTGTCCTGCGACGGCCATGACGCCGCCGATATCGACCGCGCCCTGACCGAGGCCGCGAATTCCGACGGCCGCCCCACGCTGGTCGACTGCAAGACCATCATCGGCTTCGGCTCGGCCAAGAAGCAGGACACCGCCGGCGCACACGGCTCGCCGCTGGGGGCCGAGGAAATCACCGCCACCCGCCGCGCCTATGGCTGGGAACATGCCGAATTCATCATCCCCGACGACATCCTCGCCGAATGGCGCAAGGCCGGCTCGCGCGGCGCCACCGATCGCGCGGCCTGGCAGCAACGCGTCGACGCCCTGCCCGAGGATGATCGCGACGAATTCGCCCGCCGCATCTCGCACGAGGTCAGCGCCAAGCTCGGCCCGGCCATCGACGCGCTGAAGCAGCAGGCGCTGGAGGGCAAGCACAAGGTGGCAACCCGCCGGGCATCCGAAATGGTGCTGGAAGTGATCAACCCGCTGCTGCCGGAAATGTTCGGGGGTTCCGCCGACCTGACCGGTTCGAACAACACCAAGACGCCGGATCTGGGGGATTTCAACGTCCAGAACCGTGGCGGCCGCTATATGCGTTACGGCATCCGTGAACACGGCATGGCTGCCGCGATGAACGGCATCTTCCTGCATGGCGGCTTCCGCCCCTATGGCGGCACTTTCCTAACCTTCACCGATTACGCACGCGGTGCGATGCGCCTGTCGGCGCTGATGGGCGTGGGTCCGGTTTACGTGATGACCCATGACAGCATCGGCCTGGGCGAGGACGGCCCGACCCACCAGCCGGTCGAACATCTGGCCATCTGCCGCGCCACGCCCAACACCATCGTGCTGCGCCCTTGCGACCTGATCGAAACCGCCGAGGCCTGGGAAATCGCGCTGGAAAGCGTCGATGCGCCCTCGGTCATGGCGCTGTCGCGGCAGAACCTGCCGCTGCTGCGCGAAACCGCAGGCGAAAACCTGTCGGCCAAGGGCGCCTATATCCTGCGCGAGGCCTCGGCCGCGCCCAAGGTGATCCTGATGGCCACCGGCTCGGAAGTCGAAATCGCCGTGAACGCGCGCGAGAAGCTGGAAGCAGACGGCATCCCGACCCGCGTCGTCTCGGTCCCGACGATGGAGCTGTTCCGCGACCAGCCCGAGGAATACCGCCGCGAAGTCCTGCCCGCCGGCACCGTCCGCATCGGCATCGAGGCTGCCGTGCGTCAGGGCTGGGATTGGCTGCTGATGGGCGAAGGCGGCAGCGATGCCACGTCGGATTTCGTCGGCATGACCCATTTCGGCGCCTCGGCCCCGGCGGACCGGCTGTACAAGGAATTCGGCATCACCCCCGAAAACGTCGTCGAAAAGGCAAAGGCACTGCTGTGATCGACAGCGGTCGCCACAACGACCTTCACAACAACGACCCGCAGCGACTTGATGTCGCTGCGGTTTTCTGACGAACATGCCGAAGCAGACGCATCTGGGCGTGGTGCCCTCGCATGGGCAGAATGACCAGACGCGCGGCATCCTGATCCTGTTGCTGGCGATCTTCCTGTTCACGCTGATGGATGCGACCGCCAAATATCTGGGTCAACATTACCCGGTGCCGCAGGTCGTCTGGGCGCGGTTCATGGGCAATCTCGTCATCGTGGCGCTGTATTTCCGCGCCAGTTTCATCCCCAGCCTGCGCTCGCGCCAGCCCGGGCTGCAATTCGCCCGCGCGCTGACGCAACTGGCCTCGGCCTCGCTGTTCTTCACCTCGCTGCAATATATCGGCATCGCCGAGGCGACCGCGATCATGGACATCAACCCGGTGCTGATCACCCTGGGCGCGGGGCTGTTTCTGGGCGAGCGGATCGGCTGGCGGCGCATTCTGGGCATTGTCGCCGCGCTGATCGGGGCGATGATCATCATCCGCCCCGGCATGGGCGTCTTCCACCCTGCCGCCGTCCTGCCGCTGATCGGGGCGTTCACCTATGCCGCGGGCGCGCTTCTGACGCGAGTCGTGCGGACGGATTCGCTGGCCACCTCTGTCGTCTGGTCCGTGCTGGTTGGCAGCGTCGCCACCAGCCTTGTCGTGCCCTTCTTCTGGCAACCGATCCAGATGGAACATCTTTGGGCCTTCGTCATCATCGGGTTGCTGGGCGCGGTCTCGCAAGCGCTGATCGTCTATGCGTTCTCGCTGGCCGAGGCCGGGGCCATCGCGCCTTTCGGCTATACCAGCCTGATCTGGGCGGCGCTGTGGGGCTGGATGTTCTGGGGCGTGCTGCCCGATCAATGGACGGTGCTGGGGGCGGTTATCATCGTGGTCGCGGGTCTCTATATCTGGTCCCGAGAGAACAGGACTGCCCGCAAGGATGCACCCCGGCATGAATAACGACCCGCTGCATCAGGAACCGCCTGCGACTGTCGGGGCCCCGGCACCGACGCCAAAGAAGCGCAAGAAAAAGCGCCGGTCCGAGGATGACCCGATCGAATGGACCGACCGCATCGCCAATGCGGCTTTTCTGGGCGTCATGGGTCTGGCGCGGTTGCTGCCATACGAGCGCCGCATTCCACTGGTCGGCTGGTTTTTCGCGCATGTGCTTGGCCCCATCGCCGGCTGGTCGCGCCGCGCGCGCGAAAACCTTGCCCTTGCCATGCCTGACCTTTCGGAGGCGGACCGTCGCCAGATCGCCCGCGACGTGCTGAACAACGCCGGCCGCTCGATGGCCGAGATCTATTCGGGCGAGGAGTTCACCGCCCGCATCCGCGACCACGACCCGCTGACCGGACCCGGCCTTGCCGCTTTGGAAGACGCCGCCGCCAATGACCGCCCCGTCATCCTGGCCTGTGCGCATTTCGGAAATTACGACGCCATGCGTGCGGCGCTGGCGGCACGGGACTGGCCGGTGGGGGCGCTGTACCGGCCGATGAACAACCCGGCCTTTAACGCCCATTACATCCCCGCCATACGCGCCATTGCCGAGCCGATCTTTCCGCGCGGACGTTCCGGCTTTGCCGCGATGCTGAAATTCCTGCGCGGTGGCGGGATGCTTGCCCTTGGCTTCGACCAGTTCATCCATGACGGCGCGACGCTGCAATTCTTCGGCATCCCCTCGCGCACGGTGCTGACACCTGCCGAGCTGGCGCTGCGCTATGATGCGCTGCTGATCCCCATTGCGGGCGTGCGCCAGCCCGACGGGCTGAGCTTTAAGGTCGAGGTGCGCGAGCCCATCGCCCATTCCACGCCCGAGGGGATGATGCAGGCGCTGAACGACGATCTGGAAAACCAGATCCGTGCCAATCCGGGACAATGGTTCTGGGTTCACCGGCGCTGGAAGAAACGCGGCCGCTAGGCCCGCGGCCAGTCCGCAACGGCCACGCCGGTCGCACCGGTAGGGGTTAGTTGCTCAGGACATAGCCATCTGGCCAGCGGATCGTCGTCTCCAGCGTGATTTCCTGCGTCGCGCCTGCGGCCAGTTCGCTTTCCCAGACCAGCAGGCCGCGCTTGCCGTCGGGATCTTTTTCGGTCGGCTCGACCGAGGCGTCCCAGTCCACCACGACCTCTTTCTGCTCTGACACCGGCACCTGGTCGATCATCCGCAACTGATAGTCGCGCCCGGTCAGGTTCTTCGCCTCCAGCACAGCGGTTTCGGTCATCGAGGCGTCGCGCCGGATCAGCCCGCCTTCCGCGCTTTCGCGGTCCGGGGTGCGGCGGTCCAGCACGATCCCGTCGATGGGACCAAAGCCCAACTGCATCTCGTCGCCTGCCGCGGTCAGCGACAGGTCCATCTGCCCGACCATCACACCGTCATTATACAGCGCGGCCGGACCGGGCAGGATTACCTCGGCCAGCGGGTTTTTCGTATCCACGACCAGATAGGCGGCCTTGTCATAAAGGGGCACGGCCTCTGCCACCAACACCTCGACCGGCAGGTCGCGGCTGTCCAGTTTCAGGCGCAGCGCATCGACACTGCTGCGCAGGTCAACCGGCGCGGCGTAACGGTAAACGGCGGTCGTGCCCTGAAAATCGACCGAGGCGGCATCGACCACCACCGCCTCGACCTCGGCGACCGGGGCAGCGAGGGCGGCGTCAGCCATAGGCTCGGGTGCATAGGCGCGTTCGGCCACGCCCGCGCGGGGATCGTAGGCCCGTACCACGCGCGGATAAACTTCGCTTGTCGTCGACTGCCCCGACGGCCGGCTGGTCGACATGGTCAGCGTGACGCCCGACCAATCCTCGCCGGTCGACTGGGCCACCATCAGCCCACGCTCCAGCACCAACGTCTTCGCCTGCTGATCCAGCCGCAGGTCATAGACCGGGCGCCAGCTGGCGAAATCGGCGTTGGAGGTCACGGTGATCTGCGCAGGCCCACCCTGCCCCTCGACCGCCAGCACAAGCGCAGCCTGATCGCCGCGCGGTTCCTGAAGGGCGTCCAGCCGGGCAATGGCATCATTCAGCAGACGCTCATCTTCGCTGCGGCCCTGTTCGGCGGCAAGCGCGCGGGTCTCTGCCTCGATCCCGGCGCGACGGGCGGCCAGCATCCGCCCCGCGACCATATCGGTCAGCCCCGCGACATCGCCCGTGGTCGCATTGTCGGAACTGGCCAGCGTGCGCAGGAAAGACAGCAGATCCTCCGAAGCCTCAACCTCGGCCCTGATCGCGGCAACGGCGGCGTCGCGGTCGCGTAGTGCGCGTTCCAGACGCTCGACCTCGGCCCGCGCGTCCTTGATGGCCTGCGTGTCCGGCGCCCCGTCAGGCAAGGCGCGCCCCGTCTGCAGGCTGACCGCGCCGATCGTGGCGCCTTCCGCCACGACACGCATGCCAGCCGGATCGGTATCGGCCGGCAGTCCCGGAATGACCAGCTGATGCGACCCCGCTGGCAGGTCCAGCCGGCCACTGCGAATGACGCTGGCGCCCTGCGGGTACAGTGTCGCCGCCGTGACCGGGGCCTGAACCTCGAACGTGTCGGCCAGGGCGGGGGCCGTGGCGAGGATGGCAACCGTGGACAAGAGAAACCGCATAAAATCCTCCGAATTATCAAGCGGAAGATTGCGGCAGCACCCCTTGGCTTGGCAAGCGCCGAGATCGCGCGGCGCATTACATCTGTGTTACCCTTCTAGATGCGGCGCAGCGGGCCTATCCTTTATTGCCGCCATCTGTTTTGTCCGCCTGATCGGGCTGATCGGTTGGGGCATTGTTATTGGATGCCTCGCCATTATCCTCGGTATCGGAATCCTTTTCGGGCGATCCCGACGCGCCGGGTTTGACTTTACCTTCGCTGCCGCGACCTTCGCCCTCGCGGACGGCACGGGCTTCATTCTTGGCGATCTCGCGTTCTTCCGCAGCCTCTTCGGTTTCGCGGCGGATCTTTTCGGCGATCTCGGGCGGGATCAACGAAATGATCCGCATTCCCGGACGCCCGGTGAGCTGTTCATTCTTGGCCACGAACCGGACAGAGTTGTCCCGAATGAAGGCCAGCGGGATTGCACCTTCACGCGCCGCCGCCCAGTCGTCCAAGGTATATTCCTCGGTCAGGCGGGTATTGCGGAATATCCAGCCCTCGGCCAGCAGCTCAAGGTATTGCGCCAGCGTCTGCCCGCCGTTCAAGGACTGCCCGCCCAGCTGGCTGGGCAGCGCGTGACGCGCCCGATCCTCGCGCGCGCGGGCAACCTGCCAGATCGCATCGCGACCGAATTCCGGCGCAAGGTCGGTGGCCACCAGCGTGTTATAGGCATCATTGTCCGAGGCCGCGAGGATCGTGGAATAGGCGATAAATTCAACGCCGTGCTCTGCGGCCTCAGACAGGATGTCGCCGTAATAGCTGGGCAGCCCCGCCTCGCGCGCGGAACGCAGCTGGCCGTGATTGGGGTCGGTGACAAGCACGTTCACGTCGGCATTCTTCAACGCGCGCCCGAGCCCGGTCGTGAAGGCTGAACCGCCGACGATGATAACACCCGGCACCTCGCCAGAGGTCAGGCCCAGCCATTTCGCAAGCGGCTTGAGCGTAAACCCGTGCAACACCACCGTCGCCACCACCAGCGCAAAGGCCAGCGGCGTCAACACGGCGCCGTCCTCGACCCCCTCGCTGACCAGTCGTTCGGCGAACAGCCCGGTAATTGCCAGCAAGACGACACCGCGCGGTCCGGTGAAGGCGACCAGCAACCGCTCTTTCATCGGGATCGAACTGCCCGCCAGAGAGATCAACACCGTCGCCGGCCGGACCAGCAGGATCACCGCAGCGATGAACAGCCCCGAACGCCAGTCCAGAAGGTTCAGCGTCTCCAGCTTCACGTTCGACGCCAGCAGGATGAACACGCCCGACAGCAACAGCGTTGTTGCCTGTTCCTTGAAGCGGTAGATCTCGGCATATGATGGCAGGTTCGCGTTGGCGATGATGAGGCCCATGACCGTCACCGCCAGCAGACCGGATTCGTGCAGAACCGAATCCGACAGCGCAAAGGCCGCCAGCACCAGCACAAACAGCATCGGCACCTTCATATATTCCGGCACCAGCGATTCCCGGAACGCCTTGACCACGGCAAGGCCCGCGCCAAAGCCCACCAGTGTTGCAAAGGCGATGCCCCGACCTAGGGTCCACAGCGCCTCGGCCGGTCCCAGCTCCTGCTGGCGGACCAGCACCACCACCAGCGCGATCACCGCCACCAGCGCGCCCAAGGCGTCGTTCACGATGGCTTCCCATTGCAGCATCTGCGCGGGCCGGTTGTGCAACTTCGCCGCCCGCAGCAAGGGCGCGATCACCGTCGGGCCGGTAACGATCATCACGCCGCCGAAGACGATCGCCGATTGCCAGCTGAGCCCCGCGATCAGCGCCAGCGCAGCAGATGACAGCAGCCAGCCAAGAGGCGCACCTATCAGAACCAGCCTGCGCACGGCGGGCGCGGCATCCTGCAGCTGCTTGAAGTTCAGCGTCAGCCCGCCTTCGAACAGGATCACCGCCACCGCGAGCGAGATCATCGGCGCGACCAGCGGCCCGATATCGCGCGATGGGACGAAAACACCCGTCAATGGTCCCAGGATCAGGCCGGCCGTCAGCATCATCACGATGCCCGGCAGCCGGAACCGCCAAGCCAGCCATTGCGCACCAACGCCAACAACGCCGACAAGCGCAAAGGCCTCGACTGGGCTCAGCCCGGTTTCAGCGGAAACTGCCATTTAAAATCCCTCATTCGACAGAGGCGCAATTTGCCACGTGTGCTTTGGGTTCCACAACTGCCGCTGCGGACATTGGTTTTTTCTGTTAACATTGACGTCTGACAGCTATTGAGCTAGGGCAATCCGCGTTCGCATCCGGCGAACGGACGAGGGGCGTGGAACGGCGTCCCATTTTTTCATCTGCGCAATCCGCGCAGCGAATGGACGCATATGACCAAATTTTCCGATCTGAAGCTTGATCCCAAAGTTCTGAAGGCCGTGGCCGAGGCAGGGTATGACAACCCCACCCCAATTCAGGCAGGTGCGATTCCGCCGGCACTGGAAGGCCGCGACGTGTTGGGGATCGCCCAGACCGGCACCGGCAAGACCGCCAGCTTCACCCTTCCGATGATTACACGGCTATCGCGCGGCCGCGCCCGTGCGCGGATGCCGCGTTCGCTGGTGCTGTGCCCGACTCGCGAACTGGCCGCTCAGGTGGCCGAAAACTTCGACACCTATGCCAAGCACACTCGCCTGACGAAAGCGCTGCTGATCGGCGGCGTCAGCTTTGGCGAACAGGACAAGCTGATCGACCGCGGCGTCGATGTGCTGATCGCCACGCCGGGCCGGCTGCTGGACCATTTCGAACGTGGCAAGCTGCTGCTGACCGGCGTCGAGGTGATGGTCGTGGACGAGGCCGACCGGATGCTCGACATGGGTTTCATCCCCGATATCGAGCGGATCTTCCAGCTGACCCCCTTCACCCGCCAGACGCTGTTCTTCAGCGCCACCATGGCGCCGGAAATCGAACGCATCACCAACACCTTCCTGCACACGCCGGAACGGATCGAGGTTGCGCGTCAGGCCACCACGTCGGAAACCATCACTCAGAAGCTGGTCGAAATCACGCCGACGCGGAAGGACCAGACCGCCAAGCAGAAGCGCGAATTGCTGCGCGCCCTGATCACCGCCGAGGGCGAGGATCTGAAAAACGCCATCATCTTCTGCAACCGCAAGACCGAGGTCGATATCGTCGCCAAGTCGCTGAAAGCGCATGGTTTTGATGCAGCCCCGATTCACGGCGATCTGGACCAGTCGCAGCGGATGCGCACGCTGGACGCCTTCCGCGATGGCTCGCTGCGCTTCCTGGTCGCTTCGGACGTGGCGGCGCGCGGTCTGGACATTCCGGCCGTCAGCCATGTCTTCAACTTCGACCTGCCCAGCCATGCCGAGGATTACGTGCACCGCATCGGCCGCACCGGCCGCGCCGGTCGTCAGGGTACGGCCTATTCCATCGCCACCCCAGCGGATGAGAAATACCTGACCGCCATCGAACATCTGGTGAAACACGCCCTGCCCCGCGCTCAGGCCCCCGAGGGCTTCGCCCTGTCAGATGCCGCGACCCAGGCCCCGCGCCCGCGCCGTGACGAGGGCCGCAACGGCAAGGGCTCGCGCAGCCGTTCGCGCCGGGGCGAGCGCCGCGACGACACCCCCCGCAGCGCCGAGCCTCAGGAGGCCGTCGAGACCGTGCAAGAAGAGACCCGCGCCGAGGCACCGCGCCGTGATGACAGACGTGAGGATCGGCGAGATGGCCGCCGTGACGAACGCCGCGATGAACCGCGCGGCGACCGACGCGATGATCGGCGCTCCGAATCGCGCCAGGACGACCGCCGCGATCACGGCAATGACCGCCGCCGTTCCGACCGCCGCGATCACGGCAGCGCGGTCCGCGGGATGGGCGATCATGTGCCGGAATTCATGAAGCAAAGCTTCGCCGCCGCGCTCGCCGCCACCGAAGAAGCGATCGTGCGCGCCGAGGCAGAGCCGGCCGTTCAGGCAGCACCCGAGCCCGCCGCTGCTGCAGCAGAAGCCAAGCCTGCCCGTTCGCGTTCGCGCGGCCGCAGCCGCCGCAATGGCGCGGCCGATGCCAAAACCGATGCATCTGCGGAAGCAGTGACCGAAATCGCCATCGAGGTCGCAGCCGAACCCGCTCCGGCCGCAGAACCCGCAGAACCCGCGCCGGAAACCGAGGCAGAGGCGAAGCCGAAGCCGCGGGCACGGCGCAGCCGCAAATCCACCGCGGCGGCAGAAGCTCCCGCCAGCGAAGCGCCGTCGGAAGCAGCCGCCGACGCAGCAGCGGATGCCCCGGCCGAAGCCAAGCCTGCGCCGAAAAAGCGCAGCCCGCGCAGCCGCAAAGTCGCAGCGACACCGGAGGCCGAACCCGTCGCGGAACCGACCGAGGCCACGCCCGAAGCGTCTGCCGACGCTTCTGCTGATGCCCCGACCAAACCCGCCCCGCGCAAGCGCAGCCCCCGCAAGACAGCGGCCAAGGCCAAAGCTGCGGAAAGCCCCGCCGAAAGCGCGCAGGAAAGCGCCTCGGGCGCGGCCGAAGGCTGACGCGCCACCGATGACCGCCGCCGCCACTTCGCGCCCGCTGCGACGCCGCCGGGTGGCGCTTGGCCTGATCGGGGATGTTGCGGTTGGCGCGCTTGCAGCGCTTGGACAGGCCCCGTGGGGATTATGGCCGGTGACGGTCATCGCGCTCGCCGTGATCCTGTGGCGTATCGGTCGCGCCGCGAATGGTCGCGCCGGGTTCTGGCGTGCAGGCGCAGCCGGCACCGGCTATTTCGCCCTTGCGATGAGCTGGATCGTCGAGCCGTTTCTGGTCGAGCCAGAGATCTATGGCTGGATGGCCCCATTCGCCTTGATCCTGATGGCGGCGGGTGGCGGTGTCTTCTGGGCGCTGCCCGGCTGGATCGCCGGACGCTTCGCACCGGGATGGCAGGCCCGCGCTCTGGCCTTCGGTGCTGCTCTGGTCCTTTCAGACTGGCTGCGCGGCTGGATCTTTACCGGCCTGCCCTGGGCGCAGTTGGGGCATGTCTGGATTGACACGCCAGTCGCCCAATCCGCCGCCTATATCGGCGCCATCGGCCTTTCGGCAATCACAGTGGTGGCCGCAGCATTGCCGCTGACCTTCTGGCGCGGTTCACCCTTCCGTCCGCGTGGTGCCTACACCGGCGGGATCCTGTCGATTCTGCTGATTGCCGCGCTTTGGGCCGCCGGCCTCAGCCGGCTGGACCGGCCGGTCGTGCAGCGCGACATTACCCTGCGTCTCGTGCAGCCCAATGCCGATCAGGCCCTGAAATGGGATCCGGAATGGGCGCAGATCTTCTGGCAGCGCCTGCTGGAGGAAAGCGCTGCCCCCACCAGCGGGTCGCCCCCCGATGCGGTAATCTGGCCGGAGACCGCTGTCAGCTTCCTGCTGAACCAGGCCGACGAGGCGCTGCCCATCCTCAGCGAGGCGGCAGGCGCAACTGTCCTGATGGGCATTCAGCGCGCAGAGGGCCCGCGCTATTACAATTCTCTGGTCGAGGTCGCCCCGGGCGGTACCGTCGCCCAGATCTATGACAAATTCCACCTTGTCCCCTTTGGCGAATATGTGCCCTGGGGCAACGTGCTGGCGCGGTTCGGCATCGGCGCATTCGCCGCACAGCAGGGCTTTGGCTATTCCCCCGGCCCCGGCCCCATGGTGATGACCCCGGATGGCCTGCCGCCCATGCAGGCGCTGATCTGCTACGAGGCGATATTTCCCCAGCACCTGCGCAGCGTCCAGGGCGCAGAATGGCTGTTGCAGGTCACCAATGACGCTTGGTTCGGCACCATCTCAGGCCCATATCAGCATCTGGCGCAAGCGCGGCTGCGGGCAATTGAATCGGGCCTGCCGTTGATGCGCGCCGCAAATACTGGCGTCACCGCCGCCATCGACCCGCTGGGCAGGATCACCGCCGAACTGCCCCTTGGCGCGACCGGCCATATCGACACCGCACTGCCCGCGCCGCTGCCGGAAACCCTGTGGCTGCGGATCGGGAACTTGCCAGTTCTTCTGGCCGCGTTTGCGGCACTGTTGGCCGCGACCCTGCGCAAACGGTTCCGGGCATAGGCGCCGCCTGCCTCCGGCGGGGATATTTGGTCCAGAATGAAGGTTCACTCTGGTTCAAATATCCATTCGGCGATCCAGCAGGCACGCCGCCGCAGACATGAAAAAACCGCGCCGGGGCGCGGTTCATTCAGTCCGAAAGAGGGCGCGATCTTACTTGATCTTGCCTTCCTTGTATTCGACATGCTTGCGCACAACCGGGTCGTATTTGTTGACCGTCATTTTTTCGGTCATGGTGCGGGCGTTCTTCTTGGTGACATAGAAGTGCCCGGTCCCGGCCGTCGAGTTCAGACGGATCTTGATCGTCGTCGGCTTCGCCATTGTTCTTGCTCCTGCTGCGGCGGCGCCCGAGGGGCCACCGCGAAATGTCTTGGAAGCCGCCTTTTAGCGTTCCGGCCCGCCGTGTCAACTGGAAAACAACGCCTGAAACTGCCTTTCTCCATCCGGTGTAAAGCGGATCACCCGGCTGCCTTCGGCGCGCCGCGCCCAGCCAAGCGCGATCATCCGCGCCAGCATCGCCCGGCCCAATCGGCCAGCCAGATGAGAGCGCCGGTCGCTCCAATCCAGGCATTCGCGGCAAAGGGGCGCGCGGGACCGGGTTTGCGTCTCGGGGCCAAGGAAGTCGCGGGTGAAATCACTGCCGGGCTCGGTCAGCACGATCTCGTCTTCCCGACGGAACAGGTGGCCGCGCGCCAGCATGGTGTCGAACATCTGCGTTCCCATCTCTCCGGCCAGATGGTCATAGCAGACCCGCGCCCGCCGCAGCTGGGCATCGCGCGGGCCGGGGCGGCGGCGCAGATGGCCGCTGGTGGTGGCAAGGCCCATCAACGCCTCCAGCACGCCGGCAACCTCGGGCGAGGCCAGTTCGGCATAGCGGTGGCGGCCCTGCTTGCGTTGGCGGATCAGCCCGCCTTGGCCAAGCCGCGCCAGGTGTGCGCTTGCGGTCTGTGGGGTGACGCCGGCGATCTGGGAAAGTTCGGTCGCGGTCAACGCGCGCCCATCCATCAGCGCCGTCAGCATATTGGCGCGGGCGGGATCGCCGATAAGCGCGGCGATGCGGGCAATGTCGGGACCGTCTTTCATGCTTCGACGCTAACCGAAACATATCGAACACACAATCGGCGATGATGATGGCCGAAACGAAGGAGTTCTCATGCTGACCTGCATCATCCGCTATCACATCGACCCCACGAAACGCGCCGCCTTTGCCGAATATGCCCGCAACTGGGGACAGGCCATTCCGCGCTGCGGCGCCGATCTGGTCGGCTATTTCGCGCCGCATGAGGGGTCTTCGACGCTGGCCTATGGCATCTATCACATCGACAGCCTTGCGGGGTACGAGGCCTATCGCGCCCGTCTTGCCGAAGACCCACTGGGCCGGCAGAATTACGCCTTCGCGCAGCGCGAGAAATTCCTGCTGCGCGAGGACCGGACCTTCCTCAAGCTGGTCTCGACCCCGCACGGAGCGCGCCCATGATCGCCGTCATCTTCGAACTGACCCCTGCCCGGCCCGCGCGCTATTTCGACCTTGCTGCCGAACTGAAACCCGAACTGGAACGGATCCCCGGCTTCATCTCGGTCGAGCGGTTCGAGAGCCTGGCCACGCCTGGCAAATACCTCTCGCTGTCCTTCTGGAGGGATGAGGCCGCCGTTCAGGCCTGGCGCAACACGGCCGAGCATCGCGCCGCCCAGACCGAAGCCCGCGCCGGTGTTCTGGCCGATTACCGGCTGCGGGTTGCGGGCGTGATCCGCGATTATGGCATGGCCCCACGCAACGAAGCACCGCCCGACAGCCGCAGCCGCCACGGCTGAAGGTTGGAGCGGCGGGCGACTGATGCCGGGCATTGCGGTCGAATCGGCAAATCCCCGCTTCAGGTGTGAATTCACCATCACCGGAAAAGAGAAGTGCGCGGACGGCCTGTAAGCCGGATTTTGTCCAAGGGTTGCCCCTCTGGATGACCATTCCTCTGCGCAGGGCATTGCTGCCTGCGTCAAGCCGCCAACCCGGATCCCTGGCGCAAGGTGGCGCTGCCGCAGGCGGCGCGGGATCCCTATTCGGCGTTGCTCCCGGTGGGGCTTGCCATGCGGGCCGTGTTGCCATGGCCCCGGTGGGCTCTTACCCCACCGTTTCACCCTTACCTGTGCAGGCACAGGCGGTCTGTTCTCTGTGGCGCTTTCCCTGGGGTTGCCCCCGCCGGGCGTTACCCGGCACCGTCACCTTATGGAGTCCGGACTTTCCTCGACTTTCGCCGCGGTCATCCGGCCATCCGCACAAGGGGGGATATGCGGTCAAGCGGGCGCGCGGTCAAGAAGCGATCGCGGTCATTCGTTGCGCACCAGCAGCACCACACCCGCCGGGTCCGAGGTCCAGTGCCCGGTGACGCCGTCCAGCGGCTCCAATTCATCACGCTGGGGGCTGGCCAGATGGGCCATGGCGGCATCGGGATCGTCGCTGAAAAGTTCCAGCCAGACATCGACCTGACTTTGCCGTTCCACCCGATCGATCCACAGGGTCATGTCGCCGAAGACGAAGCCGGTGCTTTCCTTCAGCTCTTTCGCGATCGGCAGGCCGACCTTGTCGCGGTAATAGGCGACCGTTTCGGCCCATTTGTGCAGCGGCACCTTGATGGCGATGTTCTTGCCCGGTCTGATGTTCATGTCACTCCTCCCGTAATCGGGCGCAGGTTAGGGACCGTGCGGCCCAGCAGCAAGCGCGGCGCGCAGGGCGGCAAAATCCCCCCCAGATGTCTTTCCCCTTTACGCGGCGTCGCCCAGGGTGGACAAATCAGTCATTTGAGGATGGAGGGGATTATGTCAGAGAAATCGGGCTATCTGTATGACGGGATGAAGCTGCCCTTCATCCTGTTGGTCACCTGCTTCGCCGCCTGGGGGATCGCGGCGAACATGACGGATCCGCTGGTAAAGGTCTTTTCGAAGATCTTTTCGATGAGCACGCTTCAGGCGTCTTTCGTACAGTTTTCCTATTATGGGGCGTATTTCTGCCTGGCGCTGCCGGCGGCTTTCATCAACCGGCGCTTTTCCTACAAGACCGGAGTGCTGGTGGGGCTGGGCTGTGCGATTCTTGGTGCTTTCCTGTTTTACCCCGCGTCACAGGCCATGACGTTCGGCTTCTTCCTGCTGGCCCTGTTCATGCTGGCCGGTGGACTGTCGATTCTGGAAACCTCGGCCAATCCTTTCGTGATCGCCATGGGGCCGGAACATAATGCCACTCGGCGGCTGAATTTCGCCCAGGCCTTCAACCCGGTCGGCACGAATATCGGCGTGTTTCTGGCGGCGACCCTGATCCTGCCGCGCCTGAACCCCGCGACCGAGGCCGAACGTGCTGCCATGCCCGCCGACGCCCTGCGCGCGATTCAGATGGATGAACTCAGCGCGGTCATGGTCCCCTATGTCGGCTTTGCCTTCGTGCTGGTGGCGATCTGGATTGCCATTGCGGTGATCCCGATGCCCACCAAGCGCGAACTGACCACCGAGGGCCACGAGATCAACTTCGCCGCCACCCTGCGCCGGTTGCTACGGAATCGCCACTATCGCTTTGGCGTCATTGCGCAATTTTTCAACGTTGCCGCCCAGACCTGCGTCTGGACCTTCACCATCCAATACGTGATGGAGGCGATCGGCGGCACCGAAGCCGATGCCGGCTGGTATCTGCAAGCCAGCCTGCTGGTCTTCCTCGTCTCGCGTTTCGTGATGGTCTGGCTGATGGGCTATCTGCGCCCGGCCATGCTGCTGACGCTGATGGCGGTGGCCGGAACGGCGCTGTGCTTCTTCGCCATGAGCAGCCCGAACGCTGCCGGAGTCTGGGCAGTGGTGCTGATTTCCACCTGCCTTTCGCTGATGTTCCCGACCATCTACGGGATCGCGCTGCACGGGCTGGGTGACGATACCAAGTTCGGCGCGGCCGGGCTGGTCATGGCCATCCTTGGCGGCGCGCTGATGCCGCTGGTGCATGGTGCGGTGATGGACGCGCGGGGGGCGGCGTTTTCATACATCGTGCCGGGCCTGTGCTTTCTGGTCGTCGCCGCCTATGGTCTGTTCGACTTGAGAACCGGGACAAAACGCCTTGCGCATAGTGCATAGGCAGGCTGATCAAACCATACGCTGCATTGCAGCATATGCAATGCGGCTTTGACCACTTGGCGGTTGTGACATTCCCGCCGATGCCCATATCCTTTCTGCAACAGCTGGCAGAAAGGAGACCGCGATGCTTGGCTATTTTGCAATCTATGGCGGCCAGTATTCCGATCTGGTCCGCAGTCAGAAAAGAACCCGCCGCTGGTGGCAGGTCTGGCTGCCGCATCAGATCGATGCGCTGAACTGATCGCCGAAAGGCTGAAACGTGAAAGCCGGGCCCCTGCCCGGCTTTGATGTTTTCGGGACGCCTACAACTCGTCCCGCCAGCGGTTGACCAGCGGATAGCGCCGGTCCAGCCAGAAGGCCTTGGTCGAGATGCGCGGCCCGGGTGCTGCCTGATAACGCTTCCATTCGCTGTTCAGCAGAAGCTGTTCGACCTTCTTCACCGTGGCCGCGTCGAAGCCGCGCGCCACCAGATCCTTCAGCGACAGGTCTTCTTCCACCAGTCCGAACAGGATCTGGTCCAGCACGTCATAGGGCGGCAGCGAATCGCTGTCCTTCTGATCGGGGCGCAGCTCGGCGCTTGGCGGCTTGGTGATGATCTGGGGTGGGACCACCTCGCCCTTCTTGCCCATCATCCAGCCGCGATGATTGGCATTGCGCCAGCGGCAGGTTTCAAACACGCGGGTCTTGTACAGGTCCTTGATCGGGTTATAGCCGCCCGCCATGTCGCCGTAGATGGTGGCGTAACCCACCGCGACCTCGGACTTGTTGCCGGTGGTCAGCAGCATCTCGCCATGCTTGTTCGACAGCGCCATCAGCATCAGCCCACGCAGGCGGGACTGGATGTTTTCCTCGGTCACGTCGGGCTTCGTGCCCTCCATCAGATGCGCCAGCGCGTCTGACACCGCATCGCGCGCGCCGTCGATCTTGACCGTGTCCAGCCGCACGCCCAGACGCCCCGCCGCGTCGGCGGCATCGTCCAGCGATGCCTGCGAGGTATATTCCGAGGGCAGCATGACGCAGCGCACATTCTCCGGCCCGATCGCATCGGCCGCAATGGTCGCCACCAGCGCCGAATCGATGCCGCCCGACATGCCCAGAACGACCTTTCTGAAACCCGACTTGTGCAGATAGTCGCGCAGGCCCGTCATCATCGCCCGGTAATCCTGTTCCCATTCGTCGGGCTGGTCGTCCATCCGGCCGGGCTTGGCACGCCAGCCCTTGTCGGTGCGGATGAAATCGACATGCTCGACCACCTCGTCGAAGGGCGGGAACTGCACGACCTTTTCCGCGCCGCCATGCGCCCCCGGATTCAGCACAAAGCTGGCCCCGTCATAGATCTGGTCATCCTGCCCACCGACAGAGTTCAGATAGGCCAGCGGCAGCCGGTTCTCGACCACGCGGGCGACCATATGGCCCATGCGCAGATCCAGCTTGTTCCGGTGATAGGGGCTGCCATTCGGAACGATGAGGATCTCGGCACCCGATTCCTCCAGCGTTTCGGCGACCTCGGGCCACCATGCATCCTCGCAGATCGGGCTGCCGATGCGCACGCCGTTGATGCTGTAAGGGCCGGAAATCGGCCCCTCGTCGAACAGCCGCATCTCGTCGAACAGTTGTTTATGGGGCAAATCATGCTTCAGGACGCGAGCGATGATCTTGCCGCCCTGACAGACGAAAAAGGCGTTATACAGCTTGCCCTCGAATCGCCAGGGCGTGCCGATGCCAAGCGCCGGGCCATCGGCGCATTCGCGCGCCAATGCCTCGACCTGGCTGACGGCGTGGTCGACAAAACCCTTTTTCAGCACCAGATCCTGCGTCTGATAGCCGGTGATGAACATTTCCGGCAGCACGACGAAATCGGCCCCTGCAGCCTTGCCCTTTTCCCAGGCGGATCGCGCCTTCGAGGCATTGCCTTCCAGATCCCCCAGCGTTGGGTTCAGCTGGGCCAGGGTGATGCGGATGCTGTCGGTCATGTTCGGTCCCTCGTTATCCTGCCGCAAGCCATAGCGCAGGCCGCAGCGAAGTGGAACGGCAGGCTTTGCGCTGCGGTTCCTTCTCGGCTAAACGGGGTGGCAAAGAACGGAGGCGGGCATGAAGGCAGCACTCGCGGCAGCCATCCTGGCGATGGCAGCGCCGGCACTGGCGCAGGACAACAGCGCCCCGACCGGGGCGGCACCGGGCAATGTCGTGACCAAGCCCTATGACGATGGCGGGGTCTATACAGGCACATTCCGCGGCGGTTTGCAGCACGGGCGCGGCAAATACACCCTGCCCTCGGGCTATGAATACGAAGGCGACTGGGTCGAGGGCGAGATCCTCGGGCAAGGTCGGGCGAAATTCCCCAATGGCTCGGTCTATGAGGGTACGTTCGCAAAAGGCAAGCCGAACGGGCGAGGCAAGATCACCTATGCCGATGGCGGCACCTATGAAGGCGATTGGGTCGAGGGCCAGATCACCGGACAGGGCGTGGCCCAATACGCCAATGGCGCCAGCTATGAGGGCGGTTTCCAGAACGCCATGCATCACGGCAAGGGCGTGCTGACCCAGCCCAACGGCTACCGCTATGATGGCGATTGGATCAACGGCGCCAAGGAAGGCCAGGGCCGCATCACCTATCCCGACGGCGCGGTTTACGAAGGCCAGATGCTGGCCGGGCAGCGCGCCGGGCGCGGCAAGCTGACCATGCCCGACGGCCTGATATATGATGGCGTGTGGGAGGCCGGGCAGATGTCGGGCCGGGGCGAGCTGGTCCAGCAGTCGGGCGACCGCTACGAAGGCGAGATGCGCGCCGGCAAGCGTCAGGGCGAAGGCCGCGCCACCTATGCCAATGGCGATGTCTATGCGGGCCAGTTTCAGGACGACAAGCGCCACGGCACCGGCACCTTCACCGGCACTGACGGCTATATCTATACCGGCGCCTGGGTTGCCGGACAGATGCAGGGCGCGGGCAAGATCACCTATCCCGATGGTTCGGTCTATGAGGGCCAGATGGCCGCCGATCAGCCCGACGGTCAGGGCAAGATCACCTATCCCGATGGTGCCACCTATGAAGGCGACTGGATCGCCGGGGTGATTCAGGGCCAGGGCCGCGCGGCCTATGCCAATGGTATGGTCTATGAAGGCGGCTTCAAGGATGCCCGGATCGAGGGCCAGGGCCGGATGACCTATCCCGACGGCTATGTCTATAACGGCGAATGGAAGGCCGGACAGCGCGATGGCGGCGGTCAGGCGACCTATCCCGATGGCACCGTCTATACCGGTCAATTCGTCGCCGGCCTGCGCGAGGGTCAGGGCAAGCTGACCACCACCGACGGTTTCATCTATGAAGGCGGCTGGAAAGGTGGCGAGATCGACGGCGAAGGCGTCGCCACCTATGCGACCGGCGACACCTATACCGGCAATTTCGTCGCCGGAAAGCGGCAGGGCCAGGGCGTCATGCGCTATGCCACCGGGCAGATCGCATCCGGCGAATGGGACCAGAACCGGCTAAGCCAGCCCGGCCCGGTCGCCACCGAAGGCCCCGGCCCGGCCGACGGATCCACCGCCCCCGCAGCCGCGCCACAAGCAGATGATGCGGCGACCGAGACCCCGGACCTGCCCGCCGAAAGCGGCGCCACCACTGCCCCGGCCGCCGACCCGGCCCTGCCTGCTGATACCGAAACGGAGCCCGCCCAATGATCGTTCTCGCCTGCATGATTCTGGGCTTCGTGCTTGGCTGGTTCCGCGCCGGGCGCGTGGGCGGCAACACCAAGGACCGGCTGCAATGGGCGCTTGCGCATATGCTGGCGCTGATGCTGGCGGGGCTGATCGTGACGCTGATCCTCGCCCGTTCCGCCGTGGCCTGATGTTTCGCCCCTTCCTCGACAGCCTGCGCCGTCAGGGCGTGCCGGTCAGCCTCCGGGAATATCTGGATCTGCTGGGCGGGCTGTCGGCCGGGGTGACGGGCGAAAACGTCGACGATTTTTATCACTTCGCCCGCACCGCGCTGGTGAAGGACGAACGCCATATTGACCGCTTTGACCGCGCCTTCGCCGAAAGCTTCGCCGGCGTCGAACAGATCCCGGTCGAGGCGCTTGTCGACCAGATCGACCTGCCCCGTGAATGGCTGGAAAGACTGGCCGAAAAGCTGCTGACCGATGCCGAAAAGGCCGAGATCGAGGCCACCGGCAGCTTCGAGGCGCTGATGGACAAGCTGCGCCAGCGACTTGCCGAACAGCAGGGACGCCATCAGGGCGGCAGCAAATGGGTGGGCACGGCCGGCACCTCGCCCTTCGGGGCTTACGGCTTTAACCCCGAAGGCGTGCGGATCGGGCAGGATGCCAGCCGCCACCGCAAGGCCACGAAAGTCTGGGACAAGCGCGAGTTCCGCGATTTCGACGACAGTGTCGAGCTGGGCACCCGCAACATCAAGGTGGCACTGAAACGCCTGCGCCAATGGGCACGCCACGGCGCGGCCGAAGAGCTGGACCTGCCCGCCACCATTCGCGCCAGTGCCGATCACGGCTATATCGACGTCCAGACCCGGCCCGAGCGGCGCAACGCCGTCAAGGTGCTGCTGTTTCTGGACGTGGGCGGCTCGATGGACGACCATATCCGCGTCGTGGACGAACTGTTTTCGGCCGCCCGCGCCGAGTTCAAGCATATGGAGCACTTCTTCTTCCACAACTGCCTGTATGAGGCCGTCTGGAAGGATTCGCACCGCCGCTGGACCGAAACGACACCCACCTGGGACATCCTGAACCGCTATGGCCGCGACTATAAATGCATCTTCGTCGGCGATGCCTCGATGTCACCCTATGAAATCGCCGTGCCGGGCGGCGCCAACGAACATTGGAACGCCGAACCGGGCGAGCTGTGGCTGAAGCGTGCGCTGGAAACCTGGCCCGATCACGTCTGGCTGAACCCGGTCCCGCAGAAACACTGGCGCTATACCCAGTCGATCCGCATGATCGACGAAATCACCGGCCATCGGATGATGCCGCTGACGCTGGAGGGGCTGACACGGGCGATGCGCGTCTTGGGCTGACCGCCCGCGCCTTTCCCCTTGATCCGCGCCCGCCGCTGGCCCACATCTGGCAGATGCTCAGGTTCCTGCCGCTTCTGCTGATCCTCGCCTACGCGCTTGCCATGTGGTTCTTTTCCGTCTGGCGGTTGAAGCGCGAGTTGAACGAGCGTTCGACACCGCTGAACGATCCCCAACTGAACCCGCTGCTGGACCGGCTGGGCGCAGCGATGGACCTGCCGCGCATCCGCGCACATGTCTATGAAATCCCCGCTATCAACGGGCTTGCCGCCCCGGACGGGCGCATCTTCATCACCCGCGGTTTTCTTGACCGGATGCACAAGGGCGAGGTCACACCCGAGGAAATCTCGGGCGTGATCGCGCATGAGCTGGGCCATGTCGCCCATGGCCACAGCAAGCGGCGGATGATCGACTTTGCCGGCCAGAACGTCATCCGCTCGGTTCTGTTGATGACCATTGGCCGCTTCCTGCCCTTCATCGGGCCATGGCTGATCGGACTGGCGCTGCGCGCCGTCGCCGCACGTCTGTCGCAGGAAGACGAATTCGAGGCTGACCGCTTTGCCACCGCCTTGCTGGTCAAATCCGGGATCGGGGCCGAGCCGCAGGTGTCACTGTTTCGCAAGCTGGAACGGCTGACAGGCGGTCGACGCAGCGCCGCGCCCGCATGGCTGCTGTCCCATCCCCATCTGGAAAAACGCATCGCCGCGATCGAGGTTAACCGGCAGCGCTGGCAATAGATCAGTTGATCAGCCCGCCATCCTCATCGTCGCCGCTTTCGGCCAGCAGCAGCTCGTAATCGACCAGCACCACACCACGCTTGCCACGCAATTCTATCAGATTGTCGCGCTTCAGCGCCGACATCTGCCTGCTGACCGTTTCCAGCGTCAGCCCCAGGTAATCGGCCATCGCCTCGCGTGTCAGCGGCAGGGTCAGGTCGATCGCACCACCGGGACGCTGCCGCTTCAGCGCCGCCTCTCGCCGGGCGAGAATGGCCAGGAACGAGGCGATCTTTTCGCGCGCGGATTTTCGGCCCAGTAGCATCAGCCATTCGCGGGCTGCGTCCAACTCGTCCAGGGTCATTTCCAGCAGCCGTGCCGGAATGCGCGGATTATGCGCCATCATCGCCTCGAAGGGCTTGCGGCGAAAGCAGCACAAGGTCACGTCGGTGACTGCGGTAACTGTATAGCTGGCCCTATCGCGACCGGGGCGGCCCAGAAAATCGCTGGGCAGCAACAGGCCGACCATCTGCGTACGCCCATCTTCCAGCGTCTGCGTCAGGCTGGCGACGCCGCCGATCAGCGAGGCCACGAAGTCCATCCGCTCACCCGCCCAGGCGATCACCTGCCCAGCCTGATAGCTACGGTCATATTTCGCCGCTTCGAGCCGCTCGAGATCGCCGGCTTCGCAATTCGCGCAGACCGCCCGGTAACGGATCGGGCAATCATCGCAACTGACCAGTGCCTGGCTTGGGGGCCTTTCGGCCGTGTTCAGCTTGACTTGCATCAATGAATTATCCTGTGCGCAAGTTATTGCTACGCCCATGACACATGAATCGCAACTCTCGCGGCTGGGACTGTTTGACGCACGCGTGCCGCGCTATACCTCTTATCCGCCGGCCACGCAGTTCAAACCTGCGATCGGGCCGGCCGATGCCGCCGCCTGGCAGGCCGCCATTCCGGCAGGCTCGGCGATCTCGCTGTACATGCATGTGCCGTTCTGTCGCCGGCTGTGCTGGTTCTGCGCCTGCCGCACGCAGGGCACGCAATCGGACGACCCGGTGCGCGCCTATGCCGATGTGCTGCTCGCAGAGCTGGAACTGCTGAAGGCCAATCTCGCCCCCGGCATCCGGCTGTCGCGGCTGCATTGGGGCGGCGGGACGCCCACGCTGATGCCGCCCGACATGATGCGCCGTGTGGCTGGTGCAGTGTTTGATGCCTTCCCGCTGGCCGACGGCGCCGAATTCTCGGTCGAGATCGACCCGAACGAGATCGACGACGCCCGCATGGATGCGCTGGCAGAGGCCGGGCTGACCCGCGCCAGCATCGGCGTGCAGGATTTCGACCCCGAGATCCAGAAAACCATCGGCCGCGACCAGAGTTTCGAGATCACCGCCGAGGCGGTCGAGATTATTCGCGCCCGCGGCATCGCCAGCGTCAACGCCGATATCCTGTATGGTCTGCCGCATCAGGACCGTCGCCGGGTCGCAGATTCGGTGCAAAAGCTGCTGGCGCTGTCGCCCGACCGGGTGGCGCTGTATGGATATGCCCATGTGCCCTGGATGGCCAAGCGGCAGGTGATGATCCCCTCCGACGCCCTGCCCTCGCCCGAGGCACGGCTGGATCTGTTCAACACCGCGCAGGAGCTTTTCCTGGCCGACGGCTATGTCCAGATCGGCATCGACCATTTCGCCCGCCCCGATGACGGGCTGGCGACGGCGCAGAAGGCTGGCAAGCTGAGGCGGAATTTTCAGGGCTACACCGACGATCAGGCAGAGGCGCTGGTGGGGCTCGGGGCGTCGTCCATCTCGCATTATCCGCAGGGTTTCGCGCAGAACGCCCCGGCGACCGCCGCGCATACCAAGGCGATCCGCGCGGGCCGGCTGTCCGTCTCGCGCGGGCATGCCTTCACGGCCGAAGACAAATGGCGCGCCCGTATGATCGAGGCGCTGATGTGCGATTTCCGCATCGACGCGGCAGAGATGGGCGCGCAGTTCGGGCTGGACCGGACGGCGCTGGCGCAGCTTTTCGCACCGATTGCCGCCCATTTCGGCAACATGGTCCAGATTGAACCTGATGGCAGCCTGAACATCCCCCCCGAAGGCCGTCCCCTGACCCGGATGATCGCGCGCCGGCTGGACGCCTATGACATGGCCGCCAGCGGGCATTCGACGGCGATCTGATCCGTTACCAAGCAGAAAGGCTCGCGCCACCGACGCGAGCCTTTTGCATCCGCATCAATTGATTGCGGCCTATTGCTGACCTAAAGAAACCGGCTGGGCGTCGGCGGCATCGCCCTGAATCAGGTCCGGATCGGCAGAGGCCATGGCGACCATTTTCTTCAGATCCTCGTCCTTCGACAGGTCGGCAAAGACATATTTCGCGGTCAGACTGGCAGGCGACAGCTCGACATTCTTGACCACCTGCGCGCCTGGTGCGGCGGGGCCATAGGTGCGGCCATTCACCGCGAAATAGATCGCGCCCGAATTGCCGGCCCGCAGAACGGGCGGCGATTCCAGTTTGGGCAGGGCAAAGCGTTCACCGGCATCCATGGTCTTTTCCAGCAGCACCGTGCCGTCGGCCGAGGTGACGCGCACCCATGCCGGACGCACCGCCAGCAGCTCCAATTCCGGCGCATCCATCGCAACCGTGCGCACCGCCATTTCGTCGGCGGGCAATTGTGGGCCGTAATCGGTGGCCCTGGCCAGCACTCGGCCAGCCGCTTCGACCGCAACCGCAGGAACCGTGCCGACCTGAGCATCCTGCGCCGCGGCAGCTGATGCAAGCTCGGTCGGGCTCGGCAGTTCGGGGTCGATCGAGGCGATCGGGCCGTCGCGCGCGGTCAGCACCGGCACCTCAAGCACCTGCGGGCGATAGATGCGGTCGATACCTTCAGGCTGAGGCAGGTTGACGGCCAGGTCTTCGCCGTCTTCCAACACCGGCTGGGTCGTGGTTTCGGCCGGATCCAGCGCGGCGGTCACGCCCGGCACCTGATCGCCCGGCGTCAGGTTCACCTTCTGCAGTTCCTGCAAGACCGACCAGCCACCATAACCAAGCCCGGTTACCAGCGCGATCAGCACCACCAGCGAACCGATGGCGCGCGGCTCGACCGAGGACCAGAAGGATTCGGGCTGGGGGATGAACAGCGCACGCGGATTCGCCAGCGCCTCTGCCGGGTCGGAGGGACGGCGCTGCGGCTTCGGGCCCGACGCCGCGGGGGCCATGCCATGGGTGGGCGAGAAGCCCGATTCGGCACAAAAGCGGCGGAACACCCAATCGGGGTCCATCTTCAGATAGCGCGCATAAGACCGCACATAGCCAGAGATGAAGCTGGGCGCGTCAAAGGCCTTGATGTCGCAATTCTCGATCGCGGCAATATAGCTGGCCCGGATTCGCAGCTCTCGCTGCACATCCAGCAGCGACTTGCCCAGCGTCGCCCGTTCCCCCCGCATGATATCGCCCAGAGGCGAATCCATGCCTTCATCCTGAGCTTCGGTGTCGAAGCCCTGCTGTGACGACGATTTTGCCGGCAGCCCGATCATTAACGCCTGTCCTATACTCTCTGCCCCATGCATGTCGCGCGAATCGCAACTTTGCACAACTTAGTTAAGACAAGGTTATCACAGACGCGAGAGGGGTTCACCCCGTCAGCGTGGTCACGCCACGGCAGCCGAGCGATTCAGTTTGCACTGTGCCCAGAGCGCATCCATCCCCCGCACCAGCGTATCGATCTGATCGGGGGTGTGGACCGGCGAGGGCGTGAAGCGCAGCCGTTCTGTACCGCGCGGCACGGTCGGGAAGTTGATCGGCTGCACATAGATGCCAAAATCGTTCAACAGCATGTCGGACAGCGCCTTGCAATGCACCGGATGGCCGACATGGACCGGCACGATATGGCTGCCATGATCGATGATCGGCATGCCAAGGCTTTTCAGGCGCATTTTCAGGATGCGGGCGTGCAATTGCTGGGCATCGCGCAGCTTCTGCCCCGCTTCCGTCTTCAGGAAAGCAATCGAGGCGGCGGCACCTGCGGCCACGGCCGGCGGCAGCGAAGTGGTAAAGATGAAGCCCGGAGCATAAGAGCGGATGGCGTCGACCATCTTGGCCGAAGCGGCGATATAGCCGCCGAAAACGCCGAAAGCCTTGCCCAGCGTGCCGTTGAAAATGTCGATGCGCCCCGTCAGCCCGTCGCGTTCGGCGACGCCGCCACCGCGGGGGCCATACATGCCGACGGCGTGAACCTCGTCCAGATAGGTCAGCGCGTTGAATTCATCGGCGAGGTCGCAAATCGCCTCGATCGGGCCGAAATCGCCATCCATCGAATAGATCGATTCGAAGGCGATCAGTTTCGGCGCCTCGGGATCGTCTGCCTCCAGCAACTCGCGCAGATGGGCCACGTCATTGTGGCGGAAGATCCGCTTGGCGCCGTCGAAACGCTTGATCCCCTCGATCATCGAGGCGTGGTTCAGCGCGTCGGAATAGATGATCAGACCGGGAAACAGCTTGCGCAGCGTCGAAAGCGTCGCGTCATTGGCGATATAGGCGCTGGAAAAGACAAGCGCGGCTTCCTTGCTGTGCAGGTCGGCCAGTTCGGCTTCCAGCTTCTTGTGATAGACCGTCGTCCCCGAGATGTTGCGCGTCCCGCCAGAGCCTGCACCGGTGGCATCCAGCGCCTCGTGCATGGCCGCCAGAACCGCCGGGTGTTGACCCATGCCCAGATAATCATTGCCGCACCAGACCGTGATCTGCTGTTCGGTCCCATCGGGGCGGGTCCAGATCGCATGCGGAAAAGCACCCTTGCGACGTTCGATATCGATAAAGGTACGGTAGCGGCCTTCATCATGCAGCTTGCCAATAGCCTGGTCGAGAGCGGCGTTATAATCCATCGCGGGGTCCCTTGCCTTGCTTGCTGGGGGCGATCATGTCAAATCGTGCGGACCCCACATTGATAAGTGTCAAATGCCGCAAGGAACAGGGCAAATTTCTGAATATTCGCCAATCGTTTCCACGCGTTTATCCACAGCAAAACAGTCAGGAATACCATGGCAGACCAAAAGCTCGACGAAGTTCTGAACCGGCTGGACGCCGATCTGCCCCAGGCAATCGAGCGGCTGATGGGCTTTCTGCGCATCCCCTCGATCTCGACCGACCCCGCCCATGACAGCGATGTTTTCGACGCTGCGACCTGGCTGGTGAACGAGCTGCGCGTTCTCGGCTTCGCTGCCGAAATCCGCGAGACAGAGGGCCATCCCATGGTTGTCGCATCCACCCCGCAAGGCACTGAAAGAACTATTCTTTTCTATGGCCACTACGATGTGCAGCCGGTCGATCCGCTGAACCTTTGGAACCGCCCGCCCTTCGACCCCGCCATCGAGGAAACCGACGAGGGTCCGGTCATCCGGGGGCGCGGCGCATCTGACGACAAGGGCCAGCTGATGACCTTCGTCGAGGCCTGCCGGGCATGGAAGGATGTGCATGGCGCGCTGCCCTCGGGGCTGACCTTGTTGTTCGAGGGCGAGGAGGAATCCGGCTCGCCATCCTTGATCCCGTTTCTTGAAGCCAACCGTGACGAGTTGTCGCAGTCGCTGGCGCTGATCTGCGATACCGCACGGGCCGCAGATGGCCGCCCGGCGATTTCCAGCCAGTTGCGCGGCTTGGTGGGCGAGGAGATCATCGTCCACGCCGCCAATCAGGATCTGCATTCGGGCAGCTTCGGCGGACTGGCCGCGAACCCGATTCAGATCCTGTGCAACGCGCTGGCGGCACTCAAGGACGAAAACGGCCGCGTCACCCTGCCCGGCTTCTATGACGGCGTCGAGGAACTGTCGGACGATCTTCGCCGCGACTGGGAGGCGCTGAATTTCGACGCCGAGGAATTCCTGTCCCGTGTCGGACTGAAACACCCCGTGGGCGAAAAGGGCCGGATGCCGCTGGAAATGGTCTGGAACCAGCCGACGGCGGAAATCAACGGCATCACTGGCGGTTATACCGGCGACGGCTTCAAGACCGTGTTGCCAGCCGAAGCCCGCGCCAAGGTCAGCTTCCGCCTGACCGGTACCCAAGACCCCGACAAGATCCGCAGCGCCTTCCGCGCCCATGTCGAAAGCTATATCCCCGCCGATTGCCGCGTTGAATTCCACGAACATGGCGGATCGCCCGCAGCGGTGATGGACCTGTCGGACCCGGCTTTTGAAACGGCAAAACAGGCACTGAGCGAGGAATGGGGCCGCGAGGCAGTCTTTATCGGCATGGGCGGGTCGATCCCCATCGCCGGCGACTTCAAGCGCATCCTGAACATGGACACGATGCTGATCGGCTTTGCCAAGGAATCCGACCGCATCCATTCCCCGAATGAAAAATACGACGTCGAAAGCTTTGCCAAGGGCGCGCGCAGCTGGGCGCGCATCCTTGCAGCACTTCGCTGATGGAAAGGGGCGCAACGGCGCCCCTTTTCGTTACCGGCAGTATGATTGCTTGCTGGTCCAGCCGGCGATCGCTGCCCGCTTGGAATTGTTGCGCAGCGGCATCCAGTCGCGCGCAACCCCGCGCCAGCCACCATTGCCCCGCGCAATGGCGTTGTCCCGCCCGACCTGGTTCGCTGCGATCCTGACCGCACAGGCCATGTTCGCCCTGCCGTCCAGCATCGAGCCACCGCAGCCGAAATTCCGCGCCGTCGCGGTCGAGATCTGCATCAGCCCCTGATAGCGGCCACTGCCGCCCTTGGCGCGCGGATTGTGGCTGCTTTCGTATTTCGCCACGGCCGACAACAGGCCGGCCCAGAAAGCCTTGCGGTTCTCTGGGCTTTGGCTGGCATAGGCGGGGCAGAACTCCATCACGTCCGACGGCACCCGCGACATCAGCACCGCGCCTTCGGCATCCAGCGCCGCAAGCGTCGCATCGGTCCATTCGGCGCTGCTGTCGCGCCCGTCCCAGTTCATCGAGGGCAACGGCTCTGCCCCCGGCAGCTTCGACAGCGCCCGCCGGGTCAGGCCGGGTTGGCCCGCATTCAGCGTCGGCGCATCCACGGCCGATTTGCCGATACTGGCACTGTCGCAGCCTGCGACGGCAATGCCTGTGGCCAGAATGGCCAGTTTAACGAGTTTACGCATTATCCACGCTTGCGGTTATTGGTTCTCTGCCGCCGGCTAGACGATCATGCGGCGCGTGAATAGCCGTCGCTGGTAAAGAATCCGGGAAGATCGCCATTTTGGTGATCCACGGTGTCATTCGTGCCATAGGCCCCTGACAGGACGCGGCCAGCCTCTGCGGCCCTCGGCCCTTGCCCGCGCGGGCTGCCCGGCATAGAAACCGGGGCGACAAGACAGGATAGACGCCATGCTCGACCATCTCGAATTCACCACGCCTGAACCCAAGCGCATTGCCGGTGCCAAATCGGACTGGGAGCTGGTGATCGGGCTGGAGGTGCATGCGCAGGTCAGCAGCAATGCCAAGCTGTTTTCCGGTGCCTCGACCACCTTCGGGGCCGAGCCCAACAGCAACGTCGCCTTCGTTGACGCGGCCATGCCGGGCATGCTGCCGGTCATCAACGAATTCTGCGTCGAACAGGCGGTCAAGACAGGGCTGGGGCTGAACGCCGCGATCAACCTGACCTCGGCCTTCGATCGCAAGAACTATTTCTATCCCGACCTGCCGCAGGGTTATCAGATCAGCCAGCTTTACCACCCCATCGTGGGCGAGGGCGAAATCATCGTCGATATGGGCCCCGGTGTCGCGCGCCGCGTCCGTGTCGAACGCATCCACCTGGAACAGGATGCGGGCAAGTCGATCCATGACATGGACCCGAACATGTCCTTCGTCGATTTCAACCGCACGGGCGTGGCGCTGATGGAAATCGTCAGCCGTCCCGACATCCGCGGGCCGGAAGAAGCCGCCGCCTATGTCAGCAAGCTGCGCCAGATCATGCGCTATCTGGGCACCTGCGACGGCAATATGCAGAACGGCAACCTGCGCGCCGACGTGAATGTCAGCGTCTGCAAGCCCGGCGATTACGAACGCTTCATGGAAACCGGCGATTTCGGCGTGCTGGGCACGCGCTGCGAAATCAAGAACATGAACTCGCTGCGCTTCATTCAGGCCGCCATCGAATACGAAGCCCGCCGCCAGATCGCCATCATCGAAGACGGCGGCAAGATCGTTCAGGAAACCCGCCTGTATGACCCGGACAAGGGCGAAACCCGGTCGATGCGATCGAAGGAGGAAGCGCACGATTATCGCTATTTCCCCGATCCCGACCTTCTGCCGCTGGAAATCGAACAGGCCTGGGTCGACGACATCAAGGCCGCGCTGCCCGAACTGCCGGGCGCCAAGATGGCGCGCTTCGTCACAGTGCTGGGGCTTTCGGAATATGACGCAAGCGTCCTGACCGCCGAGGTCGAGAATGCCGATTATTTCGAGGCCGTGGCCGCAGGCCGCGATGGCAAGATGGCCGCGAACTGGGTCATCAACGAGCTGTTTGGCCGCCTGAACAAGGAAGGCCTGACGGTCGAAACCTCTCCCGTCAGCTCCGCTCAGCTTGGCGGGATCATCGACCTGATCAGCAAGGGCGACATTTCAGGCAAGATCGCCAAGGACCTGTTCGAGATCGTCTGGACCGAAGGCGGCGACCCGGCCGAGATCGTGGAATCGCGCGGCATGAAGCAGGTCACCGATCTGGGCGCAATCGAGGCAGCAGTCGATGCGATCATCGCCGAGAACCCGGCACAGGTCGAAAAAGCCAAGGCCAACCCCAAGCTGGCAGGCTGGTTCGTCGGTCAGGTGCTGAAAGCCACCGGCGGCAAGGCCAACCCGGCCGCCGTCAATGAACTGGTGGCGCAGAAGCTGGGCCTGTGACCACCGCGACCGGACAAGCGGGCAAGTGGCGTCTGGCGGGCCTGTTCCTGCTGATCGCCCTGCCCGGCCTGCTTCTGGTCTGGTGGTTCGCGATCTTCAACGCCGCACTTCCGCAGACGGCCGGCGGTATCGTCTTCACCGCCGTGCCGGTGCTGGCCGCCGCCATTGTCGGCGCCTTGTGGCGCGGCACCCTGCCCGCGCAGCCCGACTGGGCCACGCGCCGCCCCTATAGCCGGCTTATGGCCTATCTTCTGTTTGCCGCCGCCACCTTCGTACTGCCCTTTGCAATGGCCGCAATCGCGCTGAAGGCCGAAGGCCACGCACTGATTGATGCCTGGCCCGCCATCCTTGGCCTTGCCGGCGCAACACTGCCCCGCGCCCTGCCAGCGCTGTTTCTGTCGATCACCTTCAACTTCCTGATCTGCCTGATCCAGACCGAGATCGGCCTGTCGCTGGGGGTCTGGATCCGCAGCTGGGCAATGCGCGCATCCGCCAATCGGGCATGACGGGACTGGCCAAGGCCTGCGCTTCTGCCCTATGAAATCGGCAACCACACAGGGAAAAGCAGCATGAGCTCGTTCGAATATACCGCCATTCCCGCGCCGATCCGCAGCGAGAAGGCCAAGGCCGCGAAAACGCCGGCCGAGCGTTACGCCCTGACGCTGACCGATGAAATCAACCGCATGGCCAGCGAGGGCTGGGAATATCTGCGCGCCGAAACGCTGCCTTCGGAAGAACGCAGCGGGCTGACCGGGCGCACGACGCTGTTTCACAACCTGCTGATCTTTCGCCGCCCGAAAGCAGCCGCGACAATGCCGCGTGCGTTGACCGCAGCCGAGGTGAAGCCTGCCGCACCAGCCAACCCGCCCGCGCCGCCCGCCGCGCCCGCGCCCGCGCCGGCTGCCACCGCCAAACCGGCCGAGCAGCCGCGCCCCGAACCCGTCGTAACACCCGCCGCAGAACCTGCTGTCGGGGCCGAGACGACAACCGGCGTCAGCACCACTGCCTCGCCGATCTTCTCGGAACCGATGCGGGTGACGGAAAAGCCCTTGGGCGACAATCCGAAGGGCTAGGACGCGGTCCGGCTTTGCACGGGCTGCTGCTCAGTGCGGGCCAGAACCGGAAAACAGGTTGATGACAACCACGCCGGACGCGATCAGCGCGATCCCGGCGACCGCCGCGCGGTCCAGATGCTGGCCCAGAAAGATCGCGCCGATCAGTGAAATCAGCGCAATGCCGACACCGGACCAGATCGCATAGACCGCGCCCATCGGCATGCTTTGAACCACCACCGACAGCGCATAGAAGGCCAGCCCGTAACAGGCCGCCATGACGATGGTGGGCAGCGGTCGGGTGAATTGCGCGGATTGCTGCAGTGCGGTGGTCCCGACCACCTCCAGGATGATCGCCCCGCTCAGCCAGACCCAGCCTGGCATCAAAGCAGCTTTCCTGCCAGCGAATTGGCGGCCGAATGGGTGATCTCGACCTCGATCAGATCGCCGATGCGGGCGTCAGGGGCCTCGACAAAGACCGAATGCAGATAGTCGGACTTGCCGACCATCTGGCCCTCGATCCGGCCGGTTTTTTCGAACAGCACACCAACGCGGCGACCAACCATGGATTCCTGCGCGGCCTTCTGCTGGCGGGTCAGCAGCGCCTGCATTTCCTGCAAGCGCGCATCCGCCACATCGTCCGGCACGCATTCGCGCCCGGCAGCGGGCGTGCCCGGACGCGGCGAGTATTTAAAGCTGAAGGCGGTGCCATAGCCGACATCCTCGATCAGTTTCAGCGTGTCGCGGTGGTCCTGATCGGTCTCGCCCGGGAAGCCCGCAATGAAATCCGAGGTCAGCATGATATCGGGGCGCGCGGCACGGATACGCTCGATCAGGCGCAGATATTCGGCCGCTGTATGCTTGCGGTTCATTGCCTTCAGAACCCTGTCCGAACCCGACTGCACCGGCAGATGCAGATAGGGCATCAGCTTGGGCTCATCCCCATGCGCCTCGATCAGGTCGTCGGTCATGTCGTTGGGGTGGCTGGTGGTATAGCGGATCCGGTCCAGCCCGTCGATTTCGGCAATGGCCCGGATCAGCCGCCCGAAATGCCATTCGTGCCCGTCCGCCCCCGCCCCGTGCCAGCCATTGACGTTCTGGCCCAGCAGGGTGATTTCGCGGACCCCGCGTTCGACCAGATCGCGCGCCTCGGCCAGAATACGTTCAACCGGGCGGCTGACCTCGGCCCCGCGGGTATAGGGGACGACGCAGAAGGCACAGAACTTGTCGCAGCCTTCCTGCACGGTCAGGAAGGCTGTGGGTGCGCGGCGGGTCGCACGCTTTGGCAGGTGATCGAACTTGTCCTCGGCCGGGAATTCGGTCAGCACACGCGGGCCTTCGCCACGCGCCATCGCCGGCAGCTTGTGATAGCTTTGCGGGCCGACGACCAGATCGACCAGAGGCATCCGGTTCACGATCTCTTCGCCCTCGGCCTGGGCGACGCAGCCGGCCACGGCGATCTTCAGATCGGGCTTTTCAGCCTTCATCGGCTTGAGCCGGCCAAGGTCAGAATACAGCTTTTCCGCCGCCTTTTCGCGAATATGGCAGGTGTTCAGCAGAACCATATCGGCCTCGGCCTGATCCTCGGTCAGGACATAGCCATCCGCGCTCATGGCTTCCGCCATGCGCGAGCTGTCATAGACGTTCATCTGACAGCCATAGGTCTTGATGAAAAGCTTCTTGGGTTCGGCCATGTCGCGTTCCTTTGCAAGCGCGCCTCATACCCGAAAGCAGCAGCAAAGCAAAGCCGCGCTTACAGATAGCCGCGCCAGACCAGCACCCAGATGATCGCGATACCCAGCATCAGCAGCCCGAACACCACCGAGGCGGCGAAGTTGGCCGCCCTCTGCTGCACCCGCGTGATACGCCCGAAAGGCTTCAGATAGGCGACCAGATCGGCATGGGCCTGCGCGGCGGCGCTGAAATCGGTCTGGCGCGCGATCTTGGGGGCATTGGTGATCTGTTCGGCATCCCGCAATATCCGGGCCTTTTTCAGCAGGTTGCGCGGCAGCGCCCCACCCCGGCGCCGGATCATGCCATCCAGCGTCACCATCTCGCCCCGGCGGGCGCCGCCAAGGCGGGTTGCCATCAGCACGGCGACCTCCTCGGCCCAGCTTCGCACGTTCAGCGGTGTCATCGCGTCCCCTTCTGTTGCCCCGCATCATAGACAGGCTGGCGGGGGCGTGCCAGTGCGGCTAAGCTGCGGCCATGATGCTGAATACGATCACATCCGGCCCCACGGTCGAGGATTCGGGCCTGCCGCCGTTGCTGCTGGTCCATGGGCTTTTCGGGTCGGCCAAGAACCTTGGCGGGCTGGCGCGCAGGCTGGACCCTGTGCGCAAGGTCATCTCGGTCGATATGCGCAACCATGGCGATTCCCCGCACGACGCTGATCATTCCTATCCCGCGCTTGCGGACGATCTGGCAAAGGTGATTGCGGATCATGGCGGGTTGGTCGATATCGTTGGCCATTCCATGGGCGGCAAGACGGCAATGACACTGGCGCTGACACGGCCGGAGCTGCTGCGCCGGATGGTGGTGCTGGACATCGCCCCCATCGCCTACGGTCACAGCCAGCAGCGCTATGTCGACGCGATGCAGGGCCTGGATCTGGCAGGCGTCAAGCTGCGGTCTGAGGCCGACCGCAGGCTGGCCGAGACGGTGGAGGAGCCGGGCGTGCGCGCCTTTCTGCTGCAAAGCCTTGATCTGAAGGCAGACCCGCCGCAGTGGAAGCTGAACCTGCCCGTTCTGTCCGATCAGATGCAGGTGCTGACCGGCTGGCCCGAGGGGCTGCCCAAGGCCAGCTTCACCGGCCCGGCGCTGTTTCTGGCTGGCGGCGCGTCGGATTATGCGGCCCCCGGCGCGGCGGCGGATGAGATCCTTGAATATTTCCCGCAGGCCGACCTGCGCTATCTGCCCAATTCCGGCCATTGGCTGCATGCCGAGGAGCCAAAGGCCGTCGCCGAAGCGGTGGCGGATTTTCTGAGCTGACCGCGCTATTTTGCCACTTGGACAGTTCAGATAGGTTACTATCTTGATGCTCTGGGCAAGCAGCCCGACCATAGCGATGGGAGTGACTTTGATGAAGAACCCCTGGATGAGCGCGTGGCTTTCGGCGATGAACAGCGTTGCGGGCGCCTCTCGTGGACGGATGCTGGCCGAAATGCACAAGGCCCAAAGCGAGATGATGCAGGAATGGCAGCGCGTCTGGGTCGAGGCGTGGCTGGCGATGTGGTTTCCCGACATGTCCGGCAGCCGCAAGCGGCGGAAATAGCGGCCGCTGCACGCTTTGTTAACCGGTGCCGGCACATGATGTGCCATGCCGCGCTATCTTCGCCCACGCCTGCCCGGCGTTCCGGTCTTTTTCACCGTCGCCCTCGCGCGGCGGGGCGGTCGATTGCTTGTCGATCATATCGGCCTTCTGCGCGAGGCGGTGCGACTGACCCGTGCCGAGCGTCCTTTCCATATCGACGCATGGGTGGTGCTGCCGGATCACCTGCATTGCATCTGGCGCTTGCCCGAAGGGGATTGCGATTATTCGACGCGCTGGCGTTTGATAAAATCACGCTTTTCGCGCGGTCTACCAATCGGCCCCCTGCGTTACAGCCATATCGCGCGGCAAGAACGCGGCATCTGGCAGCGACGATTTTGGGAGCATCATATCCGCGATGACGCGGATTTCGCGGCGCATATGCATTATTGCTGGTGGAACCCGGTGAAGCATGGCTTTGTCACGCAGCCCGAGGATTGGCCGTATTCGTCCCATCACCGAGACAAAGCCGCCGGAAAGGCGTACGGTGCGTGTTTACACGCACCGTTTGGCGGGACTTGGGCGGGAATGGTGCGTGCGAGCACGCACCCTACGCTTACTGTGCAATTCAAGTATTTGCTTGGTAAAAGTTATTTGCAGTTAACGGCAGGGCACTAACTCGCACACGATTTGAGTCTAAGCGCGCCCAAAGAGATTTGCTCAGAACTTCACAGCCTTCAAGTTAAGAGCGCCGCCAGAATAGACGCTGAAACTCCCACCGTAAGTCCCCACAGCGTTGCTACGACGAATGCTGCGACAGGGTGACGCTCGGCGAAATCAACTGCGCTCCAATACAAGCTTTTTCTGATATTGTAATAGATTTCCGACGATGCAATTTCTAGTGTACGCTGCTGAACTCCTCTACTGCGCAATCTGGCTTGACACTCGTCGCAGATTATTGGTCTATCGCATGACACCGCAATATCGTCCTTGTGCGGCGTCATGTCAAATAGACAGCCGCGTGTATCGGCGTGCGCGTACCGCGTCCAGTCGCCATCTGGTGACAGCAGGCTCTCACCTTTACAAAGGTACATTAAAGAGACAGAGTAACAATATCGAGCCACTAAATTAGAAAACCTGATGCGGTCTCTTTTAAGAATTGAGTTAACCTCAAATGACGTTAAAATTATTCGGGAATCGCCAACCCTCTTAAGTATATAATTCTCCTCTATCGGAAATCCCGCAACTAAGATCAGAATATCCTCATCGTCGCGACCCGGCGCAAAGTGAGAAATGGCTCGTGCAGAATATCCCCATTCTTCATCGGGAAGACAGCTAAATTGATGAGTTTCGATGGTCGGCCAAAAATCGATAATACTACTTTTTATCTTTATGACTTCGTCAAGACCGTCAAAGTGCTTCTTATCCCCGAGAGTTGCAATCTTGATGCTGACTTTCTTCATCACCCATCCATCTTCAACGCCTGAATAAACGCCGTCTGCGGGATCTCGACTTTCCCGAACTGGCGCATCTTCTTTTTACCGGCCTTCTGCTTCTCCAGCAGCTTTTTCTTCCGCGTCGCGTCGCCACCGTAACACTTGGCGGTCACGTCCTTGCGCATGGCGCTCAGCGTTTCGCGGGCGATCACGCGGGCGCCGATGGCGGCCTGGATCGGGATCTTGAACATGTGGCGGGGGATCAGCTCTTTCAGCTTTTCGACCATGACGCGGCCGCGGGCCTCTGCCCGGTCGCGGTGGACCATGATGGACAGCGCATCGACGGGTTCATCGTTCACCAGGATCGACATTTTCACAAGGAAATCCTCGCGATAGCCGCTGATCTGATAGTCGAAGCTGGCATAGCCCTTGGTCACGGATTTCAGGCGGTCATAGAAGTCAAAGACCACCTCGGCCAGTGGCAGGTCATACACCACCATGGCGCGGCTGCCGGCATAGGTCAGGTCAAGCTGGATGCCGCGACGGTCCTGGCACAGCTTCAGCACATCGCCCAGATATTCGTCGGGGACCATGATCGTGGCCTTGATGCGCGGCTCTTCGATATGGTCAACATAGGTCAGGTCGGGCATGTCGGCGGGGTTGTGCAGGTCGCGGACCTCGCCGTCCTTCATGTGCAGCTTGAACACGACCGAGGGCGCGGTGGTGATCAGGTCCAGATCGTATTCGCGTTCCAGACGGTCGCGGATGACCTCCAGATGCAGCAGCCCGAGGAAGCCGCAGCGGAAGCCGAAGCCGAGCGCGGCCGAGGTTTCCATCTCATAACTGAAGCTGGCATCGTTCAGGGCAAGTTTTTCGATGGCATCGCGCAGCGCCTCGAAATCATTGGCATCGACCGGGAACAACCCGCAGAACACCACCGGCTGCGCGGGTTTGAAGCCCGGAAGCGGCGTGGCAGTTGGCTTTTTCTCATGCGTGATGGTGTCGCCGACGCGGGTGTCGCGCACCTGCTTGATGGAGGCGGTGAAGACGCCGATCTCGCCCGGACCAAGTTCCGCAATATCCTTCATCGCCGGGGTCAGCACGGCCAGCTTATCCAGACGATAGGTGGCGCCGGTCTGCATCATCTTGACCTGATCGCCCTTCTTGATGACCCCGTCCATGACGCGGATCATCACCACGACGCCCAGATAGGCGTCATACCAGCTGTCGACCAGCATCGCCTTCAGGGGCGCGTCGCGGTCGCCATTGGGTGCGGGCAGACGGGTGACGATGGCCTCCAACACATCGGGGATACCAAGGCCGGTCTTGGCCGAAATCGGCACGGCGTCGGATGCGTCGATGCCGATCACATCCTCGATGTTTTCCTTGACCCGGTCGGGCTCGGCCGCGGGCAGGTCGATCTTGTTCAGGACCGGGACGATCTCATGATTTGCGTCGATGGCCTGATAGACATTGGCCAGCGTCTGCGCCTCGACCCCCTGACTGGCATCCACCACCAGCAGGCTGCCTTCGACGGCGCGCATCGACCGGCTGACCTCATAGGCGAAGTCGACATGGCCGGGGGTGTCGATCAGGTTCAGGACATAGGTCTTGCCGTCCTTCGCCGGATAGGAAATCCGCACCGTGTTAGCCTTGATGGTGATGCCGCGCTCGCGCTCGATATCCATGCTGTCGAGCAGTTGCTCTTTCATGTCGCGCTCTGCCACCGTCCCGGTCATCTCGATGAGCCGGTCGGCAAGCGTGGATTTGCCGTGGTCGATATGGGCCACGATCGAGAAATTGCGGATGAGATCAAGGTCGGTCATGCGCCGCATATACAGGGCCAGAGGGGACGCTGGAAGAGGGCGCGTGCGACCGCCGCGGATGATTTTTCCGCACAGGCGCAAGGCCCGGCCGAAGGTGCCGGCAGGTTTGGCACCGGCAGGCACGGGTCTGGCCGCACCTGCCCACGGTCACGGGGACAGCTGGTTGTATTCCAGCAGCATGTAACGGGCCGGTTCGTTCTTCTTCGGGTTCCCCTCATCCGACATGATCAGCAGGCGCGGCTCGCCGTGAATGGTGATCGAATCGATGGATTCGACATTGTTGAGGTTGATGATCTCGGGCAGGGCCACCGGTTCCGGCAGGGCGCCGCGCTGACCCGACCAACGCCAAAGCTGTGACATCGGATCGCCGGTATGGGAATCGATCTCGTTCACGATGAGGAAGCTGGACAGAACCGGATCATAGCTGAGCGCACGGATCCCGCCGCCCTGCAGATCCAGAAGGGTCGGTTCGCCGAATTTCGGGCTGGCGCCGTCAAACATCTGATCCGGATTTTCGATGGGCACGATCAGCGACAACCCGGCAACGCGCGGTTCGCGCAGGCCCAGCATCAACTGCCCGCCACTGCGATAGAAGGCCAGGCCCTCGATATTGAGCTTGCTGAAATCGGCAGGTTCACCGGCGGCATCGGCAACAGCCTTCTGCAAGCCTTCATCACGCAGGAGTGCGTCCCGAAGAATGGTGACGCTGGCGATATCGCCGATCTGGCTGCCCCGGACGCGGAACCGAACCAGTTGTTCGCGATCCGGCTGGCGCTTTCCCTTACCGGTCAGCGAATGCGACGTGATGGCATAGACATTCTCGCGTGTATCGATTGACAGCCCCTCCAGATCGTTCAGCTGCCGACCGAAAGCGCGGGTATATTTCTGGTCTGCCGCCGCGTTTTCGATCAATCGACCGTCATCGCCCATGCGCATGACCGAGATCGCCCGCGACGCCTCATCCTCGACCACGATGATCCGGCCATCGGGCAACTGCTGCACGGCGGATGGCTCATAAATATCTTCGAACTCATTGATGCCCAGATTGGTCAGCCGCACCACGCCCTGCCCCGACAGCGCCGGGAACAGGCCGAACAGAGATTTCATTCCGAAGAAGCTGATGACCGAGGCCACCAATCCCCAGCGGAAGATACGGTAAGAGATATCCAGCATGCGGAACTTGCGGCTGGCCATCTGGCCCAGCCAATACAGCTGATCGGCCATTTTGAAATAGACTTGATCGCGGTCCCGCAAAAGCTCTTGCATGCGGATCCAGTACTCGGCCGGGTCCAGCCTGACGCGATCCTCATAGATCAGCAGGTTCAGCCCTTCATACCCGGTCGTTTCCTGTCGCGACGCGTCGATGTAATGGCGCAGTTCATTCCACCGCGCCTTCCGACGGACGAAATCGCGCAACCAGCGTGAAAGTCCGGCAATCGCATCGGCGCGTTCCGGCGAGGCCGCGAGCAAGGCGAAAAAGATGGATCCGGCGGCGGTCAGCATGAAGACCATGGCAGGCAGGATGAAGACCTGCGTCGAGGCGAAAATAAACGCCCCCGAAATCATCAGCGCCGAGATGATAAGGCCGTTCAGCGAGATCATGATATTGGCCTTCATCGCGGCCAGGTTGATGATGTCCAGCTCGGCCCGGATGGCATTGCGAAACAGCGTGTCGACGGCCTTGCCGGAACCCAGCTGTTCGGGCCGGTCACTTTCGACCTTTCCCGATTTCTTCGCCTTCTTCTTGGACTTCGCTTTTTTTCCGACCGCCCCGTCTGAAGACGCAGCCACATCGGCATTCGCCCCGTCGGGGTCCTTACCCGAAATTTCCTCTGACATTACCCCCCCGACACTCTGAAAAATGATCTTACCCCGTTCTGACAGACATTCGCTGCATTAAAGCGCCGCGGCTCGCTTGTTTTGGCGGTCAGGCAACTATTCGCCGCTTGAAACGCGGCAACGACCACTCTACCCGGCCGAGTTCCCGCGGGTCACAGCAGCAAGGGGGGGCTTTACGTCGCCCCAACCCTGCCCGATCATCGCTGCAAAAAAGGAGCGGCATATGTCCATCGAAGACCGCATCGCCCAAGGGCGGGGCGAGCAGCCGGCAGATCTGGTGCTGAAGGGGGGGACCGTCTGGTGCATGGTGACGGGCGCGCGGATCACCGGCGACGTTGCCATCTGCGGCGACAGGATCGTGGGCATCGGGGCAGAGTATCACGGTCGGGCAGAGATCGACGTAACCGGTGAAACGCTTGTTCCCGGCTTTATCGACACGCACCTGCATGTGGAAAGTTCCTGCGTGACGCCGTCCGAATTCGACCGCTGCGTGACACCGCGCGGCGTGACCACCGCGATCTGCGATCCACATGAAATCGCCAATGTGATCGGCGCCGACGGCATCCGCTATTTCCTCGACGCGTCGCGCCACACCCTGATGGATCTGCGGGTGAACCTGTCGTCCTGCGTGCCGTCTTCGCCGATGGAGACATCTGGCGCGGCACTGGATACGGCGGCGCTGCTGACGCTCGCCGATGATCCAGCGGTGATCGGGCTTGCGGAATTCATGAACTACCCCGGCGTCCTGGCCCGCGATCCGGTCTGCATGGACAAGCTGCACGCCTTTGAGGACGGCCATATCGATGGCCACGCGCCGCTTTTGTCGGGACGTGACCTGAACGGCTATATCGCCGCCGGGATCCGTACCGAACACGAGGCAACGACCGCCGCCGAGGCCATCGAGAAGCTGCAAAAGGGCATGCGCATCCTGATCCGCGAGGGCTCGGTTTCAAAGGATCTGGATGCACTTGCACCGGTTCTGACGCCACTGACAGCGCCCTACATGTGTCTTTGCACCGATGACCGGAACCCGTTGGACATTGCCGAAGAAGGGCATCTTGACGCAATGATCCGCCGGCTGATCGGGCATGGCTGCGATCCGCTGGCGGTCTATCGCGCGGCATCGCTGTCGGCGGCAGAGGCGTTCGGCCTGAAAGATCGCGGCCAGATCGCACCGGGCAAACGCGCCGATATCGTGATGCTGTCGAATGTGGAAAATTGTACCGTCAGCCGCGTGATCTGCGGCGGAATCGAGGCGGATGCGGCAGCCTTCGCCGGCCGCGGCCGGCGCGAACCCGTCGGGCTGAACTCGGTCCACCTGCCGCCGCTTGACGCTGACAGCTTTCGCATGCCCGGCACCGGCCCGACGCCCGTTATCGGCATTCAACCCGGCCGCATCCTGACAGATCACCTGATCGAAGACATAAGCCGGATCGACGGCGACCAACGCCCCGACGCCGCCCGCGACCTCGCCCGGATTTCAGTGATTGAACGACATGGCAAGAATGGCAATATCGCCAATGGCTTCGTGCGCGGTTTCGGGATGAAGACCGGTGCCATCGGCTCGACTGTCTGTCACGATCATCACAATATCGCACTGGTCGGGATGGATTACGGGGACATGGCCCTTGCCGCCCGGCGCCTTGCCGAAATCGGCGGCGGCTTCGTCGTGGCGCGGGATGGCGACATCAAGGCCGAGCTGGCCCTGCCCATCGGCGGCTTGATGAGCGAGTGGGGTTTTGAGCAGGTCCACGAGGCCCTTGTTGCCTTGCGCGCCGCCGCCCGAGATCTGGGCGTGGTCCTGCACGAGCCCTTCCTGCAACTGGCCTTTCTGGCCCTGCCGGTCATCCCGCATCTGAAGATCACAGATCGTGGCATGGTCGACGTGGATCGTTTCGCGCTGATCTGAAAACCTTGCCGAACGCGCGGCTGTGGATCATCCTTCATCCGCAATCAGGGAGACAGGGATGAAACTCAGCGTACCGGACATGAGCTGCGCCCATTGCAAGGCCGCCATCGAGAAAGCTGTAAGCGATGCAGGCGGCTCAGCCACCGTCGATCTGGAGCGGCACGAGGTGATCGTCGATGGCCTGGACCCTGCGGATGCCCAGAACGTGATTCGCCAGGCGGGCTATGACCCGCGCCTGGCCTGACACCACATATGGCAGGTTCCCGCCGATGGTGCGCGATCTCTGCGCCCAGCGAAAGATTGAGCGAAACCGGATTTCTTGCTAGATTTTCTGGACAGGGTGCCGGTCGAGGCCGCCCCCAACAAGCCGACAAGGCATCAGGCAGACCCGAGGAGACAGAGATGAATCGTATGCTCATTGCCGCGGCCGCGGTAATCCTGACCACGCCGCTGGCCGTGGCTGGCCCGATCGACAGCGCCTGCGTCCGATCCGACCGCGGCGCACGCCAGCCGACGCTGTGCAAATGCGTCCAGCAGGTGGCCAACCAGACGCTGTCGCGCTCGGATCAGCGCATGGCAGCGTCCTTCTTTCGCGACCCGCATAAGGCGCAGGTTGTTCGTATGTCCAAACGCGACGCAGACAACGCCTTCTGGGCCCGCTACAAGGCTTTCGCCGGCGCGGCCGAGGCCTATTGCCGCTGAATGCGCATCGTCGTCCTGACCGGGGCAGGTATCTCTGCGGAAAGCGGGTTACGCACCTTTCGTGCCGCTGACGGGCTATGGGAAGATCACCGCATCGAGGATGTGGCCACACCCGAAGCCTTTGCCCGTGACCCTGCCCTCGTCCACCGTTTCTACAATGCCCGCAGGTCGGCAGCTGCACAGGCAAAGCCCAACCTCGCGCATCACGCGCTAGCGGATCTCGCAAAGCGGCATGATCTGACGCTGGTCACGCAAAACGTCGATGATCTGCATGAGCGCGGCGGCTCAACGAATGTCATTCATATGCATGGGGAACTGGCAAGCGCGCTTTGCGCGGCCTGCGGGCATCGCTGGCCCAGCCCGGCAGAGACCGATGTGAAAACCCCCTGCCCCGCATGCAGTGCCGCAGCCGCGCGCCCGGACATCGTCTGGTTCGGCGAGATGCCCTATCACATGGAACGGATCTGGCAAGCGATCGAACGGGCCGAAATCTTCGCCGCTGTCGGCACCTCGGGGCAGGTCTATCCGGCTGCGGGATTCGGACAGCATGCGCGCCGCACCGGCGCGCATTGCGTGGAATTGAACCTGGATCAGTCCGCCGTCAGCCGGGATTTTCACGAACAGCTGATTGGCCCGGCGACGCACATCGTGCCGAAATGGGTGGCGGGCCTGGGTTAGGCGCCGCCCTCCTCCATTTCGGTGACTTCGATCAGGTGATCCATCGCAAAGGCGGGATCGGTGCAACCGGCATCGCCGACGATATGGGCGGGAACCCCGGCGACCGTCTTGCAGGGCGGAACATCGCTGAGCACCACGGACCCCGCTGCGATGCGACTGCAACGCCCGACGGTGATATTGCCCAACACCTTGGCGCCAGCACCGATCAACACGCCGTTGCCTATTTTCGGGTGCCGATCGCCATCTGCCTTGCCCGTTCCGCCGAGCGTGACCGAATGCAGCATCGACACGTTATCGCCGACCACCGCCGTCTCGCCGATGACGATGGAATGGGCGTGATCCATCATGATTCCCCGACCGACACGCGCGGCGGGGTGAATGTCGACGCCAAACGCTTCGGAACAGCGCATCTGCACGAAATACGCCATGTCACGCCGCCCCTCGGTCCACAGCCAATGACCGATCCGATAGGCCTGAAGCGCCTGAAAGCCCTTGAAAAAAAGCAACGGCTGCAACAGGCGATGCGTCGCCGGATCACGCTCATAAACCGCCCGCAAATCGGCCTCGGCGGCGGCGATCAGCTCCGGTCGCGCGGCATAGGCTGCATCCGCGATCTCGCGCAGCAGCTGCCCCGACATCTCGCCCGACGACAGTTTCATCGCAAAGCGATAGGCAAGGGCGGATTGCAGGTTCTCGTGATGCAGCAGGCCAGCATGAATCAAGGCCCCCAGCAGGGGTTCGGTCTTGATCGCGTCGCGTGCCTCGGCACAGATCTGCTGCCAAAGCGCTGCGCCGCCCAGGGGCGCCGCAGCGGTGACAATTGGTGTCGCGGGGCTGTTCATGGCCACCTCCTTTCCGCAGAAACTAGCGCAAAGGCGTGGCGCAGGAAACCCATCAGCGCGGCATGGTCAGCTCCATCCAATGCGCGGCGATCCGCAGTCTGCCCGAAGCAAACTGCCCGCCCGTGGCCGAAAGGATGATGGGCGTCGGGCTCCAATAGGTGAAGGGCTGCGACAACATGCCCCGCGCCCAGGAGCCCTGCTGGATTCCCAACCCCGAACCAAAGCGATCGAAGGCACCGTCCGTTCCCATCCGCCAACTGGTCAGCGTGCCGTCGATGGTCTCGGTAACGCGCGCCGTGGCACCGATCACCATTGCCGAATTCGGGATATAAAGATCGGTCGTGAAACTGTCGCCGGCTGTCAGCGTCACCTCGACTTCAGCCGTACGCGCGACCAGTGCAGAGCCAAAGCTGCCCAAAGTCAAAGCGCCCTCGACCCAGATATCACCGTCAAACACGGCACTGACGCCAATGTCGGTAACAAAGGCTTTCATCCCGATCTGCGCTTCGGCAAAGACCCAACCGCCATTGCTGGCAATGGCGATATGCCCATCCTTTCCAGCCCAGGCATCTGTGGCACCGGGCGGAACCGCGAAGCAGGCCCCATCGACAACCGTCGCCGGAGGCGTGCTGCGATAGAGGCTACCCAACACCAGATTCACCAGCCCATCCAGCCTTGCGAGCGATTCGTTGACTGTCACGTGTTTTTGGGCCTGCGCCGCCTGAACCAGAGGCAACGCCAGGCGAGAGGTGGTTTGATCGGTCATCAGAAGCTCCTGGTAATTGAAGGACCCGGACCATATTCGTCCGAGATTTGGGCGACAGAGATGGTCAGCCCGCCCTGTCCGGCATGGACCAGAAGGTCCTGCGGCAGGGTCAGTTCGGGTCGCACCGTTTCAAATTCACGCGTGACATCGGCCGCCGTGGCGCGCACCAGATAACCCTCACGCGTCTCGGCCAACGGAACCTCGCGCAGATCCCAGCGGTCGCCCGACAAACGTGTGCGCCGTATCCAGCTCAACCTGCTACCGGACAGCCTGAGATGACAGGGCGACAACGGCCGCAGGCCGGCGCCTTTGGTCAAGGAAGTCCGCAACCGATAGCTGGGATCATCCACGGCCCGCAACGCCGGTCCGATGCGCCAATAACGCTGCTGACCCAGCATCACAGGGTCCAAGGCCAGTTGCTTCAGCGCGTCGTCCAGCACCACCACCTTGGATCCTGCCGGCCACTCCTCTGGGATGACCGCGTCGGTGCCGAACTGACCTCGCAAGCGGTCATGCAGCACCCAAATGCGGGAAGACAACTGCTCGGCCCGGGCGAACTGAAAAATCTCCCAGTTTGTCGCCGAACCGTCGCCAATGGCCACCAGGTTCGCCCCTTGCAACAACCGATGCATCGAGGCGCTCGCCAGGGCCCCCGTACCGAACTTGACCCGCAGTCCCGGGCCCCGGTCGATCAACCCCGCCCGCGCCGGCGCAAGCACGGTTTCCGTCACCCCGATCATCGCGCCACGCGGCACCGTCGTATTCAGCGTGAAGCCGCTGTCCTCGCTGCCCGAACCGTAAACTGCGACCGAGCCCGGCCAGGGATTGGCCGCAGCCGCAAGATGCGGGGCGTGTGGGATCTCGTTGCCACGTATCAGCGGCAAGTCCATGATCAGCGACCAGACCGGCATCGGTGGCCGATAACGTGGCACACTGATCCCTCCCTCCAGGAAATCGGCGGGACGATAAATGCCGGGTTCGGTCATCACGGCGTCAACGGTCACGGCCCCTGCCCGCTCGACCCGTTCGATGCGCCAACGCTTGGGCGCACTGTCGCCGCGTCGAGTCAGTGCCACGACGTCTCCCGGCCCAAGCCTGCCCAGAGAGGGCGGCAAGCGGAAGCGGATCGTATCGCGTGCCAGCCGCGATTCGGCCAACCAACGCTCGGCTGTCGCACGCGCCTCGGGAACGGTCATCAGCAATGGCATCTCGCTGTCCGATACAGCCGCCGAGGGATCATTCGGCAAAGCCGCCTCGACCGTCGAGGTTGTATAGGCATCACCGATTGCGACATGGGTCAGGCGCAGACGCCCGGTCATCTCAGCCTCGGCCAGGCGCACGGTCTCATGCGCGCCTGTCTCCTGCTCTGCCAATTCCGGCTCGTCTATGGTGGCGCTGATGCGACCGTCCCGCATGGTGAAGCGCAGTTTGCCGTCGCGTTCCACAGCATCGAAGCCGTATGCAAGCATCAGCGGCTGCAGCGTCTGGCGCGGCGTCTCGCCGGCACTGGCGACATAGCCGCGCACCACGCCCGACAGCCCCGACACATCGAACGAGGTCACGCCCGCGGCCGCGCAGATATCTGCCACGACCGATGCAAGCGGTGCCGCCCCTGCCCGCCCGTTCAGCCAATGCCCACGATCCCAGGCCGGGCCGTCCGACCACAGATCCGTGCGCCCCGGAAAGGCCGGGAAAGGCCGAGCGTCCCAGCACCAGACATGGGCGCGCGACATGTCAATCATACGCCCGCCATAGCGACCGATCGGGTTATTCTCCGCGTCGCCCCAATAACGCGTCATTGCACGGATATAGGCAGCCTGCATGGCATCGTCCCGTCGCCCGGACGAGTAATGCGGCAACTGCGATTCCGAGCTTAGCGCATCAAGGAACTTGTTGGGCTGATTGGTCCCTTTGTCCAAGGCCGCGCAGCCCATTTCGGTGAACCAGATCGGCTTTGATCGCGGAACCCAGGGCGATGGATCTTCCGCACGCACCCCACCCGGACGATCATGATGCGGCTTACCCCACCAGTTGGCCAGATCCTTATAGCGCCAGATCCATGGCTCGTCATAAGCGCCGTCAGTGATCGGCGTTCGGATCTGCGCTTCACGATGGGCTGGATCTGCATAATACCAATCATACCCCTCCCCACCCGCAACCTGCGATTCCAGATAGCCATGGGCATCGATCCGGCGCCACTCCGCGTCCAGATGGGTCTCTCCGTCGCGCCAATCCGACAGGGGCATGTAGTTGTCGATGCCGATGAAGTCGATATTGGGATCGGCCCAAAGCGGGTCGAGATGGAAGAAAGCCTCGCCTCCGCCGGGATGATAGCCAAAATACTCTGACCAGTCCGCGGCATAGCTGAGCTTCACTTCTGGGCCGAGGATCGCCCGCACATCGGCCGCCAGACGCCGCAGTTCCTCAACCGCCGGAAAGCTGTTCTGCGGACCGCGCAGCTGCGTCAGCCCGACCATCTCGGATCCGATCAGAAACGTGTCGATCCCACCCGCGACACCGCAGAGATGTGCGTAGTGCAGGATAAAGCGGCGATACCCCCATTCGTCGGGACCACGATAGACGACCTTGCCGTCTTCAACGGCGAAATCGCTGCGGGTGGCATTGCCAAAGAACTTCTTTACGTCCTGAACATTCGCCGCCGAGCCGTCCGGGCTGCCGTCACGACCGGGCGCGATTTCGGCGGTAATCCGGCCACGCCAGGGCATGACGGGCTGATGTGCGGCCCCGGACCAGGGATCGCTGCGACCGTTGTCGCCAAGCTGCTCCATCAGAATAAAGGGATAGAACACGGCCTTGCGGCCCGATTGGGCGATGCCGCGCAATGCCTCGATAACCGAATCGTCTGCCGGTGTACCGCCATAGATCGGACGGTCATCCTTGCGGGCAACCTGCTGCGCGGCCGAACGGTCTATCCCACCCGCGCGCCACGCCATCTGCGCGCCGTCGCGACTTGCATCCTCGACCTTCGGGCGCAGCGTGCAGCGCCCCACCCGCAGATCGTCGCCAAACCACGAAACCACCAGCGAGACCGAACCGACGCGCGGCAACTCGCGCCCCAGAATGTCCATGGAGGCGGAAAAGTCGGTCGGCGCCATCACAGTCGCGCTATTGGCCGGTACGGCCTCGCCAAAGCCAAGATCATAGCTGACCGCCGTCGTGGCCAACGAGTATTCGCCGGTGCCCGGAATCATCGCCACCGCGCGCACCTGATCGCACAGAGCCTCGCCCGAACGCGCCGCGCGGGTAACCTCAAAGCTCAGCTGCGGCATCCGGTTGCCCCAGGGCTCCAGGTTCAATTCCTCCATCACCACATAGGCCGTGCCCCGATAGGCCGGTGCGTCATCGCCTTCATGCGCGGCGATGCAAGGGTCGGGCAACTGATCGCCTGCGCCGGTATAGACACGCATGTTCAGATCCGCAGGCGACACTTCCTCGCCATCGGCCCAGACCCGACCCACACCCAGGATCGGCCCTTCGCAAAGCGCCATCGCAAAACTCAGGCGATAGGAAATATTGGTGACCTTCGGGCCGGTGCCTTTCCCGCCACCGCCACGGCGCGAGGTGACCTCGGTCAATGGCGCTGCCCAGATCACATGACCGGGCATGCGCATTTGCCCCCAAAGGCGCGGGATCGAAACCCCCTCGCCCGTGGTCTGCAGTCGCAACCTGTCAATGCGGCCGGTTTCCACCGCCTGCGCGCCCGCGCCCAACAGGCGCTGATCGATCACCCGGCCAACAGTGGCACCGATTGCACGGCCGATGACGGCGCCGCCAAGGCCCATGACGGTTCCGCCGAAACCGGCGCCGATCGATGCGCCAACGGCTGACAAGACGATGGTGGCCATGAAATACTCCTCTCAATCAGGGGAAGCGGAAACGCGCGGCAATCCGCTGTCGCCAGGGCATCGAAAGCGGGCTCTCGATGACGCCGTGATGGTCATAGGCATGGATGAAGGCGGCCGCGTCACCGATCGCCGAAACGACCCCCAAGTGTTTCGCGACCGCACCCGAGCGCATGCGAAACAGCAGCACCTGCCCGATACGCTCGACGCCATCGTCGGGAATCAAGTGCCGCTGCGCGCCAGCCAGCAGAAGCTCGTCGCGGCCATATTCGCCCCAATCGGGCGTATAAGCTGGGGCTTCCTCGGGCTCGGCACCGTACAGCTCGCGCCAGATCCCCCGGATCAGGCCCAGGCAATCCGTGCCGACCTTGGCTGAGGCGCCTTGGTGGAAATAGGGCGTCCCGATCCAACGGCGCGCGATGCCCAGAACCTCGGGTCCGCGATCAGTCATTGTTGCCTTGCCCGCCCGACGGTTTGAAATCGCCAGAGCGTGGGTTGTCCTTCCCGGGCGCCATCAGCCAATCCTCCTGCGGAAGATGCGGAAATCCGCGAAAATTCAGGAAATTCCCGAACTTCGCCCGACAACATCCCGCCGACTTGTCACAACCCGCATAAAGCCGCACGCGGTCACCCACCGCCGGCATGATCCCGGTCTGGGTCCACAGATCGACCTCGCGCCCGCCATTGGGCGTCGCGCGATCATTCTTGATGTGCCCGCCGACATCCTTGGCTTCGCCAGAAATGACCACCAGCCGCCCGCGTTCGAACCAGCGGTCATCAAACCCGGCGAACCCTGCCAGCTGGAAGCTGCCACCGGTGATCGAAACGATCTTACCCTCGCCCGACAGCCCAGGTTGCGACATATCAACGCCGCAGGCCGCATCGCCAAGGACAGCACTGCAACGCGGATGGAAGACGCGACCGACTGGCTGATTCAGCGGCTCGGAAAGACCGCGAAGTTCGGCCTTGAACGCGCCACCCGCGCGGGTCACCTCGCCAAGATGGCCGCGAAAGACCAGACGGTGCTCGGCAGGGTTAGTCCAGTCGACTTCCCATTGGCGCAGCTCCGCGCCGTCCCAACGGCCGGCAATGATGTCGCGTTCTTCGATGGCCCCATTCGACAAGGCGCCGATCGCCTCGGTATTATCGACGGACAGGCCAGCTCCTTGTACGACCGCCTGCGCGGTCAGCCCGGCATCAGGATGAAACCGGATACCGGCAAAACTCAGCTCTCCGTCATGGTCGGTAAAGCCCAGTTCCAACCCATCCCGCCGGGTGATCGCCCAGGCGCGTGCAATCTGCGTAGTTGTCATTCCCGCACCTCGATCACTGGAATTTGCGGCATTTCGCCGGCGTTGAACGATGCCACCGAAACCGCGATCCGGTCTGTGGCAAAGCGCACTGGCACGTCGAACTCAAAACCCGCCGTAATCTCGGCTCCGTGTCCGGGGGCAGAGGCGAAGGTGATGATCCCGGTGGTGTAATCGACCGCGAACTCCTGGCCCTCGCGCTGTTCTTCGCCACCCAAGCCCACAAGCACCGATCCTCGCACCGGCTTGCGGATTGGCCGCAAATAGCGTGCCGCACCCGATGCATAGGCCTTGACCAGCTGAAAACTCGTCGCCTCACCATCGGCTTGAGCCAGCAACTGGTCGCGATATTCCGGCGCGCGACTTGGGACGCAACTCTTGTGGTCAGCCCAGTCCTTCCAGCGAAAGCCATGAAGCTGTCCGCCACGCGCTTCAAAAAACGCGACCAGGGCCTCGATATCATCAAGCCCCGTCAGGCCGAGTCCGGCATCATAGTGACGCCGCGAATGCGCCCAGGGCGCGTTGCGCTCTTCATGACCATTGGTCAAGGTGACGATCTCAGTCCGGCGTTCGGGGCCGCCGACCGAGCCAAACGAAAGGTTTGCGGGAAATCGGATCTCGTGGAACATGCCGCCTCACAGGTTGCGTTGGCCGCGGGCCAGGATACGGCCCATCTGGGCGGCGATCTGGCTCTGGCTGCGGGCGAAACCCGCAACATCCGGCGTATTGACGGTGATATTGACGCTGACCGGGCGCCCGCCCGATCCCGATGCTGCGACGCCCAGGCGTCCATCAGCGCCTCGGGTCAGCGGCATGATCGCCTCGGGGCCCGCCTCGCCCATCAGGCCGGTGCCGCCGCGCATGGGAAAATGCGTGGGCTGGCTGACAACGCCGCCCTTGGCAAAGGCGGTCACACGACCTTGCGAAAGCGCACCGCCCTTGGCGAACGGGATCGGTTCGCCCCCGCCGATGCTTTGCGCGATGACGTTCGACACCGCATCCTTGATCGGCTTCATCGCAATCGAATAGGCCGTGTCGGTCATGCCGCGGGCGATCCCCTTCAACGCCTCATTCAGCTTCATCCCGTCGAAGATCAGCCCGTCGAAGGCTCTTTTCAGGCCGTTGCCGACACCATTGGCAAAGGTGTCGGCCTCGCGGCTGGTCAGCAGCATGGATTGCTGCATCCGGCCCAGTTCGGCCGAAAAGGAAGCCGTCATCTGCGCCGATTTGTCGAATTGCCGTTCCAACTCGTCGCCGTCGCGATCAAGTCCGTTCTTGTCCGCCATCTTCCATCTCCTTTACCGGGGGGCGATCCGGCCAGGCACGCGACATCGCGGCCAGCCGGGATCGCGTCATTGGGGCGGCTGCGGGATCTACGCCCAGCATCAGCGCCAACTCGGCCGGGGTCAGCGACCAGAACTGATCGGGCGTCAGGCGCAGCCCGGTCATCCCCGCCCGCATCAGGCCCGGCCAATCCAGGCCGTTCATGCCGCCACGACACCGAAGGCACGGGCCAGAAGCTGTGCGGCCGCCTGCGCCGCCGCCACCGGCCCGCCTTCGATATCGGCCGACAGCAGATCATCTCTGCCCCCGCGCCAGCCGCCGCCGCGCAATCCCGCCACGACGACCGCCACCACGTCCGAGGCCGAGAAGCGCCCCTCCTCAAACCTCGCCGCCATTTCGACCATCGAGCCGGTCTGCAAGGCCGCCTCCAGTTCTGCCAGCGCGCCCAGGGTCAGGCGCGCGGCGTGGGGGATGCCGTCCAGCGTGATCTCGACCTCACCGCGCAACGGGTTCACCATCACAGCGCCACGAAGTTCAGCGCGCCGGCACTGGCCATCGCGATCTCATAGGTCGCCTCGCCGTTATGGCTGCCCGAATATTCCAGCGAGGTGATCTGGAACGGGCCCTCGACGATGCCGAAATCGGGGATGATGATCTGGCATCGCGGCACCTCGCCGTCGAAGAAGACCTGCCGTGCACGGCCATCGGTCGCAGCGTCACGAAACACCCCGGAACCGGAAATCGATGCCGAACGCACACCAGCGCCGCCCAGCAGCTCGCGCCAGCGGCCTTCGCTTTCCAGGCTGGTCACATCGACCGTTTCGGCGTTGAACCCGATGCGCGTGGCGCGAAGCCCGGCCACCGTCTCGAATTCGCCCGCCCCGGTCATGTCCATCTTGATCAGCAGATCACGTCCGTTTTGAACCGCCATCCTGTCGTCTCCTCAAGCCAGATCCATCAGCGCCCGAAAGGTCAGATCGACCCGCCGCTCGGCGCCGTTCACCACCCGCTTGGCGCGGGCACGCAGAAACCACAGCCCGGCAATCCGGCCTGCGTCGGTAACTAGGTCGGCGCCTTCCAGCGCCGCGCTGACGGCAACCGCCGCCTCTTTGACGGCACGAAAGCCGGCGGCTTCATCCGTCCCGGCCAGAACCGAAACAACGAAGTCGTGCCGTGCCGCCGCCCCGCCGCTGTCGGACAGATCGACCACCTCCTCGGGGCCGAGCGAGACATATACCCCGCTGGGGGCCGCAATCGGCATTGCGTCATAAACCGCATCGCCGATCAGCGCGGACAGCGCCGGATCGGTGCGCAGCGCCAGATAGACCGCGCCCTGCAGCGCGGCCGATGCCTGATAGCTCATGCGGATTCCTCCTGTGCGAAGATGCGCAGATGGCGGCCCAGCGGGTCCGCTTCGGCGACTGCGTCGATGCGGAAGACCCGCGCCCCCATCCGCAGCCGTTGCCCTGCCACCGGGCGGCGCGGATCGCCGGGGGGGAAGCCCCGCACCGTGATGGTCCAGCCGACGACGCTTTCCGGGCCGGTCTCGGCGCCGCGCTGGCGGCCGCTGCCGCTGTCCATATGCGCATGGACCACCCCCAGCGCCCGCCAGTTCGTGCGATGGCCACCCATGCCGTCGGCCTGACGCTCGCGCGTCTCCAGCACCAGCGGTACGGTCAGTCTGGGCGCCGCCATCAGCGCGCCCCCCGACCGGCCAGGACCCGGACCGCACGCCAGCGCTCGATCAGCGCACTGACCCCCATCGGCAGGGCGTGGCGGGCGCCGTCATCGCTGCGGTCCTCATAGTAGCGGGCCGCCAGCATCAGCACCGCCTGTGCCAGATCCGCCGGAACGCCCGGCCAGCTTTTGGCGAAACCTGCGTCGAACCGTACCACCGCACTGCCCCCTTCCGGCACCGCCGGCAATGCGCCGCCGCGCGGACGGATCAGCGGCCGCATGCTGTCTGCCATCAGCACCCAACGCCCTGCCGGAACCGCGCGAATGGTGCCATCGGCGGCCTCGATCTCGACTGCGGTGACGGCGCTGACCGGCGCCATGGGCAGGGCCTGGCCCTGATCGTCGCGCCAATCCTCCAGCACCATGCGATAGCTGCGGCGCAGCAGCACCTTTCCGGTGCGCCCCTCGATCGTGGCCATGGCGGCACGCAGAAAGCCCGACAAGGCGCGGTCTTCCTCGACGCTGGCAGGCAGTTCAAACCCAGAGCCGAGCCGCAGATGCGCCCGCAATTCAGCCACCGGCAGCGCCGCTTCCGCCGGTGTCGTCTCCTCGACAAGTATCATCCCGAACCTCCCGTCCGAGCCGGGCCAATCTGGCCGGATGTTCACAGGGAAAGCCGCGCCGGCACGCGCCATGGGCATGCGCGGACAGTTGCTGAGCCGGCATGACACGGCCGGCGCGGCCCTCGAACGCCTGAAATCAGGCGCCGAACTTTAGGGCCTTCAGCGCGCGGCCATCTACCAGCCCACCGCCGACGCGCTTGGTCGCATAGAACAGCACATGCGGCTTGGCCGAGAACGGATCGCGCAGTACGCGCAGCTCGGGACGCTCGACAATCGTGTAGGCGGCCTTGAAATCGCCAAACAGGATCGCCCGCGCATCGGTGGCAATTTCCGGCATCTCCTCGGCCAGCATCACCGGATAGCCCAGCAGACGCGCAGGCTCGCCGGCAGCCAGGCTGTCAGCCCAGATAAAGCGGCCATCCGCATCCTTCAGCTTGCGCACGGTCGCCGCGGTCTTCGACGACATGACGAACGCCGCGTTCGCGCGATGCGCGGCCGGCAGCGCGTAGACCAGATCAATCAGCTTGTCGGCCGCGTTGCTCGCCCCGAACGCGCCCGCGACCCCGGTCTTCAACTCGCCAATGGTCGAGATCGACCCCTTGCCGGTCACATCGAACTCGCTGTTCAACACGCCCGAGGGCTTGTCGACGCCGTCGCCCCGCAGGAAAGCGTGGGCCTCGGCGCGGGTGAACTTGTCCGCAACGCGCTCGGCCAGCCAGGTTTCGACATCGAAGGCGGCATCGTCCAGCAGACGCTGGCTGGCCTTCGGCATGGCGGACAGCTCGTGCAGCGCGATCGAAATTCGCTCAACGCCCGAGGTGGTCGATACCGTCGCATCGGTTTCGTTGGCCCAGCCGGTGGTCATCTCGTCGCGGTCGACCAGCACGTCATAGGCACCCGCCTCGACCTGGACCACATTTGCCAGCGCCCGCAGCGAAACTGCGTTCGACAGCGAATTCTGCACCGTCTGTGCCACCTGCGGCGCGGCGAGGAAACCGCCATCACTGGCCGAGGTCATGCCCTTTTCCTCGATTGCCAGCCCGCGCAGGCCGGAATCGTCGCCATTACGCAGATAGGCGTTGAACGCCTTCTGATGGGGCACCTCGGGGGCGGCCTCCGTCGACAGCGGGCTGCGGGTGCGGAAGGCGTTCTTGCGTTCGAACATGCTCATGCGTTCATCCTGTGCATCGAGTTTCTTCTGGATATCCTGGCGGTAGCTCTTGAGTTCTTCGACGAACCCAAGCAGCGCACCCTTCAGCTCGCCTGGGGCATTGGCTGCCCCGGCCTTGACCTCGCTCATCAGCGTCTCCTCATCGGTGATCGGGGTCGTCCCCCTGTTGTACGGGCAGGCATATCGGCCCGCCCGAACCCTTAGGCGCCGCGGGGATCAGTCCCGCAGCGCCTTCGTCGCGGCGATCAAGGCCGCGGCGAAATCTCTTGTGTCGTCGGCATTCTTCTGCCCCAGCTTGGCTTCGGGCAGCATCGGAAAGGTGACCAGCGACACCTCCCACAGCTCGACCTCGCTCAGCACCCGGCGGCCCTTCTGATCCTTTTCGGCGCGGATCGTACGGTAGCCGATCGACAGACCGTCAATCGCTCCGGCCTCGATCAGCGTCGCAGCCTCGCGCGCCAGCGTCACGTCGGGCAGCAATCGGCCCTTCACCCACAGCCCGGTCTCGTCCTCACGGATCTCGTCCCAGACGCCGATGGGCTTGGTGGGATCGTGCTGCCACAGCATCCGCACCTTGTCCCCCTTGGCGGCAAGCCGGCCCAGCGAGGCCGCAAACGCGCCCCTCGCCACGATGTCCCCGCCCTGATCGGGCAGGCCAAAGCGGCTTGCATAGCCTTCAATGACCGACGCTTCGGTCATCACCGGCTTGCCGCCGGCGAATTTCAACTCCAGACCGCTCTCCATCGGTCAGCCTCCTTTTGGTGCGAATTCCAGGATCGACTGCACGGCCTGTGTCAGGATCACCCCGACGACGCCGTAAACGGTCATCCACAGCCGTTTCTCTAGCCCCTCGATCAACGCTTCGATCCGTTCCAGCCGCTTGTCGACGGCCCCGAATTGCAGGGCCATGACCCGCTCCTGTGCTTCAAAACGGTGGTGATGCGGATCGAAGCTTTCGGTAAAGCGCGACCCCTCCATGTCATTCCTCCGGCGCGGGCAACGGCGGCAGACCCAGCGCCGCGCGTTTTTCGGCGTCAGTGAGGAAACTCGCTGCGCCGACCCGCGTCCAATGCTGGTCGCGCTCTTCGGCAAGCGCCGGGATCTGGTCGAGGTCGGGTTTCAGATCGACCTCGGCGCCCAGATGCTCCGACAGGAACCACGCGACCGAGGCCGCGACCCGCGTCACCAGCGGCAATACCGTCAGCCGATAGAACGCCCGATGCGCCTCGGCGTAATTGGCATAGGTCGCATCGCCCGGAATACCGATCAGCATCGGTGGCACCCCAAAGGCCTGCGCAATCTCGCGCGCAGCACCCTGCTTGGTCTCGTGGAACTCCATGTCCGAAGGCGAGAACCCCATCGGCTTCCAGTCAAGCCCGCCTTCCAGCAGCATCGGCCGCCCGGCATTGCGCGCGCCTTGGTGATGGGTCTCCATCTCGATCAGCAGGCGGTCATACTGCTCCGCCGACAGGTTCCCATGCCCGTCTGGCCCCCTGTAGACAATCGCACCCGAGGGCCGCGCCGCATTGTCCAGCAGCGCCTTGGACCAGGCCGAGGCGCTGTTATGGACATCCACCGCCACCGCCGCCGCCTGCAAGGGCGACAGGCCGTAATGGTCATCGCTGGGATGGAAACTCTTGATATGACAAATCGGATCGGGGCTGCCGGTCATGTCGAAACGATGCTTGCGGCCCCCCACCGCATATTCAAACGCCACCGGCCAACCATCTTGCCCCGGCACCACATTCATCCGGTCAGACCGCAATACATGCAGCTCAGCCGGCAGGCCCGCCTCGACCACACCGACGGCTTCCAGATAGCCGTTCCCGCTCAGCAGCAACTGCCCGAACAGCGCCTCGAACAGCTCGGCCCGTCCCTGCCCCGGATTGGGCCGGCGCAGCAGTTCCACCACCGGATGGGTGTCATAACGCCGCTCGTGATCCTGACAGATCAGCGGCACGGCCGCCGCCGCCTCGGCGATCAGCCGGACCGCACGGAAGCCGACCGGATTGCCGATGAACCCGCCGCGTGTCAGCGTGCCGGCGTCACGTGCCGACCAGACCACCCGCCCCGCCCCTGCCGCCAGGGCCGCAACCCGCCCGGTGGCGCTCGCCTTCCTCTCGATCACCGCTGCCGTATCCTGCGGCCGCGAAAACAAACGAAACGCCATGCCTCGCCTCCTTGTCTGTGGATGCAAAAAGGGCCGCCCCCTTGGGCAGCCCTTTCATTCTGGTTCAAGTATCCCGGGGGTTCCGGGGGCTGGCCCCCGGCCGGCCTCACAATGTCCGCATCATTGGCTGCCGGAACCCCGCCGCGGGCTCGATCATCAACTCGTGGATCGCCCAGACCAAGGCGTCCAGCCGGTCAGGCGAGCCCTTCCCCTCATAGCCCCGCAAGGTCATGCGGCACATCTGATCTTCCAGCGCCCCCAGCGAAGGCCCACGCAGATGCTTGACGCGGCCCTGTTCATACAGCGCCGCCACCGGCTCTGCCCGGATTGCCTTGCCGCGCGCCGCGCGCAAACCCCGGAACGGGACCAGCGGGTCGATCTGGCGCACGACACTTTCGATCAGGTCGCCGCCCTGATTGACCTCTGCGACCAACCGCTCGGCCTTGTGCCGGTCCATCGCCGCGATCGCCGCCCGCGCCCATTCGGTCGGGCCGCCCCGGACGCTGGCATCTTCCAGCACATAGGCGCGCCAATCCTTCGGCGCGCCCTGGGCAACCACACCCGCAACCACGATCCCGCATTCGTCCGAGGCCGCGCCTCCGGTCACTGCCGGATCGACGGCCACCACCACCCGGTCCAGCTGCGGCATGCGGTCGACACGGGCCGCCTCGACCATGGCCGTGCTCCACAACGCGCCCTCGACATCATCCAGCAGCACGCCCTCCAGCTCCTGCCGACCCATTCGGGTTCCGCCGTAGCGGGTCTCGACCTCGGCCAGGAAGCTTTCCGCCAGATAGGCGCGGTTCGCATCCGTCGGCGCATGCGTCGTCACGGTCGAGGCGCTTTGCAGGATCCGCTTCAGCACCTCGACATTGCGCGGCGTTGTCGTCACCACCTGCTGGGGATGACTGCCCAGCCGCAGCGCGAATTGCAGCATGTCCCAAGTGTCTTCCGCCTTCTTCCACTTCGCCAGTTCGTCCACCCATGCCGCGTCGAATTGCGGCCCGCGCAGCGCCTCGGGTTCATGGGCCGAATATACCGTGGCCGTCGCCCCGTTGGGCCAGACCAACCGCCGGCGCGACGCCTCCCATTGCGGGCGGCGATCGGGTGGCGAACAGGCCAGGATCCCGCTATCGCCAAAGACCATCACCTCGCGGGTCTGGTCGAAGGTCTCGCCGATCAGCGCCACACGGGAACATTCCCCCGGTGCCTCCGGCGTCGCACCCTCGACCTTGCGGCGCACCCATTCCGACCCGGCGCGGGTCTTCCCCGCACCGCGCCCGCCCATGATGACCCAACTTTTCCAGTCGCCGCGGGGCGGCAACTGGTGCGGCAGCGCCCAGAACTCGAATATCCACGGCAGGCTCGCCAGCGCATTGTCGCTGAGACCTGACAGGAATTCGTCAACCTCCTCCGGCGCGGCGGAGGCAAGCCAGGCGGCGCCCGATTTCATCTCTGGCCGCGTCGAGGTCGAAACAGCCGTCCCCGACGCTCCCGGCAATTTCCTTGCGAAGCTTGTCAACCTTGTTCCTTTCCTCGAGCATCTGCTGCGTCGCATTGCGCAGGCTGCGCGCCATGGCGGCCGCGTCCTTCAGCTCGCCCATATCGCCGGCCCGCAGCTTGCGCCGCAGTCGTTCCATGTCCTCAGCGGCATCCCGAAAGACGCCGCTGGCGATGTCGATGGTTTCCAATGCGGTCTGGGGCAGAAACGGCCCCTCCGCCTGTTCCGACCCCGGATCGAAAGTTAGTGTCATCCAGCCATGCCCCGCCCTCGTGGTCTGTCCGCACGAGCCGAGAAACAAAAAAGCCGCCCAAGGTCAGTGACCCGGCGGCTTGCCCATTTCTCCCAGCATGTAAAATTTCTACTTTAGAGCGTTCGGTAAGTCAATACCTAAACCTCAGGATGCAAATGAACCGAAATTTTAATAAGCGATAACAAAGGATTAGAGTACGCAACGCCCGTTGCGAACGCTGACGCAACAGGGCAACAAAAGGCCGCAATTCGCTGTGCCAAAAACAGAATCGCGCGCCCAAAGGCGCGCGACCAGGTCGTCACGTTGCGGCGCGTCAGGCCGTTTTCGAAGCCTCGGCCTTGGCGCGTGCCTCATTGGCAGAGGCCACGGCCTTCGCGGCCTCGTCCTGTACCTGCTGCGCATATGCGACCATATTCGCGGCATAGGCCTCGTACCAGTCGGCTGTATCCTCGGTGGCCATGGTCTCCGCCTTCTTGCGGACCTCCTCGCCCTTGGCCTTCAGCTTGGCGACCTCACCATCCCATTCGGTCTTGGCCGTCGCCCATTGCGCTTTGACCTGTTCACTGGCGTCGTTGAAGTAATCCTTCACCTGCGCCTTCAGATCATCATCGCGTTTTTGCGCATCCGCGATCCAGGCCTTTGCGCTCTGCACCATTTCCTCGCTGCGATTTCCAAGGTCTTCCTGCCATTTGGCCGCGCGCTTTTCGAATTCCTGCGCGTTGCGGGAAAGGCTGGCAAACATATCGGAAAGTTTCATTTCAAGTCTCCTCGGTGACGATCGACAACGTCGGAATCTGTTGAGGCATAACAGAAAACCCCGCGCGGAAGTTCCGCGCGGGGTCATAATTCCTGGCCTTTGGCCCGTGGCGTTCAGCCGCCGCTGCCGGCGCCCTGTTGCTGCTGGGCCTCGATCTCGCGCCAGCGGGCGACGGCGGCGTTATGTTCCTCCAGCGTGCGCGAGAACTGGTGCCCGCCGGTGCCGTCCGCCACGAAGAAGATGAAATCGGTCTCGGCGGGGTTCAGCGCCGCCTCGATCGCTGCCCTGCCTGGGTTGGCGATGGGCGTCTTCGGCAGACCGTCGATCTGATAGGTGTTCCAGTCGGTCCTGCGCTGCAATTCCGACCGCCGCAGCCCTCGGTTCAGCACGCCGCGGCCCTCGGTCACGCCGTAAATGACCGTCGGGTCGGTTTCCAGCCGCATCCCTGATTCCAATCGGTTGACGAAGACGCTGGCAACCTGCCCGCGCTCGTCCGGCACGCCGGTTTCCTTTTCAACGATCGAGGCCATGATCAGCGCCTCCTCGGGCGACTGATAGGGCAGACCGAAGGGGCGGGCGTCCCATGCCGCCTGAAGGATCGCCGCCTGACGCGTCTCCATCTCGGCCAGCAGCGTGGCGCGGTCGGCACCCTTGGCGACCTCATAGCTGTCGGGCGCCAGCGTGCCTTCGGCGGGGACATCGTTGACATCGCCCGCCAGGAAATCGGCGCGTTTCAGCGCCTCGACCACCTGCCAGCTGGTCACGCCTTCCGCCACGGCCACGCGCAAACGCGCATCGGGCTGTTCCTCTGCCTGGGCGATGGCATCGGGCCGGTCCTCGGTGGCGGGGTCGTATTTCACCCGCTCCTCATAGGCGCCGGTCTCGGGATTGATGTCACGCAGCACCACCGAATCGGCGCGCACGCCGACGCGGTAAATCACCTCGGTCCCGCAGGTGGACGGGCCGCCCGCGGTGATGACGCCGACAATGTCCGACATGCTGGCCCCCGGCGGCACCAGATAGGACCCGAATTTCAGGTCCCGCGACTTGCCCGCCGCATCGGCCCCGGCGCGGAAGATATAGGCGCTGGAAATCGCGCCCTGTTCTTCCAGCGTCTTGCTGACGGCAGACAGGCTGGCCCCACGCGCGACCTGCACGCATTGTGCCACCTGCGCCGGCCCCGCACTGTTATATTGTGACTTGCCCCAGGCCACGACGACGGCCACGGCGATCAGCAGAAAGATCGCCAGGGTCAGGAAGGTCGAGGCAATATTCTTCCACATCAGTCGCGCACCTTGCCGACGATCAGGCTGGCATTGGTGCCGCCAAAGCCGAAGCTGTTGGACAGCGCCACGTCAATCTTGCGGCGCACGGCCGCATTCGCCGCCAGATCCAGCTTCGGCTGGACCGCCGGATTGTCGAGGTTGATCGTCGGCGGCGCAATCTGGTCACGCAGCGCGAGGATGCAGAAAATCGCCTCGACCGCGCCGGCCGCGCCCAACAAATGCCCGATACTGGATTTCGTCGAAGACATGGTCACATCCTTGGCATGATCGCCCATCAGGCGCTCTACCGCGCCCAGCTCGATCGTATCTGCCATGGTCGAGGTGCCATGTGCGTTCACATAGTCGATATCGGCGGGTTCCAGCCCGGCATTCCGCAGCGCATTCTGCATGGCGCGGAAACCGCCATCGCCGTCTTCGGACGGTGCGGTGATGTGATACGCATCGCCCGACAGCCCGTAACCCAGCACCTCGGCATAGATCTTTGCGCCGCGCGCCTTGGCGTGTTCGTATTCCTCCAGCACGACGACGCCCGCGCCCTCGCCCATCACGAAACCGTCGCGGTCGTCGTCATAGGGGCGGCTTGCGGCCTTGGGATCATCGCCGCGTTTGGTCGAAAGCGCCTTGCAGGCGTTGAAACCGGCAATGCCGATCTCGCTGATCGGGCTTTCGGCCCCGCCGGCCACCATGATATCGGCATCCCCCAGCATGATCAGCCGCGCGGCATCGCCGATGGCATGCGCACCCGTCGAACAGGCCGTCACCACCGCATGGTTCGGCCCCTTGAAGCCGAACCGGATCGACACCTGACCCGAGATCAGGTTGATAAGCGAGCCGGGAATGAAGAAGGGCGAAACCCGCTTCGGCCCCTTTTCCTTGATCAGAACCGCGGTTTCCGCGATCGTGGTCAGCCCCCCGATGCCCGAACCGATCATCACGCCGGCGCGCAGCTTTTCGTCGTCAGACAAATCTTCGACGCCCGCATCGCGCACGGCCTGCACGGCGGCGGCCATGCCGTAAAGGATGAAGTCATCGACCTTGCGGCGGTCCTTCGGCTCCATCCAGTCATCGGGGTTGAAGCTGCCATCGCTGCCATCGCCAAACGGGATCTCGCAGGCATATTTCGTCACCACGTCCGAGGCATCGAACCGCGTGATCGGCCCCGCGCCGGACTGACCGGCCAACAGCCGTTCCCAGGTCTCATTGACCCCCGAGGCCAGCGGTGTAACCATCCCCAGACCAGTGACGACAACTCTGCGCATCGGCATTTCCCTCGCTCTGCACGAAATTTCAGCCCTGATACACGCGGGGTGCGCTGCGCGCAACGCCACGATGCCAGCCCCCAACGGTCGCCCGAATTTCGACCACCTGCAACAGCCGAACGCGAAACCAGGGCAATCACCGGCCGGGGTTAAATTCGCCCTGCCCCAGCCCGCGCGCCGCGATCAGCCCGCCACCAACCTCGGCGGGCGGCTATTGCTGCCAGCGCGGTTTGCGCTTTTCAAAGAAGGCCGCGATGCCTTCGGGGGCCTCGTCACCTTCCCACATGGCAATCAGCCGGTCGATGCTGTGTTCGATGACACTGGCGTCGATGCGGGGACCAAGCGCGCGGGCCAGCCGCTTCGCCTCGGCCACGGCACCCGGCGCGCACAGAAGATATGGCGCGACTTCCTCCTCGACATAGGCGTCCAGATCGTCGGGATCGGCCAGCCGCGCGACGAGGTTCAGCACCACCGCCTCCTCGGCATCGAACAGGCGCGCGGACATGAAGACGCGACGCGCCTTGTCCTCACCCATCCGCGCCAGCACATAGGGGCCGATGGTCGCGGGGATCAGCCCCAGCTTTGTTTCTGTCAGCCCAAAGCGCGCCGGCCGCGCCGCCACAACCACGTCACAGACCGCCATCATGCCCACGCCACCGCCAAAGGCATTGCCGTGAACGCGCCCGATCAGCGGTTTCGACAGCGTGTTCATCGTCATCAGCATATTGGCCAGTTGGCGCGCACCGGCGCGGCGGGTCTCGGCATCGGCGGTGATCTGTTCGCGCATCCAGGCCAGATCGCCGCCTGCGCAGAAGGTCGGCCCTTCGGCCGCGAGGATCACCACCCGGACAGTGTCATCATGGCTCAGCAGGTTCGCGGCCTCTGTCAGCTCGTCCAGCATCTGCGCCGACAGCGCGTTGTGCTTGTCGGCGCGGGCCAGCCACAGCGTGGCCACGCCGCGCGCGTCGCGTTCGATCCGAATGGTCTGGAAATCCGTGCTCATGCCGCTGCCCCCGTGCTGCGCAACGTGCGGGCAAAAGCCGCCGCGCGTTCGATCTGTTCCATATCAAGCCCAGTGTTGAAGCCCTGCGCCGCCAGATGCGCCGCGACCCTTTCCGTGGCCACATTCCCCTTTGCACCCGGCGCATAGGGGCATCCGCCAAGCCCGCCGACGGCGGCATCGAACACCCGCAATCCACGCGCCAGCGATGCGTCGATATTCAGCAGCGCCCGGCCCGCCGTGTCATGGTAATGCCCGGCCAGCCGATTGGCCGGCATCTCGTCCAGAACCACGGCCAGCATCGCGTCGATCTTTTCCGGCGTCGCCTGCCCGATCGTGTCGCCAAGGCTGACTTCATAACAGCCCATGTCGCGCAGGGCCGCCACCACGCGGGCCACATCGCCGGGCGGCACGTCGCCTTCGAACGGGCTGTCGGTCACCATGCTGACATAGCCGCGCACCGGCACGCCATCCTCCGCCGCGGCCTGCGCCACCGGCCGGAAGCGTTCCAGCGATTCCGCAATCGTCGCATTCAGATTGGCCTTGCTGAACCCTTCCGAGGCCGAGCCGAAGATCGCCACCTCGCTGGCTTTCGCGGCCCGCGCGCCCTCATAACCCTTCATGTTCGGGGTCAGCACCGCATAGCTGATGCCCGGGCGGCGCTGAATGCCGGCCATCACCTGCGCGGCATCGGCCAGTTGCGGCACCCATTTGGGGCTGACAAAACTGGTCACCTCGATCCGCCGAAAGCCTGCACCCGACAGCATGTCAACCAGTGCAATCTTGTCTTCCGTCGCGATCATCGCCTTTTCGTTCTGAAGCCCGTCTCGTGGGCCCATCTCGAAGATCTCGACACGGCCGGTCATGCCGCCTCCTCCTGCTCTTCCAGACGGATCAGCGGGGCGCCGGCCTCGACCTGATCGCCGCCGGCCGCCAGCACTTCGGCCACGATGCCATCGCGCGCGGCGGTCAGGGTATGTTCCATCTTCATCGCTTCCAGCACCGCCAGCCGGTCGCCCGCGGCCACGGCGTCCCCCGGTTTCACGAATACCGCCTTCACCAGCCCAGGCATCGGCGACAGCGTCAGCCCGCCGCCGGCTTCCTCGCCTGCGCGGTCAAGGGGATCCTGCGGCTTCAGCGTGACCGTGCGGCCGCCAAATACGCTGGTCCCGGCGGCATGGTTGACGATGCGATTGCGACGCAGATCGCCATCGACCCACCAGCGATCACCCTGCCAGCGGACCTCGTGCGCGGTGCCGTCAATGGTGACGCGGGCAGCGCCTGGCCCCTCGACCTCCAGCACCGCGTCGCCGCCATCCCAGGCGATGGTGCGGCGCAAGGGCTGCCACAGGGTCATGCCGCCCCGGACCTGCGGATCGGCCAGCCCCGACAGACCGACCACACCCAGCGCAATCGCGCGCGGGTCGGGTTCAGCGGCAGAGATCAGCGCGTCAAGATCGCGTTCGATAAGGCCGGTATCGACCTCGCCCTTGCGAAAGCCGGCATGCCGGGTCAGCGCGATCAGGAAGTCGACATTGGTGACCGACCCCGCGACCTCGGTATCGACAAGCGCGCGTTCCAGCGCCCGCAGCGCAATGGCGCGGGTCGGGCCCCAGGTCACCACCTTGGCGATCATCGGGTCATACCACGGGCTGATCTGGTCGCCGGGGCGTACGCCGGTTTCGATGCGCGCCTGATCGGGGAATTGCAGATGCGCCAGCGTACCGGTCGCGGGCAGAAAGCCTGCAGGGACATCCTCGGCGTAAAGGCGCGCTTCGAAGGCGTGGCCCTGGATGTGCAGATCCTCCTGCTTCGCGGGCAGCGGTTCGCCACTGGCGACGCGCAGCTGCCATTCGACCAGATCGACCCCGGTGATCAACTCGGTCACGGGGTGTTCGACCTGAAGGCGAGTGTTCATTTCCATGAACCAGAACCCGTCCTCGCGCAGCCCGTCCGAGCCGTCGACGATAAATTCGATCGTGCCGGCACCCTTGTAATTGATCGCCTCGGCGGCGCGGGTGGCGGCGGCGCCCATGATCTTGCGGACCTCGGGCGGCATGTCGGGGGCCGGCGCTTCCTCGATCACCTTCTGGTGGCGGCGTTGCAGCGAGCAGTCGCGTTCGAACAGGTGGACGGCGCGGACGCCGTCGCCAAAGACCTGCACCTCGATATGGCGGGGGCGGAGGATGTATTTCTCGATCAGCACATCGGGGTTGCCGAAGGCGTTCTGCGCCTCGGACCGGGCGGAGGCGAGGGCGGCGTCGAAATCCTTCGGATCGTCAACCCGGCGCATCCCCTTTCCGCCGCCACCCGCGACCGCCTTGATGAGTACAGGATAACCGATATTGCCAGCCTGTTCGGCCAGATGGGCGGGGTCCTGATTGGCGCCGTGATAACCCGGCACGACCGGCACGCCCGCCTTTTCCATCAGCGCCTTGGCCGCGTCCTTCAGCCCCATCGCCCGGATCGCCTTGGCCGAGGGGCCGATGAAGACCAAACCCGCCGCTTCCACCGCATCGACGAAATCGGGGTTTTCGCTGAGGAAGCCATAGCCCGGATGGATGGCCTCTGCGCCGGTATCGCGCGCGGCCTGAATGATCGCATCGCCGCGCAGATAGCTATCGGCGGGGGCCGGACCGCCGAGGTAAACCGCCTCATCGGCCATGGCGACATGGCGCGCACCGCGGTCGGCGTCGGAATAGACCGCAACCGTTGCCACGCCCAGCTTTCGGCAAGTGTCGATGACGCGGCAGGCGATTTCGCCGCGATTGGCGATCAGGATTTTATGGAACATGTCGGCTCCTTGCTGCTGGCGGGGCCGACCGGGGGCTGCGCGCCCCCGGACCCCGGCGGGATATTTGGGCCAGAATGAAATCTCACGACAGCACCTCGACCAGCCGGAAGCGTTCGCAGACGAGTTCCATATCGGGGTCGAAGCCGCCGTTGCGGGCGAAGTAGCCGGTATGGCCGCGCGTCCATTCCTCGAAGCTGCCTTCGCCTTCGGCGAGCGCGAAGTCCTCGGGGACGTCGCGGAAGCGGTGGATGGAGACCTCGGTGGTTTCGATCAGCAGCACGGGATTGCCGTCCCAGTCCAGGACGGTGTCGCGCCGGCCCAAGACCGGCATCGCTTCGCCCGCGTCGAAATCGCGCAGCGCGCCGCAGCTGGCCGTCTTGACGCCCGCGCGGACGAGCGCCGTCAGGCGATCGGACAATTCGCGGCTGTCGCCGAAGGTGAAGCTGACCGGCGTCATGTCACATCCGGAAGACGCCGAAGCGCGTGGGTTCGATCGGCGCGTTCAGGCTGGCACGCAGGGAAAGCGACAGGACCTCGCGGGTCTTGCGCGGGTCGACGATCCCGTCATCCCACAGCCGCGCCGAGGCGTAGAGGGGATGCGACTGGCGGTCGAACATCTCGATTGTGGGGCGCTTGAATTCGGTTTCTTCTTCGGCCGACCAGGTGCCGCCCTTGCGCTCGATCCCGTCGCGCCGAACGGTTGCCAGAACGCCTGCAGCCTGTTCGCCGCCCATGACGCTGATGCGGCTGTTGGGCCATGTCCACAGGAATCGCGGCGAATAGGCGCGGCCGGCCATGCCGTAATTCCCGGCGCCGAAGCTGCCGCCGACCAGCATGGTGATTTTCGGCACGTTGGTCGTTGCGACCGCCGTCACCATCTTGGCGCCGTGGCGCGCAATGCCTTCGTTTTCGTATTTCCGCCCGACCATGAATCCGGTGATATTCTGCAGGAAGATCAGCGGGATGTTGCGCTGGCTGCACAGCTCGATGAAATGCGCGCCCTTGATGGCGGATTCGCTGAACAGCACGCCGTTATTGGCGACGATGCCGACCGGGCAGCCCTCGATATGGGCGAAACCGGTGACCAGAGTTTCACCGTAACGCGCCTTGAATTCGTCGAAGCGGCTGCCATCGACCACGCGGGCGATGACCTCGCGGATATCGTAAGGTGTCTTCAGATCGCCGGGGACGACGCCGAGGATGTCCTCGGGGTCATAGGCGGGTGCTTCGGGCGATTGCCAGACCACCGATTGCGGCACCCGGCGGTTCAACTGCTGGACCGCGCGGCGCGCCAGCGCCAGCGCATGGGCGTCATCCTCGGCCAGATAATCTGCCACGCCCGAAAGCCGGGTATGTACATCGCCACCGCCGAGGTCTTCGGCGCTGACGACCTCGCCCGTCGCGGCGCGCACCAAAGGCGGACCGGCAAGGAAGATCGTGCCCTGATTGCGCACGATGATGGACACATCCGACATGGCCGGCACATAAGCCCCGCCCGCGGTCGAGGAACCCATGACCACCGCAATCTGCGGAATGCCCTTGGCCGACATATTGGCCTGATTATAGAAGATGCGCCCGAAATGTTCGCGGTCGGGGAAAACCTCGTCCTGATTGGGAAGGTTCGCGCCGCCCGAATCCACCAGATAGATGCAGGGCAGATTGCACTGTTCGGCGATTTCCTGTGCCCGCAGGTGCTTCTTCACCGTCATCGGGTAATAGGTGCCGCCCTTGACCGTCGCATCATTGGCCACGACCATCACGTCCAGCCCGTGAACGCGACCCACACCGGCGATCACGCCCGCGCCGGGTGCCGCGCCATCATACATGCCATGCGCCGCGGTTGCCCCGATTTCCAGAAACGGGCTGCCCGGATCCAGCAGGTTTGCCACCCTTTCGCGCGGCGGCATCTTCCCGCGCGAGGTGTGGCGTTCCATCGCCCTTTCACCGCCTCCCGCCAGCACGGCATCGGCAGCCGCCTGTGCGGTGGCCAGCAGATCCAGATGCGCCGCGCGATTGGCGCGGAAAGCGTCAGAGGACGGGATGGCAGCAGATTTCAGTTTCATTCCTTGTCCCTTTCAACTTGGCGAGGCAGCAGACCCTGCGCATCAGCAACGCAGCGAGATTGGATAGGCGCAGCACTGGCAGCCGGGCCCGTCGCCGCCCCGGCCCGCGCAAGGCTGCGCCATGTTGACGCAGAAGGCCGCAACCCCTGCCCCGGTTGATGCAGATCAATGCCCATCACCCCCGAAACGCGTGAGTGCTGTGCAAATGTAACGAAGAAAGGATAGCTATGACACGCCATCTGCTGATTGCCTGCGCGATGATCGCTTCGGGGCTGGGCTTTGCTTCGCCCGCGCTGGCGCAGTCGCAAGGCGACTGGACGCTGGGCTTCGGGATTGCCAACGTGAACCCCAAATCGGATAACGGCGACCTTGCCGGCGGCACGGTGCCGACCGATATCGACGACAGCACCCGCCCCACCCTCACCTTCGAATATTTCATCCGCGACAATCTCGGGATCGAGGTGCTTGCCGCGCTGCCCTTCAAGCATTCCATCGAATCCAACGGGGCCGAGATCGGCACCGTCAAGCAGCTGCCGCCGGTCATCTCGTTGCAATACCACTTTGACGCCACGCCGCAGCTGAAGCCTTTCATCGGCGTCGGCGTGAACTTCGCCGGTTTCTGGGATGCCGACGCCAAGGGACCGCTGGACGGCAATGAGCTGCGCGTGAAGAACAGCTGGGGTCTGGCTGCGCATCTGGGCGCCGACTACTGGATCAACGACAATTCGGCCATCCGCGCCGACCTGCGCTGGATCGACATCAATTCCGATGTCGAACTGAACGGCGTCGATATTGGCGAGGTCGATGTCGACCCGACCGTTATTGGGGTTTCCTATATCCGCAGGTTCTAAGCGGTTCGACCTGACCAAAGGCCGGGCGCCAAGGCGGCCGGCCAGCCCCCCGGCGCAGACCTGACGGCTGGCCGAAACGGGCATCGCCTGCGATCCCTCGCCGGTCTTTTTCATATCGCGGCCACGGACAGGACAATCGGACCGGGCATCCTGCCATCCCCGGATACCGGGCTGAAACGGCGAAGGTGATGCATTGTCCACCTGCACCTCCGCCTTAATACTTCTGATCGGCATAAGCCTTCAGCCGCAGCGCTTGCCGGGCCGTCAGCTCCATCGCGCAGGCGGTTGCAGCAGGGCCTGCGCCGCTGCCGCCGCCCCAGCGAGAGGCCTCATAGACGCAGGCCGCGTCGCGAAAGGCAATCCAGGCCCGCTGCATCTCTCGCAGCGCGGGGGTCTGGGGATCGGCTGCGCTGCCCAGCTTTTTCATCTCGGCATCGCCCTGCTCGGCATCCGCCAACACCGCCTCATAGGCCTGATTGAGGATCGAGTCCCATTGCGCGTTTTCGCCCGCAAGACAGGAAACAGTTCCCACGGTCGTGCTGCCGCCCTCTCCTTCCATGCAGGCCCTGGCTGCCGTGCCGATGCAGCGGTCTGGCTTGTCGGCATTCGCCTGCAGGCAATTGGTCAGCAACGCCGGGTCATAGCTGAAATCCTGAGCTGCGGCAGGTGCCGCAACCAGAAGAAGAAGGGCAAGCGCGCGCATCACGCCCCGGCCATCAATTCACGCCCGATCAGCATCCGGCGAATCTCGCTGGTGCCGGCGCCGATCTCCATCAGCTTGGCATCGCGGAACAAGCGGCTGACGACGCTGTCATTCAGGAAGCCCGCGCCGCCAAGCGCCTGCACCGCCTGATGGGCCTGAACCATCGCCTGCTCGGATGCATAAAGCACCGCACCCGCCGCATCCTGCCGCGTGACCTTGCCCGCGTCGCAGGCCTTTGCGACCTCGTAGACATAGGCCTTGGCGGTGTTCATCGCGACATACATATCGGCGATCTTGGCCTGCATAAGCTGGAAATCCCCGATGGGCTTGCCGAATTGCTTGCGTTCCTTGCTGTAGGGCACGACCTCATCCAGACAAGCGGCCATGATGCCCGTCCCGATCCCCGATAGCACGAGGCGTTCGTAATCGAGGCCCGACATCAGAACGCGCACGCCCTTGCCTTCCTGACCCAGCACATTCTCGAACGGGACTTCGCAATTGTCGAAGATCAGCTCGCCCGTGTTCGAACCGCGCATCCCGACCTTGTCGAAATGCGGGCCTTGGGTGAATCCGGTCATGCCCTTTTCAACGATGAAAGCGGTGATGCCCTTCGATCCCGCCTCGGGATCGGTCTTGGCATAGACAACCAGCGTATCGGCATCCGGCCCGTTGGTGATCCAGTATTTCGCACCGTTCAACACATAATAGCCGTTGCGTTTTTCCGCCTTCAGCTTCATGCCGACAACGTCGGAACCGGCGCCTTCCTCGGACATGGCCAAAGCGCCGATATGTTCGCCCGAGCACAGTTTCGGCAGGTATTTCTGCTTCTGCTCCTCCGTGGCGTTCAGCTTCAGCTGGTTCACGCACAGGTTCGAATGTGCGCCATAGGACAAGCTGATCGAGGCCGACGCCCGCGCGATTTCCTCGGTCGCGATGGTGTGGGCCAGATAGCCCATGCCAGAGCCGCCATATTCCTCGGATACGGTGATCCCGAGCAGGCCCAATTCGCCAAATTCCTGCCAAAGCTCATTCGGGAAGGCGTTCTTGCTGTCCGTCTCAGCCGCGAGAGGCTTGATGCGTTCCTGCGCAAAGCGATGCACCATCTCGCGCAACGCGCCGATATCCTCGCCCAGATCAAATTCCATCGCCTGCGTGAACATTGTCCCTCCCCGTATTTGAACAAGCGTTCAGATACGGCATATATGCGCCACACCCACCGCCTGCGTCAAGAAAAGACTGCGCCGGGATGCGGAATGCGTCAATGACGCTTTGCCGAAGGATCAGGACCAAACAGCACAAGACTGAATCATGGACGGGAACGGCGATTGAATGCCTGAACGATTTCGGCAAGCATGGCCTGCCCGAAATAACTGCGAGCTTTGCCATGCCCGACCGTAAACATCCCAGCGGAGCGTTGCTTGCCGAATTCCTCGTCGCCTTCGCCGCCGGTTGTATTATCAGCTATGGGATCGCTGCACTTGCCTTTATCTCGCTTTTCGACATGGATGGCGCGCTATTCCTGCCCGCCACGATTGTCGCCGCAGCGCCACTTGCAGGCTTGACGATGTTCCGGCTGATATTTGGCAGAACCGGTTACTGGAACGGGCCGGGCTTTTGGCTGATAGGAATACCTGCAGCCTATGCCACGCTGATCTTCACATTCTGGCTGATAACAGCAAACGGGCGGCTGGCGTTGCCTTCTGTCCTCATCTCAGCGACCGGGCTTCTGATCTTCTCGTTATGTGCGATCTGGAAGACGACGAAAGAAGACTGATGCAAACCCGCTGAACGCGACTGCATCAGTGAATCGCGGCGCGGTTCGCAGCACCCGGCGCGCAGAGCCCAGGTTACTATGCTGTCAGGCGGCATGGTGGGCGGTGAGGGACTCGAACCCCCGACATCTTCGGTGTAAACGAAGCGCTCTACCAACTGAGCTAACCGCCCGCCAAGGCCACCGCGCCGGATTAGCCCGGCGCGGCGTCATCGGCAAGTGGATTTACGCTTATTTGACGCCCGGCGTGCCGTCGAATTTTTTGTCCAGGCTGTCCCAGCAATCCACGTAGTCATCCTGAAGCGGTGCTTCGTTCGCGGCGAACTCTGTCAGTTGCTGCGGGAATCTCGTCTCGAACATAAATTGCATGGTGTTGTCCTGCTTGGCAGGCACCATCGGCTCGGTCGAGCCGTGTTCGAAGGCGTCGCGGTCGGGGCCATGGGGCAGCATCATGTTGTGCAGGCTGGTGCCGCCGGGCACAAAGCCCTGCGGCTTTGCGTCGTAGATGCCATAAATATTGCCCATCATCTCTGACATGATGTTCTTGTGGTACCAAGGCGGGCGGAAGCTGTGCTCGGCCACCAGCCAGCGTTCACGGAACAGGACGAAGTCGATATTCGCCGTCCCTTCCTGGCCCGAAGGGGCCGTCAGAACCGTGAAGATCGACGGATCCGGGTGATCGAACAGAATCGCCCCGACCGGCGAATATGTCCGCAAATCATACTTGTAGGCGCAATAGTTCCCGTGCCACGCAACCACATCCAGAGGGCTGTGGTCGATGAAGCTTTCGTGGAACTGGCCACACCACTTGATGACCACGCGCGACCGCGCCTCGCGGTCCTCGAAGGCGGCGACGGGGCATTTGAAATCGCGCGGATTGGCCAGACAGTTCGCCCCGATCGGGCCGCGACCGGGCAGATCGAATTTCTGGCCGTAATTCTCGCAGACAAAGCCGCGCGCCGGTCCTTCCAGCACTTCGACGCGGTAGACGAGGCCGCGCGGGATGATGGCGATCTCTTTCGGTTCAAGGTCGATCACACCCAACTCGGTGCAGAAGCGCAGACGCCCTTCCTGAGGAACCACAAGCAATTCACTGTCGGCACTGAAGAAATATTCATCCTTCATCGATTCGGTGACCAGATAGATATGGGCGGCCATGCCGACCTGCGTGTTGACGTCGCCGGCCGTGGTCATGGTGCGCATGCCGGTCAGCCAGGTCAGCGCCTCGCCTTCCTTATGCGGCACCGGGTCCCAGCGATACTGGCCAAGGCTGATGACATCGGGCAGCACATTCGGCGCCGACTTCCAATATGGCAGGTCGATCTTCTGGAAACGGCCGACATGCTTGACGCTGGGACGGATGCGATAACACCAGGTCCGCTCATTCTGGCCGCGGGGGGCGGTGAAGGCGGTGCCAGAAAGCTGCTCGGCATACAGACCATAGGCGCATTTCTGCGGGCTGTTCTGGCCCTGCGGCAGCGCGCCCGGCAGCGCTTCGGTTTCGAAGTCATTGCCGAAGCCGGGCATATAGCCTTCATGCACGGCGGTGCCGTTCACGGTCGCGGCGCGGATCATGCCCTGCGGCAGCGCGTCGATTGTCATCTTCTCCCCCTCTCTAGGTCGAGGGAGAGAATAAGTTGCAATTGCAACCAAGTCAATCGCCGTGCGTGGCCTCAGGTATTATCGCCGTCGCCGTCACCATCCGTGTCCGAGGGCAGTTCGCCGGTCGAATAGACGCTGGGCAACGGCTTGTCCTTGGGCTTGGCCTCGACCTGCTTGGGGGCTTCATCGCCCTTTTCCTCAAGCTTTTCAGGCGCATTGGACGGTGCGGCAAACAGCGTCTCGGGGTTGCGCAGCCACAGGTCGCGTTGCGCGAACGGTATCTCGATCCCCTCGGCGGAAAAGCGCGCGGCGATCTGGTGCCGGATTTCCGAACTCACCCCCATGCCGCCATTGATGTCGGACAGCATTGCGCGAATCTCGAAATCCAGGCTGTCGGCCCCGAAATTGACCAGCAGCACGGCAGGCGGCGGATCGATCAGGATGGTGGGCTGATCCTCGGCAATTTCGCGCAGGATGCGCTCGACCTTGCGGGTGTCGCTGCCATAGGCCACGCCGACCTGCACGATGATCCGCCCGGTCAGATTCGCGCGCGTCCAGTTCGTCACCTGCTGGGTGATGAGGTCAGAGTTGGGGACGATCACCTCGGTGCGGTCGAAGGTCTGGATCTGGGTCGCGCGCACGGCCATCTTCTTGACGATGCCCTGCTTGCCGCCGACTTCGATCCAGTCGCCGACAGCCACGGGACGCTCGATCAGCAGGATGATGCCGGAGACAAAGTTCGACACCACCTGTTGCAGGCCGAAACCGATCCCGACCGACAGCGCACCGGCCACAACCGCCAGCGACGTCAGGTCGATCCCCGAGGCCGTGATCGCCAGCATCGCCGCCAGCCCGATCCCGATATAGCCGATGATAGAGATCACCGCGCTTTGACCGCCCGCGTCCATCTTCGTCTTGGGCAGGATCGAGGTCCGGAACGCCCCCTGGACAAAACGGGTCAGCATGTACCCGAGGCCAAGGACCACCAGGAACCCCAGGATGCCCATCGGCGACAGGGTAATCCCGCCGAATGTGAAGCCGCGCTGGATCCTGACCCAGGCCTCGGCAAGGTCAGCGCCCCGCGCGCCCCAGATCATGGCGAAGAACGGAAGCGAAAGCAGCACGAGGACAAAGCCGACAACGCCGGGGACAAGTGCTTCGCGGGCAGAATCGCCACCGCCAACGGCAAAACCGTACAGATCGCCGATGAAGTCCTGCAATACGACCAGAAGGCCAACCAGCGCGAGGGTCAGCACCATCGACCACATCACGGCATTGGCCGCAGTAACATAACCAAGCACCGCAGCGATGGGTGCGCCGATCGCCACCAGCCTGCCAACCCGGGCCAGCAGCGACATGATTGATACACGGTAAGGCGTATGCGAGCCTTCAAGCCCCTTCATGCGCCGCAGGATGTTGCACAGGCCGAACAGGTAGAAGGCGCCGAACAGCATGATCGCCAGATGCCAGACCCCGGCCGAGGCGTCCGTCAGCCGCTCCGGCACCGTCCCGACATCGATATCGCCCTCGGGGTGAAAACCCGACAATGGCAGAACCGTGCGTCCGAACAGCTGATGACAAGCCAGGGCGGTCGCCAACATCACCGCCCGGAACCGCGCCTGCGCGCGCTTCTTTTCGGTCAGTGGCAGCGGCGGGGTGACAATCGACCCATCTGCGGGAAACAGGCGCCGCGCCAGCCAGACCCAGGAAAAAAACGACAGGCTTGCGGCCGGTATCGAAAACAGCAGCGGCTTGGTCCACGGGCCGGCCACCCCGATAGAGAAAAGCGCCGCCGTACCCAGCAGCACGCCGATAAAAGGAATCGCGATCTGCCCCAGCGACACCGCGAAAAGCAGCGCCGCCCGCGACCTGTCGCTGACCCTGTGCGATAATCTTTCGGGCAGCGAATCCACCCAACGCCGCCCCCGCGTCAGCAGCAAAAGCGCGATCAGCAGAAAGGCGACGACAAAGGGCAGGCCGTTCCCGGCAAGACCGCGCACCCCGCCAAGATCCAACCATCGGGTCTTGACCTCGCTAAGGACATTGCGGGCCAAGCTGGCGGCCTCGGCCATCGCGGGCGCCCAGTTCGTCGGGTTCAGCGGCGACGATGTCCGTTGAATCAGCGTATAGGTCTGCTGTGTCCGGATCGCCTGCCCGATCTCGCTGATGATCCCATCCGCGCGACCGTAAGCCTCGACGGCCTGCAGACCCGGCGCTTGTAGTTCGGTCAGTTGGTCATTCAGTGCCTGACGACGAGCCGCAAGATCGTCCGCCTCGGTCTCGCCTTCCGCAGGCGCCGGCCCAAGGGCCGCGATCTGGTCCTTCAGCGTCGCGATCCGGGTCGAGTTGACGCCCTCCATCGACTTGAACTGATCGCGCCATTTGACGATCTCTTCGCGGATCGACTGCAAACGCGCTTCGTTCGCCTGGCCGCTTTCCAGGATCTGCTCGGCCTGATCGGCGACCTTGTTCCAGGCGTCATAGTTCGGGGCCTGCTGTTCCTGCGCAAGTGCAGGCAACGTCAGGGCGATGAAGATCGCAACGATCAGCGCATAAAGGCGGGTCATGGGTCGATCAGCCCTCGAATACTTCGGGCAGGATCGCGGGTTCGCGGTCCAGCCAGGCGGGGACGGGCAGGCCCTTCTCGCGCAGGAAGGCCGGGTTATACAGCTTGGTCTGATAGCGGTTACCGGCGTCGCACAGGATCGTCACGATGCGGTGCCCCGGCCCCAGGTCGCGGGCCATGCGCACGGCCCCCGCGACGTTGATCCCGCTGGAGCCGCCCAGCACCAGGCCCTCGTTTTCGGCCAGATCGAACAGCACCTCCAGCGCCTCGGCATCGGGGATGCGATAGCTGAAATCGGGGGTAAAGCCTTCCAGGTTGGCGGTGATGCGCCCCTGCCCGATGCCTTCCGTGATCGAACTGCCGGGGCTGTCGAACTCACCGGTCGTATAAAAGCTGTGCAGCGCCGCCCCTTCCGGGTCCGCAAGGCCGATCTTCACGCCCTTTGGCTGCAACGCCATCGCCACCCCGGCCAGCGTACCGCCGGAACCCACCGCGCAGATGAAGCCGTCGACGCGGCCATTGGTCTGGTCCCAGATCTCGGGGCCGGTGGTTTCCAGATGCGCCTTCCGGTTGGCGACATTGTCGAACTGGTTGGCCCAGACGGCGCCATTGGGTTCGGTCCGGGCCAGCTCCTTCGCCAGCCGCTCGGAATAGCGGACATAGTTGTTGGGGTTCTTGTAGGGCGCGGCAGGCACCTGCACCAGTTCCGCCCCGGCCAGCCGGATCATGTCCTTCTTTTCCTGGCTTTGGGTTTCCGGCATCACGATGACCGACCGGAACCCCATCGAGGCCCCCACCAGCGCCAGCCCGATCCCGGTATTGCCGGCCGTGCCTTCGACGATGGTGCCGCCGGGCTTCAGATCGCCCCGTGCGACGGCATCGCAGATGATATACAGCGCCGCCCGGTCCTTGACCGACTGGCCCGGGTTCATGAATTCGGCCTTGCCCAGGATCTCGCATCCCGTTGCCTCTGATGCACCTTTAAGGCGGATCAGAGGGGTGTTGCCGATCGCATCGGCAAGATCTTGGCGGATGTCCATGTCGCGGCCTTTCCTGTCATTCAGCCCCGATCAATAGCAGCGCAGGCAATGGCGGCAAGGCTTCTCGGCGCGGAATCACCCCGCCTTTTTCACGATCCTGCCAGATCCGCGCCCCTGTCCGCACCGGCATGCTCGGCCCGGATCAGCCCTGCCTGACGGTCCAGCCACAGCGCCATGGTCACCAGCGGCCCGCATTGCAGCTGGCCTTCCAGCGCCAGCCGGATCAGCTCGGCGCGGGGAATGATATGGGTGGCGATATCCTCGCCCTCCTCCTCCAGCCCAAAGCCCTGACCCGAGGCGCGCCCCGACAGATCGACCGTGGCCACGAAGGGATAGAAGAACTCGCTGTTCGCGCCCGGCGTCGGGTAATGGCCGGGCAGCGGATAAAGCTTGCCCACCTGCAGCCCGGCTTCCTCGACCGCCTCGCGACGGGCGGCATCGGCGGGGCTTTCGCCCGCATCGACCCGGCCCGCCACCGGTTCCAGCATCCAGGCCTGCGCCTGTCCACGCGCCAGCGGACCCATGCGGAACTGGCTGATCAGCAACACGCTGTCCAGCACCGGATCATAGGGCAGCAGCAGCGCCGCATCGGCCGAGACGAACACCTCGCGTTCCAGCACCGGCGACCAACCGCCGGAATAGAGCCGGTGCCGCAAGGCGATTTCCTCGACCGCGAAATAGCGGCCATAGCGTTCATGGCGCGAGATCACCTCGACCCGGCCCCGGTCGGGCTCGGGCAGCAACGCCGCAGGCTGGACCTCGTCGCGGGCGCGCAGGGTGCCGGCGACGATCTCGGCAATGCGGCGCAGGCGGGCGTGAAGCTGCGCGGGCGTGCGATGATCCAGCCGCGCCAGCAGGCTGCGCGCCACCCGCGCCATCAGCCCGGCGCTTGCAGCCGTCCACTCGGCCCCCTCGCCCGCGCCAAAACCCCATGCGGCCATGCCGTCGATCTCGACCGGCGACAGCTGCATCACCTCGATATAGCTGTCCAGTTCCGGCACCGGCGCCACCCGGACGGCGGCGATGCGCCCGGCGCCCGGCAGATAGGCGGGCCAGTCACCGCCCAGCCCCGCATCCGCGCCCCCGGAAAGGCTGCCCGGCAGGGTCATCGCCTCTCCTCGCAGCCCAAGCGCTTCCAGCAGCGCAGGCGTGGCCAGCGGCCCGGCAAGGATCATCGAACGGTCGGTCATAGCGGGCTTCCTTCATGTCGTCTGGCGGCGGCACGGCCGCTTTCCGCCGCAAGCTGGTCAAGAACATCGCCCTCGGCAAGGGCCAGGATCGCCGCCAGCGCACGGGCGCGCGGCATCGCCCGCGCCGCCGCAATGCGGTCGATGGCGGCAGCACCCAGCGGCGCGAAGGCCGCATACAGCGCAAGCTCGCTGCGGGCGGTGATTTCCGCCGTAAGCTCGGGTTCCTGCAACCACAGATCGGCGGCGACATCTTCGGAAGCGGTCGGAAAATCAAAGCCGCCCCCTTGGGCATAGCCGCGCGCGAAGGCGATTTCGCGGTTCATCCGCGCCGCCAGCCGATCGGTGACCGGATCGCCCTGCCCGATCATCCGGGTGATCGCCGACAGCTCCGCCGTGCCGCGCCCGAAATCCGCGCTCAGCCGCCTTGCTGTGGCGGCCAGCCTTTCGGGCTTGGTCAACTGCATGCGCGCCGCCAGTTGCAGCCCCTGCCCGTCGGTGCCCGCCGCAACCCCGGTTGCGCCCAGCAACGCCCGCAGCCGCTGCGCCGCCACCGGGTTTTCGGCCAGCCGCACCTGCAAGGCGGCTTGCAGCAACCCCGAGACCCGCGCCGCATTGTGGATCTGCGCCACCTCGGCCCGCCAATCCGGCCCGCTGCCCGCACTCAGATACAGTGCCGCCATCCGATCCGCGAACTCCGCCGATTCGGCCGTGATCACCGCCGCCAGCCTGTCGGCCAGCGTCGCCTCGAACACCTGTTCGGCAAGCGCCTGAATTTCTGTCGTAGACATGGCTGGTCGGGCCTGTTCCGGTGCAGAGGGCTGGCCAAGCGCAGCCCCCCCAAGCAGGGCAAGAACCACGGCCAGCACCGCCGTGAGATGGCCATTCGGCCGCATGCCGGATCCTTTGCAGACCATTCCCGCGTTTTTCGCCACAAACCCTCTTGCGCTTCAACCCCCCGCCCGCTAAATGCGCCGGACCACACCGAAATAAGCGCGGAGAGGTGCCGGAGTGGTCGAACGGGGCGGTCTCGAAAACCGTTGAGCCTGCAAGGGTTCCGTGGGTTCGAATCCCACCCTCTCCGCCATTATCTGCCTCGTTTCTCATTGGCATTGTTCGATATTCGCGAACAAGGCAGCGACCGGGGCCGTGAATTGCCTCAGACAGCCATCCTAGCGGTCACACCGGTTCAATAGACACGCACAGGTTTCATTCGTCGAAAGCAAATCGGTGTAGAAAGCCCGCAGATCGTCGGTCTTGTTCATAAGCATCTTGGACACAAGATGCGGTTGACGGGCATTGTGGCGGCTTGGACGAACCGAGAACCGCGCATTAGATTCCTGATCGCCCCGACCGGATTCGGCCTTCTCTACGCTTGGGAACTCGCGAAACTGCAGAAGTTCTCGAACAACAATTCGCCTCCCATCTGGCCGCCCTTCAGCATAAGGGCCATCCGGTCCATTGCCTCGCTCTCATGGCATCCGATGCAAACGCTCACACCCGGCGAAATCTGATGATCAAATTCAAGCGAATGGAACCCCAGGCCGGCACAGATTCGGCTTGAAGTGTCTCCGCCCGCAATCCCAAGATAGCCAACCTCTGCCCTCGCAAGGATTTTCGAAAGGATTTCGACCGACCGATCAGCGAGTGCAGACGAGGAAAGCGGGTAGCTGGCCTCGGGGTCCAGCGAGACAAGCACCGGGCGACCATGAGCAAGTTCGCTTGCACATGAAGCGACCAGAGCCGTCGGGTCGCTTATTTCGGCCGGCCCGGCCCGCAAGATGGGTCCGCGACTGAAGGCCTCGACCTGCGCGCGGGTGATCGATGACCGGCTGCCGGCAAACAGAAGAATGCCGCGATGCATGGGCGGGGCCGCGCGCGGCCCTTCTGCGGGCACAGAATTTCCTGTCAGCATCTCGGCGACAGAACTGGCGCCGATCAGCAATTGTCGGCCGCCCACCGCTTTCAGGATGCTTGCGATGCGGGCGAGGTCGTCCTGACGACCGACATCGAAGATCACCGGCCCCGCGCGTAATGTGGCGGCAACCGCCTGAGGCTCGGCCAGATCTGCGGTTGTAATAAGACCGAGCGGCGCAAAACCTTGTGCCGCCAGGTGCAGACGCATGTCGGATTCACTCATCGGCGTCACAGGATGGGCCGCCATCACCGGATGGCGGTCGATGCGATGCACCTGCCCGTCCGGGCCGCGTGCGAAAAGATGGCCGAAATGCAGATAGCGGCCAAGGCTCGGCTGCCCGCCGATGACCGCCGTGACATCGGGCCGGAAGCGCGCAGCAAGTGCCGCGACCATCGCCCCCACCGAACCGATGGCCGGGGAGGAATCGAAGGTCGAGCAGATCTTCAGATGCAACCTCTCAGGATCCGCCGCCGCGATCAGCGGCCATATGCGCCCGATACCTGCGGCGATCCCTTCGGGCGTTTCCGCCCGCAGGTCCGTCGCAATGCCAAGCACGTCCAGCGGTTCCTCGACCCGCACATCTGCCCGGACCAGCAGGCGCGTGCGCCAGCCAGCCTTGGCATAGCACGCGAGGCTGTCCGAAGCTCCGGTGAAATCATCGCCAACGAAGACGAGTTTCGCCATCAGCGCCCGCCGAAGAAGCGCTGCGCGGCGGCCAGGTTGGGATGCGCCTGCATCCCCTGATCCAGCGTCTGGCCCGATTGCAGCACGTCATAAGCCTCGCGCAGCGATGCGACCCCTGCCTCGGGTCCGTCGGGATGGGCCAGGATCCCGCCGCCGCACATGAACATCAAATCCGGCCCCTGCGCGGCTTCCAGCGTCGCGGGCAGCGTTCCCGCCCATTGGCCCGATGAAAATGCCGGCATTACCCGATCATCCGGCCCGCCTTCCGACAGCGGCGCCAGACAGGCGCGGGTGGCGACGGTAACCTCTTCGGCGGTATCGACGAACTTGCCACCGATGCCATGCACATGCATGTGGTCGATCCCCGCCAGACGATAGAGCGCATGATAGGGCTGAAATCCGATGCCAAGCGCGGGATGGCGGCTCATTGCGCCGAAGCCGTTGCGATGGGCATGGACCGCCAGCGGCGTATGCGCGCGAAGGGCCTCCATCCCGGACAAGCCGCACCAGTTGAGGCTGGCCATGACACAGGACCCGCCCTCAGCCGCGACAAGGTCGGCATGGCGACGCATGGCGTCGACCTCGTCAGTGATATTGAAGGCCATCATCACCTGCCGGCCCGTGCGATCCCGCCATTTGCGGATCACCGCCATCACTGCGGGCACGCGTTCGGCCAGCGGTGCAATGTCGGGATTGGCGCAAACCTCGTCATCCTTGATGAAGTCGACCCCGGCCGCGCAAAGCCGGTCAACCAGAGACGCAATATCGTCGCTGCGCATTCCGACATTCGGCTTGATGATGGTGCCGAAAATGGGCCGGCCGTGAACGCCGCAGCTGTCGCGGGTGCCTGCGATCCCCTTTGCGGGCAGGGCGTATCGGCTGCGGTAATCCGCAGGGATCGCCAGCGCTTCCAGCTTCAGCCCGGTGATCTCGCCGATATCGTACAGGTTGCCGGACACCGTCGCCGCCAGCGTCGGCAGATTCTTTCCGATATTACCGGGCGGAAAGGCGATCCGGACCCGCGCCCGGCGATAGGGGCCGCCGATCCCCTTGCGTTCCAGATAGGCCGAATGAAGCGAGGGCTGCGACTGCGGCTCCTGCTCCTCGACCGACAGCACCTCGGCGGCGGCGCGGGCACGCAATTCGTCGGTCTCGCCGGCCACGCGGATAAAGGTGCCGCTGGATTGTTCGCCCGCCATCATGGCGGCGACCTCCTCGGGTGGTGCCGGGGTTTCCAGCAGATATTCAGCGACGATGCGCGACATGGCTACTCCCCGGACAGGTCGGGAAAGGGTCGGACCGGGTCGCTGCCATCCCAGCCTTTCGCCGCGTCGCGGATCAGGTCGAACATGCGGCCCTTGGGCCCCATGACCTCTGACAGCTCGATACAGGTGCCCGGATGGTGTTCTTCGGCGAAATAGATGAAGCGGCCATTCTTGCCGACAAAGCCGCTCATCTTCGGGGTAAAGCCGCGATCCAGCATCATCTGCAGGTCGCGGTCGTAATCGCGCGTCCAGAAGGCCACGTGCTGCAACCCGCGCAGGCCCCGATCCTTGAAATCGCGATACATGGAGGGCGTGTCGCTGCGGGTCTGGATCAGTTCGACCTGCATCTCGCCGGAATTCGCCAATGCGACGGAATTGGTCACATCATGGCGCTGCCCGTCATAGGTGTAGTCCTGAATCGGCACGGCAGGATTATAGTACCACGGACCCACGCCCATGGTTTCGGACCAGTATTTCATGCCCGCCTCGATATCATCGACGACATAGCCAAGCTGGCGGATCGGGCCAAGGAAGGTGCTCATCGCGGCGCCTCACTTCATCAGGGTTTCGGGAAGCCAGGTCGACAGCGCGGGAACCAGCGTCACGACCAGCAGGGACAGGATAAGCGGTATGAAAAAGGGCATGACCCCCGCGATCACCTGCCCGATGGGCATGCGCGCGACGATAGAGATCATGTAAAGGCTCATGCCCACCGGCGGCGTCAGCAGCCCGATCATCAGGTTCAGCACGAAGACGATGCCAAGCTGCAAGGGATCGACACCGGCCTGCGCCAGTGCGGGGGCCACGATGGGGGCGATGATCAGGATGGCGGCGATGCTTTCCAGCACCATGCCGACGATCAGCAGAAGCACATTGACCAGCAGCAGCAGGACCAGGGGGTTTTCCGACACGCCCAAAAGCAGCGCCGAAACCTTCATCGGCACCTGATCCAGCGTCAGGACCCATGCAAACAGCGCGGCTGTGGCGACCACGAAAAGGATGTTGGCCGTGGCTTCCGTGGTCTCGCGCAAAGCACCGAGGATCTTACGCGGCCCAAGGCTGCGATAGACGAAAATCCCGATCAACATTGCATAGGCCACGGTGACGCCAGCAACCTCGGTCGGGCCGAAATAGCCGCTCAGAAGCCCGCCGATCAGCAGCACGGGCGCGAACAGCGCCGGCAGCGAGATCATGAATTTCCGCATCACATCGCCCGCGCCGGGACGGATATCGTCGCGCGGCAGGCTGCGCATCCGCGCGATCACCGCGACCTGTATCATCAGAAACGCGGTCAGCAGCAGCGCAGGCACGATCCCCGCGATCAGCAGCTTGACGGCCGAGACATTGGCGACCGAGGCATAGATGATGATCGGGATCGAGGGCGGAAAGATCGGCCCGATCGTCGCCGCGGCAACGGTCAGCCCGGCGGCGAAATCCTTGCGGTATCCCTGCCGCGTCATCTCATCGACCTGGATCTTGCCAAGCGCACCGATATCGGCAAGCGCCGCGCCAGAGACGCCGGAAAAGATCAGCGACACGAAGATCGAGACCTGCGCCACCGCACCCCGGATGCGCCCGAAGATCATGCGGACGAGGTCGAACATATGCGTGGTGACACCGGTCGCATTCAGCAGGCTTGCGGCAAAGATGAACAGCGGCACCGCCAGCAGCGGAGAGCTGTCGAGCGAATTCAGGCTGCGCTGCGCCAGTACCGACACCGGCAGGCCCTGAATGACGATCACCACCGCAGAGGACAGTCCCAGACAGACGGCAACCGGCGCGCCGAGCACAAGCAGCACGGCGAAGATGGCAAGAAGCAGAAGGCTCATGGCTGGGGCACCTGTGGGGGATCGGCTTCGGTTCGGAAGCCGTCGGACGAGTCATGGCCGCGCAGACAGGCGATGACGCGCTGCAGGGCGACGGCGGCCAGCATCAGGCTGCCGGCCAGTGCCAGCGAGTAATAGACCCAGTTCGGAACCCGCATCGCCGGGGTCAGGAACTTGCCGGCGCGCGGCAGGAATTCGGCAAAGCTCCACAGCAGCAGCACCGCGAAGGCCAGCGTGGCCAGATCCGCGACCAGCACCATCCAGCGCCGCAGGGCGGGCGCTACGGCATCGGGCAGCATCGTGACCGAGACCAGAACCTGCCGCCCCGCCAGCGCCGGCACGCCCAGGAATACCAGCCCGATCCCACAGAAGCGTGCAAGTTCGTCCGCCCATGGCAGACCCGTCGCGGCAAAATTGCGCGCCAGCACCTGCAGCACAACCAGCCCGGCCATCAGTGCCAGCAGCAGCATTCCGGCAGCGATGCCGAGATGCGTCAACCGGGGCAGAAGGCCCGGCCTGTCTGCCCCGGCAACCATCAGGAAATCGCGTCGATCTTGGCGTAGAGATCGCCATATTGCGAACCGAAACGCTCCTCGACGACCTTGCTGACCGCCTCGCGGAAAGCGTCGATCTGCAGGCCTTCGTCCGGGCCGATCACGGTCATTCCGGCATCGCGCAGCGCCTGCGTTTCGGCCTCTTCATTGTCCTGAATCGCCTTGGTGGCCTTTTCGCGTGTCTGCAAGGCAGCCTCGCGCACGGCATCCTTCTGGGCGTCTGGCAGGCCCTGCCAGACATCCTCGTTCATCACCACGACTTCGGCATTCGACATATGCCCGGTCAGCATCAGATGCGATTGCACTTCGTACAGCTTGACGTTCAGGACCACGTTGACCGGATTTTCCTGCCCCTGCACGACCCCGGTCGCCAATGCGGTCGGCACCTCGGACCAGTCGACGGGAACGGCGACGGCGCCCATGCCCTCGACAGCAGCGGTATAGATCGGGAAGGGCACGGCGCGGATCTTCACACCGTCCAGATCGGCGGGCGACATGACCGCCTTGTTGCAGGTCAGATTCCGCTTGCCGAAGTAATGGGCATAGATCACGCGGACATTGGCAGCGGCGATCAGGCCCTCGTTCAATTCCTGCATGACCGGGCTGTCGACATCGGTGACCTTCATCAGGTGGTCGATATCGCGGTACAGATAGGGCGTATCCAGCGCCGCAAAAGGTTCATAAAGCGAACCGAGCGCGCCTGCCGTATTGTGCGAAAATGCGATGGTGCCAAGCGAAACGGCCTCGGCCAGTTCCTGCAGCTTGCCAAGCTGGCTGGCCGGGAAGACCTGCACCTCGATATCGCCGCCAGAGGTCTGGCCAAGCGCCTCGGCAAACCAGTCGGCCTGCGCACCCGCGACCGACGCGGGTTCGTTGTTATGGCCGTATCGCAGGCTGGTCTGCGCAAACCCGCGACGCGGCAGCATGGTCATGGCGGCGGCACCGGCGCCAAGCGCCATGAAGCCGCGACGGCCGAATTGAAGACGACGGTTGGTCATGGGTCTCCTCCCCTTCCCTATTTGACGCGATTTGATGTGCGGATGGCCCTTCTCCCGTGGCCATATGAGTCGCAGCACAAACGATATTGACCAAGGGTATGGATCGGGGGATCATTCGTCAAAATGAATGAAATGAGTTGTTTTGATGTGTTCTGATGTCCCCACCCCACCCGATGGCACATCGAAGCGGCCGACCTTGCCCGATCTGGCGCGTGCTGCGGGCGTGTCGCTGGCGACCGTCGACCGGATCATCAATCAGCGCCGCGGCGTGAAGGAACGGACGCGGCTGCGGGTGTTGGAACTGGCGCGTCAGATGGGTGTGCTCAGCGCCGGCGAAGCGGCTGCCTATACGACCCGGCCGCCACCGAATATCGTCTTCCTGCTGCCCTCGGGCGGCAATCCCTATCTGAGGCTGCTTGGCGACAGGTTGCGCGCCCGGATGGACGGCGGCGGGCCCGGCGCGCCCAATCTACGCTGCTTTTTCATCAATGGCTTCAATGCAGAGGCCCTGGCCGAGGCGCTGCGCCGCAATGCCGGCTGGGCCGACGGCATCGCCTTTTTCGCCATCGAACATCCCGCCGTCAGACAGGCGGCCGCCGAAGTCACCGGGCGTGGCACCCGGCTTGTGACCATCGTGTCGGATCTTGGCCTGTCCTCGGGGATAGATCACGTCGGGCTGGACAATCATGCTGTCGGCAGGACCGCCGGCCTTCTGATCGGGCGTTTTTCGGGCGGGACCGGATCGGTCGCGCTTGTCGCCGGATCGCGGCATTACCGCGCCCATTCCGAACGCGAGGCAGGCGTGCTGAGCATCATGGAAGAGATGTTTCCGGGCCTTCGCGTGATGCCCATGCGAGAGGGCCATGACGATCCGGGCGAGAATTACCGCCTGACCCTTGACCTTCTGGACCGCCACCCCGACCTGACCGGCATCTATAATGTCGGCGGCGCGTCAGGTGGCATCTGCCGCGCCCTGCGCGAACGGGGCCGCCGCGACGTGGTGATGATCGGGCACGGGCTGACCACCGACACCCGCAAGGCATTGATTGATTGCAGCATGGACGCGGTTTTCGAACTGGCGCCGGAAACCCTGATCGACGGCGCCATAGCCCGCCTGACCCGGCCCGATGGCAATGCAGCGCGCCCACGATTGGATATCTTCTTTCGTGAGAACCTTGATTAGGTGGCGTCATCAATTAACCCACGGCCCGACGAATGGACGACGTCGGCAAGTTTGTCGATTGTGCGCGCCCTGCCCGACCAGGATCGACCTTGCACAGCGATTGGGTTAGCTGATGAACCATGGATAAGTTCTCGGTCATGAATGCTTATTGCCGGATCGTCGAGCGTGGAAGCTTCGCGCGCGCGGCAGAGGATCTGGGCGTTTCGGGAACCCTGCTGAGCCGAGAGATCAAGCTGCTTGAGAAGAGCCTCGGCTGCACCTTGCTGACACGGACCACACGAAACATGTCGCTGACCGAACAGGGGCAAGCCTATTACGACACGGCCAAGGACATCCTGTCGCGCATCGACCAGCTGGACGAGCAAATCCGGGCCAGCACCGGCGAGATAAGAGGGCATTTGCGCGTCAACGCGCCAAGTTCATTTGGCCAGCTCGTCATCGCACCAATTCTGCCCGACTTCATGGATCGCTATCCCGACCTGTCTGTCACCCTATCTTTTGACGACCATCTCATTGATATGGTTGAGCAAGGCTTTGACCTTTCGATCCGCGTAAGGGCGGCTTTACCCGATTCCACATTATTCGCGCGTCCGATCGCCCGTATAAAACAGCGCCTCTTTGCGTCGCCCGCCTATCTCGACAAAGCGGGAATTCCGCAATCAGCCGAAGCACTTGAGGATCACGCGATCCTGGGGTTCGCGCTGGCAGAGCATAACAGGAAATGGACCCTCAGACACACCGGCACCGGGAAAGTTGCCGATGTCGCAGTCGCGCCCCGCGTAAGCGTCGGCAACTCTCTGGCGCTGCGCGATCTGCTGATTGCAGGAAAGGGCATCGGCACGTTACCTGACTTCGTGTCAGCCGAACCTGTGGCGGCGGGAAGGCTTCTGCCAGTTCTTTCGGATTATGAACTGCCCGACCGCCAGATATTCGCCGTCTCGGGCGCACGGCTGGAAACGAATGCGGCGGCAACAGCCTTTGTCAGCCATTTGAAATCCGCAACCTCGAATGCGGATTAAGAACCTGACGTACAGAATGTTCTTCCAGACAGCGACTTAATACGCACCCTGATCAACGCCATCCTCCGAGCATCGACGCGGATGAAAGAGGAAAGCGATGACAAAGGTTCTGGTTCTTTATTATTCAAGCTATTGCCACGTGAAGGCATTGGCGCAGGCCGTGGCCGAGGGCGCCCGATCAGTCGACGGATGTCAGGTTGATGTCGCACGCGTGCCCGAAACCGTACCTGCAAACATTCGCAGATCGGCGGGATTTGTCGATGACGACACCCCGACTGTCGACCCCGCTGCTCTGGCGGATTATGACGGGATTATCTTTGGCACGCCCACACGCTTCGGCCTGATGGCCGCGCAGATGAAACAGTTCTTCGACACGCTGGGCGGCCTGTGGGCCGAAAATGCACTGGTTGGCAAGGTCGGTGCGGTCTTCGCCTCGACTGGCTCGCAACACGGCGGGCATGAGGCGACATTGCTGTCGAGCCACATTCCTCTGATGCATTTCGGAATGGTTGTGGCCGGCATGCCCTATACCTTCAGCGGCCAGACTGAAAAGGACAGCATTATTGGCGGCGCTCCTTACGGCGCGGGCACGATTGCCGGAGGTGACGGCTCTCTGAAGCCAACCGAGACCGACCTGGCCGGCGCACGCTTTCAGGGTGCGCATGTCGCCCGCTTGGCAAAAGCGCTGACAACGGCTGAAATTCTGGCAGAGGCAGCATGATGACCCTTCACCTCGACTTTTTTCACGATGTCGTCTGCTGCTGGTGTTACAATATTTCGTCGCGCCTGCGGCGACTTTCCAGCGAATTTGATCTCGACATCCGCCATCGCACGTTCGTTTTACAAGATGGCCCCCTCGACGACCTGCGCGCGCAACTACGCACCGCTGCGCGGTTGGCCGCATAAGGGAGGCAAGCCCATGTCACGCCACACCGATTACCTTCTTGCGGCCGCCGCCCCTGCGGTCTGGGGCAGCACCTATCTGGTCACGACCGAGTTTCTGCCCGAAGGCTATCCGCTGACGGCAGCAATGCTGCGCGCACTTCCTGCCGGGCTACTTCTGCTGGCGCTGACGCGGGCGCTTCCCCAAGGCATCTGGCTGGGGCGGGTCATGATCCTTGGCGCACTTAACTTCTCGCTGTTCTGGTGGCTGCTTTTCGTCGCGGCTTATGCATTGCCCGGCGGCATCGCGGCGACGGTCGGCGCGGCACAACCACTGATCGTCCTTGGCCTGTCGAGGCTCGTTCTTGGCCAACCCGTCAAACCGCTGGCCGTTGTCGCCGGTATCGGAGGCCTGATCGGGGTCGGGCTGCTGGTGCTCAGCCCTGCGGCCATCGCCCTTGATACGACCGGCCTGATCGCTGCATTGGGCGGTGCGATGTCCATGGCTGCGGGTACGGTGCTGACGCGCAAATGGCAGCCCCCGGTTCCGGCCCTGACCTTCACCGCCTGGCAATTGACGGCGGGCGGCCTTCTGTTGTTGCCTGCTGCAATGCTGTTGGAACCGGCCCTGCCCGCGATGACCATGGGCAACATCCTGGGATTTGCCTGGCTGACCCTTATCGGCGGAGCGGTCAGCTATTTCTTCTGGTTCAGGGGCATTGCCCGACTGGGGCCGAACGCTGTCGCACCGCTGGGATTGTTAAGCCCGGTCACGGCTGTCTCGCTCGGTGCAATCGTCCTTGGACAAGTACCTGGCGCAGCACAGGCCGCTGGGATTGCCTTGGTTCTGTTGAGCGTATGGCTCAGTGGGCAATCCAATCGGCTGATCCACAAAAGGCCGGTCATGCACTGACAATCAAGCTGGGCCGCTCAGGTAGGGCTGATCATCGGCAAGCGGGCGTCCCAGCTGCACCCGGACGACGAACGGGTCACCAGTAATGTCGCAGAACTGCGGATCATCGACGAGGATTTCTGCGAAGCGTTGCGAGTCCTCGTCGGCAAGATCGCTCTGGCGCCGAACCCCGGCGGAGAGGTGCTTGAAAGCGCCCCAGGAACGCATCGCATCACGCGACCCCGACCGCCGAACAGCGGAAAGCCGCCCCATGCCGTCGGGACGGAACATCGCAGGGGAATGCAGTTGCCAACTAGGTTTTATCGATAGTATGTGAGACCCCTAGGTGGCACATGTCGAAATAATAGATAAAATTGCAAATCAACCGATCGCTGGAGATGTAAGGCTGCCCAGAGGCAGTTGCCAACATGGCTGCCATCCGCTCGCCCGGCTCGGCCGTGAGGCCAGAAACGCGACCGGGCAACTCTGTAGGAAAGCAGTGGAATGACCGCATTGAAGCGTTTGGATGCCATGCTGGGCGTACTGGATGCACGACACCGTCGCAGGTCGCTTTTGCCCCGGCGCGGGCTGGATTTTGCCTCGAACGATTATCTGGGGCTGACCGGCTCGCCCGAACTGGCGCAGGCTGCCCGGCAGGCACTGGATCGTGGCGTGCCACTGGGGTCGGGCGGGTCAAGGCTTTTGCGTGGCAACCATGCAGAGCACGAAGCGCTGGAGGCCGAGGCGGCCATATTTTTTGGCAGCGAAACCGCGCTTTACATGGGCGGCGGATTTCAGGCCAATCAGGCGATTTTTTCAACCCTTCCCGCCGCTGGCGACCTTGTGCTTCATGATGCGCTGATCCACGCCAGCGCACATGAGGGGCTGCGCCTCGGCCGCGCCCAGACGCTCGCTTTTGCACATAATGACCCGGCAAATGCAGAGCGCATCATCCAAGACTGGCGGGCCACAAATGCGGATGGTCAGATCTGGATCGCGTTCGAAAGCATCTATTCGATGGAAGGCGACGCGGCCCCGATCAGGGACTTGTCCGATCTTGCTGTGAAATATGATGCCATACTTGTCGTGGACGAGGCCCATGCCACGGGGGTCTTCGGCCCCCAGGGGCGCGGAATGGCCCATGACCTCGCCGCCGAGGTTCTGACCCTGCACACTTGCGGCAAGGGGCTGGGCGTGTCTGGGGGGCTGATCTGCGGGTCAAAAGTTCTGATTGAGACGCTGGTAAACCGTGCGCGCCCCTTTATTTTCGCCACCGCACCGGCCCCTTTCAGCGCATCCATGGTGCGCGCGTCCTTGCGGCTGCTGCAGGAAAATGACGCCCGCCTTGTCGCCACCCGCGACCGGATCAGCCACGCACATCGTCAGGCGCGCCGCATCGGTATCCCGGCAGCGGCCCTTAACAGCCAGATCATCCCGGTCGTTCTGGCAGATGATGCAAAGACCATGCGCGCCGCTTCGGAATTGCAAGATGCGGGGTTTGACGTGCGCGGCATTCGCCCGCCCACCGTTCCACGCGGCACGTCGCGTCTTCGGATATCGATCACGGGCAATGTGTCGAACGACGATATATCGCAGCTTTTTCAAACTCTGGCAGAAATCATATGAAACCCGTCATTGTCGTCGGCACCGATACCGGCGTCGGCAAAACCGTGTTTTCCGCAGGCCTGTCCGCGGCTTTGGGCGCCAGCTACTGGAAGCCCGTGCAATCGGGATTGGAAGAGGCCACCGACAGCGAGGTCGTGGCGGATCTTGCCGGCGTGCCTGTTCTGCCCGAAGCCTATCGGCTTCGGATGCCCGCCTCTCCGCATCTATCTGCCGAGGATATGGGGATAGAGATTGATCCGGCCCGGCTGGCCCTGCCCAAAATCCAAGGGCCGCTGGTGGTCGAGGGTGCCGGCGGGCTTATGGTTCCATTGACCCGGCAGCTGTACTTTCTGGACGTTATCGCAGGTTGGGATTGTCCGGTCGTGCTGGTTGCGCGCACGCAGCTGGGCACGATCAATCACACCACCCTTTCCCTGATGGCGCTGCGGCGGGCGGGGTGCGAGGTGGTGGGCGTCGTTTTCAGCGGCTCACCCGAACCTGCCGTCGAAGACACGATCACGCAGATGAGCCAGATACCGCATCTTGGGCGGTTGGACGTGATCAGGGATCTGAACCGCGCGACCCTCGCCCGCGCTATGCAAGCCATTGATGTGGACCGGATCAGAGGTGCCCTGTGACCCCGAAAGAATTCGACGCAAAACATCTGTGGCACCCCTACTCCAACATCGTCAAACCCGGCCCGATGCACGTCATTGCCGGGGCCGAAGGCGTCTGGCTGACGCGCGATGATGGCGTCAGGATGATCGACGCGATGTCATCGTGGTGGTGCGCCCTGCATGGACATCGTCACCCTTTTATTACGCGCGCGATGCATGAACAGCTTGAGGTCATGCCCCACGTCATGTTTGGCGGGTTGACCCATGAACCGGCCACAAGGCTGGGCCAACGGATGCTGGACCTGCTCCCGGATCAGCTTGACCGCATTTTCTATTGCGATAGCGGATCCGTCGCGGTCGAGATCGCGATGAAGATGGCCGTGCAGTATCAGATGGCGATGGGGCGACGCGACAAGGTGCAGTTTGCCACCATTCGCGGCGGTTATCATGGCGACACATGGAAAGCGATGAGCGTCTGCGACCCGGTGACAGGCATGCACGGGCTGTTTCGCGGGGCTTTGTCGATCCAGCACTTCCTGCCGCGTCCTGCCATTGCCTTGGGACAGGAATGGCCCGACGACCCCGTGCAGAACGGGCTGGGATCGATGGCACGCTTGCTGGAGGAGAAGGGCGACCGGATCGCGGGGATGATCCTTGAGCCCACGGTTCAGGGCGCGGGCGGGATGTATTTCTATCACCCTGAATACCTGCGTGCCGCGCGCCGGTTGTGCGACCAGTACGGCGTCATTCTGATCTTCGACGAAATTGCCACCGGCTTTGGCCGGACAGGCAAGCTTTTCGGCATGGATCACGCCGGGGTCGCGCCGGATATCATCTGCCTTGGAAAGGCCCTGACAGGCGGGCATATCTCTTTCGCGGCAACCGTCACGACCAGCGAGGTGGCGCGCGGCATTGGTGAAAGCGAAGCCGGGGTGTTCATGCATGGCCCGACTTATATGGCCAATCCGCTGGCCTGTGCCGCGGGCGCGGCCAGCCTTGATCTGGTCATCAAAGGCGACTGGACGGATCAGGTTGCCGCCATCGAAACCCAATTGCGCACTGAACTTGCGCCAGCCCGCAACCTGCCGGGCGTCAGGGATGTGCGCGTTCTGGGCGCTATCGGCGTGATCGAAATGCATGGCGAGGTCGACGCCGAAGACGCCCATCGCTTGGCCGGCGAACTCGGCGTCTGGCTCCGCCCCTTTGCGCGCAAGATTTACACCATGCCGCCTTATATTATCACGGCTGACGAACTCAGCCGGGTTACGGCGGCGATGATCCGTCTGGCCAAGAGGGCCGCATGAAGGCGCGGTGGCTGCACCGAAGGGGACATGGGGCAATGATCCTGGTCTTTGGCGGTTGGGCGCTTGGCCCGGCCCCGTTCCTGAGGCTGTCCGGCGGGCAGGATGTGCTGTTTGTCGACGACTATCGACAGCTGGACGACCCGCTGACCGAGCTGCGCGCATTCGACCACATTACACTCGTTGCGTTTTCCTTTGGCGTCGCCGCCGCTGCACATTGGATGTCGATGACTGGAACACGACCCGCCCGCAGCGTCGCCATAAGCGGCACCCTGTTTCCCGCCGACCCGGAAAGGGGTATCGCCCCGGACATCATCCGCGCGACCGCAGAGGGCTTAAGTGCCGCCAGCTTTGCCAAATTTTGCCTGCGCGCGGGATTGGGCAGCCCTGCCCCCGACCTTGATATCGAGAGCGCCCGGACCGAGCTTCTTTCTGTGCTCGACCGCGGCCCCGCCCCGGAAACGGCTTTTGATCGCATCTGGATCCCGCAAAAGGACCGGATCATCCCCACTGCCGCGCAAGAACTCGCATGGACAAGGCAGCGCGAGGCCGTCTGCCATATCCCCGGCCCACATGTGCCGTTTCGCGTCGGCCAAAGCTGGGCGGAGTGGATCGAATGAGCCGGGATCTCGCCCCCCGCGTTCAACGCAGCTTCAGCCGCAGCTATTCAAGCTATGACGATGCAGCCAGCCAACAGGCCTGGATCGCGAACCGGCTTGTGCAGGATTTGCGTGACAGCGGCGCGCCAGAGCGTTTCGACGTGGCGTTCGAGATGGGCTGCGGCACCGGCCACCTGACGCGGCGCTTATGTTCAAATTTCGAAATGCGGGCATTAACGGTCAACGACCTTTCGCCCGAGGCCGCGCGCGCAGCAAAGGCAGCAGGAGCAACATTTCTGTGTGGCGATGCGCTGCAAATGGATTGGCCGGAAAAACCCCAACTGATCGCATCGGCATCAATGATCCAATGGCTGCCCGACCCGGCGCGACTTCTGCAACGGGCGGCCAGAGCGCTTGCGCCGGGCGGTTGGCTGGCCATTTCCGGCTTTGGCCCGGAACAGTACCGTGAACTGGCACATCTGGGGTCACATGCCGGTGCGCCTGGTCTTCAATCCCTCGCGGATATGGCGGCCGCGCTGAAGGACGAACTGGATGTCTTCGTCACCGGCGAGCGCATTCGGGAAATGCACTTTCCCACGCCACGGTGCGTTCTTGATCACCTGCGGAAGACCGGCGTGAACGGAAAGGCGCAAGGGGTGTGGAGCAAATCTCGCCTTGCGCAGTTCTCGGCGGATTATTCGCAGCGCTTTGGTGGCCCCGCAGGTGTGACGCTGACCTATCACCCGGTCTGGATCATCGGCCAAAAACGTAACTGAGTTCCTGCCGCCCCCCTTTTCCTGTCCGCGACGGTATCCAAACCGTCTCCGGATCAAGCCAGATTGAACGCGAACCGCGTTGCTTCCGCCCTGCATTCTGCGAAGGTCAGTTCTGTGTCGGGGACCAACTTGTCACGACCAACAGCTACCACACACGATTCACGAGATAATTCACCAGTTGGATTTGTACAGCAAAGCCATTTCGGGCCTGAAGGCTGGACCTTTCTGCCAGTTTTTTGCAATCCGGCCCCGCAAGGCCGCAAAACAGAGGACAGGTGGAATGATGCAGACGGCGAACCGGGTCGCGATAGTTACGGGCGGGTTAAGCGGGATCGGGCGCGCGGTCGCAGCGCGGCTGGCGCGTGATGGGGCGACGGTGGCCATCGGCGCACGGCGCGGCGCGGTGCCCGAGTTGACGCGCAACATCACCGCAGAATTCGGGGATCGCATCAGCGTTGACCAGTTGGACGTGCGCCAGACCGAAAGTTGCCATGCCTTTGTCGCAGGGGTCATCAAGGCCCATGGCCGGGTGGATATTCTGGTGAATGCGGCGGGCGTCTATGAAGAAGCGGCCATTGCGGGCCACGCTGATCAGATCTGGAATGATACCATCGACACCAACCTGACCGGCTCTTTCAAGATGATCCGCGAGGTCATGCCCGGCATGATGGCGCAGAAATGGGGGCGGATCGTCAATATCGCCTCGGTCGCCGCGCATCACGGCATGGCGCTGAACGGGGCCTATTGTGCGTCAAAGGCGGGGCTGTTGGGTCTGGGGCGTTGCGTCGCACTGGAAGGCGCGGCCGCAGGCGTCACCTGCAACAGCGTCAGCCCGACCTGGGTCGAGACCGAGATGCTGAAGACCTTTATCGACGCCGAGGTCGCTGCGGGCGCGCCGCTGGCCGAGGTGCGCGCCAAATACGAATCCTCGAATCCGCAGGGCAAGCTGGTCCAGCCCGAGGAGGTCGCCGGGCTGGTCGCCTATCTGGTCAGCGATGCCGCGCGTGCGGTCACCATGACCGATCATCAGATCAACGCCGGCTCTCTTTGGTAAAGCCTGCGCGCGATCAGCGCAGGCGCGTTGCACAGCGCGGCGAAACACGCCGGCAAAGCGGCGGCGGCGGCGGCGGTGTCAAACTGCGCATCCGCCGCCAGAATCAGCGGATCGGCGGCAATAAGTCGTCGCACCGCATCTGTCAGGGGTGCCCGCACCAGCCAGTCGGCGGGTGGAATACTTTGCAGCCCGTGACCATCGGGGGCGATACGGTCGTCGGCGACCAGATTGTACCACGAAACCCCGCGCGCCTTGGGCAAGCCAACCAGAAACGCCGCCGCCGCGCGTACATCCGTCATCGGGAAGGTCAGCCCATGCGGAATGCTTGCGATGTCGCGACAGGCCGCCAGCACGATTTCGCAGATATCGCGCGGGTTCGGCGCGTCCAGATCATACATCGAGGGCAGCCGCACCAATGCCGCCGGCACACCCGAGGCCGCAATTTCGGCCTCGGCCGCGATCTTGGCCGCGCCGTAACCCGAACAGCCGGGAAACAGCTGTGCAGGCGCTTCCGGGAACGGCCCGCCGGTTTCGGGAAACACCGCGGTCGAGGATGAAAAGCGCAGGTCCGCCCCCGCGTCGTGGCAGAATTGCAGAACGTTCCGTATCCCGGCGCGCGACCATTCCTCCATCTGCGCGCGATCAACGGCCAGATTGACCGTCGCGGCGCAATGGATGACCTGATGCACCTGCTGCGCAAGCTGGGCATGGGTCGCGGGATCGCAGCCAAAATGCGGATCGTCGATCTGACCCGCGATGACGACCACCCGTTCCCTTTCCGCAGCCGACAGCATGCCGTCCAGTCGCCGATGAGGATCACGATTTCCGGGCCGGATCAGGCAGTAAACGACCTGATCAGATGGCAGGTGATCCAATGCCGCGCGCAAGACATGCCCGCCCAGAAACCCTGTCGCGCCGGTCAGCAGGATGCCGGGGCGGTCGATGCGGACCGCATTTGCGGTACCTTGCTGGGTCAGCAGCTGATGCAGCCGCGCCAGAGGCAGGTTCAGCGCCCAGTCGAAATCGACGCGGCGCTCATATGCTTTTTCCAGCGCCAGCACCAGATCGACACACATCAGGGAATCGCCGCCCGAATTGTGGAATGACTGCGCCGGGTCCAGTGCAGCCGCATCGCAGCGCATGATCCGCGCGACCTCTGCCAGCACTGGCGGCACACCATCGACCGCAGGCCCGGCGGCATGGGCGGCAATTTCGGGCAAGGCCTTGTAGTCGCATTTCCCGGACACCCCATGGATCGGGATCTCATCGAGATGCACCAGATATGAAGGGATGCAATAGCTCGGCAGCAGCTGGCGCAAAGCATGGATCAGCGGCTCGGGCAAGCGCGTTCCCGAAATCTGCCAGCGTTCGGCGTTCCGCGCCATCTGATCCGCATCCGCGGTGTAATAAAGCACCAGCGCCTGATCGCCGCCGCCCATATCGCGCACCCAAGGGATTGCCTGCCCGAACTCCATCAGCCCGGCCATGGTCTGCGTCAGCTCCGCCGTCTGGATGCTGTGGCCGCGCAGCTTCAGCATATGGGCAACCCGGCCCAGCACGGTGATCTGGCCGTCATCATCGACGATGCCCTGATCGCCGGTATCGTAAAGCCGTACCGCCTTGCCCTCGATGACCAGTTCGCGAAAGCGGCGGGCCGTTTCCTCGGGGCGGTCCACATAGCCCGGCCCAAGCATGCGCGGGCCTTCGAAATGCAACAGGCCGGCAGTGCCGGGCGGACAGGGCTGATCGTCATGATCCAGCACCACCGCGCGCAAATGCGGCATCGCCTTGCCGACGGTGATGCCCGGTTGCCCGTCCGACTGCCCCGTTACAAGGGACATGCAGATGTCATGGGTTTCGCAGATGCTGTAAAGGTTCCACAAGGTGACCTGTGGCAGCTTGGCCTGCACCTGCGCGATCAGGCGGTCGTGAACCACCTCTCCGTTCAGGATGATCCGGCGCAGGGGCAGCAAGGCCCCTGTGGCGGCTTCGACCGGGCCGAGGATTTTTTCCAGAAAGGACGGAGTAAACAGCATCTCGTGGATCTCGTGATCCGACAGAAACGCCACGAACCCCTGCGGCGATAAAAGCTCCTCTGCGCGCGGAAAGCAGATTTCGGCACCAAAGCGCAGCGGGCGGAGCATTTCCCATATGGCAAAGATATAGACGCCAACCTTCATGCCTGGGGCATAGGGGGCGTATTCCTCGCGCCAGTGATAAGACAGCAGGGCCGCATCATGCGTGACCGGAATACATTTGGGACGCCCCGTCGTGCCGGATGTGGCGACCAGATAGATGGAATCGGTGGGCTGAACCTGCGCGGCCTTGATCTCTGCCGGTGCGCTTTCCAGAAATGCTGACGCATCCACCACCCGGCAATCGGGCGGAAGCTGGCCGGGCTTTGGCGGCTGCGAGGCCAGGATCAGTGAAATACCCAGCTCGGCCAGGATATTGGCCAGCACAGCCTTGGGAATTGCGGGATCCAGATGGACGAATGGCCGTCCGTCAACCACGCAGGCAGTGACGGCCGCGCCGAAAAGAACGCCGGGCACACCGTAAACCCCCACCGCCCGATGCCCCGCAAGGGTCGGTCTTGCGGCAGCAATAAAGCCCCCCAGCTCGGCATAGGTCAGGCTTCGCTGCCGATCACGCAACGCCGTCAGCCCGGCAAAGCGGCTCAGCGCATCGGCAATTTCATCGGCAATCGAGTGGTAGGGTCGGGACATCGGCGCGCCACAGTTAATAGAATGCGCGTTGGTCGCCAGAAACTGCCCTCAGGTCAAGTAACGTTGGGGTATGAAATCGGGATCGCGTAACGCCATGGCGGGCGATCAATCTGTTCGCCCGGTCGATATCGCGAAATCTGCAACAGTCCGAATGTTGCCAAAGCCTGAACAGGGCCACCCTCAGACGCGGACCCGTTGGGGCGCGGGTGCCTGCTGAAACAGCGCCAGCGCGGCCAATGCGATCACCAGCGGCGGAAAGGTCAGCCAGCAGACGACGTACCAGCCATAAGTCGTCAGAACGCCCCCCGACAGGAAAGAGCCGATCATGACCGTGCCAAACACGATGAAGTCATTGGCCGACTGCGCGCGCGCCCGTTCTTCCGGGCGATGCGTGTCGAGGATCATTGACGACGATCCTGCAAAACCGAAGTTCCAGCCGATCCCCAACACGATGAGGCACAGAAGAAAGTGCATATGCGTCTCGCCCGCCAGACCGATGATTGCGGCAAGACCGGTAATGACCAGCCCGCTTGCCGTGATCCAGCGCGCACCGAAACGGGAAATCAGCCAACCGACAACGAAGCTGGGCGCGAACATGGCAACAACATGCCATTGCACGGCGGTGTTGGCATGATGCTGCGCCAGCCCGTGCATCCTCATGGCAAGCGGGGCCGACGTCATCAGGAAATTCATCAGCAAATAGATGATCGCGCCCGTCGTGACGGCGACGAGGAAAAGCGGCTGGCCCATGATTTGCGTGATGGTGCGACCTTGGCCGCGCTCGGTTGAGGCAGCGCCTTTTCCACCAACGCCCAGAAGCATCACCCCTGCCGCGAGTGCCGTTGCGCTGGCAGCCAAATAGGATCCGGCAAACTGGTGAGCGGGAACGGCATTCATGGTTGCAGTGGCAAGTTCCCCGCCCAGCAGGCCAGAGGCGACGCCCCCGGCAAGCACGGTGGCAAGCGCGCGGGGTTTTGCGTTCGCGGGAACGCATTCCGCGGCCACGAAGCGAAAGGTCATGCCGATGGCCGCAAAGGCCCCGGCCAGCAAGGTCGCCATGCAGAACAGCGCGAAAGACTGCACCATGATCGCATAGGCGCCAAGCAGGCCGCTGAGAATCCCAAGCATGGCACCGACCATGAAGGCAGCCCGGCGGCCAAAGCGCTCGGCCAGCACGCCGGCGGGCAATGTGCTGCCTGCCATTCCCGCCATCATCACCGAAACCGGAAGGGTCGCCAGCGCGGGTTGGGGCGCCAGCTTTGCCCCAAGAACGGCGCCGGTGGCAAAGATCGTTGTCGAATGCGCGCCAACCAGGGCTTGTGCGACTGTCAGCCGCCAGATCACTGTGCGGCCATCGCCAAATATGCTCATCATCTTGTCTTTCACTGCAATCGGCCGGTGCGCACATGCGTCAACGAACGCCGCCAAACTCTGTCCTGGCCTAGATATTTCTCTGCCATCACCCTAAAAAGTGGCGCGGACGACATATTGCGGGGTGATATTGCCATGTCTGATGATGCGTTGCGGGAGATCGGTTTGCTGATCTATCCGGGGGTCCAGATGGCGGCAGTTCTGGGGATGACCGACCTGTTCGAAACGGCCAATTTCGTCAGCGGCGCGGGAGCAGCGCGATCCATCAGGATCAGCCATTGGCAGTTGGCCGCAGACGAGGATCAACCGACGCGCATTTTTGACACCGTGCCATCAGCGGCGAACAAGCCTGCGGTGGTGATCGTGCCGCCAGCCTTGGGCACGCCGATCTCGCCCAAGGTCGCACAGCGCTATGTTCCCTGGCTGAAGCATCATCATGCAGCGGGCGCGGCGCTGGGTTCGATCTGCACCGGATCATTCGTTCTGGGCGAGACCGGGCTGCTCGACAATCGGCGCATTACGACGCACTGGACCTTCGACGAACAGATGCGGGCGCGGTTTCCGAAGGTCTCGCTCGATCTCGACCAGCTCACGGTCGATGATGGCGACATCATCACCGGCGGCGGCGCGATGTCGTGGATTGATGTCAGCCTGCGCCTTGTGGACCGGCTTCTTGGCACAGCGATCATGATTAAGACGGCCAAAGCGCTTTTGGTGGACCCTCCCCACCGAGAGCAGCGCTATTACAGCACCTTTGCGCCGCGCCTGAACCATGGCGATGCGGCAATCTTGAAGGTTCAGCATTGGCTGCAAAAGACTGGCGCCAAGGAAGCCGACTTAAAACGACTGGCCGAGGTCGCAGGGCTGGAGGGCCGAACCTTTCTGCGGCGCTTCAAAAAGGCCACGGGGCTTACGACGACCGAGTATTTCCAGCGCATCCGTGTCAGCCGGGCGCAGGATCTGTTGCAGACCGGCACCCAGTCGCTCGACCAGATCGCCTGGCAGGTGGGCTATGGTGACCCCGGCGCTTTTCGCAAAGTGTTCACGCGCATCATCGGGTTGTCTCCGGGAGACTATCGAAAGCGCTTTCGCGTCTAAGGCAAGACCGTCATGGCGATATCGACCCGCAATTTGTCGGTTGCGCCACCTGTCTGGGCCGCCGCGGTCCCTTAAGTCATGTGACGCTTCTGCATGAGAAGCTTGCAAATGAAAGCATGACCCAGATGGATAATGAAAAACGCACAAGCCTGTCGCGGCGACAGCTTCTGGCGACCAGCGGCGGCGCAATCGTGGCCGCTTCCGTAATGACCACCTCCTCCCTGATGGCGAATACGATGACGAAAAAACCGGCAAAGATCACCCAGGTCCGCAATGCCACGCTTGTGGTTGAATATGCCGGGACGAAATTCCTGATCGACCCGCTTTTTGCTGACCAAGGGGCGATCCCGGGATTTGCCGGCTCTGCAAGCAGCCAGTTTGCAAACCCGCTCGTGCCGCTTCCGCTTTCGGTGGAGCAGCTTGTGGCGGTGGATGCGGTGATTGTCACGCATTTGCATATCGATCACTGGGACGACGCGGCCAAGGCCGCGCTGCCAAAGGACAAACCGCTTTTCGCGCAGAACCAGGAAGACGCGGACAAGATTCGCGCTGACGGCTTTACCGATGTCCGCGTGCTGACCGAAGAAACCGCGTTCAACGGCATTCGCCTGTCCAAGACCGGCGGTCAGCACGGAACCGACGAAACGCTGGCCGATATTCCGCTGGGCGATGTCTGCGGCGTCGTCTTCAGCCACCCGGAATATTCGACCCTTTACATCGCGGGCGACACGATCTGGAACGACCACGTTCAAACCGCAATCGACCGGCACCATCCCGACGCCATCGTCCTGAACATCGGCCATGCGGTATTCATGGGCTATGATCCGATCATCATGGGCGTGGACGATGCCATTGCCGTCCATCGCGCTGCGCCGAATGCCATGCTGATCGCAAGCCATATGGAGGCGATCAATCACTGCATCCTCAGCCGGCAGACCTTGCGCGACCAAGCCAAGGCGAACGGATTCGAGAATAACCTTCTGGTGCCCGCCGATGGTGAAACCGTCAGCGTCTGATGGCAGAAAATGGTGGGCCGCTTTCTAACGGCGGCTCATCATCCCTGACCTGCCGGGATGTTTGCGCCGCAAGCCGGGCGCGCGCCAATGGCAGCAAACAGCGTTGGCGGAGAACGCCGTATCATCCCCGTCACAAGCCGACCCGGCTTCAGACCTCGCCCCCCCTTCCCCAAAGCTGAACGTGCGGGGGCGAGCCAACTATTTCAGATACTCGCCCGACCATGGCGAAGTTTCCTGCCGGCCATATGCAGATGCCCCCGCGTTCGGCAGGGGCATCCGGCGGTCTCATGCAGCCGTTTTCAGGATTCGGGGCGATGCCTCACCGCCCTAGAAACGCCGGGACAGCGAGATCTTGAAATTCCGCCCCGGCGCCGGACCGGTCAGATAGGTGGCGGGCGTATAGTCGCGATTGGCGACGTTATCGACGCCCATATTGACCGAAACGCCCTGCAACGCGCCCTGCTGCGGCGTCCAGATCGCATAGATATCATGCACGCCGTAGCCGCCACGGTGGCTGTCATCGGGCTTTTCACGACCCTTGGCCAGAATGCTGCGCGCGCCCAGTTTCCAGCTGTCGCTGGCCTGCCAGCTGGCCGAAAGCACGACGCGGTCATTGGGCAGCGTATCCAGCACCTCGCCGTCCTGATCCTCGCCGTCGACAACCGAGACCGCCGCGCCGAATTGCCAACCGCCGGTCAGATAGCTGGCCTCCAGCTCGCCGCCGCGCAGATAGGCGCGGTCGATATTGACATAGGACGGCTCTGGCGCGGGCATGTTGGTGCGCATGATCATGTCGTCGATATGGTTGCGGAACAGGGTCAGCTTCATCGCTGCCTCGTCGCCGGCCATGAAGATATCATCGCTGCGATAGCTCAGGCCGACCTCGATATTCTTGCCCTTCTCGTCCTTCAAATCGGGCGAAGCCGCGCCGCCACCGAATCCGTCATACAGTTCGTCCACGGTCGGCATCCGCTTGACGAAGGCGATCGAGCCGAAGACCGACCAGTCGTCGTTCAGCCGATACATCACCCCGACCTGTGGTTCGACCGATTCCGCGTCGACCCGTTCGTCACTGACGGTCACGCTGTCCTTGGGTTCGGTCCGCTGCTTCTGATAGCGCAGACCGCTGTTGACGGTCAGCCGGTTCCATTCCAGTTCCGACCAGGCAAAGACCGCAGCCGAGCGGGTATAGCCTTCGGGGTGTGACGAAGAGGTCGTGGTGCTGGTCCGGTCCTGCCTGAAGGTCTCTGCCCCGACAGTCAGGAAATGGCTGTATCCCGCGCCTGACAGATCGGCGGTGTTCTGCCCCCGCAACCGCCACAGCGCATATTCGCGCCGACCCAGCAGGCTGCCCATGATCGGTTCGTCGGCATTGTCGCCCTGTTTCACATCCTTGATGGTGTTCGTGTAGGACAGCGTCACCTTGGCATCGATGTAGCGGTTATCGGCCGGGTTCCAACCCCATTCCAACCGCGCGACCTGATCGCGGGTGGTGATGTCGCCGACGCCCCAGCCCGGGAAGAACGGCCCGAAGGCACCGATCTGCGCGCCTTCCAACTGGTTGAAGTCCTGGTCTTCGCCCTTGGCCTCCAGGTGCTGATAGGACAGCTCGACATAATGTTCGCCGAAGGTCTTGCGCGCCTTCAGCAACAGGTTCGGCGTGTCGGAATTCGACCGTACGATGGTATCGCCGTCGCTATCCTCGCTTTCGCCGAGGCTGCGATAAGCGAAGGCAGCCAGCAGTTCCAGATCCTCAACCGGACGCCAGCCCCATGCGATGCTGCCCAGTGCCGTATCCGGGTTCGAGGCATAGCCCAGCTTGACCCTCCCGCCGCTGGTTTCGCCTTCCGGGATCAGGTCTGCGGCGTCGATCGTCTCCATCGAGATGATGCCCCCCAGCGCCCCCGATCCATACAGCGTCGAGGCCCCCGGCCCGCGCAGCACCTCGACCCGCTTCAGGAAATCCGGCTCGACGAACAGCGATCCCTGACGATAGCTTTCGTAATATTTTTCTTCACCATCAATCATCTGGATGATGCCGGCTTCCGAGGCGGCACTGCCCGACGATCCGAAACCACGGATATTGAAGCCCTGCCCGAAGAAGCTGGACGAACCGACGCCGGCCACACCGGGCACGGTTGCCAGCACGTCGCCGATGCTGCCGGGGGCCAGTTCCTCCAAGCCTTCCGCGTCCACGACGCTGACCGATTGCGGCACCGACGAGGCAACCTTTTCCACCCCCGCGCTCAGGAAAATCGGGTCCAGCACATAAGTGTCGGCCGCGTCCTGCGCTGCGGCCGCACTGGCGAGAATTGTGGTTCCCAGAAGGATTGGGTAGGTGGCGGACTTCCTGAGCATTGATGGTTCCTGCGTTGGCGCGGTTGATTAGGGGCGCCGGCGCAGGTGCTGGCATCTTGCACCCTTTACGAATCCTGATAGAAAACGTCAAGAATAATGCGGATCTCCACCCGGCGATTCCAACAGTGACTGAGGCACCCTATGAATGACCTGACCCCGGCCAGACTGCGCGCGTTGAAACGTGACGCGACGATCCGGCCCTATGATCTTGCAGCACAGCTTGGCCTGCCCGAGGCGGCCTTGGTCGAGGCCGATCTGGGGTATGGCGCCGTACGTATCGACCCGACGCTCGGGCGGCTGATCCCGGCGGTCGCAACGCTGGGCGAGGTGATGGCGCTGACCCGCAACCGGTCCTGCGTGATCGAGAAGGTCGGCACCTATACCGATTTCCACGATGGCGAACATGCGGCGATGACGCTGGGCGCGGATATCGACATGCGCATGTTCCCGCGCCATTGGGCCCATGCCTATGCTTTGGAAACCGAGGTCAAGGACGGGCTGCGCCGGTCGATCCAGGTGTTCGATGCGGCGGGTGACGCCGTCCACAAGGTGTTTCTGCGCGAAACGTCGGACCTGGCGGCGTGGCAGGCGCTGCGCAGCGATCTGGCGCTGCCCGATCAGCAGGGGCTTTCGGCCTTCCAGCCGCGCGCCGAACCGGAAGGCGCGAAACTCGCCGAGGACCGGGCCGAGACCCTGCGCGAGGAATGGGTCAGGATGACCGACACCCACCAGTTCAACGCGCTGGTGCGGCGTCTGAAGATGAACCGGCTGGGCGCTTACCGCCTGGCCGGCGCGCCGCTGGCCCGTCCGCTGGCGGTCTCGGCCGTGCAGGTCATGCTGGAGCGTATTCTGGCCGAGGGCCACAAGGTCATGCTGTTTGTCGGCAATATGGGCTGCATCGAGATCCATTCCGGCACCATCCACAGCCTGAAGCCGATGGGGCCATGGCAAAACGTGCTGGACCCGCGCTTCAACCTGCATCTGCGTGCCGATCACATCGCCGAGGTGTGGCGGGTCGACAAGCCGACCAAGCGCGGCCCGGCCCTGTCGGTCGAGGCGTTCGACGCCGAGGGCAATCTGATCTTCCAATGCTTCGGTATGCGCCCGGACAAGGGCGGCAATGCCGAAAGCTGGGCCGCGCTGCTGGACGATCTTTCCCTGCTGGAGGGCGTGTGATGCAAACTGCCAGCAAGCGCCTTCCCCTCGATCTGCGCCCGGCGTTTCTGCTGCCGGCGGTTGCCGCGCTGACCGCGCTGCTTGTCGCCGGTCCCGCCCGCCCGGATCCGCATCCCGACGCCCGGCGCATCGTCGCCATTGGCGGCTCGGTCACCGAAATCGTCTATGCGCTTGGCCAGCAGGAACGGCTGATCGCGCGCGACACCACCTCCAGCTATCCGGCCGAGGCGATGGAGCTGCCGGATGTGGGCTATATGCGGGCGCTCTCGCCCGAGGGCGTGCTGTCGGTCGGGCCAGACCTGATCCTGGCGCAGGAAGGCGCCGGCCCGCCCGAGGTCATAGCCCTGCTGCGCGATGCCGGCATCCCCTTTGAAACCATCGGCAGCGGCACCGATGGCGAAGCGCTGATTGCCAAGATTCAGGCCGTGGCCGACACGCTTGGCGTGCCCGAGACAGCAGAAGCCCCGGTTGCTGCCCTTCAGGCCGATCTGGAGCGGCTGGCGGATGAACCTGAAGAGGCCGCGCGCAAGCGCGTCCTGTTCGTGTTGACCCTGCAGGGCGGCCGGGTCATGGCCGGGGGCGAGGGAACCGAGGCCGACGCGATCATCCGCATGGCCGGGGCCGAAAACGCCATTCAGGGCATCAACGGCTACAAGCCTCTGACGGACGAGGCGATCACCGCGGCAGCGCCCGACGTGATCCTGACCATGGAACGCGGCGGCGGCAGCGAAAGCCTGAATGTCGCGAATGAGGAACTGCTGTCCCTGCCTGCGCTGGCGACGGCACCCGCCGCCCGGAACGGCGCGGTAATCCGCATGGACGGGTTGTATCTGCTGGGGTTCGGGCCGCGCACCGGCAAAGCGGCGCTGGAACTGCATGACGCCATTTACGGGGACGGCTGATGGTGGCGCTGGAGTACCGGCCCGGCGAAAGGCTGGCGGGGGACCGCCGCCATCTGGGGCGCGGTCTGGCGCTTTGGCTGATCCTGCTGCTGGCCGTTATGTCGCTGATCTCACTGGGCAGCGGAGCCTCGGGCGTATCGGCGCCGGCGGTGCTGATGAACTGGTTTTCGGGACAGGAGATCGCCGCGACCGACCGGGTGGTCATGTTCGACATCCGCCTACCCCGCCTGCTGACCGGTATTCTGGTCGGTGCGGCGCTGGCGGTTTCGGGCGCGATCATGCAGGGGCTGTTTCGCAACCCGCTGGCCGATCCGGGGCTGTTGGGCGTCAGCGCGGGTGCCTCGCTGGGTGCGATTTCGGCCATCGTGCTGGGCGGCTGGCTGCCGGTCGCGATGCTGGCGGTCGTCGGCTGGTATCTGGTGCCGCTGGCGGCATTTTCGGGCAGTTGGATCGCGATGCTGGTGCTGTATGGCATCGCCACACGGCGGGGGCGTACCTCGGTCGTGACCATGCTGCTGGCAGGGATTGCCATGGCGGCGATGATTTCGGCCCTGTCGGGGCTGATCATCTATGCCGCGGATGACACCCAGCTGCGCGATCTGACCTTCTGGGGCATGGGCTCGCTGGCCGGGTCCAGCTGGACCAAGCTGGCAGCCGCCGGGCCGGTCATGCTGCTGGCCCTGATCGCGGCACCCGGCCTTGCCCATGGTCTGAACGGGTTGGCATTGGGCGAGGCCGCCGCCGCCCATGTCGGCATCCGCGTCCAGCGGGTCAAGACCGGCGCGGTTCTGGTCACCGCCGCCGCCACCGGTGCAGCGGTGGCGATTTCCGGCGGCATCGGCTTTGTCGGCATCATCGTTCCGCATCTGCTGCGCATGGTGGCGGGACCGGATCATCGCTGGCTGCTGGTGAATTCCGCGCTGCTGAGCGCCTCGATGCTGCTGATCGCCGACATGATCAGCCGCAGCATCGTCGCCCCGGCCGAACTGCCCATCGGCATCATCACCGCGGTCATCGGCGGCCCCTTCTTCATGTGGGTGCTGCTGTCCAATCGCAGCGTGGTCGACAGATGAGCCTGATTGCCGATCAAGTGACCGTCCGCCTGGGCCGGGTCGAGGTGCTGCACGCGGTCCAGATGGCCGCGCAGCCGGGACAATTCACCGCCATCATCGGCCCCAACGGCTCGGGCAAGACGACGCTTCTGCGGGCGCTGACGGGCGAGCTGTCGCCCGCCGCCGGGCGCGTCACCCTGAACGGGGCCGATATCGCCACGCTGCCACCGCCGGAACTGGCCACCCGCCGCGCGGTGCTGGCGCAGCAGACGGTGCTGAGCTTTCCCTTCACCGCGACCGAAATCGTCCGCATCGGTCTGACCGCGCATCCCGGCCCCGAAGCCGCGCGCGACGGGCTGATCCGCGACGCGCTGGCGGCGGTCGATCTGCCCGGCCATGCCGGGCGGCTGTATCAGGAAATGTCGGGGGGTGAGCAGCAGCGCGTCCAGCTGGCTCGCGCGCTGGCGCAGGTCTGGCGGCCGCGGGCGGCGGATGGCCCGCGCTGGCTGCTGTTGGACGAACCGGTCAGCAGCCTCGACATCGCGCATCAGCTGACGGTCATGCGGCTGGCGGCGGATTACGCGCGTCGGGGCGGCGGGGTGATCGCGGTCATGCATGACCTGAACCTGACCGCGATGTTCGCCCATCGCGTGCTGCTGATGCAGGGCGGCCGGGTGCTGGGCGAAGGAACCCCCGCCGAGGTCATGACCGACGCGCTGCTGTCTCGGGCCTATGGCTGCCAGCTGACCGTCAGCCAGACCCCGGCCGAGGGCATCTGGCTGCTGCCCCAGCTTGCCCGAGCCTGACGGCGCAACCCACAACGGTCGCGCCGGGTTACCAGCGAACCCAACCCGCACCCAGCCGCGCCGCACGCTTCGCGGTGCGGCTGTCCATCTCCTCGGGGTCAGATGGCATTTGCAGCGGGTCGAGGCCCTCGGTCAGCGCCCGCCCTTTTGCGACATTATCGGCCATCCAACGGGTCGCGCAGGCCGCCGCGGCACTGGTGCCCTGCAACCGCACGCCTGACCCGCTGAGGATACCGATGGATGGCAGGCCCGGCCGGAACTGCCCCTGATCGGCGGGCGCGGCAAAGGCTGGCCCAACGCCCCAAGGCTGCAAGCGATCAGCCACTTGCCGAAGCCCCCCCGCCCCGCTGTATCGGCTGGGCAGCCGGGTGCTCAGGTCATAGCCGGCAACGCGGGTAACTGCGGCGGATGAGGATATGCCGTTGAATGTCCCAAAGCCCCGCACCATGCCCAGCCGACCGCGACCGCCCTGCCCGTCCTCTGTTTGCTCAGCGCCGCCATTGGCATCGGGTTCAAGCGCGACAAGATGGCTTTGCCGCCCGCCGCTGCGCAGCACGCCGGGATCGTCATCGCGTTGCAGCCAGACATGAACCGCCTCGGCCTGGCGCAGACCGGGCAGCTTCAGCCCAAGCCGCCATTCGCCCGCCGGCGCGCGCCGCATCGCGCCTTGCGCGTATCCCGTCGGGATCAGCGCCAGCAGAACCCGCCATCTCTCGTTGAAATGCTTGTCCGCCGACAGCTGCCCGATGACGTCGCCGCCCATTCTGACATCGGCAAAGCGGCGAGGATCGCCGCCGCCGCTTTCGCCAGCATCCCGGCGCAGCGTGATCGTGGCGGCCTCGTCCAACGCACATCCCAATGGCGGCTGAACGGTAATGCGGCTTCCGCGCGGATCAAACCCCTTTGGAAACCAGATCTCCAGATAGCTTGAGGTCATGTCGTCGGGGGACAGCCACCAGCCAAGGCTCTGCCGGTCATTGTCCAGATCGGCGCGGGTGATCTGGGCATGCATACGCTTTTCGAAATTGTTGCCCATCGGCATGTTCAGCGCCGTCGCGGGCTGAATGGCCTTGCGCCGGGTCAGCAATTGCTGAAAGGCGCGTTCCATCGTGGCACCGCCATCATGGCGGTTCGCGCTCCACCCATAGCTGAAATTGACGATCAGCGGCAGCTCTGCCGGGCCGTCGGGATACTGCGCCGCAATCTGCCGGGCGCGGTTCAGAATGTAATGCAGCGCGCTGAGCATATACGTTTCCTTGCCGAAGCCCGAGGTGTCCCAGGCAACGGTATTGGGCAGCTGTACGGCGATGATCTGGATATCGTCGCCGCTGACCGGCCCGGAAACGCGCGGATCGTTGCCTGCGCAAATCCCCGCGATATGCGCGCCATGGCTGGCCCGGCCGCGCAGGTGCAGCCCCAGATCCGGCAGGCCTGCGTCGATACCGCCCGCTTCGCGATAAAGCTGCGTTTCATCAGGATACTGCGCCCTGAGACTGTCGATCTCGGCATTGGTGAATTCACGACCGAAGGGAACGGCGGCCCTTCGGTTCGGCGCGGCGGCCGATTGCAGCCAGCAATGGCTGATGCGGCTGCGCCCGGCGCCATCAAGGAAGGCGCGATGGGCAAAGGGAATGCCGTCGTCGATGATGCCGACGATCACCTTTGGCGGCGTCGCGGGCGCAACCCAGCCCTCCGGCGGGTGATGCAGATCGTAATCGGCAACCCAGCTTTGATCCGCAACGGGATAGCTGACCCGATAACGCGGCCGCATTCCCTCGGTCGTTGCGGAAGGCCCCGACAGGGTCAGCTCAATCCCCGGCGCGGGGCCTTCGCCGTCGACTTCGGGCAGCGTTGCGCCATTGCGATGAACCGCGAAAGGCACAGCCGCCAACGCCTCGTCCTGCGGATTCCACAGTGGCGGCAGCCGCAGGGCGTTCGGAGGTGCCGCGCCCATGCGCGCAGGCACCAACGCGCCCTCGGTCAGGGCCCCATAATAGCGGTCCGGCCCGTCGGAAATGGCGGGGAATGCGAAGGGGCGGCCAAGTGCAGCGGAAAATATCCAGCGCTCGTAAGGGCCGGTGTAATGCGGCAGGCGTCTGGCGCGCGCCTCGGGGGGGGGCATATCCATGGCCCGGCCCTCAGCTTGCCGGGGCCTGACGCTCGGCCAGGGCCTTGGACCATAGCCAGCCGAAACCCGTGCCCGGATCGGCGGTTTGTCCATCCGGCGCATAGGTCAGGCCGCGCGCCGCTGCGCGCGCCTCGTCGCTGAAATCGACATGGAAGAAATCGTGATCCGCCGCGACATAAGTGGCCGCCCGGATCGGCTGCGGCTGGCCGCAGCGGTTCAGCACCGCCTTGCCGACCGCGGTGCCAAGCGCCGCCCCGCACCAGCTGTCGATGGGGTAATGAACGCCCGCAACGGTACGGTTCACCGCCACCCGTTCCGCCAGACCAAAGATCAGCGCCCGCCGCGCCTGCAGATCGGCCAGCGTGCCCCAGCTTTGCACCAGATGATCCAGCACTGTCGCCACGGCATAGGCCTCTGTCGCATGGGCCGAGGGGAAGGCCGGATGCCCGGGCGTGGGCAGCATCGGCATGACCCGGCCGTCGATCTGGTCGGGCCGCCGGACCGCAAGCGCGGCCTTGGCCACCATCGCCACATGCGCGGCCATGACCTGCGTGGCGGTAATCAGTTCGAATGTATGCTTGTGCTGGCCCGCGTGCAGGCCCAGCAGCATCGAGAAATAGGGCGTCGGAAAACCAAGCTGCGACACGATCTCGGTCCCGCGTTCGTCGCGCAGCGCGGCATAGTCGCGTACGCGGCTGCACTGATCCTGCAAGACCTGCGGCGCGGGGCGATGCAGCGTGGCCATCGGCACCCCATCAAAGGAAAGGCTGACATGGCCCGGATCGGTTGCGTCAATCTGCCACTGAAGCCCGTGCATGAATTCCGACACGTAAAGCGAGCCGCGCACCCAGACCGCCCAGCCGGCCATATTGGCGGGGTCGTTCATGTTCAGCTCGCTACTGTCGGGTGGCAATCCCGTTCCGGCCAATTGGCCAAGCGCCTCTGACGTTGTCAGCAGGCCCATCGTGGTGGCGGGATCATAGGAACCGGTATCGCCGGCACCCAGAAATCCGCCAAGCCCGGTAAAATTGCCAAAGCCCCCAAACCCGCCGAATCCGCCAAATCCCCCGAACCCGCCGAAGCCACCAAACCCACCAGATGCAGACATGGCCTCCTCCTTTCCTGTTGACTAGGTAACACCGGCAGCCTTCAGCGCCTCGACCAGCCTCAGACCGGTTTCAGAGGCTGCCGCCGGATGGTCGCGCTGGTAATTCTCCAGCCGGAATGCCGGGAAACGCCGCATCAGGTCGGTCGCTGCCTGCCGGCTGCCGTCAACGTCTCCGGTAAAGTACAGCGCCGCAGTTCTGATGCGCAGCGTCGACATGTGGCGCTCATTGGTCATCAGCGACCTGTCGGCCAGTTCCAGCGCGCCTGCATAATCGCCCGCCGCGAAATGCGCCGAGGCCGACAGGCTGTCATAGTAATAGCCGAACGGGTCGATCGGAGACAGCCGCCGCGCCATGTCCGTCGCCCGGATCGCCGCGCTGCCGTCGTCCTGAAACGCCATCAGCGTCCCCCGAAGCAGCCAGGACAGGCTTTCATTCGGATTGATCTCCAGCGCCGCGTTATAGCGCGCCTCGCCCCGGCTGAGGTCACGCAGAAGATTGACATGCACAAAGCCGTTGATCGTCAGCCCAAAGCTGGAATTCGGATCCAGATCCAACGCGCGCCGGGTGCTGTTCAGCGCAAGCTGCGTATCGCGCGCGACATCGGTCGTGTAGTTCTTGAAGACGTTCAGAACATGCCATTTACCCAGCCATGCATGGGTCTCTGGCATCTGCGGCATCCGCGACACCGCCTCGGTCAGCACCTCGTGAGAGCGCAGGAAATCGCGCATCGGCGAACGGTGCATCAGCGATACCCCGGCCAGAAGCAGTTGATGATCGGCAATGTCGCCAACGCGCCGCGTGCCGGCATGGGCAACGGCCGCATCGGCGATGCTGCGCCCGGCCGAGACGATGACATTCACCAGCCGCTCGGGCAATTCGTCCACGAAGCTGTCGGCCGGGCTGGCAAGGTGGCGGTTCCACAGGATTGCCCCGCTGCGGGTATCGACAAAATCGAAATCCATCACCAGGTCGCCCTTGAATTGGCGCAGGGTGCCCGTGATCATGTAATCCACATCCAGCGTCTCGCGGACATCGGCGATGTCGATCATCCGCCGCGCCATTGCCCGCGCCGAAAGATGCGAGATGACGGTGTAAAGCGACGACCGCGACAATGACCGGCAGATCTCCTCGGCCACCCAGTCGCCCAGGACCGGCAGCATCGGGTCACCGCCCAGAACCGTCATCGGAAGCGCGGTGATCCGGGGGCGTGGCAGCATCTGCCCGACCGCGCCCTGACCGGGTGCCGATATTCTGGCGGGATTGGCCGCCTGAGCCTGCCGCCACGCCTTGAAGCCCGGCGTATGGACGTTCAGGTCGTCCAGGAACGGGCCGCTGCGCATGTCGCCATTGATGCGGATGAGTTCCAGCGCGATCTCCACCTCGGTATTGGTGGCATGAAAGATGCGGTCAAAATCCTCGCCCAGCAGCTTGCGCAGGTCCGACAGCGCCCGGCGCAGATTCTGGTGCCCGCTGTCATATCCCGCATCACCCCAGAGAGTATTCTGAAGGAAACTGCGCGATCGACGCCCAAGCGGCGCGGTGGCAAGCAGAACGATCAAAGCGCGATGCTTGGCACCGCGGATTTCGATGTCTTCTGCACCCGTCAGTTTGACGGCGCAGGTCCCGAACAGCGATATTTCCAGTAGAGTACGCATGAACGACCGCTCTGAAACGATAACAAACCCTACGTCAGGCATTTCGTTACGAAAAGCTGCTCACAGCTTATTCACACCCCAACTCGGACCGATTTGCAGAAAACTACTCTTGTCGCTCAAGAAAGAAGGACCACGAGGATGTGTGGCCCACAGCCAAAGCTGGAGATCCGTTCCATAAACGAATTTTATGAACGCTGGCCAAGCCTGCGCAAGTTTCCCATGGAGCTTACGCAAAAAGATACGCTGACGCCAAATCAGCGCATCGTTCTTGACTGGATGATGCTTGTCATCGACCGTGTCGGACCGGCAGACCTTCCCGAAACGACGGTCGACCTTCCGCGCACGGGATCGAAAGACCGTAACGGCTGACCCTTTACCCTTTCATCCGCGCGGCGCGAGACAGGTTTTCGTCTGAGGGGTGTTCTGGTGTGTCGAGATGACCCCAGGCGAAGGCTGCGGTCCCCATTGACCCGGTCAATCAGTCTCTGAAATTCGCGCGACGGCTCTCTGCCTTGAACCGCTGCCAAAAGCGGTCGCCGTCGCGCGAATCCCAGGAGAAACGCCTGACACTTGGAACAGGGACCACTTCTAATCGATCCCTTACCTTCACTTTAGGCCGGTCTTCGGCGAAGCGTGCGTGAAACTGGCGTGAATGTTCCGTTCGCCCGCACCCAGATCAGCCCTGCGGCGGACTGGCTGCCTGCCCGGCCTTTTCTCAGCCTGCAAACGCCGAAACAGCCGGCCCCGACATATCGATGCGGCCATCGACGATCAGCTGCGGGTGCCCTTTCGTGCAGGGCTCGATCCGGGCCGTGACTTCGAAAACCTCGCGCAGCAGATCGGGCGTGATGACCTCGGCGGTCGGCCCGCAGGCGATCAGGCTGCCCCGATGCAGCACCATGGCCGCATCGGCGAAGCGCAAGGCATGGCCCAGATCGTGCAATGCCACGATGACCAGCAATCCCTGTTCGTCTGCCAGCCTGCGCAGCAGCGACAGAAGGTCGATCTGATGGCTGAGATCAAGCGCCGAGGTCGGCTCGTCCAGTAGCAGGATCTGCGGATCCTGCGCCAGCGCCTGCGCGGCGCCCACCATCTGCCGCTGCCCGCCGCTGAGATCGCCCAGATTGCGGCCGCGCAGATGGGTGACGCCCAGCAGGGAAAGGATCTCCTCGACCTTGGCGTGATCCTCGTCAAAGACCTTCAGCCGACGCCCCTGCATCCGCGCCAGCAGGACCGATTCGTAAACGGACAGAACCGGGCGGGCGCCATTGTCCTGCGGCATATAGGCGACCGGTCGGGCAGAGGCGGCACCGTCGATGCGAACCTGCCCCCCACCCGACAAAAGGCCGAAGATACGCCGGAACAGCGTCGATTTGCCGGCCGCGTTCGCACCCAGAAGCGCGACCACCTGGCCGCCGCGCAGCTCGGGCGTCGAGACACCCGCAATCACGGGCCTACTCGCGTAGCCGGCAGAAATGTCGTCAAGTCGCAGGCTTACCATGTCGCCACCCGCCGGTTGAGGATCAGGTAAAGGAAGAAAGGGATGCCCACGATGGATGTCACGATCCCGATCGGAATCACCGTGCCGGGAATGATCATCTTCGACAGGACCGAGCCCACCGACAGGATCAGCGCCCCCGAAATCGCGGCACCCGGCAGCAGGAACCGCTGATCCTCGCCCAGAAGCATCCGCGCGATATGCGGCCCGACCAGCCCGATGAAACCGATCGTGCCGACAAAGGACACCGAGATCGAGGCGAGCAGGCTGACAATCATCAGCGCCTCCAGCCGCAGCCCGCGCAGGTTGACCCCCATGCTTTCCGCCTTGGCATCACCCAGCCGCATTGCCGTCAGCGACCAGCCGCGCCGCGCCAGCAGCGGCATGGCCACGACCAGCACCGCCAGCGATACCCACAGCTTCGGCCATGTCGCCTTGGTCAGGCTGCCCATGGTCCAGAACACCACCGCGGCCACCGCCTGCTGGCTGGCGAAGAACTGGATCAGCGACATCAACGCGTTGAAGATGAAAACCAGTGCGATCCCCAGCAGCACGATGGTTTCGCTGGTCACGCCGCGCCGCAGGCTGAGACCATAAATCGCCAGCGAGGTCAGCATCGCCATCAGGAAAGCATTGACCGGGATGACGTAATCGACGGCCAGCGGAAACAGTGCCACCCCGAAGGCAAGCGCCAGCGCCGCGCCAAAACCCGCCCCCGCCGAAATGCCAAGCGTAAAGGGGCTGGCCAGCGGGTTATTCAGGATCGTCTGCATCTGCATGCCGGCCACCGACAGGCTGGCACCAACCACCAGCGCCATCAGCGCCACCGGCATACGGATTTCCCACAGGATGACGCGCAGCTGGTCATCGACGCTGCCGGGCAGAAACAATGCACGTATAACCTGCCCCAGCCGATAATTCGCCGGCCCCAGCGCCAGATCCACGCACAGGCTCAACACCAGCGCCGCAGACAGGCCCAGCAGGATCAGTTGCCTGCGACGAACAAGGGCGCGATAGAAATCGCGCCCCTCGGCAGACTGGGTTACAGCCGGTTGACTATTGTTCATTCAAAGAGACCCAATAGCCGGGCTTGTAGGGCACCGGCAGGAATCGCTCATGCAGTTCCTGAAGGGTGGCTTCGGGATCGAGATCGGCGAAAAGCTCGGGGTGGAGCCATTTCGCCAACTGCTGCACGGCAACGAAATAATAGGGATTGTCATAGAACTGGTGCCAGATCGCGTGAACCTGCCCGGTCTTGACGGCCTCGATCCCGGTCATGGCTGTGCGTTCTGTCAGTGCCTGCAGCTTGTCGCGCGCCTGCGACAGGTCAGAACCGGGGCCGACACCCACCCATGCGCCGCCGGGCACATATGCCTCCCATTGACCGCCGGTTACGATCACCTGCTGGGGGTTGGCGGCGATGATCTGTTCGGGGTTCAGCGTGCCGAAAGTGGTGGGCAGAATGTCCTTGGCGATATTCGTGCCGCCCGCGATTTCGACATATTCCCCGAAATTGCCGTTGCCGAAGGTCATGCAGCAATCGTCCGAATAGCCGCCCGCGCGATCCACAAAGACCCTTGGCCGCTCGAACTCTGCACCGGCCAGCACATCGGTCACGCGTGCCATCTGGGCATCGACGAAGCTGACATATTCCTCGGCCCGTTCTTCCTGCCCGGTCACCTGCCCCATGATCCGCATCGATTCGATGCTATGCGCCACCGGGTCTTCGCGGAAATCGACATAGACGATCGGAATGCCGAGTTCGGCCAGCTTGTCGTCATAGCCGGCATCTTCGGTTGCCTGTTTCGCTTCGAGGTTCATCAGCACCAGATCGGGGTTCAGCGATGCCGCCTGTTCAACATCGAAGGTGCCATCCTTGAAGCCGCCAAAGGTCGGCAGGTCCTTGAGCGCGGGAAACTTCTCTGCATAGAGCGCGTAAGTATCAGGATCGGCTTGCAAAAGATCCTCGCGCCAGCCGACGACGCGCTTGAAGGGGTCCTCGCGTTCCAGCGCGCCAAGAAGATAGATCTGACGCCCCTCGCCAAGTATGATCCGTTCTGCCGGGGCCTCCAGCGTGACCTCGCGGCCGGTCACATCGACCACCGTGACGGGATCGGCCATCACTGCGGATGCCTGCATTGCGGCCACAGCAGCAGCAATGGTGGAAAAGCGGATGAACATGTGGGGCGCGCTCCAACTGGGTTGTCAGTCGGGGCTATATTCCCCTAGTTAATTTGTCAATTATTCATCCGCGCGGACAGCAGCATGCAGGCCGGGCCATGCCACGTCCGCTTCTGGCCGAGGGGGCGGCCAATCGGGATCGCCCCCACGCCCCAGCCTTAACCAAGCGCGTCTGCAACCGCCTTGCCGCAGTCCTCGGTATCTGCCGTGCCGCCAAGGTCACGGGTGCGCAAGGCCGGCTCTGCCAACACGCGTTCGATTGCGGCCATGATGTCGGCGGCGGCATCCGCGTGGCCCAGATGATCCAGCATCATCGCCCCCGCCCAGATCTGCCCGACCGGATTGGCAACCCCCTGCCCGGCAATATCCGGGGCGGATCCGTGAACCGGTTCGAACAGCGACGGAAACTCACCTTCCGGGTTGATATTGCCCGAAGGCGCAATGCCGATGGTGCCGGTGCAGGCCGGGCCCAGATCCGAAAGGATGTCGCCGAACAGGTTCGAGGCCACGACCACATCGAAGCGATCCGGGTTCAGCACGAAATGCGCAGTCAGGATGTCGATGTGATACTTGTCGACGTCAACGCCGGGATAGTCCTTCGCCATCTCCTCGACCCGCTTGTCCCAATAGGGCATGGTGATCGAAATGCCGTTCGATTTCGTGGCCGAGGTCAGCCGCCTGCGCGGCCGTTTTGCCGCCAGATCGAACGCGTATTTCAGCACCCGGTCGACGCCGTGCCGGGTCATCACCGTTTCCTGCATCACGATTTCGCGCGGGGTATCGGGGAACATGATCCCCCCGACCGAGGAATATTCGCCCTCGGTATTCTCACGCACGATCCACATGTCGATATCGCCGGGGCCGCGCCCGGCCAGCGGGCTGGGAACGCCGGGCATCAGCCGCGCGGGCCGCAGGCTGATATACTGGTCGAACTGGCGGCGGAACTGGATCAGCGATCCCCAAAGCGAGATGTGGTCAGGCACCGTCGCCGGCCAGCCGACGGCGCCAAAGAACAGCGCGTCATGCCCGCCGATCTGCGCCTTCCAGTCCTCGGGCATCATCTCGCCATGCTTCTGGTAATAGTCGCAAGAGGCGAATTCGTATTCGTCGAAACGCATGTCGATCCCGTGGCGCGAGGCCACGGCTTCAAGCACGCGCAGGCCTTCGGGGACGACTTCCTTGCCGATGCCGTCGCCCGGAATGACGGCGATTTTCAGATGATTGGGTGCCATGTCGAACCTTTCAGGAATTGCGGCCGCGCAGATGGTCGATGACGGCATCGGTCACCATGCGCGTCGTCGCCTTGCCGCCCAGATCAGGGGTGTGAAGATCGGTGTTGGCCGTCACCGCCTCGACCGCTTGCATCAGCCGGTCGGCGGCGGGTTTTTCGTTCAGGTGGTCCAGCATCATCGCCGCTGTCCAGAAGGTCGCGATGGGATTGGCCACGCCCTTGCCGGTAATATCGAAGGCCGAGCCATGGATCGGTTCGAACATCGAGGGCGTCTCGCGTTCGGGGTTCAGGTTCGCGGTCGGCGCAACCCCGATGGAGCCGGACAGCGCGGCGGCCAGATCCGACAGGATATCGGCATGCAGGTTGGTCGCGACGATGGTGTCCAGCGAGGCCGGGTCCATCACCATGCGCACGGTCATCGCATCGACCAGCATCTTGTCCCAGGTGACATCGGGAAACTCCGCCGCGACCTCTGCCGCGATCTGATCCCACAGGACCATGCCATGGCGCTGCGCGTTGGATTTCGTCACCACCGTCAGCAGCTTGCGCGGCCGCGACTGCGCCAACCGAAAGGCAAAGCGCATGATCCGCTCGATCCCGGCGCGGGTGAAGATCGACACATCGGTCGCTACCTCCAGCGGCAGGCCGGGGTGCGAACGGCCGCCCTGCCCGGCATATTCGCCTTCCGAGTTCTCGCGCACGATCACCCAGTCCAGTTCATCGCCATTCACGCCGCGCAGCGGCGACTGGATGCCCGGCAGAACCCGCGTCGGGCGGACGTTGGCATATTGGTCAAGCGGCTGGCAGATCGCCAGACGCAGGCCCCAAAGCGTCAGGTGATCGGCCACGTCGGGCGCGCCCACCGCGCCGAACAGGATGGCGTCAAAGGCGCGCAACTGCTCGGCCCCGTCTTCGGGCATGAAGGCGCCCGTGCGCTTGAACCGGTCGGTGCCCCAATCGAAGCTCTCGACATCGAAGGCGAAGCCGCCATCGCGTTCGGCAAGCGCGTCCAGCACTTCCAGACAGGCATCGACGACCTCAATCCCGATCCCGTCGCCGCCAATGGCAGCGATCTTGTGTATACGTTTGCTCATATCACTGTTCCTGTTCAGAAAAGAATTCCGGCGGGCATGCGCAGCATCAGCACATTGGCCATCAGCCACCAGAAGCCGGTGCAGATGACCACGCCCGCCGCCATCCACACCGCCCATGTCCGGGCCGGCACGCTGTCGTAATTGGCAATGACCATGATCAGCGCAAAGGCAATCAGGCTGGTCGACAGAAATCCGAGCTCTGGCATCAGCATGACCCAGCCCAGCATCACCGCGCCAAGTGCGATCCGGCGTTTGGTGCCTTCGTCCCAGACGAAGGACGCGCGCGGCGGGCCGGGCGGGCGGCGCAATTGCTGCACGATCACCAGCACCGACAGCGCGATCAGGGCGACGGCGATGGTGGCCGGAAAGACCGCGCCCAGCATCGACATGTTGCGCGCGCCAATGACGATCCCGATGCCAAGCAGCACCAGCCCCGCCGCGATGACGATCGAGGGCAGATCGCGGGTCTTGACCTCGGGCGCGATCTCGGTGCCGGCATCGCTGACGGCTTCGCCCGCGGCCTCCAGCTGGGCGCGGCGGCGCGCCTTCCATTCGGCCCAGATCGGGAAGATCAGCGTGATCAGCGCCGCAACGATGATGCCGATGCTGATCGGGCGGTTGAAGAACATCTCGGGCAGTCTGCCAGAGGCATTGCCGATCAGCCATGTCTGCACAAAACCCTGTTCGGCGATGGATCCCAGCACCAGCCCCAACACGATGGGCGACGGCTGGAAGCCATAGCGGTTCAGGATCCAGGCAAGGATCCCAAGCCCCACCATCAGCTGCGCGTCATCGACATTCGAATGGATAGCAAATGCGCCGATGATGGTCAGCAGCGCCACGGTGGGCGCCAGCACAGCCTTTGGCACCTTGATGATCGAGGCATAGGCATAGCGCCCGATCAGCAGCCCGATGGGCAGCATCAGCAGCGTCGCGATCAGCAGGCCCCAGATGAAGGTATAGACGATATTGCCATCAGTGGTGAACAGCGTCGGGCCGATCTTGATGCCCTGCACCAGCAGCGCGCCAAGGATGATCGCGTCGGGCGGCGTGCCGGGAATGCCCAGCACCAGCGTCGGGATGAAGCCGCCGCCGACGGTGGCGTTATTGGCCGCCTCGGTCGCGATGACGCCATCGGGGTTGCCCTTGCCGAAGCTGTCAGGATCGCGCGATGACCGCCGCGCCTCGGAATAAGACACCAGCCCGGCGATGGACCCGCCCGCCCCGGGCAGGATGCCGATCACGGTGCCGATGACCGAAGACCGCAGCACATTCACCTTGCGGGCCAGCGACATGCGGAACCCCTCGGCCACGCGCAGGCCCCCGGTGACGGATGGCTGCAAATGCGGATCACGCGTAGCGACCAGATCGAGGATGACCGGAATACAGTACAGCCCGATAATCGCCGAGGTCAGGTCGATCCCGGACAGAAAGCGCTGCATTCCCATCGTATAGCGCACATCGCCGCCGACTACCGCCACGCCAATCATCGACAGAAACAGCCCGATGCAGGCCCCGACCAGCCCCTTCAACGTGTTGCCGACCGACAGCGCCGCGATCAGCGTCAGGCCGAACATGGCCAGCCAGAAATACTCGGTCGGACCGAAAGCCAGCGCCACCTTGGCCAGCGGTGGCGCCAGAACCAGCAGCGCCACCGCGCCGATCACGCCGCCCGCGACCGAGGCAATGGTCGCCAGCGAAATCGCCAATCCGCCATCGCCCCGCTTGGCCATGGGAAAGCCGTCAAAGGTGGTGGCGATGGCGGATGGCGTGCCGGGGGTGTTGACCAGAATGGCGGCGTAAGCCCCGCCATAGATCGCCCCCGTATAGATCGCGCCGAGGGCGATCAGCCCCGCGGCGGGATCCATGGTGAAGGTAAAGGGGACCAGCACGGCCACCGCCATCGTCGCCGACAGCCCCGGAAGCGCGCCGATCACCGTGCCCAGAACGACGCCAACCAGCGCCAGCAGCAGATTGAACGGCGTCAGCGCGTCCAGCAGATAACCGAGAACCTCCATCCCCCTGGCCCTTACTCGATGATGCCCAGGGCTTTCGCGCCGGCGGTGTATTCCTCGATCCGCGCGGCCACGAATTCATCCATCTGGTCATAGCCGATATCGGTCAGCACGAAGCCAGCTTCTTCCATCTTCTGGACGAAGGACGGGGTCGCGTTGATCTGGGACACGATGTCGGAAATGCGCTGGCGCAGTTCTTCAGGGGTCGAGGACGGCACGGCCACCCCGCGATAGGCGCCGCCCACGATGTCATAGCCCAGTTCCTTGAAGGTCGGCACATCAGGGAAGGCCGGCAAGCGTTCGTCCGAGGCAACCGCCAGCATCCGCAGCGCGTCGCCCTGGCTGACGCCCGAAGTGGCATAGTTGAAGCCCGCCATGGTCGAGCCGCCCAGAACGGCGGTAATCGACGGCCCGGTGCCCGAGAACGGCACATAGGTCGTCTGCACCCCAGCCAGTTCGTTGAACCGGATCGCGGCCAGATTGTTCGAAGAATTCGACCCCGACCCGGCCATGGTCACCAGACCGGGATTTTCCTTTGCGTAATTGACCAGATCTTCCAGCGTGGCGAACTGGCTGTCCTGCTTCACGAAGATCGCATCGGGGGTGTAGTGGAAGTAATGCACCGGGGTCAGATCCTCGGTTGCATAGCCCACCGAACCTGCCAGTGGCTGCAGCACGGTATGGGGCATGTTGATCCCCATGATCGTATAACCGTCGCCGGGCAGCGAATTCAGCTGCGACCAGGCCTGTGCGCCGCCAGCGCCCGGCTGATACTGGATGACGACCTGCTGGCCCGCCACGCCTTCCCAATCGGCCTGCTGGAAGCGCGCCGAGATATCGGATTCGCCGCCCGCGTCGAAGGGGATGATATAGGTGATGGGCTTCGTCGGAAATTCCTCGGCCGTCTGGGCGGCCAGCGGTGCGGCGGCGACAAGCGCGGCGAAAAGGGTCGCAATAGCGGTTTTCATGGTTTCCTCCTCCTGTTGCGTCATCGGGCGGCGCGATTGTGGCAAAGCTGCCATCGACCCTTGACCCGACCCGGCCCCTCCGGGGTGCCTTGCGGCGCGATGGGCGATCCGCGAAGGCTTCTGACTGGAAAAGACTATACTGCTTCCAGAATTTTATTAATGTCGCACTTGGAACAACATTATTGCGGTAGATTCAGCAATGAGCGAGGGCGATCTGGGTTTCTTCGTGCTGTTGGCGCAGCGCGGCAGCTTCGTGGCGACGGCGCGGGACATGGGCGTCACCGCCTCGGCCGTGTCGCGGCGGCTGGCCCGGTTGGAGGACCGGCTTGGCGTGCGGCTGATGAACCGTACGACCCGCCGGGTCAGCCTGACCGGCGAAGGAGAGGCCTATTTCGACAAGGCCCTGCGCCTGCTGGGCGAGATCGAAGAGCTGGAAGGCAGCCTGCGCGCCGGGCGCGACACGCCCACCGGGCTTCTGCGCGTCAACGCCACCTTCGGCTTCAGCCGCCTGCACATCGCGCCCGCCATTTCGGAATTCTGCACCCGCTACCCCGGTATCGACGTGCAGATGGTGGTCACCGATGCGCCGATGAACATTGTTGAACAGGGCTTCGATCTGAACATCCGCTTCGGCGATCCGCCCTCCAGCAACATGGTCCAGCGGCTTTTGCAGCGGAACCGCCGCTTCATGTGCGCGGCACCGGCCTATCTGGACCGCTGCGGCGCGCCCACCAGTCTGCAGGAACTGGGCCGGCACGACTGCATCGTCCTGCGTCAGGAACACGACCTGTATGATGTCTGGCGCTTTGACGTTCCGGGCAAGGACAGCCCCTCGGCTCGCGTCGGCGGGCGGCTCAGCACCAATGACGGCGACATCGCGCGCGAATGGATGCTGGGCGGGCATGGCATCATGCTGCGGTCGGAATGGGACATCGCGCGCCATGTCCGCGAGGGGCGGTTGCGTGTCGTGCTGCCGGATCATTTTCAGACCGCGAATATCGCCGCGATCTATCCGGAACGAAATCATCTGGCGGCCAAGGTGCGCGTCTTCGTCGACCTGCTGGCCGAACGGATCCGCGCCACCAATGCCCGCGATCCGATGCAACTGACCGAGGCCCAGCGATACAGCCAGACCTAGGGCGATTGCGCCGCGCTTCCATGCCAATTAAGCATGGATAAAGGAGGCGGCGATGGAACTGGCCCTGCTGGAAGATTTCCTTGAACTGGCGCGAGAGCTGAACTTCTCGCGCGCGGCGGCGAACCGCAACATGACCCAGCCCGCCTTCAGCCGCCGGATCCGCACGCTGGAGGACGCGGTCCAGACCCCGCTTGTCACCCGCACCACGCGGCAGGTCGCGCTGACCCCGGCCGGCATCGCCTTTCAGCCCCGCGCCGCCACCATGGTCCGGCTGCTGGCCGACGCACGGGCCGAGATACTGGAAATCGCCGGCCGGGCCGAACGCAGCCTCAACCTCGCCGCCACGCATGCGCTGTCCTATACGTTCATTCCGCGCTGGCTGATGGGGATCGCCGATCCGGCAGAGTTCGGCGCGCTGAACATGGTGTCCGACACCCAGCGCCAATGCCTGCACCTGATTCAGCGGGCCGAGGCGAATTTCTTCATCTGCCATCGCGGCCAGTCCAGCCTGCCAGTGCTGCCCGAACGCCAGTTCCGCTCGCAGGTGATCGGGCGCGACCTGCTGGCGCCGCTTTGCGCGCCCGACCAGAAGGGCCAGCCGCGCTGGCGCATCGGAGATGCCGCCGCGCCGGTGATCGCCTATGGCCCTGCCTCGGGTCTTCACGCCATTATCGAGGCGCATTGGTCCACGCATGGCCGCCCTGACATGGCCCCGGCGATGAGCTCGGTTCTGGCGGCGACGAACATGGAAATGGCAAAGGCTGGTCAGGGCATCGCCTTCCTGCCGCTGTCGCTGGCCGAGGCCGATCTGCAAGCCGGCAGGCTGATCCGCGCCGGGGCGCCCGTGGACGACATCCCGGTCGAAATCGCCATCTATCGCCCCCGGTCGCGCCTGTCGCCCCATTGCGAGGCGTTCTGGCGGAAGATCACCCAGCGCGCGGATATTGATGCCAAACCAGCATGAATTAACGCGGGAACGGCATTGGCTATGCCGGGGGTGATTGCACTATTGTCTGGGCAAATCCGGCTTTCAGCAACAGAAAGGGCCGCCCATGCGTATCGTTGATATTGTCGAGGTCACCAAGCCGATCTCCTCGCCCATCCGCAACGCCTATATCGACTTCAGCAAGATGACCGCGAGCCTTGTCGCCGTGGTCACGGATGTTGTCCGCGACGGGCGTCGCGTGGTCGGTTACGGCTTCAATTCGAACGGCCGCTACGGTCAGGGCGGGCTGATCCGCGAACGCTTCCGCGACCGTATTCTGGAGGCAGACCCGGCCTCGTTGCTGAACGACGAAGGCACCAATCTGGACGGTCACAAGATCTGGGCCGCGATGATGCAGAACGAAAAACCGGGCGGGCATGGCGAACGCTCGGTCGCGGTCGGCACCATCGACATGGCGGTCTGGGATGCCATCGCCAAGATCGAGGAAAAGCCCCTGTTCCGCCTGCTGGCCGAACGCAAAGGGGTCGAGGCGAACCCCCGCGTCTTCGTTTATGCCGCCGGGGGCTATTACTATCCGGGCAAGGATGACAGCGCCCTGCGCAAAGAGATGCGCGGCTATCTGGATCGCGGATATAACGTGGTCAAGATGAAGATCGGCGGCGCATCGCTGGCCGAAGATCAGCGCCGGATCGAGGCGGTTCTGACCGAAATCGGCGATCAGGCGCAACTGGCCGTCGACGCCAATGGCCGGTTCGATCTGGAAACCGCCATCGCCTATGCCAAGATGCTGCGCCAATATCCGCTGTTCTGGTACGAAGAAATCGGCGATCCGCTGGATTATCAGCTGCAGGCCGCGATGGCAGAGTTCTATCCCGGCCCGATGGCCACGGGCGAGAACCTGTTCTCGCATCAGGACGCGCGGAACCTGCTGCGTTATGGCGGCATGCGCCCCGACCGCGACTGGCTGCAATTCGACTGTGCGCTGTCTTACGGGTTGGTCGAATATCTGCGTACGCTGGACGTGCTGGAACAGCTGGGCTGGTCGCCGTCGCGCTGCATCCCCCATGGCGGCCATCAGATGTCGCTGAACATCGCGGCGGGTCTGGGTCTGGGGGGCAATGAAAGCTATCCCGACCTGTTCCAGCCCTATGGCGGCTTCCCCGATGGGGTCCGGGTCGAGGACGGGCATATCACCATGCCCGAACTGCCCGGCATCGGTTTTGAGGGCAAATCGGACCTGATCAAGGTGATGCGCGATCTGGCCGAATAGCAGTCCGTGTTGCGCCTGCCGGTGCGTCGTTCAGGATCACGGCGGCCATATGCGCGACCAAATACCGTCGCGGCGGATCAGTGCGTGCTGCAGCGCCGCCGCGACATGCAGACCGATCAGCGCCATCAGCAGAAAGGCGCAGGTGATGTGAACGGATTGGGCAGCTGTCGCCAGCGCCTCGGATTTCGGCAGCAGCGTGCCGATGCCCAGGGCGTCGAGCCCCTCGATCGGGAAGCCGCCCGCCCGGACCCGGACATAGCCGCTGATGGGCATCACGATCAGCAGCACATACAGCCCGATATGGGTGACATGCGCCGCCAGCCTTTGCCAGCCGGGCACGCTGCCGGGCAAGGGCGGCGGCGGATAACGCCAGCGATAGGCCAGCCGCAGCACCATCAGCAGAAACAGGATCACGCCGGTATTCTTGTGAAAGATGAACAGCGTGTCCTGAACCGGACGCGGCAAGCCCTTCTGCACCATGATCAGCCCGGCAGGGATCATCAGCAGGACCAGCACCGCGATAAGCCAGTGCATCCATCTTGCGGGCCGTCGGTAACCTTCGGTGCCTGGCATCATCCGGTCAGGCCTCCCTCGCCCTCAGGTTAGCCGGATCGGCCCCGCTTTCAAACATCTATCGAGGATGCTTGACGCCTGCCGCCATATTCCGCACGCTGCGGGGATGAGCGATCTGGACGGGCATGCACGGACAGGCGCGAACGGTTCAATCCGGCGCCCCCGTGCCGATGACTTGCAGGCTGGTTTGAACCTTGCCGGGCTGGCCGGGCTGGGTGTCTTTCTTTGCGCAGGCGCGGTGCTGCCGTCTGGCTGGCTCTGGGGCAAAATCCTTGCACTGGTGGCGTTCCTGCTGCTTTGGCTGGTGGTCCGGGTCCGGCTGCGGCCTTACCATCCCCATGATCGCTTCGGCCCCGCCAACACGGTGACGCTGATCCGCGGCGCGCTGGTTTGCGCCCTGCTGGCGCCGCTGCTGTCGGGGGCGCCCGGCGGGTGGACCGTCGCAGTGGTTGCAGGCGCGGCACTGTGCCTTGACGGGGTCGACGGCTGGCTTGCCCGGCGCAGCGCTCTGGCGTCGGATTTTGGCGCCAGGTTCGATATCGAGATCGACGCGCTTACGGCGCTGATCCTGTCAATCCACGCCTATTCCGGCACCGCCGCAGGGGCCGAGGTGCTGGCGCTGGGGCTTGTCCGCTATGTCTTTGTCGCGGCCTCGGTGCTTTGGCCATGGCTGGCAGGGCCGCTGCCGCCACGTTGGCGGCGCAAGGCGATCTGCGTGGTGCAGCTGGCAACGCTGACCTTGCTGCAAATCCCGGACCTGCCTGCGGATTCGGCGATCATCGCCGCGCGGCTCGCGCTGGCACTGCTCCTGTGGTCCTTCGCTACCGACATCCTGTGGCTGCGGTCACATCGAAGATGAGCCCCGCCTACACGCGCGTCCGGCCGGCTCAGGTGGTCCTGGCAGCGCTGGTGATCTGGCTTGTGCTGGTTTTGCCCAACCATCCCGGCAAGATGACACCGGCGACCCTACTGACTTTCCCGCTTGAGCTGCCGGCTTTGCTGCTGGTGATGATCGCATTGGGACAGCGCCCTGCCGCCCGGCTGATCCTCACGCTGCTTCTGGTGCTGCTGACGGCGCTGAAGCTGGCCGATCTGGTCACATATCAGGTTCTCGATCGCCCCTTCAATCCGGTGGCCGACCTGCCGCTGCTGGATGCGGCGCTTCGGATCGTCGCGGGGACATTCGGGGTCGCGGCAGCGGCGTTTTCGGTGCTAGCGGCTGGGGCGCTGCTGCTGGGGCTGGCGGCGGCGATCTGGTGGGCGTTGGGCATCTGGTCCCACCTTGATCGGCCCGGTCCTCTGCCAGCCCTTGCCGCGCTGGCGTCCATGGCGATCCTGGCTGCGTATGCAAACGCGCCGACAGGGGCGTGGGGTCTGCCCATCGCGACGGATTCCATCCGCCTCGCGGCCCAGCGGACGGCACTGGCGCAGCGGACCTATGCCGATTTGCGGCAGTTCCGGCGGATGGCGCGCGGCGACCCCTTCGCCGACAGGCCAGAGCTGCTGAACGCGATTGACAGCGACGTGCTGGTTATCTTTCTGGAAAGCTATGGCCGGACCAGTTTCGACACTCCTTTCTACGCCGAAACCCACCTGCCGATCCTGCGCAGGGCCGAGGCCGATCTGGCCCGCGCGGGCCTTGCCATGCGGTCGGGATTTCTGACCTCGCCCACGCAGGGCGGGCAAAGCTGGCTGGCCCATGCCAGCTTTGCCAACGGGTTGGCCGTCAGCGACCAGTCGCGCTATCTTGCCGCGCTGGCAAGCGGGCGGCAGACGCTGTTTCACCACGCGCAGCGGGCTGGGTTTCGGACGGCAGCGGTGATGCCCGCAATAACCCGACCGTGGCCAGAGGCGCGGCGCATGGGCTTTGACCGCGTGCTGGCGGCGGACGATCTGGGCTATCGCGGCAAGCCCTTCAACTGGGTCACCATGCCCGATCAGTTCACGCTTGCGGCCAGCGACAGGCTGCTTGGCGGCGACCATGACCGCCGCCTGTTTGCGCAGATCGCGCTGATCTCTTCTCATGCGCCTTGGGTTCCGGTGCCTGAAATGGTCGATTGGGACGCCGTCGGCGACGGCCGCGTCTTTGACGCCATGGCCGAGGCAGGCGATCCGCCGCGCGTGGTCTGGCGCGACCCCGAGCGGGTGCGCCAGCAATACCGCAAGGCAATCAGCTATACCCTGCAAGCCGTCGCGGAATATGCGCTGCGCCATGCTGATGACCCGCCGCTGCTGATCGTGCTGGGCGATCATCAGGCCGCCGCCAGCATTGCGCAGGACGCGCGCCGCGATGTGCCCATCCATATCATCGGCCCGAAGGCTCTGGTCGAACGCAGCACCGATTGGGGGTTCACGCCGGGACTGGTTCCGCCCGCGGGGACAGCCGCCATCCCGATGGAGGCGATGCGCGATCTGATCCTTCACGGCTTTTCCGGTTCCCTGCAGACACCCCCCGCCTGAATATCGCCTGCCCGCCGCCAACAGGCCGTCATTGCGCACCTGACATTTGTCTGCTTGCCCCAAGGGCCTCAGCCGCTAGTCTGGCCAAAATGACAGGAGGTTTGTGATGCCCTCGATCCGTTGGACCCGGCGCCGGATGCTGGCCATGGGCGGCGCCGGATTGGCCGCGCTGCCGCTTGGCCTTGCCACGAGACGCGCGCGCGCGCAGACGCCGGTCAGCCTGCAACTGTCATGGCTGCATTCGACCCAATTCGCCGGCAGCTATATCGCGCAGGATCGCGGCTTCTGGCGTGATGCGGGGCTGGAGGTCGCGCTGCTGCAAGGCGGTCCCAACGCCCCGGTCGAGCCGCCGGTCGTGTCGGGCACAGCCCTGATCGGCATTTCCGCCGCCGATTACACCGCCGCCGCCGTGGCCGAAGGCGCGCCCTTTCGGATCATCGGCGTGGCCATGCAGAAAAACCCCTTCGCCATCGCCTCTCTGCCGCAAAACCCGGTCGCGACACCCGCCGATCTGGCGGGCAAGCGCATCGGCATGGCGGTCGCCAATACCCCGGTTCTGCAGGCGCTCTGCACGCTGAACAACCTCGATATCGGCACGATCGAGATTGTACCGACGCAATATTCGGCGCAGCCGCTGGTCGCGGGCGAGGTCGATTGCCTGCTGTGCTGGGAAACCGACCTGCCGGTCGCCATGGCGATTCAGGGTGTTGAATCCCAGACCATGCTATTGGCCGATCACGGCTATGCGCTTCATTCGCAGACCTATATCGCCACCGAAGACAGCCTGACCAATCGCCGGGCCGAGCTGGTCGCGCTGATGGCGGGCGAGGTGCGCGGCTGGGATGCCTGCCGCGCCGATCCGGGCGCCGCGGCGGAACTGACGCTGGCCATGTTCCCCGATGCCGGGCTGGACCTGCCGACGCAGGAACTGCAACTGCAACGCCAGTTACCGCTGATGTTTTCCGACCTGACCGACCGAAACGGCTTCGGTTCATGGAGCGATGAGGCGGTCGCCGCCAATATCGAGACGCTCGGCCTGCTAGGGCGCGAGGTGACAGCGGATCTCTGGGATCGGTCGATCCTGGACGAGGTTCATGCAGGCTGACACAGCTTCTGCCATGCCGCCAGAGATCGTCTGCGCCGGGCTGTCGAAATCCTTCCCCGGGGGTTTGCGGGTTTTGCCACCACTGGACCTGACCCTGACCGGCGGCCAGACGACGGCGCTGGTTGGCCCGTCGGGATGCGGCAAATCTACATTGCTGCGCCTGATTGCGGGGTTGGAGGCCCCCGATACCGGCCGCGTCACCATCGGCGGCGAAAGCCCCGCCACCATGCAAAAGCGCGGTGCAATCTCGATGGCGTTTCAGGATCCGTCCCTGCTGCCGTGGCGGACGGTCCGGGGCAATCTGGCGCTGGCGCTGAAGCTGGCGCACCAACCAGCAGATCCGGGCGCGGTGGACCGGATGATCGCGCTTGTCGGTCTTGCGGGTTTTGAAGATGCCCGCCCCGCCGCATTGTCGGGCGGGATGCGTCAGCGCGCCGCTGTCGCCCGCGCAATGGTCACCCGCCCGCGTCTGTTGTTGCTGGACGAACCATTTGGCGCGGTCGATGAACTGACCCGCCGGCAGCTGGCCTTCGATCTTCCCCGTCTGTGGGAGACGCGCGGCACCACCACTCTGCTGGTCACCCATTCCGTCGCGGAGGCTGTCCTGCTTGCCGACCGGGTGCTGGTCCTGTCGCCGCGCCCGGCGCGGGTCGTGGCCGATATTCCGGTGACGCTGCCACATCCGCGCCGTCCCGCCATCACGCAGGAAGCAGCATTTCACGATCTGGCCGACGGCATCTTTTCGGCGCTGATGGCGGGCGCCGGTCAAGTGCCCGCGCAGACCGCGCCATGACGCGCGCGGACAGGCTTGGCGGCGGGCGTTTCCGTGCCGGGATTACCGCCGGGGTCGGCCTGCTGATCCTGCTGCTTCTGTGGGAGGTCTTGGCCCGCGCGCTGTCCGGGCAGTTCCTTCTGGCCGCGCCGGCAGAGGTGCTGTCATGGCTGAACGCGCAACGCGGCCTGATGACCCGCGCCCTGATCCAGACGCTTGCCAATGCTGCGGCGGGCTTTCTGGCGGGAAACCTGGTGGCCATCGCTCTGGCCGGCATCGCATTCGTCTGGCCCCGCACGGAAAGGCCCGTCACCGGGCTGGCGCTGCTGATCTTCTGCCTGCCGCTGGTCGCGACCGGGCCGATCCTTCGGGTGCTGTTGGGGCCGGGTAACGGGCCGCAGATCTGGCTGGCGGCGCTGGCGGTCTATTACACCACGCTGATCCCGCTGCTGGTCGGGCTGCGCGCGGCACCGGCAAGCTGGCTGGATCTGGTCCGCAGCCATGGGCGGGGTCGCTGGGCCGAGTTGATCCATATCCGCGCCCGCGCCGCCCTGCCCTATCTGTTCGCCGGTTTGCAGATCGCCGCGCCAGCCGCATTTCTGGGCGCCATGGTCGGTGAGTTTACCGGCGCAGAACGCGGCATGGGGGTGCTGACCATTCGCTTTATCCGCGCCATGGATGTGCCTGCCATCTGGGCGCTGGCAAGCGTCGCGGCCGCCGTTTCCATCCTTGCCTATGCTTCGATCGGCTGGCTGGCCCGTGCCGTCCTGACAGAGCCGCCACCGGTAATCCTCGCCCCGCCCCGCGCAGCCCGAGCGCGCCGCTGGTCCGGGCTGCGGCAAATGCTGATGACGGGCGGGCTGGCGCTTCTGCTGTGGTGGGCGGCCATGCAGGCGCTCGACCTCAACCGGTTCTTTGCCAAGCGTCCGGGCGATGTGTTCGACGCGCTGTTCCTTGCCCCCGATGCCGGGGCGATGCGGGCCACATTGGGCAGCGCGCTGTTGGAAACGGCGGTTTACCTGCTGCCCGGCTATCTGGCCGGGCTGGCGCTTGGGGCGGGGCTTGCTGCGCTGATCGTGCTGGTCCCGCCGCTGGCCGCGCTGGCAATGCCGCTGGCCGTGGCATTGCGATCGGTCCCCATCGTCACCACCGCGCCGCTGATCGTGCTGGCCCTTGGCCGAGGTGCCGCCGGCACCACCGCCCTGGTCGCCGTCATGGTGTTCTTTCCGACCTTCGTCGCCTGCCTGCACGGGCTGCGACAGGCCCCGGGGCAGATCATGGATGTGTTCGACAGCCACGCCGCTGGCCGCCTTTCCCGCCTGATCCATGTCCGCATCCCCGCCATGCTGCCGGCCTTTTTCGCCGCTGCGAGGGTCAGCGTGCCCGCCGCCATTCTGGCCGTCACCGTGGTCGAGTGGCTGGCGACAGGGCGCGGCATCGGCAGCCTGATGGCACTGTCGGCCTCGATTTCGGATTATGACATGCTGTGGGCATCGGTGGTGGTGGTGGCCGTGCTGTCAGTGCTGTGCCACGCCGGGGTCGCGGCGCTGGAACGGCGCGTCCTGCGGCGCTATGCGCCCGAACAGGAGGAACCATGACCGCACCGCGCCCCGCCACCTTCGCCATCCCCGGCGATATAGAGACGCTGACCGGCGGCTATATCTATGAACGCCGCCTGTTGCAGGGGCTGCGCGAACAGGGCCGCGACGTTCAGCACATGGAGCTGCCCGCCAGCTTCCCCGCGCCCTCGCCCGCCGAGATGGCGCAGGCCGTCCGGCGGTTGCAATCGGTGCCCGCCGACCGCGTCCTGATCCTTGACGGGCTGGTTTTCGGCGCAATCGCCTCGGCCGGGCTGGCAACGGTCCGCGCACCGATTTTGGCAATGGTGCATCACCCGCTGGCCATGGAAACCGGCCTCGACCCCGATCAGCGCGCATATCTGTACCGAACAGAGCGCGACAACCTTCGCCTGGCCCGCCATGTGCTTGTCCCCAGTCCCCATACCCGCGCCGTTCTGATCGACCGTTACGGCCTCAGCCCGGAGCGGATCAGCATCGCCCGACCGGGCGTCGAGCGTCCCGCCGCCAAAGCCGTGCCCACCCAACCGCCCCTGATTCTGTCGGTCGGCATCCTGCACCCGCGCAAGGGCCATGACGTCCTGATCGACAGCCTGACGCGGATCGCCGATCTGGACTGGCAGGCGGTGATCGTCGGGAATGCCTGGCACAAGCAGCACGCGGCCGATTTGGCCAACATGGCGGCGGGCAGCGGGCTGGGCCCCCGGCTGCGACTTGCGGGGCAGGTCCCGGCAGAAACCTTGCAGCGGCTGTACAGCCAGGCCTCGATCTTTGCGCTGGCGACACGGTTCGAAGGTTACGGCATCGTCTTTGACGAAGCGCTGAGCCACGGCCTGCCCATCGTCAGCTGCGCGACCGGCGCCGTCCCCGACACCGTACCGGCCGGCGCAGGGATTCTGGTCCCCCCCGACGACAGCGCCAGCTTTGCCGCCGCCCTGCGCGATCTGCTGGAGAACCCGGACAAGCGCGCGCGGCTTGCGGCTGCTGCGTCGGCTGTGTCCGGCCAGCTTCCCAGCTGGTCAGATACCGCCCAGGCGGCCGGATTGGTGCTGGATGGCCCGGAGTTCGCCTGACGCCTTTTTCGCGGCAAGATTGCCCACCATTGCGTTGTCCCTTACCGCGCCGAAGACACCCTGCCCCTACACTGTTCGAAAGCAGCTTTGCGCCGATGGCGCCCGGCCCTTTACCGCCTTTATCACCGCATTCAGCAGCACCGGATCGACACAACAGGCGGCAATCGTGCCGGGCAGTTCGGAAACCGCCGTGGCATCGACGCGCGGGCGGCTCTCTCCGCCTTGGACGGCCTGCACAAGGTCGTTCCAGTCGCCGGCATAGGCGGGGACGGCACCGATTTCCACGGCAGAGGGCAATTGCCATTCGTGAACGCGTGTCGGCCCAAGCTCTGCCTCTGTCGGACGGGCCCCGATACCGCCCACCAGCAGCAGCCTGTTCAGCGCGGGATTGCGCGCCGCCCGCGACAGACGGGCCTGGGTCAGCGCCGCGATGCTGCCAGCGCCGAATGACAGGGCTGACACCTGCAGATCCTTCGCGGTCTCCAGGCACAGCGCCGCGCGTGCCTGCCAAAGCGGCCCGCCAGGGGCAGAGGCCTGCGCCACGCCGTCGCCGTAATCCCGCACCAACCGGCCACACAGACGTCCCGCGCGCCGCTCCAGATAGCCGCTGGCCTCGGAAAGCGAGGCCCCAAAGCGGTCCTGCACGATTCCGGCCTCGTACAGCATCCGGGAACTGATCGTCGCCACCTCGTCCACGCCATATGCGATATGCAGGGGAAAGATGCCGTTCTGAAGAAATGTCTCGGTCTGGAAGGCGGCAATGCGCGTGATCGCGTCCGCGCCAAGGAAAGGATCGTGATAGATCAGCAGGATGTGGCGAATATCGCCCAGCTCTTTGGCCCGCAACAGCTCTGCTGCCTCGCGCAGTGGCGCCAACCCAAGGCCAAGCCGGCCGCGCACCACCACCTCGTCGCGTTCAACATGCACGATATGGCCCAGCAGCGCGAAACGATGCGGCCTTGGAAGGCGGCGCAAGGGTTTGGGCATGCTGAGATCTTCGCCCTGTGACAGGACCGGCTGCAGGCCAAAGGTCTTTGGCGTCGACGGTGCCAGCCGCAGCACCCATGCGTCGATCACATTCTGGGCCCAGTCGTCATAGGTCCAGCGCGCAAAGCCCGCGCGCTTGCCCCAATTGCCCCAGTTCTTGCCCCAGGAATTCTGGATGATGAACCCGGTTTCGTCATAGCCGACGGCAATGAAGGCATGGGCCGCGCGATCTGCCAGACTGCTCTGCCGCAGCTGGATCGTGCGGATGCGGTTTTCGCCCGAAGCAAACCAGCCATCGTGAATATAGGCAGAGATGATGATCCCACCGGCTTCCTGAATGGCGGCCTGAAAATCGACCAGATTGTGGCGCAGCCGGTAATAGGTGCCGGGCATCACCTTCTTGGCATCCTCGGCGATTGTCCGGTTCAGGCGCCAATCGGTTTGCGGCGCGAAATAGGGCGCTTCATCATCGCTGCAGACGCCACTGTACACGAACCCCTTGATCGCGGCGCGCAGGCTGGTGCCGCCCACCGCCTCATCAAGCCATTCGTCGTGATTGAGCGCCATCTCGTACAGCATCCGGGGGCTGACCAGCAAAGCCTTCTGATCGGCCAGACGACGCTGCAAATTGATCAGCGCAGCCAGTGCGAACCCGACACAGGCCGGATCGGCACCCTGATTGAGGATCTTCGCCCTGTCGAAGACCGTCATGTCCCGGTCACGGGGGATCTTATCGCGGGGCGCGCTAAGCGGCGGGGTATAGAAGTAATCACGGTTGTCCGGCCGGTCCGGAGCGACCGCGCGTAACAGATCCGCGGGCAGCTCCTTCGGGGCGTTGGTCACGAATATCGATTCGGATTCGTCCAGCTTATTCAGGTTGCTGGCTTTCCACAGACCCTTGAAATTTTCCTTGACCGCCATGCCCGCCGGCATCGGACCGCCTTGCATTTCGATCGCCAACAGCGGCTCGGCCATCATCGCCCGCATCAGGGGAACCGTCAGGTTGGCATAGCGGGCGGGCGTCGGAACGCCCGGGTTGTCATCATTGTAATAGCCGCCACCGCGAAAATGCAGACCGACAATATTGCCGCTTTGCAGGCAGAAGACGGGCGAGCCGGAACTGCCGGCAAGCGTCGATGCGTCATGGCACAAGCTTACTGCCGCCGCCGCTACGTCGCTGTCGACATTGATCCCCGACGTCTCGGTATCGACGAACAGGCCAGGCGACAGGCGCCTGGTCTTCAGATCGCCCTCGAATATCTGGGCAAAGCCGCTGTCATCAAGGGCCGGGTCAATCGTCCCTTGGGTCATTGGATAGCCAAAGACGGCCATTTCGGTGCTTGGCTTATCTTGCGCACCGGCCAATGGCGGCACTGCCAGCCCCGGCAACTCGGCGTCGAGTTCGCAAATCACCAGATCCCAGTACCAATGCGCCCAGATGACCGCCGTCACGCGCAGATCGCCGGGATTGTCTTCGGGGTTATCGGCAAGAGTGACCCGCGTTTCTCGCATCGGCGCAGCGTCGAAGGCTGTCCGCACGCGCCCGCGGGCAAAGCTGTTGCCGGGCTTCGTCATCGCACATAGCAGATGCCCGGCGGTGATGATGCGGGCATTGGCGCCGTTGCCGCCGGCGCTGGTGACCCAGCAGCTTCCAACCGGCAACCAGCTACCATCCTTTTGCATGACATCAATGCGGCCGATGGCCCCGGACCATTGCCGCACAATATCGACCGCCTTCTGTCGTGCGGCACAGCCAAGCCATGGCAATTTGGTATCCGCATCGACAACCGAGCCGTCCAGATCGACCAGATCGCCATCCAGCGTCAAGATGCCGGGGCGGATCCGGCGGATGACGCGGCCAACCCGGGACGGGTGTCTGGCATCGACCCCGCGGTCCTCTGCCACCAAAGGTCGCAGATGAATAGCTGAATCAATGTTAATCAACGAAATATAACCTCACTTTCGATGACTTCTTTGAACGAATCGAAAATTATGATACATTAATTGGCAACTATCTTATTAAAAAATCGATGCCTAAATCCGTTGAATCACTAACCAAGTGGTTGAGGGTGGAGTCATGCCCAGAGTCAGTTTCCTGTTTCCCGCAGTTGTCGCGGGCGTTTTCCTCGCGTTGGTTCCCTTGGGACTTTACGCGCAAGCCGCGAAACCGGCAGATCCCCCGACAATACGCAAGGAAATGGCCGATATCTGCCGAGAGGCAAAAGATACCGGCAGGGTAATCTGTGCCGATATAGGGGCGCTGGATCAGACATTGGTTTATAACCGTTTTGGATCGTTCAATCCATTCGGCATGATTTTCGCGCTTGATCGCGACCTGTCGCCCATAAACCAAAAAACCGCTGACGCATTGCCGCTGACGGCATCCGATTGCACCACTCAGACCGGCGCGGAACATGGCCATCCGGGGCAAACCTTATCGCCCGGTCAGGTCAGGTTGCGCGATTGTAAGCGGCCGCGGCCGCTGGTTCTGCGCGCTAATGTCGATGATACGCTGATCATTCGTGTCACGAATTGGCTGGCGCAGCCGGAATCGCCCGATTTTTCACGCGATTTCTGCCCGCCGCAATCGACGCAGGACAGCAATGCCGAAGCCGTCAGGCCGGATCTGTCCGTGGGTTCCGCAAGCCTTGAACGCCATGGCGAGGTTCTTTGCACCACTGACGGCTCCCCCGGCAACGCAAGCGCGGCAAGCACGCTGACCGATGCCCCCAACTGGCCCAATACGCGCGGTGTCAACCTGCTGATCCAGGGGCTGACCCCGCTGCCGATTGATGGAGCGATCAACGATGCCTGCATCGGCGCCGGCTATGCCGCACCGGGCGCGGAGAACAGCTTTCTGTGCAAATACCGCCTGGAACGCGAGGGCACCTATTTCTTCGCCTCTCAGGCCGCGCCCGCCGGTGGCGAAGGCGAAGGCGGCTCTATCGTGCATGGGCTTTTTGGCGCACTGATGGTCGAACGCGAAGGCGCGCGCGCCTATCGCAGCCAGACCTCGGCCAAGACATTCGACGCCGTCTGGCCGCGCGCGGAAAACGGGCGCCGCCATGCCCGGACCCAGATCATCGACTATGAAAAAACCCAGTTCGAATATCTGCAGGATCAGGGCGATGATGCCCCCCAACCGGCCGATGCGAATGATCCGCTGCAACGCACCCCGCTGCTGAACATGGCCATGGTACTGGACCAGCCGGATGGTGGCGGGATGCCGGTACAGGATGAGTTTGCCGGCGCAAAGCGTCTGGAGATTGTCCATTCCGACCTGAACGCGATCATCTATTGCGATCCCGCGATCGAGGGCGACGATTGCCGGCAGGATCAGGCACCGGCGCCAGCAACAACCTCAGAGCCGATCTATAGCGCTTTCCGCGAGTTCTCGGTCTTCTTCCATGACGAATTGAAAACCTTCTACACCAAGAACTTCGAAGAACTCGGAAAACTTGGCCAGCTTGCCGGGGTCAAGGACGGCTTCGCGATCAATTACGGCGCCTCGGGGATGGGCTCGCTGCTATTGGCGAACCGCAAGGGGATGGGCCCGGCATCCGAATGCAAGGAATGCCTTTACGAGGAGTTTTTCCTGACCTCATGGGCCAATGGCGATCCGGCCTTGCTGGAATGGTATGCCGATGATCCGTCGAACGTCCACCATTCCTATCTGAACGATCCGGTGGTCTTCCGCAATTTCCACGCCGGACCGAAGGAAACCCATGTGTTCCACCTGCATGCGCATCAGTGGTTTGCCGGCAATGACCCCAGCCGAGGCTCTTATCTGGACAGTCAGACCGTCGCGCCACAGCAGGGCTTTACCTATAACATCTATCACGGCGGCATGAACAACCTGAACGGTGCGCCAAAGGGCTGGTGGGATACGCAAGGGTCGGGCAACCGGAACCGCACCATCGGGGATTCCATCTTTCACTGTCACCTTTACCCGCATTTCGCGCAGGGCATGTGGGCCTTGTGGCGCGTCCATGATGTGCTGGAAGACGGCACCCGCAAGATGCCCGACGGACAGGTCGATCCCGGGCTTTCGACCGAGTTTCCCGAAGCCGCAGATCGCGGCCACAGCCGGCCGGGCACGGTCGAGCGGCTGACCGGGCGCTGGATCGGGCCGACGAATGGCGCTGACCCGGATGAAAGCTATGGCACACCGATCCCGGCGCTGATCCCGCTGCCGGGCGAACCGCTGCCGCTGCTGCCGACCTATGCCAGCGAGGATGATGTGGACACCAGCGGGCCCGTCCCGCGGTTGGCCGACGAGGCGAAGACGCCTATGCCCGGCTTTCCCTTCTATATCGCCGGCCAGCCGGGCCACCGCCCGCCGCAGGCACCGCTGGATATAGCCCGTAAGCTGGCCCCGACCGATCCGAGTGACGAGGACGGCATCGTCGATCTGGATGCCGGTCAGACCATCCTGACCGAGGTCGACACCCGCAGCATCGCCGATGGCTGGCTGGATGGCGGGCTGGGGCGGCATGTCGTGACCGACGGATCGGATCGCGAGCTGGGCTTTTACCTGCCCGACGCGGTCGCCAACATGCTGGAGCCAGATGAATTCGATACGTTGGATCAGGCCGAGCGCGGCATGCTGACGTCGCAGGTGGTGGCCAAGGCTTTTGCGCTTGGCGATCTCAGCGGGCACCTGACGCGGGCGAATATCGAAACGCTGCCCAATGACGGCACCCGGCTGGAACGCGGGGCGATGGGGTTCCATTACAATGGACTGCTTTATCGGGCGGACGGACTGAATGACCAGCTGGCCCTGTCGAATGCGAACGGCACCGATCTGACTGTCCCGGCAAGCGGCGCCGGGTTCGGCGGGAATTATCCCACCTCGCACGCGGAATTGCCGAATGGAGATGATCCCCAAGACACCAGCCGCGGGATCTATGTGAACGGCTCACCCCCGAAACCCGGCGCGCCCTTCGCCGATCCCTGCGGCACCTCGCCCGCCGGACGCGAAAGCGCAAATGCAGGCATCGACCCGCTGTATCTGGCGGATCAGAACTTCTGGCGCGATCCGCTGCTGATCGGCTATCGGCGTTACGAGGTATCGGCGGTGCAGCTGGACATGGTGGTCAATCGCGCTGGCTGGCACGATCCGCAGGCCCGCATCAATGTCCGCACCTCGGAATCGGAACGCTTCAAGGATCGGGTTCTGACGACCGGGCCGAAACCCATTTCGCCCACGGTCAGCGATACCGAGGAACCCTTCTTCTTCCGGGCGCTGTCCGGCGAATGCATCGAATTCCGCCACACCAACGAATTGCCCAAGGAGCTGGAGCTTGACGATTTCCAGGTCAAGACCCCGACCGACACGATTGGCCAGCATATCCATCTGGTGAAATTCGACGTTACCTCTTCGGACGGGTCGGGCAATGGCTGGAACTACGAAGACGGCACCTTCGCCGCCGATGAGCTGTCGGCCCGCCGCTGCGCATCCACGGCGGGCACGGTCACCCAGGTCGAAGACGCGGCCGGCATCACCCAGATTGCCGGTGAATGTACCGGCAACAGCGTCAGCGAGGCCGCCAAGGAGATCTGGCGACGTCCGCTTGGCGAAAACCGTGACCGGTTCCAGACGACCGTGCAACGCTGGTTTGCCGATCCGATCCTGACCTTTAACGGCAACGATGCTGCGCCGACACTGCGCGACAGAACGATGCGCACTGTCTTTACGCATGACCATTTCGGCCCCTCCTCGATCCAGCAGCATGGCTTCTACTCGGCGCTGGTGATCGAGCCGGGGGTGAATGCGAGCGAGGTCGACTTTGCCGATCTGGCCGATCTTCCCGCCGGTCAGCCGAAGCCTGAACTGGACCGGATCTGCACCGAGGACGGGGCGAGTTGCGTGACTCCGCTGTCAGAGGATCGGCGCGAAGGCAGCGTCGCATGGGGCGGCGAGGTCTGGGACGGCACCAAACGCAAGGTCAGCCTGAAGGGCAAGAACCCCGCCCATCCGGATTATCGCGAATTTGCGATCTCGATTGCAGATTTCGCACTTCTCTACGACCCGCGCGACCGCACCAGCGAGGCGGAACTGCGCCGTACCTCGCGCCTTGGCCCGAATAACGCACTGGACCCCAGCGATCCGCCCTATGCCGAACAGTTCGGGATGGGTCAGATCTATTGCGAGGCGAAATGGCGCCAAAGCCCGCTGATCCTGAAACAGCTTTGCGGGGTGAATGTCGAACCGGATAACGCGGTTAGCCCGCGCAGCTGGTACATGGCCGGCGAAACCATCCCGCCGGCATGGATTGCGGGCGGGGCATATCGCGACGATGTCCACAAGGCCCGCTATGTCGGCGGCGACCTGTTCACCAATCCGGCCGCACCCGGTCGCGAGGTGCGCGACCTGTTCGCGCATATGGTTTCCTATCGCGCCCGCGCGGCTGGCCATCTGGTGCCGCCCGCGAATACCTCGATCGCGGCTTTGGCCAAGCCGGTTGCCCCGCCCGCGCGGCCGGAATCGATCTCGGTCGACCACCATGACCCCTATCTGGTCAGCTACCGCAACGCGCCGCTGCCGCTGCGCATCGGTAACAAGGAACAAACCAATCCCGACGGGCCGGGTCACAGCAATGATTGCCGGCTTTTGGGCATGGGCGTTCAGGGCGTGCATTTCACTGATGCCAAGGGCAATCCGCTGCTGAACCCGGATGGAAGCCATACAAACCCCGAAAGCCCGGTCGTCAGGGCACTGAAAGCCGCTGCCTTCGGCGAATGTTCGATCGACTGGCAGATGGCGGGCGAATATGGGGACATGGGCGGCGCGCTGATGTCAGGACTGCATGGCGATCCCGAAACCCCGGTGCTGGAAGCCTATCAGAACGAACGGCTGGTCATCCGCCTGATACAGGGCGCGCAAGAGGTGCAGCACACCTTCAACGTCGCCGGGCTGGCCTTCAAGCGCAATATCGACCAGACCTATCCCGCCGGCCGGCAATTGCTGGGCATGTCGGATGACCGCAACAACAACCCTTCACTGCGCGAGCGCTGCATGCGTGCCGGCATCGGCCTGCGGGGCCGACCGGACGACTATGTGCAATGGCGCGACGATGAGCCGGATCACGCCGGCCACGGCTCCGATTGGGAGGAATATGAGACCGCGCTGGCGGGTTGCGACAACCTGGAAGGGCTGACCTTCGCGCAGGAGATCGGCATTTCGGAACATTTCGAAATGACCGGGTCGCTGCGCGCGGACCTTCCGCACAGCGCGGAATGGGCGCAACCCGAAGCTGATGCGGCGACGACCAATTCTGATGAAGATATCAGCATCGCGCAGGATTCTTCGGATTACCTGTACAATTTCGGCTCGGTCGATGCGCTGTGGAACGGGGCATGGGGGTTGCTGCGTATCTATGGCAATCAGGACACGCCAGATCCGGCCACGCTGGCATCGCTAAACACCCGCAATACAAGCGCCGACCCCGCCAAGCTGTCACCGGCAGGCACGCAGATATTCGACCGCCTCGGCTCCATGCCGTTCGGTGCGGCGCGCGAAACATCCGTTGAGGGTGAGGAGCAGGTTCTGCCCATGGGGACGGGCGGGCTGTCCTGCCCCTATCTGCCTGAGGGCCAAACATCCGAAAATGGCCCGAAACAGCGAGTCATCGAAGCCGTTCTGGCCGCCGTGGAAACGGACGACATCTGGCCCATAGGTGACGGTCGCCCCGGCGGAACCGATTACGGGCGCGGGCGCTATGACCCGGACGGGCTGATGCTGGCGCTGCTGTCGCCCACAGTGCTTGTAGAAGATGGACTGGATGGCGGGAATTGGGACACGCTGACGCGTACCACGCTGAATAAAGCGATCAGTGATGCCTATCCGCACGGCCCGCGTCCGATGACTCTGCGTGTTCAGGCCGGCGATTGTGTGCGGCTGCGCTTTGTCAACGCGCTGAAGGACAGCAATGACGGGCTGCGTGATGAGCTGGGCGATGCCCGCTTGCCGCCGATCACACCGCTGAACACCGATCCGGTTCCCACAAAGCCGGAATCTGGCAAGCGCATCGGCGCGCTGGAACCCGCCAGCGGCCCCTTGGGCGGGCTGCGCCCCTCGGCACAGCTGGGGCTGAGCGTCGCCCTGCCGGGCATGGACATGAACCGCGACCTGCCGCTGGCCTATGGCTACGGCGCACCCGCCCTGCCCGCCGCTGAGGGTGATGCGGTCGGTGTCAGCAATCCGTTCATGTTCTATGCCGGGCGGATGCGCGTGAATCTGGGGGCGGGTGTCACGACCCCCAATCTGAACGAGCAGGATCTGCTGAACTTGCTGATTGCGGATATCGTAAAGTCGATCGCCGATGAACTCGCGGCCGGTCCGCAGCCCTGGCTGACCGATGGCACCAGCAACGTTCCCGCACCGGGCGAAACCGGGTTCCTGACGCATCAGGCGCTCGACCGCGACGATGGTCCGGGCGTGTTCAGCCTGCTGGGCGTGGAATATGGGATCGCGGTTCAGCCGCAGGACCTGACTGGCGCGCTTGCGCAAAGCCTGTCTGTCATGAACCCGCCCATCATCGACGCCTCGGCCGAAAGCATGGCCGGGCTGACCAGTTTGGCCTGCACGGGTCAGGCCAATTGCGCGTTTAATGCCGCTGCCGCGCATCAGCGCCTGATGGAAGTGGCGGGTCCGATCGCACGCGCGAAACTGAACGAGAAGGTGCACTGGATTCCCTATGCCTTCGGTGCGGTGCCGATCCGCTCGACCTCGGACGTGATCGGTCATGCGCCGCATGGGTTGTTCGGTGCCATCGACGTGGTGCCCAGCAGCTGGGGCGGCGGTGCAGACGACGTCCCGATCTCGGCCCCGCAAGCCGCCGAATGCGAGGAGCGCGGCCCCTACAACTATTGCCAGGTCACACATGCCGAAAATGCACCCGATGGCGCAGGCGATGGCAGCCCGGCACTGTATACGGCGGAACCGCTGGACGACGCACCGGAAGGGACAGAGGCCGAGCAGGTGCGCGAATTTGTCCTGTACTATCAGGATGGTCTGAACCTGTGGGACAACAACAGCAACATCACCTGGAAATGGGACACGAACGACGACGGGGTCGGCGACGGCAGCGAGGTCGAGGGCATCCGCGGCCTGCCGCTGAAAATGGTGCCCGAGTGTATCCATTGCGATGACAGCTATGACCTTGGCGACCTCGGCGTCAGCTATCGCTCTCCGGCTTTCGTGCAGGGCTTGTCATTTGGCGGCCAGTCCGTGGAAAACAGCGACGATCTGAACGCCCTGAAATTCCCGGCGCGTTTCTGGGTCGATCATCCCAATGCGATCAGGCTGAAGGCCTGCGCGGGCGAACAGGTGGTCATTCGCGTCATCCATCCCGGCGGCCGCGCCCGTCAACGCGCCTTCGTGATGAACGGCGCCGATTATGACGACCTGTTCCCGGGCTTCGGCTTCCCGCGTTCGGCCTTGGTGGCGCCGGGCAAGACCATCTCGGCCTGGCTGTCGCCCCGGATCAAGGCGGGCACCTATCTGTGGCATGACGGCCCGACCACCACCCGCGCGGGCGGAACCTGGGGGCTGCTGGAAGTGGCAGCGAAGGATCAATGCGCCTATCCGTTCTGATCGCCGCATCGACCGTGGCGCTTGCCCCCGCCGCGCATGGCCAGCAATCGCGAGAGCTGCGCCCGGCGCTGCATGCCTCGGTCGCATTTACGGGTGCTGATGGTCAAAGCCTGGGCCGGATAGATCCGGGCGTCCCCTTCGACATCACCGTCACGGTGACAAACAGCCTTGGCCGCGATCCCCCGGCCGGGCTGACGCTTGCCGGCTGGCTGCGGCCGGTTTCGGACAGCAACCTGGACTGCACAGAGGCCGCGCGCAGCTTTCTGGCGACGGCGCGGCTGCCCACCGGCGCGATCAAGCTGAACGGGCCGGTGATCGGGGTTGCCAGCCGCGACGGCGCTTTCGTCATCGCCGACCCGGAACTGAACCTTGCCACGGCCAATCTGATGGGGGCGGCACGTTTCGACAGCCCACCGGCCAGTCTGGTGGCAGATATCGATAACCGCCGCTTCCTTGCGGCCTTCCCTGACCGGGGCGAGGTGCAGGCCATCGACGTACCCACCGCCGCCAGCAGGGCGGTCGTCGGGGAGCTTTCGCAGCCCGTCGCGGCGTTTCCGGGCCCCGGTGGCGCGGTCTGGGTGCTGGACCGGGCCGAGGGCAAGGGCGAGGGCGCAGTCCTGCATGTGCAGCCACCCCTGCCCCCTGAAACCATTGTTCAAGATGCGCTGACCCTGACCCCCGGCATCCGCGGCGACACGCTTGCGGTGGCCGGCACCTCCAGCAGCATCCTGCTGGATGCCGCCAGTGCCGAAGTTCTGCTGCGCATCGATCAGGGGGCCGTCGATGCGCTGCCGCTGGACGACGATACCGGCAGCTTCGCCCTTGCCCGACTGCGCGGACAAGAGGTGCTGATCCATTACCTCGATACGCCGGACCACCCGGTGCGCGTCGCCCTGCCCGATCCGGCAACGCGGATCGTGTCCAGCATCTACGGCCGGTGGATCCTGGCTTTTGACCCGACCAGCCTGCAGCCCGCCGCGCTGATCGACGTGGCCAGCGGTACCGCCGTTCAGCGCATCACCACCGGCGTTCCTGTGTCCGAGATCGCCTTTACCGACCGCGCGGCTTACCTGATGTTGGCCGATCAGTCGCGCGTCGGCGTACTGGACCTGACGACGGTGTCCCCCGACAAGCCATCACTGCTGCGCGACGTGATGCTGGGCCAGCCGCAAAGCCCGCTGCGTCAGGGTCCGGGAATGCTGGCGGCCCTTTGGCCGCAACCGGGCATGCTGGCGGTTCACGCGCAGAACTATACCGGCTTCCTGATCCACGATTCCAGCGTGATGGGAGATTCCCCGCCGATGAGCGCGCTGCGCCTGCGCGGCGGCGTCCCGGCCGTGGTGGCAACCTTTGATCGCAGCTTCCGCGAGGTCTCTCGCGGGCAGTTCCACACAACCGCCGTGCTGCCAGCACCCGGCCTGTACGAACTGGTCACCACGACCGGCATCGGTGCGCTATCCTTCTGCGCAGCCCTGCCCGAAACATCGGGCGAGGCACCGCCCGAAGAACAGCCCGGCAGGCTCAGCGCGCTGCGTGACGCGGCCGATCCGACACAGGTCTATCTGCGCTTTCAGACCGAAAGCGGCGCGCCCGCCCCCGCTGGCCACCTGACCGTGCTGGTCAGCGGTTTGCGCAGCCCGTGGCGCAAGCTGTCACAGCTGCAGCTGGATACGGACGGCCGCGCAATCCAGCCCGTCTCGGTGCCGGTCCACGACCTGACTGTCATCGCCGTCACCGCGTCCGACGGTCCGGGCTTTCACCCCTTTGTATTGGAGCCACCATGAAACATCCCCTGATCCCGATCGCCGCCCTTGCGTCCCTTGCCGCCTTTTCCGTCCACGCTCATGGCACCATGCAGCATGCGGACGGATCGCAGATGCAGATGCAGATGCAGATGCAAAGCAATACGCAGGAACAGTTGGCCCCGCCCGACATTCCGGTCACCGACGCCGCCGGCCGCACCGAGGGTTTTACGACCCGAATGCGCAACACCGGGCCGGTGATCGTCAGCTTCATGTACACGAATTGCGAAACCGTCTGCGACATCACCAACGGCATCCTTTACGGCGTCGATCAGGATCTGGCCGGACAGGACGACCGGATCACCCTGGTCAGCGTTGCCATCGACCCCGCGAATGACACCCCCGAGGCCTTGCGCAAGACCGCGGCGGAATTTTCCGCCTCTGATCGCTGGCTGTGGCTGACGGCGGGCATGCGGGGAACCTCGCCGCTGCTGGACAGTCTGGGCGTCGCTTTTGACAGCATCGAAACGCATGACCCGATGTTCCTTGTCGGCGATTTCTGTTCGGGCGCATTCACCCGCATCATCGGCATCCCGGAACCCAAGGCGCTGATCGCGATGGCGCGTGACGTGCCTGAATGCGTCTCGTCCTGATCTTGCTGCTGGCGGGAACGGCTGCGACGGCAGAAACGCCGGGCGAGGCGCTGTTTCTGCGCGGTGAAGGGGCGCAAGCGATCATCGGTGGCGGTGCGGTGCGACTGCCTGCCAGCCGCTTTGCCTGCGCGGGCTGTCACGGCGCGGATGGCGATGGCCGGGCGGAAGGCGGCACCGCGTTTCCGCCGATCCATTGGTCGGCGCTGACGCAGCGACCCACGCCCTATGACGCCGAGGCGGTGTTGCGCGTGCTGCGTGACGGGCGGGCACCGGATGGGCGGATGCTGAATGCCGCGATGCCGCGCTATGACGCCCAGCCCGAGGTGATGGATTCGCTTATCGCCTATCTTCAGGGGTTGGAGGCCGCGCGCGACGCGATCCTGCCTGATCGGATCCAAGTGCTGAGAAGCGGCAACGATGCGCTCGATCAGGGCTTTGCCGCCGCCGCCGAACGCTTCAATGCCAGCGGCGGCGCCTATGGTCGCCAGATGGTCCTGACAGAAACCGGGCCGGGCGTCCCCCTTTCCCGGCTGGCCGACGAAGCCGCGCCCGCGATCACCGAGGCCTGCCTGAATGCCAGCATGAACGCGCTGAAACAGGCCGGAGCATCGCAATTCGCGCTGCTGGGTGGATCGCCTGCCGACATCGCCTATCGCGCGGAAGCCACCGGCCTGACCCTTGCGAAGACAGCGCCGTCGATCCTGGCGCTTGAACCACCCGGCAACGTCGCGGCCGGACAGCATTTTTACGGCTGCATCGACATCCTTGGACCCGCGGCGGCGGATCTGGTGACCCAAGGCGCGCAGCTGACGATCGCCCTGCCCGACCGCGCGGCTTTCGACTGGGCGCGCGCGGGCGGTCATGACTGGCAGGCGATGCGTGGCTTTACGCTCGGCGGGCTACTGGGTCAGGCCGCGCGTGATGCCGGCCGTCGCACAACGCAGGATCGGCTGATCGAGGCCGCACGCAGCCTGCACGTCGCGGTCGAGACAGTCAGCTTGCCGTGACGATCAGGGACCTGATTGCGCGGCAAACGGCCGGCATGATTTCGGAACCTCTCATCCGGTTCTGGCCGCAGCTTGCAGCGCAGAAAACACCTCGAACCGGGCCTGATGGCGGGCGGCGGCAGGCTTGGACGGGTGGTATTCATCGGCCTTCGCGGTCATCGCATCCATCGCCTCGGGAAGGCCCGCATAGGCCCCGGCGGCGACCGCGCCAATCATGGCCGACCCGGCCAGCACCGGTTCTTCGGCCTGAACAGAAATGACGGGCTTACCCGTTGCATCTGCAAACAGCTGCCGGATCAGCGGCAGATTGCCAGCCCCGCCCGATATGACCACCCGGTCGACTGAAACGCCTTCGCGGTCCTGCGCCTCGATGATCTGGCGCAGGCCGTAACCAATGCCGCAGATGCCGGCGATATACAGCGCGATCAGGCTGGGCAGGTCGCGCTCCATCCCCAGCCCGGCGACGATGGCGCGGGCGTTCGGATCGGCGAATGGGGCGCGGTTGCCCAGAAACTCGGGCACCACATGCAGCTTGCCGGCCAGTTCCACCGCCGATGACAGATCTTCAATGGATGCGGCGGCCTGCGCCGCAAGCCAGACCGGCAGCGGCTGGCCGGCGGCGCGGGCGGCATCGGCAGCCTCTGCCGCGGCGGGGTGGAAGGACAGAAGCTGGTCAATTGCCGCGCCCGCTGCGGATTGGCCGCCCTCGTTCAGCCACATGCCCGGCATCATCGCCTGATAATACGGCCCCCAGACCCCCGGCACAAAAGCGGGTTCCGCCGTGGTGGTCATGGTACAGGACGAGGTGCCGAAGACATAGGCGAGGTTGTCCTGCGGCTGGCCTTCCACGCCCACAGTCCCGATGCCGCCTGCGTGGGCGTCGATCAGCCCCGCCGCAACCGGCGTGCCGGGCATCAGGCCCAGATCGGCCGCCGCCTGATCGGTCAGCCCGGCGCCAAGCGGCGTTCCGGGCGCCACCACCTGCTGGCCGATCCGCGCAAAATCCTGATCGGCCAGATCGCCCAGCCCGACCTTGCGGAAGTAATCCGGATCCCAGCGGCCTTCATGGGCCAGATAGGTCCATTTGCAGGTGACGGTGCAGGTCGAACGCGCCAGCTCTCCCGTCGCGCGCCAGCTGAGGAAATCCGCCAGATCAAGGAACTGCCATGCCGAGGCATATGTCTGCGGCAGGTTTTCCTTCAGCCACAGCAGTTTGGGCGTCTCCATCTCGGGCGAGATCACCCCGCCGACATAGCGCAGCACATCATGGCCGGTGGCGTTGATCCGCGCCGCCTGTTCCAGCGCCCGATGATCCATCCAGACGATGATGTTACGCGCATTATCGCCCGAAGGACTGACCGTCAGCGGCTGGCCCTGATCGTCCAGCACAACCAGCGAACAGGTCGCGTCAAAGCCGATGCCCGCCACGCGCGCCGGGTCTATTCCAGCCTTCTCGATGGCCTCACGCGTCGCGGCACAAACCGCCTGCCAGATATCATCGCTGGACTGTTCCACGAAATCGGGACCGTCGCGCCACATGGCGATGTCGCGCTTGGCCGCAGCCAGCATCTTGCCCTGCATATCGAACAGGCCGGCCCGCGCGCTGCCGGTGCCGACATCCACGCCAAGGAAAACGGCATCGCTCATGTTCTTCTCCTTAACCGGTGCTCACAGATCGACGCTGTTGGGCAGGATGACCAGATCGCGGATGACGACATTGCGCGGGCGCGACAGCATGAACAGCACCGCCGCGGCCACTTCGTCCGGCTGCATCAGGGAACCGTTCGCCAGCGCCTCCTCCATCTTCTCCTTGGGCCAGTCGTCCAGCAGGGCGGTGACCACAGGGCCGGGCAGCACCGCGCCCATGCGGATGCCGTGTTGGCTGACCTGCCGCCGGGTGGCGTGCAGAAAGGCCTGAACGGCGAATTTCGACGCGGTATAAATCGGCTCCCACACCACCGGCACGACGCCCGCGACGGAAGAGGTGAAGATCACATCGCCGGTTTTTCGTTCGATCATGCCGGGCAGGACGGCGCGGACGCAGCGGAAGGCGGCGTTGATGTTCAGATGCAGCATCCGGTCCCAGGCGTCCGGGTCGCCCTCTGCCGCCGGTCCGCCGATATAGGCGCCGGCATTGGCGTGCAGGATGTCCAGCGGCCCGGCAAGCGCCTCGATCCCGGCCGCCATGCCGTCAACCTGCGCGCCGTCCATCAGGTCGATAACCAGCGGCTTCGCATTCGGGCCAAGCTCGGCGCATAGCGCGTCCAGCTTGTCCCCGGCGCGGTCGATCAGCACCACCGTCGCGCCTTCGGCCAGCAGGGTCTTTGCGCATGCAAGCCCGATCCCCGAGGCCGCGCCGGTTACGGCCGCGACCTTGCCCTTCATCAGTTCCGTCATGTTTCTGTCCTTTGTCTATCAGCCGCGGCCATGGCTGGCGCGGGACTGGCGGGCCAGCGAGTCGACGATCACGGCAATCGCCAGCACAGCCCCGGTAATCATGTAGCGCAGCGAGGAGCTGAGGTTCAGCAGCGTCAGCCCGTTTGAAATCGCCTGAATGACCAGAATCCCCAGCAGCGCCGACCATGCGGACCCACGCCCGCCGAACAGAGAGGTCCCCCCGATCACCGCCGCCGCAATGGCGTTCAGGTTCACGTCACCGGTCCCCGCCTGCTGGCTGGACGTGGCCAGCCGGGCCGAGGCGAACACGCCCCCCAGTGCGGCCAGCGACGAACACAGCATAAAGGCCGTCATGCGGATCCGCCCGACATTGATGCCAGCACGGCGCGCGGCCTCGCGGTTGCCGCCGACGGCGAACATCGAGCGGCCCCATTTGGTGCGCGTCAGCATATAGTTCATCCCGACCACCAGCGCCACAAACACCCCGAACATATAGGGCACACCCCGACCGCGGTTGAGGTAAAAGACTGCGATCAGCAGCGCGACCGTCAGCAGCGCGGCCTTGGCCACCAGCACCGACAGGCCGGGGCTGGACAGGTTCGCCTCGGCCCGGCGGCGCATCGTGCCAAGCCCCAGCACCACCATCACCACGCCCGGCAGGATCGCCAGCAGATAGCTGAGCCAATGCGGCATGATCAGGATCTGCCCGAACTTCACCAGCGCCGAGTTATAGCTGAGGTTGATCGAACCCGTGGGCCCGAGGATGTAAAGCTGCATCCCCAGCAGCGCCAGCAGCCCCGACAGCGTCGACACGAAGCTGGGCATGCCGAACTTGTTCAACAGCATCGCATAGATCATGCCCATGACGGCCCCGGCCAGCAGCGCCGCCGCGATGGCGACCAGCACCGGAAAGCCCATATTCGCCCAGATGACGCCCACCAGCGCCGACGCGAGACCGCTCATCGAGCCGACGGAAAGGTCGATCTCGCCCAGGATCAGAACGCAAACGACCCCCAGCGAGATGCAGCCCACGGCAGCGGCGTCAAACAGTAGATTCACAAGGTTGTTCGGCGCCAGAAACACCGGGTTGAGCGAGGCGAAGACGACCGAGATCAGCACCAGCCCCACGGCGACGGGCAGCATGCCCAGATCGCCCGAACGGACCCGGTCGATAAAGGCGCGGATGGCGCCGGCGATGCCTTCGTCATGGCGGACACGGCTGTCGGACCGGTCAAGCGCGGTTTGCGGGTTCTGATCGCTCATGCCTGCGGCTCCATCTGTTCGTCCTTGCGCGCGCGGCGGCGCGATACTGCGTTTTCGGTCGCGCCGGTGATGGCGGCCACCAGTTCGGCATTCGAGGTTTCGGCGGTGAAGACGCCATTGTTGCGGCCAAGGCGCAGCACCACGATGCGGTCTGCGACGGCACGCACGTCCTCCATGTTATGCGAGATCAGGACGACGCCATGACCGCGGTCGCGCACCCGCTCGATCAGGTTCAGCACCTCGGCGGTCTGGGCCACGCCAAGCGCGGCGGTGGGTTCGTCCAGCATGATGATCTTGGGGTCCAGCAGCAGCGAACGCGCGATGGCGACGGTCTGGCGCTGCCCGCCCGAAAGCGAGGCGATGGGTTCGCGAACCGACGGGATGCGCGCGGCAAGTTCGCGCAGCAAGGTCCAGGCCCGGACCTCCATCTGCACCTCGTCAAGCGCCCAAGGGTTCAGTTCGTGGCCGAGGAACAGGTTGGCCACCACGTCGAGGTTCTCGCACAGGGCAAGATCCTGGAACACTGTGGCGATGCCCATTTCCAGCGCCTTGCCGGGACTGTCCAGATCGACCGGCTTGCCCATGAATTCGATGGCCCCGGCGGTCGGCTGATGCACGCCTGCCAGCACCTTGACCAGCGTGGACTTGCCCGCGCCGTTATCGCCGACAAGGGCCACGACTTCGCCCGCGTGAATATCCAGATCAATATCCGTCAGCGCGGAAACGGCACCGAACTGCTTGGACACGCCGCGTAATTTCAGGATCGGCTCGGCCGAAATATGGCTGCTGGCCATCTGATCTCCCCCATTTTCGATATGGGCGCGCGGGGATGCCGCGCGCCCGGGCTGGTGTTACTGGGTAATGCCCAGTTCCTTGCAGCCTTCTGCGTAATCGGCGGTGCAGATCTCCTCGGGGGTCTGAATACCCTTGTCGAAGATCTCTGCCTTGATGTTTTCGCGCGTCACCACGGCTGGCACGAACAGCTCCGAAGGCGTGTCGTACAGCGTGGTTTTCGCCTCGGGCGTCTCACCTTTCAGGAAGGTCACGGCGACCTCGGCGGCGGCGCGGGCCACGATCTCGGACGGTTTCGAGATGGTGTTGTACTGGTCCCCCGCGATGATCAGCTGCAATGCCGCGATGGTGGCGTCATTGCCGGTCACCGGCGGCACCGGATCAACGCCCGCGGCCTTCAGCGCGGCGATGGCACCGCCCGCCGTCCCGTCATTCGCGGCGACGATGCCCTTGATGTCACTGCCAAAACGGGTGATCTGGCCGGCGGTCCATTCCTGCGCGCGCGGCGGCGCCCAATCGGGCGTATCGAATTCGGACAGGGTCTTGTATTCCGACCCATCAAGCGAGGAATCGATGCCGTCGCGGATCAGACCGGCCGCCGCGTCGGTGGGCGAGCCGTTGATCTGCAGCACCCCTGCCCCGGCCTCGACGCCTTCGGCCATCAGGTGATCGACCAGCGATTGCGCGATGGCCGCACCGATGCCTTCATTGTCGAACGAGACATAGTAGTCTGCCGGCTTGTCCGGGATCGGCCGGTCATAGGCGATGACCTTGATGCCCTGACTTTGCGCCATCTGCACCAGCCCGGCGGCTGCCGCACTGTCCACCGGATCCAGCACGATGACCTTGGCCCCTTGGGCGATGACCGAGTTCACCTGCTGCTGTTGCAGCGACACATCGGCATTCGCGTTCTGGTAAATCACCGTGCAATCGGCGCACAGCTCTTTCATCGCGGCCTCGAAGCCCGGAAAGTCGTGTTCTTCGTAGCGGGTCGATGCCTGGTCGGGCATCAGAAAGGCGACCGTCGCCGCCTCTTGCGCCAGCGACGCACCCGCCGACAGCGCCATGATCGCGGCAGAGGCCGCAGCAATCGCATATTTCGTGGTCATTCGAATTTTCCTCCCCTTATGACCGATCAGCGGCGGGACGGTCGGGCGGTGGCCGGTCGATATGGTCGCGGCGCGCGGGCATGGCAAAGCCCCGGCGCAGCGCCTTGATCGGATCGATACCACCAGCCGCTCCTCCGACTGCTCAACCGATACAGCTTCCATGCTCAATCGGTTGAGCAACATTGTCCAGCTTATCTGATTCTGTCAAGATGCCGCGAAGCAGGCAGCATGTTGACGGATCGAATGGACGGGTGCGGATGACCAGAAAAGGCGGAGTTTCGTCAAAACGTCCGACGATTTACGACCTGGCCCGGATCGCCGGCGCCAGCCCCAGCGCGGTCAGCTCGATCCTGAACGGAAGCTGGGAAAAGCGCCGGATCAGCGCGGCCACCGCCAAACGGGTGATCCGGATCGCGCAGGAACAGGGCTATGCGGTGAACCGGCAGGCCAGCCTGCTGCGCCGCGACCGCTCGCACATCATCGGGATGATCGTGCCGAAATACGACAACCGATATTTCGGCGCCATCGCCGAGCAGTTCGAAACGATGGCCCGCGCCAAGGGTCTTTTCCCGGTCATCACCTGCACCCAGCGCGACCCCGAGCTTGAATTCGAGGCGGCGCGCGAATTGCTGTCCTATCAGGCCGAAACACTGGTCGTGACCGGGGCGACCGACCCGGATCGAATTTCCGAACTTTGCGCAGCTTCGGGCGTCCGCACGATCAACCTGGACCTGCCGGGCAGCAAGGCGCCGTCAATCCTATCAGACAATTTTGGCGGTGCGAAGGATCTGACCCGGCTGATCCTGAAACGCGCGACCGAAGCATTCGGCGCCGCCCCGCCCCTTTGGTTCGTCGGCGGCCGTCAACACGATCACAACAGCATGGAGCGCCTGCGCGGCTTTCGCGCCGCCTGCGATGAATCCGGCCAGCCGTTCGCGCCCCAGCGCGTGCTGATGCCCGGCTACTCGCCACAAAAGGCATTCGCCGCAATGGAAGGCGCAGAAATCCCGCAGCAAGCGGCGATTTTCGTCAATTCAACCATCGCACTGGAGGGCGTGGTCCGATGGCTGAACCAGCACCCCAGCCTGAAAGCGGTACGGTTCGGCTGCTTTGACTGGGACCCCTTCGCCGCGCTTCTTCCGCAGAATGTCGGCATGACCGAGCAGGACGTGACGGGAATGCTGGCCGAACTTTTCCGGGTCATCGACGCCGGCGGCCAGTCGTCGACAGCCGCGATCAAGCTGCCCTGCATCCTGCGACCTCTGCCCTAAGCCGAAGGCCTGTCGAAGCAGTTTCTTGGATATTTTGATAATATATCCCGTTCTTCCGATTTATCAGACAGACAGATCAGGAGGAGCGCAACATGAATAACCATCCCTGCCACATCACCCTTTGCGACAGCGGGCTGCGGACGGCCGGCCGGAACGAAGGGCAGCAAGCATGACCCAGACAATCAGCATTCAACCGCTGACCGCGGAAGCCTTTTCCGCCTTTGGCGACGTATTGGAAACCAGCGGTGAACCGGATCGCATGCTGAATCAGGGTATGTGCGGGCGTTACCACAATCGCGCCAGCCTTGATTTCGTGGATGGTCACGCGGGGATGAGCCTGTTCAACGCCGCACCCCGCAGCCTGCCGCTGAAGCTGGACATGGTCGAACGCCACCCCGAGGGCAGTCAGGCTTTTGTCCCGATGAGCCAGGAACCCTTTCTGGTCGTCGTCGCCCCGGATGAGGGCGGCAAGCCCGGACAGCCGCTGGCATTCCTGACCCAGCCGGGGCAGGCCGTAAACTATCACCGCGGGGTCTGGCATGGGGCGCTGGCACCGCTTAGCGCGCCCGGCCTGTTCATGGTCGTCGACCGCATCGGCACCGGCCCGAACCTTGAGGAACATTGGTTCGACCGCGAAATCGTCATCGTCGAAGGCTGACCGGTCAGCCCCCGGCCGGTCCGCCGACTGCCTGTGTCAAATGCCGGGCCGCCTCGATCACGGGGCGGCTCAGCCATTCGGTGCTTGCCTCGGTGATGCGGTTGGTGGGGCCCGAAACGGATATGCCGGCCACCGCCTCGCCGTTCATGTCGAAGACCGGCGCCGCGATGCAGCGCATGCCGACATTCTTTTCCTCGTCATCGACCGAATATCCCCGCGCGCGGATCTCGCCAAGCGCGGATCTGAGCCGCTGGGGATCGGTGATCGTCTTCGGGGTGAAGGACTGCATGCCCGAGCGCATAACCCGGTCCAGCCGCGCCCCGTCCATGAAGGCCAGAAGCGCCTTGCCGATGCCCGAACAATGCATCGGCGACAGCGTCCCCGGCGGAAAGAAAGCGCGGATGCTGGCATGGGTCTCGACCTGGCTGACGAACAGGACCGAGGCGTCGCGTTCTATGCCGAGGTTCGCGGTCTCGCCCGTCTCCTCCATCAGCTTGCGCAGGAAGGGGCGCGCACGGTCGACAAGGCTGGTTCGGCGCAGGAAGCGCGATCCGATGACGAAGGCGCGCGGGCCGATATGCCAAAGCTGTTCGGCCGGATCGAACTCCACCAGCTCGCGCAGGGCAAGCGTCGTCAGCACCCGGTAGACCGTCGCCGGCGACTGCCCCATTTCCTGCGAGATCGCGGTCAGGGTCTTGCCCTGCGTCTCGCTGAGATATTCGAAGACCTGCATCGCCCGGTCTAGCGATTTGATGGTGTTCTGATCGCTCTTGTCGTCCCAGCCGCGCGGCCGTCCGCGGGCCTTTCTGACCTCGGCGGGGTCATTATCTTGGGATTCCATGAGAACCTTTCCGTCATCAATGAAATTGCATTTCAAGATATGAAAAATACAACCATCTGACAACTCTAAATAATTTTGAGACCAGCGTCTTTCCGCGACGCGGCTCAAAAAAATTGGCTGATCCGGGCACTGGTCCTAACCTGCTGGGAAACGAGGAAGGAAACCGCCATGAGCTTTCAGAACCCAGTCTTCATTCCGGGCCCGACGAATATCCCGGAAAACCTGCGCAAGGCCTGCGACATGCCGACGATCGACCATCGTTCGCCGCTGTTCGGCCAGATCCTGCACCCCGCCCGCGAGGGCGTGAAGAAGGTGCTGAAAAGCGACAAGGCCGAGATCTTCATCTTCCCGTCGACCGGGACCGGCGGTTGGGAAACCGCGCTCAGCAACACGCTGTCGGCAGGTGACAAGGTTCTGGCGGCGCGCAACGGCATGTTCAGCCATCGCTGGATCGACATGTGCCAGCGCCACGGGCTGGAGGTTCAGGTCGTCGAAACGCCCTGGGGCGAAGGTCTGCCGGCGGATCGCTATGAAGACATCCTGACCGCCGACAAGAACCATGAGATCAAGGTCGTTCTGGCCACGCATAACGAAACCGCAACCGGCGTGAAGTCGGACATTGCCGCCGTCCGCCGCGCACTGGATGCGGCAGGCCACCCGGCGCTGCTGTTTGTCGATGGCGTCAGCTCGATCGCGTCGATGGATTTCCGTTTTGACGACTGGGGCGTCGATATCGCCGTCGCCGGTTCGCAGAAGGGCTTCATGCTGCCGCCCGGCCTTGCCATCCTTGGCTTCAGCCAGAAGGCGATGGAGGCCACGAAATCGGCCACCCTGCCCCGGACCTTCTTCGATGTCCGCGACATGGAAAAAAGCTATGCCAACAACGCCTATCCCTACACCCCGGCGGTTGGCCTGCTGAACGGGCTGAACACCGCCTGCGGGATGCTGCTGAACGAAGGGCTGGAGAACGTCTTTGCCCGTCACCACCGCATCGCCGAGGGCGTTCGTGCCGCGACCGAAGCCTGGGGGCTGAAGCTGTGTGCCGCCAATCCGTCGGTCTATTCCGACACGGTCAGCGCGGTCCGCACGCCGGAAGGCTTCAACGCGACCGATATCGTCACCCATGCCGCCAAGACCTACGGCGTCGCCTTCGGGGTGGGCTTGGGTGAAGTCGCGGGCAAGGTCTTCCGCATCGGCCATCTGGGCAGCCTGACCGACGTCATGATGCTGTCGGGTCTGGCCACGGCGGAAATGTGCATGGCCGATCTGGGGCTTGAGATCCGGCTGGGTTCGGGGGTTGCGGCAGCGCAGGAATATTACCGCGCAAATCCGGCGACGGCCCACAAGGCCGCCGCGTGATGAAGGACGCGGCGATGCAGATCCCCAGCTATCAGGACATGCTGGACGCGCATGACCGGATCAGGCCGCATATCCGCCTGACCCCGGTTCGCGTGTCGGACTACCTGAACGAGTTGACCGGCGCGCAGCTGTTCTTCAAATGCGAAAACTTTCAGGAACCGGGGGCCTTCAAGGTCCGCGGCGCCAGCAACGCGGTTTTCGGGCTGAGCGAGGAACAGGCGAAGCTGGGTGTTGCCACGCATTCGTCGGGCAACCACGCCTCCTGCCTGTCCTATGCCGCGATGCTGCGGGGCATTCCCTGCAATGTCGTGATGCCACGCACAGCACCGCAGGCGAAGAAGGACACCGTGCGCCGCTATGGCGGCAGGATCACCGAATGCGAGCCGTCGACCTCGTCGCGTGAGGAGACATTCGCGCGCGTGCAGGCCGAAACCGGGGGCGATTTCGTCCATCCCTATAACGATCCGCGCGTGATCGCGGGTCAGGGAACATGTTCCAAGGAACTGATCGAGCAGACGGGCGGGCTCGATATGGTCGTGGCGCCCATCGGCGGCGGCGGGATGATTTCGGGCACCTGCCTGACGCTGTCGACGCTGGCGCCCGAGACGCAGGTGATCGCGGCAGAACCCGAAACCGCCGACGATGCCTATCGCAGCTTCAAGGCCGGCCGGATCATCGCTGACGACGCGCCGAAATCGGTCGCCGACGGGCTGCTGGTGCCGCTGAAGGACCTGACATGGCATTTCGTTTCGAACCATGTCGCGCAGATCTATACGGCCTCCGAACAGGAGATCGTCGAGGCGATGAAGCTGATCTGGAAGCACCTGCGGGTGGTGGCAGAGCCGTCAAGCTCGGTCCCGCTGGCGACGATCCTGAAGAACCCCGACGCCTTCAGGGGCAAGCGCGTCGGTATCATCATCACGGGCGGCAATGTCGATCTGGACCGCCTGCCCTGGAATAACTGAGGACAAAGCCATGAACGCACCTGTCAACCTCGAAACGCTGGATGTCGGCTTCGACGTCCCCGCCCTGCCCGGCATGGATGCGGCGGATATCCAGACGCCTTGCCTGATCCTTGATCTGGACGCGCTGGAACGCAACATCAAGAAGATGGGCGATTACGCCAAGGCGCACGGGATGCGCCACCGCGTCCACGGCAAGATGCACAAGTCGGTCGATGTGGCCAAGCTGCAGGAACGTCTGGGCGGCGCTGTCGGCGTCTGCTGCCAGAAGGTGTCCGAAGCCGAGGTCTTTGCCCGTGGCGGCATCAAGGACGTGCTGGTGTCGAACCAGGTCCGCGATCTGGCGAAGATAGACCGTCTTGCCCGTCTGCCGAAACTGGGCGCACGCATCATCGTCTGCGTCGATGATGTCGCCAATGTCGCCGATCTGTCGGCCGCGGCGCAGAAGCACGGGACCGAGATCGAATGCTTCGTCGAAATCGACTGCGGCGCCGGTCGCTGCGGTGTGACCTCGACCGAGGCGGTGGTGAAGATCGCGATGGCGATTGATGCGGCACCGGGGCTGAAATTCACCGGCATTCAGGCCTATCAGGGCGCGATGCAGCATCTGGACAGCTATGAGGCCCGCAAGGAAAAGCTGGATATCGCGATTGCGATGGTCAAGGACGCCGTGGCCGGTCTGGAAGCGGTCGGGCTGAAGCCGGAACTGGTCTCCGGTGGCGGCACCGGGTCTTACTACTTCGAATCCAACTCGGGCGTGTTCAACGAATTGCAATGCGGTTCCTACGCCTTCATGGACGCGGATTATGGCCGCATTCTGGACAAGGACGGCAACCGGATCGATCAGGGCGAATGGGAAAACGCCTTCTTCATCCTGACCCAGGTGATGAGCCACGCGAAAGCCGACAAGGCGATCTGCGATGCCGGGCTGAAGGCGCAATCGGTCGATAGCGGCCTGCCCTTCATCTATGGCCGCAATGATGTCGAATACGTCAAATGCTCGGACGAGCATGGCGTCATCGCCGACCCGCAAGGGGTGCTGAAAGTGGGCGAAAAGCTGCGGCTGGTTCCCGGCCATTGCGACCCGACGGCCAATGTCCATGACTGGTATGTCGGCGTGCGCGGCGACAAGGTCGAGGTGGTCTGGCCGGTCTCGGCCCGCGGCAAGGCGTATTAAGGCCATCATCACAGGCGTTCCGGGTCCTCCGGCCCGAAACACGCCCGTGCGCCGGCCCTCCAGCAGCCGGCGCACGGGCAATTTCTTTGAGAGGGAGTGACACTATGCTGATCGTGCCAGAGCGCGAAATTGCAGATCTGATGACGCGCGAGGCCGCTTTCGACGCGGTCGAGAAGGTGTTTGCCGCCATGGCTGCGGGCGACGCCTACAACTTCCCCGTCGTGCGCGAGGCCATCGGGCATGAGGATGCGCTTTACGGCTTCAAGGGCGGGTTCGACCGGGCCGGCCTGACGCTGGGGCTGAAGGCGGGCGGCTACTGGCCGAACAACCTGGAAAAGCGCGGCCTTATCAACCACCAGTCGACGGTTTTCCTGTTCGATCCCGATACCGGCAAGGCGATTGCCATGGTCGGCGGCAACCTGTTGACGGCTTTGCGGACCGCCGCCGCATCCTCGGTGTCGATCCGGCATCTGGCGCGCAAGGATGCGAAGGTGATCGGCATGGTCGGCGCGGGGCATCAGGCGAAATTCCAGCTGCGCGCCGCAATGGAGCAGCGCGATTTCGAAAAGGTGATCGGCTGGAACCTGCATCCCGAGATGCTGAAAAACCTGGAAGAGGTCGCAGCCGAGGCCGGCCTGCCGTTCGAGGCGGTCGAACTGGACGGGATGCGTGATGCCGACGTGATCGTCACCATCACCTCGTCCTTCGCGCCGATCCTGATGAAGGATCATGTCAGCCCCGGCACGCATATCGCCTGCATGGGCACCGACACCAAGGGCAAGCAGGAAGTCGACGCCCAGCTTCTGGCCGCTGCCCGCGTCTTCACCGATGAGGTCGCGCAATCCGTCACCATTGGCGAGGCGCAGCACGCGATTGCATCGGGGCTGATCGCAGAGGCGGATATCGCGCAGCTTGGCGCGGTCATCAACGGCACCGATCCGGGCCGCGCCTCGGACGATCAGATCACGCTGTTTGACGGCACTGGCGTCGGGTTGCAGGATCTTGCGGTTGCGGCTTCGGTGGTCGAACTGGCCGCCGAAAAAGGCGTCGCCATCGAGGTCGATTTCTGACGCCAGCCGCATGCCTGAAAAGCAAAGGCCGCCCAAACCGGGCGGCCTTTTTTCGTATTGGAGCCACGCCGGCTCAGCTCGTCTTCATCGCCTGCCCGGCAACATAGGTCTGCGCAATGGCGCGGTCGTCGCCAAGGGTCTGCAGGATGAACAATTCTTCTGACAGCGTCTCTGCCCGCTCCATCCGCAGGGCCATGGCCGGGGTCGCGTTGGCGTTCAGGACGACCACGTCCGCCTCGGTCCCCTCGGCCAGCGTGCCGATCTGATTCTGCAGGCCAAGCGCCACGGCATTGCCGCGCGTGATCCAGTGGAAGGCGCGCAGGGGGTGCAGCTTCTGGTTCTGCAATTGCAGGATCTTGTAGCCCTCGCGCAGGGTCGGCAGCATCGAATAGCTGGTGCCGGCACCGACATCGGTCGCAATCGCGTTGGTGATGCCGCGCCCGCGCAGACCCGCATCGTCGAACAGCCCGCTGCCCAGGAACAGGTTCGAGGTCGGGCAGAAGACAGGCTTCGCGCCGGTTTCCGCCAGCACGTCGATTTCGCGCGGCGTCAGGTGGATCGAATGCCCCAGCAGCGCCCTGGCCGTCAGCAAGCCGTAGCGTTCATAGATGCCCAGATAGTCCGGCGCATCGGGATAAAGCGAGCGGGTGAAGGCGATTTCGTCGTGGTTCTCGCTCAGGTGGGTCTGGACGAAGCAATCGGGATGCTCGGCCACCAGCGCCCCCGCCATGTCCAGCTGTTCGGGGGTCGAGGTGATCGCGAAGCGCGGCGTGATCGCATAAAGGCCGCGCCCCTTGCCGTGCCATCTCTCGATCAGCGCCTTGCTTTCGTCGTAACCCGTCTGCGGCGTGTCCAGCAGCCCGTCGGGCGCGTTGCGGTCCATCATCACCTTTCCGCCGATCATGCGCATGTTGCGGCGCGCGGCCTCACCGAAATAGGCCTCGGCAGAGGTCGGATGGACCGAACAGAAGGCCACGGCCGAGGTCGTGCCATGCGACAGCAGCAGGTCATAGAAACGCGCCGCCATTGCCGCAGAATGGCCCGGATCGGCAAAGCGGGTTTCTTCGGGGAAGGTGTAATTGTTCAGCCAGTCCAGCAGTTGCGAACCCCAGCTGGCGATCACCTGCACCTGCGGGAAATGGATATGGGTGTCGATGAAGCCAGCCATCAGCAGATGCGGGCGGTGGTCGATCACCTGCGCGTCGGGGGCCTGTGCCGCTACAGTCGCGAAATCGCCCGACGCCTTGATCATGCCGTTCGCGATCAGGATCGCGCCGTCTTCGACATAGCGATAGGCGTCGGTATCGTCCGCGTCCTGCGGCTCTGCGCGGAAATCAAGGATCCGCCCGCGCAGCAAGGTTTTGCTGGCTGTCATTGTCATCGTCCTAAGCTTTGTTTGCGATAAGTGAAAATTGCCAAACAAATCGCGCGGGCCACCGGCCGGGCGGCCCGCGCGTACTGTGGTGCTTCAGCCGGTTATTCGGCGAAGAAGGCGAAGCGGATGACGAACAGCCCCGCGACGACCCAGGTCGCCATATGCACTTCTTTCGCGCGGCCGGTCAGCAGCTTGATCAGCGCATAGCTGACAAAGCCGAAGGCAAGGCCGTTGGCGATGGAATAGGTGAAGGGCATCATCAGCGCGGTCAGCACGGCGGGCGCGGCCTCGGTTACGTCGTCCCAGGTGATTTCCGAAAACTCGCGCACCATCAGGCAGGCGACATACAGAAGCGCCGGCGCGGTGGCATAGCCCGGAACCGATCCGGCCAGCGGCGCGAAGAACATCGCCAGCAGGAACAGAACCGCCACGGTCAGCGCGGTCAGACCCGTGCGACCACCCGCCTGCACGCCCGAGGCGCTTTCGACGTAAGCCGTGGTCGAGCTGGTGCCCAGAACCGAACCGGCAAGGATCGCGGTCGAATCCGCCATCAGCGCGCGGCTGAGGCCCTTGTTCGTATGCGCAGGCCCTTCGGTCAGCAGCCCTGCCCGCTTGGCGACGCCGATCAGCGTGCCGGTGGCGTCAAAGACCTCGACCAACACCATGACTAGGATGACATGGAAGATGCCGACGCTCAGCGCGCCCATCAGGTCAAGCTGCATAAAGGTCGGCGCGATCGAAGGCGGCATGGACATGACGCCGCCGAACTGGCTGGCACCCAGCAGGATCGACAGGACGGTGATGACCAGAATGCCGATCAGGATCGACCCGCGCACCTTCAACGCATCCAGTGCCGCGATGATGAAGAAGCCCAGTATCGCCAGCAGCGTGCCGACCTGCGTCAGATCGCCAAGGCCAACCAGCGTCGCCGGATTGTCCACCACGATGCCCGAGGTTTTCAGCGCGATCAGTCCAAGGAACATCCCGATGCCCGCAGCGATGGCGCTGCGCATCGAATGCGGAATGCCCGCGATCAGCCAGCGCCGGATGCCGGTGACGGACAGGATCAGGAAGATGATGCCGGAAATGAAGACCGCGCCAAGCGCCTGCTGCCAGGTAAAGCCAAGCGCGCCGACGACGGTAAAGGCGAAAAACGCGTTCAGCCCCATGCCCGGCGCCATGCCGATGGGCCAGTTCGCCCAGATCGCCATGATCGCCGATCCAAGCGCCGCCGCCAGACAGGTGGCGACAAAGACCGCATCCCGGTCCATGCCCGTCGTCGACAGGATTTCGGGGTTGACGAAGATGATATAGGCCATGGTCAGGAAGGTCGTGATCCCTGCGATCACCTCTGTCCTGACGCTTGTTTTATGGGCCGCCAGCCCAAAGAATTTTTCCATGAAGTCCCCTCCCACGGGTCCCGGCCGCTTTGTCATCGACCGTTTCATCATATTGACGTGAATGATTTCGTCCCAGACAGCTTGCGTCAGACGCCCGTCATGTCGGGGGATTTCGCAGTGTGTTCAATCGGCGTCGTGGCCGATTGCCAAAAGCAGCGCATCGGCGCCGGTTTGGCTGCGCGTGGGCGGCGGTGGTTCCTCTCCCCTCCCTCATCGGGATCTCCTTATGTTTGGGCCGCGTCAGTTTCCTCGGACATTCGGCAGCCCATCCTCGTTTCACTCGGCCGCGAAAAGCGGCCAAGCAGTTCTGTTCGTCGAATTGTCGGCAACGGCACTGGTCAGCCGCGCCATCACCTCGGCCACCACGAAGGCGGCGATGACGGCGGGTCGCTTGTCACGGGTCCCGCCCGCGCCAATCGGGCAGACCAGATGCTCGGCCAGCTGCGCGTCGCATTGGTGACGGGACCAGCTTTCGAACTTGGCCCGCTTGGTCGCCGATCCGATCATGCCGACATAGCACGCATCGGTCCGCGCAAGTGCGGCCTGCGCCAACAGGAAATCCAGCCCGTGATCGTGGGTGACGACGATGAAGGCGCTGCCCGGCCCGGCGATCGAGATGTCCAGCTCTGGCAGGACCGAGTTGCGCGCCTCGACCATCGCCCGGTTCAACGACAGCTCCTCCAGTCGCGGGTCGATCAGGATGGTGCGAACCGGCATGTGCTGGAACAGATCGGCCAAGGCCCGACCGACATGGCCTGCACCAAGGATGTAGACCTCTGGCCACGCTGCCTCATCAGCTGCCGCGCGATCAAGCGCCTGTTCGATGTCGCCCGCAGTCATCCGTTTCAGATCGACGGTGATCCGGCCACCGCAGCACTGCCCGATCTCGGGGCCAAGGGCCACGTCCAGCTGCGTCGCGATCTCGTCACCTGACAGCATCCGGCGCGCGGTCTCGATTGCCATATGTTCCAGCCGACCACCGCCGATGGTGCCGTGCAGGCCGCGTTCGCGCACGAACATCTCTGCCCCGACTTCGCGGGGGGACGATCCGCGCACATTCGCGATGCAAAGCCGGATCAACGGGCCCGGCCGTGCAAGAAATTCGGTCAGGTTGGCGCGGTGCAACATGGCCCTAGCCGCCCGACTGCAGGCGCTGAATGGCCATCAGCACCCGTTCCGGCGTCGCCGGCGCGTCCAGACGTGGGCAGATCCGGTAATCCGCCGTACTGGCGACAGCCATGGAAATCGCCTCGAAGACCGAGATGCCCAGCATGAAGGGCGGCTCGCCCACGGCCTTGGACCGTTTGATGGTCATCTCGCGGTTTTCCGACCAATCGGCCAGTTCCGTGTTGAAGATGCGGGGCCGGTCACTGGCAAGCGGGATCTTGTAGGTCGAGGGCGCATGTGTGCGAAGCCGCCCCTTGTCGTCCCACCAAAGCTCTTCGGTGGTCAGCCAGCCCATACCCTGAATGAAGGCGCCTTCGACCTGTCCCTTGTCGATGATCGGGTTCAGCGAGCGGCCGACGTCGTGCAGAATGTCGGTGCGTTCCACCCGGTATTCGCCGGTCAGCGTGTCGACCGAAACCTCTGAACAGGCCGCGCCATAGGCGTAGTAGTAGAACGGGCGTCCCTTGCCCGCCGCGCGGTCCCAGTGAATATCGGGGGTCTTGTAGAAGCCCGCCGCCGACAGATGCACCCGCGCCTCATAGGCGTGATTGATGAAACTGGCGAAGGGCATCACCTCGTCACCGACCCTGACCGCGTTGGGCAGGAACGCCACCTGTTCGGGTGTGACCTGCCACTTATCGGCAGCAAAGGCGGTCAGCCGGTCTTTCAGCTGCTCGGCCGCGTTCAGCGCCGCCATCCCGTTCAGGTCCGAGCCGCTGGATGCGGCGGTGGCAGAGGTGTTGGGCACCTTTTCGGTCGTGGTCTTGGTGATCTTGATGCGGTCGAAATCCACCTGGAACGCGTCAGCCACAACCTGCGCGACCTTGGTATTCAGGCCCTGCCCCATCTCGGTCCCGCCATGGTTCAGCTGGATCGAGCCGTCGGTGTAGATATGGATCAGCGATCCGGCCTGATTGTAATTCGTCTTGGTAAACGAAATCCCGAACTTCACCGGCGTCAGCGCGATCCCGCGCCGGATGATGCCGCCTTGCGCATTGTGGTCCAGCACCGCCCGACGCCGCGCCTGATAATCCGAACTGACCTCCAGCTGATCGACGATGCGCCCGATGATATTGTCCTGCACCTGCTGGTGATAGGGCGTCATGTCGCGACCGTCGTCGCCGTAGAAATTGGTGCGCCGCACCTCCAGCGTGTCGCGCCCAAGCGCATAGGCGATTTCTTCGATCATCCGCTCGGCCGCGACCACGCCCTGCGGGCCGCCAAAGCCGCGAAAGGCGGTGTTCGACACCGTGTTCGTCTTTTGCGGGTTCGAGGTCAGCCGGACATGCGGGTAATAATAGGCGTTGTCGGCATGAAACAGCGCGCGGTCGGTCACCGGCCCCGACAGGTCCGAGGAATAGCCGCAACGCGCCGCGAAATGGCCCTCGACCGCCTGAATGCGGCCACTGTCATCAAAGGCCAGGTCATAATCGATGACGAAATCGTGCCGCTTGCCGGTCGCACTCATGTCCTGGTCGCGGTCGGGCCGGATCTTCACCGGACGGTTCAGCCGCTTGGCCGCCAATGCGGCAACCACGGCGAAGATGTTCATCTGGCTTTCCTTGCCGCCAAACCCGCCGCCCATGCGGCGCACATTCACCGTCACCGCGTTCGAGGGCACACCCAACACCTGCGCCACCATATGCTGCGCCTCGCTGGGATGCTGGGTCGAGCAGTGGACGACCACCTCGTCATCCTCACCCGGAATGGCGAAAGAGACCTGCCCTTCCAGATACATGTGGTCCTGCCCGCCAACGACCATGCGCCCCTTGACGCGATGGGTGGCATCGGCCTGCCCGCCCGACACATCGCCGCGCTGAAGCAAAAGCGGCTCTGTCACCATCGGCAGCCCGGCTGCGACGGCCGCAATCGGATCGAGCGCATGCGGCAAGACCTCGTATTTCACATCAGCCAGTTCAGCCGCGCGCCGGGCCGCGTCGCGGGTTTCGGCGATCACGGCGAACAGGGGCTGGCCGTGATATTCCACCTTCTCGGTCGGAAAGACCGGCTCATCATGGCGGTGGGTCGGGCTGATGTCGTTGACGCCGGGAATATCCGCAGCCGTCAATACATCGACCACGCCGGGGGCATTACGGACCCGCGCAAGATCCATCGACAGGATGCGCGCATGGGTGACGTTCCCGACGCCCAGATAGGCGTGCAGCGTGCCGCGCGGCTCGGCAATGTCGTCAGTGTAATCGGCCGTGCCGCTTACCTGTTTGATGGCGCTGTCATGCTGCAGGTCGTGATGCACCGCGCCGTTGATGGTCGTATGATCCTTCATCTTGCCCCCCCTTACGCGATGGCCAGCCGCGCCGGCGCGGCGCTGTTGGCGTCATGTTCCAGGAAAAACCGCTTCAGCAAATTGCCCGCGACCAGCAGCCGGTAATCGGCACTGGCGCGCCAGTCGGTCAGCGGCTTGAAATCCATGCCGATCCGCGCCGCTGCCGCGTCGAACGTGGCCTTGTCCCAAGGCTGCCCGATCAGCGCCGCTTCGACAGTCGCGGCGCGTTTCGGCGTCGCCGCCATGCCGCCAAAGGCAATGCGCGCGTCGGTGATGGCACCATCCGTCACGGTCACGCTGATCCCCGCCGCGACCGAAGAAATATCCTCGTCCCGGCGCTTGGAGATCTTATAGGCCGCGTCGATCTGGCCCGGCGCAGGGCGCGGGATGCGGATGGCGGCCACGAAATCGCCCGGCTCGCGATCCTGCTTGCCGTAATCGATGAAGAACTTTTCAAGCGGCAATACCCGCTTGCCGCCCGCCTTTTGCAAGGTCACCTCTGCCCCCAGCGAGATCAGCACCGGCGGCGTATCCCCGATGGGCGAGCCATTGGCGATATTGCCGCCGATCGTGCCCATATTGCGCACCTGCCAGCCGGCAATCCGGTCCCAGTATTCGCCAAGATGGGGAAAGCCTGCACGAATGGCGGTTTCGGATTCGGAATAGGTCACGCCGGCACCGATGGTCAGGGCGTCATCCGTCATCTCGATCCGCTTCAGCTCCTCCAGATGGCCGACGAACACCACGGGCGAGATCGGGCGCAGGAATTTCGTCACCCAAAGCCCGACATCGGTCGATCCGGCGACAATCGTGGCCTTGGGATATTCGGCCAGCACGACGGCCAGATCGTCCAGATCGGCGGGCAGGATGGCGCGGTCATCCGCCGGTCCCGTCTCGATCCGGCCCTCGGGTTGCAGCGCCCGAAGCTGCGCGGTCACGTTTGCGCGTTCGCGGTTCAGATGGTCATTGGCGGGCGAGCCATAGCTGTTGACGGCATGGGCCGCCTTGATGATCGGCTCGTACCCCGTGCAGCGGCACAGATTGCCCTGCAGCGCCGTTTCGATTTCGGTCACCGTCGGGGTTGGATTGCCCATCCACAGCGCATAAAGCGACATCACGAAACCCGGCGTGCAAAAGCCGCATTGGGTGCCGTGCTGGGCGACCATGGCCTGCTGCACCGGATGCAGGCGACCACGCGGCCCGGCCAGATGTTCCACCGTGACGATGTGGCAGCCGTTCAGCGAGGCGAGAAAGCGGATGCAGGCGTTCACCGCCTCATATCGCAGGGCACCTTCGTGCAGCCGCCCCACCAGCACGGTGCAGGCCCCGCAATCGCCCTCGGCGCAGCCTTCCTTGGTGCCGGTCAGACTGCGGTCGATGCGCAGATAATCCAGCAGCGTCTGCGTGGCGCGCGTCTCTGCCAGCACAACCGTTTTGCCGTTCAGAAGGAACCGAATTTCGCCTTGATAAGCCATCCCCACCCCAATGATGCCTGTCTTGGTCTATCCGGCTACTCTACCTCTTGTGACTAATTCGAAAAACGGAGGCATTCGGGAAACTCTTTCAACAGCCTGTTGAGAATACTAGACTGAACATCTGCCGCCCCGCAGGCTAGCGTCGGGCCGGAAATGATGAAGGAAAGTCCAGATGCTTTATATCGACTGCCTGCGCGTTTTCGTTCGCACCGTCGAACTTGGCAGCATTACCTCGGGCGGGCGCGATCTGCGCATGACGCCGGCGGTCGCCAGCAAGCGCATCAAGGAACTGGAACAGAAGCTGGGTGTGCGGCTGTTCAATCGCACCACGCGTTCATTGACACCGACCGAGGCCGGCAGCCGCTTTTATGACGAGGCGCGGCATGTTCTGGAATCCATCGCACATGCCGAATCCGTGGCCGCGCAGTTTTCGGGCGGTCCGCGCGGCGTGATCCGGCTTGCCGCGCCACTTGCCGCAGGCCGTCGCCTGATCGCGCCGCTGATCCCCGCATTTTCCGATAACTACCCCCACACGGAAATCCGCATGCGCATGTCGGACCGCAAGATCGACATTCTTGCCGACGGGATTGATCTGGCCTTTTTCGTCGGCACCCCCCACGATTCCAGCCTGAAAATGCGCAAGATCGCGGATTGTCAGCGCGTTCTGTGCGCCACACCCGCCTATCTCGAGCGCTACGGCACCCCCGAAAGGCCAGAGGATCTGCTGCGAAACCACAACTGCCTGCTGCTGCGCTATCCGCGTTCGCCCGAATATTACTGGCTGCTGGAAACGCCCAAGGGACCGCGCAAACTGGAAGTTTCCGGCAAATTCGACGCCGATGACAGCGATGTCCTGACGGATTGGGTGCTGGCCGGCGCCGGGATCGCAAACAAGCCCGTCTTCGAGGTCAAGGACCACCTAGCCAGTGGCGCCCTGGTCGAGGTTCTGCCCGCCTTTCGACCCGTGCCATCCATATTCGGCTGCCTTTATCCGCATCGCAAATTGCAGGATCTGAAGATCCGGCTGCTGATCGAGTTTCTCGCCGAAAAGGCGGTGGAGAAACTGGCAAAGGCGAGTTGAAGGCCCCGACGTGATCGCCGGGGCCAACCTGTTATCGGATCAGGCGCCGCCCGCGCATTCCTGGATTTTCGCCAGATCCGGCCCGGCGGGCGTGCGACCCAGGTTATAGGGCGCCGAGGCATCACGCCATTTGGCGTAGTCCTGCAGATAGGTCAGCATCGAAGCATAGACCTTGGCCGAGCTGGGATTTTCGCAGGCCACTTCGGTGATGGTCTCGTTCGCCATGGTCTGGATATTCTCCAGCGTGGCGTCGTCCAGACGGCTGATCTCGGTCCCGGCTTCCTGGAAGGCCTGATAGGCCTCGGTCGCGCGCTTTTCGGTGTTGGCCAGCGACCACAGCAGCGTCGCATCCGCCGCGACCTTCAGCTTTTCCTGGGTTTCCGGCGACAGCGCATCCCAGGACGCCTTGTTGATCATCACCCCGAAGACGGACGAGGACTGGTGCCAGCCCGGCGTCGACCAGTGTTTCGTCACCTGATCGAAGCCACCCGACAGGTCGACGTTCGGAGTCGAGAATTCGGCCCCGTCGATCACGCCGCGCTCCAGCGACTGATAGATCTCACCCCCGGCCATGCTGACCTGGCTGCCGCCCAGCTTGCCCAGCAGTTTCCCCTGTTCGAGACCGGAAAGGCGCAGACGCAGACCCTGCAGGTCCTCGGTCGTCTTGATCGGCTTGTCGACGGTGCGGAAGCCGGATTCGTTGTTGGTCACGCCGTAAGGCAGATAGACCATGCCGAACTTGCCATAGACCTCGTTATACATCTCGGCCCCGCCCCAGCCCTTGATCCAGTTGATGTAATCAACCGCATTGAACAGGCTGGTGGTGGTCGACAGCGGCGAAAACGCCGCATCGCGTCCGGCCCAGTAACCCGGCCAGTCGCCGCCGGCCTGAATGGTGCCGGATTCGACGGCCCCGAAAACCTCGCCCGCCGGAACCAGTGCGCCGCCTTCGAAGAACTCGATGGTCAGGTCTTCGTCATCAACCAGCGCATTGGCGATCTCGACGAATTTCTTGTCGATCTCGATCAGTTCAAGCGAGGCGGGCCAGGTCGTGGTCATGGTCCAGTTTTCGGCCAGTGCCGGCCCCGCCAGCAACGCGGCTGTGGCCGCCCCGATCAGAAATTTCGAATACATTGACTTCCTCCTTGTCAGTTTCTTCTTCAGCTTCGGTAAAGGGTATCGGGCAACCAGGTGACCAGTTGCGGGAACAGCACGATCAACCCGCACATGATCAGCACCATCATGATGAACGGCACCACGCCGCGAATGATGTCGCCGGTGCTGATATCGGGCGGAGAGATCGCGCGCATATAGAACAGCGCATAGCCGAATGGCGGCGACAGGAAGCTGGTCTGCAGAACCACCGCCATCAGGACCACGAACCACAGCGGGCTGACGCCCATTTCGTTCACGATGGGCAGGAAGATCGGGAAGCACAGCAGCACGATGCCCGTCCAGTCAAGGAACATGCCCAGAATGAACACTGTCACCAGCATCACCACCAGCAGCGTGCTGGGGTTTTCGGCCAGCCCCCGGATCAGGTCCTGCGTCGCCGTCAGACCGCCAGTGATGTTGAAGACGCCGGTGAAGGCCGTCGCACCGACCACGATGAACAGGATCATCGCCGAGGTGCGGCCGGTTTCCAGAAACGCGCTGTAGAAATTCGCCCATGTGAACCGGCCCCGGAAGATTACGATCAGCAGGGCCAGCAAGGCCCCGATGGCCGAGGCCTCGGTCGCCGTTGCAATCCCCATCAGCATCGAGCCGAGGATACCAAGGATCAGGATCAGCGGCGGCACCGCCTCGACGATCAGCATCTTCCACATCTCGCCGCGCGAGATCTGTTCGTGTTCTGCCACGCGCGGCGCCAGATCGGGCCGGATCACCGCCAGCAGATAGACATAGATCGCATACATCAGCCCCAGCAACACGCCGGGCAGCATTGCACCTGCGAACAGCTCGCCCACCGACAGGCCGGGCGCATAGGACGCCATCAGGATCAGCATGATGGACGGCGGGATAAGAATGCCAAGGCAACCCGAGGCCCCGATCAGCCCCGTCGTCAGCCGCTTGTCATAGCCGTATTGCAGCATCGGCTTCAGCGCCATGACGCCCATCACGGTGATGGAAGCGCCGATGATCCCCGTGGTCGCCGCCAGCAGGATCGAGATAAACACGACCGCCAGCCCCAGCCCACCGCGCACATTGGCCATAAGGTGACGCAGCGCCTCGAACATCTTGTCGGTGACGCCGCTATCGGACAGAAACCGCGCCATCAGGACGAAAAGCGGGATGGCGATCAGGGTGAAGTTGTCCAGCACATCGCCAAAGATGCGGTTGATGGTGATGCCCAACACCATGGGCTTGCCAGCGATGAATGCGCCCAGCACCGCAGTGCCGCCCAGCACGAAGGCCAGCGGATGCCCCATGAACAGACCCAGCACCAGCAGGCCCGCCATGATCAGCGCAATGCTTCCGCCGTCGATTCCCGGAATCGCCATCCAACCCAGCAGATTGGGCAGGAAGGCGATGGCGCCGTCGATGAAATCAGCGAACATCGTTCGGCTCCATCGGGGTCAGATCATCGGTGCGGTGCAGCAGCAGTTTCAGCAGCTCTGACAGGCCCTGTATCAGCAGCAGCACAGCGGCGACCCCCATCGCCAGCTTGATCGGATAGACCGGCAGTTGCACCGCGCCATAGGTCTTTTCCCCCTGCGCCAGCGAGCGCAGCCCGAATTGCCAGCTATACAGCGCAAAGATGATCGCGAAGGGGAAGAAGAAGATCACATAGCCCGCAATTTCCACCCAGCGGCGCAGCGCGGGCCGCATGGTCGCGGTCAGCAGATCGACCCGGACATGCGACTGGTGGCGCAGCGCATATCCGCCCAGCATGATGAAATAGAAGCCGAAAATCATCTTGGTCAGGTCGAATGCCCAAGCCGTCGGCTCTCGCATCACGTATCGCATGAACACGTCGTAGATGATGATTGCGGCGAACACGCCCGCCAGCAGCGAGACGACACGCCCCACCGCCTCGTTGATCCAGTCGATCACGGTTATCATTTTTGTCTGCTCTCTCCCTTATTGGGGCAGAGTGTTTCGGCTGACTCCTTTGTTGTCAACGATTTCGGGAGGTGCCTCCGACGCTGACGTAAGGGAAGGCCGCAGAATGACGGCCTTGACGCCTGCCCCGAAGCTGGCCGACTGTCTTGGTCGCAGGCAAGAACAAGGGGGGCCAACATGCTGCCGCAAAAGGCGACATTCAGCGAACTGCGTGACAGCTTTCGCTGGGACATTCCCGAATTCTACAATATCGGCATCGACACCTGCGACAAATGGGCCGACCGCGACCCTGACATGCTGGCCATCATCGACGTGGGCGCGGATGGCACGGCGCGCAAATACAGTTTCGGCGATCTGCGCGCGCGGTCGAATCAGCTGGCGAATGCGCTTGGCGCGCTTGGCATCGCGCGCCGCGACGGCATGGGCGACCGGGTCGGCGTGCTGCTGCCGCAAAGCTTTGAAACCGCCGTCTGCCATGTCGCCGTCACGCGCATGGGCTGCATCTCGATCCCGCTGTTTACCCTGTTCGGGGAAGAGGCCCTGCTGCACCGGTTGCGCGATTCCGGTGCGCGGGCAGTCATCACAAATTCGGAAGGCGCGCAAAAGCTGGCCCAGCTGCGCGACCGCCTGCCCAATCTGCAGGTCGTCTTGTCGGTCGACGGCCCGGCCGAAGGTGCCAGCAGCTTTCACGATGCCTGCGACGCGCAGCCGGACAGTTTTACGCCGGTTGCCACCCGCGCCGACGATCCGGCCATCCTGATCTATACCTCGGGCACGACCGGCAACCCGAAGGGCGCGCTGCATGCCCATCGCGTGCTGCTGGGCCACCTGCCGGGGGTCGAGATCAGCCATGATTTCCTGCCCCAGCCCGGCGACCGCATGTGGACGCCGGCCGACTGGGCGTGGATTGGCGGGCTGCTGGATGTGCTGATGCCGGCGCTGCATCACGGCATTCCGGTCGTCGCGCGCCGCTTTGCCAAGTTTTCCGCCGAAACCGCGTTCGAGCTGATCCGTGATTACCGGATCCGCAATGCCTTCCTGCCGCCCACCGCGCTGAAGATCATGCGCCAGCACCCTGACGCCGCCAGCTATGGCCTACAGATGCGATCCGTCGCCAGCGGTGGCGAGACCCTGGGCGCAGAGCTGCTGAATTGGGGCCGCGAGGTCTTCGGGACCACCATCAACGAATTCTACGGCCAGACCGAATGCAACATGATCGTCTCCAGCTGCGCCGCGCTGGAGGCACCCGTCCCCGGATGGATGGGCCGCCCGGTTCCGGGCCACGAGGTGGCCGTGATCGATGCCGCAAACGGACGCACTCTGGAACCCGGTGAAGAAGGCGATATCGCGGTACGCGCGCCCGATCCTGTTATGTTTCTGGGCTATTGGAACAATCCGCAGGCAACGGAAGAAAAGTTCGCGCAATCCGGCGCCGAACGCTGGCTTCTGACCGGGGATCGCGGCACTGCCGACCCCGATGGCCGGCTGCGCTTTGTCGGGCGCGATGACGATGTCATCGGCTCTGCCGGCTATCGGATCGGCCCGGCAGAGATCGAAAACAGCCTGATCTCTCATCCCGCCGTTCAGATGGCGGGCGTGGTTGGCAAGCCGGACCCGCTGCGCGGATCGGTGGTGGCCGCCTATCTGGTCCTGAACGAAGGCTATGACGGCAGCGACCAGCTTGCGCAGCAGATTGCCCAGCATGTGAAATCGCACCTTGCCGCCTATGAATACCCCCGCGTCGTCCGCTTCATCACCGAGATGCCGATGACGACCACCGGCAAGATCATCCGCGCCACGCTTCGCCGCATGGCAGAAGAAGAAGCTGCGGCGGAAAGCCAGACGGCACAGGAGGAATAGATGACCGCAAACGCCGAAGACGTGCTGTTCGAAACGCGTGGTGCCGTTGCCATCATCACGCTGAACCGGCCCCAACAGCGCAACGCCATGAATACCGAGATGACCGCAGCCCTTCATGCGGCGATTTCGCGCGTCGAAAGCGACCGCAATCTGCGCGTCACAATTCTGGCCGCGAACGGGCCGGTGTTCAGCGCCGGCATGGACCTGAAGGCGTTTCTGACCGGCGAAGCGGAACAGATCCTTTTCGGCGACGGCCGTTTCGGCGGCTTCGTCAGCCAGCCAAGATCGAAGCCTGTGATTGCCTGCGTGCAGGGACCGGCCCTTGCTGGCGGCTTTGAACTGGTGCTGGCCTGCGATCTGGTCGTGGCCGCGCGCGAGGCAGTGTTCGGCCTGCCGGAATCGCGGCTGGGGCTGGTCGCCGGCGGCGGCGGCGCGATCCGCGTCGGTCGACGACTGCCGCCCGTCATCGCCAACGAAATCCTGTTGCTGGGTGATCGTTTCGATGCCGAACAGGCGCTGCGTTGGGGGCTGATCAACCGGGTAACCGACGCGCCGCCGATGACCGAATGCCTGCAGATGGCTGAACGCATCGCTGCGAACGCGCCGCTTTCGATCGCGGCAAGCCTGGATCTGGTTCGTGCCTCTGATGAGGCCGACATGGACCGGCTGTGGCAGCAGAACGACCGCCAGCTACGCGATCTGATCGCCAGCGACGACGCCGCCGAGGGCGCACGCGCATTTGCCGAGAAGCGGCAGCCGGTTTGGCGGGCGCAGGAAGAATAGCGGCAATTCATCTGGCACGGCCCTTGCCGACATCGACAGCATGAACCGCACAGCGCGAAAACAGGCGGCAACCCGCCCTGCAATGATTTGTATTTATTGCGTTACTTTTGATTCTGGCGACCCCGGAAGGACTTGAACCCTCAACCCCAGACTTAGAAGGTCCGTGCTCTATCCAGTTGAGCTACGGGGCCGCACGGCGCGTTGATGGCCGAAAAGCGCGGCCCACGCAACGTAAAAGGCAACTCTAAGGCGACACCGCCATCCGAATAAGATGCGTAGAGAGAACCGGAAATATGCAGGCAACCGCGCCTACCGGTTTTTCCAGAATCCCTGCAAGATCGGCAGTGAGTGCTGCGCAAGCCCGGCATTTGCCGCACGGGTTAACGCCAAATCGCGCGGTTCAGCTGACCCGCACAACCTGGGTCACAGGTCGAGCCGCATGAAGGTGCTGTTTGGGTCAGGCACATAGCCCGCGAAGGGTGCGCATTCGATGAAACCTGCACGCGCGTAGAAGTTCCGCGCCGGGGTAAAGCTGGGCTGAGCCCCGGTTTCCAGCAAAATCGCCCGGTGCCCGGCAGAGCGTGCCGCCGCAATCAGCGCCTCAAGCATGCGCAGCGCCGCGCCAGAGCCGCGGCTCTCATCCAGAACATGCATTGATTTCAACTCGGCAGTGCCATCGCCCAAGTCCTTGATCGCCCCCATGGCAATGGCGCGTGCGCCGTCACGCAGGGCGAGGAACTTGATTCCCGGCACATCCAGCGCTGCCCGATCCATCATGTGCATGGATTCGGGCGGCGTGTCGGCCTGGCAAAAGGCGCGATGCCGCGCGAACAACAGATCGAGATCGGGGTGCAGCGGGCTTTCCGGCCCCAGCGTCAGCGCATCCATCGCCGTGCCGGCCCGTCAATGCGTCCAGGGCGCGTGGCGGTCGGTGGCGAAGTTCTCGCCATAACCGCGCGGGCGCACATTTGCGGCCCGTTTTTGCGGGTCGACCACCACGTAATCCAGCCCGTTTTCCTTGGCGTAATCTTCGGCCTCGGCGCGGGTGGCGAAGCGCAGGCGGACCTGCGACTGGGTGTCATCGGAACTGGTCCAGCCCATCAGCGGGTCGATGTCGCGCCGGTCCGCCTGCGGAAATTCCAGCACCCATAGCCGCGAGCGTGCGGTTCCGGATTGCATGGCATTGCGGGCGGGCTGGTAGATGCGGACGCGCATGGCGGATCGTTCCCAAAGATGGATCTTTGCAAACCTTATCAGCCATGCGCCCGTCAGGATCAAGTGCCGTGGTGCCGCAGCGCGCCACTGCCTGCCGGAACAATAACAGCGCCCGCAGGCACGCCCCTTGCATATGCGCCGCGAATGTCCAGATTGGGGTGCGGAACAAAGGTGAAACCATGGGCCATAACAACACCAACGCACCCGTCTCTCGCTTCCCCGAAGTGACCCGCCCCAAGCTGGAAGGCGGCCGGCGCTTCGTGATGAAGTCGGAATTCGCCCCGGCGGGTGACCAGCCGACGGCCATTGCCGAGCTGGCAGCCGGGATCCAGGCCGGCGACCGCGATCAGGTGCTGCTGGGCGCGACCGGGACCGGCAAGACCTATACCATGGCGAAGGTGATCGAACAGACCCAGCGCCCCGCCATCATCCTTGCACCGAACAAAACCCTCGCCGCGCAATTATACGGAGAATTCAAAGGGTTCTTTCCCGATAATGCGGTGGAATATTTCGTATCCTACTACGATTACTACCAGCCAGAGGCCTATGTCGCGCGCAGCGACACCTATATCGAGAAAGAATCCCAGATCAACGAGGCCATCGACCGGATGCGCCACTCGGCCACGCGGGCGCTGCTGGAACGCGACGATGTGATTATCGTCGCCTCGGTCAGCTGCATCTACGGCATCGGCTCGGTCGAGACCTATTCGGCAATGACCCAGGACATGGTCGTGGGCCAGATGTACGACCAGCGGGAGTTCATCGGCCAGCTTGTCGCCCAGCAATATCGCCGCCTTGATGCCAGCTTCCAGCGCGGGGGCTTCCGTGTGCGCGGCGACGTGGTCGAGGTCTGGCCCGCCCACCTTGAAGACCGCGCCTGGCGTTTCGACTTCTTCGGGCCGGAACTGGAAAAGATCACCGAATTCGACCCACTGACCGGGGCGAAGACCGATGATTTCAAGCAGATCCGCATCTATGCGAACAGCCACTATGTCACCCCGCGCCCGACAATGCAGCAGGCAATCAAGGGGATACGCGACGAACTTCGTGTAAGACTGGGGCAGTTGAACGACGAAGGCAAACTGCTGGAAGCGCAGCGGCTGGAACAGCGCACCAATTTCGATCTGGAGATGCTGGAAGCTACCGGCGTCTGCAATGGGATTGAAAACTATTCGCGCTACCTGACCGGCCGCGCACCGGGCGAGCCCCCGCCCACGCTTTTCGAATTTATTCCCGATAACGCCATTGTTTTTGCTGATGAATCTCATGTCAGCGTGCCGCAGATCGGCGGCATGTATCGGGGCGACTTCCGGCGCAAGATGGTACTGGCGGAACATGGGTTCCGGCTGCCCTCCTGCATGGACAACCGGCCGCTGAAATTCGAGGAATGGGACGCGATGCGAACCCAATCCGTCTTCGTCTCGGCCACGCCCAAGGAATGGGAACTGGACCAGACCGGCGGCGTGTTTACCGAACAGGTCATCCGCCCCACCGGCCTGCTGGACCCACAGGTCGAGATCCGCCCGGTCGAAATGCAGGTCGACGACCTGCTGGACGAAATCCGCCGCGTCACCGCCCAAGGGCTGCGCACGCTGGTGACCACCCTGACCAAGCGCATGGCCGAGGATCTGACCGAATATTTCCACGAACAGGGCATCAAGATCCGCTACATGCACAGCGACATCGACACGATAGAGCGGATCGAGATCCTGCGTGACCTGCGTCTGGGCGCTTTTGACGTGCTGGTTGGCATCAACTTGTTGCGCGAAGGCCTTGATATTCCTGAATGTGGTCTGGTCGCGATCCTCGACGCCGACAAGGAAGGGTTCCTGCGGTCCGAGACCTCGCTGATCCAGACCATCGGGCGCGCCGCGCGCAATGCCGACGGCCGCGTCATCATGTATGCCGACCACATCACCGGCAGCATGGAACGCGCCATGGCCGAAACCGAACGTCGCCGCACCAAGCAGATCGCCTATAACGAGGAACACGGCATCACGCCTCAGACCGTGCGCAAGAACGTCGATGACGTGCTGGCGGGACTTTGGCAGGGCGACACCGACCAGTCACGCATCACCGCCAAGGTCGACAAGCCGATGGTCGGCGCGAACCTGGCCGCGCATCTGGACGGGCTGCGCGCGCAGATGCGCAAGGCGGCCGAGAATCTGGAATTCGAGGAAGCCGCCCGCCTGCGCGACGAGGTCAAGCGACTGGAGGCCGTGGAACTGGCCGTGGCCGACGACCCGCTGGCGCGTCAATCCGCCATCGAGGCGGCGGCCGAGGACGCCGTCAACAGCCGGGGCCGATCCACCGCCGGACGCGCCGGGCAGCGCGGCGGCAACAAGCGGTCAAAGCGGCGCGGCTAGGAAGACTGGGGCGCAGGGGAAGGGACTACCAGCACTCGACCTTCTGCACCCACCCCTTGTCGTCGACAAAGATATTCAGGCGGGCCGGATTGTGATCCTCGGTCAGGGTGGCGCCCGGCTGGGCGACACGATGGGCAAGACCGGGCGGCAGGGTGAACTCGCCGATATTGCGACCGACCAGGATGTCATATTCCGGGCCGCAGCGATTGGGCAGTCCGGGCGTGGCAGTGGGTGCGGTCGGCGCGCAGGCGGCCAGCAGGGCCAGCGGCAGGAAGGGCAGAAGCAGGCGCATGTTGGATCCTTTTCCCTCAGCAGACAGGGCCTTGCGCCGCGCGTCAATCGGGCTTGCGAAAACGTGACGCATCCGTGAAGGCCGCACACGCGTTGGTCGCGGCATGACGCAGGAGGATCCCATGTTCCGCAACCCCATCATCGCCGCCCTTTCTGCAGCGCCATTGGCCCTTCTTGCGGCTGTGCCGGCGCAGTCCTCATCCGAGGATGCCTGGGCCGAGTTCCGCAGCGCAGTCGAGGTAGAATGTGCAAAGCTGATCGACGCGCCCGCCGATGCCACGACCGAAATCGAGGTTAATCCCTTCGGGTCACAGACCTACGGCGCGGCGCTGGTGACCGTCACCCTGGCCGATAGCAGCGCCGACCGGATGATCTGCATCTATGACAAACAGTCAAAGACCGCCGAATTGACCTCACCCTTCGCGGCCGGGTCTGACTGAAAAGGGGCGGCACGGTGCCGCCCCAATCCGCTTAGCCGCAGGTGACCTTCACCAGGGTGCCGCTGCGGTCATATTCAAAGTTGATCCGCGCGGGCGCCATATCCATGGTCACCGGATCGCCGGTGCGATAGTCGCGGACGACCGTCCCGGCCGGCAGAGAGATCGCGGGCGATTTCTGGCCCACATATTGCTGATAGGCCGCGGCGCCGCAGGTGTCGCCGGGATCGGTGACGACATCGGCATCAGGCAGCACGATCTCGGTTGTGTCGGCGCAGGCCATCAGCGCCAGCGGGGCCAGCAGTGCCATCGTCAGGCCGGATTTTCGGATCAGGGTCATGATTTCATCCTTCCTTCATCGGGTTATGCGATGACGGTCGCCCCGAACGGGACCGGCCGCCTGTGATGAGGAAAAGGCGCGGGACGCGGAAAAGTTCCTTGCCCGCAGCCATCAGCCCCAGCAGCGGATAACCTCGTCGGTGAGACTGTCGAATTCGTCACGCGCGGGACGGGCATCGTTGCGTTCGCAGACAGACAGGCCCTGCCCCAGCGTTTCGGCATAGGCCACGCGGTTGCCAATCTGAGTATCGGCCAGCGTCGCGCCCAGATCGGCCGCGCCTTGTGCAACCTCGACGCCCAGCCGGGTGTTCGGGCGGGCGCGGTTCATCACCACCAGAACCGGCGCCTTTTCGCGCCGGGCCAGATCCAGAACGCCCTCGGTCGCCCACAGGTCCACCTGGCTGGAGGCAACAGGCACCACCACCAGATCGGCCACCCGCAGCGCCGGGCGCAGATCGCTGTCGATCTTGGGCGGAGTGTCGATGATGACCACGTCAAAGCGTTTGACAAGCTTCTCGCTTTCATAGGACGCGCCCCAGGCCGAGGAGGTGGAAAATTCCAGCTCGTCATCCTCGCCCCGGCGACCCAGCCGTTCGATATACCAGCGGCCAAGGCTGCCTTGCGGGTCGGTGTCGATCAGCGCCACGCTTAACCCGCGCGCCCGCATCGCCACGGCCAGATTGGCCGCCAGCGTGGTCTTGCCCGATCCGCCCTTTTGTTGCGCGACGGTGATGATACGTCCGGCCATTGACTGCCCCCTGCCCCTGCTGCCTCAGGCCGACCTTAGCGAGGCGATTCTGGCATGGCGAGGGGTTTTCTGCGCCTGCATCATGGATCGAAGACGGATTGCACCTCGTACATCACCGGCTCGAAGCTGCGGCAGAGCGCGTTGATCTCTCGATTGCGGTCGCGCATTTCGGGCAGGCGCAGCATGGCCTGATAATCGCCGCGCTGCTGCCATTGCGAATAGGTCGCGATGCGGGTCTGGGCGTCGTTCAGATGCACCGCGCCGCCCAGAAACCCCGGCTGCTGGCGGATGACCTTGTCCCAGGCATCGGTCAACGCATCCAGATGGTCATGGGCGGTGCCCGGCGTGACATCGAAGGTGGTGATGACGGTCTGGCCGGTGAAATCCTGGCGAATCTGGGGCATGTTGTCCTCGCTGCGATGGTTTCGGGGCCAGCCTGCCACGGATCTTCGCGCGGGCAAAGCGGGTTGCGGTCACTGCCGCCCCGCCGCAGTATCGCGCCGAACTGCGAAGGAGCGCCACATGACCCCGGTTTTCGACGGCCACAACGATTTCCTGCAACGCCTGATCGAAGACGGCGCCGATGCGCTGAAGATCTGGACCGAAGGCGACGGGACCGGCCAAATCGACCTTCCGCGCCTGCAGACGGGGGGCATGTTCGGGGGCTTCTTTGCGCTTTGGGTGCCTTCGGATGCGGTTGATGACGGGATCGACTGGAAGGCGCGGCAGGAAAACCCGCCCTATGCGGTGCCGCTGGCCGACCCGGTCGGCACCGATGCCGGCATCGCGCATATGTTCCGGCTGACCTCGGCGCTGCTGGCGCTGGAAGGGACCGGGACGCTGTCGATCTGCCGCACGGTCGACGAGATTCTGGCCGCAAAGGATGCGGGCCGCATCGCCGCCATCCTGCATATGGAAGGGGCCGAAGGCATCGCCGACCCGGCAATGCTGCATCTGTGGCACCGGATCGGCCTGCGCTCGCTGGGGCCGGTCTGGTCGCGGTCGAACGCTTACGGGCATGGCGTCCCGTTCGAATTCCCCGCCAGCCCGGATACCGGGCCGGGTCTGACCGCTGCCGGGAAGGCCTTGATCGCCGAATGCGACCGGCTGCGCATTCTTGTCGATCTGGCGCATCTCAACCTGAAAGGGATCGAGGATGTGGCCCGGATCAGCGGCGCGCCGCTGGTCAGCACCCATTCGGGTGCCCATGCCATCAGCGCCTCGACCCGCAACCTGACCGATGCCCAGCTGGAACTGATCGCCGGAACCGGCGGGTTGGTCGGGCTGAACTTTGCCGCCGGTTTCACCCGCGAGGATGGCCGCCGCCTGCCCTTCGACGGCTTCGATCCTTACCTGAGGCATCTGGACCATCTGCTTGAAAAGCTGGGTGAAAATGGTGTCGCGCTCGGCTCTGATTTCGACGGGGCCCAGATGCCCAACGATCTGGCACAGGCCAGCGACCTGCCGCGCCTGATCGACGCCATGCGCCAGCACGGCTACGGCGATGCGTTGATCGAAAAGATCAGCTGGCGGAACTGGATGGATGTCCTGCGCCGGACCTGGGAACGCTAGAGGTGGGCGCGGTAAGCGCCGCCAGCACGATCTGAAGACAATCGCGTGGCAACATCACCATCATCGGCCCTTCCAGCGCCAGCCGCACCGGGCCGGTGGCCTCGTTCGAGGTGCCGATCCGCCCCTCGGGCGCAAAGCGGATCCCGTCGATGGGCCAACGCAAGCCTTCGGACCGGCCAGAGGCTGGACCCATCGGAAACAGCGAAACCCGCGTGCCGGGAGGCAGCGGCAGCGCAAGCGTGGGCGGGGAAAGAAAGACGATATCTTCGGCCGCCAGCATCACGCAGGGCGGCGTGGGGTGGCGGGCCATGACATTCAGCACCGCCAGCGTATGGTCCAGCCGTCGCCCGGAAAAGCCCACGGCAATGACGAAATCGGCGCGGATATGGCGCAGCGCCTTGGCGAAATCGGTGCTGTCCTGTTCGGCCACGTGGATCAGCCGGCCCGGGCCGAGTTCGGCACGGGCGGCTTCACTGATGGAATCGAAATCTCCGATTGCCAGATCGGGGACATGCCCCAGCGCAATCGCCGCATCGGCCCCGCCATCTGCCGCCACCAGCACCGGCGCGGATGCCAGCGCCAGCGCCAGATCCTCGGGCGTGACAGCGCCGCCGCCGATCAGCGTGACACCGCCCTGCACCTGCAGGGGGGCGCTCACTCCTCGCCCTTGCCGATGCCGGAAAAGACCCGCTTGAAGGGCAGGATCCAGATGATCCCAAGCCCCACGACGACCAGAAGCTCTGCCCAGATGGGCAGGCGGCCCCAGGTATCGTCAATCCAGGCCATCAGCATCCAGGCGATGACGATATAGCCGGGAAGCCCCAGCAACAGGATCAACAGGGACAGGCGTTTGCGGGTCTTGAGATCCATCAGCTTTTCCTTCCGCGCCGCAGCCGACCGGCACTCGTTGCCATCTTACGGATGCGAGCGCGCCACTTTTCAAGGTTCTTTTCAGCCCCGCCGCGCCGGACCATACCGAAATATCCCAGCCGGATCGGCTTGAAGCCAACGAAACCCAGCACCTGCCGCTTGTAGCGCCAGCCGATCGGATCGAAATAAACCAGCCGCAGATAAGCCGGCGGCGTGTCCATGCTGACCAGCAGATCCGCCGAGCGGCCTTGCAGCAAGCGGTCCCAGAAAAGGTCCGTCTTGTGGTAACGAAACGCGCGGCGCGGCAACAGGATCCGATCCCAGAACCCCTTCATCCGCGCCGGTTCCGCCCCCCACCACAGCGGGAAGGCCAACACCAGATGGTCGCACCCCTCGATCGCGTCAAGCGCTGCGGCCAGATCCGGCTCCAGCTCGGGCATATCCGTATAGCCGCGGGTAAGATCCGCGTTGAAATCCATGTCGCGAATGGCCAGCCGCGTCACCTCAACCCCTTCCGGCAGGGCCTGCTGATACTCGTCCAGCAGATGCGCCGTCAGCCGGTTGGCATCCGGGTGGCCATCGATCAGCAGGGCGCGCATGGATCAGTCCGCAAAGGGGTCAGTCACAAGGATGGTGTCATCGCGTTCCGGCGAGGTCGACAACAGCGCCACCGGGCACTGGATCAGCTCCTCGACCCGGCGGACATATTTGATCGCCGCCGCCGGCAGATCGGCCCAGCTGCGCGCGCCGGCGGTGGATTCCGACCAGCCCGGCATTTCTTCATAGATCGGCGTCACCTTGTTTTGCAGCGCGGCTGCGGTGGGCAGGTAGTCATAGGTCACGCCGTCGATTTCATAGCCGGTGCAGATTTTCAGCGTCTCGAACCCGTCCAGCACGTCCAGCTTGGTCAGCGCAATGCCGTTCACGCCGGAAATCGCACAGGTCTGGCGCACCAGAACCGCATCGAACCAGCCACAGCGGCGCTTGCGGCCGGTGACGGTGCCGAATTCATGGCCCCGCTCGCCCAGACGCTGGCCGTCTTCGTCCAGCAATTCGGTCGGGAACGGGCCTTCGCCCACGCGGGTGGTATAGGCCTTGACGATGCCCAGCACGAAATCGATGGCGCTTGGCCCCATGCCGGTGCCGGCAGCTGCCTGACCCGCGATGACGGTCGAGGAGGTCACGTAGGGATAGGTGCCAAAGTCGATATCCAGCAGGCTACCCTGCGCGCCTTCGAACAGGATGCGCTTGCCGCCCTTGCGGGCCTCATTCAGCACCTTCCAGACCGGCTGCGCATAGGGCAGCAGCTTCGGCGCGATTTCCAGCAGCTTTGCCTTCAGCTCTGCCCGGTCGATCGGGGTGGCCCCCAGACCCTGGCGCAGCGCATCGTGATGGGCCAGCAGGCGGTCCAGCCGCGAATCCAGCGTTTCCTCATCACCCAGATCAGCCAGGCGAATGCTGCGGCGACCGACCTTGTCCTCATAGGCCGGGCCGATGCCGCGCCCTGTGGTGCCGATCTTGGCTTTGCCGGCGGCTTCCTCGCGCAGCTTGTCCAGATCCTGATGCAGCGGCAGGATCAGCGGGGCGTTTTCCGCGATAATCAGGTTTTCGGTCGAGATCTCGACGCCTTGCGCCGCCAGCTTGTCGATTTCCGCAAACAGCGACCATGGGTCCAGCACGACGCCATTGCCGATGACCGCCAGCTTGCCCTTGCGCACGATCCCCGAGGGCAGCAGCGACAGCTTGTAGACCACATCGCCAATCACCAGCGTATGCCCGGCATTATGGCCGCCTTGAAACCGGGCGATGATCTCGGCCCGTTCTGACAGCCAGTCGACGATCTTGCCCTTGCCTTCGTCGCCCCATTGCGCGCCGACAACCACCACATTGGCCATGCTGCTTTCCTTTTCGCGATCATGAATGCCGCGCATGGTATAGTCGCCCCGCTGCCCGGAAGAAAGTCCATTCGACGGCCTAACCTGCCGGTTATTCAGGCCCCTGCCCGTTTCGTCAGCATCCCGTCTGACGCAATGCTGCGTTGCAGCGAATTCTCTGGATAAGTCAGAACCAATGACTATTCTAACCTCAAGGGAGGAAACCAATCGCAAGACAAGATGCAGAGGTTTCCAAATGTCTGTTCAAACCACCAACACCTCCGCCCAATTCGGCACCGGCCTGCGCAACTGGTTTGCGGGACTGATGAAGCGCCTGGGCGAAAGCATGCAGCAATCGATGGAATTGCGGTCGCGCATGGACAAGATGACCGCGCTGGAAAACAAATCCGACGAGGAACTGGCCAAGCTGGGGATCACCCGCGCCCAGATCCCCTACTATGTTTTCCGCGACCGGATGTGGCTGTAACCGCCAACGGCAACGACCTTTGCGGCGTTGCTAACTTGGTCACTTGCCAAAAATAGCTGGGCGGATCAGCCGCTTTCGGGAATGATCCGCCCAGATTTCAATACTCTCAACCTGATCAGGCCGAAGCAATCACGCCTTCTGCCGCCGCCAGTGCCGCATCCGCGGCCGCCAGCGAGGGCGCACCGCCCTGCGCGCGGTCCGGCCGGCCGCCGCCGCCCTTGCCACCCAGTGCCGCCACCGCCGCCTGCACCAGCGCAACCGCGCTGATCCGGTCGGTCAGATCCGCCGTCACGCCCGAGGCAACCGTGGCCTTGCCGTCAGCCTCGGCCAGCAGCAGCACCGCGCCAGAGCCCAGCTTCTGCTTCATCTCCTCAATCAGCGGCGCCAGTTCCTTGCCCGAGACACCGTCGACCTTGCGGCCGATGAACTGCACGCCCGCGACGTCCTTGGCCTCGTCACCGCCGCCCATCGCCATCTGGCGCTTCAGCGTCGCCAGTTCGCGTTCCAGCGCCTTGCGCTCGTCCGAAAGTGCCTTGACCCGGCCGACGAGATCGCCCGCCTGCGCCTTCAGCAGCCCGGCGATTTCCGCCAGCTGCGCATCGGCGCTGCGCAGCTGATCCAGCGCCGCCTGCCCGGTCAACGCCTCGATCCGGCGCACCCCGGCCGAAGACGCACTGTCGCCCAGCAGAACGAACATGCCGATGTCGCCGGTGCGCCCGACATGGGTGCCGCCGCAGAGTTCCAGCGAATAGGTGTGGCCGTCCCCGCCCTTGCCAGAGTCGGGCTGCTTGCCCATCGACACGACACGCACCTCATCGCCATATTTCTCGCCAAACAGCGCCTGCGCGCCGATGGCGCGGGCATCGTCAGGGGTCATGATGCGTGTTTCGACCGGCGCGTTCTGGCGAATGAATTCGTTCACCTCGGCCTCGACCTTGCCCAGCTCGTCCGCCGTTACCGCGTGGTTATGGCTGAAGTCAAAGCGCAGCCGGTCGGGCGCGTTGAGGGAGCCACGCTGTGCCACGTGATCGCCCAGCGTGCGGCGCAGCGCCTCGTGCAGCAGGTGCGTGGCCGAGTGGTTGGCCCGGATCGCCCCGCGCCGTGCATGGTCCAGCTCCAACTTGGCGGCCTGACCGCGGTTGATCTGGCCCATGGTCACTTCACCGACATGAATGAACACGCCGCCGGATTTCTTGGTGTCGGACACGCGCACCAGCCCGCTTTCGGTCTGGATCGTGCCCATATCGCCGACCTGCCCGCCGGATTCGGCGTAGAAGGGAGACTGGTTCACGACGACCTGAACGGTCTCGCCTTCCCTGGCGGTCTCGATCTCCGCGCCGTCGCGGACCAGCGACAACACCTGCCCTTCGGCGATTTCGGTATCATAGCCCAGAAACTCGGTCGCGCCGTGCTTCTCGCCCAGTTCGAACCAGATCGCAGCGTCCTTCGTCTCGCCGCTGCCAGCCCAAGCAGCACGCGCCTGTGCCTTCTGTTCGGCCATGGCGGCGTCGAAGCCCGCCGTATCCACGCTGCGGCCCTGCTCGCGCAGCGCGTCCTGCGTCAGGTCCAGCGGGAAGCCATAGGTATCATACAGCTTGAACGCCGCCTCACCCGGAAGATCAGCGCCTTCGGGCAGCTTGCCCAATTCGTCATCCAGCAGCCGCAGGCCGCGATCCAGCGTCTTGCGGAAGCGGGTTTCTTCGGACAGCAGCGATTCCTCGATCATCGACTGCGCCCGGCCAAGTTCCGGGTAAGCCGCGCCCATCTGGCGCACAAGCGCGGGCACCAGCTTGTGCATCACCGGATCCTGCGCGCCCAGCATATGCACATGGCGCATCGCACGGCGCATGATCCGGCGCAGCACATAGCCGCGGCCTTCATTGGACGGCATCACCCCATCGGCCAGCAGGAAGCTGGTCGAGCGCAGGTGGTCCGCGATCACCCGGTGATGAACCTTGCCCGGCCCGTCAGGGTCGCTGCTGGTCGCATGGGCCGAAGCCTCAATCAGCGCGCGCATCAGGTCGGTGTCATAGTTGTCGTGCTTGCCCTGCAACAGCGCGCCGATCCGTTCCAGCCCCATGCCGGTGTCGATCGACTGCATGTCGAGGTCGCGCATGGTGCCGTCTTCGAACTGCTCGTATTGCATGAAAACGAGGTTCCAGATCTCGATGAAGCGGTCGCCGTCTTCCTCGGCGCTGCCGGGCGGGCCGCCCCAGATCTTGTCACCGTGATCGTAGAAGATCTCGGTGCAGGGGCCGCAGGGACCGGTCGGGCCCATGCGCCAGAAATTATCGTCAGTGGGGATGCGGATGATGCGGTCGTCGGTCAGACCCGCGACCTTCTTCCACAGATCAGCCGCCTCATCATCGGTATGGTAAACCGTGACCAGCAACTTGTCCTTGGGGATGCCAAAATCCTTGGTCAGCAGTTCCCACGCGAAGGGGATCGCCTGCGACTTGAAATAATCGCCGAAGCTGAAATTTCCCAGCATTTCAAAGAAGGTATGGTGCCGCGCCGTGTAACCCACATTGTCGAGGTCATTATGCTTGCCGCCTGCGCGCACGCATTTCTGCGAGGATGTCGCACGCTGGTAATCTCCCTTCTCGACCCCGGTGAAGCGGTTCTTGAACTGCACCATGCCCGAATTGGTGAACATCAGCGTCGGGTCGTTCCGCGGCACCAGAGGCGAGGACGCGACGACCTCGTGATCGTTGCGCTTGAAGAAATCGAGATAGGTCGAGCGGATATCGTTAAGGCTGGGCATGGCGTTTCCTCGGGCTGGTCGCCCTGATGTAGTTCTGCGCGGGGCCGCTGTCTACGGCCCCGGCCTGTTAACCTTCAATGCGGGTGAAATCCGCGATCTCTCGCCCCGCCGCGCGGATGCGCGACAGCAGGTTCAGCCGGTTGCGGCGCATGATCTGGTTGTCGGTGTTCACCTGCACGGCTTCAAAGAAGGCGTCGATGGGCGCGCGCAGGGCGGCGATGGCGGACATGGCGGCGGGGAAATCCTCGTTCGCCGTGGCGGCCTTGATCGCCGGTTCGGCGGTGTCGAGTGCGGTGAACAGGGCGCGTTCCTCGTCCGTCTCGGCGAATTTCGGATCGGCCCCGAAGCTGTATTCGACGCCGTCCTTTTCCTCGGCCTGCGTCAGAATATTCGACGCCCGCTTGAGGCCCTGCGTCAGGTTCTGCCCGTCCTCGGTCTTCAGCATATCGTTCAGCGCCGTCGCCCGGTTCACCACCAGCACCAGATCGTCATTGCCGGGCTGCGCGAGCACGGCGTCGATGATGTCATGCCGGATGCCCTGATCGCGGAGATAGACTTTCAGGCGGTCGTGGAGGAAAGCGAGGAGGTCTGGTGGCAATGCCATCTTGGCATCATCGGCCAAAGCAATAGTATGCTCCTTATGGGCAATATTCTCGTTCCAAATTTGCAGTTCATTCGCTTTCTCTTCGACCAAGCGTATGACTAGTGATTGAAGTGCACCCCCATCAAGAGTCTTCAAGATCGTTTCGGCTTCCTTCAATTCCTCCGCAATGGAATCGCCAACGTCGTGTGCGTTTGCGATATCGCGCGCCAACTGATCACTGTCGAAAAGCTGCGTACAATGTTGTGCTACGACTTCACGAATATTCAGCCGAATATCGTTTGAAAGCACCAACCGAATAATCCCCAACGCAGCCCGCCGCAGCGCAAAGGGATCCTTCGAGCCCGTGGGCTTCTCATCAATCGCCCAAAAGCCGGTCAACGTGTCGATCTTGTCGGCGAGTGCCACGGCGACGGAGACCGGCGCACTCGGCACATCGTCCGACGGCCCCAGCGGCGAGTAATGGTCGCGGGCGGCGTCGGCCACGGCATCGGGTTCGCCCGCCGCAAGCGCGTAATAGCGGCCCATCACCCCCTGCAGTTCGGGGAACTCGCCGACCATGTCGCTGCGCAGGTCCAGCTTGGCGAGTTCCGCCGCGCGCCCGGCCTGATCCGGGTCAGCACCCACCAGCGGCGCGATCTCGCGCGCCAAAGCCGCGATGCGGGCCACGCGATCCGCCTGCGATCCAAGCTTGTTGTGGAAGGTCACGGATTTCAGCCCCTCGGCCCAATCCGTCATGCCCGATTTCGCCTGACGCAGGTCGTTTTCCCAGAAGAACAGCCCGTCAGACAGCCGCGCCGCCAGCACACGCTGATTGCCGGCAAGGATCATCTGGCCGTCATCGGCGGCCTCGATATTGGCGACGGTGACATAGCCCTCGATCCGGCCGGACTTGGGGTTCTTCGCCGAAAAGAACTTCTGGTGCTCCTTCATCGAGGTTTGCAGCACCTCTGGCGGCAGGGCCAGAAAGCGTTCCTCGATCGCGCCCATCAGCGGCACCGGCCATTCGACCAGCCCGGCGACCTCGGTCAGAAGGCCCTTGTCCTCGACAATCTCCCAGCCGCGCGCGAAGGCCAGGTTCGCGGCTTCCTGCGCGATGGCATCGGCGCGTTCGCCCGCATCCAGCATCACCTTGGCGCGACGCAGCTTGGCGGCGTAATCGTCAAAGCTGGTCACGGCAAAGGCGTCCGGCGCCATGAAGCGGTGGCCGCGCGTGGTATCGCCCGACTTGATGCCATCCACGTCAAGGGCCACGACTTGCGCGCCGCCCTCGTCAGTCAGGATGCACAGGATCGAATGCAAGGGGCGCACCCAGCGAAGCGCGCCAGTGCCCCAGCGCATCGACTTGGGCCAGGGGAAGTTGCGGATGGTCTTTTCCAGCACCTCGGCGACGATATCCGCCGCGGGGCGGCCGGGGCGTTCGATGACGGCGAAATAGACCTGCCCCTTCTTCTCGTCCCGAACCTCCAGCTGATCCTTGGTCAACCCGGTCGAACGCAGAAAACCCTCCAGCGCCTTTTCGGGCGCGTCTGTGCGGGGGCCCTTGCGTTCCTCGCGCACGGGCTTCGATGCCGCGTCCAGCCCTTCGACGGACAGCGCCAGCCGGCGCGGCGTCGAAAACGCCCCGGCGCTGGCATAGGTCAGCCCGGCCTCGACCAGCCCGTCGGTCATCAGCTTCTTCAGGTCCTCGCGGGCCTTCGGCTGCATCCGCGCCGGAATTTCCTCTGAGAAAAGCTCGATCAGAAGGTCGGCCATCAGTCCATCACTCCGCGTTCGGGGGTCTTGTCATTGATCTGGTGCCAGGCAAAGGCGCGGCCATCGGGATAGACGGCGATCACCCGGTCCACGTCCGGGTGGATTTCGGACTGCCCAAGATAGGCCACGGCCGCCCCGCTTTCCAGGTCGGCGGTCAGGCCCTTGGCGGAAAAGCAGGAAAACCAGCGCGGCCCGACCAGCGGCGTCGCGCCTTCGAACTGCTGGGCATCCTGCAGCGCCGCCATGTCGGTGATGCGGAAGCAGGACCGGTAACGCAGGGGTGAGCTGTCGGCGTCGATGCCGCGAAACTCGGTCACGCCCAGCGGAATGGGCTGCATGTCATCGGCAGTGGCGCGGATTTCGGCGGCGCCGGCCGCCTCGTCCAACGGCTCGTAGAACCCGTAGACCTGCAGGTAATAGACCGCGAGGCCGGCCAGCAGCGCCGACAGCACGATCATCGAGGCCATGATTTTTCCGGCGGTCATTCTGCGGCCTTCCCCAGCGGCGTCTGCATGAACAGATCGGCGCATTTCTTGGTCAGCGCGCGGACTCGGCGGATATAATCCGCGCGCTCGGTGACGGAAATCACGCCGCGCGCATCCAGCAGGTTGAACAGGTGGCTGGCCTTGATCGCCTGATCATAGGCCGGCTGCGCCATCAGGATCGCGCGCCCCGCCCCGTCGGTTTCAGCGGCGCTGACGATGCGTTCGCATTCGGTCTCGGCGTCCTTGAAGTGCTGAAACAACGTCTCGGTATCGGCGATGTCGAAGTTCCAGCGGCTGTATTCGCGCTCTGCCTCGCGGAAGATGTCGCCGTAAGTCAGCGGGATCGGGCTGTCGGGATCGTTAAAAGGCATGTCCATGACATGTTCGACGCCCAGCACATACATCGCCAGACGTTCCAGACCGTAGGTCAGCTCGCCCGAAACCGGGTGAGCGTCATAACCCGCGACCTGCTGGAAATAGGTGAACTGGCTGACTTCCATCCCGTCGCACCAGACCTCCCACCCCAGGCCCCAGGCGCCGAGCGTGGGCGATTCCCAGTCGTCTTCGACGAAGCGGACATCATGGGCCAGCGGATCCAGACCAATGGCGCGCAGGCTGTCCAGATACAGCTCCTGCAGGTCCGAGGGCGAGGGTTTGATGATGACCTGATACTGATAATAGTGCTGAAGACGGTTCGGGTTTTCCCCGTAACGCCCATCGGTCGGGCGGCGCGAGGGCTGCACGTATGCCGCGGCCCAAGGGCGCGGCCCCAGCGAACGCAGGGTGGTCGCGGGGTGAAAGGTGCCTGCGCCGACCTCCATGTCATAGGGTTGCAGGATCGCGCAGCCGCTTTTGGCCCAGTGGTTCTGAAGCCGCAGGATCACATCCTGGAAACAACGCGGCTTGTCGTCGCTGCTGGGGCTGGTCATGGGGGCATCCTTTTTCGTATGTCTGCCGGAACGCCCGCGTGTTCTAGGCGGGGCGCGGGCCATGGTCAATCGGACCGGCACGGTGCGGATAACAAGCTGACGGGATACATGATGAAACGACTTGCCATTCTGCTGCTGACGGTGGCGCTTCCGGGGATCGCCGCGGCCGAGGATGTCTTTATCCGCATCGAGGCGAAGCGCGGGACCGCAGCCGCAATGACGGCTGCAACCGATTGGCAGACCCGCGTGGGCGACCTGCCGACGGTGGTCTTCCCGCTGAGCGCGACCTGGACCGCCATCGCGCTTGGCCCCCTGCCGCGCGAGGCCGCCGAGGCGCGCATGGCCGCCCTGAAGGACGCCGGCACCATTCCCGCCGACAGCCTGCTGACCCCGGCCGAAGGGATCGCGGCCACAGCCCTGCCCGATAACGCCATCGACCAGACCGGCGCGGCCAGCATTACCGAAACCCCGGATGCAGGCGCCGCCTCGACCGCCGGGCTGACGCCCACGCCCGAACCTATCGTCGTTGCGCCGCCCTCGCCCGACCGGTTCATCCGCATTGAGGCGTTCCAGAACCGGGCTGACGCCGATGCCGCCCTGACCAAATGGCGCGAGACCATCCCCGAGGCCGGCATGTGGCAAATGCCCGATGGCTGGTTTGCCATCGCCGCCGGCCCGCTGAGCGAGGCCGGCGCGGATCAATGGCTGACGGCATTGAAGAACGGCAAGGCGATCCCGGATGACAGCCTGATCGAACCGGCCGCCGACATGGGCAGCAACGCCGTCCCCGGCACCACGCCGGACTGGCCGGAAAACCCCGAAACCCTGCCCGAGATGCCGCCACTGGCCGAGGTGCAGGAATTGCTGAAATGGGCCGGCATCTATGACGGCGAGGTCGATGGAAAAACGGGCCCGCAGACCCGCGCGGCAATCGCCGCAGGTGTGGCGGCGCAGCGCGCCTCGGCCCACCCGGCGCTGGCGATGCAGAAATTGGCGGAAACCCGCGAGGAATGGCGTGGCCAGATGGGTCTCGCGCCGCTGACCGACGACTATACCGGCCTTTCCCTGACCGCGCCCATGCAGCGCCTTGCCCATGAGCGGACCGAGCGCGCACTGTCGATCTATGGCCCCAAAGACGAATCGGGCGCGGCGCTTATCCTGTTTTCGCAGCCCGGCGGCCAACAGGAGATGCTGGATATGGCGGGGCTTGTCACCGCGCTTGGCTGGGTGCCGGCACCCGAACGCGCCATCACGAAAGGGAATGCCGTGCTTGCGGGCCGGAACGAGACCCATATCGGGCGGGCCGAATCGCGGGTGGCCGACGGGCAGGTCGAAGGCTGGGTGCTGATCTGGCCGGTTGAAGACGCCGAAAATGCCCCGCGCGTCGCCGCCGAAATCCGCGACAGCTTTGCCCGCGCCATGCCGACGCGCGCGGCCCGCGACGCCGAAGCGGCCGTGACGACCGGGGCGGCCACCGACGCGCCGGCAACTGATACACCCGCCGCCGTTCCGGGCACACCGGCGAACTGATCCAAAGGGCTGGTGCGGGGGCGACCTCGCGCCGGCTCAACCCCGCCAGAAACGCGGCAGCAACAGCACCAGCACGCTCATCAGCTCCAACCGGCCCAGATACATGCCAAAGGTCATCAGCCACTTGGCGAGTACGGGGAACTGTTCGATGCTGCCATTGGTGGTGATTTCCGGCCCCCAGACCGGCCCGACATTGGCGATGGCCGTCCAGGCCCCGGTCAGTGCCGTTTTGGGGTGAAGCCCGGTCAGCGCCAGCCCCACGATCAGCAGCCCAAAGGTCAGTACGAACATGGTGAAGAAGGCCATGACCGAATCGACCACGTCCTGCTCCAGCCGCTTGCCGGCCAGTCGCAGCGGGTACAGCCGATGCGGCGACTGCATCCGCTTCAGTTGGGCGCGCACCGCCTGAAACAGTACCTGATAGCGGAAGATCTTGACCGAACAGCCGGTCGACCCTGTGCAGCCCCCGATCAGCGCCACGCAGAACAGAATGGTAAAGGGCAGATGCCCCCATTCAAGCACATTGGTCGACGCAAACCCGGTCCCCGAAAAGATGGTAATGACGTTAAAGGTCGTCTCGCGCAGCGTGTCCCACGGGTCCGCAGTCTGATGGATATAGAGCATCCGATAGATCACGATCACGGCGATCGAGTAGAAGATCCAGCGCAAATATGCCCGCACCTGCGAATCGCGCCACAGCGGCACCACGTTGCCCCGGACCGCCTGAATCATGCGCACGAAGGGGATCGACGCCAGCACCATGAACAGCGACGACACCCATTCCGCGGGACCGATATGCGTGCCGAAGCTGGCATCGTAATTCGAAAACCCGCCTGTCGAGCAGGTCGTCAGCGCATGATAGACCGCATCGTAAAAGCTCATCCCCGTCGCCACGTACAGAAGCGCGCAGGCGATGGTGATGCCCAGATAGATCCAGGTCATTTCCGCCGCGATCTGGCCGGCGCGCGGCAGCACCTTGCCCAGCGTGTCGAACCCTTCCGAGCGGAAGAACTGCATCCCGCCCACCTTCATCACCGGCAGGAAGACCATGGCCACGACGACGATCCCCAAGCCCCCCGACCATTGCAGGATGGCGCGCCACATATTGGCGCCGGGCGGCAGCGTGTCCAGCTGGGGAATGACCGTGGTTCCCGTTGTCGTCAGCCCCGACATCGCCTCGAAAAAAGCGTCCGTAAAACTAAGGTTCGGCGCCCCGATCATCATCGGCACCGACCCGATCAGCGGCAGCACCAGCCACAGCCCCGAGGTCAGCAGGAAGCTCTGCTCGATCGTCAGGCTGCGACTGGCCGAGGCTGTCGCCACCACAACCAGACCCGACAGCACAACCACAAGGACCATGGATTGCGCCATGCGGATCCAGTTCGGATTGCCCGCCGAATAGTCGATCAGGGTCGGAAAAATCATCATCGCCCCAAGGGCCACGCTGATCCTGCCAATGGTATGGGCGACGGGGCGGACATCAATCATCGCCTTTGATTGCCGTGCCGCCCCGGCAGCGTCAAGCGGTGGCGGATGGCCGGGCGCATGTTACCCGCCCATCCGCGTCAATCAGGCCGCAGCCGTTTCGTCTTCCGGCACCGGGTTGTGGCAGGCAAAGCAATGCCCCTGCCCCTGCAATTCCGGCTCGACCGACGTGCAGATGTCCAGCTTGCGCCAGCAGCGCGGGTTGAAGGAACAACCGTCCGGCTTGTTCATCGGCGAGGGAAGCTCGCCCGTCAGCTTGATCCGTTCCTTGCGCATCAGCGGATCGGCCACCGGCGTCGCTGACAGCAGCGCCTTGGTATAGGGGTGGCGCGGTTCTTCGAACAGAACCTCCTTCGGGCCGATCTCTACCGGCTGGCCCAGATACAGGACCAGCACCTCGTCGGCGATATGGCGCACCACCGACAGATCATGGCTGATGAACAGATAGGCCAGATCCATGCGTTCCTGCAGATCCATCAGCAGGTTCAGGACCTGACTCTGGATCGACAGATCCAGCGCAGAAACGGGTTCGTCCAGCACCAGGATCTTCGGCTCCAGCATCAGCGCGCGGGCCACCGCGACCCGCTGCCGCTGCCCGCCCGAGAACATATGCGGATAGCGGTCGAAATGTTCGGGCCGCAGGCCGACCATGGTCAGCATTTCGCGGGCGCGCTTTTCGCGTTCCTGGGCTGAGACATCGGGCCGGTTCAGCAGCAGCGGCTCCATCAGGGTCTGGCCGATGGTCTGGCGCGGGTTCAGACTGCCATAGGGATCCTGAAAGACGATCTGGACCATGGCGCGCAGGTCACGGTCGCCGGCGGCACCGTTCGGGCCGATCTGGCGGCCGCCGATGGTCAATTCGCCCTCGGTCGGGGATTCGATCATCGTGACGACACGGGCGAGCGTGGATTTGCCCGACCCCGATTCGCCCACGACCGCCAGCGTCTTGCCGGGGGTCAGGCTGAAACTGGCACCATCCAACGCGCGGACGATGGCGTTGGGCTTCATGAAGCCGCCCTTCACTTCGTAATGGCGCTTCAGGTTCTTCGCGGTGAGGATCGGTTCGCTCATGCGGCGTTCTCCTTGCCGGTGGGCTGACCGTCGATCAGCGGATAGTGGCACAGCGCATAGCCCAGATCGTGCCCGGCGGGCGTCGGGCGTTCGGCGATGCAGCGCGCATCGGCAAAGCTGCAACGGGGCGAAAACAGGCAGCCCTGCGGCCGGTCGAACTGTCCGGGCACCACGCCCGGAATGGTCGGCAGCCGCTTTTCGGTGGCCCGTTCCGGCAGCGCCGCCAGCAGCGCCGCCGTGTAGGGGTGATGCGGGTTTTCGAACAGCCCGTCGACCTCCTGCAGCTCGACCCGTTGGCCGGCATATTGGACCTGCACGCGCTGCACGGTTTCGGCGACCACACCCATGTCATGGGTGATCAGCACCAGCGCCATGCCGCTGTTCTTTTGCAGATCGGTCAGCAGTTCCAGGATCTGCGCCTGAATGGTCACGTCAAGCGCGGTCGTCGGTTCGTCCGCGATCAGCAGCTTGGGCTTGTTCGCCAGCGCCATGGCGATCATGGCGCGCTGGCTCATCCCGCCGGACAGCTGGTGCGGATAGGCCTGAAGGCGCTTTTCCGGCGCCGGAATGCCGACCTGACGCATCAGTTCGACAGCACGATCCTGCCGCTGGGAACGCGACATGTTGGTGTGCTTGCGCAGGCTTTCCTTGATCTGCCAGCCAATGGTGAAGGCCGGGTTCAGGGACGAAATCGGTTCCTGAAAGATCATCGAAATATCCTTGCCGATGATCCTGCGCCGGGCGCGGGCCGAGATCTTGCGCAGATCGTGGCCGTCAAACTCCAGCTTGTCGGCGGTGACGGTGGCGGTCCAGGGCAGCAGCCCCATCAGCGCCAGCATCGACACCGATTTGCCAGAGCCGGATTCGCCGACGATGGCCAGAAGCTCGCCTTCGTCGACGGTCACGTCGACCCCGTCCACCGCCCGGAACTTGCCCGAATGGGTGGCGAATTCAACGCTGAGGTTGCGGATTTCCAGAAGGGCCATGGCTCAGCTCCGCTTCAGTTTCGGATCGAGCGCGTCACGCAGACCGTCGCCCATCAGGTTGATGGCCAGAACCGTGACCAGAATGCACAGGCCGGGGAAAGTCACCACCCACCAGGCGCTGAGGATGAATTCGCGCGATTCGGCCAGCATGGTCCCCCATTCCGGCGTCGGCGGCTGCGCGCCCATCCCCAGAAAGCCAAGCGCGGCGGTGTCCAGAACGGCGGTCGAAAACGACAGCGCCGCCTGCACGATGATCGGCGCCAGACAGTTCGGAAGCACCGTGCGGAACATGATCCGCAGCGGACGCCCCCCGGCCACGCGGGCGGCGGTCACGTAATCCTTGGACCGCTCGGCCAGCACCGCGGCGCGGGTCAGGCGCACGAAATGCGGCTGCAACACGATCGAAATGGCGATCATCGCGTTCAGCAGGCTCGGCCCCAGAATGGCAACCATCACCAGCGCCAGCAGCAGGCTGGGGAAGGACAGCACGATGTCCATCAGCCGCATGATCAGCGTATCAAGCCAGGTCGGCGCGAAACCCGCGATCACCCCCAGCAACACCCCGAGCGTGGTGGCCAGGGTGACGACGATCACCCCGATGAAGAAGGAAAAGCGCGCGCCATAAATCAGCCGCGACAGCAGGTCGCGCCCAACGGCATCCGTGCCCAGCAGGAAACGGGTGGACCCGCCATCCTGCCAGAACGGAGGCACCAGCAGCGCGTCGCGATACTGTTCCGTGGGCGAATAAGGGGCGAGGATCGGCGCGAAAGCCGCGACGACCAGAAAGGCCAGAAAGACGAACAGGCCGATGACGGCACCGCGGTTTTCGCGGAACGACGACCAGAATTCCTTCAGGCGCGAGGGTGGAACGGCGGGGCGAGCGGGTTGGCTGGCTGCATCTGTCATTGCTCAGCCCTTTCGGATCTTGGGGTTGATGAAGCCATACAGCACGTCGACCAGCAGGTTCACGATCATCACCACCAGCGCGATCAGCAGCAGGCCGCCTTGCACGACCTGATAGTCGCGGCGGAAAATCGAATCGACCATCCACTTGCCGATGCCCGGCCAGGAAAAGATCGTCTCGGTCAGGATGGCGCCGGCCAGCAGCGTCCCGACCGACAGGCCGATCACGGTGACGACCGGGATCAGCGCATTGCGCAGCGCATGCACGCCATTGACGCGGACCGGCGACATGCCTTTGGCGCGGGCGGTGCGGACGTAATCCTCGCCCAGCACTTCCAGCATGGCGGACCGGGTCTGGCGCGCGATCACCGCAAGCGGGATCGTCGCCAGGGCCACGGTCGGCAGGATCAGGTGGGCCACCGCCGAACGGAAGGCGCCCGACTGCCCCGAAAGCAGGCTGTCGATCAACATGAAGCCGGTGGGGCCGTTGATGAAATAGACCAGACCCATCCGGCCCGACACGGGCGTCCAGCCCAGCCAGCCCGAAAAGACGATGATCAGCAGCAAGGCCCACCAGAAGATCGGCATCGAATACCCGACCAATGCGGTGGACATCAGCGCCTGATCGAAAAACTTGCCGCGATTGACCGCGGCGATGACCCCCGCCGGAATGCCGATCAGCGTCGCCAGGATGATGGCGCAAAGGCCCAATTCCACCGTCGCGGGAAACAGCGCCATGAATTCGTCCAGCACCGGCCGCTTGGTCACGAATGAGGTACCCAGGTCGCCCTGGAAAATGCCGGCGACGTAATCCAGATATTGCTGCCAGATCGGCTGATCGAAGCCGAATTGCTGGCGCAGCTGTTCATAACGTTCGGCGCTGACGCCGCGTTCACCGGCCATCAGCAAAATGGGATCGCCCGGTAGCAGGCGAATGAAGGCGAAAGCGATCAGCGTGACACCGACAAAGGTGGGCACGAAGGTCAGCAATCGACGGGCGAGGAAGCTCAGCATCGGCGGGGTCCCGGCTTGGCGAAAGACAAAAAAAACGAGGCGGCCGGGCAGCGTTCACCGCCCGGCCGCTAAGCTGAAGTGTAGCGCTTATTCGGTCAGGCTGACACCGTAGAAGACGTGCCCGCCAAACGGGTCGATCTTATAGCCCTGCACCTTGGTGCTGATCGGTTCGTTCACGACCGAATGGGCGATCGTCAGCCACGGCGCCTGTTCCTTGAAGATGATCTGAGCCTGTTCGTACAGCTTGGTACGCTCGGCCTGATCGGATTCTTCCTTGGCTTGCTTGATGATACCATCAAACTCTTCGTTGCACCATTGCGCACGGTTGGCGTCGCCGACCGCATCGCAGCCCAGCAGGACGGCCAGGAAGTTGTCCGGGTCGCCGTTATCGCCGGTCCAGCCCAGCAGAACCGCACCGTCGCGATCCTCTGCCTTCGAGCGTTCCAGGTACTCGCCCCATTCGTAAGAGACGATCTCTGCCTTCACGCCGACCTTTTCCAGATCCGCCTGCATCATCTCGGCCATGCGGCGGGCGTTCGGGTTATAGGGACGCTGCACCGGCATCGCCCAGATCTTCATCGACAGATCGGTCACGCCAGCAGCTTCCAGCGCGGCCTTGGCGGCTTCTGGATCATAGGCGTCATCAACGGTGGCATCGTTGTAGGACCACATGGTCGGCGGGATCGGGTTCTTCGCCGGGGCGCCTGCGCCCTGGAAGATGCCGTCCACGATGGCCTGCTTGTCGATGGCCTGGTTCAGCGCCTTGCGGACTTCGGGCTTGTCGAAGGGCGCGACCTTGGTGTTATAGGCCAGATAGCCGACGTTCAGACCCTCGCGGCTGACCACGTTGATGTTCGGGTCCGACTTCATCGCTTCCAGATCGGCCGGGTTCGGATAGGGCATGACGTGGCATTCGCCCGCCTTCAGCTTCTGGAACCGGACCGAGGCGTCGGGCGTGATCGCGAAGATCAGGTTTTCGATCGCCGCGGGTTCCTGCCAGTAATCGTCGTTGCGGGCAAAGCGGATCACCGCATCTTTCTGATAGCCGACAAACTTGAACGGGCCAGTGCCAATGGGTTGCTGGTTGAACAGTTCGGGCGTGCCGGCTTCGATCAGCTGATCGGCATATTCCTTGGACCCGATCGATGCGAAGGGCATCGCCAGGTTCGCGATCATCGGCGCCTCGGGGCGGTTCAGAACGAATTTGACGGTGTAGTCATCAATCTTTTCAATGGACTTGATCAGATCCGGCATCGACATCGAGTTATAGTATTCATAGCTCGCGCCCTGGGTCATCGCGTGATACGGGCTGTCGGCGGAACCTTGGCGTTCAAAGCTGAAGATCACGTCATCGGCGTTCAGATCGCGGGTCGGGGTGAAGAAGTCGGTGGTGTGGAACTTCACGCCCTGACGCAGCTTGAAGGTATATTCCAGACCGTCCTCGCTGACTTCCCAGCTTTCGGCCAGCCCCGGCTCGGTCTCGGTTTCGCCGTGCTTGAACTCCACCAGGCTGTTCATCACGTTGCGCGCCGAGGCGTCAAAGGTCGTCCCCGAAGTGTACAGCGCCGGGTCGAAACCCTCGGGCGAGCCTTCGGAACAATAGACCAGATTCGCTGCCGATGCGGCCGAGCCCATCAGCATGGCGCCCAGGCTGAGTGCGATAATTTTCTTCATTATGTTTCTCCTGTTGGACGATGGTCCGCGCGGTCGCGGATCCGTTCCTGCCGACAAGTTGCCCCATCCATGGGCAGTATTGCAAGCAAGATAGTTGCGCGCGCCGCCGCCAGTTCTCGCGATGGGCGAGATGTCCCGGTCCTGTTCGCGCGCCGGAACGAGCGCCCCAGGGCGCCGCATCCGCAAAGCCCGCCCGGCAATCAATCAGCCGCCGCGCTGGCTTGCAGATTCTGCAACAATTCCAACGCCTGCTGGCCGCGATGCGCCGGAACGAAAAGATGATCGTGGTGGAAGGCGGCGATGACATTGCAGGGAATGTCGTGCGCGGCCATCAACTCGGCCACAGCCGCCGTAAGCCCGACGCCGTTAAGGGCTGAATAGACCTTCAGAACAATGCGCACCATGCGCAGGCTGACATCGAACCCATATTCGGCCGCGTCTTCGGCCTTCAGCACCAGGGTGACGCCCTCTTCCTCGCGAAACATCGCGATTGCCCGCCCGATGCGTTCCCCGACTGGCGAAACCTCTGATATGCTGCAGAAAACATAGGTCTCGGGCAGCAATTCCGGGGCAAGAGCCGCCAGCACGTTATTGCCACCGCTGAGGATCGCTGATGTTTCGGGCATATCGTCTTCTCCTTCTGCCCGGCCAGCCGGGCGTAGTCGCCCGACTTCTGACCACAACCTGACGGTTGTCGCAACATTTCAGTGCGAAATTGGTCAACGCAAGACTAACGTCCGTTGCGATCATCCTGGAGAGAGGATGGTGCTGTGAGAGAGGATTGAACTCTCGACCTCTCCCTTACCAAGGGAGTGCTCTACCACTGAGCTACCACAGCGCCGATTGGTCTGTCGACCGTGGGGGCGATTTAGACGAGGGGGCTGCGGGGCGCAAGAGGCCTTCGCAAGTTTTTCCACCCATGTTTCGCGGGATGTGCAAATTCCCCGCTCAACCTCCGCCAAGGCCGGCTTCCCGGCCGCTACTCCGCGGCGGGAATGGTGTCACCGTCCGGTTACCATAAAACACCAACGCCGCCCATCTTCCGATGCGCGGCGGCGGTCGTGATTTAACTGACAGACAGGCCTCAGTCGCGAATCTCGTCGGCATCGACGCCCCAGATCGCGGCCTTTTCGACCCAGCCCTTGGCACCGGCGCCAGAGATCTGACACCAGCCCGTGCCACATTCGCCCAGGCGCACAATGGCACCCCCTTCGGCCATGGCAATGACGCCGGCATTCAGATCCGGCCGGGCACGCAGCTCGACCATTTCCTGCTGAACTATGGCGGTGCGCACGCCGGATAGCAGCCGATAATGCACCCAGCCGCCTGCGCCGTCGCGGTCCTCGACCCGACGCCAATGGCCAAATTCACCCACCACGCGCAGCGGCATCCCGGCATGGCGGAACACCCAATCGATTCGATGTGACAGCGACGGTCCGCGCCGGACATTGCCCTCGTTGCCTTTCAACGAAACGTAGCGCGGCACCGGCAGGCGAGTCACCGGGCCTCGCACCACCTCGGCCGCGGCAGGCGCCGGTTGCACCGCCGCCAATTGCGCCGGACGCGCGGCGGGGCGCACCGGTGCGGGCGTCACCGTCGCCGAAGCCTCAGCCTCAGCCGGCGCGGCGACGACTTCGGGCGCGCGTTCGGGCCGCGGCTGAGGACCGGTCTCGTCATTGCTCAGTGCATGGGCCGGGGCCAGCACCGTGAAGGCGAGGGCGGCCGCCCCTGCCCCCAGCACCGCCTTGGCCCGCCAGCCCAGACCGCGCCAGATTCCACCCAGGCCCGACGCCTGACTGCCACGCCCGAAACCCGATCGTTTCGCCGAGCCGAACGCTCGACGGAATGACGGAGAGATATGTCCCATCTTCTCTACCTGCCCTCGCAGCGGTCGTTGCCGCCTTTGTTCCGCGACTTGCGCCGCCTGCCTCGTGCCGCGACATTGCGCGGCGTCCGGGGTCTTGTGCCTGTGCCCCGATCAGGTGAAGCTTGCCGCAAGGCGCGCCGAGTTGGAAGGGACGATGCGATGACCGACACCAATTCCCGGCTGCGTGTGGCCGTTACGCGACGCTTGCCCGACCCGGTGCAGACGCGCCTGGCCGAGTTGTTCGACGTGACCCTGAACGAGGACGACCACCATTTCTCGCCCGAGGAGCTGCTGACCGCAGTACAGGCAAGCGATGTGATCGTGCCATCGCTGGCCGATCGCATCGATGGGCCGCTGCTGGATCAGGCTGGACCGCGCCTGAAGCTGATCGCGAATTACGGTGCCGGAACCGATCACATCGACCTCAACCACGCGCGCCAGCGGGGCATTCTGGTGACCAACACACCGGGCGTGTTGACCGAGGACACCGCCGACATGACGCTGGCGCTGATCATCTCGGTGACCCGCCGGCTGTCCGAGGGGTTGGCGGTGATGCAATCGGGCAGCTGGGACGGCTGGTCACCCACCGCCTTCCTGGGCGGGCGGATCGGGGGGCGCAAGCTGGGCATCGTCGGCATGGGCCGAATCGGTCAGGCGGTCGCGCGCCGCGCCCGCGCCTTCGGTATGGAAGTGCATTACCACAGCCGCACCCGCCTGCGCCCGGAAATCGAGGCAGAACTGGGCGCGACATGGTGGGAAAGCCTGGACTGGATGCTGAGCCATATGGACATCATCAGCATACATGTCGCCCACAGTCCGGCGACCTTCCACCTGCTGGGCGCGCGTCGGCTGAAGCTTCTGAAGCCCTCGGCGGTGGTCATCAACACCTCGCGCGGCGAGATCATCGACGAAAACGCGCTGACCCGGATGCTGCGCGCCGATGAGATCGCCGGGGCCGGTCTCGATGTCTATGAACACGGCCACGAGGCCAATCCCCGTCTGCGCAACCTGCCCAATGTGGTGCTGCTGCCCCATATGGGCAGTGCCACGGTCGAGGGCCGGATCGAGATGGGCGAGAGGGTCATTCTGAACATACAGACATTCGCAAGCGGTGATAGCCCACCGGACCTGCTGCTGCCGGGAATGCTGTAGGGACCGCCGCCCGCCAATCCGCTTGGGAACGCCCTAGGAAACGCAAGGCGTCCCGCCATCACATCGGCCAAACGAAATGAGCCGCCCCTTGCGGCGCGGCTCATCTTGAAAAACGTGTTCCGGCGGAACTAGCGTCAGGGCGCCGTCACGTCGCAACGCAGGCCTTGCTCGGACAGGCTGGCGCAGGTTTTCGAGGCCGCCGATTTCGACAAGCCGACAAAGGTTGCCTCATACCCCTTGGAGGATTCGCGGATATGACGCAGCGCACCGTCCAGCTGTGCATTTTCCTGCATGGCGATCTGGATCAGCCGCTCATCCGCCCGGTCGCGCGACTTGAAACGTCCCAGCGAAACGCCCCAGGATTGCCCGCCCGAAGAAGATGCGCGAGCGATCTTTTCGGTCGGACGCGGTTCGGGGGCCGATCCGCCACCATCGCCGACGATCACAGTGTCAGATTTGCGCTGCGGCTTCGACGACGAATTCAGCGACAGGTCATCCGCCGAACTTTTCACCACATTGGCTGTGCTGGCTGCCGCAACCGCGACAGGTGCCGATTGACGGGCGCGCGGCGAAGCCTTCGGACGGGCCGACTTGCTGAGGCCACCGCTTGCGGCCACTGCCGGCGCGGCCATGGCGGATCGAACGGCCTCATCAACGGGGCTTGCAGCAGCTGCCACCCTGGCCGGGCGCGCCAGCGGTCGGGCACTGCTGGCCAGTCTAATCCCGGCTTTTCCGCCCGCCGAACCCGTCGCGCGCGGCTGCGGGGCCGGTGGTTCGCTGGCTGCCAGCGCCATCGCCTCATTCAAGGCAGAGTTCAGGCTTTTTGATGCAACCGACGCCCGCGCGACCTGCGCCGGAACCGCAGCCTTGGCAGTCGGCCGGGCAGAGATTGCCTGCGCCGCAGCCACCTTCCGGCTGGATTTGCGTTCGACGATATATTGCGGCGGCTCTGGCTTGATTTCGCGCACGCGGGTCGGCGCCTTGCCAAAACCCATATCCAGAAGCTGCGCCATCACCGCGTTACGCTGCGCGGTCGAGGTGCCGCCGAACACTGTGGCGATGATCCGCTTCGATCCGCGCTGCGCCGAGGCGGTCAGGTTGAAGCCTGCGGCCCGCGTATAGCCGGTCTTGATCCCATCAGCGCCCGCGTAATTGTCCAGAAAGGTGCGATTGGTCGAACGAACCGTCGCAATCCCCGCATCGGCCGAGCGGCGCGAAAAGATCGAGTAATACTGCGGGAAATCATAGAACAGCCGCCGCCCCAGCACGCTCATATCGCGCGCGGTCGAAAAATGCCCCGACTGTGTCAGCCCGTTGGCGTTGCGGAACTGGGTGTTGCGCATCCCCAGCGCCTGCGCCATGCCGGTCATCTGCCCGGCAAATTTCGGCACCGAGCCGCCAAGATTTTCGGCGATCACCGTGGCCGCATCATTGGCCGATTTCACCGCTGCGGCGCGGATCAGATAGCGCAGTTCGATCTGCTGGCCGGCGCGCAGGCCCAGACGCGAGGGCGGTTCGGCAGCGGCCTTGGAAGACACCGTAAAGCGGGTATCCAACCGCACCTGACCACGCTCAATCGCGGTAAACGCCATGTAAAGCGTCATCATCTTGGTCAGCGATGCAGGATGCAGGCGCGTATTGGCATTCTGGGCATGTATCTGCTTGCCTGTTCGCCCATCCATCACATAGGCAGCAAACGGCGCAGCTTGCGCGGCAAGGGGAATCAGGAACGCGAAAAACGTCAGCAATCCTGCGCGGAACAACGTGCGGAATCTGGTCACTGTCTCGATCTCTTCTGCCTGTTGCGGCCTGTTTTGTAAGCGGCCGTCGTTAATTTTTTAACAATAGCACAGAGAATTCCATGCGGAAACCTTGCATTTGACGCATTTTCACGTTCCCGCGACGGGCTCGGCCGGAACCCGCCACCCTCTCTTGCGCATAGGCGGGGTTACATTACGCCCGAAACACCCTATATTCCGCTGCTAATCCTCCTGTCCCGATATTGATTGCCATGCCCCAGGATCCCGTCCACCGCGAGGAGACCGACCTCGCCGTCAAGCCCCGCGCCAAGACCCAGCGACCGCCGATGTACAAGGTTCTGCTGCTGAATGACGACTTCACCCCGATGGAGTTCGTGGTCCATGTGCTGGAGCGTCTTTTTGCGATGACTCACGCGCAAGCCATTGAAATCATGCTGACAGTTCACCGCAGAGGTTTGGCAGTGGTTGGCGTCTTCTCGCATGAAATCGCTGAAACCAAGGTCGCGCAGGTGCTGGAGCTGGCGCGCCGCCAGCAGCATCCGCTGCAATGCACGATGGAAAAAGAATAAGACATGCGCATATCGCGACTGGAACTGGCCTTCCCCGAGGGCGCGGCTGGGCAAACGCTGGTGCTTGGCGCCGATGGCGCCGAGGATCTGTCGCCCTTCGACCGCGCCTCGACGCTGATCGTCGAGGGAATGGCCCAGCATTTCGCGGCGCTGAAGGCGCGCGGCTTTAACGTGGCGACCGAGGCCGATGGCCACTTCGATACGGTGCTGGTGACCCTGCCCCGGTCGCGCGACGCCGCACGCGCGCGGATCGCCCAGGGTGCCGCCCACCTGAAGCCGGGCGGTGCCTTGTGGATCGACGGGCAAAAAACCGACGGAATTGAATCAATTCTGAAAGAAATCAAGAAGCTGGGCGGCATTTCAGACACGCAATCGAAAGCGCATGGCAAGATCGCCCGTGTCGATGATCCCGCGGCAATTCCGGCTGACTGGGCATCCCGACCGCTGACGCCGCTGCCCGGTTTCACCACCCGCGCCGGCGTCTTCTCGGCCGAGGGCATTGATGCAGGCTCTGCCATGCTGGCGGCGGCGCTGCCGGACAAGCTGCCGACGCGCATCGTCGATCTTGGCGCGGGCTGGGGATGGTTGTCGGCGCAGATCCTTGCCCATCCCGGCGTCACCCAGTTGCACCTTGTCGAGGCAGACCATACGGCGCTGGAATGCGCCCGCCTTAACATCACCGATCCGCGCGCGGCCTTCCATTGGGCCGATGCGCGCAATTTCAGCCTGCGAGAGCCGGTGAATGGCGTCATCATGAACCCGCCCTTCCACGAAGGACGGGCCGCCGATCCGGGACTGGGCGCGGCTTTCATCAAGGCGGCGGCGGGGCTGCTGACCAGTGCCGGGCGGCTGTGGATGGTCGCCAATCGCCACCTGCCCTATGAGACACAATTGGGCCAGCATTTCGCCGATGTCGCCGAGATTGGCGGTGACAACCGCTTCAAGATCCTCACCGCGACCGGCGCAGGCGCCCGTAACAGGAGAACGCGATGACCAGCTCGCTTGAGGGCAAGACCGCGATCGTGACCGGGGCCGCGCGCGGCGTCGGGTTGGCGATCGCGCGGGCGCTGTACGAACGCGGCGCCAATGTGATGTTCGCCGATTGCGACGAGGCGGCACTGGATCACGAGATGGCACGCTTCGGCGACGACCCGCGCGTGCGCCAGTTCAACGCCGACATGTCGCAGCGCCTGTCAACGGCGAACCTGCTGTCGGCGACGCTTGTCGCGTTCGACCGGGTCGATATCCTGGTCAATGCGCACCGCATGGTGAAGCTGAACAAGCCGCTGGAATGCACCGAAGCCGATCTGGAGGAGATGCTGCGCCAGAACCTGCTGGCCGGGCTGCGGCTGTCGCAGATCGTCGCCAAGCGGATGATCCAGCAGGCAGAGGGCAGCGACAACGACACCATGGCCGGCGCCATCGTCAATCTGACGACGCTGGCCGCGCAGCGCCCCCACCCCGATCTGCTGGCCTATTCCATCGCCTCGGCGGCGCAGGATCAGGCGACGCGGGCGATGGCGCTGGCGCTGGCGCCGCATCGGATCCGGGTCAATTCGGTCGCTTTCGGCTCGGTCATGACGTCCGAGCTTAAGGCGGCGCTGAAGGACAATCCGGGCCTGCGTGAGGACATCATCAAGGGCACGCCCATGGGGCGGATTGCCGGTTCCGACGAGTTGGCTGATGCCGTTTTGTATCTGGTCGGCGACGGGGCGGGCTTCGTGACCGGGCAGATCATCAATGTCGACGGCGGGCGCAGCCTGCTGGACCCCGTGCAAACGGCAATGTTCTAGGGCCTGCCTTCCAAGGCCTGCAGGCGCCTAGCCTTCCTCGGGATAGGCAAGTTTGCAGGCCGCCACTGCCTGTTCGGCGCGGGCGGTTTCGGTCTTCAGCTTTGTCTCCAGATAGTCACGCTTGCGCTGCTCTGACGCGGGGTCGATCGGCACCCGGTAACGCTCGGTATCGACGACATCGCGCCAGCAGCTGTAAGAGGCATAGACGATATCGCCATCGCGCGTCCGCACCGGCCGGCGGCAATATCCCAACTCGCTACGCACGACCTCGCGTTCCTCCCAGGCGTAACCGCGGGCGAGATTGGCCTGGGTCTCGGTCAGAAGGTTTCGCAACACCCGGTATTCGCGCGTATTTCCGCTGATGCAGCGCTCTTGCGGGGTACCGCAGGCGGCCAGCAGCGACAGTGGCAGCAGAAGGGTGATTTTGCGGATCATGGTCAGACCTCGGCGATGGACGGCACCAGCCTAGCGGCCGCCGCGGCGCACGGCAACTCACCTTTCAATCGCCGCAACTATCTGTGATCGCAGCCAGTCTTGCCGCCAGATCGTCGCGGCGGCGGCCTTCGGCCTCGGCATCTATCGGCGCATGAAGGCGGCGGGGGTCCAGCGGCTGTCGGGGATCATCCTGGTCCAGGTAGACGTGGCGGGTTATCCATTCCGTGACGGGAAGGTGATTGCCGTCAGGGTCCCGGCGGATGACGGGCACCCGCTGCGGCGTGGTCGTGAAGCCGGCGTCGGACGGGCTGCGAATGCGATAGCCGCGATCAAGATTTGCCTGCGCCTCGGTCAACTGCCTTTCGATCCGCTGGCGCAGCTCGGGCGCTGCATCGCAGCCAGCGAATGCGACAGATGGCCCCAGCAGCGGCAGAAACCATATCATCAGGTTGCGGGTCATGGGCATGGCCTTTAAGTCGAGCGTGACAAGGCAGGCCCGCGCCGTTCATCGCGGGCAATTAGCGCGCGGGGGACCAGCATGACCCAGATGACCGAAGAACGCCAGCAGGCGGCGCAATGGTTCCGCAGCCTGCGCGACCAGATCACTGCCGCCTTCGAGGCGCTGGAGGATGCGGGCCCCGGCCCCGCCGATCCGGGCCGGTTCGAGGTGACGCCAACCGCGCGCGCCGATGATGGCGGCGGCGGCATCATGTCGGTGATGCGCGGCGGCCGGGTCTTCGAAAAGGTCGGCGTGAACTGGTCCGAGGTCCATGGCACGCTGCAGCCTCGTGCACAGGCCGCAATGGCCGCGCGCGGCGTGCCGGGCATGGCAGAGGACGCGCGTTTCTGGGCCTCGGGGATCAGTCTGGTCGCCCATATGCAGAACCCCCATGCGCCGGCGGTCCACATGAACACGCGGATGTTCTGGACGCCGCATGCCTGGTGGTTCGGCGGCGGCGCGGATCTGAACCCCTGCATCGAATACCCCGCCGATACCGCGCATTTCCACGCCACGCTGGAAACCGCCTGCAACGCCCACGACCCCGAATATTACCCGCGTTTCAAGGCCTGGGCGGACGAGTATTTCTTTATCCCCCATCGCGGCCGGGCGCGCGGCGTGGGCGGCGTCTTCTATGACGATCTGAACAGTGGCGATTGGCAGGCTGATTTCGCCTTTACCCGCGCCGTGGGTGCGGCCTTCCTGCCCGCATTCCTGCCGCTGGCGCAGGCGCATATGCGCCAGGACTGGACCGAGGCCGACAAGGACGCGCAACTGGTCCATCGCGGACTTTATGCGGAATACAACCTCGTCTATGACCGCGGCACAAAGTTCGGGCTGGAAACCGGCCATAACGCCGATGCCGTGCTGATGAGCCTGCCGCCTATGGCGAAATGGGTCTGACCGTGGGGCGCTAGACCGGGCTGGTCAGGTCCGCCGGATCGGCGTGATGGGGCACGGCCCCGCGCCGGGCGGTGGCGACGGCTTCGGGATAGAAGCGCGCCATGGTCAGGGCGCGCGCGACGTTCAGCACCATCAGCGCCGCCCAAAGCCCGTGATTGCCGAAGGCCGGCACCAGCACCAGCAGCGCCAGCACATAGATCGCCACCGCCTCGATCATCGCCCGCCGCATTCGGCCGGTCAGCGTCGCCCCAATGAAGATGCCGTCAAACATCCAGCTCGCGATGCCCAGGATCGGCGCCAGGACCAGCCAGGGCAGGTAATCGCGCGCCGCAGCGCGGACCTCGGGCGCAGTGGACAGCAGGTCGATCAGCCACGGCCCGGAAAGGGCGAAGGACAGGCCGACCAACACCGCCCCGCCCACGCCCCACAGGCTGGCAATCCGCGCCGCGCGGCGGAATTGGTCGGGTCGGCGCGCGCCGACCGCCTGCCCGATCAGCGATTCGGCAGCAAAGGCAAATCCGTCCAAGGCATAGGCGGTGATTTCCAGAAATTGCATCAGCACCTGATTGGCTGCCAGCGTCACATCGCCCTGCCCGGCCGCCACGAAGATGAAGCTGGTAAAGGCCGCTTGCAACAGGACCGAGCGGACCATGATGTCGCCGTTGACCCGCACCAGCCGCAGCATCCGGTCGCGCGCGAACAGCCCTGCCCGGCCCAGTGCTGCACGCAGGGGCGCGCGGCAGAACCACAGGCCAAGCGCCAGCCCGGCCGTTTCGGCGATCAGGGTGGCAAACGCCACGCCGCCCACGCCCCAGCCAAGGCCCAGGACGAACCACAAATCCAAGGCCACATTCAGCCCGTTCTGCACCAATTGCAGCACCAGCACGCCGCGCGTCCGCTCCATAGCGATCAGCCAGCCGGTAATTGCGTAAAGCGCGATGGTGGCTGGCGCGCCCCAGATGCGGATGGACAGGTAGGTCTGGGCCAGATCTTCGACCTCGGGGCTGGCGGGGGCCAGCCGGAAGGCGCCCGCGAACAGCAGCGGGTGCAGCAGGATCAGGGCCAGACCGGCGGCAAACGCGATGGCCAGGGCGCGGGCCAGATGGGCGCCGACCTCGATTTCATCGCCCGCGCCATGGGCCTGCGCGACAAGGCCGGATGTGCCCATGCGCAGAAAGCCGAAGATCCAGTAGATCGAGCCCAGAATCACCGCGCCGATCCCGACCGCACCGATGGGGGCGGCCTGCCCCAGCTGACCGATCACCCCTGTATCCACCGCCCCCAGAATCGGGATGGTCGCGTTGGACAGCATGATCGGCAGCGCGATCGCCAGCACCCGGCGATGGCTGACCACGCGCGCCACTGTCTTAGCCCTGCGGCATCAGGAAATGCGCCGTGGCCTGCGCGATCAGCTTGGCACGGTTGTCCTGCCATGCCTCGACATGCACGCTGGCATAGCGCCGCCCCGACCGCACCACCCGCGCCCGCGCATAGGCATCGCGCGGCAGGCCGGAACGCAGGTAATCCACGGTAAAATCAATGGTCTTTGGCAGGCGCGGCAGCGATTCGGGCATGGCCGCGTCGGGTGCGATCCTGCCCGATTCGAGATCCTCCCACATCGCCGACCAGCTGAGTTCGACAAGCGCCGCGATTTCCAGAAACGCCGCCGTCGCACCGCCATGGATCGCCGGCAGGAATGGGTTGCCGATCAGCTTTTCGTCAAAAGGCATGGTTGCCGTCAGTTCATCCCCCCGGCGGTCAAAGCGTATCCCCATCCAGCGGATATAGGGCACGCCCTCGACCAGCAGGCGCAGCGCGTTGTCGCGGCGCAGCTTGATCTGCTGCAAGGGCTCATTGCGATCGGTCATCTCAACGCTCCACCGTGAAGGCGCCGGAGGCCGTGGCAACCGGGTTCCCGCTGTCCTCATCCGTCGCCTGCGCGCGCACGAAGGCGACCGAGCGGGTGACGTGATAGCAGGTGGCGCGGGCGGTGATGCGCTGCCCCGGCGCGGCTGCACGCATATAGTCGATACGCAGGTCGATGGTCGCCGTCGAACGTGGCGCGGTCGGATGGCTCAGCACCGCCGCCCCGCAGCAGGTATCCATCAACGCCGAAATCACGCCACCATGAATGATGCCGCTGCGCGGGTCGCCGACGAAATCCTCGTTCCACCCCATCGAGATTTCTGCCTCGCCGCTGCCCAGCTCGTCCAATGACATGCCCAATGCGCGGGCATGGGGTATGGCCTCGATGAATTGGCGCGCAATGCGGTCGCGGGTCTCGTTGGCGATCTGGTCTTTGCTCGTCATCTGGATGCAGCCTTGTTTTCCTTGTGATACCCTTGGCGCCGGCTTCGCGGCAAGTGCGCCCTCGCGGCAAGTTGACGGACGGGGTCTGCGACAACTGCGCCCGCATAACGTGCATCAGGTTGCGGGGGAACGACATCCGGTTTAGCCTGCCAGCAACTTCCCCTTACCTGCAGGACCTGCCATGCCCGGTTCAGAGGAACTCAGCTTCAAAGAAATGTGCGGCCGTTTCGACGTTACGCCGCGCACCTTGCGTTATTACGAGTATATCGAACTGCTTCAGCCCCGGAAGGACGGCCGTTCGCGCTTTTACGGCCCGCGCGAAGTTGCTCGCATGAAATTGATTCTGCGCGGTCGCCGCTTCGGCTTCAGCCTGGAGGAGATACGGCAATGGCTGGAAATCTACGATAAGAAGGGCGACCGCGAACAGTACGAGGTCTGGATCGACATGGCCAATCGCCAGCTTGATCTGCTGGCCACCCAGCAGGCCGATATCGAAAACGCCATCAAGGACCTGCGCACGCTTCGCGACGAAACCTCAGAAATTCTGCGCAACATGGACTGAGAGGCCAGCTTTTGCTGGCTTTCGCGGCAATCGCGTCGACCGTTCGGCGGTCGTGACGCAGCGTTTTCGTTTACGTTCGCGTCAACTTGCGCCATCCTTTCTTCGGAGGTTGCGGGTCGTCCCGCATCAGCAAGAGGGGAGGCGCCGGCATGACCGACGAAATGATGACAATCCGCCAGATGTGCGATGCCTTTGACGTGACGCCGCGCACCTTGCGTTTCTATGAATCACGCGAATTGCTGTCGCCGCTGCGCCGGGGCCAGCATCGCCTTTACGACCGCCGCGACCGCGCCCGGCTGAAGCTGATCCTTCAGGGTAAGCGCTTTGGCTTCAGCCTGGAAGACATCCGGCAATTGCTGGAACTTTATGACCCGCGCGAAAACAACGTCACCCAACTGACCGCCACGATCGGGGCCGCCCATGAGCGGCTGGCCCACATGATCCAGCAGCGCGACGAACTGACGACAGCAATTTCCGATCTGACGGTTCAGATCGGTGAAGTCGAACAGCTGCTTGCCGAACGCAGCCACGGCTGAGCGCGACCGGAACACCCGCAGAATAACCCAATTCACACAACAGGATCGACCATGCCCATCTATAACGCACCCGTCCGCGATATGCAGTTCATCCTTCATGACGTTTTGAACGTCTCGGCCTCGGGCCTGCCCGGCCACGATGAGCTGGACCGCGACTTTACCGAAGCCGTGTTGGATGCGGCAGGCAAGCTGGCGAGCGATGTTCTGGCCCCCCTGAACACCGTCGGCGATCAGGAAGGCTGCGTTTTGGAAAACGGCGTGGTGCGCACGCCCAAGGGCTTCAAGGACGCTTTCGAGGCGATGAAGGAGGGCGGCTGGACGGCACTGGATTGCGATCCCGAATATGGCGGTCAGGGCATGCCCTATCTGCTGGGCCTGGCCACGGGCGAGATCTTTGTGTCCGCGAACATGGCCTTCAACATGTATCAGGGCCTGACCCACGGCGCCTATTCCGCCATTCACGCCCATGGCACGGATGAGCAGAAGCAGAAATACCTGCCGAAGATGGTCAGCTGCGACTGGACCGGCACCATGAACCTGACGGAACCGCATGCCGGCACCGATCTGGGCATGCTGCGCACCAAGGCCGAACCGCAGGATGACGGCAGCTATCTGATTACCGGTCAAAAGATCTTCATCTCGGCCGGCGATCACGACATGGCCGACAACGTCATCCATCTGGTGCTGGCCAAGGCGCCGGGCGGCGGCGAAAGCACCAAGGGCATCTCGCTGTTCATCGTGCCGAAGTTTCTGGTGAACGAAGACGGCAGCCTTGGCGATCGCAACGCGGTCAGCGTCGGCAATATCGAAGAAAAGATGGGCATCCACGGCAATTCGACCTGCGTGATGAACTATGACGGCGCGAAGGGCTGGTTGCTGGGTGACCTGCACAAGGGCATGCGCGCCATGTTCACCATGATGAACGAGGCCCGTCTGGGCGTCGGGTTGCAGGGCTATGCCATCGGCGAGGCGGCCTATCAGAACGCCGTCGCCTACGCCAAGGACCGCCTGCAGGGCCGCGCTGTCACCGGTGCAGAAAACCCGCAAGGCCCGGCCGATCCGCTGATCGTCCATCCCGATATCCGCCGCAACCTGATGGATCAGAAAAGCTTCCTTGAAGGCGCGCGGATGCTGGCCTTCTGGGGCGCGCATCAGATCGACCGCGCCCATGCCGGACAGGCGGATGCCGAAGGGCTGATCTCGCTGCTGACGCCGGTCATCAAGGGCTTCCTGACCGACAAGGGCTTTGACACTGCCGTCAACGCGCAGCAGGTCTATGGCGGTCACGGCTATATCGAAGAACACGGGATGAGCCAGTTCGTCCGCGATGCCCGCATCACCATGATCTATGAAGGCGCGAACGGCGTGCAAGCGCTGGATCTGGTCGGCCGCAAGCTGGCCGCAGATGGCGGCAAGCCGGTCATGGCCTTCTTCGAGACGGTCAAATCCTTCATCAAGGAAAACGAAGGCAACGAGGCGTTGAAGGCCGATTTCCTCGACCCGCTGAAAGCGGCGTCGAAGGATCTGCAGGCGGCGGCGATGTTCTTCATGCAGAACGGCATGAAGAACCCGAACCACGCGCTTGCCGGGTCTTACGACTTCATGCACCTGTTCGGTCACACCGTTCTGGGCTTCATGTGGGCGCAGATGGCTGTCGCCGCGCAGAAATCGCTGGATGCCGGTAATGGCGACGCGAGTTTCCTGAATACCAAGCTGGCCACCGGGCGTTATTACATGAAGCGCCAGCTTCCGGCGACGGCGGCCCATCTGGCGCGCATCGAAAGCGGTGCCGATCCCGTCATGGCACTGGACGCCGAGCAGTTCTGACCCCTCAATGGGCGCGGCGGGATCAGCCGCGCCCATTTGACCGAGCAGGAGCTTTGCATGACCTTTTCACGTTCACGCCTGACCTTCGCCGCAGTGGCGCTGACAGCCGTTCTGGGCCTTGGTGCCTGCGCGACCTCGGTGCCGCCATCGGAAAGCTATGCTGCGACAAGCCTGTTGAACGACGCCGCAAAGCAATCGCTGAAAGCGCGCGTCAACGCCTATGATGCCGAACTGCGCCGCGGCAATCTGGGCGCGACAATCGATTATCTCCCGCCGCGTCTGGCCGCAGTTTTCGCCGAGAAGTCGGGCATCTCGGCACAGCAGGCCAAGGCCAACATGGATGCGCGAGTGGCGGGGACCAGATCCGAGATCAGGATCGCCGGCGGACATGATCTTTCGCAGGCGCTTGTCGGAACCGCCGGGAATGGCATGCCCTACGCCGTCATCCCCGCCGCCGCCCGCGCGACCGCCGGCGGGCTGTCGCTGACCGAACAGGGAAATACACTCGCCGTGCTGGACGGCGGCACATGGTATCTCGCCGCGCTGACCGACGATGAGGCGATTGCCGAGATCCGTCAGGCCTATCCCGAATTCCGCCGCGTTGCCCTGCCGGCATCACAAACCATGCAGTCGACGGCTGCGCCTTGACAGGCGCATCCGCTTGTCCGCCGGACAGCCCCCGCATCCCCGGAAAGGAGAACAGTGTGAAGACGACTGCCGCCTTGATCGCCTGCCTCGCAACTGGCCTGCCCGCCACGGCCCAGACGGCCGAGGATATCGCCACCGTCAACAGCCTGGCCAATGAACTGGAGCGCATCACAATTGCAGGCGATATCGCCGCCAGCCTGCAATTCCTGCCCCCGACGCTGCTCGACAAGAATGCCGAGGCGCAGGGTATGACGCGCGCGGAATTCGACGCGATGATGACCGAAAGCATGACCGAGATGGCACAGCTTTCCAGCGTCCGCGAATCCGTCATCGATACGACGCAGATGGTCTGGCAGGCGCTGCCCGATGGCACGCTTTTCGCGATCATCCCGACGCGAAACGTCCTGGAGGTCACGCTGAACGACGATGAGGCCCCCATGGTGATCGAGGAAAACAGCACCACGCTGGCCCTGCAGGATCAGGGGGCCTGGCGCGTGGTGCGCGCGGGCAGCGCAACCCAGCAGGATTCGCTGCGCAATGCCTTCCCCTGGTTGGGTCAGGTCGATCTGCCCGTGGCAACGACGAAGGTGCTGGAACAATGACCGCGCAACTCTACTGCTTTGGCGAATCCGGCAATGCCTATAAGGCGGCGCTGACCATGGAACTGGCCGGCTATGACTGGCAGCCCGTCTACGTGGACTTCTTCAACGGCGAGACCCGCAGCCCCGAATTTCGTGAAATCAACGAAATGGGCGAGGTTCCGGTCTTCCGCGAGGGCGATCTGACGCTGACCCAGTCGGCGGTGATTCAGCTGCATATCGCGGAAAAGACCAGGAAGTTTCTTGGCCGCGACCGCAACGAAGTGCTGCGCTGGGTCATGTTCGACAATCACAAGCTGTCGGGACAGGTCGGCCCCGCGCGCTTCCTGCAGAACTTCATCCCCGGCGACAAGCGCCCGCAAGCCGCGCTCGACTTTCTGAAGGCACGGTTGAAATCGACCTACAAGATTCTCGACACCCATCTGACGGGACGTAACTGGGTGGCTGACGACACGTTCACCATCGCCGACGCGGCCTGCTGCGGATACCTTTTTTACCCGGAACCCTTCGGCTTCGATCGTGCCGATTGGCCCAATATCGACCGCTGGCTTGACGGCATCGCCGCCCTGCCCGGCTGGAAACACCCATACGATCTGATGCCCGGCAGCCCTGCCGACCGGGCCTGACAGGAGGAACCATGTCTGACGCCTATATCTATGACGCCGTGCGCACCCCGCGCGGCAAGGGCCGCCCCGATGGCAGCCTGCACGAAGTCACCTCGCTGGCGCTGTCTGCGGGTATCCTGAACGCGCTGAAGGACCGCAACAACCTTGAAGGCCACGCGGTCGAGGATGTCATTCTGGGCAATGTCACGCAGGTCAAGGAACAGGGCGGCTGTCTGGCTCGTTCCGCTGTGCTGGCGTCGGATCTGGACGAATCCATCCCCGGCCTTGCGATCAACCGCTTCTGTGCATCGGGCATGGAGGCCGTGAACCTGGCCGCCAATCAGGTCAAGGGTGGTGCGGGCAATGCCTATATCGCCGGCGGGGTCGAGATGATGGGCCGCGTGCCGATGGGCAGCGACGGGGCCGCGATTGCCGTGGACCCCTCGCTAGCTTTCAAAACCTATTTCGTGCCGCAAGGCATCAGCGCCGATATTATCGCAACCGAATACGGTTTCAGCCGCGAAGAGGCCGACGCGCTGGCGGTTGAATCGCAGCGCCGTGCCGCCGAAGCCTGGGCCGATAACCGCTTCGCCAAGTCCATCGTGCCGGTGAAGGACCAGAACGGCCTGACCATTCTGGACCGCGACGAATACATGCGCCCCGGCACCACGGTCGAAGACCTTAGCAAGCTGAAAGCCAGCTTCAAGGATATGGGCGAGGTGATGCCCGGCTTCGACAAGGTGGCGATGCTGAAATATCCGCATCTGGACCACATCAACCACATCCACCACGCGGGCAACTCGTCGGGCATCGTGGACGGTGCGGCGGGCGTCTTGATCGGCAACAAGGAATTCGGCGAACAGTTCGGCCTGAAGCCCCGCGCCCGCATCCGCGCGACCGCCAAGATCGGCACCGATCCGACGATCATGCTGACCGGCCCGGTTCCGGTGACCGAAAAGATCCTCGCCGACAGCGGCATGTCCATCAAGGATATCGACCTGTTCGAGGTGAACGAGGCCTTTGCATCGGTCGTGCTGCGCTTCATGCAGGCCTTCCAGGTCGATCCGGCTCTGGTCAACGTCAATGGCGGCTCCATCGCTTTGGGTCACCCGCTGGGGGCCACCGGCGCCATCATCATCGGCACCCTGCTGGATGAGCTGGAGCGTCGCGACCTGAATGTGGGTCTCGCCACGCTGTGCATCGCATCCGGCATGGGTGCGGCCACCATCATCGAGCGCGTGTAAGGGAGGCACCGGATATGACCGATTTCACCATGAAGAAAGACGCCGACGGCGTCGCCATCATCACCTGGGACGTGCCGAACAAGTCCATGAACGTGCTGTCGGAAAACGGCATCCGAGAGCTGGACGGGCTGATCGACGACGCGCTTGCCGATGACGCCGTCAAAGGCATCGTCATCACCAGCGGCAAGCCCGATTTTGCCGCCGGCATGGACCTGAACGTGCTGGGCGGCATGAAGGAAGCCGGCGGGGCCGAGGCGATCTTCGGGCTGGTGATGCAGTTGCACACCATGCTGCGCAAGATCGAACGTGCTGGCATGGACCCCAAGACCCTGAAGGGCGGCAAGCCGATTGCGGCGGCCCTGCCCGGCACCGCGCTTGGCATCGGGCTGGAACTGCCCTTGTCCACGCATCGCATCTTTGCCGCCGAAAACCCCAAGGCCAAGATCGGCCTGCCGGAAATCATGGTCGGCATTTTCCCCGGCGCGGGCGGAACGACGCGGCTGGTGCGCAAGCTGGGCGCGATGGCGGCTGCTCCGCTGCTGCTGGAAGGCAAGCTGAACGATCCGAAAAAGGCCAAGGCCGCCGGCATCATTGACGAGGTGGTCGAGGATCCGGTCGCCGCCGCCCGCGAATGGGTGTTGAACGCCAAGGACGCCGACATCGTCAAGCCGTGGGACGCCAAGGGCTACAAGATGCCCGGTGGCGAGCCCTATCATCCCGCCGGTTTCATGACCTTTGTGGGTGCGAGTGCGATGGTCCATGGCAAGACGCTCGGTGTCTATCCCGCCGCCAAGGCGCTGCTGAGCGCGGTCTACGAAGGCGCGCAGGTGCCGTTCGATCAGGCGCTGAAGATCGAGGCCCGCTGGTTCACCAATGTACTGATGAACCCGTCGTCGGGTGCGATGATCCGCAGCCTGTTCATCAACAAGGAGGCGCTGGAAAAAGGCGCGAACCGCCCCGATGTGCCGGATGAAAAGGTCAAGAAGGTCGGGGTTCTGGGTGCCGGCATGATGGGTGCGGGCATCGCCTATGTCAGCGCGAATGCCGGGATCGAGGTGGTGCTGATCGACGCCAAGCAGGAATCGGCGGACAAGGGCAAGGCCTACTCGGAAGGGCTGCTGGACAAGGGCATCAGCCGCAAGAAGGTGACCGAGGAGAAGAAGGCCGAAGTTCTGGGCCGCATCACCGCGACCACGGATTACGCCGCGCTGGAAGGCTGCGACCTGATTGTCGAGGCGGTGTTCGAAGACCCCGGCGTCAAGGCCGAAGTCACGAAGAAGGCCGAAGCGGTGATCCCGGATACGGCGATCTTCGCGACCAACACCTCGACCCTGCCCATCAGCGAACTGGCGAAGGCGTCCTCGCGTCCCGAACAGTTCATCGGCATCCACTTCTTCAGCCCCGTCGACAAGATGCTGCTGGTGGAAATCATCAAGGGCAAGCAGACCGGCCCCCGCGCCGTCGCCAAGGCGCTGGATTTCGTGCGCCAGATCCGCAAGACCCCCATCGTGGTGAACGATGCGCGCTTCTTCTACGCCAACCGCTGCATCATCCCCTATCTGAACGAAGGGATGCGGATGACCGCCGAAGGCGTGAACCCCACGCTGATCGAAAACGCCGCCAAGATGATGGGGATGCCGCTGGGTCCGTTGCAACTGGTGGACGAGACCTCGATTGATCTGGGCGTCAAGATCGCCAAGGCGACCAAGGCCGCGATGGGCGATGCCTATCCCGATGGTGCCGTGGACGAGGTGCTGTTCTGGATGGCCGACGAAGGTCGTCTGGGCCGCAAGTCGAACGCGGGCTTCTATGCCTATGACGACAAGGGCAAGCGTCAGGGGCTTTGGGACGGGCTTGAGGCGAAGTTCCCCGAGGCCGACGAACAGCCCGAACTGACCGAAGTGCAGCACCGCCTGATGTTCGCGCAGGTGCTGGAGGCCGTCCGGGCGCTGGAAGAAGGCGTGCTGGAAGACATCCGCGAAGGCGATGTCGGCGCGATCCTCGGTTGGGGTTTTGCGCCCTGGTCGGGCGGTCCGTTCAGCTGGCTCGACATGATGGGCGCCGCCCGCGCGGTCGAGATCTGCGACCACCTGACCGCCGAATATGGCGAGCGTTTCAAGGCCCCGGCCCTGCTGCGCGACATGGCCGCGAAGGGTGAAACCTTCTATGGCCGCTTCGGTGGGCAGAAGAAGGCGGCCTGAGCCACTTGCATGACGATCAGACGGGGGCCTTGCGGCCCCCGTTCTTTCTTGCCCGCCGCTGCATGGTCTTGATGTTGACCCGCATCAGACGCTGAAACGCCTGACAGTCGAACTGCGATTCCGCCTGACAATTGGCGACGTGGCGCACAGCCTTGGCAAGCGCGCCAAGCTCTCGCATCTGGCGCTCCAGCGCATCGGCCTTTTGGTGCAGCTCCTCTCGGGGCAGAACCGGCCTGCCACGATTGCCGAAGATGCTGCCGATCTCGTCCAGCGTAAAGCCGGCGGCCTTGCCCATGCTGATCAGCGTCAGCTGCATCAGGACTTCGGGTTCGTATTGCCGCCGAAGCCCGCGCCGGCCCGCAGGCGCGATCAGCCCCTGTTCCTCGTAGTAACGCAGGGCCGAAGCGGGCAGACCGCTGGCCTCTGACACCTCTCCAATGTCCAGAAGTTTCATGCTTGACCTCAAGTCGGCTTGAGTTGCTAGCCTGCCAGCCGCCTGACGAATCCGCAAGAGGTGCGCAAGATGACACATGCCGAAATCTCTCAACCCGAAGCCATGCGGCGCGATCCGCGCGCTTTGGCGCTGCTGCTGGCGGCAAGCCTGACGGTGATGGCTGCGGCCACCATCAGCCCCGCCCTTCCCGGCCTTGCGCGCCAATTTCCCGACACGCCCGGCAATGCCTTCCTGATCCGCCTGCTGGTGCCCGCGCCGTCGCTTGCGGTGGTGCTGACTGCCGCGCTTTGCGGCATTCTGGCGGATCGGCTGGGACGCAAGCCGTTGCTGCTGGGTGGGGTGGCACTGTTCGCCCTGGCCGGCAGCGCCGGGCTGGTGCTGGCGGATCTGCCGCTGCTGCTGGCAAGCCGGCTGATCCTCGGCATCGCGCTTGCGATGATCATGACGGCGCAATCGGCGCTGATCGGTGACTATTATACCGGCGCCGCCCTGCATGCGCTGTCCGGGGCACAGGTGGCGGCGCGCAACTTCGGCGGCTTTGCCTTCATCACGCTGGCCGGCGTCCTGGCCGGCATCGCGATCCGCCTGCCCTTCGCGATCTATGCGCTTCCGGCCCTGGCCTTGCCGTTCCTTGCACGTGTTCTGACCGAACCTGCCCGGCACGTCCGTCCGGGCGATATGGGGGCTGTGGCGGACGATACGCCCGACTGGCGCCTGCCTGTCGCGCTGTTGGCGCTTGGTCAATGTGTGGTCACCATGCTGTTCTTCACCATGCCCACCCAGCTTCCATTCTATCTGCAATGGCGCGGCTACGAGGCGCCCGGCATGACCGGCAGCGCCCTAGGCGCGCTGATGATCGCAGGCGGTTTCGCCGCGCTGCTTTACCCGAGGATCCGCCGCGCGATCGGCGATTTCGGCGGCTGGGGCCTGGGCTTTACGTTGCAGGCCACCGGCTTCGGTCTGCTGATCAGCAGCGGTGATGCACCGCGGATCTTTCTGGGCACGGCTTTGGTCGGGGCCGGATATGCGCTGTCAATGCCCGGCTTCATCGCGCTGTCGCTGTCGATCACACCGGCACAGGCCCGCGCGACGACCGCAGCCCTGCTGACCGGATCGGTGTTTCTGGGCCAATTCCTGTCGCCATTCACCAGCATTCCGGCAATCCGCACATGGGGTTGGCAGGCATCGGGAACCGGTCTGGCCACCGGTCTGGGCATCGCTGCCCTGATTTCCGTCATTGCTGCCTTGCGGCGCGGCCGGGTGTAACGTGAAGGCCACCAGCGGAACTTTCGCCCGTTCCTACTGTTGATCAGCCGTGAATTCGGCCTATTCTGCGCCGCAACAGACCACGCCTACCGCGAGGAACGAAGACGATGACGACCGAAACTCAACGTGCTGCCGCGCAATCGATGCAAGATATCGAAGAGGCCACATCGGTCGTTCTGCCCGAGCCGCAAGGCGATGTCATGCCGCTGGAGGCCGCCCCCGAACCCGTGGCCGAGGATATCCGCAAACGCATGGACGAAATCGACCTGCGCGATAGCGGCTCGGTCGTTCATTTCGGCACTCGCGCGCAGACCGAATTGCAGGAAATCAGCCAGCAGATGCTGGCCGATGTGAAGAACAAGGATGTCGGGCCCGCGGGCGAATCCCTGCGCAATATCGTCACCACCATTCGCGGCTTTTCCGTCAGCGAACTGGACGTGCGCCGCGAGCGCAGCTGGTGGGAACGGCTGACCGGGCGCGCCGCACCCTTCGCGCGTTTTGTCGCCAATTACGAAGAGGTTCAGGGCCAGATCGACAAGATCACCGAAGACCTGATGACCCATGAACACCTGCTGCTGAAAGACATCAAATCGCTGGACGTTCTGTATGACCGGACGCTGAAATTCTATGACGAGCTGGGCCTGTACATCGCTGCGGGCGACGCCAAGCTGCGCGAACTGGACGAGGACCTGATCCCCGCCAAGGAAGCCGAGGTTCAGGCCAGCCCCACCGATGGGCAGGTGATGGAGGCTCAGCAACTGCGCGACCTGCGCACCGTGCGCGACGATCTGGAACGCCGCGTGCACGACCTCAAGCTGACCCGGCAGGTCACCATGCAGTCGCTGCCCTCGATCCGGCTGGTGCAGGAAAACGACAAGTCGCTGGTGACCAAGATCAACTCGACTCTGGTGAACACCGTGCCGCTTTGGGAAACCCAGCTGGCGCAGGCGGTGACCATCCAGCGCTCGGCTCAGGCTGCTGGCGCGGTCAAGGATGCGACCGACCTGACGAACGAGCTGCTGACGGCCAACGCCAAGAACCTGCGTCAGGCCAATGCGCAGATCCGCACCCAGATGGAACGAGGTGTCTTCGATATCGAATCAATTCGAACTGCCAACGCCGAACTGATCGCCACCATCGAGGACAGCCTGCGCATCGCCGATGAAGGCAAGGCGCGCCGCGCCACTGCCGAGGGCGAGTTGATCCACATGGAGGAAGAACTGCGCCGCACGCTCGCCGCCTCGCGCGCCCAAACGCCCCGGATCGACCAACAGGCCCCCTGACCGTGACCACTGCGACCCTGCCCCTGCGAACGCGCCCCACCCCCGGCCCCTCGGTGTCGGGGGTTTTGGCGATGTTCGGGCTGTTGATGCTGACGGCCTGCGCCGACCGTGGCGCGGACAGCACCCGCCCGACCCAGCCCGTCGCGACCGCGCCGCATCCTCTGGCCTATCCCCAGCCACAGCCGCGCCCCAATGCGGCGCTGCGCGCGGCACGGGCCAAGCGCGCCACCGACGCGGCCGCGCTGGCGGCCCATGCCGCCAATACCCCGGCCAGCCAGACCATGCATGGCTATTTCGTCGGGGTCGAGGATATGCTGGTCGCCCGCGGCCAGTTGCGCCGTGACGATGGCAGCGCCATTCCGGTATCAGCCGACCAGCTGACCCGCGATTTCATCGACATCGCGCTCTACGACGAATACAGCCGTCAGGGCGCTGACCTGATCGCCGATAGCCGCCCCTCGCGGCTGCGCCGCTGGGCGCAGCCGGTGCGGATTGCGGTCGAATTCGGTGCCTCGGTCCCGCCGGGCACCCGGATCCGCGACCGGGCCGAGGTACAGGCCTTTGCCGAGCGGCTGGCGCGGCTGACCGGCCATGACATCGCAGCCACCCCGGCGGCTGGGAATTTCACCGTCATGTTCCTCAGCGAGGACGAGCGCCGCCAGATCGGGCCGCGCCTGTCGCGCATCATTCCCGGCATCCCTGCCGGAGATATCGAGGCGATTCAGGCACTTCCGCCGCAAAATTACTGCACCGTCTTTGCCTATTCGCTGGGCAGCAGCCCGCTCTATTCCGAAGCCGTGGCGATCATCCGGGCCGAGCTGCCGCCCCGGCTGCGCAGTTCCTGCATCCACGAGGAACTGGCCCAGGGCATGGGTCTTGCGAATGACAGTCCGAATGCCCGCCCCTCGATCTTCAACGATGACGAGGAATTCGCCCTGCTGACGCATCACGACGCGCTGCTGCTGCAGATGCTTTATGACAGGCGGCTGATCCCCGGTATGGACGCTGAAACGGCGCGACCCGCGGTGTCCCAGATCGCCGGAGAGCTGGTGAAATGACAACCATCCGGGCGGAAAACCTCACCCCCGCGCCCGGAACCTGAACCCGTTTCGCGGATTGACCCGCAAACCTGCAACGGAGAGACCCATGGCCCTGTTCGACTTCCTCTCGGGCGAGTTCATCGACGTCATCGAATGGACCGACGACACCCGCGACACCATGGTCTGGCGGTTCGAGCGGCGCGGCAATGCCATCAAATACGGTGCCAAGCTGACCGTGCGCGAGGGTCAGGCAGCGGTTTTCGTCCATGAGGGCCAGATCGCCGATGTTTTCGGGCCGGGGCTTTATATCCTCGAAACCAACAACATGCCGATCCTGACCTCGCTTCAGCACTGGGATCATGGCTTCAAATCGCCCTTCAAATCCGAGATCTACTTCGTCAACACGACTCGGTTCAACAACCTGAAATGGGGCACCAAGAACCCGATCATCGCCCGCGACCCGGAATTCGGCCCCGTGCGCATCCGCGCCTATGGCACCTATTCGATGCGCGTGACCGACCCGGCCAAGTTCATGGCCGAAATCGTCGGCACCGACGGCGAATTCACCAGCGATGAGATCACCTTCCAGCTGCGCAACATCATCGTGCAGGAATTCTCGCGGATGATCGCCAGCTCGGGCATCCCAGTGCTGGACATGGCGGCCAATACCGATCAGCTGGGCAAGATGGTTGCCAAGGCGATCGCGCCGACAATCGCGCAATACGGGCTGACCATTCCAGAATTTTACATTGAAAACATCAGCCTGCCGGATGAAGTTGAGGCGATCCTCGACAAGCGCACATCGATGGGGATCGTGGGCGATCTGGATCGCTTCGGCCAATATGCCCAGGCCGAGGCGATGCTGAACGCCTCGAACAACCAGGGCGGCGCTGGGGCCGCGATGGGTGCGGGCATGGGCGCCGCCATCGGCATGGGCATGGCCGCGCAGCGCGGGCCATGGGGACAGGTTGCCGCGCAGGCGCAGCCGCAATCAGCGGCATTGCCGCCGCCCCTGCCCGGCACGCGTGGCGAGACCGTCTGGCATATCGCCATCGACGGTCAGGCCGATGGTCCTTATGGGCGCGGCCATCTGGGCCGGCTGGCCCGCGATGGCAGCTTTACCCGCGAGACATTGGTCTGGGCGCCCGGGCAGGACGGCTGGAAACCCGCCGACGAGGTCGCAGAACTGGCGCAGCTTTTCACCATTGCGCCGCCGCCTCCGCCGTTGTCCGCCCCGAAAACGCCCTGAGCCGCAGCCGGCACGGGCCGCCCCGGTCCGTGCCCTTCAGCCCGCGAAACTGATCATGCCCACCCCTCCCAGCGAATTCCGCTATCCGTGTGAGAATTGCGGCGCCAGCCTGACCTTCTCGCCCGGCGAACAGGTGCTGAAATGCCCCTATTGCGGGCACGTCCAGAAGATCAGCCCCGGTGCAGCGAAGGCGCCCGCGCGATCGGCCCGCGAAGGTTCAGAAGGCGACAGAGTGCTGCTGGAAGAGCCCTCGACCGGCCGCGCGCTGCAATGGGATGCGGGCCGCAAGGCCCCGGAATTGCGGGAAATTCCGCTGGAAAGCGGGCTACGACTGGATGCGAGCGGTGATCTGGCGATTGAGGTTCGGACGCTGTCCTGTCCGAATTGCGGGGCCAAATTCGAACTGGGCGGCGACGATCACGCCACCAACTGCCCCTTCTGCGCCACGCCTGTGGTGACCGATACCGGCGCCACCCGGCTGCTGAAGCCGCAGGGCGTCGTTCCCTTTCTGGTAACCGAGGAACAGGCACGCGCCGCATTGGACGACTGGCTGGGGCGGCTGTGGTTCGCGCCCTCGGGGCTGATCGCCTATGCCCGCAAGGGGCGCAAGATGGCCGGGGTCTATTCACCGTTCTGGACCTTCGACGCCGATACCGCTTCGGAATATCTGGGGCAGCGTGGCGATTACTATTACGAAACCGTCTATGTGACCGAAACGGTCAATGGCCGGACCCGCCGTGTCCCCCGCCAGGTCCGCAAGACCCGCTGGCACGCCGTGCGGGGCCGTGTCGGGCGGGCCTTCAATGATGTGCTGGTGCTGGCCTCCTCGGCCTTGCCGCGCCGCTTCACCGATGCGCTGGCGCCCTGGGACCTGTCGCATCTGCGCACATACGACCCGCAATATCTGGCTGGGTTCAAGGCCGAAGGCTATACCATCCCGCTGCAATCGGGCCACGACATCGCACGTCAGCAAATGGCCGGCGTCATTGCAATGGACATTCGCCGCGATATCGGCGGCGACGAACAGCGCATCGACCGCGCCCAGACCGCCTATTCGGCCGAGACCTTCAAGCATGTCCTTCTGCCGATCTGGTCGGCGGCCTATAAATACAACGGAAAATCCTATCGTTTCGTGGTCAACGGACAATCCGGCCGCGTTCAGGGCGAACGCCCTTGGTCGGTCTGGAAGATCACCGGCGCGGTGATCGCCGGCTTGCTGCTTCTTGCCGCGATCCTGCTGGCCGCGCAGCAATCGGGCTATGTCGAGTTCAGCGGACCCGGCGGCGCGGGCGACATCTTTCCCTCGGATCAGGACTATATTATCCAAGGCTACTGAGTGCCTGGGGGAGGAACTGACGATGATCCTGTGCTGCGGCGAATCGCTGATCGACATGGTGCCGGAAAACGGCATGTATCGCCCGCTGCCCGGGGGGTCGGTCTACAACACTGCCGTGGCGCTTGGCCGGCTGGGGGCAAAGACCGGTTTTCTGTGGCCCTTCTCGGAAGATGCGTTCGGCACCATGCTGCGCGGCCCCCTGACCGAAGCGGGCGTGGACCTGTCGCTGAGCCCTGACAGCCGGCTGCCGACCACGCTGGCGCTGGTGTTCCTGAACAACGGCAATGCGACCTACAGCTTCTATGATGACGGCACCGCCGGGCGCATGTTCGCCCCCGAGGCCCTGCCCGCCCTGCCCGAGGAACTGAATGCGCTGTTCATCGGCGGCATCAGCCTGATCCAGGAGCCCTGCGGCAGCGCGGTCGAAGAGCTTTCTCATCGCGCCTCGGAAGCCGGCAAGGTGATCTCGCTTGACCTCAATATCCGCCCCGGCTTCATCAGCGATGAACGCGCCACGCGCGAGCGTTACAACCGCCTGCTGCGGGTGGCCGATATCGTCAAGATCTCGGACGAGGATGCGGAATGGCTGTTCCCCGACGCCGATCCCAGCCATACCGCCGCGCGCTTGCTGGATGTGGGGCCAAAGCTGATCCTGCGCACGCATGGCTCGGAAGGCGCAACGGCGATCCATGCCTCGGGCAGCTTTACCCATCCGGCGCGCAAGGTGACCGTGGCCGACACCATCGGCGCGGGCGACACCTTCAACGCCGGCTTGCTGACCTCGCTGGCGGAAACGGGCTCGCTCAGCAAGGACGGGCTGGATGGCATCACCGAGGATCTGCTGCGCGCGGCCCTTGATCTGGCCGCCCGCGCGGCTGCCATCACTGTCTCGCGCCCCGGTGCAAACCCGCCTTGGCGGAACGAGCTGGGCTGAAAGCGCGAGGGCATTGCAGAGCCCGACGCAGCGCGACCGGATCCGTCCGACCTTGTTTATCGGCATTTCGGCCCCGCGCCTTCGCATTGAAGCCCAAATGCAAAACGCCGCCCCGAGGGGCGGCGTTTTTATTACAGCCGATATTTGCGCAAGGCTTATGCGGCCTCGGCATCCTCGGCGGCCTGACGGCGCTCGCTTTCCTCGCGCGACAGCGCAACAGAGGTGCGCACGCCCTTGGAAACGAATTCCATCAGCCCTTTGACAACGCGTTCGTTCGGGTCGATCCCCGCGCAGGACAGCACTTCGCGCCCATCGCGCGAGCGTGCCCAACGGGCGATCTGTTCGGGGCCGTTGCCATATTTCTTGTCGTCAGCAATCGCGTCGTCCAATGCCGCCAGTACCACGGCCGCGAACAATTTGCGGGCGCGCTGACCTTGTTCGAAATTGAATGCAGATCCATCTACGAAATCACGCATCTTTACCGTCCTGACCAAATATGTTTCTAATCGCCCCGGATGGGCGTTCTTCCCGGACTCGTTTCTGGGTGGTGGGTGTCTCTACCTCAATGACCCACTGATTCGGTATACCGCTAACCTCATGTCAGCCATGCGTCAGTAGCATACCTCACCGTCCACGCCTTAGTCTTATTTGGGTGCAACGCAAAAGGATCCGTTCCGGTTGCGTTTAAATTTGGGGTTTCATTCAAACAAATCAAGCTGTCCGGGCAGGGTTTCCCTGCCCCCGAAACCCGACAGCGTCACCCCCAGCAACCTCACCCCCCGCTGATCGGGCATGACCCCTGCCAGCAGGGCCTGAGCGATACCACATAGCTCTTCCCCGCTTGACACCGGCCGATTCAGCGAATGCGCGCGGGTGATCTGCTGGAAATTGGCAAATTTGACTTTCAATGTCACCGTGCGTCCGTGCGCGTCCAGCCGCTCTGCATGGCGCCACACTTTCTCAGCCAGCGGTACCAACGCCTCCTGCCCCGCGGCCAGATCATGGAGGTCGTCGAAATAGGTGGTCTCGGCGCCAATCGACTTGCGGACGCGGTCGGGGCTGACAGCGCGGTTGTCGATTCCTTGAGAGATATTCCAGTACCAGCGCCCCGATTTCCCGAAACGCGCCTCTAGGAAAACCTGCCCCATGGCGCGCAGATCGGCGCCGGTCTCGATCCCCAATGCACGCATCCGGGCGGCAGTGGCCGGGCCGATGCCGTGGAACTTGTCGATCGGCAGGGCCGCGATGAAATCCACCCCGCGTTCGGGCGGGATGACGAATTGCCCGTTGGGCTTTCTTTGATCCGAGGCGATCTTGGCCAGAAACTTGCAATAGCTGATGCCGGCGCTGGCGGTCAGGCCGGTCTCGGCCAGGATCGCGGCGCGAATTTCAGCCGCCGTGGCCGATGCGGTCATGCCCGGCGCCAGCCGGTCGGTCAGGTCCAGATAGGCCTCGTCCAGCGACAGCGGCTCGATCAGCGCGGTATAGCGGGCGAAGATCTCGCGGATCTGCTGGCTGACGGCGCGGTAGACCTCGAACCGGGGGCGCACGAAGATCAGTTCCGGGCAGCGCCGCGCCGCAGTGACCGATGGCATGGCTGATCGGACGCCAAAGCGCCGCGCCTCATAGCTGGCGGCCGCCACCACGCCGCGCTTGCTGGCACCGCCCACGGCCACCGGCTTGCCGCGCAATTCCGGGTTGTCGCGCTGTTCGACCGAGGCAAAAAATGCGTCCATATCGACATGGACGATGCGGCGGACAGGCGCGTCCACACTCATTCCGGGTGGACGGGCACCCCTGCGGCGTGCATCCCCTCGGCCATGCGGTCAAAGCGCAGATAGGCGATGCCGCGCCCGCCGGATTGGGTGAAGACGGTGCCAGCCTCGCGCCCGTCGGCGGTCAGGATCGGTGTACCGGGCGGCACCGGCGCATCCAGTGACACGCGGGCAAGACCCTTGCGCAACTGGGTCTTGTGCTTCATCCGCGCGGTAACCTCTTGCCCGACATAGCAGCCCTTGCGGAAATCGACGCCGTGCAGGCGCTCAAACCCCATTTCCAGGATGAAGCTGTCATTCGGGATCAGCTCTGCCCCGGCTTCGGGCACCAGATACGCGACGCGGATCGCATCCCAGTCGGTCGCATCATCCGCGCCCAGACCATAGCCGCGCCAGCCAAGCGCCGGATCGCGCGGATCGGCGATGGCGCCGTCCGGTGCGGGGCCGGTGCCGCGGGTGACGGCGCGCGGATCTTCGGCGATCTCGACCTTGGCGCGCAGCTTGTACATCGCCAGCCGCCGCAGCAGGTCGTCAGCCTGACCCGCCGCCACGTCCAGCAGAAAGCCGTCGCCATCGGCAATGACGAAGAAATCGGCCAGGTACTTGCCCTGAGGCGTCAGCAGCGCCGCATAGATTGGGGCGCGGCGCACATCATTGGTAACCAGACCTTGCAGAAATTCGCCGGCATCCGGGCCGGACAGACGCAGCAGGCGACGCGCATTCATGACGTGGTATCTCCGAATTGCAGATGCACAAGCGCGGCATAAGCCCCGCCTTCGGCCATCAATTGGTCATGGCTGCCCTGTTCCACAACCCGCCCGGCCTCCAACACGACGATCTTGTCAGCATTGCGAATGGTCGAAAGCCGGTGCGCGATCACCAGCGTGGTGCGCCCGCGCGACAGCCCGTCCAACGCCTCCTGCACCAGCCGTTCGGACGCCGCATCAAGGGCCGAGGTCGCCTCGTCCAGCAGCAGCACCGGCGCGTCGCGCAGCACGGCGCGGGCAATGGCCACGCGTTGGCGCTGCCCGCCCGACAGCGCCGATCCGCGCGGGCCGGCCGGGCTGTCCAACCCCAGGGGCATGGCGGCGGCGAAATCGGCGACATGGGCGCTGCGGGTTGCCCGGACCAAGTCGTCTTCGTCAACTTCCCGGCCCAAGGTGATGTTTTCACGCAGGGTTTCGTCAAACAGCGCGGGATCCTGCGACACCACCGAGAACTCGTCTCGCAGCACTGCCAGGTCGAACTCGGGCAGCGCGACCCCGCCCAGCGTGATCTTGCCCCCGTCGGGATCGGTCATCCGCGTCAGCAGGTTGAACACCGTGGTCTTGCCCGCGCCCGACGGCCCGACAAGCGCAGTGGTCTGCCCCGCTTCGGCCACAAAGCTGAGCCCGCGCAGCACCTGCGTATCGCCATAGCTGAGGAACACCTCGTCAAAGGCGATGCGCGTGTCGGGCGGCGGTTCCGTCCGCGGGCCGGACTGGACCGAGGGCTGGATGTCGAGGATCTGATAGATGCGTTCCAGACTGGCGGCAGCAACCTGCCACGACCCGGCCAGCCCACCCAAGCGGCGCAGCGGCTGGAAGGCCAGCGACAGCGCCGCGAAGAAGGCCATGAAATCACCGACGCTGCGCTCGCCCCGCGTGACCTCGGCCCCGCCAAGCGCCAACACGCCGACAAAGCCCAGTCCGGTGACGACGTCGATCAGCGCCGGCACCACGGCACCGGTTGCGGCAATCTTGACCTCCATCCGGCGGATGCGGTCGACGATGGCGGAAAAACGCGCGGTCTGGCGGTCCTCGATCCGGTTCAGCCGCACCGTGCCGATGCCGTGCAGCACCTCGTCGATGCGGGTGGCCCGGTCCGACGCGTTCTGTCGCGAGGCCCGCGTCTTGCGCCGGACATAACGCTGCACCCAGACCGTCGGCAGGATCAGCAGCGGCGCACCGATCAGCGCCGCGACGGTCCATTCCGGGTCGATCTTGATGGCGACATAGAACAGCGCCACCAGCGCCACGATATCGCGCCCGGCCCCGGTGATGAAGGTCTGCCAGATCCCCTGCACCGCCTTGGTGTCGCCCTGAATGCGTTCGATCAGCGCGCCGGGCGGGTTCTGCTGGAAAAAGCTCATGTCCAGCCGCATGATATGGGCCAGCAGGTCGACCTGCATTCTGGTGCCGACCCTCTGCTGGACCGACACCAGCAGGCTGCGGTTGATGACCGAAGTCACGGCCCGGATCACGAACAGCGCAAAGATGCTGCCGCCGACCCACCACATCGCGTCGCTTTCTCCGGCCACGAAGACCCGATCGAACAGCGGCTTAAGCATCCAGCTGAGCACCGCCAGGGTCGAACCCTCGATCACCATGAAGAACAGCGCGACGCTCATCCTCGGCCAGTAGGCCTTCAGATAGTCGCGCCAGACGCGTGCGAAAAGATTGGTCTTCTTGGTCTTTGCCATGGCCCGATCTAGCCCTGTCCGCCCATCGGCTGCAAGCCGCGCTATTCGCGTTGCAAGGCGCGGAACGCCGCTGATGCGCCCCAGCCCGCCACCGCCGCGATCAGCAGCGACATCAGCCCATAGACCAGCGGCTGATCGAAGGCCAGCCGATACAGCCAGCGTTCCAGCCCGACCTTACGCACCTCCAGCGGCGCGGAATAGCTGTCGATGACCCGGCCCTGGCGCAGCAGGAAAATCCGGGTCTTATAGGTGCCCTCGACCAGATTGGCAGGCAGGCGGAAATCGGCACGAAACAGCGTGTCGTCAACCAGCGTCACCGCACCGTCATCCAGCCGATAGCTGCCCTCGGCCATGCGCATGTCGATCATCGCCTCGGTGAACTCCACCGGGTCCTCGACATCAAGCGGCCGGGCAAAGCTGCGCATGGCGGTCGGGATGGAAATGCGGAACCGGGCGTCCTCCTCGGGGTCGAGGATCAGGCGCAGGGGCGCGGTGGTGGCGACGGCATAGAAGCTGGGCGCGGCACCGACGACGACGCTTTCCGTGTTCACCCAGATGCCGAAGCGGCGTTCTTTCCGGCGGATGGTGACGCTGCGCGAGGGCCCCTCGACCGTGGCGATCACCTGCAAGAGGCTGCTGGAGGGGATCGGCGTCTCGCGCTTGACGGCACCGTAAAGCAGGATCTCGGACCCGTCGAAACTGGTGGTGATCGATACCGCATCCGAGGACATGCCAGCCACCACCTGTTCGGGTGCCTGCGGTGCCGACGCGCCGGACGTGCCGCCATTGGTCAACGGCAAGGGATAGGACATGATCGGCGGCACGGTGTCGGTGGCATCGACCTGTGCCGGTGCGGGCTGCGTTTCCGGCTGCGGCACGTCCTGCGCCCAGGCCGCCTGCCCCAGCGCCACCCCCAGACAAAGGATGATCCCGCGCATCACACGATCCCCGGTGTCAGCGAATACAGGTCGTCGGGCGTCAGGAACAGATCCATCGCCAGCTTGACGCAGACCGCCAGCACTACCAGCGCCAGCAGGATACGCAGCTGTTCCGCCCGCAGTCGGGCGCCCAGATAGGCACCGATCTGCGCACCGGTCACACCGCCGACGATCAGCAGCACCGCAAGCATGACATCGACGGTGTTATAGCTGATCGCGTGCATCAGCGTGGTGAAAGCGGTCACGAAGGTGATCTGAAACAGCGACGTCCCGATCACCACCTTGGTCGGCATCCCCAGCAGATAGATCATCGCCGGGACCATAATGAAGCCGCCGCCCACCCCCATCATCGCAGACAGCACCCCCACCAGCATCCCCACAATCAGCGGGGGGATGACGCTGAGATACAGCCCCGAGGTGCGGAACTTCACCTTGAAGGGCAGCGTGTGGATCCAGCCATGGGCGCGGCGCTTGGCGCGCGCGCCTCGCCTGGTCCGGCGCAGCGCGCGCAGGCTTTCGACCAGCATCATCGAACCGACGACGCCCAGCATCACCACATAGCTGATCTGCACCACCAGCTCGACCTGGCCCAGCCGTTGCAGCAGGTTGAAGACCAGCACCCCCAGCGCCGAACCGATCAGGCCGCCGACCAACAGCACCGTGCCCATGCGAAAATCGACCGAGCGCCGTTTGACATGCCCCAGCACCCCCGACACCGACGAAGCCACGACCTGATTGGCCCCGGTGGCGACCGCGATCGCGGGCGGGATGCCGATGAAGAACAGCAGCGGCGTGATCAGAAAGCCGCCGCCCACGCCGAACATGCCGCTCATCAGCCCGACGATACCGCCCAGGCCGATCAGCGTGAAAGCGTTCACCGCAACCTCGGCGATGGGAAGATAGATCTGCATTGCGCGCGCCTGCTCGGGTGGGATCATCTAGCCAATGAGGGGGGCGCTCGTCAAAGGCACATTCGCAAATAATGTGCGGGTTGCCGCCTTGCCGGGCGCCGGATAATCATGGATCCGGCAAGGAAAAAATGGGCGAAGGTACTGCATGCGGATTCTCATCACCAATGACGACGGCATCAACGCCCCTGGATTGCAGGTCGCCGAGGAGATCGCGGCCGAGCTGGCCGGCCCCGATGGCGAGGTCTGGGTGGTCGCACCGGCCTTTGAACAGTCGGGTGTGGCGCATTGCATTTCCTATGCGCATCCGACCATGGTCGCCCGCCTGTCCGAACGCCGCTATGCCGCCGAAGGCAGCCCCGCCGATTGCGTTCTGGCCGCCGTCTATGACGTGATGAAGGACAATCCGCCCGATCTGGTGATCTCTGGCGTGAATGCGGGCAACAATTCGGGCGAAAACGCGGTTTATTCCGGCACGGTCGGCGGCGCGATGGAAGCCGCGCTGCAGGGTCTGCCGGCGGTGGCGCTGTCGCAATATTTCGGCCAGGCGCTGCGCGATCAGCCCGATCCGTTCGAAACCGCCCGCAAGCATGGCGCGGCCATCATCCGGCAATTGCTCGACCGGGCCGACTGGACCTCGGACGCGGATTTCCGCCTGTTCTATAACCTGAACTTCCCGCCCGTTCCCGCCGCCGAGGTCAAGGGCCTGCGGGTTGTTCCGCAGGGCCGCCGGGTCGGGCCGGGCTTCGGGGTCGAGCCCTTCATCGCGCCCAATGGCCGCCGCTTCCTGTGGGTGCGCGGCGCGCCGCAGGACCGCCCCGCGACCCCCGACAGCGATGTCGAGGCGAATCTGGACGGCTATATCTCGGTCACGCCGATGCGCGCGGATCTGACCTGCCACGCCTCGCTGAGCGCCCTGCAGGAGGCGTTGCGGGGATGACCGACGAAGACGACCGCGCCGAAGACGCCGAGGACCTGGCAGAGCGCAAGATGCGTTTCCTGTTCCAGCTGCGGTCGCATGGCGTGACCGATCCGCGCGTGCTGGCGGCGATGGAGTGCATCGACCGCGGCGAATTCGTGCGTGGCCATTTCGAGGATCGCGCCTATGACGACACGCCGTTGCCGATCCAATGCGGTCAGACGATCAGCCAGCCCTCGGTCGTGGGGCTGATGACCCAGGCGCTGAACCCCGGCCCGCGCGATACCGTGCTGGAGGTGGGGACGGGATCGGGCTATCAGGCCGCCGTGCTGTCGGGCCTGTGCCGCCGCGTCTATACGGTGGAACGCCACCGCCGGCTGGTGGCCGATGCCGAGGTGCTGTTCCAGCGCCTGCGGCTGTCGAACATCACCGTCCGGCTGACCGATGGGAGCCACGGCCTGCCCGAACAGGCGCCCTTTGATCGCATCATTGTCACCGCTGCAGCCGAGGATCCGCCCGGCCCTCTCTTGGCGCAGCTGAAAATCGGCGGTATCATGGTGGTGCCGGTCGGACAATCCGATGCGGTGCAGACATTGATCCGGGTCAACCGGACAGAGACAGGCTTTGATTACCACGAGCTGCGCCAGGTGCGCTTCGTGCCCTTGGTCGAAGGTTTGGGCCCCAGCTGAGGCCGCCTTTTGCCGGCCGGACGGTTCGTGGCGGAAGGAATGGGCGCGAAGAATGAGCAGTGCAATCTTCAAAACTGCGGCGACGCTGTCGCTGACCGCGATGCTGGCGGGGTGTCAGGCTTTCCCGGTGGTCCAGCAGGACATCGCGACGCTCGGCAAAGGGATCAGCGCGCGCATGCCGCAACCTTCGGGGGCGACCAGCATGCCGGGCATTCCGGGTGCGGGCGCGACTGCCGGCAGCGGCGCGACAGCCGCCGGCCAGACGGTGACTGACCCCTATGCTGGCCAAGGTGTCGCCACGCCCGACGTGCCCGGCGGGCGCAGTCCTGCCACCAGCCAGACGGCGCAGACCGCCATGACCCCAGCGACCACGCACCGCGTCGTTGCTGGCGAGACCGGCTGGTCGGTTGCGCGCAGATACGGGATCTCTATCCAGGACCTGGCGACGGCCAACAATCTGGACACCAACATGGTGCTGAAGGTCGGTCAGACCTTGAACATCCCCGCCCGGCAAGTGGCTGGCGGCAGCACGCTTACTGCGCCCGGTCAGGGATCGCCCACGCCCATGCCCCCTTCGGCGGCCACGCCCCTGCCGAACGAGAAAACCGCCCCGACGACCACGCCGGTCGCCAAGCCGACAACGCCCGATCTGGGCGCAACCCGGACGGCGGCATCGGGTTCTGGCAAATTCCAGATGCCGGTTGCCGGTTCCATCACCCGGACCTTCAGCAAGGGCCGAAACGACGGCATCGACATCTCTGCCCCAACCGGGACCGAGGTGAAGGCCGCCGGCGGCGGCCGCGTCGCCGCGATCACCCGTGACACCGATGGCGTCCCCATCGTGGTGATCCGGCATGAGGGTGAATTGATGACCGTTTATGCTGGCATGTCGCAACTGTCGGTACAAAAGGGCGACCAGGTCAAAGCAGGTCAGAAGATCGGCACCGCCGGAGGCTCTGGCGCCATCCATTTCGAAGTCCGCAAAGGCTTTGACGCGGTTAACCCGGAAAACTACCTCTAGCCGCGTCGCTCGCCCAATACCTCAGGGAGGCAGCACGCACTGGAAGCTCGCCGCTTTGTTCGCGCCGCATACTGGTTGCAGATATTGCTCTATTCGCCGGACGACGCGCATCTCAGCATGCGCCGCCACCTCCGAGCGCTGGTTTACGGCATGACGCCGGCATCCCGTGTCCGCCCTGTCTTGAACATCGAAAGCCGCCCCGAAAGGCGGCTTTCTACGCGGCGGCTGGAGGGAGCAGCCGCGATTTTCGCTCATATCTCCGCACGTCATCCCGCGCGGCAGCAAGTTTCAGGTGATCTTCAGGCCAGCCTCGATTGCGGAAGCAACCTCCTGACGGACGGCGCGGCGCAGGTTGCGGCTGATGCGATCACCCAATTCACCCTGCAATTCCTGGCGGATTACGTCGCGGACCAGATTGCGCAGTGCATTGCCCCCGGCCATCTGGTCTTCATCCTCGGACATGTCGGCGGCGAACAGATCAAACCCGGTGCCGCTGTGATCGGCCATGGCATTCTTGTAAAGATCAGCGGACGCGGCTTTTTCTGCAAGCATCATGTCAGTCTCCTGTGCATTGATCGTGGGGGCCGGGGTGGCGCCCATATGAGGGGGGATCGTGGTGATCTGGGCCGAGGGCCCGGCAGCAAGGCCAAGACCTGCCGTGCGCGCCTGCTGATAGCGTTGCTCATCAAAGGGGAGTTCGCTCGCCGCGACTTCGGTGGCGCGATCCTCGGCAGGGGCGTCCTGCATGTCGGCGATATCGTCATGGGTCGCAAGCAATGCGCCATCCAGCGGCGTGCAATCCTGCCCCCCATCGCCGCCCTGCATCGAAAGGGCATCCCCCCGCAGGACCAGACGATCATCGGCCTGTTCGATGGCACCCAGTTCGCGTTCGATGACCGAGCGCAGCTTTTCAGCCTTCGGCCCCAAAGGCAGGGCGCTGCGCGGCTTGCCCGAGGAATCCAGCCGGCGCACCGGCCTTGCAAAGTCCGGCCCCGCATTTTCCTGTGCGATCAAACGACGGATCGAGGCCAGAACGTCCCCAATTTCAGGGCCGATCACGGCCCCCGGGACGGTGTTGTTCGGATGAGCGGCCATCTGTTCAGACATGGCCGCCCCCGATCAGTTGGGCGTTAAGCTTATCTGTTGAGGGCGCGCATGACCCGGTCGAGGCTTTCGCCCTGCCGGCTTGTATAGGGGGCGTCACGCACCGCATTGTAGTAGGCTGATGGGTCATAAGTGGGTATTCCCAGTTGCAGGTCTTTCACTGTCAACACACCCATAGCAGCCAATAGTTGATAATGTGCTAACTGCAGATTTGCCTCTGCAGTAATTTTGTCGGCACGCGCCTCCAGCAGCGATTGCTCGGCATCCAACACATCCAGCGTGGTCCGTGCGCCCAACGTCGCCTCTTCGCGGACGCCGTCATAGGCCTGCTGCGCCGCCGAGATCTGCTCGTCAATCGCGCCGATCTGGGCGCGGGCGACGTCGATATTGGCCCAGGCATTGCCCACCGCTTCATTCACCGCGCGCGAGGTGTTCAGCAGCGCCGAACGCGCGGCATCGCGATTCGCCATCGCCTTGCGATGCTGTGCGGACAGCCGACCGCCGGAATAGATCTGCTGCGACAGCTCGACCCCGACCGCCAATTGCTTGTCCTCATTCTTGTCAATCTGGGCTGATGCCGTCCCAGCAAAGGTCGGATTGCGTTCCGCAGCAGCGGCCACCACCGCCAATTCCGAAGCAGCAACCTCGCGGCTGGCCTGCAGGATCGAGGGATGGTTGCGCTGCGCGGCAGCACGCGCTGCATCGGTCGAAGCAGGGCGGCGGGGCAACGGCGGCGGGGCATTCAGCCCCCTCGGCCGGGCACCGGTGGCGGCAAGGTAGCTTTCGCGGGCGATTTCCAGGTCACCCTCGGCCGCGGACAGCGCCGCGCGCGACGCGGCAAGCTGTGCATTCGCCTGGGCCACGTCGGTCACGGTGATCTCGCCCACCTCAAACCGATCTTCGGCTGCCTGCAGTTCCTGCCCCAACAGCCGGACCGAGTTCTGTTGCAGCTCGACCTGTTCAGCCGCCGCGCGGACGTCCATGAAGGCCTGTACCGCGCCCAGCAGGATATCCTGCTCGACCGCAAGCAGCGCATAGCGGGTCGACATCACCGTTTCCTTGGCCATGTCGATGGCCGCCTGCGACCGCCCGAAGTCATAAAGCGTCATGGACGCAGTCAGACCCAGCGTCGTCGTCGTCGCCTCGGCGCCGTTGAAATCGGTAAACTGATGCTGCAGCGCCCATTCCACGACCGGCCGCAACGCCGCCATGGCAGTGGCGACGTCTTCATCGGCAGCGCGCAGAACGGCGCGGTTCTGATCCAGCAGCGCCGAATGGCGATAGGCTGCGACCAGCGTATCGCCCAGCGTCTCTGCCGCCGCGGGGATGGCCGCGCTGCCCAGAATGACCGCAAGCGCCGCACGTTTCAGCACCGTGCGGATCGGATTTTTCTTGTTCGTTACCATTGCCGGCCTCCTCAGAAGACGAACCCCGTCCGCCTGTTGAAGCCCGGCAACACCGGCGCCGAGCCGTTGAACGCAAAGCGCCAGTTGATTTCGCCGTCGATCTTGTAGCCGATCCGGGCCACACCGAGGTTGCCTTCAGAGAAGATCGCGCCGACCCGACCACCTTCGGCCAGCTGATCGGCGAGCGCCTGCGGCAACTCCTCGATGCCGCCGGCGATCAGGATGACGTCATAGGGGGCCTGGCCGGGATAGCCGGCGACCAGCTCGCCCGTGACAACGGCGACATTGTCGATGCCCTGATCGGCCAATGTGGCTTCGGCCTGGGCAGCCATTTCGGCGTGGGATTCCAGCGCCACTACCGCCTGCGCCAATCGCGCTATCACCGCGGCGTCATAGCCAAGGCCGGCGCCCACATTCAGGACCAGTTCGGTTGGTTGGATGTTCAGCCCGTCCAGCATCTTGGCGAAGCTGCGCGGCTCCAGCATCCAGCGGTGGTCGGCCAGCGGCACGTTTTCGCCAACATAGGCCACGGCCTGACGGGCGTCGGGCACGAAGACTTCGCGCGGGACGGTCAGCATCGCCTCGATCACGGGGTATTTGGTCACATCATTGGGGCGGACCTGCGTGTCCACCATCATGGTGCGCGCCTGAGAGAAATCGACCATGGGATAACCTTCGATCTGCGTTGTCCTTTCTTGACATAAAACAGGGCCGGGGCGCAACGGACCGATTGCGCCGGATAGGCGCTTGCAAGGGGCCGCGGCATCGACTAACACAGCCAAACCTCAGACCGGCGGTGGGTTGGCGGAGAGGTTACGCACCGGATTGCAAATCCGTGAAGACCGGTTCGATTCCGGTACCCACCTCCAACGCCTGCCCCTGCCCCGAAACGGATGGAACCTGTTGCTGTATCGCGGCGCATCCTGGCTGGCTGGCGTAGTTTTGCCGCCCTTTGCCACGGGCGAGCTGGCCGAAAGGCTGGTGCTTGACCCTGCGACAACGGACGAAAACGCGCCGATATGGCTGCATGGCGCCAGCGTGGGCGAACTGATGTCGGCCCGCCCGGTGATCGAGGCGCTTGCCGACCGCTGCCCGCTGGTGCTGACCGCCAACACGACCACCGGCCGGGCGCAGGCGCAAAGCTGGGGGATGCTGGCGCGGCTGGCGCCGCTGGATACGCCGCAATCGCTGGACCGTTTTCTGAACCGATTCCGCCCGCGCGTCGCGGTGACGCTGGAAAACGAGCTTTGGCCCAATCGCTCTGCCAGGCTGGCGGCGGCGGGTATAAAACAAATCGTGATCGGGGCACGGATGTCGGAACGCTCGGCCCGGCGATGGGCCAAGCTGCCCTGGCTGATCGGGCCGATGCTGCGCCGCATCGACGGGCTGTCGGCCCAGGATCTTGGCAGCGAAGAGCGGCTGACCCGGCTGGGCCTGCCCACACAGGCACTGCTGCCGCCCATGCAGCTGAAGCTGCTGGCGCCGGCGCGCAGCACCCCCGGCCCACAGCCTGAAACCCGCGATCGCACGATCCTTGCCGCCTCGACGCATGAAGGCGAGGACGGCCCGATCCTCGACGCCTATATGGCCGCGCGACGCAAGCTGGGGGGCGGGTTGCGGCTGATCCTTGCCCCGCGCCACCCCGCGCGCGCCGATGACGTTGCCGCACTGATGGCACAGCACGGGCTGGCACCAGCGCGCAGGTCCGCAGGCGCTGACGAAACCGCACCGGTGCTGCTGGCCGACACCATGGGCGAGATGGCGCGCTGGTATGACGCTGCGTCGATCTGCATCACCGGCGGCTCGCTCGTGGCCAAAGGCGGGCACACCCCATGGGAGCCGGCGGCCCATGGCTGCGCCATCCTGCACGGGCCGCATGTTGCGAATTTCGCCGAGGATTACGCGCTTCTTCATGCGGTCGGCGGGGCGGAAACGCTGCCCGTCGATGCCGGCGCGGCATTGGCGCGGCTGGCGGCTCATCCGGCAGAGGCGGCGCGTATGGGCGCCAATGCACGCGCCCTGCTGCACAAGCGTGCAGGCGACGTGGCCCCGCTGGTGAGGGCGATTCTGGGCGCGGCGGGTCAGCCCGCGGCCGCGCGATTCGCCCCGACTGCATCTGAAAACATTGCGGCAGACGCCGAGGATACCGATATAGGATCCTGAAAGGACTGTTATCGTGATCCATTATGCCCTGACTTGCGAACAGAACCACCGTTTCGACGGCTGGTTCGCATCATCCGCAAGCTTCGAATCACAGCGCGATTCGGGGCAGGTGCAATGCGCCATCTGCGGCAGCACGCAGATCGACAGGGCGCTGATGGCCCCGGCGGTATCGGCCAAGATCGCGCCCGCGCAAGACGCGGAAAAGTCGCCCATCGAGAAACTGCGCGACCATATCGAGAGCAGCTCGGATTATGTCGGTCTGCGATTCGCCGACGAGGCCCGCGCCATGCATGAAGGTCGCAGCGAATCCCGCGCCATCTATGGCGAAGCGCGCCCCGATGAGGCGCGCGCCCTGGTCGAGGACGGCGTGCCCATCGCCCCCCTGCCCTTCATCCCGAAACGGCAGACGAACTGACGGGCGCGCTGCACGCCCCTCAGTCAGGATCGGTGAAGGTGACGCTGACCGGGGCCAGCCCCTCGACATCGCCAACAAGGTGATTGCCGACCGCCACCGGCCCCACGCCCGAAGGCGTGCCCGTCAGCAACACGTCGCCGGGGGCAAGGTGATACAGATGCGACAACCGCGACAGCAGTTCGGGGATGGACCAAACCATGTCCGACAGCGTCGAATCCTGCCGCAGCTCGCCATCCAGCCGCAGCCGGATGCGCTGATCGCTGACCGGCCCGAAGTCCGCCGCCGGGGTGACGGGGCCGATGATCGCCGATTCCTCAACATCCTTGGCCATGTCCCAGGGCTGGCGGTTATCCTTGGCATAGCTCTGCAAATCGCGCCGCGTCATATCCAGCCCCACGGCATAGCCAAAGACGGCCCCGGCGGCCTCGGCCTCGCTGGCCTTGAACAGCGGCTTGCCGACCATCACGCAAAGCTCGACCTCGTAATGATAATCCGAGGTGCCGGGCGGATAGTTGCTTTCCATCCCCGAAGGCAGGAATGCCAGCGCCGATTTGGTGAAGAAGATCGGCTGTTCGCGATTGACCTCTCCGCCCATCTCGGCAGCATGGGCGGCATAGTTCTTGCCCACGCAGAAGATGCGGTGGATCGGATAGCGGCCGGCCTCGCCCTGTACCGGCAGCGCCGGCCAGGGGGGCGAGGGGAACAGGTTTGCGGTCATGTCAGCTCCTCGTGATACCGGCGAAGCCTAGCGCGGCCCTTACAGCTGCGCCAGAAATTCCGTCACCGCACGGCGTACCGGCTGTCGCTTGGCGCGCGCCTCGTCGATCACCTCGCGCAGTTCCTCAAGGCTGATCTGGCGGATCAGGTGCTTGACCGGCCCGATCGAGGCCGGCCGCATCGACAGCCGACGGATGCCAAGCGCCGCGAAGGTCAGCGCCTCGACCGGACGGCCGGCATCCTCGCCGCAGAAGGACAAGGGCACCTGCGCCTCGTTGCAGCGGGCGACGATCTGATCCAGCAGCGACAGGAACGGCTCGCTGAGCGTATCGTACCGGCGGCGCACCAGTTCGTTTTCACGATCGGCGGCAAAGAAGAATTGCTTCAGGTCGTTGCCGCCGATGGACACGAAATCGCAGCTGCGGAAGAAGCTTAGCGGTGCGAAGGCCAGCGAGGGCGTTTCAAGCATGGTGCCGACGCGGATATCCAGCGGAAGGCCCCGGCCAAGCCGTTGTTCACGCGCGATTTCCTCCATCAGCATCTTCTGCGCGGCCTCGAACTCGCTCGGTTCGGCAATGAAGGGGAACATGACATGCAGCGGCCGACCGACGGCAGCGCGGATCAGCGCCTGAAGCTGCATCCTGAGCACGCCGCGCTTGTCCAGACCGACACGGATCGCCCGCCAGCCCATGGCCGGGTTCGGCTCATCCTGCGGCTTCATATAGGGCAGAACCTTGTCTGACCCGATGTCCAGGGTGCGAAACACCACCGGGCGTCCTTGGGCCGCGTCCATGACGCGCGTATACAGAGCCGCCAGTTCGGACCGGCGCGGCACGCGGGTGCGGGTCAGGAACTGCAATTCCGTCCGGAACAACCCCACCCCTTCGGCGCCCGAGCTTTCCATGCTGGGCAGATCCGCCATCAGCCCCGCGTTCATATGCAGATCGATGGCCGTGCCGCAGGTGGTGACCGCCGGCAGATCGCGCAGGCCGGCATAGCGCTTCTGCGCCTCGGCGTGCATGGCGATCTTGTCGCGGAAAGCCTTGGCAACGCTGTCTTCGGGGCGCAGATGGACGATGCCCATGTCACCATCGACCAGGATCGCATCGCCGTTCAGCGCCTCGGACCCGATACGGCTGGCATGGATGATCAGCGGGATCGCCAGCGCACGGGCGACAATCGCCGCATGGCTGCCGACGCTGCCCTCTTCCAGCACAACGCCTTTCAGCTTGCGACCGTAATCCAGCAGTTCCGCCGGGCCGATATTGCGCGCCACCAGGATCGGGTTTTCCGGCATCTCTGCCCCGGTATCGCTGCCCTGCCCGGTCAGGATGCGCAGCAGCCGGTTCGACAGATCGTCCAGATCATGCAGCCGGTCGCGCAGGTAAGGATCGGCCGCCATCTCCAGCCGGGCGCGAGCCTGCGACTGTTCTTTTTCCACCGCCGCCTCGGCCGACAGGCCAAGGTCGATGTCCTCTTCCATCCGCTTCAGCCAGGACCGCGAATGAGCAAACATGCGATAGGCTTCCAGCACTTGCGCGTGGTCGCCCTCGTCGCTCATATCGGCATCGGCCAGCAGCTTGTTGACGCGCGTGCGCAGGGTCTCGACGCCTTCCAGCAGGCGCTTTTTCTCGCGCACGGGATCATCGCCAACAGGGTTCGCCACCACCACGCGCGGCTCGTGCAGCCAGACCCTGCCCTCGGCCGCGCCTTCCTGCGCGCCGGTTCCGCGAAACATGCTTGGGAAGCGGTGGGCCTGCGGCATCCGGTCATCGGCATTGCCCAGAAAGGCACCAAGTTCGGCCATCTCGGCCAGCACCATTGCCACCACTTCCAGCCCGTAGACGTCATCCTCGGTGAACTGCCGCGCCTCGCGCGACTGCACCACCAGCACGCCCAGCTTGTCGCCCACACGCTGAATCGGCACGCCCAGAAAGCTGGAATAAACCTCTTCGCCGGTCTCGGGCATAAAACGAAAGCCGGGCTCGGCCGGGGCATTCGCGGTGTTCACATGCCGGCCGGTGCGGGCCACGCGGCCGACCAGCCCCTCGCCCAGGCGCAGCCGGGTCTGATGGACGGCCGCGGCCTTCAGACCCTCGGTCGCCGACAGCTCCAGCGTATCGACATCGCGGAACAGGTAGATGGAACAGACCTCGGTTCCCATCGAATCGGCGATGTGATGGGTGATCTGGTCAAGCCTGTCCTGGCTGCCCCCCGGGGCCGCCAGCGTGTCGCGAAGCCGCCTGAGCAACCTGCGGGAATCACTGTCCTTGCGTAGCGCCATAGCCCCCTGCCATCGTCGCCCGCGCGACGAGATTACGCGGTTTTTTCCAGTTCAAACGCATCATGCAGTGCCTGCACGGCCAACTCCATGTATTTGCGGTCGATCAGGACAGAAATCTTGATCTCGGACGTCGAGATCACCTTGATGTTGATATTTTCATCAGCAAGTGCACGGAACATGCGCGCCGCAACCCCAGCGTGTGAACGCATCCCGATGCCGACGACGCTGACCTTTGCGACATCGGTATCCACGACCAGATCGTCATACTGGATGTGACCGGCCTTGCGGGCATCTTCCATCGCCTTCTTGGCACGCTCAACCTGATTGATCGGGCAGGAAAAGGTCATGTCGGTGACCGAGCCCTTGTGATGCTCGTAATTCTTTTCCGAAATGTTCTGCACGATCATGTCGACATTGACACCGGCTTCCGCCAAGGGCGCGAAGATCGCGGCGGAAATGCCGGGGCGGTCCTCGACCGTGACCAGCGTGATTTTGGCTTCATCGCGCGAGAAGGCGACGCCAGAAACGACTTTCGATTCCATGATTTCATCCTCATCACAGACCAGGGTGCCCGAGGTTTCGTCGGTATCCTCGAACGAGGACAGCACCCGCAGGCGGACATTATAACGCATCGCCAGCTCGACCGAGCGGGTTTGCAAGACTTTCGCCCCAAGGCTCGCCAGTTCCAGCATCTCCTCGAAGGCGATGCGGTCCAGCTTGCGGGCCTTGGAGGTGATGCGCGGATCGGTCGTATAGACCCCGTCGACATCGGTATAGATATCGCAACGCTCGGCATCGAAGGCGGCGGCGAAAGCCACGGCGGTGGTGTCGGACCCGCCCCGGCCCAGCGTGGTGATCCGGTGATCCGGCGCGATGCCCTGAAAGCCCGCGACCACGGCGACCTTGAAGCCCTCGGCGAATTTCTGGTCCAGATTGGCACGCGGAATGCTTTCAAACCGTGCCGCCGAATGCTGGGCGGTGGTGTTGATCGGCACCTGCCATCCCTGCCAGCTGCGCGCAGGCACCTCCATTTCCTGAAGGGTCAGCGCCATCAGCCCGGCGGTGACATTCTCGCCCGACGACACCACGGCGTCATATTCACGCGCATCGAACAGGGGCGAGGTCTGTTCGACCCAGCCGACCAACTCATTGGTCTTGCCCGACATGGCGCTGACGATGACGATCACGTCATAACCACGTTCGACCTCACGCTTGACCTTTTCGGCCGCGTTGCGGATCCGGTCGAGATCGGCGACGGAGGTGCCGCCGAATTTCATCACCAGCAAGGGCATGCTGTCCCCCTTATTCGTCCCCGGCAGCCGGGGCCTTGAAAACGGGCATCTTCTAGGACCACGGCGGGATGCGCGCAAGGCCGTGCTTTCGCCCACCAGAAAAAAGGCGCCGGGCGAAACCTGACCGCCACCATTCCGTCCAATCACGAAATGGCCTAGCATCGCGCGGACCGGCAAGCCCGGCACGCGATGGAGTGATCGATGAGCGCTATCCGACGCAGATTTCCCGACCTTCCGCCGGTATGGGGATTGGGCATCATGCTCGCTGCAATCTGCATCGGCAGATGGGTCCCACCCGGCCCATTCGAACATGCCGCCTTGCGCTATCTCGGCCTGATCCTGATCCTTGGCGGGCTTGCGCTTATCGGCTGGGCCGCGCTGTGGTTTCGCCGCAAGCGCACCTCGATCTACCCAGGCGACCAGCCGGAACAGCTGATCGTCGAAGGACCGTTCCGGATCAATCGCAACCCGATCTACGCCGGAATGGCGCTTGTCATCTTCGGCGGCGCTTTCATCTGGGGCGGCCCATTCAGCCTGCTGATCGCCGCATTCTTCCCGATTCTTGTGACTCGCCGCTTCATACTGGCTGAAGAAGCAGCCCTACGCGCCGCCTTCGGTGCAGAAGCCGAAAGCTATATCGCCCAGACCCGCCGCTGGTAGCCGCAGCGCGCAACAAAAGGGCCGCCCCAAAGGACGGCCCTTTTCATTCTGGCGCAAATATCCCGGGGGCGCGGGGGCAGCGCCCCCGCATCCGCGATCAGTCGCGGCCCTTGTAGATCTCGACCAGTTTCCCCAGCATCGCCAGCGCATCCTCGCGCGCCCGCTGGAAGCTGTTGCGCCCGATGATCGAGCCGTTGCCGCCGCCGTCACGGATGGCGCGGGCGTCGTCATAGACCGCATCGGCACCCTTCGCCGCGCCGCCCGAGAACACAACGATCCGGCGACCGCCAAAGGCCGCGTCCATGCAATGCTGCACGCGCTTTGCCTGGGTCGAGACGTCGATCTTCTGCGCCTGATAGACCTTCTTGGCATCCTTGTTTTCCAGATGGTCGGTGGACAGCTTGATCTTGATGACATGGGCACCCAGCAGCGCCGCGATCTGGGCGGCATAGGCGGCGATGTCGATGGCGGTTTCGCCATCCTTGCTGATCGCCTCGCCGCGCGGATAGGACCACACGACCGAGGGGATCCCGACCGAGGCCGCCTCGGCGCGCAGTTCCGAGATCTCCTCGAACATATCCAGCGCCATGTCCGAGCCCGGATAGATGGTGAAGCCGATGGCCGCGCAGCCCAGCCGCAGCGCATCCTGCACCGAGGCAGTCACCGCCTGATTCTTGCCCGCCGTATCCGACATCAGGCTGTTGGCCGAGTTCATCTTCAGGATGGTCGGGATCTGACCGGCATAGGTATCAGCGCCGGCCTCCAGCATCCCCAGCGGTGCGGCATAGGCGTTCAGGCCCGCATCGATCGCCAGCTTGTAATGGTAATGGGGATCATAGCCTGCGGCATTCGGCGCGAAGCTGCGTGCGGGGCCATGTTCAAAGCCCTGATCGACGGGCAGGATGATCATCTTGCCGGTGCCGCCCAGCTTGCCTTCCATCAGCATGCGGCACAGGTTGCCCTTCACGCCGGGGTTTTCACCTTCGTAATTGGCGAGAATTTTCTTGACGGTATTCGTGGCCTTCATGGCGTCCCCCAGAAATTGTGTCTGAGGGCGTATTAGCAGAGGATTGCCGCCCGGCAACGGCAGGTTGCGCTAACAACTCGATGTTAGCGACTGCGATGGCAGTGACATGCCGAACAAATGCCTGTGTGGCGGGCGATGCGGCAGGAAGCCTGCCTGCGCCCGAACGCCTGACGGCGCGTGAACGCGAAAACCAGATCGTCGAAGAAGTGTGTGATTTGAGAAGAAAGGCAAATGATGGCGCGGTTGACGGGGCTCGAACCCGCGACCCCCGGCGTGACAGGCCGGTACTCTAACCAACTGAGCTACAACCGCGCATCATCTGTGGGCGAATGGTGGTGGCGCGGTTGACGGGGCTCGAACCCGCGACCCCCGGCGTGACAGGCCGGTACTCTAACCAACTGAGCTACAACCGCATGCTCACCAACCCCAGCATCTTCGCCCGCTGGGGTAGCGGCGATTTACGCGGCCCCACCGGGCACGTCAAGGCGGGAATTGGAAAAAAACGCCGATGCCGGTCGAAAGTTTTGCGCGGCCAGCAAATGCTGGGAGCATGACGGAGCGCAATCCTTTCAGACAAGATTCCGGTGGCCTCAGTTGCGCGGCGCGCTGATGCGCCCACCGCTGACCGGGCCCGGCGCATCCGTGGTCATGGGGCCCGATGTGGGCAGCCCACGCAGCACGCGCACGGCCAGCCAGCCGAATGCCTGCGCCTCCAGCATGTCACCATCCAGGCCAACGGCCTCGACCGGTTCGACCGGGCAACCCAGATGCGCGGAAAGGGCCGCCATGATGGCGGCATTGTGACGGCCGCCGCCGCAGACCAGCAGCCGCGCAGGCGGACTGGGCAAAAAGTCGAACCCCGCCGCGACCGAACCCGCAAGCGCCGCCACCAGCGTCGCAGCGGCGTCCTCGGGCGTCAGACGCGCCACCGCCTGAGCGAGCCCCGCGAAAGCGTCGCGATCCAGCGATTTCGGCGGCTGGCGGGTAAAATAGGGATGAGTCAGGAACTCGGCGACGATGTCGCCATCGGCCTGCCCGGCGGCGGCAAGCGCCCCGCCCTCGTCCCGCGCACCCAATCCCCGCGCACGCATCATGTCATTGATCGGCGCATTGGCCGGCCCGGTATCGAAGGCAAGGCAGCCTTGCTCTGGCCCCTCGGCCAAGGGGTCCACCCAGGTCAGGTTGCCGACCCCGCCGAGGTTCAGAAAGACCACGGGCGCGGGTTCCATCCGCCCTGCCCGGACCGCCCAATCGGCGCAGGCCCAATGAAAGAACGGGGCCAATGGCGCACCCTGCCCGCCCTGTCGCACGTCTTCGGTCCGGAAATCCCAGACCACGCGGCGGCCGGTCCTGTGCGCCAGCGCTGCGCCTGAACCCGCCTGATGGGTGCCGCGCCCGCCCGGATCATGGGCCAAGGTCTGGCCGTGATAGCCGATCAGCTCCGCCTCGGGGAAATCCGCCGCCAGTGCCGCATGGGCCGCGACCGACAGGTCCGCCGCCTCGGCCACGCCGGGATCGCCGGGCCAGCGGCCAAGCGCGTCATGCAGCACCGCCGCCTCATTCCCGCCATAGCCGCGATAGCCGGCGCGACCGAACCCGCCGATCCTGACCCCGTCGGTTTCGATCAGCGCCGCGTCCACGCCATCAAGCGACGTGCCCGACATCATCCCCAGCGCCCGGATCATCCCGTCCATCATGGCTTTCCCTTCTGTCATGGCCCAAGTATATCCGGCGCATCGAAAGGAAAATAGCAATGGCACCGACCGTAAAATCCGACTTCCTGCGCATCATCATCGAACGTGGCTTTCTGGCCGACGCGACAGACCTGACCGCGCTTGACGAAGCTTTGATTGACGGGCCGGTGACGGCGTATATCGGCTATGACGCCACGGCGGCGTCGCTGCATGTGGGCCACCTGCTGAACATCATGCTGCTGCGCTGGTTCCAGAAGACCGGCAACCGCCCGATCACCCTGATGGGCGGCGGCACCACCAAGGTCGGCGATCCGTCCTTCCGCTCTGATGAGCGGCCCCTGCTTGGCCCCGAACAGATCCAGTCGAATATCGACGGGATGCAGCAGGTCTTTGCCCGCTACCTCGATTACGGCGATGGCAAGGCCATGATGCTGAACAATGCCGAATGGCTGGACGGGCTGAACTATCTCGATTTCCTGCGCGACATCGGGCGGCATTTCAGCGTCAACCGGATGCTGTCCTTTGAATCGGTGAAATCGCGGCTGGACCGCGAGCAGTCGCTGTCCTTCCTGGAATTCAACTACATGATCCTTCAGGCCTATGACTTCCTGGAGCAGTACCGTCGTTACGACTGCCGTCTGCAGATGGGCGGCAGCGACCAGTGGGGCAATATCATCAACGGCGTCGATCTGACGCGCCGGGTGCTGGACAAGGAGGTCTGGGGCCTGACCACGCCGCTTCTGACCACCAGCGACGGGCGCAAGATGGGCAAGTCGCAAGGCGGTGCGATCTGGCTGAACGGCGACATGCTGTCGCCCTACGAGTTCTGGCAGTTCTGGCGCAACACGACCGACGCCGATGTGGGCCGCTTCCTGAAGCTGTATACCGAACTTCCGGTCGATGAATGCGACCGTCTGGGCGCGTTGCAGGGGTCCGAGATCAACGAGGGCAAGATCCGCCTTGCCAACGAGGTCACTACCCTTCTGCACGGCGCCGAGGCTGCGGCATCCGCCGAAGCCACCGCCCGCGAGGTGTTCGAGCAGGGCGGCGCCGGCGGCGATCTGGAAATCGTGACGATTGGCGCGGACGCCCTGCCCGTCTCGGTGATCCAGCTTCTGTCCCAGACCGGCATCACCGCGTCGGGCAAAGAGGCCAAGCGCCTGATCGCCGAGGGCGGCTTGCGCCTGAACAACGATCCGGTCAGCGATCCGCAGGTTCAGGTCGATGCCGGGATGATCGGTGACGGGCTGAAGGTGTCGGTCGGCAAGAAGAAGCACCGGATGGTGCGCGTTGGCTAGAGGAAGGGCCGGGCAAACCCGGCCTTTCTTGTTTTGTCTACGCGCCACCCCTTGGCAGCTTTGCGGACGGAGCGGACGTTCGAACCCCAGCATCAAATGTCCGCTTCTCTTGTTGTTCGAGGCGACACGTGGCACTTTCAGCAAGGGTAAAAGCTTTAGTTCTACAGTGAAGCAATTCGATTATGGCAGAGTTGAAGAAGTGCATCGAATGCCAAAAAGAAATTGAGACGGGCGCGAAGCTCTGCGTTGAGTGCGGGTCCCACCAAGATTGGCGTCGGCATATCAAGATATGGACACCTCTTCTCGGATTTCTCCTAGCGTTTCTGGCTTTCGTTTTTTCGATTTCTCCGCAAGTCAAGTCGGCATGGCTTCCACCACCGCCCAAATTTAGCGCACATCTTAGGTCAGTTTCGGAACGTAGCATAACATTCGATGTTTCAAACCTGGGTGAACGGCGGTTGATAATCGACCCAATATTAAAGTGCGTCGCGGCCAACAGAATTGACGAAGAGATTGTCGACTATGAGGAGCCGTTTCGAATTTGGTTCACAACTGTTGAAGGTCAATTAGACAGACCGATAACGGTTGCAGAGCTTGGTGGAAGCGAAATTGTGACCTTTGCTATACCTCAGGTCTTGGAGGGTAGCTGGCTCGAAAATACCGCTGTTTTCCTGCCGCCGGAAGACGAAAGAGTGAGCGGTATTGAAAGGCGTTTCTCATCCGGTTCGAGGCTTAGGCACACATGGTTTGGAGCTAGTAGGGCGTCTAAAATACCTGTCTATCACATCATCGGTAAAGACGGCTTGATATCGCTTCAGCCAGTTTCGGACATAGCGACTTTCTGCCAGTTGACTGCCCTTGACCCAGTTGGCGGTAAAGAGGTTAGCGAAGGTTTTGCTGTTTGGCAGATTGGAAACAATCTTTGGCAAGGCGGACCTGCCAACCACCTTTATGATGTTCTAGGGAGTCGAATTTCTGTTGGTGGAGGTGGCGGTTTGAATGAGACAGACCCAGAGCTGTGCAATTCAGACACTCCGCAGTGGGGCTGTATTACAGAGGACTGAAGTCTGATCTCTTCCTGAAAGCCGTCATTCATCTTTCGTGCAGCATAAGTCACTCTTGTCTCAGAGCGGTAATTCATTCTGAATTCGATAAAGCAAAAGGACCCACCGCCAACCGAAGACGCAAAGCTACCCCTTCCTCACCCGCATCGCCGCCACCATCACCCGGTCCAGCGATTGCAGGAACCGCGCCCGGTCGGCCTTCGCAAAACCCTTGCCGCTGCCCTGCTGGAACGGATTGGCAGAGCGAATGTCCTGCATCAGGTCACGGGTCGCCAGACGCGGGCCGATATTGGCGAGGCTCAGCACCTCGCCATTCGGTTCGACCACCTGCGCGCCAGCCTTCAGGCAGCGGTCGGCCAGTGGGATGTCGGCGGTCACGACAACATCGCCCGGCCCGCATTGATCGGCGATCCATTTGTCGGCCTCGTCCGGGCCTTCACTGACGATCACCAGAGACACGAACGGGTTCGGCGAGGGCCGCAGCCCGCCATTGCAGACCAGCACCATCGGGATGCGCAGCCGGGTTGCCACCCGTTCGGCCTCGGCCTTTACGGGGCAGGCATCGGCGTCAATGTAAAGCGTGGTCATGGGCGGCCCTTCCTGTGCCCGCGCAACATAGTGCCAAGGCCTGGCGAAGTTAACCGCCCGTCTGGACAGGACGCGCCCGATCTTTCAATGATCGCCTGAAACAGGGGGGTATCATGGCGCAGCAACGGATCAGGGCGGTGTTCATGCGGGGCGGGACGTCGAAAGGGTTGGTCTTTCACGAGGCCGAGCTGCCGCCTGCGGGACCTGCGCGAGATGCGGTTCTGCTGGCCGCAATGGGCTCGCCCGATCCGAACATCCGCCAGCTGGACGGGATGGGGGGCGGCATTTCCTCGCTGTCGAAGATCTGCATTGTCGGCCCGTCGACGCATCCGCAGGCCGATGTCGATTTCACCTTTGGGCAGGTCGGGATAGACGCGGGGATTGTCGATTACGGCGGCAATTGCGGCAACATGTCCTCGGCCATCGGTCCCTTCGCGGTCGAGGAAGGGCTGGTCCCTACCCCGGCGGATGGCGAGGCGGTCGTGCGCATCCACAATACCAATACGGGCAAACTGATTACCGCGCGTTTTCCGGTTCGGGACGGCTTTCCGCTGACCCAAGGCGATTTCACGCTGGACGGCGTTGCCGGCACATCCGCGCCGATCCGGTTGGAGTTTCTGACACCGGGAGGCGCGAAGACCGGCGCGTTATTGCCAACCGGCAGGGCGGTGGACCTGATCGACGTGCCGGACCTCGGCCCGGTCGAGGTCAGTCTGGTCGACGCCGCCAACCCGATGGTGTTCATCGCCGCCGAAAGCCTTGGCCTGACCGGGGTGGAAATGCCCGATGAGATCGGCGCCGACCCGGCCCTGATGGCACGACTAGAGGCGATCCGCCGCCGTGGCGCGGTCATGATGGGTCTCGCCCCCGACGAAGCGGCCGCGGGCCGGCTTATCAGCATTCCGAAAATCGCCATGCTGGCCCGATCGCAACCGGCCGCGAAGCTGTCCGGGCAGCAACTAGCCGAAGGCGATGCCGACATCACCGCCCGCACCCTGTCGACGGGCCAACCCCACAGGGCCATTCCGTTGACCGGCGCGCTTTGCCTTGCTGCCGCGATCCGGGTGCCGGGCAGCGTTGCGGCACGCCTCGCCACAGCGACCCAAGGCAGCATCCGCATCGCCCACCCCTCTGGCACGATCAGCGTCGATGCCGCAACCGAGGATCACGACGGCCAGATCCATATCCTTCATGCATCGGTCCTGCGATCCGCCCGCCGCCTGTTCGAAGGCAATGTCTGCATCCCTGTCCAACCGTGACCCGGCCAGAAGAAAGGGCTGGACCATCATCGACCGCCGCGGACGGAAAACGGCGCTGGATGGTCCTGCATCCTGACATGCAAGAACAAGAAAGGCCTATGTAAGCCGGTGACAGTACCGGCAAGGCCCCAACTCCGCCGCGCGGCGATCATACGTGCCTGAAGATCCGTGGGAGAAGGCCACCTTCGTCGGTTGTCAGCCCCATACAGCAACGTCGCAATAGACCAGTTCAGATGCAGATGCTCAGAACGAGTAGCGCATGCCGACAAGCAGGTCGAAGGTCTCAAACTTATCGTCGTAATTATCCCCGCCCGGACCGTCGAACCGGCCCGACTCGGTCTGGAACCAACGTCCCTCTGCGTAGAGGTTCACATTGGGGTTCAGATCGTAGCCGACGCCGCCGAACACTTGATAGGCAAGCAACGTATCGGATTCGTAATCCTGATCGGGAATGCTCGTCTCCACTTTGGCTCCGCCGATGCCGCCGCCCAGATAGGGCCGCATCGCACCGGTCGCGCCCATGCCGTCGAACATGTAGATCGCGTTGACCATCAAGGCATTGGCAGAGGTGTCGCCGTTCGCAATGACGCTTTCGTCATCATCGTCACCGTCCGTGATCTCAACGTCGGCGCTGCGGTGGGAATACTCGATCTCCATCGAGAAATTCGGTGTGATGGCCGCACCGACCGCAACGCCCAGCGTATACCCGGTGTCATAGTCGAAACTGGGGCTGGCGATCTGCTCGCCGTCCTCTTTGAGCGTGGTGTCAAAGTTCGACGGCCAGGTCGCGCCTCCAAAACCTTTGACGTAGATATCTCCCAGCGAAAGCGTCTGAGCGGACGCGATCCCCGCGCCCCCCGCCAGTGCCGCGATCGCTACGACTGCAGCCGATCTTGCCTGTTTCATGACTAACTGTTCCCTGTCCACAGCCTTGGCCCGGAAGGCTATCCCACCTGTGACGTTGTATAAGTCGACATTCCCCAAGTAGGATGCCGACCTTTCCACGGTGCACCCACTTTGCGCAGTGGTCAAGTTTCATGGTGCCGGCGAGCCGTAACAGTCGAATCTGCGGCCAGAACTGAGCACAGTCTATGCTTGAGCAGCAAACTCCAAGACTGGTGGGGATGAGCTAACTGCCGGAAACACTGACACGGCGGTAAAGTCCAAATCGACTGTCCGCTCCGAGCCGGCGGAAGTTAAACTTACATCTTGCACCCGCGAGAACCTCCGCGACGAGCTCCGCCTATGCAAGTTCCTTCCCGCCATTTGAGTGCCGCTTGCGCTCGCGCTGCATCGGCCGTCACACTCGACTGTCGTCCACAAAAAAAGGCCCCGCATCGCTGCGGGGCCTGCAAATGGGTGAACCGGCGCTTATTCCGCCACGGTCACTTTCAGCATGTAATCCGGCGTCTCGACCGAGCCATTGGCGGCGGCATCGCCTTTCTTGACTGCGTTCAGCACGTCCCAGCCGTCAACCAACTGTCCGACGACGGTATATTGGCCGTCAAGGAACGGCGCAGGCGCCAGGTCAATGAAGAACTGGCTGTTGGCGCTGTTGGGATCCTGCGAACGGGCCATGCCGACGGTGCCCTGCTGGAAAGACACGTCGCTGAATTCCGCCGCCAGATCAGGCAGTTCCGACCCGCCCATGCCGGCCATCGCGGTGTCTCCGCCCTGCTTGCCGTGCTGGACGTCGCCCGTCTGGGCCATGAAGCCGTCAATCACGCGGTGGAACACGACACCGTCATAGGCGCCGGATTTCGCCAACTCGACCAGCCGAGCCACATGGTTCGGCGCCTTGTCGGCATACAGGTCCAGCGTGATCGTGCCCTTCGAGGCCCCGGACGCGTCCGCCACCTCGATCAGCAGGTTCGGGCCGGGGCCATCGGTGACGCCCGGCAGGCCCTCGGCTGCGGCGGAACCTGCGGTCAGGACCAGTGCGGGGATCAGCAGATTACGCAACATCGGCTGCCACCTTGACCGAGATCATGCGGTCGGGGTTTGCCGGCGGCTCGCCCTTCACGATCTTGTCGACATGTTCCATCCCTTCGATGACGCGACCGTAAACGGTGTACTGGCCGTTCAGGAAATGGTTGTCCTTGAAGTTGATGAAAAACTGGCTGTTGGCGCTGTTCGGGTTCTGCGAACGCGCGGCACCCAGCGTGCCACGGTCATGCGGCAGCTTGGAAAACTCGGCCGGCAGATCCGGCAGCTCCGAGCCACCCGTGCCGCAACGGCGCGCGTTATAATCGTTTTCCATATCGCCATGCTCGACATCGCCGGTTTGGGCCATGAAGCCGTCGATCACGCGGTGGAAGGCCACGTTGTCATAGGCACCGGCGCGGGCCAGTTCCTTCATCCGTTCGGCATGCTTGGGGGCGACATCGGGCAACAGCTCGATGGTGACCGGGCCGTCCTTCAGCTGGATGATGATTGTGTTTTCGGGATCCTTGATCTCGGCCATGAGGGCCTCCTCTGTTGTCGGTCGCAGCTACAGCTAAACCGTCCTGCCACGTCCTGCAACGCACGAACCCGTCACGCCGCCCCCGTCACGCGCATTGACGATGCCGTGAGGATGCCCCACAAACCCAGCAAAGCAAATTTGCAGAGGCCGCCATGAAATTCAACCGCATTGAAGATCTGGATATCGACGGAAAAGTTGTACTGACCCGCGTCGACCTGAACGTGCCGATGGATAACGGCGTCGTCACCGACACCACCCGCATCGACAAGATCGTGCCGACCGTGAAAGCCATTCAGGAAGCAGGCGGCAAGCCGGTGTTGCTGGCCCATTTCGACCGCCCCAAAGGGCAGCGTGTCGAATCGATGTCGCTGCAACAGATCGTCCCCGCGCTGGAATCCGCACTTGGCCAGAAGGTCACCTATGTCGAGGAAGCCGTCGGCGGTCCGGCCAAGCGCGCGGTCGCGGCGATGGGCACTGATGATATCATCCTGCTGGAAAACACCCGTTTCTATGAGGGCGAGGAACAGAACGACCCGACCTTCGCGGCCTCGCTTGCCGCCCTGGGCAGCGCCTATGTGAACGACGCCTTTTCGGCGGCGCACCGCGCCCATGCCTCGACCGAGGGCATCGCGCGGCTGCTGCCCGCCGCCGCAGGCAAGCTGATGGAGGCCGAACTGGACGCTTTGAACGCCGCACTCGGCGATCCGCAGCGCCCGGTCGTGGCGGTCGTGGGCGGGGCCAAGGTTTCGACCAAGCTGGAATTGCTGGGCAATCTGGTCGAAAAAGTCGACCATCTGGTGATCGGCGGCGGCATGGCCAATACCTTCCTGCTGGCCAAGGGGGCCGAGATCGGCAAATCGCTGGCGGAACGCGACATGACCGACACGGCGCTGGAAATCCTCGACAAGGCCGAAAAGGCCGGCTGCCAGATCCACCTGCCCGTCGACCTGGTCGTGGCGCGCGAATTCAAGGCCAATGCCGATTTCGAGATCCTGCCGGACGAGGAATGCGCCCCCGACGTGATGATCCTCGATGCGGGCCCCGCCACCGTTGATGCCATCACCGGCGTGTTCGAGAATTGCCGCACGCTGATCTGGAACGGCCCGCTTGGCGCTTTCGAGATCCCGCCATTCGACGCCGGCACCAATGCCGCAGCGCAGGCCGCAGCCCGGCTGACCCGCGAGGGGCGGCTGATCTCGGTCGCGGGCGGCGGCGATACGGTCGCGGCGCTGAACAAGGCGGGCGTGGCCGATGATTTCACCTTCATCTCCACGGCGGGCGGTGCCTTCCTGGAATGGATGGAGGGCAAGGAACTGCCGGGGGTCGCCGCGCTTGTGGATGCGCGCCGCTGATCCCATCTTGGGGCTGCGACCCCGGAAGGAGACGACATGGACGGCGCCATCGAGAATGCCGAAACCCTGATCGCGCGCATGGGCGAAGCCGCCCGTGCCGCTGCGTCTGAACTGGCCTTTGCCAGCGCCGAGCGCAAGCATGCGGCGCTGATCGCGGCGGCGGATGCCGTGCAGCAGCGCGAGGGCGAGATCCTCGCCGCCAATGCGCGGGATCTGGCCTATGCCGCCGAAAAGGGCCTGTCGCCGGCGATGGTCGACCGGCTGACCCTGACGCCCGCGCGTCTGCGCGACATTGTGGACAGCCTGCGCGCGATTGCCGAACAGCCTGACCCGGTCGGCCGGGTGCTGACCGAATGGGACCGTCCGAACGGGCTGCATATCCAGCGCGTTTCGACGCCTTTGGGGGTGCTGGGCGTGATCTATGAAAGCCGTCCCAACGTCACCGCCGATGCGGGGGCGCTGGCGCTGAAATCGGGCAATGCGGTGATCCTGCGGGGCGGCACCGATTCAATCCATTCCTCGGCCGCGATCCATGACTGCATGGTCCTTGGCCTGCGCGCCGCAGGCCTGCCGGAAACCGCGATCCAGATCGTGCCCATCCGCGACCGCGAGGCGGTGGCCGCGATGTTGCGCGCGCAGGGGCTGATCGACGTCATCATCCCGCGCGGCGGCAAGGGGTTGGTCGGTCTGGTGCAGCGCGAAGCGCGGGTACCGGTCTTTGCCCATCTGGAAGGCATCTGCCACGTCTATGCCGATGGCGATGCCGATCTGGACAAGGCGCGGCGCGTGGTTCTGAACGCCAAGACACGGCGCACGGGCGTTTGCGGATCCGCCGAATGCCTGCTGATGGACCGCGCCTTTTATACCAAACACGGCGATGTGCTGATCCGCGACCTGCTGGACGCGGGCGTCGAGGTCCGGGCCGAAGGTGTGCTGGCGGATATCCCCGGCACCACCCCCGCCCGTCCCGAAGATTTTGGCCATGAGTTTCTGGACAGCATCATCGCCGCCCGGCTGGTCAATGGTGTGGACGAAGCGATCGCCCATATCCGCTGCCACGGCTCGGGCCACACCGAATCGATCCTGACAGAAAATGACGCCACCGCCGCCCGCTTCTTCCAGCGGCTGGACAGCGCCATCCTGATGCGCAACGCCTCGACCCAATTCGCCGATGGTGGAGAGTTCGGGATGGGCGCGGAAATCGGCATCGCCACCGGCAAGATGCACGCGCGCGGCCCGGTGGGCGCCGAACAGCTGACCAGCTTCAAATATCTGGTCACCGGCGACGGCACGACCCGGCCCTGACCGGGTGGCGCCGGGGCCGGGTCGATCAGAATCGGATCTCTGCCCCGGTTTCGGTCAGCGACCAGCGGATACGGCGGTCCATCTCGGCCGCCGCCAGTCCCAGCAGCGGGAAATGCACCTCGGACGCGGCGGGCTCGGGCTGGCCGGGACGCGGGCCGTCCAGCCAGGCCCACAGTGCCGGGTCATGGCGGGTGCGTTCGGCATCGGCCGAAACGGTCCAGTCCCGCCCCTGCTGGCGGATGGTGATGCGCGCGCCCCAGGGCATCGCAGTTTCCAGACACATCAGCGCCAGCATCATCAGCTTCACATGACCCCGCCCGTGATCGCCGGGCGCGTCAAGCGTGACGCGCATCCGGCCTGCCCTCTCGACATCGGCGATCAGGGCAGCCAGTTCCGCCGGGCTGACACGCTGCGCCCCACCGGTCGCGCCAAAGGCGATGCGGAAACAGGTGATGCGGGCCCGCGCGGCGTGCAGCGCATCCTCGATCAGCGACATTTCCGGACTTTTCTGCAGGCCCGGCCATTCGCCCGCCATCTGCAGCAGCTCGACCCCGTTGCCGATCGCGCCCAGGGGTGAGATCAGGTCATGGCACAGCCGCGATCCGACCAGCGAAACGATTCGCGCCGCCAGATCGGTCTCGCTTGCCGCAGGCGTTGCGATGCGTGCTGTGGTGGCGTATTCCGTCATGATGGGACTTTCCGATGAATGAATTTCTGGAACCGGGGATGATCGTCCGCCACCCGCAAGCCCCCGAATGGGGGCTTGGGCAGGTGCAATCGCGCGTCGGCGACCGCATCACCGTGAACTTTGCCGAGGCCGGCAAACGCGTCATCGACGGCGCCCATGTAACGCTGGAGCTGGTCGAGACTGACGCCGAATGATGCAGACATGTCGCCAGCGTGAACACAACCATAGGCTGTGTCAATGCATCAATATGCTTAACCAATGTCGCCGCCATGCTGTTGCAATGAAGCGGCGTATTTTCTAGATACATCTCGTTCCGAATTCAGGAAGGTCCATGACTCTGGACAATAATTTCTTCGAAATCCGCCTTGCCCGTGACAATACCGACCTCATGGCCGCGCAGCGCCTGCGCTATCGTGTCTTCGTCGAGGAGCTGGGCGGCGACGGTCCACTGGTCGACCACGAGGCCCGGCTGGAGCGTGACGAATTCGACCCGATCGTGGATCACCTGGTGCTGATCGATACCCGCCGCGATGCAAGCCAGTTGGATCACGTCGTAGGCGTCTATCGCCTTCTGCCCGGTGATCGCGCCGCCGAATTCGGGCGCTTCTATTGTGACAGCGAATATGACCTGTCGAAGCTGAAGGCCTCGGGCCGGCCGCTGTTGGAACTGGGGCGTTCCTGCGTGCTGGACGAATATCGCGGCGGTGCCGGGCTGTTCCTGATGTGGAAAGCGCTGTCGGAATATGTGCTGGCGCGCGGGGTCGAGATCCTGTTCGGCGTCGCGTCCTTCCACGGCACCGATGCGCAACCGCTGGCACAACCGCTTGGCTGGTTGCACCACCACCACCTTGCACCCGAGGCGCTGCGCCCCGTCGCCCGGCCCGAGGGTTTCCAGCGCATGGACCTTCTGGGCAAGGACGAACTGGACCGCCGCGCCGCCATGCTGGGCATGCCACCGCTGATCAAGGCATATCTGCGGCTGGGCGGCACCATTGGCGAGGGTGCATTTCTGGACCGCCCCTTCAACACCACCGATGTGCTGCTGATGATGGATACCGCCGCCATGTCCGCGAAGCACCGCGATTTCTATACCGCCCGATGGCAGACGAACGGCTGACCGCCCAGACCTGGCGGGGCGGCGCGCCGCCCGCCCTTGCCCGGCCCGACCTGATGGGTTGGGTGCGGGTGATCCGGCGCGGGTTGCCCGCGGTTATGGTGCTGGCCCTTGGCGTGCCGTTGCTGATGCTGCTGCGCTTGGCCGAGCGGCCTTTTGCCGGTCGCCGCCGGCCGCTCAGTGGGCCGTTCGTGCAGGGGGTCTGTCGGGCGGTGCTGTTCTGCATCGGCATGGGCTGGCGGCGCATCGGCACGCCCATGCGAGGGTCAGGCGCTGTGGTGGCGAACCATTCCAGCTGGCTGGACATCTTCACCATGAACGCCGCCATGCCGATCTTCTTCGTGGCGAAATCCGAGGTCTCGACTTGGCCCGGCGTCAATATCCTGACCCGGGTGACGGATACGCATTTCGTCACACGCGATCCGCGCCTTGCCAGCGAACAGGCGGCCGAATTTGCCGCGCGGACCCGCGCCGGCCACAGGCTGCTGTTCTTCCCCGAGGGCACCTCCAGCGACGGACGGCGCGTGCTGCCGTTCAAGCCGACGCTGTTTCAGGGCTTCCTTGCCCCCGAAATGCCGCAGGCACTGGTGATTCAGCCCCTCACCGCAGTCTATCACGCACCGAAAGGTGAAGACGCGCGCTTCTATGGCTGGTGGGGCGACATGTCACTTGGGCCGCATATTCTTTCGGTGCTGGCCGTCAAGCGACAGGGTTCGGCAGAAATCCTGCTGCATGAACCAATTCCCGTTGCGGGCAAAGACCGCAAAATACTGTCCCGCGCGGCCGAAACCGCGATCCGGGCGGCGCTGCCCTTTGATGGCGCCAACAGTCCCTCAAACACGGAAAATCCTTAGCAAACCGGCTTGAAAGGCCCGCCGCAGCGGTCTAGGTGAAAGCCGAATGCCGAAAGGGACGCGCCAATGACCTATGTCGTCACCGACAATTGCATCATGTGCAAATACACCGACTGCGTCGAGGTCTGCCCCGTGGATTGCTTCTACGAGGGCGAGAACACGCTGGTGATCCATCCCGACGAATGCATTGACTGCGGCGTCTGTGAACCCGAATGCCCCGCCGATGCGATCCGCCCCGATACCGAGCCGGACATGGAGCCCTGGGTGGAGTTCAACCGGAAATATGCCGATCAATGGCCGGTCATCACCCGCAAAAAGGACCCGATGCCCGGTTACGAAGAAATGGATGGCGTTTCCGGCAAGCTGGAAAAATACTTCAGCCCGACCCCGGGCGAAGGCGATTGAGCCGCGGCGATTCTGTCTGGACGGTGCCCATTACGGGCGCCGGTTCCGATCCAACACCTTGAAACGCCTTTCGGACCGTCCCATCTGTGCCACCAGCGTGTGGCATGGTGAGGCGGCTTTTTTCGCACGGAATTTTGTGATATAGTCCTGTTACAAACTGCCGGGCGAACGCCCTGTCCTGGCATGGAACGAAAGGATGTCCATCGTCTGCCCGATGGAATGATGAATCAGAAAACCCGGCCTGCGGAAGGGGTATCGCCCCGCCGTCAGGCCGTTTGTGCCGCTTGACCCTGCGCAGCAGCGGCGCCCAATGGAAGGAATATTGAATGTCCAAGACCAAGAAATCCGAATTCCGCCCCGATGACTTCGTCGTCTACCCTGCCCATGGCGTGGGCAAGATCGTTTCGATCGAGGAACAGGAAGTCGCCGGCATGAAGCTGGAAATGTTCGTGATTTCGTTCGAGAAGGACAAGATGACCCTGCGCGTCCCGACTGCGCGCGCCACTGAAATCGGCATGCGCAGCCTGGCCAGCCCCGATCTGGTCGATCAGGCCCTGGCGACGCTGAAGGGCAAGGCCCGTGTCAAGCGCGCCATGTGGTCGCGCCGGGCGCAGGAATATGAACAGAAGATCAACTCGGGCGACCTGCTGGCCATCGCCGAGGTGGTGCGCGACCTGCACCGCAACGACGATCAGCGCGAACAGTCCTATTCCGAACGTCAGCTTTACGAAGCCGCCCTCGACCGCCTGACACGCGAAGTCGCCGCCGTGGCCGGCATCGACGCCTCGGGCGCGCAGAAGAAAGTGGACGAGGTTCTGCTGGCTCGCGCCGCCTGATCGCGGATTGCAATGGCGATGTGAAGGGCCGCACAAGCGGCCCTTTTTTATTGCAACCCGCGCAGGGCCCGCGCCCTTTCGATTGCGGGAAACGACGCAGGTCGAACAGCGCGAGGACAGGCGTTCCCCCCCTTCCCGACCGCTCGGCCCTGAAGTTCAGGAATTCAGGATATCCTCTGGCTCTGGCCCCCTGTCAGGCACGATCGGACCAGCGGCGGGGCCATGGGAAAAACGCTCCATCAGTGCCGCTTCCAGCTTCTGGTTGATCTGGACGGTGCGGTTGATATAGGCCTCATTCTCTTCTATCGGCACGGCGGGATCCCACAGCTCGGCCAGTTCGCGCAGGCTGGCGCGGTCGATCTTGTAAAAGATCGTCTCGGCCTCATGCGCCTCGTACTCGGAAAAGCCAGCATTTTCCAAGGCATACCGGCCGGCCCTCAAGCTGGCATCGAACATTTCGCGGACGATGTGATCGGCACCTGCGGCATAAAGCTGATAAACGGTGATGCGGTCGCGCGCGCGCGCGATAATCTTCAGATCGGGCCGCTTTTCGCGGGCATAGCGGACCAGCTGGACATTACTGTCAGGGTTATCCAGTGCGGCAACAAGGATCTGCGCCCTGTCCAGCCCGGCGGCGGCCAAGACCTCGGGCCGGGTCGGATCGCCGAAATAACCCTTGAATCCATAGCGCCGCATCAGCTGGATCAGCTTCAGGTCGTGATCCAGCACCGTCGTCTTTAACCCGGAATGGGTGACCAGCCGGTTGACCACCTGCCCGAAACGGCCAATGCCAGCAATGATGATCGGCTGCTGTTCCTCGATCTGGTCGGGGCGATGGGGCTGTTCGGCGGCGGCTTCGGCAAGGCGGCGGCTGATCTTGTCATTGGCGATGAACAACAGCGGCGTAACCAGCATCGACAGCGCGATGACCAGCAGGAAACCCTGCGCCAGCCGGTCCGGCAACACCCGCAGCGCCACGGCATAGGAAACCAGCACAAAGCCGAACTCGCCCGCCTGCGCCAGTGACAGCGTGAACAGGGCCCGGTCCCGCGGCGCCATCTTGACCGAGCGCGCAATCAGATGCAGCACGCCCGCCTTGATCGCGATCAGCACCGCCGTCACGCCGATCACAATGATCGGCATTTCGGCAAACAGCGCGAAATCCATCCCGGCACCGACGGTGATGAAGAACAGCCCCAGCAGCAGGCCCTTGAAGGGCTCGATCTGGCTTTCCAGTTCGTGCTTGAATTCGGAACTGGCCAGCATCACGCCTGCTAGAAAGGTCCCAAGCGCGGGCGAGAGGCCGACGAAACTCATCAGCGAGGCGATACCCACGACGATGAACAGCGCCATGATCGTGTCCATCTCGCGCAGGCGGGCCGTGTGGACAAAGCGGAACAGCGGCCGGATCGCGTAATTGCCGATCAGGATGACAATGGCAATCGCGGCCAGCGTCACGACTGCGGCGGCCCAGCCCGGAAGCTGCGCCATGAAGGCCCCGCCCAGCGATTCATCACCCGCCACGACGCGAATGGGCGAAGTCGCAAGCAAAGGCATCAGCGCCAGCATCGGGATGACCGCGATGTCCTGCGTCAGCAGCACCGCAAAGGCATCACGCCCGCCTCGCGTCTGCATCAGGTTCTTTTCCGAAAGCGTCTGCAGCACGATCGCCGTCGAGCTGAGTGACAGGATCATCCCCAGCGCCAGCGATACCTGCCAGGTCTGGTTCAGCGCCAGCGCGGCCAAAAAGATCAGCCCCAGCGTCCCCATGATCTGCACACCGCCCAGCCCTACCAGCCGCTTGCGCATCCCCCACAGCACGCGCGGCTCCAGTTCCAGCCCGATGATGAACAGCATCATCACCACGCCGAATTCGGCGAAATGCTGCAGATCGTGCATCTCGTGCCCGGACAGGCCCAGCACCGGGCCGATGATAATCCCGGCGATCAGATAGCCCAGCACCGACCCCAACCCCAGCCGGGTCGAGACAGGCACGGCCACGATCATCGTCGCAAGATAGACCGTCGCAAGTAACAGGAAGTCGGCCATCCGCGATCAGCGCCCGTTCAGAATGGGCAATGAATATTGCTTGCCTGCCTTGACGTATCGCAGCCCGCCATTGCCGATCTGGGTGATCTGGCCGCCATTGATCTTGTCGCCCAGCCGCACGGTCACGATCTTGCCATTGCGCAGCCGGATCAGCCCCCGGCTGGCCTTTCCGGCGCCGACGGTCCCGATCAGCTGGGTCGCGTTCAGGTCGATGCCGCGATTGGTGGCCGCTCCGGCAGTGGAGGTGTTTGTGGGGGCCGAGGGCGCTGCGGCGACCTCGGGTTCGTTATCGACCTCGGGCGGGCGATAGCGCTGGTTCTTGCGTGCGGCAGCGGCGGCCTCTGCCTCGGCCTGCGCGCGGGCGCGTGCTTCAGCGGCGGCCTTTGCCTGGGCCGCGGCCTGGGCATCGGCCGCGGCGCGGTTGCGCGCCCGCTGTTCGGCCTGGCGCTGCAATTCATCATCAAGCCGGCGGCGCTCGGCCAGGGCAGCAGCTTCGGCGGCGGCTTTTGAGGCAGCGGCCGCATCCGGGACGGGGGCCAGCGTGCCTTCCTGCCCGCTCGCGCTGCCGCCACGTTCGGCGGGGGCCTGCGCGGGCACATTGCCCCGGCGCTGCGGCCGCGCTGAACTGCGCAGCGCGGTCAACGCCACCCGACCCGGCACCGCAGCCGAGGAACTGACGGCGGCGGCGATCGCTTCCTCAACCGCGGCATTGGTCGCCGCCGACAGGCCCGACGTGCTGGCCGAGCCAGCGCTTGCCAGGCCCGAAGGCCGGTGACGCGGACGATCCGAACGGCCAAGCGCCCCCCTGGCAGGGGCGGCGGTCGAGGCAGCGCTCGAGGCGCGCGCGGCCGGACGGTCGGCCGCGATGGCAGCCGCCACTGCATCGTCGACAGCATCGCTGCGGGTTGGCTTGCGCGAGGGCCGCGCCTGCGCAGTGCGGATCAGCGGAATGGCGACTTCGGTGCGGGTTTCGGCCCAGGGCCGATCCAGCCGATCCAACATTGCGGCATGGCCCGCCTGAGTGAACATGCTCAAACGAATAGGCGCCGGCTGCGTATGCAGCGCGGCGCCCTGATTGCTGGATCCTGCCGGCTTCGGCGGAGGCCGGCTGCCTGTCGGTTCAGGCTGGGCCCGCCGCTCATAGGGCTGCGGATTGCGCGGAACAGCGGGGCGCGTATCGGGCTGGGCAGAGGCCTGCGCCGGCGCACTGCGCGAGGGCGCCGTCTTCGGTCGGGCCGAACTGCGCAGCGTGCTGCTGTCAGGCGCGCCGGGGCTGCGGCTGGCCGAGCTCCGTGCCGCTGGTTCCTGCGCCGGGCGCGAGGCTGGCCGCGCCGCCGGAGCCGCTGCGGGCGTGTTGTTGCCGGCGCTGGCAGACGGCGCGCTGCTGCGCGACGGCTCGGCTGTGGGGGTGCTGACGCGGGCCAGGTCGGCAGGGCGCGATTTCGGCCGGGCCGAACTGGCCACAGCCGGGCGTGCTTCGGGTTTCGCCGCTACTGCCGGCACTTGCGCGACGGCGGGCGGGGTCTGCGCCGCCGGGGCAGGGTCCTGCGCCGCCGTTGCGGGTTGCGGCACTTGTTCCGGTGCGGCTGCGGTGGCGGCGGGTGCTGGGCTTTGCCCCAGCAGGTCCGACGCGCCAGAGATCACCTGCTGCGGCGGTGCGACAGCGGGAACGCTCGCGGCGGAGGTCTGGGCCTGCCCGGCATTCGTGTCCGTCACCGGGGTTTGACTGACCGCTTCCTGCGGCACGGCAGCGGCTGGTGCCGGGACAGACGGGCCCGTTGCAACCACGGCGGGGTTCTGCGTCGGCGCAGGCGCCGCGGCCGCCGGTGCCGTACGGGGAACGGTCGGCACCGCGTTCTGCGCGGCGGGTGCGGGCACGCTGGTTGTCGCCGGCGGTGTTGCGACTGCCGGGGCCGATGCGGGCGCAGTGGCCGCAGGCGCGGTGGTCACGGCCGCAGTCGGCGCGTCGGCTTCAGGAGCCGGATCGCGGCTGGAAATCGCAGCAGCGATGCCAAGACCCAGCACCAGCAGCCCGACCATCGGCAGCGCCCCCGACAGGCCCATGCGGCGCCCGGCCGCCGGGCGTTCGCGCGCAGGCGCTGCAAGCGGCGGGCGCATCTGCCGCGCAGCTTGCGCGCGTTCGTGGAAGGCCCGCGCCCGGTCCGGCATCACCTTTTCGGGACGCGCAGCCTGCGGCGGGTCGGTGACCATTGGCCCGGCCGGGGTATCCGGGGCGACCGGGGTCTCGGCGGGCTCGGCCCCTGCGTCATCGCCCAGCAGCACGATAGAGCCGAGATTGACCGAGGCCGCAGGCTCTGCCGGGGCGGCAATATTGACGACATGACGCGTGATTCGGCTTATGACCGGGCCGGGCGCGGCAACGGCGCTTGTCGCGGCCGCGACCAGGGACAGCTCGGGCTGGGCGGCTGGTTCGGCTGCCTCATTGCCAAGGTCATCGGCGATTTCGGTCGCATGGGCCCATTCGGCGGCCAGTTCGGTGGCGCCGAAATCCGGGGCATGGGGGAACTGGTCAGCTTGCGGCGCGGCCACGAAACGGTCGGGCGCAAAGCCGTGGCGGACGGCGAAATCCTCGGCCTCTTGCAGGGTCTGGCGCGCGACGGCTGCGACCTTCACCATGCTACCGGGGGCCGCATCTGTGGGCGCGTAATCGAAAGCCAGATCCTCAACCCGGTAAGGCGTCAGCCCCTCCAGCCCTGCATGCAATGCCGCATCGGCACTGGCTGCCGGGGGCAGCTGCAGTTCGGTATACAGGATCTGGTCGCCCGGAATGACCAAGGCCAGCCCCGGCGCGTTGGCGGCGCGCAATTGCTGCACGAAGCCGCTGAGGGCTCCGCGCAGATCCCCGTCGAAGGGGGCACGGCCAAGCTCCGCCCAAGTGCCGCCGTTGCGGGACAACAGCTGCACGCCATCAGGCTGGAAGCCAAGCGCAAAATCCATGGCCGGGGCGATGGCCCCACGTTTCGTCTGCTCGTTCATATGCTGTGCCTTGTTCGGCCGGCGTTGTTTTTTTCTGAATACCCCGAACCGTGCCATATGGAAAGAACGCGCGCGTTCGTGAATGAACAAATCCGGTTCGGATGCGTTGCCGACCGACACTTAAAACGGAGTTTACAACTATGTCTGATCGTCAAATTCGCCCTATGCGTGCATTGCTGGCCGGAACGGTTTCCTTGGCGCTGCTGGCCGGCCCTGCACTTGCCGCCCCGGGCGGCCCGGCGGGCCATGGCGGTACGGGCATGGGCGGCTGCGGCCATCCGGGCATCCTGACGGTGGCCGGCCACGGCGAATCGCGCGTCGCACCCGATCAGGTCATGATCTCTCTTGGCGTGACCACTCAGTCGCAGACCGCCGCGCAGGCCATGACGGACAACTCGGCCCGACAGCAGGCGGTGCTGGACACGCTGAAAGGCGTGGGCATCGAGGAGGCGGATATCCAGACCTCTGGCCTGACGCTGAACCCGATGATGAACTATCCCGAAAACGCCCCGGCGACGATTACCGGCTATATGGCGCAGAACCTGCTGACCGTGCGGGTGACCGATATCTCACGCGCGGGAGAGGTGCTGGACAGCATCGTGACTGCCGGCGCGAACGAGATGCAGGGCATCCGTTTCATCCGCGAGGATTCGCAATCGACCGAGGACGAGGCCCTTGGCACCGCTGTGGCCGACGCCACCCACCGCGCCGGTGTCATGGCTGAAGCCGCCGGGCTGGAATTGGGCCCCATCATCCGCATGGGCGAGCCCCGGCAGGGAATGAACGGCCCCGAGCCGGTGATGATGCGGGCCATGGGCGCCGATGCGGCAGGCAAAAGCATTCCGGTCGAGGGCGGCGAGGTGGCCTTCACCGCCGATGTCGAGGTGACCTATGCCCTGAAAGGCGGAGAGGCATGTGCCATGCCGATGCCGGCCCCGCAGGACACCGGCGCCGCGCCTGCTGACACCGCAGCCGATGCATCTGCCGAGACCCCGGAGGCCAACGCCGAAGACGCCCCCGCGAACTGACCACCATTCCCGCCGCCCAGCTTGGGCGGCGGGTCCGCTTTGTGCCCCCTGCGCGCAAGGGAAGGCCCGGCCGGTGCATCCTCCCGGCCGGGCCTTTTCATGTCGGCAGCCTTCAGGCGGTGGCCGCGCTCAGCGCCTGATCGAGATCGGCGATCAGATCGTCCGCGTCCTCGATCCCGATGGACAGGCGCACCACGTCAGGGCCGGCCCCGGCGGCGATCTTCTGTTCGTCGGTCAACTGGCTGTGCGTGGTCGAGGCCGAATGGATCACCAGCGACCGCGCATCGCCCAGATTGGCGACGTGGCTGAACAGTTTCAGACTGTCGACCAGCTTAACCGCCGCCTCATACCCGCCTTTCAGCGAAAAGGTGAACAGCGCCCCTGCCCCCTTCGGATAAACCCGCGCCTTGACCCCAGCCTGCGGCGACGATGCGAGCCCACCATAGCTGACCGAACCGACGCGCGGATCCTGCGCAAGCCATTCAGCAATCTTCTGGGCGTTTTCGACATGCCTGGGCATGCGCAGGCCAAGGGTCTCGATCCCCATCAGCGTGTAATGCGCGCCCTGCGGGTTCATGGTCATGCCCAGATCGCGCAGCCCGATGGCAATGCCGTGGAAGGTAAATGCCATGGCACCGAGCGCTTCGTGGAATTTCAGCCCGTGATAGGCGGGCTCGGGCTCCGACAGGCTGGGGAACTTGCCGCTGGCCGACCAGTCAAACTTGCCGCTGTCAACGACGACGCCGCCGGTCACGGTGCCGTTGCCGGTCATGTATTTGGTCAGGCTGTGGACGACCAGCGTGGCGCCCATCTCAATCGGGCGGCACAGATATGGCGTGGCGAGTGTGTTGTCGACGATCAGCGGCAGGCCTGCCTCGTCGGCGATTTTCGCGATGGCGGGAATATCGGTCAGATAGCCGCCGGGATTCGAGATCGATTCGCAGAAGATCGCCCGCGTGTCATCATCAATTGCGGCGCGCACGGCCTCGGGATCGTCCAGATCGACGAATTTCGCCGACCAGCCGAAGCGCTTGATGGTCTGGCTGAACTGCGTGACGGTGCCGCCATACAGCCGGGTCGAGGCGACGATATTCCTGCCCGGCCCCATCAGCGGGAACAGCGCCATGATCTGCGCCGCGTGACCCGAGGAACAGCAGACCGCGCCCGCCCCGCCTTCCAGATCCGCGATGCGGGCCTGCAAGGCGGCCACGGTGGGATTGGTCAGCCGCGAATAGATATAGCCGACCTCTTGCAGGCCAAACAGCCGGGCAGCGTGGTCGGCGTCGCGAAAGACATAGGCCGTGGTCTGGTAGATCGGCACCTGCCGCGCGCCGGTGGCCGGGTCGGGATCAGCGCCGGCATGGATGGCGCGGGTGTCAAAGCCCAAAGTCTCGGTCATGGTAGTTCCCCCTTGATGCGCCAGCACCTTAGGACCCGCGCGCCCCACCACGCAACGGGGAACTGGCAGGGGGGTTACCGGGGTGCTAACCTGTCGCAGATGACTGGGCCCTTGCCTCAACCCATTGCCGCTGTCCTGCTGGCCGCCGGGCGCAGCAGCCGGTTCGGCGGTGACAAACTGGCCGCCGATTGCGGCGGAATGGCAGTGCTGACCCGCGCCGCGCAGGCATTGCGCGCTGCTGCCCCCGGCCCGCGCCTTGCCGTGCTGCGCCACCCCGCCCATGCCGCGCTGCTGCCCGAGGGATTCGAGACCGCCTTCTGCGAAGGCCAGCAAAGCGACAGTCTGCACAGGGCGCTGGATTGGGCACAGTCCCTGCGCGCACCCAGTCCAGTACCGGGCCTGCTGATCGCGCTTGCCGACATGCCCTTTGTCAGCCCCGACCTGCACCACGCCGTCATGGCCCGCATGACCGACCTGCCCGCCTGCGCGCTTGGGGAAACTCCATCGCCGCCGGCCGCCTTCTCCGCCGCATGGTTCCCGCGCCTGCGCGCGCTGATCGGCGACCGTGGCGCGGGCGCGTTGCTGACCGAGCTTCCCGCCGCGCAATACGTCCCTGCCACCATGCAAGAGCTGCGTGACATCGACCTGCCGACTGACCTGCCCTGACTGTCGGGCCCTGACCCGTTTGCCACAGCCTGCCACGCTCGCGTTTTCCCCGGCTTTCCAACCGCCTGCCGCAAGGCTAAGACAACCGGGCTTGACAGGAGTCCGATCATGACCGAACGCCCCCGCCCGCTGCCGCAACCCGGCATCATGGACATTGCCCTTTATGTGGGCGGCGCGGCGCAGATTGCGGGCCATGACAACGTGGTCAAGCTGTCCTCGAACGAGAACCCATATGGTCCGTCCGAAAAGGCGCGCGAGGCCGCCGCCCGCGCCGCCCATCAGATGCACCGCTATCCCAATACCGACCATGCCAGCCTGCGCGCGGCGATTGCCGAAGTCCACGGCCTCGACCCCGACCGCATCATCTGCGGCGTCGGATCCGACGAGGTGCTGCAATTCGCCGCGCAATGCTTTGCCGGTCCGGGCGACGAGGTCATCATGACCGAGCACGGATTTTCGATGTATCCGATCCTGACCCGCGCCGCCGGGGCGGTGCCGGTGGTGGTCCCCGAAACCGAGCGCCGGGTGAATGTCGACGCGATCCTGGCGGCGGTGACACCACGAACCCGCATCGTCTTTCTGACCAATCCCGGCAACCCGACCGGCACCATGCTGACCGAAGCCGAGATCCGCCGACTGGCCCAAGGCCTGCCCGGCAATGTGCTGCTGGTCCATGACGGTGCCTATACCGAATTTGCCGAGGAAAACTATCGCCGCGACTTCGCCCTTGCTGACGATTTCCCGAACGTGCTGGCGACGCGGACATTTTCCAAGATCTACGGGCTGGGCGGGCTTCGGATCGGCTGGGGCTATGCCGACCGGGCGCTGATCGACGTGATGAACCGGGTCCGCCAGCCCTTCAACCTGTCGGGCGTGCAGCTGGCCGCGTCCGAGGCCGCCATGAAGGATCGCGCACATTTCACCCGCTGCCAGACCGAAAACACCAAATGGCGCGATTGGTTGCGCCGGGCGCTGCTGGATCTTGGGATCGACTGCGACGAAAGCCATGCCAATTTCGTGCTGGCCCGCTTCGCCGATGCCGAAACCGCCAATGCCTGCGACGCGGCGCTGCAGGCCGAGGGGCTGATCGTGCGCAAGGTCGCGGGTTACGGCCTGCCCAACTGCCTGCGCATCACCATCGGGGACGAACCCTCCTGCCGCCGGGTCGCCCATGTCATTGGCCGCTTCATGGCCGGAAGGGATCAAGCATGAGCGTGATTTACAACAAGGTCGCGCTGATCGGCCTGGGCCTGATCGCCGGATCCATCGCGCTTGCCGCGCACGAGGCGGGCGTGGTCGGCAAGATCTCGGGCACCTCGCGCAGCGCCAAGACCCGCGCCGCAGCCCGCGACCTGAAACTGGTGGACGAGGTCGTCGACAATGCCGCCGCTGCCGTTCGCGACGCCGATCTGGTGATCCTTTGCGTGCCAGTGGGCGCGATGGGCAAGGTCATGGCAGAGATCAAGCCGCATCTGAAACCGGGCGCGGTGGTCACCGATGTAGGTTCCGTCAAGCAGGAGGTGATCGCCCAGGTCAGCCCCCACCTGCCGGCGAATGTCCATTTCATCCCCGGCCACCCGCTAGCCGGCACCGAACATTCCGGCCCCTATTCCGGTTTCGCCGAACTGTTCCAGAACCGCTGGTGGCTGCTGACGCCCCTGCCCGATACCGACCCCGAAGAGCTGTCGCGCCTGCGCCGCTTCATCCGCGCGCTTGGCGCCAATGTCGAGGATATGGAGCCGGCCCATCACGACCTGGTTCTGGCCGTCACCAGCCACACCCCGCACCTGATCGCCTATACCATGGTGGGCGTGGCCGATCACCTGAAGCGGGTGACCGAATCCGAGGTCATCAAGTATTCCGCCGCCGGGTTTCGCGACTTTACCCGGATCGCGGCCTCGGACCCGACGATGTGGCGCGACGTGTTCCTGACCAACAAGGAAGCCGTGCTGGACATCCTCGGACGCTTCACTGAAGAACTGTTCATGCTGCAACGCGCGATCCGCATGGGCGACGGCGAACAGCTGCACGACTATTTCACCCGCACCCGCGCCATCCGTCGCGGCATCATCGAGGCCGGGCAGGACACCGCCGCCCCGGATTTCGGGCGCGGCGCGAAAAAGAACTGACGGCCGGGGCGCTGCCCCGGACCCCGGGATATTGGTACCAGAATGAAAGCATCTTTCGCTCTGGCCCAAATATCCATCTGACCTTGCAGCAGGCGCGCACGCCTCAGATGAGGCCGGCCGCCTTGAAGTCGACAAGCAGGTCGCGCTCGGGGCGGGCACCGACATGGCTGATGACCTCGGATGCGGCCATCACCGCCATGCGTCCGGCCGTTTCAAGATCCCTGCCCGAGGCAAGGCCGAAAATAAGCCCGGCCGCGAACTGGTCGCCCGCGCCGGTGGCGTCCACGGGGATAACGCGATGAACCGGCACCTCGACGCGCTGATTGCCGCGGATGAGGATCGCCGGATCGCCCGAGCGGGTGCAGATCACGGTGTGGCAATCGGCAGAGGCCAGCCGCAGCGCCTCGTCGAGATTGGTCTGATAGAGCGATTCCCATTCATGGGCGTTACCGATGACATAATCCATCGTTTCCGAGACCAGCTTGCGGAAGTCATCGCGGTGGCGGTCAACGCAGAACGGATCGGAAAGCGCGATGCCCGCCTGCCCACCCGCGCGGTGGCAGGCATTGGCGGCTGAAAGGAAGGCCGCCTTCCCCGCCGGTTTGTCGAACAGATATCCTTCAAGGAACAGCCATTTGTTGCCTTCGAAAACGGCGTCATCGACATCATCGGGGCCGAGATTGGCCGAGATACCCAGATAAGTGTTCATCGAGCGCTCGCCGTCCGGCGTCACGAAAATGATCGAGCGCGAGGTCGGCAGATTGCCGCCCGGAACCGGGGCATTGATGAACCGGGTGCCCTCGGCCTCGGTATCATGGGCATAGGCCTGGCCAAGTTCGTCATCGGCGACGCGGCCGATGAAGGCCGTGTTCAGGCCGAGCCGGCCGATACCGGCCAGCGTATTGGCGACCGATCCGCCCGGAACCAGCCGCGCCTTGCCGCGCCGGGCCTGCTGGGCCAGCAGGAACTCGGACCGCTCGCGTTCGACCAGTTGCATGATGCCCTTCTGGACGCCCATGTCGATCAGGTCCTGATCCTCGGTCGATTGGATGACGTCGATGATGGCATTGCCGATGCCGATGACGTGAAATGCGGTCATGCGGTCTTCTCCTCATAGGGGCAGAGATCGTTGATGGGGCAGATCTGGCAGCGCGGCCGCCGGGCCTGACAGACATAGCGGCCGTGCAGGATCAGCCAGTGATGGGCGTTCTGCTGGAAGGGCGCGGGGACGTTGTCCTCGATGGCGCGCTCAACCTCGTCCACATCGCGGCCGGGGGCGATATGGGTTCGGTTGCCGACGCGGAAGATATGGGTGTCGACCGCCTGCGCGGGCTGACCGAAGACACAGTTCAGCACCACATTCGCGGTCTTGCGCCCTACCCCCGGCAGCGACATCAGCGCCGCGCGGCTGGAGGGCACCTCGCCGCCGTAATCCTCGGCCAGGATGCGCGACAGCTTCATGACGTTCTTCGCCTTCTGGCGGAACAATCCGATGGTCTTGATATGATCGAGCAGCGCCGCTTCGCCCAGATCCAGCATCTGCTCGGGCGTGGTCACCTGCGCGAACAGTTCCTTCGTCGCCCGGTTGACGCCGGCATCGGTCGCCTGCGCCGACAGCGCCACCGCGACCAGCAGTTGGAAGGCGTTATCGTGATGCAGTTCCGTGACCGGCGCCGGTTCAGCATCGCGCAGCCGCGAGAAGATCGCGACCTGCTGGGCATAGGGCAAGGGCTTGGGCATACGGGCCATGGCCCGCCTCTTGCCTGCAGGGCGGTGCCAGATCAAGCGCAGATCGCGAAATCCGGCGTGCGAGGGGGACGGAATCTCGGCAAGATGTGACCGATTATCAGCGCGCTGCCGGGGTTGCTGCCTAGGAAACCGGCGGAACATATGCAAGGATAACGGCGTTTTCGGAACAATGCGTGCTGTGACGGCACGACGATCAACGGACTGAGAGGCTTTTTATATGAACATGCGTGTTTCCCTTCTTCTGGGCGCAGCCGGAGTGATGGCGCTTGGTGCCTGTGCAACCAATCCCGACGGCACGATGGGCACCACCCTCAGCAAGACCCAGCAAGGGGCGCTGATCGGCGCGGTTGCCGGGGGCGCACTGGCCGCTGGCCGTGACGACGACAAGAACAATCAGGGCAAGGACTTCGTGAAGGGCGCGGTGCTGGGCGCGGCTGCCGGTGCCGTTGTCGGCAACGTCATCGAAGCGCAGGAAAAGCAACTGCGTCAGGTGATGACCTCGCCGGGCGTGCAGATCATCAACCGTGGCGATCACCTGCAGGTCATCATGCCCTCGGGTCTGCTGTTTGCATCCGACAGCGCCGCCGTTTCGGGTCAGGCCCAGAATGACCTGTATGGTCTGGCGCAAAGCCTGCAGCAATATCCGAACAGCCGCGTGGAAATCTACGGCCACACCGACTCGACCGCATCGGACGCGCATAACCTCGACCTCTCGCAGCGTCGCGCGCAGTCGGTCGGCGGCATCCTGACCGCATCGGGCGTGTCTTCGTCGCGCCTGGTCATGGTTGGCCGCGGCGAGACCCAGCCGATCGCCACCAACGACACCCAGGACGGCCGGGCGCAGAACCGCCGCGTGGAAATCCTGATCCGCCCGACCCGCTGATCGGGCAGAACTGCATGGAAAGGCCGGGCCGCGCGCCCGGCCTTTTTCGTTACGTCGTGACCCCGCGTAAGACGAAAGGCCAGTTTGCAGCGGCAAGCCCCATCCCTACATTCATGGTGGAGCTGACGAACAGAGCGAACGCCCCCCTTCGATGAGGTCTGCCATGCAGGACATGATGATTTACGGCGCCTATGGCTATACGGGCGAGTTGACCGCGCGCGAGGCGGTCCGGCGCGGAGAACGCCCGATCCTGGCCGGGCGCAGCGACGCAAAACTGAAACCCCTCGCCGAGGAACTCGACCTGCCCTTCCGCGCCTTCGACGTGACCGAGGCGGCCAGCCAGCTTGATGGGGTCAAGGTGCTGCTGAACTGCGCCGGGCCCTTCGCCCGCACCGCCCCGGCACTGATCGACGCCTGCATCGCCGCCGGGGTCCATTACGTCGACATCACCGGCGAAATCGCAATCTTCGCACATTGCCAGGAACGCGATGCCGACGCGCGCGCGGCCGGGGTCATCCTGTGCCCCGGCGCGGGGTTTGACATCGTGCCGACCGATTGCCTTGCCGCAGAACTGAAGGCGCGCCTGCCCGAAGCCGAGACCATCAACCTCGCCTTTTCCTTCGGCACCAAGCCCAGCATCGGCACCGCCACCACCGCCATTGAAGCGATGAAGGATGGCGGCATGATCCGTCGCGATCACAAGCTGGTCCCGGTCGGTAACGGCTATCGGATCCGCCGCATCAGCTTTCCCGACGGCCGGCAATGGGCGGTGACCTTGCCATGGGGCGATGTCTACACGTCGGGCGTCTCGACCGGGGTGCCGAATGGCATGGTCTATGCGGCGGTGCCGCTGCCGATGGCGCTGGCGATGCGGCTGACCTCGCCTTTCCGGGGCCTCACGGCGAAGCCTGCGATCCGCACCCGGCTGGACCGGATGGTGAAGAAATTCTTCTCGGGCGGCCCCGATGATGCGGCCCGCGCCACCCAGCGGACCGAGTTCTGGGGCGAGGCCATCGCGCCGGGCGGCAAACGCCTCGCGCTGCATTTTTCGGCCCCGAATGTCTACAGTCTGACCGTCGACACCTGTTTCGAGATCGCCCGCTGGTGCCAATCGCAAAGCGGCCATGCCGGCTTTCAAACGCCTTCGATGCTGCTGGGGGCGGATTTCATCACCAGCCGGCCGGAGGTGACAGCGATGACCGAGGTCGGCGCGGCTGCGGCTTAAAGGCCCGGCACCGCAGTCCGACCATGGAAAAGGCCCGGCACGCTTGCGCGGCCGGGCCTTCGATCCCTGTCCCTCGGGATTTGTATCAGTGCAGGCGCTGCGCCACTTCGTTGATGGCGGCGTCAATGCCTGCGCTGCGGTCTGCCGCGACACCCTGCTGACGCAGAACTTCGCTCGCGGCGGAAACGGCTGTTTGAACGGCACTGTCACGCACGGCGCGGACGGCATCGCCTTCGGCCGAGGCAATCTGATCCTCGGCCGCTTTCAGGCGGCGCTGGATCGAGGTTTGCAGATCGGCCTTGGCCTTGTCGGCCTGGGCAATCGCCTCGCGCTTGGCATTGGCGACGATCTCGTCGGCCTGGCCCTTCACTTCGCGCTGGCGACGCTCGTAGGAAGCATAGATTTCCTGTGCTTCTTCACGCAGCCGGCGTGCCTCTTCCAGGTCGGCGCGAATGCCTTCGGCCCGCTTGTCCAGCAGACCACCGATCAGCTGCGGCACCTTGTAGTAAACGAGGATGCCGATGAAGACCAGGAAGGCGAGGGTGACGACGAAGTCGGTGTTGCGCAGGCTGAAGAACGGACCCGAGGCGGCAAGCGCCGGGGTCGCGGACAGCGACAGCAGAATAGCGAGTTTCTTCATCACGCAGCCCCTTTCAGACGCGCATCGACGGCGGCGTCGATGGCCGCGTCATCCGCCTTGCCACCGAAAGCACGCACCAGCTCGGCCGTGACTTCGCGGGCGACGCTGCGGGCGTCGGCGGTCGCGCTGTCGCGGATGGCGGCAATGCGCGTTTCCGATTCCGCGGCTCGCGCCGAAATCTCGGCATCTGCCTTGGCGACGGCGGCATCCAGTTCTTTCTGGATGTCGGCCTTTTGCGCGGCAATGATCTTGCCGGCCTCGGTCCGGGCATCGGCAAGCGCCTTGCCATAGGCCGCCTCGGCGTCCTTGGCTTTTTTCTTGAATTCCTCGGCCTGCATCAAGTCGCCGGTAATGGCGCCCTGGCGGTCCGAAATGATGGCGTCGATCCGCGGCAGCGCCACTTTCGACAGCACCCAATACAGCACGGCCAGCGTGACCAGCAGCCAGAAGATCTGGTTGCCGAAGGTCGAAACGTCGAGCTGGGGCATGCCCGCGCTTTGGGCCGCGTGGCCCGCATCGGCAGTGGCATGGGCCGCAGCGCCTGCCGCTTCCGCAGCATGGGTCGCATCCGCGCCGTGACCAGCCGCAGCGGCTGCTGCATCGGCGTTGGCGGGGGCCGCGTGGGTATCGGTTTCGGCGGCTGTGGTGGCCGCCTGTTGCAACAGGCTGAACATGTCCTACCTCTGGCCTTTCAAGTCACAATCGGGTGGGGGCACGGCCCCCACCCAACCGCAAGGATGGCAGGGATCAGACTGCGAACAGCAGCAGCAGCGCGACCAGGAACGAGAAGATGCCCAGGGCTTCGGCGAAGGCCATGCCGATGAACAGCGTGGCGGTTTGCGAAGCGGCAGCCGACGGGTTGCGCAGGGCGCCCGACAGGTAGTTGCCAGCAACGTTGCCCACACCGATGGCGGCGCCCGCCATACCGATGCAAGCGAGACCCGCGCCGAGGTACTGACCCAGTTGTTCCATTGTTATTGCTCCTTGAGGCTATGGAATGGATGGATTGATGAACCGACCTTTGCCGACCCGTCAGTGCGACGGGTGCAGCGCGTCCTTCAGATAGACGCAGGTCAGAATGGTGAAGACGTAAGCTTGGATGATCGCAACCATGATCTCCAGCGCATAGACGCCGACGATGCCCAGGATCGACAGCGGCGTCACGACGATACCGATGACGGGGCTGATCAGCAGCATCGCGCCGAAAGCGGCGAAAACCTTCATCACGGCGTGGCCCGCCATGATGTTGCCGGCAAGTCGGATGGAGTGGCTGACCGGGCGCACGAAATACGAGATCAGTTCGATCACGGCCAGCACCGGGCGCAGCGCCAGCGGCGCCGACTTGACCCAGAACAGGCCCAGGAAATGGGTGCCGTTCTTGACAAAGCCCAGCACGGTAACGCCGACAAAGACCATCACCGCCAGCACGGCCGTAACCGCGATCTGCGAGGTGGTCGAGAAGCTTTTCGGCAGCAGGCCCAGATAGTTCGCGAACAGGATGAAGCAGAACAGCGTCATCACGAAGGGGAAGTATTTCAGCCCGTCCTTGCCGGTGACATCCTCGACCATCTTGTGGATCATGCCATACAGCATTTCCGCGATCGACTGGACCCGGTTCGGGATGATGGCGCGGCCGCGGGTGCCAAAGACCAGCAGAGCCACGATGGCCAGCAGCGTCAGACCCATCCACAGCGTCGCGTTGGTCGGCGTGTACCAGCTGATGGGGCCATCGCCGAACAGCGGCTTGACCACGAACTGGTCCATCGGGTGAAAGGAGAGGCCTTCAGCTTCCGTCGCCACTTGTGTCATCCCTCGTCTTTTGCAGGTCGCCCTGCATGTTCGCCGCAGCTTTTCGCTGCAATTCCTGGGCGGTCCCCAGCATCACCTTGACGCCGGCCGCCAGCCCCGCAAGCAGGAACAGGACCAGAAAGATCGGCATGGTGCCGAAAAACCAGTCCAGCCCGTAGCCGATCCCGAACCCGATCCCGAGTCCTGAAACCAGCTCGATCACCATACGCCAGGCCGTATCGGCATGGTGCAGCGTGACCGCCGTCTGCGAGGGCGTCTTGGGTGCCTTGGCCTGCGCCAGCCGCTCTTCCAGTCGGCGCAGCCTGTCAGGATCCGGGCCGCCGTGGTCGCGATTGGGCAAGTTTCACACCCCTGTTATCTTGGGGGCGGTGATAGGGGGCAGACGGCCCCGAGTCAAGCAGAAGGAAACATCGCGTAACTCATTGATTTTATTTGATGCGTGCAGAGGCGCAGATCGACCGTGACCGGTTGCACCCGGCTGCGCACTCCCCCATAATTCAACCGATAAGTTGAGCGTTGAGGCAGAAATATCCCCATGTCCGACACCGATCTGCATCTGGATCAGATATTTTCCGCGCTTGCCGACCCGACCCGGCGGCGGATCATGTCGCTGCTGCTAGAGGATGACATGGCCGTCAGCGATGTCGCCGCCCCCTTCGATGTCAGCCTGGCCGCGGTGTCGAAACACCTGGTCGTGCTGGCCTCTGCCGGGTTGATCCAGCAGGAAAAGCGCGGCCGCATCACCTGGTGCCGGATCGACCCAGAGGGCATGCGCCGGGCCTCCATCTGGATGCAGGGCTTCGGACAGTTCGATCCCGTTGATCTTGACGATTTCGAAAGGTTTCTTGCCCAGTCCCTGAATGAAGAAGCCGCTTTCGACGAAAACTGAGCACGGCGGCGCAGGCTTTCGCCTTCCGTGTAGAGAGGGTTCCTCCCTAAGCTGCCCGCCGCGCCCCACTAAACGCGTTGTGGCGCGGGCCGTAACCCGCGCCACATCAGATCACGCCGCGCGTGCCAGCGGCTTTTCCAGCGGCAGCGCTTCATGGGTGTAATAGGCAAACATCTGTTCCAGCACCGCTTCGGCAGCTTTTGCTTCGGGCTTCGGGGCGGCAGGCATATTCGAGGCTTTCATCGTCGAACCTTTGGTCTGATGGTTCCTCCCGTTGCCGCAAAAATAATGCCGCGCCGCAGCATATTCAACTGCGACGCGGCGTTAGGGGTTGCGACGGATCGTCTCAGACGATGCGGTCAACCAGCATATGCTTGATCTCGGCGATGGCTTTCGCCGGGTTCAGCCCCTTCGGGCAGGTATTGGTGCAGTTCATGATCGTGTGGCAGCGATACAGCTTGAACGGATCTTCCAGCTCATCCAGCCGTTCCGGCGTCGCCTCGTCCCGGCTGTCGATGATCCAGCGATAAGCCGCCAGCAGAGTCGCCGGGCCCAGATATTTGTCGCCATTCCACCAGTAGCTCGGGCAAGAGGTCGAGCAAGAGGCGCACATGATGCACTCATACAACGCGTCCAGCTTCTTGCGGTCTTCGATTGATTGGCGCCATTCCTTGCCGGGTTCCGGCGAATGGGTGATCAGGTAGGGCTTGATGCTGGCATGCTGGGCATAGAAATGCGTCAGGTCGGGGATCAGGTCCTTGACCACCGGCATATGCGGCAGCGGATAGATGTTCACGTCGCCAGAAATTTCGTCCATGCCATAGATGCAGGCCAGGTGGTTGCCGCCGTCGATATTCATCGCGCAGGATCCGCAGATGCCTTCGCGGCAGGACCGGCGGAAGCTGAGCGTCGGGTCGATTTCAGACTTGATCTTGATCAGCGCGTCCAGAACCATCGGGCCGCAGCGGTCCATATCGACGAAATAGGTGTCGAGGCGCGGATTCTCGCCCGTGTCCGGGTCCCAGCGATAGATCTTGAACTTGCGCAGATTGGTGGCGCCTTCCGGCTTCGGCCAGGTCTTGCCGACCCGGATCTGGCTGTTCTTGGGCAGAGAGAATTCGACCATGGTCAGGCTCCTTGCTTCTGGGTCATGCGGACCTGGAAGGCGTCATATGGCCGGTCCGGGGACCAGCGGGTATTTCATTCCACGCCAGCAGGCGCGGGCTGGGCCGGACGGCCCCCATCATGACCGGCGGGGACGATAGGTGTCCCAGCCGGGGCGTTCGTAAAGCGGTCGCGATGGCGGCTGCCCGGATCGGCGCTGCACGCATGTTGCATAGACATCCGCCGGATCGCGCCCCATCACATAGTCAGAGCTGACAGACATCTCGAAGCTGCCGAAGGTCCGCCCTCCGCTGCCAACCCCTACCCCGACCGAGCCGCGCGGCCCGGTCGCAAGATAGGCGTCTTCCATGCAGATACGCTCGGCCTGCTCCAACGGCACCGGCCCGCAGGCGGCAAGCGCCACCGGACCGAGTGCCAGCAGGAAAAGCGCCGCGCCACGCATCAGGCGGTCGCCGCGACCTTGGCGATGCATTGCGTCGTTTCAGGACGCTGCACGATCACCGCAACCGAGGAGGCCGCCGAGGTGGTGTCGTTCACGCCGCGCGCGGCGATGTCCGACAATTCCGCCATCGAGGCGTTGTTGACGACGCAGTCGCTGTAGGGCGCGACATTGCGGCCCGGCAGACGCTTGGCCATCTCGCGGTTCACGACATCGCGGGCGACCGCGCGGGTCGAGCTGTCCAGCGTGCTGGTCGGCGGCGCGACGGGCGGCGGATTGACGATCGGCGCCGTCGGCGCGGTGGTGACAGGGGCCACGCAGCCGGCCAAAGCCAGCGACACGGCACCAAGGGACAGTAACAGACGCATCAGTAAACCCTTTTCTTCGGTGCAATCTTCTTCAGATCGATACCACCATCCGATTCTTTCGTCAGCGGTTCAAGATGGACGGGCCGGTAGGCCAGGGTCACATGATTGCCATCGACCCAGGCAAGGCTGTGCTTGCGCCACTCGCCGTCATTGCGGTCGGGATAGTCCTCATGGGCGTGAGCGCCGCGCGATTCCTTGCGTGCCTCGGCCGCGACGATGGTCGCCAGCGCGTTGGGCATCAGGTTCTCCAGCTCCAGCGTTTCCATCAGGTCGGTGTTCCAGATCAGACCCCGGTCGGTGACGTGCAGATCGTCCAGCTTGGCGGCGATTTTACCCATCTTTTCAACGCCCTCCGCCAAGGTCTTGTCAGTGCGGAACACCGCTGCATCGGCCTGCATGGTGCGCTGCATTTCGTCGCGCAGCGCGGCCGTCGGGGTGCCGCCGCTGGCATTGCGGATGCGGTCGAAGCGGTCGAGGATCTTGTCCACGGCGGCGGTATTGGTGGCGGGAACGGGGACGCTGCGGTCGACGACCTCGCCCGCCTTGATCGCCGCCGCACGGCCAAAGACCACAAGGTCGATCAGCGAATTCGAGCCGAGGCGGTTCGCGCCATGCACGGATGCACAGCCCGCCTCGCCCACCGCCATCAGGCCGGGGAAGATCGCATCGGGATGTTCCGGCGTCGGATTCAGCACCTCGCCCCAATAGTTCGTCGGGATGCCGCCCATGTTGTAATGCACGGTCGGCAGAATCGGGATCGGCTGCTTGGTCACATCGACGCCTGCGAAGATCTTGGCGCTTTCGCTGATCCCCGGCAGGCGTTCGTGCAGCGCCTCGGGCGGCAGGTGCATCAGGTTCAGATACATATGGTCCTTGTTCTCGCCCACCCCGCGACCCTCGCGGATTTCGATGGTGATACAGCGCGAGACCACGTCGCGGGACGCCAGATCCTTGTAGGTCGGCGCATAGCGTTCCATGAAACGCTCGCCTTCCGAGTTGGTCAGGTAACCGCCCTCGCCCCGTGCGCCTTCGGTGATCAGGCAGCCCGAGCCATAGATGCCGGTCGGGTGGAACTGCACGAATTCCATGTCCTGAAGCGGCAGCCCCGCGCGGGCAACCATGCCGCCGCCGTCGCCGGTGCAGGTATGGGCCGAGGTGGCGCTGAAATAGGCGCGGCCGTAACCGCCCGTCGCCAGCACGACCATCTTGGCGTTGAAGACGTGCATGGTGCCGTCGTCCAGCTTCCAGCAGACGACGCCGGTGCATTTGCCATCGGTGATGATCAGGTCGAGCGCGAAATATTCGATGAAGAATTCCGCGTTGTTCTTCAGCGACTGACCGTAAAGCGTGTGCAGGATCGCGTGGCCGGTGCGGTCGGCGGCGGCACAGGTGCGCTGCACCGGCGGGCCTTCGCCGAATTCGGTGGTGTGGCCGCCGAAGGGGCGCTGATAGATCTTGCCCTCCTCGGTCCGCGAAAACGGCACGCCGTAATGTTCCAGCTCGTAAACCGCCTTGGGCGCCTCGCGCGCGAGGTATTCCATGGCGTCGGTATCGCCCAGCCAGTCGGACCCCTTGACGGTGTCATACATGTGCCACTGCCAGTTATCCGGCCCCATGTTCGACAGCGAGGCGGCGATTCCGCCCTGTGCTGCGACCGTATGCGAACGCGTCGGGAAAACCTTGGTCACGCAGGCGGTGCGCAGCCCCTGTTCGGCCATGCCCAGCGTCGCGCGCAGGCCCGCGCCGCCAGCCCCCACCACGACCACGTCGTAATCGTGAACCTGATATTCATATGCGGACATGGTGACCTCAGATCTGGGCCGTGGCGAGCAGCATGCGCGCCATGGCGAAAAGCGTGGTGGCGATGACGGTCCAGCCGAAGACGGCGGCCACGATCAGCCCGACCTTGCGGGCGGTGTGCTGCAGATAGTCGTCGATCAGGATCCGCGTGCCCTTGATGAAATGCATCATCCCCAGCGTCATATAGGCGGCGATGACGATGGCCGGATAGGGATGGCTGAAATATGCCAGGATCTCAGGTCGGCCGGGCAGTTGCAGCGCGGTGCCCACGACCATCAGGAAGGAGGGCGTCAGCAGCGCCAGTGCTGCCGAACTGACGGTCATCCACCAGTGATGCTCCGTCCCAGTATGCGACGCGCCGAGACCGACGGCGGCTTTGCGCGGGGTGATGTAACGCATGGCTTCCCCCTTACAGGCAGTAGATGATGAGGCTCAGCACGGTCAGGACGACCGAACCGGCAAGGATGGCGATGCTGGACTTGCGGGCGGTTTCAATCTCCATCCCGTGACCGGAATCATAGAAGAAGTGACGGATCCCGGCGAGGAAGTGGAACCACAGTGCCCAGGTCGAGCCGAGGAAGACGATGAAGCCAAACCAGCTGCGCGCCAGCGCATCGGCGCAGGCCCACAGACCACCGCCCACTGCCGCACCCAGCAGCCAGAATGCCAGCAGCAGCAGACCTGCCACCATCGCCTGCCCGGTCGCCCGGTTCAGGATCGAGGTTTTTGCGGCCAGCGGCAGTCGATAGACTTGCAGATGCGGTGAAAGCGGCCGGTTTCCCCGGTTCACATCAGCCATGTCGTCCCCCTTCATATTGCGTGCGGGCCCACGGCGTCAGCTGGCGTGCGGGCTGGCTGGAATTTGCGAGATGTCTTACGGCTTTTTTCGCGCCTGTCACGTGGCCTTGTCCAGCCCCGGGGCGAAATCGGTGGAAATTAGGGATTTGTGATCACAGCAAACGGGCGTGTGATCACACCGAAAGGGAATCGCCCTTCCGGCCTATCGCGCGGTAAAGAACCAGGGCAGGATGGCGGCGAAGTCCTGCGGGGCGATCTGGCCGGGCACCACCTCAAACCGGGCCAGCCGACCGTTCAGCGCGGCGCGCGGAATGATCTTTTCCACATGATGGTAATAGGCGCGGTCGGCATAGTCATCGAACAGCACGGTCAACGGCTTACGGCAATGCATCATGCAGGCAGCAAGGCAGGCCGTCCGAAACCGCCCGTCGATCAGCACCAGATCGGGATCAAAGCCGGGATCCTGCCACAGCGCGAAGGGATAGGTCCAGAAACTGGTCCATTTCGCCATATTCGCCGGCCGGCCCCATGGTCCTGTCGGGCCAATATCGCAATGTTGCACGGTGATCCGGTCGGCATCGGTGGCGTGAAGGTCGATCCACTCCTGCAGTTTCTGCACCCATTCCCGGTCGCTTTCGATGCTGAGCACGCGGGCGGTGCATTCGGTTGCGGCGAAGGCGGTCGAGCCCCCTGCCCCGTATTCGCCGATGACCAAGGCGGCGCGGTACGCCTCGCGCAGGGCCTCGGCCTCGGCCTCGGGCATATGGATCTTCGGATTGAAAGCGGCGGATTCCGGTACTGTCGTCACTGTTACTGCTGGCCCAGTTTCATGTCGGGGTCATAGTCGCCCTCGATTTCCTTGGTGACTGCCTGACCGCAGCGCATGACGCCACGCGCGGCATCAAAGGCCATGGTCGGCGGCCCATAGGGCTGCCAGCCACCCGCCAATGCGGCGCTGACCTTGTGGCAAAAAGCCGAGGTGTCGTCCTCGGTCAGGAAGCGGTAAAGGGTCGTCATATCACGCTCCGAACGGGTTATAACCAAGCCAGGCATGGATCATGCCGACGCCGCCAAAGACGACCAGCGTGCCAAGCACCGCCATGCCTTCCTTGCGGACGGGCACCAGATGGGCGGGGGACTGCCAGCGCTGATCGGCCCGGTTGATGACGACGATTTCGACGATCGCCCATGCCAGCAGCCCGCCGAACAGCACGAACGAGGGCAGATCCCCGTTCACCAGCAGATGCGCAACGGCCCAAAGCGCGAATCCCACCAGCTGCGGGTGGCGGATGCGGCGGGTGATCCCGGTCTTCATCCCTGCGGCCGCGAACAGATAGACGGCCAGCAGCACCAGCAGATTGTTGATCCCCTTCATCATCGGCGAAGGCCCCCACCAGACATCACCCATCGGTGCGGTGCGATAGCCCCAGATCATCAGCAGCACCGAGATCAGCAGCGCCGCAGTGACTGCCGCCTTGCCTGCCTCGCCCATGCCGCGGCGGGCCTGCGGTGCGACGCGCTTGAACAGATGCGCCGCCGACCACAGCGCGACACCAAGGATAAGGATCAGCATCCGGGAATCCTTTCAGGATGATCTTTTCGCGCGCAATTTGACACCATCGTGCCAGCGCGGCAACCGGAAGCCTAGGCGCCAAAGACGGCGGCACCGTCCCAGATCAACTTGAGCGAGACCAGCAGCAACCCCCAGGTAATCAGCTTGTAGAACAGCTGTTGTGGGATGATCCGCAGCAACTGAAGCCCAAGCCAGACACCGAAAATCGCCGGCAGACACAGGATTGCGGCCACCTGCAGATTGTCAGGGTTCAACTGGCCAAGCGCGGCATAGGGAATCAGTTTCACCGCGTTGACGATGGCGAAAAATACTGTCGTCGTGCCGGCATAGACCCCGGATGCCAGCCCCATCGGCTGCACATAGATCTGATAGGGCGGCGCGCCGGAATGGCTGACAAAGCTGGTATAGCCGGCAATGCCGCCCCAGATCGTCCCGGCCCGCCAGCGCGGCCCCCGCATCGCGCCAAGGCGTGGCCGGATCAGCGCGTTCAACGCGAAAACCGCCCCGATCAGCCCGACGATCAGCATTACCGCGTCGTCGCTGACCAGATGCGCCGTGGCCCAGCCCAGACCGATCCCCGCAATTGCCCCCGGCAGCAGCGTCACCAGAACCCGGCGGTCAAAGCTGCGCCGAAAAGCGATCAACCCGCCAATATCCGAGATGATATAGACCGGCAGCAAGATCCCCGCCGCCGTCACCGGCGACATGGTCAGCGCCATCAGCGGCACCGAGATCATGCCCACCATGCTCAACCCGCCCTTGGCGATACCCACCGCAAGCGCGGCGATAACGGCAAGCACCCAGGATGTTTGCGATAACTCCACCCCTGCCCCCCGCGTCAGGTCGAATCGAACCTTGAAAGCGATACGGCAAGCGACTAACCCATGCCACGACCATTTGACCATTTCCCGGAGGAAAACATGGCTCGTCCCAAAATCGCTCTTATCGGCGCCGGCCAGATCGGCGGCACTCTGGCCCATCTGGCGGCCATGAAGGAACTGGGCGACGTCGTCCTGTTCGACATCGCCGAGGGCACGCCGCAGGGCAAGGCGCTGGATATCGCGCAATCCGGCCCGTCCGAGGGCTTCGACGCCGTGATGAAGGGCGCCAATGATTATGCCGATATCGCTGGCGCTGACGTTTGCATCGTCACCGCAGGCGTGCCGCGCAAGCCGGGGATGAGCCGCGACGACCTGCTGGGCATCAACCTGAAAGTGATGAAATCGGTCGGCGAAGGCATCAAGCAGCACGCCCCGAACGCCTTTGTCATCTGCATCACCAACCCGCTGGACGCGATGGTCTGGGCACTGCAGCAATTCTCGGGCCTGCCGGTCGAGAAGGTCGTGGGCATGGCCGGCGTGCTGGATTCGGCACGCTTCCGTCACTTCCTGTCGCTGGAATTCGGCGTCTCGATGCGTGACGTGTCGGCCTTTGTGCTGGGCGGCCACGGCGACACCATGGTGCCGCTGACCCGCTATTCGACGGTGGCCGGCATTCCGCTGCCGGATCTGGTCAGCATGGGCTGGACCACGCAGGACAAGCTGGACGCCATCGTGCAGCGCACCCGCGACGGCGGCGCCGAGATTGTCGGCCTGCTGAAGACCGGTTCGGCCTTCTACGCCCCCGCCACCTCGGCGATCGAGATGGCCGAGGCCTATCTGAAGGACCAGAAGCGCGTCCTGCCCTGTGCGGCCTATGTGAAGGGCGCTTACGGTCTGGACGGTCTTTATGTCGGCGTGCCGACCGTGATCGGCGCGGGCGGCATCGAGAAGGTCATCGACATCAAGCTGAACCCGGCCGAACAAACCATGTTCGACAAGTCGGTCGACGCCGTGAAGGGTCTGGTCGCGGCCTGCAAGCAGATCGATTCCTCGCTGAACTGATCGCGCGTCCCACATCGGAACAATAGAAGGCGGCAGGGCAACCTGCCGCCTTTTTCAATTGGGCTAAAGGCCATGTGCCGCCATCAAGTGATTTCGACCCAGCCGGCGCAAGTTTCTTCAAACGGTCATGGCCTTGTCATTCGGATGATATAAATACCATTTGCGCCTTTCAGTCGCGGAGCCGGTGGGCCGGCAAGGTGGCGGCTTCGGCGCGTGGCTCGATTCTGGCGGATGGCCCTGTCATATGTAGGCTCAGCCGGCGGATTCGATGCTGCAGCGCCGCAATTCTGCCCATTGTGATCACACCCCAGAAAGCTGTGATCACAAACATCAAAATGCGTGGGTTTTTTGGCTTTAGAGGGCGTAAACCCCTTTGAGTGCGCCTGCCGGTTATGGCAAAAGCCGACCGAACCGATAACCACGGGGAAACATCATGAACATCCACGAATACCAGGCCAAGTCGCTGCTGCGCGATTATGGCGTTCCTGTCAGTGACGGCCGCGTCGTGACCCGTGCCGAAGACGCCAAGCGTGCCGCGGGTGAACTGGACGGCCCGCTTTGGGTGGTCAAGGCCCAAATCCATGCTGGCGGTCGCGGCAAAGGCAGCTTCAAGGAAGCCGAAGCCGGCGAAAAAGGCGGCGTGCGTCTGGCCAAGTCGACCTCGGAGGCCGAGGAAATGACCCGCCAGATGCTGGGCCGCACCCTCGTGACCCATCAGACCGGCCCGGCCGGCAAGCAGGTCAACCGCATCTATATCGAAGACGGTTCGGACATCGAAACCGAACTGTACCTCGCCCTGCTGGTCGACCGCGGCACCTCGCGCGTCAGCTTTGTCGCCTCGACCGAAGGCGGCATGGACATTGAAGAAGTCGCGGCCTCGACCCCGGAAAAGATCGTCAGCTTCAGCGTCGATCCGGCCTCGGGCCTGTCGGATTTCCACGGCCGCCGCGTGGCCTTTGCCCTGGGGCTGTCGGGCCAGCAGGTCAAGCAATGCGTCAAGCTGGTGAAGGATCTGTATCGCCTGTTCCTCGACAAGGACATGGAGATGCTGGAGATCAACCCTTTGATCGTCACCACCGACGGCAACCTCAAAGCGCTCGACGCGAAGATGGGTTTTGACAACAACGCCCTTTATCGCCACGGCGACATCTTCTCGCTGCGCGACGAGACCGAGGAAGACCCCAAGGAACTCGAAGCGTCGAAATACGACCTGAACTATATCGCGCTGGATGGCGAGATCGGCTGCATGGTCAACGGCGCAGGTCTGGCGATGGCCACCATGGACATCATCAAGCTGTATGGCGCTGAACCGGCCAACTTCCTTGACGTGGGCGGTGGCGCCACCAAAGAAAAGGTGACCGAGGCGTTCAAGATCATCACCTCTGACCCGAACGTCAAAGGGATCCTCGTCAACATCTTCGGCGGCATCATGCGCTGCGACATCATCGCGGATGGCATCGTCGCCGCCGTCAAGGAAGTCGGCCTGAAGGTTCCGCTGGTCGTGCGTCTGGAAGGCACCAATGTCGAAGAGGGCAAGCGGATCATCAACGAAAGCGGTCTCGACGTGATCGCCGCAGACGACCTGAAGGACGGTGCGGAGAAGATCGTGAAGGCAGTGAAGGGCTGATGTCCAGACTGCCGGCTCCTGCGCGCCTGTTGGCTGCGATTGCCCTTGGGGCGGTCGCGGCCTGTGGTGGCATGGCGGATGATTCCTCATTCGCCGAACGGCAGGAGCTGGCCAACATCAAAACCAAGAACGTCGTCCCGCTGTCTTCAGGTGCAACCCTGATGAACACGTTTCAGACCTACTGCCTGAACGGCGACCCGTCGCCCACAGCGCGCGCGGCGCGGCTTCGGGCAGCGGGATATGTCCCGGACGGCGGCTGGCGCAACGGCGTGCGCCGCTTCGTCACTGACAACTCCAAGCCGATGGTTCAGCTTTCGCAGGACGGAGGTCTTTGCGGCGTTCATGCGCGCGCCCGCACCGGGCAGGACGCGGAAATTCGGCGACGCATCTCGATGTGGTTCCCCGAAGCCACGCCGGTGGCAAGCACCGACCCGTTGAAAACCATCTGGAACACCGGCCGCGCCCCGAATGAAGGGATTGGCATTCTACGCAATCCACGCGGGCGCGGCGAAAATGAAATCTCGGTCGCCCTGCTGCGGCCTTAACTCACACGACAAGGACACGGAAAGAAATGGCCATTCTCGTCGACAAGAACACCAAGGTTATCACCCAGGGCATCACCGGCTCGCAGGGCACCTTTCACACGGAACAGGCGATTGCTTACGGCACGCAGGTCGTCGGCGGCGTGACCCCCGGCAAGGGCGGGTCCGAGCATCTGGGCCTGCCGGTCTTCAATTCGGTCCATGAGGCCGTGGCGACAACCGGCGCGAACGCGACCGCGATCTATGTGCCGCCGCCCTTCGCGGCGGATTCGATCCTGGAAGCCATCGACGCCGAAATCCCGCTGATCGTGGCAATCACCGAAGGCATCCCGGTGCTGGACATGATGAAGGTCAAGCGCGCGCTGGAAGGCTCGAACTCGCTGCTGATCGGGCCGAACTGCCCCGGCATCATGACGCCCGAAGAATGCAAGATCGGCATCATGCCCGGTTCGATCTTCAAGCGCGGCTCGGTCGGCGTGGTCAGCCGCTCCGGTACCCTGACCTATGAGGCGGTCAAGCAGACCTCGGATGTGGGTCTGGGCCAGTCTTCGGCCGTGGGCATCGGCGGCGACCCGATCAAGGGGATGGAACATATCGACGTGCTGCGCATGTTCCTTGACGATCCCGAGACCGAGTCGATCATCATGATCGGCGAGATCGGTGGCTCTGCCGAAGAAGAAGCGGCCGAGTTCCTGGCCGAGCAGAAGAAGAAGGGCAAGTGGAAGCCCACCGCCGGCTTCATCGCTGGCCGCACGGCTCCTCCGGGTCGGCGCATGGGCCATGCAGGCGCCATCGTCTCGGGCGGCAAGGGTGACGCGGAATCGAAGATCGAGGCCATGAAGAAGGCCGGTATCGTCGTCGCCGACAGCCCGGCAGGTCTGGGCGAAGCCGTTCTGAAAGCCATTAAGGGCTGATGATTTGACATGCCGCATCCCCATCCTAACTATGGGGATGCGGAAAATTTGTGCAGCAGGTTGAGATGACCGAAGCCAGCCACGCTTATGCCGACACCTCCCCCGCGCATGCGGGCGGGCGGCTTGCGCCCTCGGCGCTGATCGCGGCGACGTTGCTGGCGCTGACCGCCTGCGGGCCGCGCAATACCGACGAGATCCTGCGCGGCGGCGTCCCTGCCCGTACCAACCTGCCCCACGCGACCACCCTGCCGATCGAGGCTGTGCGCACCGTCTCGCGCCGGGATTTCGGCTGGCGGGTGATCTACCATCCGGTTTCGGCACCGAGGGATGCCGATCAGCAAGCGGCCTATGCCCTGTGCCGTCTGGAAAGCCGGCGCGTGGACCGCATCGAACACGTCCCCTCGACCGCACCCCAAGACGACCCCGGCACCCGCATGATCGACATTTTCTGTGCGTGAGGCCTGACATGACCTACGCCACCCGACCAAACCAAAACACCTACGGACCCAACCCCTTCGAGGTTCATCAATGAACGAGCAACCCAAAAACGTCGATTTCCACGACACGTCCTTCCTGCAGGGGCACAACGCAACCTACGTGGAACAGCTGCACGGCCAATGGGCCCGCGACCCGCAGGCGGTGGATGCAGCCTGGGACCGTTACTTCGCCGCCCTCGGCGACAGCGCCGCCGATGCCGTGGCCGAAGCCGAAGGCCCCAGCTGGAAGCGCAGCGACTGGCCGCCGATGCCGGCGGGCGAGAATATCTCGGCGCTGACCGGCGAATGGCCGATGACCTCGAAGGCCGAGGCCAATGCCGCAATGGAAAAGATCGCAGCCAGGGCCGCGGAAAAGGGTAAGGAGCTGGACCCCGAGCAGATGCGTCAGGCAGTGATGGATTCGATCCGCGCGCTGATGCTGATCCGCGCCTATCGCATCCGGGGCCACCTGCATGCGCATCTGGACCCGCTCGGCCTGCGCGAAGTTCCCTATCCGGGGGAGTTGCTGCCGGAAACCTTCGGCTTCAACGCCAGCGACATGGACCGCCCGATCTTCATCGACAATGTGCTGGGCCTTGAACTCGCCACGATGCGCCAGATCAAGGAGATCATGGACCGCACCTATCTGGGCACCTTCGCGCTGCAATACATGCATATCTCGAACCCCGAGGAAGCCGCCTGGCTGAAAGAGCGGATCGAGGGCTATGGCAAGGAAATCGAGTTCACCCAGAACGGCCGCCGCGCCATCCTGAACAAGCTGGTCGAGGCCGAAGGTTTCGAGAAGTTCCTGCATGTCAAATACATGGGGACCAAGCGTTTCGGTCTGGACGGCGGGGAATCCCTGATCCCGGCGATGGAACAGATCATCAAGCGCGGCGGCGCGCTTGGCGTGCAGGAAGTCGTCATCGGCATGCCCCACCGCGGCCGTCTGTCGGTGCTGGCAAACGTGATGTCAAAGCCGTTCCGCGCCATCTTCCACGAATTCCAGGGCGGCAGCTACAAGCCCGAGGACGTGGACGGTTCGGGCGACGTGAAATATCACCTCGGCGCGTCGTCTGACCGCGAATTCGACGGCAATAACGTCCACCTGTCGCTGACCGCCAACCCTTCGCACCTGGAGGCCGTGAACCCCGTCGTGCTGGGCAAGGCCCGCGCCAAGGGCGACCAGCTGGGCGACCGGGGCGAACGTACCGCCGTGCTGCCGATCCTGCTGCACGGTGACGCGGCATTCGCCGGTCAGGGCATCGTCGCCGAATGTCTGCAACTGTCGGGCATTCGTGGCCACCGCACCGGCGGGACGATCCACATCGTCGTGAACAACCAGATCGGCTTTACGACCGCGCCGCATTTCAGCCGCACCTCGCCCTATCCGACGGATATCGCGCTGATGGTCGAAGCGCCGATCTTCCACGTGAACGGCGACGACCCCGAGGCGGTCGTCCACGCCGCCAAGGTGGCGACCGAGTTCCGCCAGCAATTCCACAAGGACGTAGTCATCGACATCTTCTGTTATCGCCGCTTCGGCCATAACGAAGGCGATGAGCCGATGTTCACCAACCCGATGATGTACAAGGAAATCAAGGGTCACAAGACGACCCTGCAATTGTACGCCGAACGGCTGACAAAGGACGGGCTGATCCCCGAAGGCGAGATCGAGGACATGAAGGCCGCCTTCCAGGCGCACCTGAATGAAGAATTCGAGATAGGCAAGAACTACAAGCCGAACAAGGCCGACTGGCTGGACGGCAAGTGGTCGGGCCTGGAAAGCGAAAGCGCCGAATATGTCTCTGGCCAGACCGGCATCCCGGCCGCGGACATGGCCCAGATCGGTCGGGCGCTGACCACGCCGCCCGAAGGCTTCAACCTGCACAAGACCGTGGGCCGCCTGATCGAGGCCAAGAAGGAAATGTTCGAAACCGGCAAGGGTTTCGACTGGTCCACCGGCGAGGCTTTGGCCTTTGGTTCGCTGCTGCTGGAAGGAAAGCCGGTCCGCCTGACCGGGCAGGATTCGACCCGCGGCACCTTCAGCCATCGCCACTCGGCCTTCATCGACCAGATGAACGAACAGCGTTACTATCCGCTGAACAACATCCGCGAAGGTCAGGCCGCCTACGAAGTCCACGACTCGATGCTGTCGGAATATGCGGTATTGGGCTTCGAATACGGCTATTCGATGGCCGAACCGAACGCACTGACACTGTGGGAAGCGCAGTTTGGCGACTTCGCCAATGGCGCACAGATCATGTTCGACCAGTTCATCTCCTCAGGCGAGAAGAAATGGCTGCGCATGTCCGGTCTGGTGATGCTGCTGCCCCATGGCTTCGAGGGTCAGGGGCCGGAACATTCCAGCGCCCGTCTGGAACGCTTCCTGCAGATGTCGGCCGAGGATAACTGGATCGTCGCCAACGTCACCACGCCGGCGAACTATTTCCACCTACTGCGCCGCCAACTGCATCGCAGCTTCCGCAAGCCCTTGGTCATCATGACGCCGAAATCGCTGCTGCGTCACCCGCTGGCGGTTTCCACGGCAGAAGAGTTCCAGACCGGTTCGACCTTCCACCGGGTCCTGCACGATGACGCCGAACGCGGCAATTCGGCGACCGAACTGGTCAAGGACGACAAGATCAAGCGCGTGGTGATCTGCTCGGGCAAGGTCTATTACGACCTGCTCAAGCAACGCGACGAACGCGGCATCAACGATGTCTACCTGATGCGTCTGGAGCAGTTCTATCCCTTCCCGCAGCAGTCGCTGTTGAAGGAAATGGGCCGGTTCAAGAATGCCGAATTCGTCTGGGCTCAGGAAGAACCGAAGAACCAGGGCGCCTGGAGCTTCGTCGAGCCGAACCTTGAATGGGTGCTGGACAAACTGGAACACAAGCACAAGCGCGCGCGTTACGCGGGGCGGGCTGCGGCGGCTTCGGTCGCGACGGGCCTGGCTTCGCGGCACAAGGCGGAACAGGACGCGCTTGTGAACGATGCACTGACCATCGGGGGGGGGAAATGACGACCGAAGTACGCGTGCCCGCACTGGGCGAATCCGTCACAGAGGCCACCGTCGCCACCTGGTTCAAGAAACCCGGTGACGCCGTCGCCGTGGACGAGATGCTGTGCGAGCTGGAAACCGACAAGGTGACTGTCGAGGTTCCCGCCCCCGCAGCCGGCGTCCTGGCGGAAATCATCGCCACCGAAGGCACCACGGTCGCGCCCAACGCGCTGCTGGCGCAGATTGACGAAACCGGCAAGGGCGCAACCCCCGCGCCCGCAGCCGAAACCCAAAAAGCTGCCGAGCCGGCCGCGAAACAAGAACAGGCCGCAGCAACGCCGGCCAATGCTCAGGAAGGACAGAAGATGAGCGGTAAATCAGTTGACGTGATGGTCCCTTCGCTGGGTGAATCGGTGACCGAGGCCACCGTCGCCACCTGGTTCAAGAAAGTTGGCGACGCCGTCGCGCAAGATGAAATGCTGTGCGAGCTGGAAACCGACAAGGTGTCCATCGAAGTGCCCGCCCCTGCCGCTGGCGTCCTGGCCGAGATCCTTGCGCCCGAAGGTGAAACCGTCGATGCCAAGGCGCGTCTGGCGATCATCACCGAAGGCGGCGCGGCGTCGGCCTCTGCCAATACTCAGCAGCCGAAGACCGAGGACCCAGAGGTCAAGGAAGCTGGTGAAGTCGGTTCTCCGGGTGCAGGCCCCGAAGATGTGAAGCCGCGCGGCGATGTCGAAGACGCGCCCTCGGCCAAGAAGGCCATGGCCGAAAAGGGCATCAGCCGCGACGCCGTGCAGGGCTCGGGCAAGGATGGCCGGGTGATGAAGGAAGACGTGGCCCGCGCCGCTTCTGCCCCGGCAGCAGCCCCGGCACCCTCTGCCGCACCCCGCGCGCCTTCCGCCCCGCAGGACGCGGCGCGTGAAGAACGCGTCAAGATGACCCGCCTGCGCCAGACCATCGCCCGCCGCCTGAAAGACGCGCAGAACACCGCCGCCATGCTGACCACGTATAACGAGGCAGACATGAAGGGCATCATGGACCTGCGCAACGAATACAAGGACGCGTTCGAGAAGAAGCACGGCGTCAAGCTGGGCTTCATGTCCTTCTTCGTGAAGGCCTGCGTCCATGCGCTGCATGAAGTGCCGGAAGTGAACGCCGAAATCGACGGCACCGATGTTGTCTACAAGAACTTCGTCAACATGGGCGTGGCCGTCGGCACCCCGTCCGGTCTGGTCGTCCCGGTCGTGAAGGACGCCGATCAGAAAAGCTTCGCCGAGATCGAGAAGGAAATCGGAGAGCTGGGCAAGAAAGGCCGCGACGGCAAGCTGACCATGGACGAGATGCAGGGCGGCACCTTCACCATCTCGAACGGCGGCGTATACGGCTCGCTCATGTCCTCGCCGATCCTGAACCCGCCGCAATCTGGCATCCTTGGCATGCACAAGATCCAGGACCGCCCGGTGGTCGTCGGCGGCGAGATCGTCATCCGCCCGATGATGTATCTGGCGCTGAGCTATGACCACAGGATCGTCGACGGCAAGGGTGCGGTGACATTCCTCGTGCGCGTCAAGGAAGCGCTGGAAGATCCGCGTCGCCTGCTGATGGATCTGTAAGCAGAGAAATTATACACGTTTAGGTTGCAAGCTATTGTGTGGCTTGCAACCTATAGTTATAGGCTGACGCTATCTGACCGTTATCAGTGAAAGCCTATAAATGTATCGTTTTGTTGCCGCTCTTCCTCTGTTTTCACTTCTTGCTGCCTGTTCATCTTCGCTGGAAATCACCCAGCCGCCCGTTGCATACAAGACCGTCAAGCAACTGCCCGCCCAAAGCTATCGCGGCGACGCGGAAACGACGATCCGCACCCGGACGAAAACGAATGAAGGCACCCGCGAACTGGCCGGTGCCAGCTGCACCCTTTCCACCACCTACACGGAATCGCAGTTTCAGACGCCTGCCCGCGTCCTGACACCGAATCTCGGCCCCGCGACACCGACGGCGCATCTCAAATGCAGCACCGGTGAGCGCGCGGTCCAGAAGAACCTCAGCTCTCATAATATCTCGATGGCCGAAAGGTCGTCGAAAGTGCGCGCATCCGGCGCCGGTGCAGGCATCATCGGCGCAGTCGTCAGCGGCATCGTCGCCGGGGTCAATGAAGGCAGGGGCGACCAGCCGACGGATGTGCATGGTTACGCATCGACCACGCTGGACATGAGTGCGACGGCTGATGCCGGGGTGAAATGATCCTGCAGCCCATCGCCCGGCGGCACCGCCGGGCAGCCCCTGCCATGGGGGCGGGCGGGGGCAGCCCTCTGCTCTGCGAACCTGTTGCCCCCTGCCCCCTCCAAAACCCTCAGAGATCCTCTGCCAGCCGTTTCGCATCCCCCATCTGATACAGCTTCACCTCGCGCCAAGCGTTCAGTGTCGGTTTGATTGCGAACACGACAGAGCCGAAGATGAACATCCACGTCGTCAGCGTTCCGGTCGAGGGCCAGAACGCCATGATCGACCCGATCAGGAAGAAAATCGCCGCAACGAAATTCGCAATCGTATAGGCCACCTCGACTTTGGCCTTGAGGATTCTGGCCTCTTCAGACCGGGCATTCAGGTCGGGCCGAAAGGCTTGGTCCCAGAATTTCATACATCCTCTCCTTCAGGTCAAACTTGCGTTTAATCAAAGGCGAACGCGACATCAGCACGCTGCGTTCCGCCCGGCCGACTGCCCGCAACGCCGCTACTCCCTGCTTGGGGCAGTGCCGCCCACGTGATTTTGGTAAGCTTGAAGACGCGGTGACCTTCCACGTGGGGGTCAAGGAAGCGCTGGAAGATCCGCGTCACCTGTTGATGGACATCTGACGCAGGGAAGAAAGCCTGACCCGTTCAGTGCAGCCCGGCGAAATTTTCGCCGGACTTTATTCATCGCGAACAATTTTCTTCGACTTCTTGCTTCCGCCAAAACCCGCGACTACATTTTGTTCAATTTGTAACCCGTAAAACTAAAGACCGAGTCCCATGCCAGACCGCCCTACACGCAGCCACTATAATGACCACAGCCCTGGCGGCTTCAGCCCGTCGATCGCGGCGATGAACGCCGATACCCGCAGCGGCATCGCCGATCCAAACGATACCCCGAGGTTCATCATTGGCAGCTGGCTTGTGCGGGTGGCGTTCATGGCGGTGGCTATTTGGCTGGTGAACTGTGCCTTCGGACCGTTTGGATGGAGCTGGGCGGCGTTGGTGGCCTATGCCATCATGTCGCTGGCCTTGAACCTGGCGCCGAGCAGGTTGAAGGACAGCCAGGTCGACCGGATCGGACATGGCTACTTTCAGGACGACGCCCGCCACCCGCGCTGAGGAGTTCCGCAGATGCGTTACTGGGTCGGGACCGTTAGCCGCGAACACGTGCTGATCGGTGTGGCGGGCGGGTTTGCGATGATAAATCACGGCAAACTGACGCCCCTGCAGCGGCTTAGCCCTGGTGACGGACTGGTCTATTACTCGCCCCGGACCGCCTATCCTGACGGCGCGCCGCTGAAAGCCTTCACCGCCATCGGCCTTGTGCGCGACAAGGATCCCTACCCAGCGATGATGCCAACCGGTCAAACCGGGTTTCGGCGCGATATCGACTGGATGACGGCAACCGAAACGCCCATTCAGCCGTTATCCGAAGGGCTTGAATTTACCCGGGGAAACTGGGGTATGCTGGCCCGCAGAGGGCTGTTTGAAATCAGCGGCGTCGATTTTCAGACCATCCGCGCCGCCATGATGAAGGATTGAAAGATGCAGATGCTCGTTCACTACACCGTCGCCGATTACGCGACCTTCAAACCGGCATTCGACAGTGATGCCGAGGATCGCGGCAATAACTCGCTGAACCTTCTGCAACTGTGGCGTGAAAGCGATACCAGCGCCTGGGCCCTGTTCGACGTGGCCGACCCCAAGAAGGCCCGCGCCTATCTGGACGGGGCCGCCGGCGTGTTCAACTCGCTCGGCGGGGTCAGCAAAGCGGACGCGCACCTGCTTGAAACCGCCTGATGCGTCGGCGCCTGATTGGCGTGGTCCTGCTGCTGGCCGCGATCCCGGTCGCGGCGGCAGCATATACCCGCGCCATGCGGGCCGCGCACGGAATCCCTCCCGCCATGGCAACGGCCACGGCGCAGGCTGATCGGATCGTCGTCGACAAACCTGCGCGGCTGATGCAGCTGATGCGCGGGGACGAGGTGATCGGCAGCTATGCGATCAGCCTTGGCGCCGCGCCCGAAGGCCATAAGACCCGTGAAGGCGACGAGAAAACGCCCGAGGGCAGCTATGTCATCGACTGGCGCAATGACAGATCGGCGGCGCATCTCAGCCTGCATATCTCCTATCCGAACGCGGCGGACAGCGCGGCCGCGGACGCACGCGGCGAAAGCCCCGGCGGGGCAATCATGATCCACGGTATGCTGAATGGCTGGGGCTGGCTTGGCGGCCTGCATCGTGCCTGGGACTGGACCAACGGCTGCATTGCCGTCACTGATGCCGAGATACGCGAAATCTGGTCGCTGGTGCCCAACGGCACCCCGATCGAAATCAGAGGTGCGACGTGACCCCAGAACTGACGGTATTGGCGCTGGCAGCGATTCTTCAGGCGCTGCAGATCGGGCTGGCGGCAGTGGTGATGAATTCCGATGTCGGCGCGCAATGGAATGCCGGGCCGCGCGACCATCAGCCGGATTTCTCGCCAATGACTGGTCGCTTGCGGCGGGCGGTGAACAACCATTTCGAATCGCTGGCCTTCTTTACCGTCGCGGCACTGGTGACCAGTGTGTCGGGGCAAGGGACGGCGCTGACGGCCTGGGCGTCCTGGATCTATCTGGGGGCGCGGATCCTGTATGTGCCGGCCTATGCGCTTGGCTGGACGCCATGGCGTTCGGTCATCTGGGGCGTGGGCTTTGTGGCGACGATGATCATCATCGTTGCTGCGCTGTTCTGACCGGCAGATATGCGCGCCGCGCCTGCGTTTTCCGGGTGAATCCGTGCCCAAGCTTGTGTATGCCGAGGTATATCTTCGCCGCCTCGCCGCGGCTGCCGAATTCTGAAGGAGACTTGAATGTCCAGCTATGACCTCATCGTTATCGGCGCCGGTCCCGGCGGCTATGTCTGCGCCATCCGCGCCGCCCAGCTGGGCCTGAAGGTCGCCGTGGTCGAAGGCCGCGCCACGCTGGGAGGGACCTGCCTGAACGTGGGCTGCATCCCGTCCAAGGCGCTGCTGCATGCCTCGCATATGTATCACGAGGCCGGGCATAACTTCGAAAAGATGGGCCTGATGGGCGAGCTGCCCGCGATCGACTGGACGGTCATGCAGGGCTACAAGGCTGAAACGGTCGAGACCAATACCAAGGGCATCGAGTTCCTGTTCAAGAAGAACAAGATCGACTGGATCAAGGGCTGGGGCGTGATCGAAGGCCCGGGCAAGGTCAAGGTCGGCGACGAAACCCATGACGCGAAAAACATCGCCATTGCCACCGGGTCCGAACCGAGCCCGCTGAAGGGCGTCGAGGTCGACAATGATGCTGGCGTGATCGTCGATTCGACCGGCGCGCTGGTGCTGGCCAAGATCCCGGAAACCATGGTGGTGATCGGCGCGGGCGTGATCGGGCTGGAACTGGGTTCCGTCTATGCCCGCCTTGGCACGAAGGTCACGGTGATCGAATATCTGGACGCGATCACGCCGGGCATGGATGCAGACATCCAGAAGCAGTTCCAGCGGACGCTGACCAAGCAGGGCCTGACCTTTGTGCTGGGTGCTGCCGTGCAATCGGCCACCGCCAAGGACGGCCAGGCGACCGTCACCTACAAGCTGCGCAAGGATGACAGCGAACAGCAGGTCGAGGCCGATGTCGTCCTGCTGGCCACCGGTCGCCGTCCCTTCCTGAACGGGCTGGGGCTGGAAGCCGCGGGGGTTGCGCTGACCGATCGCGGCCAGGTTGCGATCGACGATCACTGGCGCACCAACGTGCCGGGCATCTATGCCATCGGCGACGCCGTGGCCGGGCCGATGCTGGCCCACAAGGCCGAGGACGAAGGCATTGCAGCCGCCGAGGTTATCGCCGGCAAGGCGGGCCACGTGAATTACGACGTCATCCCGGGTGTGATCTATACCAGCCCGGAAGTCGCCAGCGTCGGCCTGACCGAAGCGGCGGCAAAGGAAACCGGTCGCAAGGTCAAGGTCGGCAAGTTCCCCTTCATGGGCAATGCTCGCGCCAAGGCCTTGTTCCAGGGCGACGGCTTCGTCAAAATCATCGCCGATGCGGACACCGACCGGGTTCTGGGCTGCCATATCATCGGCCCCAATGCCGGCGAGATGATCCACGAGGTCTGCGTGGCAATGGAGTTCGGCGCCTCGGCCGAGGATATCGCAATGACCTGCCACGCGCATCCGACCACCTCGGAAGCGGTGCGCGAGGCGGCGCTGGCGCTTGGTGGCGGCGCGATTCATGTCTGACGGTCTGGACAGGGGGGCGCTGCCCCCCACCGGCCTTGCGGCCGCCCCCCGGGATATTTCAGCCAGAATGAACGGCATCTCGCGGCGCGGGGCGCTGTTGGGGGTGTTGGTGCTGGCCGCTTGTGGCGGCAGCCCGGCGCGTCGGGTCGAGGATACCCCGCCCGCTGATCTTTATGCCGGCGAGACGCCCGAGATGCGCCGCAAGATCAATTACTGGGCGGCGCGGCACCAGATCCCCTCTACGCTGCTGCACCGCGTCGTGCAGCGCGAGTCGGGATACAACCCGTCGGCGCGGAATGGCCCTTATTACGGCTTGATGCAGATCCTGCCGCAGACGGCGCGGACCATGGGCTATCGCGGATCGCCGGCCGGATTGCTGGATGCCGATACCAATCTGGAATTTGGCGGCCGCTATCTGCGGGGGGCTTATCTGGTCGCGGATGGAAATCACGACAAGGCGGTTCAGTGGTATGCGCGCGGCTATTACTATGAGGCCAAGCGCAAGGGACTGCTGGAAGAAACGGGGCTGCGGAGCTGATGCGCCTGTGGCCCGCCCTGATGCTGGCCCTGACCCTGCTGGCACCTCCGGCGGGCGGCCAGGAGGTGACATTTTTCCGTATCGGCAATGGCTCGACCGCGGGGACCTATTACCCAATCGGGGGGATCATCGCGACGGCGATTTCGAACCCGCCGGGGGGCGCGCCTTGCGCCGAGGGCGGGGCCTGCGGGGTGCCGGGGCTGCTGGCCTCCGCCGTGGCGTCGGCCGGATCGGTCGAGAATGTCGAGAATGTCGGCAAGGGCGCGTTGGAATCGGGCTTTGCCCAGGCCGATGTCGCCTATTGGGCGCAGACCGGGACGGGGAATTTCGCCGGCCTTCCCGCGATCGAGAACCTGTGCGCTATCGCCAGCCTGTATCCTGAGGCGCTGCATATCGTGGCCCGGCGCGAGGCCGGCATCGACAATATTGCCGATCTGCGCGGCAAGCGGGTGTCGCTGGACGAGCCGGGCTCTGGCACATTGGTCGATGCGCGGCTGGTGCTGGATGCGGCGGGGCTTGGTGATGCCGACCTGACTGTCATGCATCTGCCCGCAACCCGCGCCGCCGCTGCCATGCGCGAGGGCAAGCTGGACGCCTTCTTTTTCGTTGGCGGTTATCCCTCGCCTGCGATCAGTCAGCTTGCAGGACAGGCCGAGGTCAAGTTGATCCCCATCGACGACGCCATCGCCACCAAGCTGACCGGGGCCGAGACCTTCTTCATCCGCGACATCGTGCCGCAAGGCACCTATCGCGGGATGGAGGAGGATGTCAGCACCCTGTCGGTCGGTGCGTTGTGGATCACGCGGGCAGACCAGCCAGAGGATCTGATCCATGCCGTCACCCGCGTGTTATGGAACGACAACACCATGCGCCAGCTGAGCTATGGCCATCCGATCGGCCGCCGCATCCTGCGCGAGAATGCGTTGAAAGGCGTCGCCATCCCGCTGCATCCGGGCGCCGAGCGGTACTATCGCGAGGCAGGTTTGCTGCGCTGAAAAAGCCGCTTGCCGACTTGCATGTTTGCGCTATCTGGGCCTATTTTCACCCATCCCAAAGGAGATCCTGCCATGATCCCGCAAACCCAATCCGAACGGACCCGCGCGCTGAGCGCGCTTGCCCCCGTCATTCCGGTTCTGGTCATTGACGACGCCGCCCGTGCCGAACGTCTGGCCGAGGCGCTTGTCGCCGGCGGGCTGCCCGTGCTGGAGGTGACCCTGCGCACCGATGACGCCCTTGCCGCCATCAAGGCGATGTCGCGTGTGGCGGGCGGTCATGTCGGCGCCGGCACCGTTCTTACGCGCGAACAGGTTTACCGCGCCAAGGATGCAGGCGCGTCCTTTGCCGTTTCGCCCGGCGCGACCGAAACACTCGTCCGCGCCTGCGAGGATGCCTCGCTGCCGCTGCTGCCGGGCGCGGTCACGGCGTCCGAGGTGATGCTGGCAGCCGAGTATGGCTATGACATGCTGAAATTCTTCCCGGCAGAGACCTCGGGCGGGGCGGCGGCACTGAAGGCACTGGCGGCGCCCCTGCCGCATATCAGCTTCTGCCCGACCGGCGGCATCACCCCGGCAAATGCCGACAGCTACCTGTCGCTGCCGAATGTGGTTTGCGTGGGATCGAGTTGGGTTGCCTCGGCGAAAGCCGTGAGCGAGGGCGATTGGGCCGGGATCGAGGAGCGCGCCCGCGCTGCCTTCCAACTGCGCGGCTGACATGACTGACGCGCCTGCCCCGAACATGCTGCGGCAGGCGCAGCGCAATCTGGCGGTGCTGGTCACCGCACAGGCGCTTCTGGGCGCCCAGATGTCGATGATCTTCATCTTTGGCGGGCTGGTCGGGCAGACGCTGGCCCCCAATCCCTGCCTTGCCACCCTGCCCTTGTCGATGATCGTGCTGGGATCGGCACTGACGGCGCGTCCGCTGGCGGGCTTCATGCAACGCCATGGCCGCCGGGCCGGATTTCAGCTGGCGGTGCTGGCGGGGGCACTGGGGGCGGCCATATGCTTTGTCGCGATGGCGCTTGGCAGTTTCGCGCTGTTCATGCTCGGCTCTGGCCTGACCGGCATCTATATGTCAGCGCAAGGCTTTTACCGTTTCGCGGCGACCGATACCGCGCCCGAGGCTTTCGAGGCCAAGGCGATTTCATGGGTCATGGCGGGCGGGCTGCTGTCGGCGATCATCGGGCCGGCACTGGTGCGCGCAACGGGCGAGCTGACGGCGGTGCCTTTCATGGCCAGCTATCTTGCAATCGTTGGGCTAAACCTTGTCGGGCTGTGGCTGTTCATGGCGCTGGATATTCCAAAGCCGCAGCAGGCCACCGCGCAGGCGGGTCAACCGGGTCGCCCCATCGGGCAGATCCTGCGTGACCCGGTCATTGCCGTGGCGATGGTCTGTGGCATGGTCAGCTATGCGCTGATGAACCTGGTCATGACCTCCACCCCGCTGGCCATGGTCGGCTGCGGGATGAGCAGCAATGACGCCGCCAATGTCGTATCGGCCCATGTGCTGGCGATGTTCATTCCTTCGTTCTTCACCGGCCATCTGATTGCGCGCTTTGGCGCGCCGGTGATCGTCGGCCTTGGCCTGACGATCCTTGCCGCCTCTGGTGCCGTGGCGCTGAGCGGGGTCGCGTTGGGTCAGTTCTTTGCCGCGCTGATCCTGCTGGGCATCGGCTGGAACTTCGGCTTTATCGGTGCCACCGCCATGCTGACCCGCGCCAGCCCGCCGCAGGAACGCGCCCGCATTCAGGGGGTGAACGATCTGGTGGTGTTCGGCGGGGTGTTCCTGGCCTCGCTGTCATCGGGCGGGTTGATGAACTGCGCGGGCGTCACCGATGCGGCCGCGGGGTGGAGCGCGGTCAACCTGGCCATGGTGCCATTCCTAGTCCTGGCCGGCGGTGCGCTGATCTGGCTGGTCCTGCGCCCGAAGGCGGCCTGAGGACCGGACTTCGCCCCGGTCCTCAAGGTATTTGTCACACTGAGGCTGCGCGCATTTTCAGGATGTCACCTGCCAAGGCGAGCGTCGATGGATCGTGGCCGGGCGCGTCCTTGCCATCCAACAGCGGTGCAACCGTCAAGGCCAGTTCCTTGCCCAGCTCCACGCCCCATTGGTCAAAGCTGTTAATGCCGAAGATCGCCCCTTCGACGAAGACGCGATGTTCATACAGCGCCACGATCTGACCCAGCGTGAAGGGCGTCAGCTGTTCGATCAGCAGCGTGGTTGACGGCCGGTTGCCGGGGAAGACGCGGTGGCGGGCCTGACGCTCCAGTTCATCGCCGGTCAGCCCTTTCTTTTCCATCAAGGCGCGGGCGGCATCCAGACTGCGGCCGCGCATCAGCGCCTCGGATTGGGCAAGGCAATTGGCCAGCAGCAGCTTATGGTGGTTGTCGAGGCCCGGTTCATGGCCGCGTGCGGCGGCGATGAACTCGCAGGGCACGACCTGCATGCCCTGATGGATCAGCTGGTAAAATGCGTGCTGGCCATTGGTCCCGGGTTCGCCCCAGACGACGGGGCCAGAGGGGCGCGGCAGGTCGTTGCCGTCCATATCGACGCGCTTGCCGTTCGATTCCATTTCCAGCTGTTGCAGATAGGCCGGAAGGCGCGACAGGCGGTTGTCATAGGGCAGCACCGCGCGGGTCGGATAGCCATTGATCTGGTAGTGCCAGATGCCGACAAGCGCCAGCATGACGGGCATGTTCTGCGCCAGCGGCGCTGTACGGAAATGCGCGTCCATCGCGGCTGCCCCGCGCAGGAACTCGCGGAAATTTTCCGGCCCGATGGCGATCATCACCGGCAGGCCGATCGGTCCCCAAACCGAATAACGCCCGCCGACCCAATCCTCGAATCCGAAAACGCGGGCGTCATCAATGCCCCAGGCGGCGGTCTTGTCTGTCGCCGAGGACAGCGCCGCGAATTGCGCCGCCGGATCCTTGACCGAAGCCTTCATCCAATCCAGCGCGGTCTGGGCGTTGGTCATCGTCTCGATGGTGGTGAAGGTTTTCGAGGCCACGATCACCAGCGTGGTTTCCGGGTTCAGCCCGGCCAGCACATCGGCAATATCTGCGCCGTCCACATTGGACACGAAATGCGTGCGCGGCCCGTCGTGATAGGGCGACAGCGCAATCGTCACCATTTTCGGCCCAAGGTCCGAGCCGCCAATGCCGATATTGACCACATCGGTGATCTTGCCGCCCTGCCCCTTGAAGCTGCCATCGCGCACCGCCGCCGCAAATGCCGCCATGCGGTCCAGCGTGGCCGAAACCTCGACGCTGATATCCTTGCCTTCGACCGCCAGCGGCCTGTCGTAATTGCGCAGGGCGGTGTGCAGGACGGAACGGTCCTCGGTCTCGTTGATGCGGTCGCCGGCGAACATCGCGTCACGCTTGGCGGCAACGCCCTGCGCCAGCTCCAGCAACTCTGCCCGGCTGGTCGCGTCGATATTGGTCTTGGAATAGTCGAAGATCAGCCCGTCAGCGCGCACGGTAAATTCCTGCGCGCGTTCCGGATCGGCGTCGAACAGATCGGTGATCCGCCGCTCGCCCGAGGGCAGGCTGGCGTGAAGGCGGGTCCAGACTGGGGAAAGGTCATTCGGCATAATGCACCACCGCGTTGCGAAGGAAGGCTGAAATCGGGGCCGTGACCGGGTCGGCCCCGGTCGCAGCTTCAAGGGCGGCGCGTTTCTGCGCGCCCTTGATCATGATGTGGATATTCAGCGCCGATTGCAGCGCCGGCGCGGTCAGCGTGATGCGGGGTTCCGCCCCACCTGCCGCCGCCATGACCGGGGGCGCGTCGCTGGCCAGCAGCGCCTCCAGCCCCGGGGCTTGGGGGAACAAGCTGGCCGTGTGCATGTCATCACCCATGCCCAGCACCAGGACGGTGATCGGCAAATGCGGCTTGATCTGTTCGGATAGCGCCGGCGCCGCCCCTTCGGGCGTCGGATCGCCGGTATACAGATCCAGATAGGTTGCCGCCGCTGCCGGACCCACCAGCAGCGACTTGCGCAGCATGGCCGAGTTCGAGCGCGGGTTATCCCCCGGCACCCAGCGTTCATCGTTCAGGAACACCGTGACCTTGTCCCAGTCCAGCGGCAGGCCCGAAAGCGCCCGAAACATCCCCGCAGGGGTAGAGCCGCCCGGCACACACAGACTGGCCGGGCGCTGCGCGTCCAGATTCACCCGCAACTCGCCCGCGATGCGGTCGGCCAGCGACAGCGCCATCAGCTCGGCATCGGGATAGGTGACGATCTCGGCGCTCATGCCCGGATCTCCCGCCAGCGACGATTGTCGCGATGCATCAGGCGCAAGGCTTCTTCGGGGCCGGAGGAGCCCGGGTCGTAGGGTTCGGGCCGGGCCTTTCCGGCCTCCCATGACTTGATGATCGGATCGGCCCAGGCCCAGGCGGCTTCAACCTCGTCGCCGCGCATGAACAGGGTCTGGTTGCCCCGGATCACATCCATGATCAGGCGTTCGTAAGCATCGGGCATGTCGACGCCTTCGGGGCCGACCGCATCGGCAAAGGACATGTCCAGCGGCACCTGCATCAGGCGCATGCCGCCGGGGCCGGGTTCCTTGATCATCACCGTCAGGATCATGCCTTCATCCGGTTGCAGCTTGATGACCAGCTGGTTCGGCTTCTGGCTGCTTTCGTCAAAGATCGAATGCGGCGGTTCGCGGAAGGTGATGACGATCTCGCTGGTGCGGGCGCGCAGTTTCTTGCCCGTGCGCAGGTAGAAGGGCGTGCCCTGCCAGCGCCAGTTCGAGATACGGACCTTCAGCGCCACGAAGCTTTCGGTGCGGCTGTCGGGGTTTTCGGCATCGTCCAGGTAGCCCTGCGTGCCGTTTTCGGCCTGGTATTGGCCGCGCACGATTTCAGCTTCAGATACCGGCTCCAAGGCGCGGATAACCTTCAGCTTTTCATCGCGGACGGCGTTTGGATCAAAGTGATACGGCGGCTCCATCGCGATCAGGCAGAGAAGCTGCATCAGGTGGTTCTGCACCATGTCGCGCATCGCACCGGACTGGTCGTAATAGCCGCCGCGCCCGCCGACGCCCACGGTTTCGGCCACGGTGATCTGAACGTGGTCGACATATTGCGCGTTCCAAAGCGGTTCGAACAGGATATTGGCGAAGCGCACGGCCATCAGGTTCTGGACGGTTTCCTTGCCCAGATAATGGTCGATCCGGTAGATTTGACGTTCGGCGAAATGGCGTGCCAGCACGTCGTTCAGCGCACGGGCCGATTCCAGATCGCGCCCAAAGGGCTTTTCCACCACGATCCGGCTTTCGCCATCGGCGATCCCGTAATCCGAGAGGCGCTGCGCCAGATCCCCGAACAGCGACGGCGCGACCGAGAAATAGAAGGCCCGCACCACGCCCGGGCGCATGATCTCTTTCAGCTTTTCCCAGCCGCCGGTGCCCTTGGCGTCAATGGCGACGTAATGCAGTTCAGCCAGAAACGCCTCCAACTGCGAGGTGTCGATGCCGGGCGCGAATTCGTCGATCGCGGCGCGGGTTTCATCGCGGAACTGCTGCTCTGTCAGGTCAGAGCGCGCCGCCCCGATGATCCGCGCGGAAGACGGCATCTGCCCCGCCAGAAAGCGACGATACAGGCCCGGAAGGATCTTGCGCCGGGCCAGATCGCCCGTTGCGCCAAAAATCACCAGGTCGAAATCATCAACGGGAATGACACGCACTACCATGGGCACCTCCTGAGAAATCGAAGTTTGACTAACCGATGTTAGCGGTATCAGCAAGTCTGCTGACTGTGGCGGAACGGTGCACGACCGCGGATCAGCGCGCAAGGGCTCGTCCCAATCGCGGCAGTCGCGCGCGTTTCATCAGCGCACGAAATTCGATTTGCCCGCCAAGCGCCACGGCCTTGGCATGGGCGGCATGGGCAGCATGGGCCACGGGATCGGGGTCATGGGCCCACAGATCGGTCAGGAATGCGTCGGGATGGACGGCCTGCAGCCCCACGGCCGCCAAAGCCCTGCGCGGAAAATCGCGCAGATTGACGGTCACGATGATCTGCGCGCCGCCGTTCAGCGCTGCCTCGATCACATGGGCGTCGTCGGGATCGGGCAGATCCAGCCCGGCGCTGCGATGACCCGCCTCATCGGCGAGGGCGGCAGGGAAGCGTTCGGTCAGCAGGGCGATTTCGGCGCTGGCAATGCTGCCCAGATCCTCGCCTTGCCGGGCGGCGGCGCGGCGCCATTCCTCAAGGAGGCGTGCCGACCATAACGGGCGGAACAGCCCGGCCTGCGCGACATCGGCGAGGATTTCGCGCAGGACGGTCGGGAACAGCACATTCGCGTCCAGAACGGCAGTCTGCGGCCCTGTCATCAGCCGTCCAGCCGGAAGAACAGCGCCTTCAGATAGCCGGTTTCGGCCAACTGCGGCAGGGTCGGATGGTCTGGCCCCGCCTGCCCGCTGTGGATCAGTTGCCCGCGCCGTCCGCCCCGCCCGATGCCACGGGCCGAAGCGTTGCGGAAGCTGGTCAGATCCGCCGCATGACTGCAGGAACACAGGCCCAGATAGCCCCCAGGTGCCACCAGCGGCGCGGCCAGCTTGGCCACGCGTTCATAGGCGCGCAGACCTGCTTCCAGTGCTTGCTTTGACGGCGCGAAGGCCGGCGGATCGCAGATCACGACATCGAACTGCGCGCCCTCTGCCGCAAGCGCTTCCAGGGCAGCAAAGGCATCTTCGCGCCGGGTTTCCAGTTGATCTGCCTTGCCCATCGCCTCGGCACCTTTACGGGCAAGCGCAAGCGCGGGTTCGGATCCGTCGATGCAGGTCGCGTGGTCCGCCCCCGCCGCCAGCATGGCCAGACCAAAGCCGCCGACATGGCTGAACACGTCCAGCACCCGGCCACCACCAACCAGCCGCTGCGCAAAGGCATGATTCGGCCGCTGGTCATAGAACAGTCCGGTTTTCTGGCCGCCCATCACATCGGCCATATAGGTCGCCCCGTTCATGGGCACCTCGATCGGCGCGGTGGGCGCGCTGCCGACGATGACCTCGGTCCGCTCATCCAGACCTTCAAGGCTGCGGGCCCGGCCCTGTCCGTTCAGCACCACGGTTTTGACGCCTGCGACGGCGACCAATGCATCGGCGATCTGCGCAGCCATGGCGTCGGCCCAAGCGGCGTTGGGCTGCATCACCGCAGTGTCGCCAAAGCGATCAACGATCAGCCCCGGCAGGCCATCGGCTTCGGCATGAACCAACCGATAGAATGGCGCGTCATACAACCGCTCGCGCATCGCCAGGGCTCGCGTCAGCCGGGCGCGCAGCCATTCCGGGTCGATCCGCGCTTCGGGATCGGCGTCCATGACCCGGCCGATGATCTTTGAGTTCGGGTTCACCGTCACCAGTGCCAGCGGCTTGCGTTCGGGGTCCTCCAACACGGCGAAGCTTCCCGGCTGGATGGCGCGGGTACGGCGGTCGGCGACGACCTCATCGGCGAAGACCCAGGGGAAGCCGTGGCGGATCGCCTGAGGTTTGGTCTTGGGACGCAGGCGGATTACGGGCAAGCTCGTCATGGAGGTATCCTTTCAGTCGCGCCCGATGTGGCACGCCCCCGCCCCCGCGGCAAGAGTATCCAACCCCCGTTGCGCCGTTACCGCTAACAGTGTATACCGAGATCATCCCGACATCAGGAGGCCAGCCATGACCCTGCACGCCACCATCGACCGCGTCACCGACCGCATCCGCAACCGTTCGCTGCACAGCCGCGCAGCCTATCTGGACCGGATCGCCAAAGCCGCCGAAGAAGGGCCGCGCCGCGCGCATCTTTCCTGCGGGAATCAGGCCCATGCCTATGCGGCAATGCCCGACAAGGAAGAACTGGCCCATGGCCGCAAGCCCAATCTCGGCATTGTCACCGCCTATAATGACATGCTGTCGGCGCATCAGCCTTACGAGCGCTATCCGGGCCTGATTCGCGAATATGCCGCACGTCATGGCGCCACCGCGCAGGTCGCGGGCGGCGTGCCGGCCATGTGCGACGGCGTCACCCAGGGCCGCGCCGGGATGGAGCTTTCGCTGTTTTCCCGCGACGTGATCGCGCTGGCTGCAGGCGTGGCCATGTCGCATGATACCTTCGATTCGGCGCTGTATCTGGGCGTCTGCGACAAGATCGTGCCGGGACTGATCATCGCGGCCGCGACTTTCGGGCATGTGCCCTCGGTCTTCGTGCCGGCCGGGCCGATGCCTTCGGGTCTGCCCAATGACGAAAAATCCAAGGTCCGCCAGCAATTCGCCAGCGGCGAGGTCGGCCGCGACAAGCTGATGGAGGCCGAGATGGCATCCTATCACGCACCGGGCACCTGCACCTTCTACGGCACCGCGAATACCAACCAGATGCTGATGGAATTCATGGGCCTGCATCTTCCGGGCGCCAGCTTTGTAAACCCCAATACCGAAATGCGCGACGCGCTGACTGGCGCGGCGGTGGAACGCGCCGCCGCGATCACTCGCCTTGGCAACGAATTCCTGCCCGTGGGCGAGGTTCTGGACGAACGCGCCTTCGTCAACGGCATCGTCGGGCTGATGGCGACCGGCGGCTCGACCAATCTGGTGCTGCACCTGCCAGCCATGGCGCGGGCGGCGGGCGTTCTGGTCGATATCGAGGATTTCAGCGACATCTCGGATTCGGTGCCGCTGATGGCGCGGGTCTATCCGAACGGGCTGGCCGATGTGAACCATTTCCACGCGGCGGGCGGGCTTGGCTATATGATCCGCCACCTGCTGGAGGCCGGGCTGCTGCATCAGGACGTGCGCACCATCGCCGGCGGCGGGCTGGAGCGGTACATCACCGAACCCAAGCTGAAAGACGGCCGCATCCAGTGGGAGGACGGCCCGCGCGAATCGCTGAACGAAAAGATCGTGCGCCCGGCCTCGGATCCCTTCGCCCCGACCGGCGGGCTGAAGCAGCTGGCCGGCAATCTGGGCCGCGGCGTCATCAAGGCCAGTGCCGTCGCACCCGAGCGTCACATCATCGAGGCCCCTGCCCGCGTCTTCACCGATCAGGAACAGGTAAAGGCCGCCTTCAAGGCGGGCGAGTTCACCAGCGACACCGTGGTCGTCGTCCGCTTTCAGGGTCCGCGCGCCAATGGCATGCCCGAGCTGCATTCGCTGACCCCGATCCTTGCGGTCCTGCAGGATCGCGGCCTGCGCGTGGCGCTGGTGACGGATGGGCGGATGTCGGGGGCATCCGGCAAGGTGCCGGCGGCGATCCATCTGGCCCCCGAGGCCGCAAATGGCGGCCCCTTGGCCCGCGTTCAAGATGGCGACATGATCCGGCTGGACGCGGTCAACGGCACCATCGACTGCCTCGCCAAAGATTTCGACGCCCGCGACCCGGTCAGCATCGACCTGAGCCACAACCATTTCGGCATGGGCCGCGAGATGTTCGGCCTGTTCCGCGCGGCAGCGGGGGATGCGACGGAAGGGGCCTGCGGGATCGTGTGACTGCGGGCCGGCCCCGGGCGACACGGCGCGAGGGCACCATCTGTCCGAATGTGAGCTGTGCGGGACGCACGCGCCGTTTCGCCGCGGCTGCGCCAATGACTGCTTCTGATGGTCAAAGTCCCCTCCGTCCAATGAACCGTAGTTGTGCGGAATTACTTGAGAGGCTCGTCAGAGTAGTCGGTGAATATTCCCTCGGCACCCTTTCGACTACTGGCACGACCTCGCCGTACAAATTCACAATCGGCGGCCCTGTTTAAAAGATTAGTCGCAGATCCGGGCAACCTGGAAGATCGGCCGAAGCAGGGAGATGCCAGACAATACGCACGCGAGAAATTAATTGGCGCGAGCCAGCACCACGGCTACTCTCCACGACGTTGATTGCGCACTCCAAAAATCTGAATCTGAGATGGATATTGACGCAATACCGGCTGCAATGTTTAAATGGCCAATAGTTCGACTTTGATGATCCGTTAAGACTGAGCGTTAGAAGTCTGATGGGTTCAACGAATGGAGCATGCCGAAATGAAAGCTTCTTGCTTGTTTTTTGCAGTGTTGACTAGCTTGCCAGTTGCGTTGCATGCACAGGTCTTCGAAGTAAGGCCGCCCGAGGTAACCGTGGACGCCGAGACAGTTGTCATTCTCAGTTGTGTTGAGGTGGATGAAGTCCCGGCAGAATATCGCCATAATCCTATAAGTCTTCCACAGCCTGCACCAGATGCCGGATTGGCTCTCGCGTTCTTGGAAAAACCGACTATTATTTTGACGAAGGAAGAATGCATCTATGCCGTTAAGGCCGGTTTTTCATCATTTGGCGACCCAACCACCCTGTTGATAACGCAAAAATAAGTTGAAGTTTCATTAACTTTGGCGAGGCCGCTCTGCTAGAGCGGGGATTTTGTTTTTCTATTTGAACAACGTGCCGTGGTCGGGTCCAATCAGCACCTAAAGTTCTCGAACAACAACTTGAGGCAGGTCCTCGCGGCTTACGCACAGGAAAGTAAAATTGCGCAAGCGGTATTTTCATCCATATAATTGATTAAATTTTTATTTAAAACAATGGCGTAATTGACGCTTTGCATTCTGGTCAAACGCAGCTTGATATTTATGCGTTGTGGCAGCCCTTAAATAAGCGGACATTCGTATACAACGCGGCATCTGTCAGATTGGGCTGCGAAGCCGACATTGCGCCTACCCGTCAGTCCAGCCTTCGGCTTTAAAAACCACCCTTACGAACAGCCTTCGCCTATCCCGCCCCCCTCACGCAAACCGCTCTACCGCCATCGCCGTCGCCTCGCCGCCGCCGATGCACAGGGACGCCATACCCTTGTCCATGCCATGCGTCTCCAGCGCCGCCAGAAGCGTGACCAACACCCGCGCGCCAGATGCGCCGATGGGATGGCCAAGCGCGCAGGCGCCGCCGTGGATGTTCACCTTGTCATGCGGCAGGTGCAGGTCGTGCATCGCGGCCATGGTGACGACGGCGAAAGCCTCGTTGATCTCAAAAAGGTCGGTCTCGGGGAAGGTCCAGTCAACGCGCTCGACCAGCTTCTTCATCGCGCCGACCGGGGCGGTCGGGAACAGCGAGGGCTTGTCGGCAAAGGTCGAATGCCCCCGGATCACGCCGCGCGGCACCAGACCAAGCGCCTTGGCCCGGCTGAGCCGCATCAGCACCAGTGCCGCCGCCCCGTCCGAGATCGACGAGGCATTCGCCGCTGTCACCGTCCCGTCCTTGCGGAAAGCGGGTTTCAGGTCGCGGATCTTCGCGGGATTGGCCTTGCCGGGCTGTTCGTCGGTGTCGACCACCACCTCGCCCTTGCGGGTGGTGACGGTGACAGGCGCGATTTCGGCCTTGAAGTGCCCGCCCGCAATCGCGTCGCGCGCGCGGGTCAGCGAGGCGATGGCGAAATCGTCCTGCTTTTCGCGGCTGAAACCATAGGCGCCGGCGCAATCCTCGGCGAAGGTGCCCATCAGGCGGCCCTTGTCATAGGCGTCTTCCAGCCCGTCCAGGAACATATGGTCCATGACCTGACCGTGACCCATGCGCATCCCGCCCCGCGCCTTCGGCAGCAGGTAAGGCGCGTTCGACATGCTTTCCATTCCGCCTGCGACGACGATATCGGCGCTGCCGGCAAGGATCGCGTCATGGGCCTGCATCACCGCCTTCATGCCCGATCCGCACATCTTGTTGATGGTCGTGGCCCCGGTGCCCACAGGCAGACCCGCGCCAAGCGCTGCCTGCCGCGCCGGCGCCTGCCCCTGCCCGGCGGGCAGGACGCAGCCCATGATGACCTCGTCGACCATGTCGAGGCGCAGGCCGCTGCGATGGACGGCGGCGCGGATGGCGGTCGCGCCCAGCTCGGCCGCGGTCACGCCGGCGAAATCGCCCTGAAAGCCGCCCATCGGCGTGCGAGCGAAATCGACGATGACAACGGGATCGTGGGTGTCGGACATGGTTTCCTCCCTAGAAACATGGCCCGCAGGGGCGGGCATCAGACGGCCGCGGTCGGCGGGCCGAAGCGGTCAATCATGCGGGCGCGGATCATGTCGCGCGTCTCGCGGTATTTCTGCAGCACGGCCTCGCGGCCCTCGGCCAGGCCGGTCGGATCCATGACCGGCCAGTATTCGATATCCAGATGGGCGTGGCGGGTCAGTTCCATCGCCTGCCGCTGGGACGCGGGCGACAGCGCCACGACCAGATCGAAGCTGCCCAGATCATCGCCCCAGCTTTGCATCTCTTCGAAACTGCGCGAGCGGTGGCGCGACAGTTCGATCCCCCATTCCTGACAGACCGCGACGGCGAAGCCGTCAATCTCCAGGTCATTCTTGACCCCCGCCGATTGCACATAGGCGGCATGGCCATAGAGTTTCTTCATCATCCCCTCGGCCATGGGTGAGCGGACGGCATTGTGGTCGCAGCAGAACAGGATGGAATGAGGGATCTGCCCGGCCATGTCAGCCCTGCGGGATCAGCGCGCAGATCAGTGTGAACAGCCTGCGCGCGGTATAGGTGTCGACCTCGGCCTTGCCCTCCAACCGTTCCTGCAGCGTACGCGCGCCCTCATTGTGAATGCCGCGCCGGGCCATGTCGATCGCCTCGATCTGGGCGGGGGGCATGGTCTTCACCGCGTCGTAATAGCTGGCGCAGATCTGGAAGTAGTCCTTGACCACCTGCCGGAACGGTCCCAGCGACAGGTGAAATTCGCCCACCTTCTCGCCCCCTTCGGTCGAGATGTCGAAGACCAGCCGACCGTCGCGAATTGCCAGCAGCAGCGCATAGGGGCCGGTTGGCGCGGGCTGGCCGTCGCGGCCCGGCAGGTCGAAATTGTTTTCCTCCAGAAGGTCGTAAATGGCGACCTTGCGTTCCTGGATCACCATGGCCGAGGCCGGTGGGATGGCGCTGTCGTCGATATTGATACGGGAAATCCGGTTCGCGTTCATGCGCCGCTCCTGTCATTCAAACCCGCCAGCCGGGCAGAAACCGATCGGCCATGCGCCTGCAGCCCTTCCGATTCCGCCAGCCGCACGGCCGACGGCCCGATGGCCGCCAGCGCCGCCGGCGTCAGCCGCGCCACTGTGGTTCGCTTGAGAAAATCCATCACCGAAAGACCCGATGAAAACCGGGCCGAGCGCGCCGTCGGCAGCACATGGTTCGGGCCGCTGACATAATCGCCCACGGCTTCGGGCGTGTAGGCGCCAAGGAAGATCGCGCCCGCGTGGTGGGTCTTTTCCGCCAGCGCTTCGGGGTCGGACACGCAAAGTTCCAGATGCTCCGGCGCGATGAGGTCGGACAGCGCGGCCGCCTCGTCCAGATCACGGGTCACGATGATGGTGCCATAGTCGCGCCAGCTGGCGCCGGCGATTTCGGCGCGCGGCAGGGTCGGGATCAGCGCCTCGACCGAGGCGGCAACCGCGCGCGCCATGGCCGGATCGGGGGTAATCAGGATGGACTGGGCGTCGGCGTCATGTTCGGCCTGCGCCATCAGATCCAGCGCCAGCCAGTCGGGGTTCTGGTCGCCATCGGCGATGATCAGCACCTCGGACGGGCCGGCGATCATGTCGATGCCGACACGCCCGAAGACCTGCCGCTTGGCCGCCGCGACATAGGCATTGCCCGGCCCGGTGATCTTGTCGACGGGCGCAATGGTCGCGGTGCCATACGCCAGCGCCGCAATCGCCTGAGCGCCGCCGATGCGGTAAATTTCATCCACGCCCGCCAGCTCGCAAGCCAGCAGGACCAGCGGATTGACCTCACCGCGCGGGGTCGGCACGCAGACGACCAACCGCCCCACCCCCGCCACACGGGCCGGGATCGCGTTCATCAGGACTGAGGACGGATAGCTGGCCTGCCCGCCCGGCACATACAGCCCTGCCGCCGAAACCGCCCCCCAGCGCCAGCCAAGCGTTGCCCCCGCCGCATCGGTCCAGCTTTCGTCCCTGGGCATCTGGCGGCTGTGATAGGCGCGGATCCGTTCGGCGGCCAATTCCAGCGCGGCGCGATCTTCGGGCGCGACCCGCGCCGTCTGTTCGGCGATTTCCGCCGCCGAGAAGCGCAGCGTTTCAGGCGTCAGCGGCAATTGATCGAAGCGCGCGGTATAGTCGATCACCGCCGCATCGCCGCGCGCCCGCACATCGGCGATGATCGCGGCCACGGTGTCGGACACATCGGTCGAATCCTCGCGCTTGGCAGACAGCATCCGCGCAAAGGCGGCTTCGAAATCGGCTGCGGCGGTGGTCAGTTCGACGGGCATGTGCGGCTCCTTCTGCGAAGACTGTCTAGCGGGCCGCCGCGCCATGCTCAAGCGCGCAGCGCCCGCAGGCGGTAGCGCAAGGACGGGCGCAGCATGCGGCGCATCTCAATTTCCCAGAAACCGCGTTCGTTGCGCATCGGCGGGCCGCCCGTGGCGACGAAACCGGCACGTTCGTAAAGCGCCTGCGCGGCAAGGTTGTTCTGGCCGACATGCAGGCCCAACCGGGTCATGCCGGCACGCGCGGCATCGGCGATTAGTCGGGAAAAGATCGCATCACCCAGACCCTGCCCGCGCGCCGACGGCCGGACATAGACCGACATGACCCAGCCCAGATCCGGTTCGGCGGGCGACATATCGGGCTCCCAGCTTGCCACCGCCTGCGGTTGGCCGGGCGTGGTGCCCGCCGCCCACATGCTGCACCCCGCCAACCTTGCGGCGAAATCTTCCAGCGGGCGGCCGTCCCAGTCGTCGATGCTGGAACCGAAGGCCTCCGGCGCGGTGCGCAACGCCTCCAGCCGGATGGCCATCCATTCAGCCGCCCGGTCAGGGGTCAATTGCCACAGGCGGATCGGGGCAGTGGTCACGCGTCGTCGTGATGCGGGATATGACCCGAGACCGCCGCATAGGGCCGGGTCACGTCGCGCAGGTCGACGGCGACGGTTTCAGCGTCAATCTGGATGGTGCCGTCACCGGCGAAATCCAGTTGCAGCCGCCCGGTGCCATCGTCGCCCGGCACCCAGGTCATCGCCAGCAGCGACAACACCTCATCGCTATCGCCCCGGTCGATGCCATCGCTGCGAATGCCGGTGATGTCTGACACCACCAGCACCGCGCGGACGCGTTCGAAATCGCGGCCCTCGCGCGCTGCTGCCTCGGCGTCTTCCCAGCGGAAGCGGTTGATCAGCATGGCCAATTGGCGACGCTTGCGGTCAAAGGTGATATCCGCGGCGGTCAGTACCGCGTCCTGTACCAGCATGGACAGGACGGCGACATCCTCGGCCCCTTCGGCACGCAGCATCAGCGGGCCGGGGTCAACATCGTGAAAGCTGGCGTCACTCATCGGGATGGGCCTCCTTGATGCGTTTCAGGTTCGCGCCGACGCCGCGCAGCTTGCGGACCACGCGTTCGTAACCGCGATCGAGGTGATAGACGCGGCTGACCACGGTTTCGCCTTCTGCAGCCAGACCGGCGAGGATGAGACTGATCGAGGCGCGCAGATCGGTCGCCATCACCGGCGCGCCGCGCAGCTTGTCGACGCCGTGGACGGTGGCATGGCCGCCATGGACCTCGATCCGGGCGCCCATGCGGGACAGTTCCGGGGCGTGCATGAAACGGTTCTCGAATATCTTTTCTTCCAACACCGAGGTTCCTTCGGCGGTGCACATCAGCGCCATCATCTGCGCCTGAAGATCGGTCGGGAAGCCCGGAAAGGGTTCGGTGATGACGTCGACGGCGCGGACCCGGCCGGTCTTGTGGCTGGTCTTGATGCCGCGTTCGGTCTGGGTGACGGAGACGCCGGCCTCGTCCAGCTTGGCGGCGAAGGCCTCCAGCAGGTCCAGACGGCCGCCAAGGCATTCGACCTCACCGCCGCAGATCGCCGGCAGCAGCATATAGGTGCCCAGCTCGATCCGGTCGGTGACGACCGGGTGGGTCGCGCCATGCAATGCGTCGACGCCCTGAATGGTGATGGTGCCGCTGGCCTCGCCCTCGATCTGCGCACCCATGCGGCGCAGGCATTCGGCCAGATCGACGATTTCTGGTTCGCGCGCGGCGTTTTTCAGGACCGTCGTACCCTTGGCCAGCGTCGCCGCCATCAGCGCGTTTTCCGTCGCGCCCACCGAGACGATGGGGAAGTCGATCACCGCGCCGCGCAGCCCACCCGCTGGCGCCTTGGCATGGACATAGCCGTCGCGCAGGTCCAGCTCGGCCCCCATCGCCTCGAACGCTTTCAGGTGCAGGTCAACGGGGCGCGCGCCAATGGCGCAGCCGCCGGGCAGCGAGACCGCCGCATGACCGAAGCGCGCCAGAAGCGGGCCCAGCACCAGGATCGAGGCGCGCATCTTGCGCACGATCTCGTAATCGGCCGTCTGGCTGGTCAGGTCATGGCTGGACATCGCCAGCACGTGACCGTCCTGCATCGACACCACCTCGGCCCCGAGCGAGCCCAGCAGGTCGGTCATCGTGGTGATGTCCGACAGGCGCGGCGCGTTGGTCAGCGTCAGCGGCTCGTCGGTCAAAAGCGTCGCCGGCATCAGCGTCAGGCAGGCGTTCTTGGCCCCGGTGATCGGGATTTCGCCATACAGCGCGCCACCGCCCTGCACGATGATCTGATCCATCATTCCTCGCTTCCGGACGCTTCCCCGGTTTCCGGGCCGTCCTGTTCCTGTTGCTGCTCTGCCTGTTCCGCACGCCCGCGCGCCTGCGCCTTGCGCCGGGCCAGGTTGGCTCTCAGCGCCGCGCCCAGCCGGTCTTCGCGGCTGTTGGGCGTCTTGGCATCGGGTTTGCGGCTTTTGCACATTCGGTTCTGTTAGCGCTTTGCCCCGGCGAGGTCTAGCGCCGGGTCAATTGACGCAGCATCCCGTGCAGCACCTGCACATCCGCCTTGGTCAGCGCCATCCGCGACCACAGGTTGCGCAGGTTGAGCTGCATGTTTGGGGCCTTTTCGGGCGGGAAGAAATAACCGGCCTCTTCCAGCTTTGCCTCGTAGTGATCGGCCAGCTTCTCGATTTCCACGCGGTCGGCCACAACCTCGCCCACGGGTCGCCGTCCGGTCGGCATCGGCTGATCCGGCAGACGCCCCTGCGCCCATTCATAGCCCAGCAGCAGCACCGCCTGACCAAGGTTCAGCGACGGAAAGTCCGGGTTCACCGGCACCGTCAGGATCGCATTAGCCCGCGCGATGTCATCATTTTCCAGCCCCGCGCGTTCGGGACCGAAGATGAAGGCGACGCGCCCGCCTGCCGCAATCTCCTCGCGGCCCTGCGCTGTCGCAGTCGCGGGGGTAAAGACGGGCTTGGTCAGTTCGCGGCCGCGCGCGGTGGTGGCAAAGGCATAGGTGATGCCCTCCATCGCCTCGGCCAGCGTCGGGAAGACCCGCGCCCGGTCCAGCACCTGCCCCGCGGCGCCCGAGGCCATGGCCACGGCGCGCGGATTGGGCCAGCCGTCGCGCGGCGCGACCAGCCGCATCTCGGTCAGGCCGAAATTCAGCATGGCGCGAGCGGCGGCGCCGATGTTCTCGCCCATCTGCGGGCGGGTCAGGATGATGACGGGTTGGGGCGCATTGTCAGACATGCCGCGGCTGTTATCGCCCGGCAGGCCGTCCCGCAAGCGAAACTCTGGCATGATGGGGTTTGCGCTGCTATGGCAAGGGCAAACAAGGATAATGCCATGACTGACCTGCCCGCCACGCCCGACGATGCACCCAGCGCCCCGCAGCTTTACCTGATTGCCCCGGTGGGTGCCGACCCGGATGCCTATGGCCCGCGCCTGGCCGAGCTGCTGGAACGCTATCAGGTCGCCTGCATCCGCATCCCCGGTGCGGGCGACGAAGCGCGCCTTGGCCGCATGGCCGATGTGGTGCGCGACATTGCCCATGCCCATGATGTCGCCGTGGTGATCGAAGACCATATCCAGATCGCGCAAAGCCACGGGCTGGACGGGGTGCATCTGACCAGCGGCGCCAAGCAGGTCCGCTATGCCCGCAAGGAACTGGGCGAGGACGCCATCGTCGGCGCCTATTGCGGTGCCTCGCGCCATGACGGGATGAGCGCGGCCGAAGCCGGCGCCGATTATGTCAGCTTCGGCCCCGTCGGTGCCACCGGACTGGGAACGGGCGAAGAAGCGCCGCTGGATATCTTTGCCTGGTGGTCCGAGATGATCGAGGTGCCGATCGTCGCCGAAGGCGGACTTGACGCGGTGCTGATCGGCAAGCTGGCCCCGATTACCGACTTCTTCGCGATCGGCCCCGAGATCTGGACCAAGGAAGACCCGATGGACGCGCTGTCCCACCTGTGGCGCCAGGACAAATAACAACTAAATCAACAGACTGCATAAAATATCCGATACGCCACCTCAGCACTCGGACCACCACGACCATTAAGAAAAGGGGGCCAGGACCGCCCCCTTTTTTCATTCTGGTTCAAATATCCCGGGGGTCCGGGGGCAGCGCCCCCGGCCTGTCCGATCCCGCCGATCAGCCGGCCTTGGTTTGACGGCTCGGTTCGGCGACGCGACGGGCGCGCAACTCCTCGGCCACCAGGAAGGCCAGTTCCAGAGACTGGCTGGCATTCAGGCGCGGGTCGCAGGCGGTGTGATAGCGATCCGACAGATCTTCGTCGGTCACAGCGCGTACACCGCCCGTACACTCGGTGACGTCCTTGCCGGTCATCTCGAAATGCACACCGCCGGGGATGGTGCCCTCGGCCTTGTGGACGGCGAAGAACTCGCGCACCTCGCGCAGCACCGATTCGAAGGGCCGGGTCTTGTAGCCAGAGGCCGACTTGATCGTGTTGCCGTGCATCGGGTCGCAGGACCAGACGACGTTGGCCCCTTCTTCCTGCACGGCCTTGATCAGGCGCGGCAGGTGATCGCCCACGGTGCCCGCCCCGAAACGCGCGATCAGCGTCAGCCGGCCGGCTTCGTTTTCCGGGTTCAGCTTGGCCATCAGCACCTTCAGATCCTCGGCCGTGGTCGACGGGCCGGTCTTCAGACCGATCGGGTTCTGCACGCCGCGGGCGAATTCCACATGCGCCCCGTCCGGCTGCCGGGTGCGGTCGCCAATCCAGATCATGTGACCCGAACCGGCCACCGGCAGCCCAGTGGTCGAATCGGTACGCGCCAGCGCCTGTTCATATTCCAGAAGCAGCGCTTCGTGGCTGGTATAGAATTCGACCTGCCCCAATTCGTGCGCGGTTTCCGAGGTCACCCCCGCCGCCTGCATGAAGGCCATCGCATCGCTGATCCGGTCGGCAATGTCGCGGTAACGCTGCGCCTCGGGACCCGAGGTGAAATCGGCGATCCAGCTTTGCACCCGGTGGATATCGGCATAGCCGCCGGTCGAAAACGCGCGCAGCAGGTTCAGAGAGGCTGCGGCCTGAGTATAGGCCGACAGCATCCGCTGAGGATCGGGAATCCGCGCCTCGGCGGTGAAGTCGAAGCCGTTGATGATGTCACCGCGATAGCTGGGCAGCTCGACCCCGCCCACGGTTTCGGTGCCGGCGCTGCGCGGCTTGGCGAACTGGCCGGCCATGCGGCCAACCTTGACCACCGGAAGCTGGGCGCCCCAGGTCAGCACAACCGCCATCTGCAACATCACCTTGAACGTGTCGCGGATGTTGTCGGCGCTGAATTCGGCGAAGCTTTCGGCGCAATCGCCGCCCTGCAACAGAAACGCGCGGCCCGCCGCCACATCGGCCAGATGGGCGCGCAGCCGGCGCGCCTCGCCGGCAAATACCAGCGGCGGATATTTGGCCAGTTGCGCCTCGACCGCGTTCAATGCGGCAGTGTCGGGATAATCCGGCATCTGGATGCGCGGATAGGCGCGCCAGCCGGCTTTTTCCCAGTTCTGGGTTGCGGCGGGGGTCGTGCGCTGATCCTGCGTCATGGCGAGGCTCTCCTGAGTGTTTCGTGCATGTATATAGGCCCGAAGCCGCCCAAGCGGAAGCCCAGCCGTTCCGCCGCCAGAACCGCGCCCGACCTATACGACAATTGCCTTTACTTTTGCGGGGCTGCTTCGCTAACCTCGCCCCCACCAACAAGACCAACAGGGGAAATAACAATATGAAACGTCTGCTTCTCGCTTCCGCCGCCACCGCGCTTCTTGCCGGGGCCGCAGGCGCCGAAGACGTCAAGCTGGGCCTGCACCTGGGCTTTACCGGGCCGCTGGAATCCATGGCGCCGAATATCGCCGCCGGGGCCGAGGCCGCTGCCAAGGAAGTCAGCGATTCCGGCAAGTTGATGGACGGCTCGACCGTCACCACCTCGCGTTCGGACACCACCTGCACCGACGCCGCTGCCTCGGTCGCGGCGGCAGAACGTCAGATCGCCGATGGCGTGAAGGTTCTGGTCGGCGGGCAGTGCTCGGGCGAAACCATCGCGACGCTGGAACGTGTGGCGATTCCGAATGGCGTGATGATGATCTCGCCCTCGGCCACCTCGCCGGCGCTGTCGACCATCGAAGATCAGGGCCTGTTCTTCCGCGCCGCGCCTTCGGACGCGCGTCAGGGTGAAGTCATGGCAGAGCTGGCCAAGGCGCAGGGCATCGAATCGGTCGCCATCACCTATACCAACAACGACTATGGCAAGGGTCTGGCCGACAGCTTCCAGGCTGCGTTCGAAGCGGCTGGCGGCACCGTCACCACCTCGGCCGCGCATGACGACGGCAAGGCCGACTATTCGGCCGAGGTTGCCGCACTGGCCGCCGCTGGCGGCGACGCGCTGGCAGTCGTGGGTTACGTCGACCAGGGCGGTTCGGGCGTGACCCAGGGCGCGCTGGATACCGGCGCCTTCGAGAAGTTCATCTTCCCGGACGGCATGATCGGCGAGGCGCTGGTTTCGCGCTTTGGCACCGGCATCGAAGGCTCGATCGGCATCAACCCGGCCGCCGAAGGCGACGGCCGCGCCAAGTTCGAGGAACTGGCCGCCGCAGCCGGCTTCGACCCCTCCTCGCCCTACTCGGCCGAGGCTTATGACGCCGCCGCGCTGATCCTGCTGTCCATGCAGGCCGCGAAATCGTCGGATCCGGCTGCTGCCAAGGACAAGGTGATGGAAGTCGCCAACGCGCCGGGCGAACAGATCCTGCCGGGCGAACTGGCCAAGGGCCTGGAGCTGCTGGCCGCCGGCACCGACATCGACTATGTCGGCGCCTCGTCGGTGGAACTGGTCGAGCCGGGCGAAAGCGCCGGGTCGTTCCGCGAAACCACCATCAAGGACGGCAAGCTGGAAGTCGTGGGCTTCCACTGATCGTCTGACATCGAACTTGGCCCGGCGCCCCATGCGCCGGGCCTTTTTGTAAGGGTGCCTTGCGCAAGATCGGTGTAGAATGGCCGACAGACAACAAAGGCAAGCGCCTGATACTGACATGATCTGACGCGACAGGGGGCGTGATGATCCGGGTCGAGAACCTGCATAAGAAATTTGGCGGCTTTTCCGCCGTAGACGGCGCCAATCTGACCATCGAGACCGGTTCGATCACCGGGTTGATCGGTCCGAACGGCGCAGGAAAATCAACACTATTCAACGTCATAGCCGGTGTTTATGCGCCGACTTCGGGCCGCGTCATCATGGATGGCGAGGATATCAGCGGGCTGCCCCCGCATGATCTGTTCCACAAGGGCCTGCTGCGCACCTTCCAGCTGGCGCATGAATTTGCGTCCATGACGGTGCGCGAGAACCTGATGATGGTCCCGCCACGCCAGACCGGCGAGACGCTGGCAAACACCTGGTTTGCGCGCGGCCGCATCCGCGACGAAGAAAAGGCCCTGCGCCAGAAGGCCGACGAGGTGCTGGACTTTCTGACCATCAGCCATGTGGCCGATGAAAAGGCCGGCAACCTGTCGGGCGGTCAGAAAAAGCTGCTGGAGCTGGGCCGGACGATGATGGTCGATGCCAAGGTCGTCTTTCTGGACGAGGTCGGCGCCGGCGTGAACCGCACGCTGCTGATGACCATTGCCGACGCCATCGTGCGGCTGAACAAGGAACGCGGCTATACCTTCTGCGTCATCGAACATGACATGGATTTCATCGGCAAGCTTTGCGACCCGGTCATCGTCATGGCCGAGGGCAAGGTTCTGGCCGAAGGCAGCGCCGACAGCATCATGCAGAACGAAGCCGTCATCGAGGCCTATCTGGGCCGCGGCCTGAAGAACAAGGAGATGGTCGGCGCATGAGCGACAGCAACACTTTTGGCGGGCGCGGCAACCGCGACGCCTCTATCGTGAACACCAAGGGCCGGGGCGAGGTTGACGGCACCCGCCGCTCTGGTCCGACGGGCGTGGGCAAGGCGGGCGACCCCTTCCTGATCGGTGAAAACATGACCGGCGGCTATGGTCGCGGTCCCGACATCCTGCACAATTGCACCATTGCCGTCGAACAGGGCGAGATCGCGGTGATCGTCGGCCCGAACGGGGCTGGCAAATCGACCGCGATGAAGGCGCTGTTCGGCATGTTGAACCTGCGCGAAGGCTCTGTCCGGCTGAACGGGCGCGACATCACCCAGCTGAACCCGCAGGACCGGGTAAAGGCGGGCATGGGCTTCGTGCCGCAGGTCAACAACATCTTCCCCTCGATGACGGTCGAGGAGAACCTGGAAATGGGCGCCTTCATCCGCGAGGACGATTTTCGCGAGACGATGGAACAGGTCTATGAGCTGTTCCCGGCCGTCGCCGACAAGCGCAAGCAGGCGGCGGGCGAATTGTCGGGCGGGCAGCGTCAGCAGGTCGCGGTCAGCCGCGCGCTGATGACCCGGCCCAGCCTGCTGATGCTGGACGAACCCACCGCCGGCGTCAGCCCCATCGTCATGGACGAGCTTTTTGACCGCATCATCGCCATCGCCCGCGGCGGTCTGCCGGTGCTGATGGTCGAACAGAACGCCAAGCAGGCCATGAACATCGCCGACAAGGCCTATGTTCTGGTCCAGGGCGCCAATGCCCATACCGGCACCGGCAAGGAGCTGATGGAAAATGAAGAGGTGCGCCGCACCTTCCTGGGGGGCTGACATGAAAAGCCTGCCCCTGACCATTGCCGCAGTTTTGCTGGCCCTGCCCGTCTTTGCACAGGATGCGGCCCCGGATGAGCCCCTGCCCCCGACCACCGTCGAAGACCTGCCACCCGGCGGTCAGGCGCCGGTGGACCAGATCCCCGCGATTTCGGATGTCGCCCCGGATGGCGGCGTACCCGATGCAACAGCAACCGCGATGAGCTGCAGTTTCCAGACGGAATGCGTTGATGCCGAATGCGCCGAATCTGGCTTTGCCGGTCGGCTGACAGTCATCAGTGACGGTGCCGGAATGGCCGAGGCGGAATGGGATGACGATGCCGAATCGCTGGCGTTTTCGGCGGTGCTGAACAATGGCAGCATCCTGGCATCCTCGACCACGACCGAGCCGCCCGGTCAGCGCTTGCTGACCATCCTCGCCAACGGCGAGGCGCGTTATACCACCCATCTGACCGATCCGATCCACGCGATCAGCTATGTCGGCACCTGCGAGGTCGCCCAATAATGGATATCCTGAACGCCCTCGTGGCATTTCTGAACTTCGTCTTCATCCCCGCCGCCGCATACGGCGCGCAGCTGGCGCTTGGCGCGCTGGGGGTTACGCTGATCTATGGCATCCTGCGGTTTTCGAACTTCGCCCATGGCGACACGATGGCCTTTGGCGCCGCGATGACCATCTTCGCGACCTGGGCCCTGCAGGCGATCGGGGTCAGCATCTATCCGCTGCCCACGGCCCTGCTGGCCCTGCCCTTCGGCATCGCCGCCACTGCGCTGCTGGCCCTTGGCACGGACCGGGTGGTTTACCGCTATTACCGGCAGAAGAAATCCGACCCGATCATCCTGGTCATGGCCTCGGTCGGGGTCATGTTCATCATGAACGGCCTGACCCGTGTGCTGATCGGCGTGGACGAGATCCGCTTTGACGATGGCGCGCGCTTCGTGATCGACGTGCGCAGCTTTCGCGAATGGACCGGCCTGACCGAAGGCCTGGCACTGCGCACGACCCAGCTGATCACGCTGGTGGTGGCGGTGCTGGTGGTCTGGGCGCTGTTCTGGTTCCTGAACCGGACCCGTTCGGGCAAGGCCATGCGCGCCTATTCCGATAACGAGGATCTGGCCCTGCTGTCGGGGATCGACCCCGAACGCGTCGTCCGCATGACCTGGATCATCGCGGCGGCGCTGGCAACCATCGCCGGCGCGCTCTATGGGCTCGACAAGGCGTTCAAACCGTTCAACTACTTCCAGATTCTGCTGCCGATCTTTGCCGCCGCCATCGTCGGCGGTCTGGGCAGCCCGATCGGCGCCATTGCCGGCGGTTTCATCGTGGCCTTTTCCGAGGTTGCGATCACCTATCCCTGGAAAAAGGTTGCGGAATATCTGGGCTTCGATACCGGCTCGGCGATGCTGCAGCTGATGTCCACCGAGTATAAATTCGCGGTCAGCTTCGTCATTCTGATCGTGGTGCTGCTGTTCCGGCCGACCGGCCTGTTCCGCGGCAAAGCCTATTAAGGGGGTCTGATCATGGCAACGTCTCGTCAAGCCGAAGCCGCGAGCCCCTGGCGCGCCCCGATCCTGCTGGCCGTGCTGGTGGTGCTGTTCGTGCTGGAAGGCACGATGCGCAACGCGCTCTTCTCGGGTTCCTGGAACACCTCGCTTGCGATCCTGAACATGGGGCTGATTTCGGCCATCATGGCGCTGGGGGTGAACATGCAATGGGGCTATGCGGGCCTCTTCAACTCTGGCGTGGTGGGTTTCCTCGCGCTCGGCGGGCTGGCCCCGGTGCTGATCTCGGTCGCGCCGGTGCAAGGCGCGTGGAGCGCAGGCGGCCTGCGCGTTCTGGCGGCGCTTGTCGTCGGGCTGGGCACGCTTGGGCTGGCCGCCATCGTCTGGCGGCGGCTGCCAAAACGGTCGCGCGTCCTTGGGCTGCTGGCGGTTCTGATCGTCGGCTTCGTCGCCTATCGCTGGCTGTTCGACCCGGCCGTGAACGCGATCGAGGCCAACCAGTCCGCGCAATTTGGCAACCTTGGTGGGCTTGGCCTGCCCGTGCTGCTGTCCTGGCCGGTGGGTGCCGCATTCGCCGCCGCGGCCGCCTGGGGCGTGGGCAAGGTCGCGCTTGGCCTGCGCTCGGACTATCTGGCCATTGCCACGCTGGGCATTGGCGAGATCATCGTCGCGGTGCTGAAGAACGAGGAATGGCTGGCCCGTGGCGTCAAGAACGTCACCGGCATTCCGCGCCCGGTCCCTTACGAGATCAACCTGCAACGCGATCCGGCCTTCATCGAACGCGCCGAAAGCTGGGGCATGTCGGTGGCCGAACTGTCGGGGATCTGGGTCAAGCTGTGCTATGCCGGGCTGTTCATCGTCGTTCTGCTGCTGCTGATCCTGCTGGCCGAGCTGTCGCTGAAATCGCCCTGGGGCCGCATGATGCGCGCCATCCGCGACAACGAGGTCGCGGCCGAGGCGATGGGCAAGGACGTCACCGGCCGGCATCTGCAGATCTTCGTGATCGGCTGCGCCGTGATCGGTCTGGCCGGCGCGATGATGATCACCCAGGACGGGCTGATGGCGCCGACGCAGTACAACCCCCTGCGTTACACGTTCCTCATCTGGGTGATGGTGATCGTCGGCGGGTCGGGCAACAACTGGGGCGCAGCCCTTGGCGCGATACTGATCTGGTTCCTGTGGATCAAGGTCGAGGTCTGGGGTCCGCAGTTGATCGGCTTCCTCACCCTGCCGCTGCCGGACGGCTCGCTGAAACAGCACTTGCTGGACAGCTCTGCCCATATGCGCTTCATCGCCATGGGGCTGATCCTGCTGCTGGTCCTGCGCTTTTCCCCGCGCGGGCTGGTGCCCGAGAAATAGGCGCCGCGCGCAGACTTCAGGGGGGGCCTTCGGGCCCCTCTTTTCATTTGGCGATGAGGTGAGCGGTGTTCTGCTTCATCAGCGAAGGATGGCAGACAGACAAGGATATGACGCCCGGAACCTGAAGCTTTGCGCGGCCGAGTTTGATCAGCCGCAGCTGTCGGCCATCACCACCGACCACCAATAGCTGCCGCCCATCTGCACGACGCCCACGCCGGCATCGTCGAACTTGTTGTGGACGATGATCTCCTCATCGGGGTCATGCGCCATCCACGCCGCGACCTGGGCAAATCCATCGCCCGCGCGGCCGATCAGCTGAGCAGAGGAACAGGCCCCGTACTCCACCGCCCGCACCCGGTGCACCACCGAAGACCCGTTAGAGCCGACCACCGAAAGCCGGCCCATCGTCGCCATGTCGCAGGCTTGGGACTGGGCGGCAAAAGTCAGGTTTTCCTTGAACTTCAGCGGCTTTCGGCCACGCGCCTCGCGTTCGGTGTTCAACTGCTGCTGGACTTGTTCGATCAGCGCGGCATTGGGGGCGGAACAGATCGGGGCAAGCTCTTGCTCGATAGGGTCAGGCAGGGACTGGTTGGCGATCGGCACGATTCCAACAGCCTGGGAACTGTCGCCCGCAGATGCCAGATTGTCGGGCGAGCAGGCACCAAGCGCCAGTGCCGCAGCCGTGACGGTCAGGAACGGTGCGGCGTATGCCGTGCGGAACATGCGTGCCTCCTGCAATTCAAGCGGTTGTTTCAGTGGGTGAAATCGCAACGCCGCCCGCCCGGCTGCGGTTCCCGCGCAGCCTTCCCGGCCCTGCACCCTTGCCAGCCCGCGCGCTGCGCCGTAAATGCCTGACATGACCCAGCATCAGCGCCTTCTCATCATCGATTTCGGTTCCCAGGTGACGCAACTGATCGCGCGCCGCCTGCGCGAGTTGAACGTCTATTGCGAAATCCACCCCTATCAGAACGTCACCGACGCGTTCCTGAAAGAGTTCGATCCGCAAGCCATCATCTTCTCGGGCGGTCCCGACAGTGTGACCCGCCCCGGATCGCCCCGCCCGCCCGCCGCTGCCTTCGACATGGGCGTGCCGATCCTTGGCATCTGCTATGGCCAGCAGGTGATGATGCAGGAATTGGGCGGTGTGGTCGAAAGCGGCCACGGCACCGCCGAATTCGGCCGCGCCTTCGTCACCCCCACCGACGAACGCCTGTCCCTGCTGGACGGCTGGTTTGTCAATGTCGACAGCCGCGAGCAGGTCTGGATGAGCCATGGCGACCATGTCTCGAAGATCGCGCCCGGTTTCCAGGTCTTCGGCACCTCGCCCGGTGCGCCCTTCGCCATCACCGCCGACCCCGCCCGCCGCTTCTATGCCGTGCAGTTCCACCCCGAGGTGCACCACACCCCGAACGGCGCCAAGCTGTATGAAAACTTCGTCCGCGAGGCAGGATTTACCGGCGACTGGACCATGGCCAGCTATCGCGACGAGGCGATCCGCAAGATCCGCGAACAGGTCGGCGACAAAAAGGTCATCTGCGGGCTTTCGGGCGGCGTCGACAGCAGCGTCGCAGCGGTCCTGATCCACGAGGCCATCGGCGACAACCTGACCTGCGTTTTCGTCGATCACGGCCTGCTGCGCCAGAACGAGGCCGACGAAGTCGTCACCATGTTCCGGGATCACTACAACATCCCGCTGATCCATGCGGACGAGGCCGATCTGTTCATCGGCGCGCTGGAAGGCGTCAGCGACCCCGAGGTCAAGCGCAAGACCATCGGCAAGCTGTTCATCGACGTGTTCCAACGCGAGGCGGCCAAGATCGAAGGCGCCGAGTTCCTGGCCCAGGGCACGCTGTACCCTGACGTGATCGAAAGCGTGTCCTTCAGCGGCGGTCCGTCCGTCACGATCAAGTCGCACCACAATGTCGGCGGCCTGCCCGAAAAGATGGGCCTGAAACTGGTCGAGCCCCTGCGAGAACTGTTCAAGGACGAGGTCCGCGCCCTCGGCCGAGAACTTGGCCTGCCCGACAAGTTCATCGGCCGCCACCCCTTCCCTGGCCCCGGCCTCGCCATCCGCTGCCCCGGCGAGATCACCCGCGAAAAGCTGGATATCCTGCGCAAGGCCGACGCCGTCTATATCGACCAGATCCGCAAGCACGGGCTTTACGATGAGATCTGGCAGGCCTTCGTGGCCATCCTGCCGGTCAAGACCGTGGGTGTGATGGGCGACGGGCGCACCTATGACTATGCTTGTGCGCTGCGTGCAGTGACCTCGGTTGATGGGATGACGGCGGATTACTATCCGTTCAGCCACGACTTCCTTGGCGAAACCGCGACCCGGATCATCAACGAGGTCAAGGGCATCAACCGGGTGACCTATGACATCACCTCGAAGCCGCCCGGCACGATCGAGTGGGAATAGCCCGGTCAGGCGCAGCACCGCAGACGCAACGCGGTTGATTGTTGCAGCATTTGAGGCAAGGATGAACCGGCGCAACCCGTAAAACTGCGCCGGTTGCCGATCATCCATGCCAGAGGAGAATGCTGTGCCCAAGATCAGCCGCCGTCGCCTGCTAGGAACCGCCCTTGTCGCCACAGCCCTGCCCGTGATGCCGGGCATACTGCGCCGGGCCGAAGCTGCCTCGACCTATGCGCCGCAGCTAAGCGATTGGCGTGGCTTCAGCCTGCGAACCACCGTGCGATTGAACCAGCCCGGAGCCGCGCAGATCTGGCTGCCGGTGCCGTCGATCGACAGCGATTATCAGCGCAGCATTGACAACGCATTCACCGGCAATGCTGCGGAGGCCTCGATCGTCACCGATCCTTCCAGCGGCGCGCGCTATCTTCACGCGCGTTTCGATGCTGAAACGACCCAACCAGAGATCGAACTGATCAGCCGGGTCGAAACACGCAACCGCGTTACCGACATGAATGCGTCAATTGACGCAGCGGAGGAAGATCCTGCGGTCCTGCAGGCCGCGCTGCAGGCATCCAGCCTGAAACCGCTTGGCGGTATCGTCGTGGACCGCGCCCGTGAGATTACCGGCGATGCCACCTCGGACCGGGAAAAAGTCGCAAAAATCTATGCGTGGATCGTCGAAAACTGCCACCGCAACCTCGACACGCCGGGCTGCGGTCCGGGCGATATTCGGGCGACGCTGACGACGGCCGGCCTTGGCGGCAAATGCGCCGATCTGAACGGGCTGTTTGTGGGTCTGGCCCGCGCATCCGGCGTTCCCGCGCGTGATATCTACGGCGTGCGGGTAGCCCCTTCCGAGTTCGGCTATAAACAGCTTGGCGCCAACAGCCCAACCGTCACGGGCGCGCAGCATTGTCGTGCCGAGGTCTGGCTGGCCGGCTTGGGCTGGGTGGCAATGGACCCGGCCGACGTGCTGAAAGTCATGCGTGCCGAAACCGACCGCTGGATCAAGGATCCCAGCGATCCGCTGGTGGCCCCCGTCAACGCCGCATTGTTCGGCAGCTGGGAAGGCAACTGGATCGGATTCAACCACGCAAGCGATGTCACGCTGGCCGGGACCACGCAGGCCGCGCCGCTGCCCTTCCTGATGTATCCGCAGGGACAAGCCAGCGGGCGCAGCTTTGACGAACTGAACGCAAAAGCGTTCACTTATGAAATGACCGCCGAAGAAGTCTGACGGCAGCGTTCGACCCGTGACCGGCCAGTGGGCATGCATCGCTGTGCCCGCCACGAAAGGCACAACTTTGCCAAGCTTGCACGGGGCGCTGCGGCGCCCCTTCCCCTTATCAGGAGGCTGACATGATCCGCATCGGCATTGGCGGCTGGAACTTCCCGGAATGGCGCGGCGGGGTCTTCTATCCCGAGGGCCTGCCGCAGCGGCGAGAGCTGGAATTTGCCAGCCGGGCGCTCACCACAATCGAGATCAACGCGACCTATTACGGCAGCCAAAAGCCCGAAAGCTTCCAGAAATGGCGCGACGAAACACCCGATGATTTCGTCTTCGCCGTCAAGGCCAGCCGGTTTGCCACCAATCGCAAGGTGCTGGGCGACGCGGGCGAAAGCGTCACTCGCTTCCTCAACTCGGGCATTACCCGGCTTGGACCGAAACTCGGCCCCATCAACTGGCAACTGGCCGAAACAAAGAAATTCGACCCGCAGGACTTCGCGGCCTTTCTGGCGCTGCTGCCGGGCGAACAGGACGGCATTCCCCTGCGCCACGCCATCGAGGCCCGACATGACAGCTTCGCCGCGACAGAGGCCGCCGATCTGTGCCGCGCGCGAAACATCGCGCTTGTCCGCTCGGGCGACAGCAAATTCCCCGATATCGACGCCGAAACCGCCGATTTCGGCTATCTGCGTGTCATGGGAACCGCAGATATCGAAAACGGCTATGACGAAGACGGGCTGGCGAAATGGAGCGCCGAGGCGCAACGCATGTCCAAGGGTCGCGATTTGTATCTCTATGTTATCTCAGGCACAAAGCGCCGCAACCCGGCCTGCGCAATGGCCCTGATGGAGAGGCTGAAATGACCTGCAGCTGCGGACAAGACCACCGGGCCGACGCGAAGCTTGCCCGGCCTGCGCCCGGCCCCGGCCAGATCGCGCTTTCCGGTCGCCTGATCTGCGCCGATGCGGCCCAGCTGATGGTCGTGCTGGAATTCCTGCCCGCTCACATTGCCCTCAGCCGGGCAGAGCCGGGCTGCCTGTTCTTCGATATCCAGCAAACAGAGGATCCGCTGATCTGGCAGGTCGAAGAACTTTACAGCGACGAGGCCGCGCTCAAGGCGCACAAGGCAAGAACCGCTGCCAGCATCTGGGCTGAACGGACTGCCGCGCTTGAACGCGACATTCACCTCATCAACGGCTAACGCGCCAGCGCACAGATCCGGCGCACCGCAGCGGCGTAACCATCGACCCCCAACCCCGCGACCACCCCATCGGCGCGCTTGCTGACATAGGAGTGATGGCGAAAAGGCTCGCGCTTGTGGACCTGGCTGATGTGAACCTCGATCACCGGCCCGTCAAAGGCGTTCAACGCATCCAGCAGCGCCACAGAGGTATGGGTCAGCGCGCCGGGATTGATGACGATCCCCACCGCCTGCCCGCGCGCCTCGTGGATCCAGTCAATCAGCTGACCTTCCCAGTTCGATTGCCGCGCGTCGATGGCAAAGCCCTCGGCGCATGCCGCCTGCGCAAGCGTCTCGACATCGGCCAGAGTCTCATGGCCATAGATCTCGGGCTGACGCTGCCCCAACAGGTTCAGGTTCGGCCCATTCAGCAACAGGATCGTCTTCATTTCCGCCTCCGTCAGCCCAGATCGCGCTGATACTTGATGAAGGGCGTGCGCGTGGCAACCTTGTCATACAGCATCCGCCCGGCATAATTGTCCTCGGCTGTCAGCCAATATACGGCCTCGGCCCCGCTTGCGGCAGCCTCTGCCGCAACCGCCTCGATCAGGGCACGCCCGACACCCTTGCCCCGCGTTTCTGGCAGGGTGAAAAGATCCTGCAAATAGCAGACGCCGCCGGGCCGCCACAGGTTCGGGTGCATGACATAATGCGTCAGCCCCAGCAGCCGGCCCCCGTCATCAGCAACAAAACCCTGAAACTCGCCCGGCTTCCCGGATGTCAGCCGCGCGAATGCCATGTCGAAGAAATCCTGCGGCCGGTCCGGATGGCCATAAAACGTCTGATACCCGTCCCACAGCGCCTGCCACTGATCCCTGTCACCGGCGACAATTGGCCTGATCTCCATCGCATAACCCTTCATTCTGGCCCAAATATCCCGGGGGAAGGCCGCAAGGCCTGGGGGCAGCGCCCCCCCTTTTATCTCGATTGCCGTCGCGCCATGAAGGCCAGCTTTTCGAACAGCGCCACATCCTGTTCGTTCTTCAGCAACGCCCCGTGCAGTTTCGGCAGCATCTCACCCGGCGCCTTCTTCAGATCCTCGGCCGCAAGATCCTCGGCCAGAATCAGCTTCAACCAGTCCAGCAGTTCGGATGTCGATGGTTTTTTCTTCAGCCCCGGCACCTCGCGGATCTCGAAGAATTGATGCAGCGCCTCCTCCAGCAGGCGCGGCTTCAGGCCGGGGTAATGGACCTCGACGATCTGTTTCAGCACCTCCGCATCGGGGAAGCGGATATAATGGAAGAAGCAGCGGCGCAAAAACGCGTCCGGCAGTTCCTTTTCATTGTTCGAGGTGATGATGACCACCGGCCGGTGCAGCGCCTGCACCGTCTCGCCGGTCTCATAGACATGGAACTCCATCCGGTCGAGTTCCTGCAGCAGATCGTTCGGAAACTCGATATCGGCCTTGTCGATCTCGTCGATCAGCAGCACCACCTTGCCCGGCGCCTCAAAGGCATTCCACAGCTTGCCCTTACGGATGTAATTGGCCACGTCATGGACCCGCGCCTCGCCCAGCTGGCTGTCGCGCAAGCGACTGACGGCGTCATATTCATACAGCCCCTGCTGGGCCTTGGTGGTCGACTTGATGTTCCATTCCACCATCGGCAACCCCAGCGAGGCCGCGACCTGCCGCGCCAGCTCGGTCTTGCCCGTCCCCGGCTCGCCCTTGACCAGCAGGGGCCGCTCCAATGTTACGGCGGCATTGACGGCAATGGTCAGGTCTGGCGGGGCGACATAGCTGTCGGTCGACGAAAAACGCATCACGGCATCCTTTGCTTTCGCCCGCGACCCTAGCGGGGTGCGCAACCGTCGACAAGAAACCTTGCCCCGAAGGAACGGCGTTCAAGGTAGTGACATCCCCCGGCGCATCCGCTAATGGGGGCGGAACGGGCCGGGGAACAGGCACCCCGATCTGTCGGAGGAAGCATGAAACCGCAGATTTTCCTGCCAGATGACTATCGCCCAGCAGAAGACGAGCCGTTCATGAACGAGCGTCAGCTGGAATATTTCCGTCGCAAACTGGAAGCATGGAAGGCCGAACTGCTGGAGCAATCCGCAGAGACGCTGGAAGGCTTGCAGGACAGTGCCCGCAACGTGCCCGATCTGGCCGACCGCGCCTCGGAAGAAACCGACCGAGCGCTGGAGCTTCGGACCCGTGACCGCCAGCGCAAGCTGGTCGGCAAGATCGACGCGGCGCTGCGCCGGATCGTGAATGGTGAATATGGTTACTGTGAAGTGACTGGCGAACCGATCAGCCTGAAGCGGCTGGATGCGCGCCCCATCGCCACCATGACCGTCGCCGCCCAGGAAAAGCACGAACGCCGCGAGCGCGTGCACCGCGACGACTGATCGCATCGCGGCCCGCGTGGTCCCGATCTACCCTGCCGGCCTTTCATAAAGGAGGGTCGCCATGGGCCATCTGACGAACCGCGACATCACCATCATTGGCGCCGGCGTGGCCGGGCTGACAGCCGCGTTGGCACTGGCACAGCGCGGCGCGCGGGTGCAGGTCCATGAACGCGCGGGCGCCCTGCGCGAGGTCGGCGCGGGCTTGCAGATCTCACCCAATGCCGGCCGGGTGCTGGACGCCCTTGGCCTTTCCGCGGCGCTCGATGCGGTCTCGGCCCGCTCCGAAGGGGTGGTTTTGCATGACAGCCATGGCCGGCAGGTCGCCGCCATGCCGCTGGCCGCGCACCGGCCCGGCCAGCCCTTCCGCTTCATCCATCGTGCCCGGCTGGTCGAGGTGCTGGAACAGGCAGCCCGCGCCGCTGGCGCCGACATCATCCTGAATGCCGAGGTCACCGAGCTGCCCGAATCGCCGCTGCTGATCGGGGCTGACGGGCTGCACAGCCGCGTCCGCAGCGCGCTGAACGGGGCCGAGACACCTTTCTTCACCGGTCAGACCGCCTGGCGGGCACTGATCCCTGATACCGCGCCCGACCCCTTCGCACGTGTTTTCATGGGACCGGGCCGGCATCTGGTCAGCTATCCGCTGGGCGCCGGGCTGCGCAATCTTGTCGCGGTGATCGAGCGCCCAGACTGGACCGCCGAAGGCTGGTCGCATGAAGATGACCCCGCCCATCTGCGCGCCGCCTTCGCACGCTTCGGCGGACCGGTTCCGGGCTGGCTGGCGCAGGTGGACCGGGTCGGCGTCTGGGGCCTGTTCCGCCACCAGATCGCCGCACGATGGCAGGACGACCGGCGGGTGATATTGGGCGACGCGGTGCACCCCACCCTGCCCTTCATGGCCCAGGGTGCGGTCATGGCCATCGAGGACGCCTGGATCCTGACGGAATGCCTGGACCGTATCGCCGATCAGCCGGCGGCGCTTGCCCGCTATCAGGCCTTGCGCGCGCCCCGCGTCGCCCGCGTCATTCAGGCCGCCAACGCCAATGCGCGCAACTATCACCTTTCGGGTCCGGCGCGACTGATCGGCCATACCGGGCTGCGGGCGATGTCCAAGCTGGCACCGGGGGCGCTGCTGGGGAAATTCGACTGGATCTATGACTATGATCCGCTGGCCGAGAAGGTCGCCTGAGGCACCGCAGGCCTACCGCCCCCCAAAAAATGCAAAAGGCCGCGCCCGAATGCTCTGGCGTGGCCCTGTTTCCCGGATCTGCGAAAAGCCTCAGACCGCGTCCTGCACGGCCGAGACGATGCTTTCGACCACCTCTCGCAGGACAGTCTCGTCCTCGGCCTCGGCCATGACGCGGATCAGTGGTTCGGTCCCGGATTTGCGGATCAGCACCCGACCGGTGCCGTTCAGCAACGACTCGCCATCCGCGATCGCCTTCTGCACCGCGCCGACCGCCAGCGGGTCAGCGCCTGCGGCATAGCGGACATTCTGCAGCAGCTGCGGCACCGGATCGAACTGGTGCACCAGTTCGGAGGCGCTGCGCCCGGTATCGGCCATGGCGGCCAGGAATTGCAGCCCGGCAATCAGCCCGTCGCCGGTGGTGGCGTAATCGGTCATCACGATATGGCCCGACTGTTCACCCCCAAGGTTAAAGCCACCCTCGCGCATCCGCTCGACCACATAGCGGTCGCCGACCTTGGTGCGTTCCAGCCGCAGACCACGCCCCTGCAGGAAGCGTTCCAGCCCGAGGTTTGACATGACCGTGGCCACCAGCGCGCCGCCTTTCAGCCGGTCCTGTTCGGCCCAACGCGCGGCCAGCAGCGCCATCAGCTGATCCCCATCCGCGACCCGGCCCTTGTCGTCGATCAGCATGATCCGGTCGGCATCGCCATCCAGACAGATCCCCAGATCGGCGCGGTGATCCAGCACCGCCTGCGCCGCTGCCTCGGGATGGGTGGAACCCACACCGTCATTGATGTTGCGACCATCGGGATCGACGCCGATACGCACCACCTCGGCGCCGAGTTCATACAGCACATCCGGCGCGGCGCGGTAGGCGGCACCATTGGCGCAATCGATCACCACCTTCAGCCCGTCCAGCCGCTGACCGGCCGGGAAGGTCGTCTTGGCATATTCGACATAGCGCCCGCGACCGTCCTCGATACGCTTGGCGCGGCCGATATTGGCGGGTTCAGCCGGGCGGATCTGGCCGGAAACGATGCGCTCGATCTCTGCCTCGGCCTCGTCCGACAGCTTGAAGCCGTCGGGGCCGAAGAACTTGATGCCGTTGTCGTCAGCCGGGTTGTGGCTGGCCGAGATCATGATCCCCAGATCAGCCCGCATCGAGCGGGTCAGGAAGCCAACCGCCGGCGTCGGCACCGGCCCCAGCAGAAGCACATTCATGCCGGTGCTGGTCAGCCCTGCGGTCAGCGCATTTTCCAGCATATAACCCGACAGGCGCGTGTCCTTGCCGATCACCACCCGATGCCCGTTACGGCCATCGCGGCGGAAATACCGCCCCGCCGCAGCACCCAGCCGCAGCGCCATTTCCGCCGTCATCGGATCGGTATTCGCCCGTCCCCTGACCCCGTCCGTCCCGAACAGCTTCCGCGTCATCCTGTCGTCCTTTCCGTCACTGCGCGCCACAGTGCCAATCCCTGCACGGCAGCTGCAACATCATGTACCCGATGCATCTGCACCCCTTGACCGACCGAAGCAAGCGTCACCGCCAGCGTCCCCGGCATTCTTCCGCGCGCATCCGGCTGGTTCGCGACCTGCCCGATGAAGCGTTTGCGCGAAACCCCCAGCAGAATGCCGCAGCCAAGTGCATGAAACAGGCCGATCCGCGCCAGGATCGTCAGGTTGTGATCCAGCGTCTTGCCAAAGCCGATGCCCGGATCAACCAGGATCCGCGCGCGCGGAATGCCAGCCGCCTCTGCCCGGGCGATGCGGGCGGCAAGCGCGTCGTAAACATCCAGCAGGACATCGTCGTAATGCGGATCGTCCTGCATGGTCGCAGGCACGCCCTGCGCATGCATCAGGCAGACCGGCACGCCTGCATCCGCGACCACCCGCGCCAGACCGGCATCGAAATCAAAGCCCGAGACGTCGTTGACCAGCCCCGCCCCCGCCGCCAGCGCGGCCTGCGCGACGCCCGCCTTGCGCGTGTCGATCGAGATCGGCGCCGAAGCGCGCAGCGCCGCGATCACCGGGGCGGTTCGGGCGATCTCATCTGCCTCGGTCACATCCTCGGCACCGGGACGGGTCGATTCGCCGCCGATATCCAGCAGATCCGCCCCTTCTGCGATCAGGGCGCGGCCATGCGTGGTCCCGTCATAGCTGCCGCCATCGGAAAAGCTATCCGGCGTCGCGTTCACGATCCCCATGACCGAGGGCTGGTCAAGCGTGACACCCATCACAGCAGCGCGCGGGGCGGTCAGCGCCGCCAGAACTTCGGGCGGGGCAGCATCGGCGAGCAGGATTCGCGGCGGCACTCCACCGCGTTCCAGCCGTTCGACCCGCGAGAAACGCAGCCAGCCCCCCGCCAGCCGCAGGCCGCCGCCCTCTTCGGGGATCGGACGCCAGTAAACGCTCATGCGTCGATCCGGCGCAGAGGGACAAATGTGTCGGGTTCTGGCATTGCCGCATCGACCGCATAGGCCAGATCCAACCGGCTGGCGCGCATCTTTTCGGCCAGCCAGATCGCCAGCATCAACGGGTCGGCGTCCAGCCCGCCCACATCAGCGACCATGCGCGCCGGGGCCCAGACCACAGGGCGCGATTCTTTCACCGCCCAATCCAGTTCAGTCCGGTTGTCGACCACGTCCAGCCCCAGCCGGCCGCCAAGCGCCCAAGCCGCCTGATCCAGCGCCAGCAGCGCCACCCGGCGCGGATTGCCCCCCGGCGGCAATGGCAGGCCCGGCGCGTCCGGGGTCAGGATCACCGCATCTTCGGGCAGCGCGACCTCGGCCCCGTAAAACAGCACCACCGGCGACAGGACCGCGCCATCGGCCTCGACCCTGCCCTTGCGGCGGGTGATGCTGACCCCAAGGGCACCCGGCACCCGGTCCAGTTTCTGGACAGAGACATGGACCCGCGCCGCACGCGGATGGGCCAAAACCTCGGCCGCGATCTTTTCCGCAAGCGTTTCCAGCAGGTTGAGACGTTCATCCCCAAGCCCTGCCGCGACCGCATCGGTCAGCACGTCATAGGACAGGATCCGGTCAACATCGTCATCAACGCCGGTCACCGGCTGGGCAAGGTCGACGGTCACATCGAAACGCAACCGCTGGCTAAGGCCGCGTTCGCTTTGAAAGGCGCCGATCTCTGTTTCCACGAGATAGTCGCGCAGGTGTATCTGATCTGGTTCGTCCATGGCCCCAATTTCCAAAGAAAAGGCCCCGCCGCAAGGGGCGGGGCTAGTTGAGGCAGGAAGAAAGGGCAGCAGGCCGGGGCCGGCCGCCTTCCAAGCCTGTACAGGCGTCAGTTGGTCGCGACGCGACGGCCCTGGCGATAGAAGATGTGGCTGCCGATCTTGGTGGTGCGGGTAAAGCGCTTGGACCAGGACGGACGGACAGCAGTGGTGTGGAAATAGGTCGCGCCGTTGGTCAGCTCGCGCGGGGCACCGGCCAGCAGATCAGCAGCGATCTGGCGGGCACGGGCAGCAGCAGCGGCATTCGACATGCGGCGACCCTTGTTATAGGTGAACTGCCCACGCTGATGGATGACACCGCAAACCGAATTCGGGAAGGCCCGGCTGTCGACGCGGTTCAGGATCACCTCGGCCACGGCGCGCTGACCGTTGCGGCCTTCGCCACGGGCTTCGAAATACAGCGCCTCGGTCAGGCAGGCGAGCGAGTCGGCCCCACCATAGCGGGTCTGAGTGACGGTTTCGGGGCCTTTTGCCGGGTCGGCCTGGGCGGCCAGCGGCAGTGCAAGCGACAAACTCACAGCGATCGCGGCCAGTTTACGGGTCAGCGTAAGCATACAGCAGTTTTCCTGTCTCATGGGTCGCCGGGCCGAGCAGAGGCCGACGGGTTGAGGGGGAAACTACACAAAGCGTTTCAGCCGCCGCCACGCGCGTCATCGCAAGGTTCCAGAATCCAGCGGATTAACCATCATTCCGGCAAAATCTCGCCGAGGGCTCGCGGCGAATCTGGCGGAATCACGCCATCTCGCACTTGCAGCATTGCCGGAGATCGCGCAGCAAGCGCCCCGAATCAGGCGCTTTTCTCGTGACGGTTGCGAATCGATTCCTGCGCTGCAGCAAGACGCGCCACCGGCACCCGGAAGGGTGAACAGGAAACGTAATTCAGTCCGGCACGCTGGCAGAAGGCGATAGATTGCGGGTTGCCGCCATGTTCGCCGCAGACGGCGATGGTGATTTCGGGCTCGGCCGAGCGTGCCCGCTGTGTGCCGGTCAGCAGCAATTCGCCAACCCCTTCCTCGTCAAGAATATGGAACGGATCCTCGGAATAAACGCCCTGCTGGACATAGGCGCCCATGAAACGGCCGGCATCGTCGCGCGACAGGCCATAGGTCATCTGCGTCAGGTCGTTGGTGCCGAAAGACAGGAAAGCGGCGTGACGCGCGATGTCGCCGGCGCGCAGGGCAGCGCGCGGCGTTTCCACCATGACCCCCAACCGATAGGCAAAGTCGCGCCCCGTTTCGTTGCGCAGCGCGGCGGCGACCGCATCGACGCGGGTCTTGACGATTTCCACCTCGCGCCGGGCCGAAACCAGTGGGATCATGATTTCCGGCACCACGGCGGCACCAGCGGCGGCGCTGGCAATCGCGGCCTCGAAAATGGCGCGGGCCTGCATGTCATAGATTTCGGGGACGGTGATCCCCAGCCGTACCCCGCGCATGCCCAGCATCGGGTTGAACTCCGACAGCGCCTCGATCCGGCGGGTCACGTCGGACAAGGGCAGGTCCAGCGATTCGGCCAGCTCGCGCATCCCCTCGCGGTCCTGAGGCAGGAATTCGTGCAGGGGCGGGTCGAACAGGCGAATAGTGACCGGCAGGCCAGCCATGATGCGGAAAAGCTCGGTGAAGTCCTGCCGCTGGATCGGCAGCAGCCTTTCCAGTGCCACGCGGCGATCCTCGGGCCGGTTGGCAAAGATCATCTCGCGCATGATCGGCAGGCGCATCTCGTCAAAGAACATGTGCTCGGTCCGGCACAGCCCGATGCCCTGGGCCTTGAACATGCGCGCGGTGCGGGCGTCCTCGGGCGTATCGGCATTGGCGCGCACGCCCATGTCGCGGAAGCCGTCGGCCCAGTCGAGAAGCTGGTTGAAGCTTTCATCAAGGGCCGGTTCCAGCAATTGCGCGGACCCTGCCAGCACCTCGCCCGAGGTCCCGTCGATGGTGATTTCCTCACCCTCGCGGAAACTGCGGCCGCCGGCACGCAATTCGCGCGTGCGGGCGTCGATGCTGATGCCGTTGGCGCCAACGATACAGGGCAGCCCAAGGCCCCGCGCGATCACCGCCGCGTGGCTGGTCATGCCGCCGCGTTCGGTCAATACGCCGACAGCGGCGTGCATGCCGCGAATATCTTCGGGCACGGTCTCGCGGCGGACCAGAATGCAATCCTCATCCCGCGCCGCCGAAGCCTGTGCGGCAGCGGCGGTGAAAACAATCCTTCCGGTGGCAGCGCCCGGGCTGGCGTCGATGCCGCGCGCGATGATGTCGCGGGGCGCGCGCGGGTCGATCTGGTAATGCATCAGTTCGGAAAGCGCGCGCGGTTCAACCCGCATCACAGCTTCCTCGGTCGGGATGATGCCGTCATCAGCCAGCGAGACCGCGATCCGCACCGCCGCGCGCGAGGAACGCTGCACCCGCAGCGCGTCGATGATCGCCAGTTCTCCGTCAGATACCACGAATTCGATCTGCATCTCGTCACGCAGCCGGGTGCGCGCGGCCAGACAGTATCCGACCAGATCGGCAAAGACCTCGGGCGCGACATCTTCCAGTGACGGGCCGCGTTCGTCGCGGGTCAGGTACAGCGTCTCTGCCCCCTGCGCGCGCGTGCTGCCCTGCACCTGCCCCTTGAAGCGCCCGGTCATGCGGCGCAGGCCGGTCACGCTGTCGATCATCTGGATCGTGCCCGAACCGGTCAGCCCCGGCCCGATCGCCAACGCCATCTGCTGAACGACCAGACCCAGCGGCGCATCTTCGGGCGCGCCCTTGGCCTGACGCAGCAGCCGCGCGGTCGGCGCGTCCCAGGCCCGCGCCATGGACCGCAGCACCTCGGTCAGCTGGCGCACCGGATCCTGGGGAAAATCCTCGTCCATTTCGGCCTGATAGGCGGCAAGCGCACGCGGCAGCGCCCCCTCGCCATCTTCAGAAAACATGTCCGGGTCCAGCCGGGCCACGTTGATTGCATAGGACTGCACGAAGCCCAGATAGATCGCATCGGCAGCAATCTTGCCGCGCGTCTCGATCAGGCGGCGATAGGAAACGTCGTTGATGCCGACATTCAGCACTGTCCCCGGCCCGCCCCATTCGGGTTTCACCGCCGAGGGCCGCACGCTGACCAACCCGTCACCGACGGCGAACAGCGCCGCCAATGCCTCGGTATCCGGCGTAGCGCCCTGCGCCATCGCCCGCACTGCCCGCGCCGAAATCGCATGCGAACATGGCACCGGCAATTCCATCCGCACCAGCCGTTGCAGGCATTTCGCCCGCCACCCATGAACAGACGTATCAACCCCGGCAGCCGAGGTGATTTCAACGATGTCCCTGGGGTCGATGCTGCGTGTCATAATCCGCACATCATGCACGGGTCCGCATTTGCTGCAAGTGCGAGATAACGGTTGTTATACGCATTTCGGCGCAGATATGATGCCGCGAAACATGACGGAGGCGGCAATGAGACTGACCGAACTGGCGCATGGTGGCGGCTGCGGGTGCAAGCTGGGCCCGGCGGTCCTGCGCGACATCCTGCGGGATCAGCCGATCGGACAGGTCTTTCCGCAATTGCTGGTTGGCAATGCCGAATCCGACGATGCGGCTGTCTGGCAGATCGACGATGCCACCTGCCTGATCGCCACCACCGACTTCTTCATGCCGATGGTCGACGATGCGCGCGATTTCGGCCGCATCGCCGCCACCAATGCGATTTCCGACATTTACGCCATGGGCGGCCGGCCGATCATGGCGCTGGCGATCCTGGGCATGCCGATCAACAGCATGGACCCCGCGACCATCCGCGAGATCCTGAGCGGCGGTGCCGATATCTGTGCCGAGGCCGGCATCCCCATCGCCGGCGGCCATTCCATCGATTCGCCCGAACCGATCTATGGCCTTGCCGTGATCGGCCTTTGCGCGCCGGAAAACGTGCGCCGTAATGGTGGCGCACTGCCGGGCGACGCATTGATCCTGACCAAGCCTCTCGGCGTCGGCATCTATTCAAATGCCATCAAGAAGGGCAGCGCGACGGATGCCGACATCGCCGAGATGATCGCCTCTTGCACGACACTGAACCGAATCGGCCAGGATCTCGCCGCCCTGCCCGAGGTCCACGCGCTGACCGACGTGACCGGTTTCGGCGTGCTGGGGCACGGAATGGAAATGGCACGCAGCGCCGGCTGCGGCTTGCAGATCGACCGCGCGGCGCTGCCGCTGCTGGATCGCGCGGCGGAACTTGCAGCCTCAGGCCACGGGACCGGGGCCAGCAGCCGCAACTGGGATGCCGTGGGCACAGAGGTGACGCTGCCCGCCGACATCACCGATCAGGAACGGATGATCCTGACCGATCCGCAGACCTCGGGCGGGCTGCTGGTGGCGGTCGCACCCGAGGCCGCCGACCGCGTTCTGACGCAGATCCGCGAACGCCATCCCAAGGCGGCCATCATCGGCCGCGCCGTTGACGGGGCGGGGATCGAGGTCATCTGACACCCGATTGGCAAAAGGCGGCGCAGATGCGCCGCCTTTCCTTTTCGTGACCAAGTAACATCGCGGCTCAGGCCGGGGCGGCGCAGCGGAAATAGCGCAGGTTGATGCCTTTTTCTTCCAGCTGCATAACGCCGGGCGACAGGCGCAGATTGACCAGGCGGTTGAAGCCCTGACCGCCTTCGCCGTTGCACGACAGCTCGGTTTCGGTCGAATCGGCGCCGACCGTGCTTCTCACGGCCGTGCACTGGCTTTCATAGAACTGGAACTGGTTGCCCTGAATGGTCAGCGCACCTTCGCTGGCGGCCTGTCCGCATTCGGTCGTGCGCAGGTTATAGACGCCATTAAGGCTGTTCGAAGGCTCGACCGGCCCCGACGCCGCTTCAGGTGCCGGCGGCGCGACGGTCTCGTCCAGCTGAACCTCGGCCTCGGTCTTGGTAATGACTTCCTCTTCGGGGGTGCAGCCGGCAAGGGTAATAAGGGTGGCGCCTACGGCACCAAAAATCGCGAAACGGTTCATGTTGCTCCTCCTGCTATGGGATCCGCGGCGGTCAAATCAACCCGCGGCCTGTTAACAAAGGCGCAACCCCCGGCATTCGTTCCCTAAATTCGATCCAAAGTTGATCCGCTGGTGCCGATCCGCCACGCGAAAGGATGGATTTTTCCAGTCTCCGCGCCGTTTCCGGGTCAAAAACATCGCCAGCCTCGCGAAAAGCCTCGAAGGCGTCGGCATCCATGACCTCGGACCAGAGATAGGAATAATAGCCCGAGGAATAGCCGTCGCCGGTGAAGACATGCGCGAAATGCGGGGTTGCGTGACGCATCGGAATGGCCACAGGCGCATCCAGAGCGGCCAGAACTTCTGCCTGCCGCGCCATTGGATCGGCGGGGGGTGCGCCGCGGTGAAAGGCCAGATCGACAAGCGCGCTTTGCAGATATTCCAGCGTCGCAAAACCCTGATCGGCATTGCCCGCCGCAATGATGCGGTCGCGCAGATCGGCGGGCAGCGCCGCGCCGGTTTCGGCATGGCGCGCATGGCGGTCCAGCACCTCTGGCTGTTCCAGCCAATGTTCGTAAAGCTGGCTGGGCAGCTCGACGAAGTCCCGCGCAACCGAGGTCCCAGAGATCGACGGCCACGCCACATCGGACAGGATATGATGGAGCGCATGGCCGAATTCATGGAACAAGGTGTGCGCGTCATCCCAGGACAGGAAGGCCGGCGCACCGGTTTCGGCCGGCGGGGTGAAGTTGCAGACATTGGTGACGATGGCCCGCTGGCCCGCCCCGATCTTGTGCTGATAGCGCAGAGCCCCGCACCACGCGCCCGACCGCTTTGAGGGCCGAGCGAAGAAATCGCCTAGGAATATCGCCATTTCCTGCCCGTCGCGGGTGATCCGCCAGGCGCGGACATCGGGCGACCACAAGGGCGCATCGAAGGCCTCGAACTCCAGCCCGAACAGGCGGTTGGCCACGTCGAACACCGCCCCCAGCATGGCGTCGAGCGTCAGGTAAGGCTTCACCTCGGCCTCATCCAGATCATGTTCGGCACGGCGCTTGCGTTCCGCGTAATAGCGCCAGTCCCACGGCGCGAGGTCTGCATTGATGCCGTCATCCTGCATCATCATCGACAGCTGCGCGCCATCGGCATCAGCGCGTTTTTTCGCGGCATTCCAGACCTCTGTCAGCAGTTCCTCGACCCGCTCGGCGGTTCCGGCCATTTCCGGTTCCAGCTTGAAGGCGGCGAAATCGGCATAGCCCAGCAGTTGCGCGCGCTCGTGCCGCAGGGCCAGAATTTCGGCGATCAGCGGCAGGTTGTCGGTCTTGGCACCGCCCGCGCCCTGACCCGAGCCGCGCAGCGACCAGGCCCGCCACGCCGCCTCGCGCAACTCGCGATCGTCGGAATATTGCAGGAATGGCACGATCAGAGAGCGGTTCAGCGTCACCACCTGCCCCGTCAGCCCGCGTTCGCTCGCCGCCGCCCGCATCGCCGCCAGCAGCCAATCGGGCAGGCCCGCCAGCCGGTCGTCGGGGATGGGCATGACGAAATCGCGTTCATCGGCCAGCACATTCTGGCCAAACTGGTTCGACAGCACCGCCAGCCGCTGCCGGATCGCGGCCATGCGGTCGCGGTCCACGCCTTTCAGCCCGGCACCGGCGCGGCGGAAATCGCGCAGCGCCAGTTCGGTGATGCGCCGATCCTCGGGCGGCAGCGCATCGGCGCCTTCCCATACGGCGGCGACCCGGTCAAAAAGCCGCTTGTCCATCCCGACCTTGCTGCCATGCGCGGCCAGAAGGGGCGCGAATTCGCGGCTCAGCGCCTCGCGCTTATCGTTGGAATCGACGCCGGTCAGCGTATAGAAAACCGCGCAGACATTGTTCAGCGTCTCCTCGGCCACTTCCAGCGCGGCAAGGGTGTTGTCAAAGCTGGCCGGCGCGGGATTGGCGGCGATCGCCTCAATGGCCGCATTGGCATCGGCAAGGGCCTGCTGCATCGCCGGGGCGAAATCCTCGTCCGAGATGAGGTCAAAGCGCGGCAGCCCGTAGGGGCCGGTCCAGTCGGTCAGTTCGCGGTTCATGGCGGTCTCCTTTGCGGGAAACCTAGGCCTCCGGGGCGCGCTGTTCCAGCCCTGAACAGACCGGGCAGTCGGGGTTGCGGTGAATGGCGATACGCCGGGTCTCGCCATAAAGCCCGTCAAAGATCAGCATTTGCCCGGCCAGCCCCTTGCCCGCACCGGCAATGCGCTTCACCGCCTCCAGCGCCATCATTGACCCGATGATGCCAGGCAGTGGCCCGGCGACGCCCGCCTCGGCGCAAGCGGGGGCGAGGCCCGCCGCCGGTGCTTTCGGGAAGATGCAGGCCATGCAGGGCGCACCATGGGCCGGGTCATAGGTGGTCAACTGACCTTCCCATTGCGCGATGGATCCGGCGATCAGCGGCACCCCCGCCGCCACACAGGCGGCATTGATGGCCGCGCGGTCGGCGAACTGGTCGCTGCCGTCCAGGACCAGGTCATGTTCGGCGATCAACGCGGTATCGGCGGCGTTCACGCGCCTACGCAGGGCGTGCACCTCGATCAGCGGGTTCAGCGCCCGCAGTGCCTCGGCGGCGGCGAGCCCCTTGGGACGGCCGGCATCACCGGTGCGATAGATGATCTGGCGTTGCAGGTTCGAGATGCTGACCGTATCGGGATCGGCCAGCGTGATCCGGCCCACGCCCGCACCTGCCAGATACAGCGCGGCAGGCGCGCCCAGACCGCCTGCGCCAATCAGCAGCACACGGGCATCGCGCAGCTTTGCCTGTCCCGGCCCGCCGATTTCGCGCAGAACGATATGGCGGGCATAGCGATCAAGCGCATCGTCGCCGCCCAGCCCCTGCCCAGCTGCCAGCCCCTGCCCCTGCCCCGCTGCCAGCCCGGCCGCCCCTCGTCCCGCAGGCGCAAGGCCCGGCGCATCCTCGATCCCCCAGCGACGCTTGACGGCGGCGCGGGCACGCTCGACCAATGCGCCGTAAGCCAGCGTGACCCCAAGCACCAGCCCGCCGATCACCCAAACCCGGGCATCAAAGCCAGTCGTGGCGCGGATCTCGGCTGCCGGGGCGGCCAGCATCAGTACCAGCACCACGATCCAGACGATAAAGATCACGACCAGAACGCGCAGCACGCCCCAGCCCATCCACCACGCCAAGCCAAGAATGCTGAGAATGGCGATGGGCAGCAGTGCCATTGTCAGCCCCGCCCGGTCGAACCGAAGCCGCCTGCCCCACGCGCGGTGTCGTCAAGCGCCTCTGCCGCGACAAAGCGGGCCTGCACGACCGGGGCCACGACGATCTGGGCGATACGGTCGCCATGGCGGATCACCAGCGACTTTTCCGACAGGTTGATCGCGATCACACCCACCGGGCCGCGATAATCGGCGTCGATGGTGCCGACGCCATTGACCAGCGACAGCCCGTCACGCAGCGCGGCACCCGAGCGGGCGCGGACCTGCACCTCGAATCCCGCCGGGATCTGCATGCGCAGCCCGGTGGGGATCAGCTTGCGTTCCAATGGCGCCAGCGTCATCTCGGCTCCGCGGCCCAGATCCGCGCGCAGGTCGGCACCGGCGGCGCCAGCAGTCTCATATGCGGGAAGCGGCAGATCCGGGTCGGCGCCGGCGTCTTTCAGGATCATGATGTCAGGTTGCATGATATTCGGTCCATGAATGAAAAGGCCGCCCGAAGGCGGCCCCGATTGGCGGTGGCGCAGCTTACCTGGGCGCGATCATCATGACCATCTGCCGGCCTTCCAGCTTGGGCATGCTTTCGACCTTGCCGGTCTCGCCGACATCGTCACGGACGCGGTTCAGCAGGTCCAGACCAAGGTCCTGGTGGGCCATCTCGCGGCCACGGAAGCGCAGGGTCACCTTGACCTTGTCGCCGCCTTCCAGAAATTTCAGCACGTTGCGCATCTTCACGTCATAGTCGTGGGTATCCGTACCGGGACGGAACTTCACTTCCTTGATGTCGATGATCTTCTGCTTCTTGCGGGCCTCGGCCTCACGCTTCTGCTGTTCGTATTTGAACTTGCCAAGATCCATGATCTTGCAGACGGGCGGGGTCGCGTTGGGGGAAATCTCGACCAGATCGAGACCAGCCTCTTGCGCCATCTCCAGCCCACGGGCGGGCGAGACGACGCCGATGTTTTCACCATCCGCCCCGATCAGGCGAATTTCGGCGACACGAATACGTTCATTGACGCGGGGACCGGCGTCACGGTTGGGGGGCGGCGCGTTATGCGGACGACGAGCTATGGTCGAATTCCTTTGATAGACTCGGTTGAATGCGACGCAAAATAAGGTGTTGCGTGCCATGATACAACCGGATTCCCCAGCATTTCGTTCCACGGCACGGGGTTTTCGCCGCGCCGTCATTGTGGCAACAGGGGCGCAAGTCAACAGGGGGCACACATGCCAAGGCTGATTGCCGTCATCGTCGCATTGCTGGCCCTGCTGGGTGCCGGCTGGTGGGGCTGGTCGAATCCCGATCTGCTGCCCGAAAGCCTGCGCGCGCGCCTGCCCGGCACCACGCCAGAGGTCGCCGCCACCCGGCCGGCGCCGCGTCCCGCGCCCACCCCACCGGAGCCGGCACCGGCACCTCAACCCCTGCCCGAATCCCGGCCCGCCAGCCCCAGCCTGACGCCTCCGCCCCAGAACGCCCCACTGCCGCCTGAAACCGGCAGCGCCATGGCGGCCGAGACCGAGCGCGTGGCCGAGGCCGCCATAGCCGCAGCCGATGCGCGGGCCGAGGCCCAGGCCCTTGCACGCGCCGAAGCAGAGGCGCTTGAAGCCGCGAAGCAGCGACTTCTGGCGACACTCGGCCCGCTGCTGGAACCCGAGGCCGACCCCACCGCACTCCGCGACCGGCTGGAGGGCCTTGCCGTTCCCGCAGATCCGATTGCCGCCCGCGTCCAGTCCGGACTGGTGGCCGAGATCACCTCGGCCCTTGCCGAGGCCGAAGTTCCTGCCGCGCCGGACCCTGCCGGCACAGACGGCGCGACCGCGCCGACCGAAGCAGCAACTGCGACCGGGACCACGGCCGGCACACCAACCGCCCTCCCCGCCGTTGGGACGGCACTGTCGGCCCGCATCAAGGACCTGCTGAAGTGACTGACAGCCTGCACAGCTATCTTGCCTCTCGTCCAGCCGAGTTGAACGCCGGCCCGATTGCGGTGATCCTTTTCGAGGACGAGGTCGAGACCGCCTCGACCTTGGACCATGCGCTGCGCGCCGGGTTTCGCACGGTGCTGGCGTTGTCACCCGGGCCGCTGGCGCTGGAAATTCCGCGCGAAGGCGTGCGCCCGCTGATCTTCGACACCCGCCGGCCCGACGCCCATGTCGTCGCGGTCAATGCCGTCAACGACGCCGTGCCCCCGGGCACCTGGCTTTATTACGGCTATAACGCCGAATACCTGTTCTATCCCTTCTCGGAAAAGCGGCGGGTGGGCGAAATGCTGGCCTTCCACACCGAAGAGCGGCGGGCCTCGATGCTGACCTATGTGATCGACCTTTACGCACCCGATCTGCAGCAATTCCCCGACGCCGTCAGCATTGAACATGCCAGGTTCGACCGCACCGGTTATTACGCATTGGGGCGTAAGGATGCCAACGGGGACCTGCTGGAACGGCAGCTGGACTTTCACGGCGGGCTGCGCTGGCGGTTCGAAGAATACCTGCCCGAGGACCGCCGCCGCATCGACCGCATCGCCCTGTTCCGCACCCGCCCCGGACTGCGCCTATTGGCAGATCACCGGTTCAACGATCAGGAATACAACACTTATTCCTGCCCCTGGCACCACAATCTGACCGCCGCAATCGCCTCGTTCCGGGTGGCCAAGGCACTGATGCGCAACCCCGGCTCGCGCGACGAGATCGCCGGTTTCACCTGGCGCAACTCGCACGAATTTCGGTGGAGCTCGCAGCAGCTGATGGATCTGGGCCTGATGGAGCCGGGCCAGTGGTTCTGATGCCCGCCGGGCCGTGCTGCTTGCGGGATGGCACGGCGATGTCTAGATAGGGCCGCAATCCGCGTGACCTGCCGTCAACTGACGGGCTGAGCGCATCTGAACAACGGGCCATTGCCCGGACAACAAGGAAGGTTCCTTTACCGATGGCAATGCAGAAGACCCAATTCGACAAGGACGATCTGCTGGCCTGCGCCCGCGGCGAACTGTTCGGCCCCGGCAATGCGCAGCTGCCCGAACCGCCGATGCTGATGATGGATCGGATCACCGAAATTTCCGAAGATGGCGGGCTGCATGGCAAGGGCCATGTCGTCGCCGAATTCGACATCACCCCCGATCTGTGGTTCTTCGCCTGCCACTTCCCCGGCAACCCGATCATGCCGGGCTGTCTGGGGTTGGACGGGCTGTGGCAGCTGACCGGCTTCAACCTCGGCTGGCGCGATTGGAAGGGCCGCGGCTATGCGCTTGGCGTGGGCGAGGTCAAACTGACCGGCATGGTCCGCCCCGATCGCAAGCTGCTGACCTACAAGGTCGATTTCACCAAGGCCGTGCAGACCCGCCGGCTGACCATGGGCGTGGCCGATGGCATCGTCGAAGCTGACGGCGAGGTGATCTATCAGGTCAAGGACATGAAGGTCGCCCTTTCGGAAAGCTGAGACCGCGGAACCGGGGACAAGGGGGCGCTGCCCCCTCGCGCCGGATGGCGCTCTCCCCCGGGATATTTGGGCCAGAATGAAAAGGGGTCGCCGGTTGGGCGGCCCCTTTTCTTGGGGCGATCATCCGGCAAGCAGGCGCGGCAGGGCCATCGTGATGACCGGGAAGGCCAGCAGCAGGGCGACCCGAAGAAGCTCGGCCAGAAAGAAGGGCAGCACGCCCTTGAAGGTTTCGATCATCGGCACATCGCGGGCGAGGCTGGAGATGATGAAGACGTTCATCCCCACCGGCGGCGTGATCAGGCCGAGTTCGACCACCACCAGCGCGAGGATGCCGAACCAGATCTTCAGGTCATCCGTGCTCATCCCGAAACCCGCGCCTTCGGCGGCTGTCTGATAGAGGCCGCCATTCAGTTCCAGCAGCATCGGCCAGAAGAAAGGGATGACCAGAAGGATCATCGACAGGCTGTCCATCAGGCAACCCAGCAGGATCAGTGCGATCAGGATCATCACCATCACCGCCATCGGCGCCATGCCGCTTTCGGCGATCCAGGTGGCGGCCTGCTGGGGCAGGCCCACGCGGGACATGAAGATCTTCATCAGCTCGGCGCCGAGCAGGATCAGATAGATCATCCCCGAGGAGCGCGCCGTGGCCTTCAGCGCGCCGATCAGCGCCGGCGCGTTCAGCGACCGGGTCAGCAAGCCGTAGATCGCGACCAGCACCACGCCGATCGCCGCCGCGGGCGTCGGGTTGAACAGGCCGCCATAAATCCCCCCAAGCACCAGCCCGAAGATCACCATCACCGGCAACAGCCCCAGCGTAGCCTCGATGAATTCGGGCCGGCTGGACACGCCGCCGCGCGGTCCGGCTTCGGGGCGGATGCGGACATAGATCGCGATGGTCAGGATGAACAGCAGCACCGCCAGAATGCCCGGCAACAGGGCGGCGGCGAACATAGTGACGATATTCGCCTCGACCATCACCGCATAGACGATCAGCACGACCGAGGGCGGGATCAGGATGCCCAGCACGCCCCCCGCCGCCAGCGAACCGGTCGCCAGTGCCGGCGAATAGTTGTATCGGCGCAGTTCCGGCAGCGCCACCTTGCCCATGGTCGAGGCGGTGGCCAGCGAAGATCCGCAGACCGCGCCGAACCCCGCGCAGCCAGCGATGGCGGCCATGGCGGTGCCGCCGCGCATCCAGCCAAGCCAGGCATTCGCGCCCCGAAACAGCGCCTGACTGAGCCCCGCGACCGTCGCCAGTTCGCCCATCAGGATGAACATCGGCACGATGGACAGGTCGTAGACCGAGAACTGGCCATAGGCGAGCGTTTTCAGCTGGCTCAGCAGCAGTGCCGGACCGTTCAGCAGCATGATGCCGCCACCACCGACGATGATCATCGCATAGGCAATCGGCATGCGGATGGCGATCAGCGCCACCAGCAGGATCAGGGCGGCGATGCCGATGGTAATCGGATCGCTCATCCCCGGGCCTCGCGAAGATCTTCGATCAGGGTCAGCAGCGCCGTCGCGGCCAGCAGCAGCAGCGAGGCGAGGATCGGCAGATAGGCCCACCAGATCGGGATCTGCAGGATTGCGGTGCTGGCGTTATAGTCGCGCTGATCGACCATGCCGGGATACATGCGCCACAGCAGCAGGCAGCCAAAGCCGAAGGCCACCAGCGATGCCAGCGCCCGCAGCCCCGCCACCACCCGCGGGCTGGCGCGGGCGGTGAAGATGTCGGCAGTGACATTCGCGTCGGTCAGCTGGCAATAGGGCAGAAAGGCAAAGACGGCGACGGCCACGCCCATCTCGGTCAGTTCGAAATCGCCCGAAAACGACGTTCCGAAAGCCGCGCCCAGCACGCTGACCGCATTGATCGCCACCACGGCCAGCAGCACGACCCCGCCCAGAATCGCCCATCCGGTGGCCAGCCGTGCGATGGCGGCGGCGAGGCCCCTGCGGCCCGGGGCCTCGTCGGCGAACATTACCGCGCCCCTGCGGCCGAGGCGTTCTTGGCGATGGACGCGCGCACGGTTTCGACAAGGGCGGCACCGTCGATGCCCTGCGGCGCGACCTCGTCGACCCAGCGGTCGACCACGGGTTCCAGCTTGGCGCGGAAGGCCTCGGTTTCTTCGGGCGTCAGGGTGATGTGGGTGTTGCCGCTGTCGACCGCGACCTTGATGCCGCGTTCGTCAACGTCGCGCCAGATCTGGCCCACCTCGACCAGCCAATCGCGGTCAGAGGCGTCGCGGAAGGCCTTCTGCACATCCTCGGGCAGGCTGTCCCAGCGCGCCTTGTTCATCGAGACCTGAAAGATCGAAGTGCCGAAGCGGGTCTTGTCAGCGCCTTCGATCTGGAACTGGGTCTGGTCCTGGATCTTCAGCGCCGGGATGATTTCCCACGGGATCAGCGCGCCGTCCACGACGCCCTTGGACAGCGCCAGCGGCAGGTCGGGCACCGGCATGGAAACCGGCGTGGCGCCAAGCGCCTCGATCACCCAGGCACCGGTGCGGGTCGGGATGCGCAGCTTCATGCCGGCGATATCGTCAGGCATGCGGATTTCTTTCGAAACGGTTTGGATCGCCTGACCGGCATGGCTGTGCAGGAACATCGGCTCGACGCCCTTGTATTCCTCGGCCAGGTGGTCGGGATAGATCTCGGCCAGGGTCAGATTGGCGGCCACCGGATCGTTGAGGAAGACAAAGGGCAGTTCCATCACCTCGGTCCGGGGGAACAGGCCGGGGGTATAGCCGTTCAACGTCCAGACCAGATCGACCACGCCGTCGCGGACCTGGCTGATAAGTTCGGGCGGGCGCCCGCCCAGCGTCATCGAGGGGTAGATCTCGATCTTCACCGTGCCGCCAGAGTTTTCCTCGACTCGTTTGGCCCACGGCTCCAGCATGTCCTTTTGCGCCGGGGATTCCGCACCGAGGAAATGATGCAGCTTGAAGACATGTTCCTGCGCCAGCACGGCATCGGCCGCAAAGATCGTCCCCAGCATGACCGCACCCGATGCGAGCGTCGCTTTCAGGTTCAGCATGATATTCCTCCCGTTTTTCGTTTTGTGGCCGCCGGTATGCGCCCCGGCACCCGTCATTCTCCCGCGGCCGAGGCTATACGGATTTCCCTGTAAGAGAATGCACTATTCACATGGAGAGGCCGCGCTTTTCATCCGGCCTGACCGGTCGGAACCTCGCCGGAAGGAATGACCTGCGCGATCATCAACATGCGCCCGATACAACGGGCGTCGACACATAGGGGCCAGCCCCGATCGTCAAGAGCGGGGCTGGCCGTCTTTCACCCGCGCTTACAGCGCGGCGGTGACGATGAATTCGACACGGTAGTCGGGGGTGGCCAGACGGGCCTCGCCGGTGGCGCGGGCGGGCGGATTGTCTTTGTCGACCCAAGCCTCATAAACTTTGTTCATGGTGTCGAAGTCAGCCATATCGGCAAGCCAGACGGTGACGGACAGGATCTTCGACTTGGACGATCCGGCCTCTGCCAGCAGCGAATCGACCGCCGCCAGTGCTTCCTGCGCCTGTTCGGCAATCCCGCTGCCGGGATTACCCACCTGCCCCGCCAGATAGACGGTATCGCCGTGGATGACGGCCTGGCTCATCCTCGGGCCGGGGTGAAGGCGTTTGATCGACATTGCAGCTTCCTTTCCGCTAGCAGATTCTGCGCAGAGTTTATGCACAAGATACACCCGGCGCCCAGCCCAAAGGCAGCGGATCGGTGATACGAAAGATTGCCTGCTTCGATATCTCGCGCGCGGCCAGCTTCGTGGTAAAAAGCGCCATTCGCCCCCATGAAAGGTGCCGCCATTGCCCCCGGTCAAACCGCTGGTCAACGACCTGAACTGGAACCTCTTGCGCAGCTTCTGCGCCATCGCCGAGGAAAAGGGCATCACCCGTGCCGCCAAGCGCCTGAACATGAGCCAGCCCTCGGTCAGTCAGGCCCTGCAACGGCTGGAGGAACAGCTGGGCTGCCAACTGGTCTTTCGCGACAGCCGCCGCTTTGCCCTGACCCTGCGCGGCGAGCGGGTCTATCAGGAATGTGTCGAGATCCTGCGCGGCGTCGACCGTATCGCCGTTCTGGCGCAGGACCGTAATGATGAAGATTACGGCACGCTCGCCCTTCAGATCATCAGCAACCTTTGCTCCCCGCTGCTGGACGAGGCGCTGCGGCTGTACCACCAGCGCAACCCCTCGATCACCTTCCATATCGAGGTTCAGAACAGCCAGGAAACCGTGCGCCGGATCAGTCAGGAAAAGACGGGTCTGGGCATCTGCCTGCTCAGCAAGCCCATCGTCGGGCTGGATTGCAAGCTGCTGTTCCGCGAGGAGTTCGTGGTCTTCTGCGGCGCCGAGCATCGCCTGTACGGTCAGGCGCAGGTCAGTGCGCGAGAGTTGCAGCAGGAGCCCTTCGTCGCCTTCACCTGCGCCACCGACGGAATGGGTCTGGAGCCGATGGTGATGCTGCGCGAGGGTGCCGGGCTTGGACGGCGGATCAGCGGCTCCAGCCACAATCTGGAGGAGGTGCGCCGCATGATCGTCTCGGGGTTAGGCATCGGTCTGCTTCCGGCGGCGGCGGTGGCCGAGGAGGTGGCCCAGGGCCAGCTGTGGCCGCTGCGTTTCACCAGCCAGCCGCTGGGGGCGGATGTCTTTCTGATCCGCCATCCCGACACCCCGCCCAGCATCCCCGAAGCCAAGTTCATCGGGTTGCTGGACGAATTACAGCAGCTTTACCCCGACATGTGCTAGCGGTCGGCGCGCGCCACCACCGCATGCAGCAGCATGTTCAGCCCGGCGGTGAAATCCTCGGGTTCGCAGCTTTCGGCATTGTTATGCGTGATGCCGCCCTTGCAGGGGGTGAAGATCATCGCCGTTGGGCAATGCATGGCCATGTGATAGGCATCATGGCCAGCCTGCGACTGGATATCGCGCCAGTCAAAGCCCATGCGGATGGCCTGATCGCGGATGCCGCCGACCAGTTCGGCATCGAAGATGTCGCCGCCCCAGAACCATTCATCCTCCACCGTGACCGTACAGCCGGCCATGGCGGCGGCGGCGGTTGCGGCGCGGCGCATCTTTTCGGCCATGACGCGGGCGGTGATCGGATCGGGGTGGCGCACATCGGCGATGGCCTGCGCGGTGTCGGACAGGATCCCCGGCTTGTTCGGCCATGCCGCCAGCCGCGACCCGGTGGCTTTGCCGTCGCCCACGGCAAATTCCCAGCCGATATCGTCCACCGCCGTCAGCCAGCGCGCACCCGCGATCAGCGCGTTGTGGCGCAGGTCCATCGGCGTCGGCCCGGTATGGGCGGTCTGGCCGTCGAAACGCACCCGCATCCCGTGGCTGGGATAGCCGCCCGTCACCACGCCCACCTGCCGGTTTTCGGCATCGAGGATCGGGCCCTGTTCGATATGCAGCTCGAAATAGGCGTCGATCTCGCCGGCCTTGCAGGGGCGGCTGCCCTTATAGCCGATGCGTTCCAACTCGTCCCCGAAACGGGGCCCGTCATCAGCGATCAGGTCGTAGACCCAGTCCACCGTGTATTTCCCAACGAAGGCGCCCGAGGCGACCATGGGCGGCGAAAACCGCGCGCCCTCCTCATTCGTCCAGTTCACCACCACGATGGGGCGGCGGGTGGTATGGCCCGCATCGTTCAGAGAGCGCACCACCTCCAGCCCGGCCAGAACGCCGGCGATGCCGTCGAAGCGGCCGCCATTGATCTGGGTGTCCAGATGGCTGCCGATCAGGATCGGGGCGGCGTCCGGGTCGGTGCCTTCGCGACGGGCAAAGATCGAACCCAGCTCGTCGATCTCGACCGTCAGGCCGGCGTCTTCGCACCAGCTGATGAACTGGTCGCGCATGATGCGGTCGTCGTCGGTCAGGGTCAGCCGCGCCAGCCCGCCGGGGCGGCCGATACCGATTTCGGCAGAGCGTTCGATGGTGGACCAGAAACGGCCGAGATCGGCCCGAGTTTCGGGGGAAAAGGACATGTCAGCCTCAACAGATTGAATGTGATGGGAAAGGCGCGTCAGGACGCGCCGATCACCGATGTGATGGCCTGCGGGAACAGCACCAGCAGGAACATGACCAGTGCCATGACGCCGATGAAGGGCAGCAGGTAGCGGAAAGATGCCGACATCGGGATCCCGGCGGTCCGGCAGGCAGCCATCAGGTCGATGCCAAGGGGTGGCGTATTGGCACCGATGGCAAGGTTGATGGTCAGCAGGATGCCGAAATAGACCGGGTTGATGTCATAGGCAGTCAGCATGGGCAGGAAGACCGGCGCCAGGATCAGGATGATCGCCAGCGATTCCATGAAGGTGCCCAGCACCAGCACCACCAGCAGGATCATCAGCAACGCCAGCGTGGCATTGTCGGTCAGCGCCTGAATGCCGTTCACGGCCATCTGCGGCACCTGTTCGGCGGCAAGGATCCAGCCAAAGACCGATGCGGTGGCGATCACGAACAGGATCGATCCGGTCATCTCGGCCGTGTCGCGCAGCAGGTTGGCGATGCCGCGCAGCGTCAGGCTGCGATACAACAGCGTTCCCGTCAGCAGCGCATAAACGACGCCGATGCCGGCGGCCTCGGTCGGGGTGAAGACACCAAAGCGGATGCCGCCCACAATGATCAGCGGCGCGATCAGGGCCGGGATCGCCTCGATAAAGGTGCGGCCAAGGACCGGCCAGGAAAACGCCTCGCCCCCTTTCCAGCCGTTCTTGCGCGAGATCCACCAGGCCACGATCATCAGCCCGAGGCCCAGCATCACGCCCGGCACGATGGCACCGACGAAGAGCTGCCCGATCGAGGTATTGGTCGCCGTCCCGTAAACGATCAGCACGATCGACGGCGGGATGACCGTGCCCAGCGAGCCTGCACAGCCAAGCGCGGCCGAGGAAAAACCGGGGTGATAGCCGCGTTCCTTCATCGCCGGCAGCATCATGGAGCCGATGGCCACGACATCCGCCACACCCGACCCCGAAAGCGAACCGAACATCATACAGGCAGCGATCATCACGATGGCCAGCCCGCCGGTGCCGCGCCCGACGATGGCGGCGCAGAAGGCCACGATGCGCGGCGCAAGCCCGCCCTGCACCATCAGCGTGCCGGCCAGCAGGAACAGCGGAATGGCCAGCAGCGTAAAGCTGTCGATCCCCGCCACCATGCGCTGCGCCACGATCATCAGGGGCGCGAGGTCCGAGATCAGCAGATAGACCACCGCCGACAGTCCCAGCGCCACCGCGATGGGCGCGTCGATCAACACCAGAAAGACGAAGCTGACCAGAAGAATGACAAGACCAAGGCTCATTTCCGCCATCCCCCTAACGCCAGGCCAAGAAGCGACAGCGCCGAGCTGATCGGCAATGCGAGGTAAAGCAACCCGCCCGGCAGGCTGGTCGCGGTCATCTGGTGGCCCCAGGTAAAACGGGTGATCTGGATGCCGGTGATCAGCAGCACGACCAGAAAGGCCGCGCCCGCAAGTGCCGCCAGAATGAAGACCGCGCGCCGCAAGGCTCCTGGCGGAAGGATCAGGTCGGTCAGCCCGGCGCGGAAATGGCTGCCCCGGATAAAGGCGGATACGACACCGAAGAACGTGACCCAGACAAGGATCAGGCGCGGGACTTCCTCGGACCAGCGGGGCGTTTTCGCCACCGCATAGCGCGAGACGACGACATAGAAGACCAGCACCCCCAGCACAGCGACACCCGCCGCGCCGATATTGCGCACCAGACCGTCAAGCCGGTCGGCCAAAGGTTTCCCGCTCATGCGCCCATTCCTCCGTCCGGGCCGCGGCACAGCTGGCATTCGTCGCAATAGGCGGCGATGACCACCCATTCCTCTGACAGGACCTCGACCTCGTGAATGACGCCGGGCGGCAGGCGCATGGCGGTGCCCTCGGTCATATGGAATTCTTGCCCGCCCGAACGTAAAACGGCCTCTCCCTTCAGGGTCATGGTCACCTCGTCGCGGGGATGGGCGTGGGGGGTGCTGCGCGCACCCCTTTTGCCCGTCGTCACCGCCAGCTTGATGAAGCCTTCGCCGCGTTCCTTGGGCGAAAACAGCACCTGCTGCTGAAAGTCGAACAGCTGCACTGGCGCCACGGCTGAAAGCTGCACCATCTCGGGCAGGCGCGCGGTCATTTGCGGGCCGCGTCCATCAGCGCCATCAGGTCAGGCCCGAAGGTCGCGGCTTCGCTTTCCCAGATCGGGGCCACGGCGGCAACAAATGCGTCGCGGTCGACCTCGTTGAACTCCATCCCCTCGGCCTTCAGCTTCTCGACCATCTCGGCATCGCTGTCGGCGACCATCTGGCGCTGTTTCTGGCCCCATTCAGTGGCGGCGGCCTGCAACACGGCCTGATCCTCGGCCGAGATCTGGTTCCACACCTGCGATGACACCACCAGCGCCGCCGAGCCCCAGACATGCTGCGTCATCGAGACATATTTCTGCACTTCGAAGAAGGACGAAGACTGGATGATCGCCAGCGGGTTTTCCTGCGCGTCGAAGACACCCTGTTGCAGCGCCGAGTAAAGCTCGCCAAAGGCCAGCGGCGCGGGTTCGGCACCAAGGGCCTCGAACGTGGCCAGCCGCACCTTGTCGGGGGTGACGCGGATCTTCAGCCCGGCCAGATCGGCGGGGGTATTGATCGGCTGCTTGCTGTTGGTGACATTGCGGTAACCGTTTTCCCACCAGGCCAGAACCTTGATGCCCTTCGGCTCCAGCAGGCCGGCCAGATGGGTGCCCAGTTCGCCATCCAGCGCCGCGAATGCCTGTTCACGGCTGGCCCAGGCATAGGGCATTTCGATGATGCCCAGCTTCGGCTCGATCGACTGGAAGGATCCGCCGCCGATGACGCCGCCCTGAACTGCGCCGAATTGCAGCCCCTCGATCATGTCCTTTTCATTGCCAAGCTGGCCGCCGCCGAAGACCTCGACTTTGACCCGGCCCTCGGTCTTTTCGGCCACTTCGGCAGCAAAGCCTTGCGCGGCGGTATGCCAGCTGTGGGAATCGGCCAGAACATGGCCGATGCGAATGGTGGTTTCGGCAAGCGCCCCCACCGGCAAACCGAAGGTGGCGGCGGCGACAAGCCCGGCCAGCAGGCCACGGCGGATCGTGAAAATCGGGTTCATGGACCTCTCCTGTCGTTATGTTATTCGGTGATTGAAGCAGCAGTTGCGCCACCTGACAAATAGCGCCAGCCAATGGCTGCGATGCTTTGCCGCAATGACCCGGCGAAGCCTTCAGGGCAGCAGTAACCCGCCATCGACATGCAGCACCTGCCCGGTGATATGGCGCGCGGCAGGTGACAGCAGGAAGCCGACGGTTTCGGCAATATCGCCCGGCTCGCCCAGCCTGCCGTTGGGGGTAATGGCGGTGGCCGACTGCATCGCGGCGGGCGTGGTGGCAGCATGGGCGCTTGCATCCTTGCGCACGAAGCCCGGTGCTACGCAATTGACCGTTGCCCCGGTTGGCCCCAGCTGCACCGCCAGCGATTTCGCCAGCGATTCCAGCGCTGCCTTGGCGGCAGCGGTGGCCGGAAACAGCATGTCATTCGTGCCATATCCATGCGCGACGAAGGAACTGATCGCGACAACTCTGCCCCGGTCCGTTTGCAGATCCGGCAAAGCAGCCTGCGCCAGACGGAAGAAGGCCATGGGCATCATCGCAAAAGCGGTTTCCAGATCCTCGGGGCCGATGTCGTCGAAGCGGGCTTTTTGCGCACGACCGGCATTTGACACGATCTGATCGACACGGCCAAACGCGTCGCGGGCGGCGGCGATCAGGGCGGGCGCGACCTCGGCATCGGTCAAATCGCCGGTCAGGGTGGCGACCGTGGCACCGCTGGACCGCGCGGCCTCGGCCACGCTCTCCAGCGCCTGCGCGTTGCGCCCGGTATGCAGCATCAGCCGCGCGCCGGGCGCGGCCAGACGGGCCGCGATGGCGGCACCGATGCCGCTGGCCGCGCCGGTGATGACGACAACCGGGTAATCGGTCATGGCGTTTCCTTTCATGCGAATGCCCGCGCCAGCAGCACCAGCGCCGAGGCCGAGGACACCGCCAGAACCACCGGCCGCACCCGCCCCTTGTCCATCATCCTGCGCCCGATCCCCGACATCAGGAAGCCCGCAAAGGCGAAGGGCAGCATCAGCGCCGCCAGCGCGAAATCAACCGTCCCGATCCGTCCCGCCGCCGCCAGCGCCGCGACAGAGATCACCCCGCCTGCGAAGAAATAGGCTTTCAGCGTCGCCCGCATCCGCTCCGGTTCCGCGTTCTGGTAAACCAGCGCCATCGGCGGCGCCCCGATCGAGGTCAGCGTCCCCATGAAGCCCGAAACCAGCCCCGCCCCGAACAGCCGCAACGGGCTGGGGGTGATGCGGATGCCCGACAGGCTCAGCACCACGGCCAGCAATACTGCCAGCCCGAAAAACGCAGAAAAGACCCGCGGGCTGAACATGCCGATCAGCATGGCCGCCAGCATGGCCGCGATCAGCCGGCCCAGCAGGGCAAAGCCCAGATCGGCGCGGGCGACGGCATGGCGTTCCTGAATCGCGCCGCCGATGCAGACGGCGGTGGCCATGATCAGCATGGCTCCCGGAACAAAGGCCGGGTCGATCAGCGCCAGCAGCGGCGCGGCCAGCATGTTGAAGCCAAAGCCTGTCGCGCCCTGAATGGCCCCGGCGCAGAAGACGGTGACGATGGCGGCAAGGCCTGGCAGGCTGAACAGCAGATCGGTCATGCGCCGCTGTTCCAGCAGGCGGCGAAATGGCCCGCGCCCCGGTCGGCCAGCGGCGGGGCATCGTCGCGGCACCGCTCGGTCGCCAGCGGGCAGCGGGGATGAAAGCGGCAGCCGCTGGGCGGGTTGGCGATATCGACGGATTCGCCCGGATGGACGATCCGGCGCCGGCTGCGCTGCACCGTTGGGCTGGGCACCGGCACCGCCGACAGCAGCGCCTGCGTATAGGGGTGGATGGGGCGGTCATAGATGGCATCACGCGGGGCGAGTTCGACGATGCGCCCGGCATACATGATCGCCACCCGGTGCGAGATATGGCGCACCACCGCCAGATCATGGGCGATGAACAGCAAGGACAGGCCAAGATCGCGCTGCAGATCCTGCATCAGGTTCACCACCTGCGCGCGGACGGACACATCCAGCGCCGAGACCGGCTCATCCGCGACGATCAGCGAAGGCTTCATCGCCAGCGCCCGCGCAATCCCGATCCGCTGCCGCTGGCCGCCGGAAAAACTGTGTGGATAGCGCCCGGCCGCATCCGCCGGCATACCGACACGGGCCAGCAGCGCCGCAACCGCTTCCCGCGCCGCCTCGCGCGAAGGGGCGAGGCCATGGACGACCAGCGGCTCGGCCACGATATCGCCGACCTTCATGCGCGGGTTCAGCGAGGTATAGGGGTCCTGCAAGACGATCTGCATCTGCGCGCGCAACCGGCGCAGGGGTTCGCCGGCAAGGTCGGTGATGTCCTGCCCTTCGAAACGGATCTGCCCGGCCGAGGTCGGGATGCGGCGCAGGATCGCGCGCCCGACCGTGGTCTTGCCCGACCCGGATTCGCCGACCAGACCCAGCGTCTCGCCCGGCGCGATGTCGAAGCTGACGCCCGACACCGCCGTCACCATGCGCCGCCGCCTGAACAGCCCGGCGCGCGACAGCTCGTAATCGACGGCGAGGTCGCGGACCGACAGCGTAGGGCTCATTTCCCGTCCCCCCAAGCGTCGACGCCCGGCTGGGTGCAGGCGACGAAACCCGCACCGAAGGGGCGCAAGGCTTGCGGAGCGCGGCAGTCGTCGCGCGCGATCGGGCAGCGGGTGCGGAAGGCGCAGCCTTCGGGCGGGTGCAGCAGGCCGGGCGGCGTGCCCTCGATGGCGGTCAGCCGGTCCTCGGGTTCGTCCAGCCGCGGGGTCGAGCGGATCAGACCCTGCGTATAGGGATGGGCCGGGCGGTCGAAAATGTCGTCGACGCTGCCGGTTTCGACGATCTGGCCCGCATACATGACGGCGACCCGGTGACACAGGCCCGCGACAATACCCAGATCATGGGTAATCAGGATGATAGACAGGCCCAGCCGTTCCTGCAGCCCGGCCAACAGTTCAAGGATCTGCGCCTGAATGGTGACATCCAGCGCCGTGGTCGGTTCATCCGCGATCAGCAGCTTTGGCTCGCAGGCGATGGCCATGGCGATCATCACCCGCTGGCGCATCCCTCCCGAGAACTCATGCGGATACTGGTCCAGCCGCCGCCGCGCGCCGGAAATGCCGACCGCCGCCAGCATCTCGGCCGCATGGTCGCGCGCCGCCGCCCGGCCAAGGCCCAGATGCTTGCGGATCACCTCCTCCAGCTGGGCGCCGATAGTCATCAGGGGGTTCAGCGAGGTCATGGGGCTTTGGAAAACCATGGTGACCTCCTTTCCCCAGATGCCGCTCGGGTGCTGCTGCGCGCCGTCCTGCACCAGCGCCTGCCCGTCCCAGCTGATGCTGCCGCCCGCGATGCGGCCCGGCACGTCGATCAGCCCCATCACCGCCTGCGCGGTCACGCTTTTGCCCGAGCCGCTTTCGCCGACGATCCCCAGCGTCTCACCCCGCCCCAGCGACAGCGAGACGCCGCGCAGCGCCTCGACCGTGCCGGCGCGGGTGTCGAAGACGACGGCGAGATCTTCGATCTTCAGCAGCGCGCTCATGTGTTCGCCCCTTTTCGGACGGCGCGGCGACGGCGTGCGGCAAGGCTGCGGGCAAAGCGCTTTTCGCGTTCCTCGGGGTCGGTGGTAACGCGCAGCCAGCCCGCAAACAGGTTGATCGACAGCACCGTCGCGACGATGGCAAGGCCGGGGAAAGTCACCAGCCACCAGGCGATGAACAGATAATCCCGGCCTGAGGCCACATCCAGCCCCCAGGAGGTCTGCGGCGGCTGCACACCGAAGCCGAGGAAGGACACCGCCGCCTCGGCCAGCACGATATTGGTGAATTCAAGGATCAGCAGCGTCAGCAGCGGCGAGACGAGGTTGGGCAGGATATGCCGGAAGATGACGCGGGACGGGCGGCAGCCGACGATCTCGGCCGCCTCGACATGGGCAGTCTGCCGGGTCGAGGACACGATCCCCCGCACCAGCCGCGCGTAAACCATCCAGTTGGTGATGGCGAGCACCCCGATCAGCGTGCCGACACCGGGGCCGATCACGCCGACCACCAGCAGGATCAGCAGGATGCCCGGAAACGAAATCTGGATATCGACCAGCCGCATCAGCACGCTGTCGGTGCGTCCGCCGCGATAGCCGGCCCAAAGCCCGACCAACGTGCCCAATGTCGCCGCGATCAGGCAGGTTGCGGCGCCGATCAGCAAGGTGACGCGCGCGCCCCAGATCACCCGCGACAGCACGTCCCGGCCCAGATTGTCGGTGCCCAGAACGTGATCCCATGACCCCCGCGTCATCCAGACCGGCGGGGCCAGCCGCTTGATCAGCGATTGCGCCGCCGGATCGTAAGGCGCCAGCAGCGGCGCAAAGACCGCCGCCAGCACGATCAGCAGGATCACGCACAGCCCGATGGCGGCGGGCATGTCATGGCGCAGATCGCCCCAAAACCCTTGCTGAGGGGACGCATTGGCCATCAGTTCAGCTCGATCCGCGGGTCAATGGATTTCGCGGCCACGTCGATGGCGATGCCGATGATCACGATCAGCGCCGCGATCACGAAGACGATCGCCTGCATCAGGAACAGATCGCCGCGCTGGATCGCCTGCACCGCCGTCAGCCCAAGGCCGGGCCAGGCAAACACGGTTTCGACCACCACGGTATAACCGGACAGCGCGGTGATCGCCTCCCACCCGGACAGGGCCAGAAAGGGGACGAGGATATTGCGCAGCGTGTGGACGCGCAGGATGCGCGGCAGGCTCATCCCCTTGGCGCGGGCGGTCTGGACGTAAGGCTTGTTCAGCTCGTCGATCATGGCGGCGCGGACCATCATGGTGAAGCGCGCGATTGGCGTCATGGCCAGCGTCAGCGCCGGCAGGACCAGATGCGCAGCTGTTCCAAAGCCCGAGGTCGGCAGCCATTTCAGCTGCACCGCAAAGACCATGATCGCCATCAGCCCCAGCCAGAATTGCGGCATGGCCAGCCCCAGCAGCCCCAGCGATACCACCAGCCGGTCGACCAGCCCGCCCGGCCGCAGCGCCGCGATGGCGCCCAGCGGGATCGAGACCAGCACCGCCAGCCCCAGCCCGGCGCCGACCAGCAGCGCGGTATTGGGCAGGCGTTCGAACACCACCTCGATCGCGGGGCGGCGTTGCCACAGGCTGTCGCCGAAATCCAGCGTCACGATATCGGTCAGGAAACGCCAGAACTGCACCGGCAGCGGCTGATCCAGCCCGATCTGCGCGGCGAAGGCTGCGCGCTGCGCGTCCGTCGCGCTCAGCGGCAGCATCAACGAGACGGGATCGCCGAAAACCCGCGTCACCACGAAGACCGTGGCCGTCACCCCAAGGACGACCAGCAGGCCTTGAAACAGGCGGCGAAGGATGAAATCCGGCACGCGGTGGCTTTCCTGCTGGCGGCCCGGCCTGCGAGGGGCCGGACGGCTGGGCTTATTCGGTCACCTTCATTTCGCTGACCATCAGCTTGGCATCGGTGCGGGGCTGCCATTCCATCCGCTCGGACATGCCGTAAATGTCGTTCAGGTTGAACAGCGGCACCGTATAGCTGAGATCATGCGCGGTCTTCTGCACCTCGTCCAGCAGCGCCTTGCGCTTGGCGGGGTCGATCTCGACGCGGGCGGCGTCGATCTTGGCCGCCATCTCGGCATCGGAATTCGACGCTGCCGCGCCGTCCTTGTGATAGATGAAGGACAGTTCGCGATCGGCATCCAGCAATTCGTTGGAATTGGCGATGAAGATGGCATCGGGGCGCGGGCCGTCGCCCATCAGGCTGTCCAGATACTGCGAAAATTCCTGAATGTCGGTGGTGACCTGAAGCCCGGTTTCGGCCCAATAGGCGGCGACCGCCTCGATCTGTTCGCGGTCCTTCAACCAGCGCCCGGATTCGCCCACCACGACCAGCGGCTTGCCGGCGGCGCCGGCCTCCTCGATCAGCGCGCGGGCGCGGTCGGGGTCGTAAGCATAGGGTTCCAGATCGGCGTTGAAACCGGTGGCGGCGGGGTTGATATGGGTGCCCTTGGCGATGCTGGCATAGCCCATGAACAGCCCGTCAACCATGGCCTGCCGGTCGATGGCCAGGTTCAGCGCCTCGCGCACCTTGGGATCCTTCGTCACCTCGTTATCCGTCCCCAGCACGAAGACCGAGGTTTCCAGCCCCGGAACGGCAGCGAATTTCGGCACGGATGCAGTGAATTCCGGCAGCAGGTTGGTGATGACATCGAATTCGCCCGCCATCAGCCCCGACAGCCGGGTGCCCGGTTCGGCCACAAAGCGGTAAGTCACCTCGTCGATCTGCGGCGCGCCGCCCCAATAGGCGTCATTGGCAACCAGTTTCAGATCGGTGCCGCGATTCCAGCCCTCCAGCTTGTAAGGCCCCGTTCCCACCGGTGCCCCGGCCAGATCGCCGGATGCAGCATAGCCCGGCTCGATCATCTTCATCCAATACATGCGCGAAGGCAGGATCGGGTCCGGCCCGGTGGTCAGGATGTTGACGGTCAGGTCATCGACCTTCTCGGCCCCCTTGATGGTGCCGAAATAGGCCATCTGTTCAGAATTGTTGGCCGGGTCGATCACCCGCGCGACCGAGGCCACAACCGCGTCGGCATTGAAGGGCGCGCCGTTATGGAAGCTGACATCCGGGCGCAGCTTGAACTGCCAGGTGGTGTCGTCGACCCGGGTGGGCGCTTCGGCCGCAAGGCCGGGGACCAGCTCGCCCGTCGGGCTGCGCGCCATCAGCGCCTCATATATATTGTCATTCACCTGCCGCTCGCCGCCATCGTCGCGCAGCTGCGGGTCCAGGGTCGAGGGCTCGGACCCGATGGCGATGGTAATGGCCTGCGCCCACACCGCGCCCGAAAGCACGGTAGAGATCAGCAGCCCGACGCTGGCGGCTCTCGTCAGTTTTGCAATCGTCATCCGGTCACCCCTGTCATGCGCATCCAGTTCGGCAGGCGGTCCAGACGGATCCCGCAGGCCGGCGGTGCAGCCGATTATTTGAACTTCAAGCTTAGGTTTACCGCCGGGGTGAGGGAAAATACGGAAAACTGGTTCCGGCATGATTTTTTATCATGGGGCCGGATCAATCCGCATCCGCCCCCCGCGCTTCGCGCAGCAGCCAGTCGCGCATCAGCATCAGTTCGGGCCGGTGTGCGCGCGCCTCGGGGACAGCGATCCAATAGGCCTCGCCCGAAGGGACCGCGGCGCCGAACGGCAGGTATAGTCTGCCGTCGCGCAACTCCTCCTCGACATGATGCAGCGGCACCACAGCCAGCCCCTGCCCGTCAAGCGCGGCGCGGATCAGCATTTCGCTGCGCGGCAAACGCGTGCCCTGAATGGCCCCGTCATGGTCCCGCCCCGAGGCACGCAGCCAGGCCAGCCACAGCGCCGGGCGGCTGGAATTTTGCAAGGCCGGCAACCGGCGAAAGTCCAGCCGCGCATCCGGGGGACCGATCTGGCCGCGCAGCGCCGGTGCCGCCACCACGGCCAACCGTTCCGAAAACAGCTTTCGCACCCGCATTCCCGGCCATGATCCCAGCCCGCGCAGGATGGTGATATCGGCCTCGGTGGCACCCGGCTCGGCGCGCGGGGGCAGCTCGGCGATCTCCAGCGGAATGCCGGGATGGGCGCGCGAAAACCCCGGCAGGCGCGGCAGAAGCCAGCGCAGAACGAAAGTGCTGCTGCCCCCGAGGATCACCGCCGCATTTGCCTTGCGGCCGCGCACGGCGTCGATGGACACCTCCTCCAACCGGTCCAGCATCTGGCGCACATCGTCGGACAGGCTGCGCCCGGTATCGGTCAGCACAAGCCGAGAGCCGGTGCGTTCGAACAGCCGCACCCCCAGCGTGGTTTCCAGATTGCCGATCTGCCGGCTGACGGCGCTTTGGGTCAGCATCAGATCCTCGGCCGCGCGGGTAAAGCTGAGATGCCGGGCGGCGGATTCAAAGGCCTGAAGCGCGGAAAGCGAGGGCAGGAAGCGGCGCATCTTGTGTCCTTATGTGAACTGTCCATGATGAAAAATCATAGCGGGTCAAATTTTCCAAGCATTCCATGCGACGCGCCTGCGCGGCTAACCTGCGTGAAGGGGCCGCATGCAGCCGTGGCCCCGCACCATTTCAGCCACTCCGCTCGGCCAACAGCAGGACCGCCATGACCACATCCGGCCCCGAACATGTCGCGGTGATCGGCGCGGGCATCGTCGGGACCTGCGCAGCGCTGGCACTGCTGGCCGATGGGCGGCGCATCACGCTGATCGACCCTGCCCCGCCCGGCGGCCCGCAGGCGGCCAGCTTCGGCAATGGCGCATTCATCAGTCCGGCTTCGATCATCCCGATGTCGTTTCCGGGGCTGTGGCGGCAGGTGCCGCGCCTGCTGGCGGACCCGGCCGGACCGCTGACGATCCGCTGGCGCAGCCTGCCCGCGCTGACGCCCTGGCTGATCCGCTTTCTGCTGTCTGGGGCCACGCCTGCCCGCGTCCGGCGCACGGCGGGCATCCTGAATGGGCTGCTGGGCGACGCACCCGGCCGTCACGCCGCAATCGCGCTTGGCATCGGCCAGCCGGGAATGATCCGCCATGACGGCCTGATCTATGCATATCCGACCCGCGCCGATTTCGAAGCCGAGGCTCTTTCCTGGACCATTCGCCGCGAAAACGGCCTTGATTGGCAGGAACTCGACGGCGGGGCGCTGCACCAGCTGGAGCCCGCCCTTGGTCCGAGCTACCGCTTTGCGGCCTATCTGCCTTCGGGCGCGTGGTGCACCGACCCGGGCGGCTATGTCGCTGCTTTGGCACAGGCAGCTGTCGCAGGCGGGGCCAATCGGCGCCATGCGCGGGCGACCGGCTTCGAGGTCATGGCAGGGAAGCTGACCGCTGTGCAGACCGATCACGGCCCCATCGCCTGCGACGCAGCACTGGTGGCGGCGGGCATCGCCTCGGGTGCATTGGCGCGGGCAGCGGGCGACCGGGTGCCGCTGGTTAGCGAGCGCGGCTATCACGTCGAACTGCCCGGCGCGACCGGTGGCCCCGCCCGGCCTATCATGCCCGCGGATGGCAAGATGGCGAACTCTCCCTGTGCGACCGGCCTGCGGGCCGCCGGTCAGGTCGAGCTGGCCGGCACCGGCGACGCCCCCGACTGGCGCCGCGCCGAGATCCTGCTGGACAATATGCGCCGCGCCTATCCGGCATTGCGTTTCGACGCGGCCCTGTTGCGGCGCTGGCTGGGGCACCGCCCTTCGACCCCCGACGGGTTGCCGGTGATCGGCCCCGCCTCGGGCGTCGGCGGGGTGCATTACGCCTTTGGCCATGGCCATGTCGGGCTGGCTGCCGCGCCCATGACCGCCGCCATCGCCGCGGCCCAACTGGCCGGGCGCCCTGCCCCCATCGATGCCGCGCCTTTTGCCGCCGCCCGCTTTGCCGGACGCATGTTTCGGGCAGCAAATCGCTAGCCACGGGTTTTCGCGCTTTTTCCGCTGCTCCTCCCTTTCGACCGCCCCCTCGGATCGGCTATGATCACGGCAAGTAACGATATGTGTCGCCTTCTCGCGGTCTTGTTTGAGAAGGGTCGGATGACTATCGTCACATCAACGAGGGCAAGCCCTTGAACGAGAAAGAGAAGGAGCGTGCATGCGCCGCGTCGTCATCACCGGGCTGGGGATCGTCTCGCCCATCGGCAACAATGCCGAGGAAGTCACCGACAGCCTGAAAGCGGGTCGTTCCGGCATTGTTTTTGCACCAGAATATGCCGAACACGGCTTTCGCAGCCAGGTCCACGGCATGCCGCAGATCGTGCTGGAAGACCATATCGACAAGCGCAACCTGCGCTTCATGGGGCCCGGTGCGGCCTATAATTTCATCGCCATGGAACAGGCGATCAAGGATTCCGGGCTGGAGGAGTCGGACGTTTCCAATCCGCGCACCGGCCTGATCATGGGGTCCGGCGGGCCGTCCACCTCGAATTTCTTTGACGCCCATCAGATCGTCATCGAAAAGGGCGCGCCCAAACGCATGGGGCCGTTCATGGTGACGCGCTGCATGTCCTCGACCAACTCGGCTTGCCTCGCGACGCCGTTCAAGATCAAGGGCGTGAACTATTCGATCACCTCTGCCTGCTCGACCAGTGCGCATTGCATCGGCAACGGGGTCGAGCAGATCCAGATGGGCAAGCAGGACGTCGTCTTTGCCGGCGGCGGCGAAGAGCTGCACTGGACCCTGTCCTGCCTGTTCGATGCCATGGGCGCGATGTCGTCCAAGTATAACGATACCCCCGAAAGCGCCTCGCGCCCCTATGACGTGACCCGCGACGGTTTCGTCATCGCCGGCGGCGGCGGCGTCGTCGTGCTGGAAGAACTGGATCATGCGCTGGCGCGCGGCGCGAAGATCTATGCCGAAGTCACCGGATATGGCGCCACCTCGGACGGTTACGACATGGTCGCACCGTCCGGCGAAGGTGGCGAGCGGTCGATGCGCGTGGCGCTGGCAACCCTGCCGGAAGGCCGCAAGGTCAGCTATATCAACTCGCACGGGACCTCGACCCCGGTGGGCGACGTGGGCGAGATCAAGGCCATCCGTCGCGTCTTCGGCGAAGGCTCGACCCCGCCGGTGTCATCCACCAAGTCGCTGACCGGCCATTCGCTGGGCGCGACCGGCGTGCACGAGGCGATCTATTCGCTGCTGATGATGCAAAACGGCTTCATTGCCGCATCGGCGAACGTGACCGAGCTTGACCCCGAGCTAAAACCTGAGGAAATCGCCTTGCAGCGTGTCGACAATGTCGATTTCGATAGCGTCCTGTCCAACAGCTTCGGCTTTGGCGGGACCAATGCGACGCTGCTGATGTCGAAATTTCAGGGATGATTTGAATGGGCGATCTTTTGAAGGGCAAACGCGGACTGGTCATGGGGGTCGCCAATGACCGCTCCATCGCCTGGGGGATCGCAAAGGCACTGGCGGGTGAAGGCGCGGAACTGGCCTTCACCTATCAGGGCGATATGTTCGCCGAACGCGTGCGGCCGCTGGCGCAATCAGTGGGCTCGGACCTGCTGATCGACGTTGACGTGACCAATGACGCCAGCCTTGATGCGGCCTTCGGCACGCTTGCCGACCGCTGGGGAAACCTTGATTTCCTGGTCCATGCCATCGCCTTTTCCAATAAGGACGAACTGACCGGACGCTTCGTGGATACCAGCCGCGAAAACTTCAAGAATTCGCTGGATATTTCCTGCTACTCGCTGATCGAGGTGGCGCGCCGCGCCCATCCGCTGATGAGCGCGGGCGGGTCGATCCTGACGCTGACCTATGGCGGCTCGAACCGGGTGACGCCATTCTACAACGTCATGGGCGTGGCCAAGGCCGCGCTGGAGGCGACGGTCCGCTATTTGGCCAACGACCTCGGGCCCGACGGCATCCGCGTCAACGCGATCAGCCCCGGCCCGATGAAGACCCTGGCGGGCGCGGCGATTGGCGGGGCGCGCAAGACCTTCCGGCACACTCAGGCCAACGCGCCGCTGCGCGCCAACGCGACGCTGGATGCCATCGGTGGCACTGCCGTCTGGCTGACCAGCGACTGGGCCGCCTGCACCACGGGCGAGATCGTGCTGGTCGATGGCGGCTATCACGTGCTGGGCATGCCGCAGAGCGAAAATCTTTGAGGTCAGGGCGGGGCTCCACCCCGTCGCCGGGATATTTGGACCAGAGTGACATGAGCACACAGTTCTTTACCGCAGATGACGGCGCGAAGATTGCCTATCGGGACGAAGGTGAGGGACTGCCGGTCCTGTGCCTTGCCGGGCTGACGCGGAACATGGCGGATTTCGATTATGTCGCGCCGCATCTGCCGGGCGTGCGACTGATCCGCATGGATTATCGCGGGCGCGGTCAGTCTGACTATACCGGGGCCGCGACCTATACCGTGCCGCTTGAAGGCAAGGATGCCGTGCAGCTGCTGGATCATCTGGGCATCGGGAAGGCCGCAGTGCTGGGGACCTCTCGTGGCGGATTGATCGGGCTGCTGATGGCGGCCATGGCGAAGGATCGGCTGTTGGGGCTGTGTCTGAACGATGTCGGGCCAGTGATCGAACGCGCCGGGCTAGAGCGGATTTTCGATTATGTCGGCAGAAACCCCGCGGCGAAAACATATGATGCCGTAGCCGAACGGATGGCGGCGTTGAGCCCGGGATTTGCCAATGTCCCTGCGGGTCGCTGGCGGGCGGATGCCGAGAAGTTCTATCTGGAAACGCCCGAGGGTTTGACCATCCGCTATGACGCCACCCTCCGCGAGGCATTTCTGGCAGCATTTCAAGGCGAGGCGCCCGATTTGTGGCCGCTTTGGGACGCCACGGCGGGCATCCCCGTGGCGCTGATCCGGGGGGCAAATTCTGACCTGCTGTCACCCGCGGCCTATGCCGAGATGCGGACGCGTCGGCCAGACGGCATCTATGCCGAGGTGCCTGACCGCGCCCATGTGCCCTGGCTGGACGAGGCGGAGAGCCTGGGCGTAATCCGCAGCTGGATCGGGGCGATGACAGGTTAGCCTGCCTTCCCAAACCCCTCTGTTCTGCGCCTGTCAGGCGCCGGATTGGGGATAGTCATGGCAAATGGCCCGCGATCTTTCGATTGCGGGCCATTGCTTTTTCGATCTTAGCCGCGCGCCTTTGGCCGGCGCGGTGCTGCCGTTCCCGCGTCACCCCCGCGAGCGCCGGGACGCGCGGATTTGGCGGCGTATTTTCCGGCGGCCTTGCCAGCGGGTTTTCCTGCGGGCTTGCCGGCCGGCTTGTCCCCTGCCCAGGTTTTCGCCTTCGGTTTGCCGGCGAATTTGCCCGCAGGTTTGCCCGCCGGTTTTCCCGCAGATTTACCAGCGAACTTCGCGGGCTTTGCGCCTTCTGCCGGCGCGGTCTCTTTGCTTCGGGCGCTTTTCTGCGCGCCGGTCCAGCGGGCCTTTTGGCGCGGGGCCTCGGCCGGGGGGGCGTCCGCCTCGGTCACGGGCGACCAACGCGGCGTGTCGTCCGGCGCGGGACGGGGCGCGCGAGCCTCGCGCGCGGGTTTCGAGGGGCGCGAATTCGGGCGCGAGTTGGGCCGGGGTTCGCGCCGGCTGGTGTCAAGCGAGGGTTCGCCCTGCATGCGATGCATCATCAGGCCCGGCTCGATCTCCAGCGCCTCGCCGAAGCGGGGGGCGTCAGCCGTGGCGATCTGCACGAAGCTTTCATTCTCGCGGATGCGGATGGCACCTATGGAGTCGCGGGTGATGCCGCCTGCCTCGCAGATCTTCGGCAGCAGCCAGCGCGCCTCGGCCCGGCCGGTATGGCCGACCGAAAGCTGGAACCAGACCGAGCTGCCGAATTCGCGCGGCGCGCGCGGCTTGGCATCCGAATGCGGCACCGAGGTGTCGGTCAGTTCTTCTGGCGAGGGCCGCCCCTCGCGCCAGAGCTGCACAAAGGCAGCCGCGACCTGTTCCGGCCCCACCCGCGCCAGCAGGTCATTGGCGATGGCCATGTCTTCCAGCGAGGTTTTCAGCGCCGGGTGTTCCAGCATGCGGACATCATCGCGGGCGCTGACCTCGTCGGCGGAAGGCGCCTTGCCCCATTCCGCCACCACCTTCGCTCCAGACAACAGACGCTGCGCCTTCTTGTATTCCGAAGGCGCCACGATCAGCGCCGAGACACCCTTGGCCCCCGCCCGCCCGGTGCGGCCTGAACGGTGCAGCAGGGTTTCCGAATTGGTCGGCAGGTCGGCATGGATCACCAGCTCCAGCCCCGGCAAGTCAATACCGCGCGCGGCGACATCGGTCGCGATACAGACCCGCGCCCGCCCGTCGCGCAGCGCCTGCAGCGCATGGGTGCGTTCCTGCTGCGACAGCTCGCCCGACAGCGCCACGACGCGAAAACCGCGATTGCCCATTCGGGCCAGCAGGTGGTTCACATTGGCGCGGGTCTTGCAGAAGATGATGGCGGTCTGCGCTTCATAATAGCGCAGCAGGTTGAAGATGGCATTCTCGCGGTCGCGCGCGGCAACCGACAGAGCCCGATAAGCGATGTCGCCGTGCTGGCGCGCCTCGCCCATGGCGGCGACGCGCAGAGCGTCGCGCTGGAAATCTCGGGCCAGCTTTTCGATGGCGGCGGGCACCGTGGCCGAGAACATCAGCGTGCGGCGGGTCTCGGGCGCGGATTCAAGGATGAATTCCAGATCCTCACGAAAGCCGAGATCCAGCATCTCATCGGCTTCATCCAGCACCGCCACGCGCAGATCGGCAAGATCCAGCGAGCCGCGCTCGATATGGTCGCGCAGGCGGCCGGGGGTGCCGACGACGATCTGGGCGCCACGTGCCAGCGCCCGGCGTTCGGTGCGGTAATCCATGCCGCCGACACAAGTGGCGATCTGGGCGCCGGTTGCGGCATAGAGCCAGCCGAGCTCGGCCGCGACTTGCAAGGCCAGCTCACGCGTCGGCGCGATGGCCAGGGCCAAGGGCGCACTGCCTTGGGGCAGACTGCCAGTTTCGCCCAGCAGGTCAGGGGCGGCCGCGATGCCAAAGGCCACCGTCTTGCCAGAGCCGGTCTGTGCCGACACCAGCAGGTCACGGCCCTGCGCATCAGGTGCCAATACGGCCTGCTGCACGGCGGTCAGGGTTTCATAGCCTCGGTCGGCCAGGGCCGCAGCCAAAGGCGCGGCGATATCGGAATTGGTCATGTATTCTGCCTGGAATGGGGCCGGAGGCCCGGGTGAGCGGCCCGGTCCTGCTGGCGCGCGGCCCATAACCCGCACGCATCCCAGAACAGCCGATCCGCCGCAGTATCGCCGCAGTTGCAGAAAGTCAAAGGCGTTTCGCGGAAATGCCGTGGATCCGGGCAGTTTTTCCCGCCCGGCGGTCCTGCGCACCAATGCAACGCATCAGCGCAGCAGATGATGTCAGATCGTCACCTGCTTGAGCAACGCTTTCGCCGCATCGGTCAGGTCGCGCTCGCACATGCGGTCGATCAGCGCAATCTGCGCATCCGTCAGATAGTCGGCAAAGCCGCCAACCTTGCCGCGCCGCATCCGCAAATTTTCCTCATTCGTGCGATCATAGTCATGGCCGGGCAGGCCCTTCCTCAACTCTAGCTTGCGCATGTTCTGAAAACTGGCGGCCTCGACAGCGGCGGCAAGATGATGCTGTTCGACATCCAGCCCCAGGAAGTTCAGCACGCGCGCCGTCTCTGTCATGGGATCAGCCGTCAGCCGTTCATAGCTGAGCGTGACATGCCGGCGTTGCTGCAAGCCACGCGCCCAGCCGTTCAGATATTCGGTCAGCGCAGCAACGCCCTGCCCGCGATCAGTTAGAAATTCATCAAGGCTGCCCGAGAAACGGTGCTTCTGGCCGGTCGCATGGAAATAGGAAGAAACGATCACATCCTTCGGATTGCGAAGCATGAAGATTGTCGGACATTTGCGAAATACCCGCGCGGAATAGCTTCTGTGACTGACCGCGATCAATGGCGGCTTCGGCTTCGCATTGCCAAACCCGAACGCGGGCAGTCCCCGTGTGGCGTCCATGTCGAAATTCGGCACAACCGTGAACATCGAGTGAAGATCCGGCGCGGCCTTCAGCCCGTAGGCTTTATTCAGATAAGATGACAGGATAAACCGAAACCAGGTCCGCCCGGATTTCGGATAAGAGGCCAGGATCGCGTCAATCCGATCCGTATAGGAACTGCGCGCGACACTGTTGGATACGCGCTTCCATGCATAATGCAGCATGTTGGGCAACGTGTTCATCGCTCCGAATCATATCAGAAACCACTCAGTCAGATTTTACGATAGATCGTTTAGTTTACCAGTAATATCGGGGCACGATCGCGTCAGGTGTCGCGGCGCAAACGAAGCTCTCTCACAGCGGCAGGAAAGCTGTCACTCTCGATTGGATAGCGTGCCGTTTCGTGCCATGCAGTTTCGTCGAAATCCGGGAAAAAGGCATCGGCGTCGTCGACAACGGTGTCGACCTCGGTAATCAGCAGACGGTCGGCACGAGGCAGCAACTCCGTATAAATCCGCTGGCCACCGATGCCGTAAAGGCGGGCATAGCCGGCGGTGCGTGCCGCAGGGATGGCGGCGTCCAGATCAGGGACCGCGTGACCCGGCAGGTCCAGCGTCGTGGTGACGACGATGTTCAGCCGCTCTTTCAGGGGTTTGAACGGAAGGCTTTCCCAGGTCCGCCGCCCCATGATCAGCGCGCCGCCCAGTGTCTCGCGCTTGAAAAAGGCCAGATCCGCGGGGATGTGCCAGGGGATCTGCCCGGCCCGACCGATGGCACCGTTGCGGGCGCGCGCGACAATCAGCGTCAGCATCAGACAGCCACCGGCGCCTTGATGGCGGGATCGGGGTCGTAATTGAGAAACTCAAAATCCTCGAATTTGAAATCGAAGATTGAATCGACCTTCCGGGTAATCCGCAGCTGCGGCAGCGGTTTCGGCTGCCGCGACAGTTGAAGCTCCACCTGTTCCACATGGTTGGAATAGATATGGGCATCGCCCAGCGTATGGATAAAATCGCCGGCCTCATAACCTGTCACATGGGCCAGCATCGCCAGCAGCAACGCATATGACGCGATATTGAATGGCACCCCCAGGAACATATCGGCAGAGCGCTGATACAATTGCAGGTGCATCTTGCGCCCGATAATTCGGACCTGCCATAGCGTGTGGCAGGGCGGCAGCGCCATATCGGGCACGTCACCGGGATTCCAGGCCGAGACGATCAGGCGGCGGCTGTCGGGGTTCTTGCGGATATTCTCGACCAGCTCGGCGATCTGATCGACCGAGCGGGCAAAGAACAGCGGCTGGCCGTCTGCCGCCGCGCCAGCCGGTTCCAGCGCCGGAAACCGCCGCCATTGATGGCCGTAAACCGGGCCAAGATCGCCATTCGCGTCGGCCCATTCGTCCCAGATCGACACCTTGTTCGCCTTCAGATAGCCGATATTGGTGTCGCCGGCGAGAAACCACAGCAATTCGTGGATGATCGAACGCAGATGCAGCTTCTTGGTGGTGACCAGCGGAAAGCCCTGCGACAGGGGGTAACGGCTTTGCATACCAAAATAGGCGATGGTGCCGGTACCGGTGCGATCGGTGGTGACCTCGCCCTGTTCCAGAATCGTCCTCAACGCCTGATGGTATTGCTGCATGCCCGGTCTCCGCTTTGCTGTTGCCCCTTCTTAGCGCCACCCGGTCACCCCGGCCAGCATTCACATTGACCCGACGCGACGCGTGGCAGATTGTCGGCGAGATTGCTGAAAGGACAGAACATGACGCTTCGCTATCTGCACACCATGGTACGCGTAAAGGATCTGGAACAGTCGATGGCCTTCTATCGCCTGCTCGGGCTAGAGGAAACCAAGCGGATCGAGAACGAGAAAGGCCGATTCACGCTGGTTTTCATGGCCCCTCCCGGACAGGACGAGACCCCGATTGAGCTGACGTATAACTGGGACGGGGATGAGGGGTTGCCCGCGGACAGCCGGCATTTCGGGCATCTCGCCTACCGCACTGACGACATCTATGCGCTGTGCCAGAAGCTGATGGATGCCGGCGTGACCATCAACCGGCCGCCGCGCGACGGGCATATGGCCTTTGTGCGCAGCCCCGACAATATCTCGGTCGAGCTATTGCAGGACGGCCATCTGGACCCGCAGGAGCCATGGGCCAGCATGGAAAATACCGGTCATTGGTAGGATGCTGCAACAGGCTGCCGAAATAGGATAGCGGGGCAGATGCGGACAAGGCCGTTTGCGCCCGTCTTGACGGCTGCCGCGATCGCCATTGCGGTCGCAGCGCAGGGCATTGGCAACTGGAACACCGACGGCCCGAGCAATCCCTAGTAGATATAGCGAATTTGCTCGGTCCAATATCGCTCGATCCGGCGCCATTGCCCGTTCACTTGGTCCAGCGGCGGATCGTCAAGGATGCCGGAGGCCACAAGATCATCGGCATGGCGGGCGAAAAGCTGACCGATCTGTTCGCGCACCGCCTGGCCCGCATCGCTAAGCCGGACCCGCACAGACCGGCGGTCCTGATCGCTGCGTTCGTGGTGGACATAGCCCATGCCCACCAGCTTCTTCAGATTATAAGATACGTTCGAGCCCTGATACATGCCGCGTGACCGCAATTCGCCGGCCGATACCTCGGCCTCGCCAATGTTATACAGCAGCAATGCCTGCACAGGTGTCAGGTCACAGCGGCCAAGCCGTTCAAAGTCGTCCTTGATCAGATCAAGCATCAGCCGGTGCAGTCGTTCCAGCAATTGCAGGCTCTGAAAATAGGCATGAACCGTGTCCCCTTGGGGACTGTGGTCCGGACTTGGCAGCGCAGCGTTCATGTGGTCATCCCCTTACTAGGGACGACCTTGACGCAAAAAGCCGAATCTTCGGTTAATTCGACAAATTTTTCTGAGGCCTGTTGGTAAACTCGGCGGGCTGGTCCTTGAAACGGCCAAGCGCAAAGGCAGAAATCACGTCCAGCACGGCAGAGATTTCGGCCGGACCCTCCGCCTGCCCGCGCGACCGTGCCATGATCCAGCGATACAGGTCTTGGTCGTTTTCACCCATCACCTGTTCGTATTGCGCCATCAGGTCCTCGGACAGATCGGCCAGTTGCGAATCGGCGAACGGGCCCAGGATCAGGTCCATTTCCTTCATCCCGCGCCGCCAGCTGCGCATCTGCAGCCGCTTCAGCCGGATTTCGGGATTTTCCATGGCTTGCCTCGCTTGTCGCCTGACCGCGCGCACCCTAAGACGTAAACGTCACAATTCCAAGGAGCGCGCGATGGCCTTCCTCTCTGATGCGATCAATCGAATCAAGCCCTCGCCTACGGTCGCCATGACCGGACGCGCGGCCGCCCTGAAGGCCGAGGGCCGCGACATCATCGCGCTGTCCGCCGGAGAGCCGGATTTCGACACCCCTGAACATATCCGCGAGGCCGGCAAGGCCGCCATCGACGCCGGCCATACCCGTTATACCACGGTCGACGGCATTGCCGAACTGAAGCGCGCCATCTGCGACAAGTTCGCGCGGGAAAACGGGTTGGATTATACCCCCGATCAGGTCAGCGTCGCCTCGGGCGGCAAACAGATCCTGTTCAACGCGCTGCTGGCCACCGTCAATCCCGGCGATGAGGTCATCATTCCCGCACCCTATTGGGTCAGCTATCCCGATATCGTGGCGCTGGCGGGTGGCACCCCGCTCATTGTCCCCTGCCCGGCCGAGGACGGTTTTCGCCTGACCCCCGAATCCCTTCGCGCCGCCATCACGCCGCGCACCAAGTGGCTGATCCTGAATTCGCCTTCGAACCCGTCGGGTGCGGCCTATGACGCTGCACAGATGAAGGCACTGACCGATGTGCTGCTGGATTTCCCGCAGGTCTGGGTGCTGACCGACGACATCTATGAACATCTGGTCTTCGACGGCTTCACCTTCGTGACCCCGGCCCAGGTCGAGCCGCGCCTGAAAGACCGCACCCTGACCATGAACGGCGCCAGCAAGGCTTACGCCATGACCGGCTGGCGCATCGGCTACGCCGCCGGGCCTGTGGAGCTGATCCGGGCCATGGCGAAGCTGCAATCACAATCAACCTCGAACCCCAGTTCGATCAGCCAATATGCGGCGCTGGCGGCGCTGACCGGGCCGCAGGACTATCTGGAAACCTCGCGCGCGGCCTTCCAGCGTCGGCGCGATATGGTGGTGGCAGGGCTGAACGACTGCCCCGGCATTACCTGCCCGACCCCTCAGGGGGCGTTTTACGTCTATCCCTCGATCAAAGGGCTGATCGGCACCGTTTCGGCGGGTGACACCACCATCACCGATGACGAGACCTTCGCCAACGCTCTGCTGGACGAGACCGGCGTGGCCATCGTCTTCGGCGCGGCGTTCGGGCTGTCGCCGCATTTCCGGGTCAGCTATGCGGCCAGCGACGACACGCTGCGCGAGGCCGTGGCACGCATCCGCGCCTTCTGCGAAGGCTGCCGTCGCGACTGATCGCAATGATGGGCGCCCGCCGCAGTGACGCAGCGGGCGCCCGTGTTCATTCCGGCCCCTTTACCAGCGCCAGTCGCTCAGGCTGCTGTCGGCGCGTCCATCGCGGATGAAGGTCCGGCCGGCGCGGCGGGGCGCGCGCAGGCCCGCACCGCCATCCAACCCGATATCCTTGCGCAAGTGGTCAGGAATTTCGTCCAGCGTGCGCAGGACCAGCCGGCGCTGATGCCGATCCTCATCCCACAGGGCGATACGCTGCAACAGCCGCGCCAGGGGCGACCGGAGTTTGGGGGCGGCCGACAGTTCACAGATCGTCATGGTCATCGCTTTTCTCCCATTTCATCAAGACGCGTCTGCTGACCCTCATAAAGCGGGCTTGTGCCGCCAGAGGAGCCGGTTCGGGCGTCGCTTTCAGATTTCTACTGCGAAGCCTGGGCTTTTCCTGCCTGTCAGCTTCTTTTCATGTCCTCACAATGCTATGCTTGCGGTCGAAAGGCCAACAAAACGCCAGCAAGCCGACATAAGGACAGCTTATGGACCTTCCGCCCCTCTCCGCCCTTCGCGTCTTTGAGGCTGCGAGCCGCCAGCTCAGCTTCACCCGCGCCGCCGAAAGCCTGGGCATGACCCAGGCCGCCGTCAGCTATCAGATCAAGCTGCTGGAGGAACGGCTGGGCGGGCAGCTGTTCCTGCGCAAACCCAAGGGGCTGGAACTGACCGCCCTCGGCACCCGGTTGGCTGGTCCGACATCCGAGGCTTTCGATCTGCTGCGCGAGGCCTATTCGGGCCGCACGGGCCTTGCCGAGACGCTGACCATCTCGGCATTGACGACCATGGCCGGAAACTGGCTGTCCTTTCGCCTCGGGCGGTTCCAGATGGCCCAGCCGGAACTGGCGGTACGGCTGGAAACCGACGACAGGCTGGTTGATTTCGCCCGTCAGGATGTCGATGTGGCGATCCGTTTCGGCACCGGACCATGGGAGGGACTGGTTGCGCAAAAACTGTTCGACGCCGAGCTGACACCGATGCTGTCACCGGCCTTGCTGGAGCGCGAGGGCCCGATCACCACGGCCAAGGACGTGATCGACCTGACATGGCTGAACAACGAGGACAGCGCCTGGGATGGGTGGTTGAAAGCGGCCGGAGAGCCAGAGATGTCCTGCGTCCACACCCGACGGTTCACCATGGATTCGCAGCTGCATCTGGGCCGCGCGGCGCTGGCGGGGGATGGTGTCGCGCTGCTCGATCCGCGTTTCTTCCGAATGGAACTGGCCAGCGGATCGCTGATTCAGCCCTTCGATCTGCGGTGGCGATGCGGCGGGGCCTATTGGCTGGTCTATCCCCACGCCCGGCGTAATCGGCCCGCCATCAAGGCCTTTCAGCGCTTCATGATGGCCGAGGTGGAAGCCGAAGACACCACGCTGGCGGCCGCGGCAGTCCGGGCGACGCCGACCGGGGCGACTGCCGCCCCGGCGAATATTGCTGCACCGGTCAAAGCGCCGTCCAGCCGCCATCAACGCTGATCGTCGTGCCGGTGATCTGGGCGGCCGCGTCCGAGGCCAGAAACACCGCCGTGCCCCCCATCTGTTCGACCGTCGCGAACTCGCCCGAGGGCTGGCGCGCCAGCATCACGTTCTTGATGACATCCTCGCGGCTCATGTTATGGGTCTTCATCTGGTCCGGGATCTGCTTTTCCACGATCGGGGTCAGCACATAGCCGGGGCAGATGGCGTTGCAGGTGATGCCCTTGCCGGCCTCTTCCAGCGCGGTCACCTTGGTCAGCCCGACCACGCCATGCTTGGCAGCCACATAGGCCGACTTATAGGGGCTGGCCGTCAGCCCATGGGCCGAGGCGATATTGATGACGCGTCCCCAGCCCTTCTTCTGCATTTCCGGCAGCGCCGCCGCCGTGCAATGGAAGGCAGAGGACATGTTGATCGCAATGATCGCATCCCATTTGTCGACCGGAAATTCCGGGATCGGGGCGACATGCTGAATGCCGGCATTATTGACCAGAATATCGCAGGAACCCGCCTTTTCGATCAGCGCCCGGCATTCGTCAGCCTTCGACATATCGGCCTGAATATAGCGCACATCGACACCGAATTCGCTGGCCATGTCAGCCGCCAGCTTGTGGTCGGCCTCGTCATTGGTAAAGCTGTTGAGCACCACATCGGCACCTGCAGCCGCCAATTCGCGCGCAATCCCCAGCCCGATCCCGGAATTTGATCCGGTCACAACGGCGGTCTTTCCCTTCAGAACATTCTCGAACATGGGCTCACCCTTTCGGTTTGTGTCGACAAATCTCTACGCTCCGCGCAGGCCGACCACAACCGAAGGCCCCAATGGATCAGAAGGGGCGATTCCCACCCGGCCCTATGCGGATGATCGGGCCGCAAAGCCATTAAAAAAAGCGCCCGCACGAAGCGGGCGCCAGTCATGAGGCAGGTTTCATACAGGCAAGAAACCTATCGAGCAGTGAGTTATATATAGGCGAAACCGCGCCCGAGTCCAAGGCTGTTGTTTGTCACGGTAAACACCCTCGGATAGGCTGCGCATTGAAATCACTGGCATTTGCCAGAGCTAAGCGAAGGACTGCATGCGAATCTTCAATTTCCCTAACGATTCCGCGATCAAGCCCGCCATTCTGGCCGGTTTCTGCAGCTTCGCGACTGTTGCAGCGATGCCGCTGGCAAGTGCTGCCGAGCCGGCGCATGGCATCGCGATGTACGGCGATCCAGCCCTGCCGGAAGGCTTTACACATCTGCCATATGCCAATCCTGACGCTGCGGAAGGTGGTTCGATTCGCTTGCCCGAATCGGGCAGCTTCGATTCGCTTAAGCCATGGGTTCTCAAGGGCAATCCGGCGCTGCCGCTGTATACGATGCCCGGCGTTCTGGCCGAAACGCTGATGCTGCGCTCGCTGGACGAGCCCTTCACGCTTTACGGCCTGCTGGCGGAAACCGTGGAAACCGACCCCGGCCGGACTTGGGTTGAATTCACCCTGCGGCCCGAGGCCCGCTTTTCCGATGGCAGCCCTGTCACCGTCGAGGACGTGATGTGGTCCTATGAAACGCTGGGCACCCAGGGCCATCCCCGCTATCGCGGCGTCTGGTCCAAGGTCGCAAAGATGGAACAGACCGGCCCGAACAAGGTCCGCTTCACCTTTAACACCAACGACCGCGAACTGGCCTTGCTGATGGGCATGCGCCCGATCCTGCAAAAGGCACAGTGGGAGGGGAAGGATTTCAGCGATTCCAGTCTGGAGGCGCCAATCGGCTCTGGCCCCTATGTGATCGAGCGCGTCGATCCCGGCCGTTCATTCACGCTGCGCAAGAACCCCGACTGGTGGGGCAAGGACCTGCCCGTCAATCAGGGGCTGCACAACCTCGACCGCGTCACCTACGACTATTACGGCGACGCCAATGCCATGTTCGAGGCCTTCAAGGCCGGCGAGTTGGACGCCTGGCGCGAACTCAGCCCCAGCCGCTGGGAAAACGAATTCGACTTCCCCGCCGTGACCTCGGGCGCCGTGGTGATGGCCGACATTCCCCACCAGCGTCCGACCGGCATCACCGGCTTCGTGATGAACACCCGCAACCCGATCTTCGCCGATTGGCGCGTCCGTCAGGCCCTCATCGAAGCCTTTAACTGGCAATTCATCAACAACACCGTCTCGGGCGGCAAGGATCAGCGCATCACCTCGTACTTCGCCAATTCGGAACTGGGGATGACGCCCGGCGCGCCCGCAGAAGGGCGCGAACTGGCGCTGTTGGAGCCCTTCGCCAAGGACCTGCCCCCCGGCACTATCGACGGCTATGCCCTGCCCGAGGGTGCCGACCGACCTCTGGACCGCCCTGCCCTGAAACGGGCGCTGAAACTGCTGGAGGAGGCCGGCTGGACCATTCGCGACGGCCAGCTGACCGACGCCCAAGGCCAGCCCTTCCGGTTCGAGATCCTGCTGAACCTGTCGGGCAGCGCCATCACCACGGCCGCCGAGATGCGGCAGATGTCGGAAATCTATGCCCAGGCCCTGCGCAATCTTGGCATCACCCCGGTGATTACCCTGCTGGACAGCGCCCAATACACGCAGCGCACCAACAATTATACTTTCGACATGACCTGGTTTGACCGCGCGCTGTCGCTGTCGCCGGGCAATGAGCAGATGCTGTACTGGGGCGCAAAGGGCGTGACAGAGCCGGGGACGCGCAACCTGATGGGCATGAACTCTCCTGCCGCCGAGGCGATGATCGCCGCCATGGTCAGCTCCGCCACGCGGGCGGACTTTGTTGCCGCAGTCCGCGCCCTCGACCGGGTGCTGACGGCCGGACGCTATGTGATTCCGGTCGGTTTTGCGCCCGAGGGCCATATTGCGCATGACAAGGTTCTGAAATTCCCGGACCGACTGCCGATTTATGGCGACTATCCGGGCTTTTTGCCCGAAACTTGGTGGCAAGAGGGCGGCGCGTCGTAGGGAACCTGCAGCCGCCCGAGGCCGTTGCAGCCTAAGAACGCCGCTGCAACGCCCCGGCGCAGAAAGATGAAGGAGCCCGTCCATGAGATGGCATCACGTCGCCGATAACTGGCCCGCATTCTACGAAGCGATCATCGACCGCTGGCCGGGCGTGGACGAATCCGATCTGGACGAGATCGACGGCGATCAGCGGCAGTTCCTTCGTCTCATCGCCGATGTCGGGGCCATGGAAACCGACGAAGCACGCGAGGAAATCCGTGAATGGCTGGCCGGAGAGATCCCGGCGGATGTGGTGATGGACGAAAGCCACGACGACCGCTCGATCCGGAACTCAGCCAAATATGTGGGCGAGGGCGAAGACGAATATGCCGACGACGCCCGTTTCGGCGACGACGACGAGGAATCTGACGACAACGACTGACCTGCCATCCTTTCCTGCGGTCAATCTGTCCCCGGGAATGCGCTGATATCAGGGACCGACGCATTCAAGACCATTCCGCCAACGGCAAAAAATAAGCGCCTGCCGGGATCTCCGACAGGCGCTCTTTGGTCAGGTTTCAAGCTGCGCCGCTGTTAACCCTCGGCGTCAGTCTTCGCTCAGCACGTCATCCTCGCCCGGCGCGACGGCGAAATCGAGGCCGTGGCTGGCGCGGATCTTGTCTTCGATATCATAGGCCATGGCCGGGTTGTCGCGCAGGAACTGCTTGGCGTTTTCACGCCCCTGCCCGATGCGTTCGTCGCCATAGGAATACCAGGCGCCCGATTTCTCGACCACGCCGGCCTTCACGCCGAGGTCGATCAGCTCACCCATCTTGGAAATCCCCTCGCCATACATGATGTCGAACTCGACCTGCCGGAAGGGCGGCGCAACCTTGTTCTTAACCACTTTGACCTTGGTCGAGTTGCCGACCACTTCGTCGCGGTCCTTGATCGCGCCGGTGCGGCGGATATCCAGACGGACCGAGGCATAGAATTTCAGCGCGTTCCCGCCCGAGGTGGTTTCGGGATTGCCGAACATCACCCCGATCTTCATGCGGATCTGGTTGATGAAGACCACCATGCAATTGCTGCGCCCGATCGAGGCGGTCAGCTTGCGCATCGCCTGGCTCATCAAACGGGCCTGGGCGCCAACCTGATGATCGCCCATATCGCCCTCGATTTCCGATTTCGGCGTCAGTGCGGCGACCGAATCGACCACCACCATGCTGACCGCCCCCGAACGCACCAGCGTGTCGACAATTTCCAGCGCCTGCTCGCCCGTGTCCGGCTGCGAAATCAACAATTCATCAAGGTTCACACCCAGCTTGCGCGCATATTGCGGATCAAGCGCGTGTTCGGCATCAACAAAGGCGCAGACGCCGCCCTTTTTCTGTTCCTCGGCGATGCAATGCAGCGTCAGCGTCGTCTTGCCCGAGCTTTCCGGGCCGTAGATCTCGATGATCCGCCCCTTCGGCAGACCGCCAATCCCCAGCGCGATATCCAGCCCCAGCGAACCGGTCGAGGTCGCCTCGATCTCGGCCACGGGGTTGTCGGCGCCCAGCTTCATGATCGAGCCCTTGCCGAACTGCCGTTCGATCTGCGCCAGCGCGCTGTCCAGGGCCTTCTGCTTGTCGGCCGATCTCTTATCCATATTCGTGTCGCTCATCCTGCCAAACTCCTTGCCCTTATGTCAGAACACCTGTCCCGGCTCAATCGGCGCTGGCTAATGTTCCGTTAATGTTCTCAATACGTGAACACCCCGCATATGGCAAGCGCGCTTAACCAAGGTGACATCAATTCCTTAACCGAAGGTTTACACCCGCCCGGCCACGCCATAATTCGTTACCGAACCTGACGGGATGAATTCATGCTGATATTCTGGGACCAGCGACTGGCTTTTCTGGCGACGCCAAAGGCCGGATCAACCGCCGTAGAAGTGGCGCTGGAGCCACTGGCGAGCCTGGCGGTACAGCGCCCGCCGGAAATGAAGCATGTCGATGCCACGCGCTTTCGCCGCCATATCCAACCCTGGCTGCAAGGCATGACGGACGACCCCTTCACCACGGTGGCACTGATGCGCGAACCCATCGACTGGCTGCGCAGCTGGTATCGCTTTCACCTGCGCGACGAGGGCGATCTGCACGCGCCTGACCAGGCTGACACCGCAGCCGCCGATGACGTCATTGACAGCACAAGCTTCGAAAACTTCGTACGTCGCTATATTGACCATCCGGGATCGGTCACCCAGGGAATCGGCACCCAATCCGCCTTCCTGACCGCGGGCGAGGCCCCTGTTGACCGTATTTTCCGCTATGAAGATATGGCCACCTTCACCCATTTCCTTGACGACTGGCTGGGCTGCGAAATCAGCCTTCCGCGCATCAACGTACCGCCCTCGGCCGATGTGAGACTTTCGCCCGGAACCGAAGCCGACCTGCGCCGCGCCCTGGCCCCCGATTTCGCGCTTTACGAAACGCTCGGCTAGGATCGGCGGCGGGTCCGTCAGGCGGCATGTTCCAGCTTGTCGCCCACGGCCGAGATCAGATCGGTCAGCGAAAACGGCTTTTGCAGGAACGATGCACCCTCGACCGGGTTGCGGCCGTCCTCGAACACGTCCTCGGTATAGCCGGACATGAAGATCACCCGCGTACCCGGCCGGTCTTTCAGCGCGTGCCGCACCCAGCTGAGCCCGTCCAGCCCCGGCATCACCACGTCAGAGACGAACAGATCGACCTTCAGCCGGTCATCTGTCAGCAGCTCCAGCGCCTCCTCGCCCGATGCAGCCTCGATCACCTGATAGCCGCGCAGCTTCAACGCTCGGCTGGCGAAGGCACGAACCGGCGCTTCGTCTTCGACCAGCAGCACCCGCAATTCGGGCGGCGCGGTCATCGACACAGCGCGGGCGGGGACGTCAGGCTCGTCTGGTTCGAGATCCGCGCCCAGATGTACCGGCAGATAGATGGTAAAGGTGGTCCCTTCGCCCAGCACGCTGTCACACATGATATAGCCGCCGGTCTGCTTGATGATGCCGTAAGCGGTCGACAGGCCAAGCCCGGTGCCCTCGCCCAACCGTTTGGTGGTAAAGAAAGGCTCGAAGATCTTGCCCAGCATATCGGGCGGGATACCACAGCCACAGTCCGCAACCGCCACCCGCACATAGCGTCCCGGCGGCACCGCAAAGCGTCCGTGCAGCTGCGGCGCGGGCAGATCCACGTTCTGCGTGGAGACGTCGATACGTCCACCCTCGGGCATGGCGTCCCGTGCGTTCACAACCAGGTTCATGATGACCTGTTCGATCTTGCCGCGGTCTGCACGAACGGGATCCAGCCGAGGGTCGTGGCGCTGTTCCAGCGTGATTTTCTCGCCCACCAAGCGGTTCAGCAGATGGGAGAGATCGGCAATGGTATTGCGCAGGTCCACCCGTTGGGGCTTCAGCGTCTGCTTGCGCGAGAAGGCCAGCAGATGACTGACCAGATTGGCAGCTCGGTTGGCGTTCTGGCTGATCTGGTCGAGGTCGGCATAATCCGGGTGGCCTTTGTCGTGCCGCAGCATCAACAGGTCGCAATGCCCGCTGATCGCCGTCAGCAAGTTGTTGAAGTCATGCGCGATCCCACCCGCCAGTTGGCCCACCGCCTGCATCTTCTGGCTTTGCACGAATTGCGCCTCAAGCGTCTTCACGGCACGGGCGTCGGATAATACAGCGATCAGGGTGCGTGGCTCGTTATCTTCGGCATGCAGCGAGACCTGGATAAAGCGGTCCTGCCCGGCGCGAGGTGCCCGCAGCACTTCGGGGGCGGCGGGACCGCCTGCCGCCAGCGCCTCGGCCAGCCAGTCGTCGAAGGGTCGTCCCAGCCCATCCAGCAGCTTCGCCACATGCTGGCCGGTCGCGTCGCCGCCACAATACGGTTCGGCAGCGCGGTTGGCGTGCAGGATGGTGCCATCCGCAGATAGCCGCAGTACAGCGATGGGCAAGCGGTCGTAATCCATCGCCTCGGCAACGACAGACTGCGAGGGGTCGTGCGGCAACGACAGCCGGACGATGCTGTTCCCCGCGCGTTCGGCGCTGATCTTGCGGCCGTCTGGCAGGTCCTGAACGGCGCGCCCATGACGCAGCGCGCGGGTCAGCAGGCGCGCGGTTTCCCCGTCGGCATCCGCCAATTGCCCGGCCATCAACTGGGACAGTGGCCGGCCGACATGATCGCCCCACAGATCCAGCGCCTCGGGAGACTGGGCAAGGACCATGCCGTCACTCGCCACGGCCCATTCAGGATCCTCTGCGATTTCCAACTGCGGAAGCAGGCGTTTCAGCTGCCGGCGCTGCGCCAACCCTTCGCGCGCCCGCGACCAGGCGATGCTGCCGCCCAGAAGGTACCAGCCCAGCATGGCCATCAGCCCGCCAAGCGACAGTGCCAGACCCGGATTGGGACGGGCACCTTGGGCATGCAACCACAGTTCGCCTATCACCAGTGGCAGCGCCAGCAACGGCACCCACAGCCCGGCATTGCGCGGCAGCCGTTGCAGCAGTTTCGCCATCTGTCCCGTCCTCACCAATCCCGCACAGGCTTAGAACCCAGAGCTTAAGAAAAGGTTAACGCGCGCCCTCATCGCGCCGAAGGATCGCAAGGAAGAAGCCGTCTGAACCGCTTTCGGGCGTCCAGGATTTCCGAAACTCCTGCCTGTAATCAGCGTACTGCTGCAGGAAGCTGTCAACTTGATCGCCGTTCTCGGCGTCCAGCAACGAACAGGTCATATAGGCGATCTGCCCCCCCGGCCGGACCAATGGCGCGACTCGCGACAGGATCTCGGCCTGCACCTTGCGCAGATCATCAAGCCCCTCACGGGTCAGCCGCCATTTGGCGTCCGGCGTTCGCCGCCAGGTCCCCGAACCAGAGCAAGGCACATCGGCCACCACCAGGTCGTAATCGGCGCCCAGCCCATCGGGCGGCGACAGCGCGATGCGGACGCCGGCACGGCGGGCGCGTTCAGGCACGTCGGACATCCGCGCGGGCGCGGCATCATGGGCGGTCAGGCGCAGATCCTCGCGCGCGGCAAGCGCCAGCGATTTGCCGCCGCCGCCGGCGCAAAAATCCAACACTCGATCGCCTTTCGACAAGGGCAGCGCAGCACAGGCGAATTGCGGCGAGAGGTCCTGCAATTCGACCATCCCGTCGCGATAGGCGCCAGACCCGGCGATGCGCCTTTCGCCCGCAGTGACGCGCAAGGCGGTGGGCAAGGCGTCATGCGGCGCGGTCTCGATCCCCTCGCCCGCGAGAGCGGCACGAGCGGCCTCGACACTGGCGCGGCGGGGATTGACGCGCAGCCAGACCGGGGCGCGGGCACGCATGGCATGGGCCAGCGGCAGCGCCTCTGCGCCCAGCGAGGTCTGCCAGTCGGGCCAGATCCATTCCGGCAGGTCGGGCAGCGCCTCGGCCGCCGCAGCGTCGGTCGCGGCAAGTTCGGCGGCATTCAGCGGTTCAGGCGCGTGGCCTTGGCCGGTAAAGGTCAGCGCCGGATCCTCTCCCCGCGCGCGGATAAGGCCCAGCATCAGCCCGCGCCCGGTCAGCGCGCCGCCCAGAGCGGCAAGGCTGTCACGGCGGCGCAGCGCCTCGAAAACCAGATCTCGGATGGCGGCGCGGTCGCCCGAACCGGCGAAACGGCTGGCCCGGGCCCAGCCCAGAAGTGCGGCCTCAGCCGGGGTGCCGGATAACACCCGATCGAGCACCCCGATGGCGGCGTTAACGCGGGCGGCCGGCGTCATTGCGAACCCCCGGCGGGGCTGGCGCTGTTGATCCCCACGCGGGCGCGAACCCAGCGGCTCAGCCGGGTCTGCCCGCCGTCAATGACGGAAAACAGCGCCGGCACGAACAGCAGCGACAGCAGCGTCGACAGCAGCAGGCCGCCGATCACCGCGACGGCCATGGGCGCGCGGAACTCTCCCCCTGCGCCCGATCCGATTGCCGAGGGCACCATCCCCGCCGTCATGGCGATTGTCGTCATGATGATCGGCCGCGCCCGCTTATGGACCGCATCCAGCAACGCCACACGCTTCGGCGTGCCGGCAGACATCGAGGTAAGGGCGAATTCGACCAGCATGATGGCGTTCTTGGTCACGATACCCATGAGCATCAAAAATCCGATCAGCACCGGCAGGCTCATCCCGTAATTGAAGAAATACAGGCCGAAGATCGCCCCGCCGATGGCCAACGGCAGCGACAGCAGGATCGATATCGGAGTGATGAAGCTGTGAAACAGCAGCACCAGCACCACGAAGACCAGCATGACGCCGGCCGCCATGGCGGTGCCGAAAGCCTCGAAAATATCAGCCATGATTTCGGCATCGCCCGAGGATTCGATCTCGGTCCCCGGCGGCAGTTCGATGGTATTCTGCAACATGGTGATCTTTGCGTTGGCCGGGCCGAGCCGCGCGCCGTCAACCAGATTGGCCTTGACCGAGGTCCGGAAGCGCCGGTCATAGCGGCTGATTTCCGTCGCGCCCGCGCCATAGCCCAGATTCGCCACGGTTTCCAACGGCACCAGCCCGTTCGCGCCCGGCACGCGCAGGTTGCGCAGCACGTCCATATCCTCGCGCGCGGCCCGGTCCAGCCGCACGACGATGGGGATCTGGCTGTCACCGCTATTGTATTTCGCCAGGTTTTCTTCGGCATCGCCGATGGTGGCAATGCGCAGCGTGGTTGCCAGATCAACCGCCGAAACGCCCATCGCGGCAGCAAGATCGGGCTTTGGCGTGATGGTGATTTCGGGTCGGCGCAGGTCGGCCTGGCTGATCACGCCTTCCAACTCCGGCATCTGCGCCATCTGCTCGGCAAGTATCTGCGCCGCCTCGGCCGCGCCCGCCTCGGTATCGCCCAACACGCTGATCGAGATGTCGTTCTCGCCGGCTTCGTTCTGGAAGCTCAGCCGCATGTCGGGCATGTCCGCAAGCGCCTGCTTGACCTCTGCCTCCAATTCGAACTGGCTGCGGTCGCGGTCGCCCTTGGGGCCGTAATTGACGAACAGCTTCGCCACCGCGACATTTCTGCCGCCGCCTTCGACGAAGACAGACCGCACTTCGGGGAAGTCATCCAATGCCCGGGTCACGCGGCGGGCGGCGTCCTCGGTTTCGTGAATGGTGGCGCCGGGCGGCAATTCCACCGTCACGGTCGAGCGGCCGATATCGGTGGGCGGCATGAATTCGCTGGGCAGCAGCGTCGCCGACCAGATCGAACCTGCAAAGATCGCCAGCCCCGCCAGCAGCGTCAGTGCCCGGTGTTTCAGCGTCCAGCCGGAAACCCGCATCAGCAGGCGCATGACCATGCCGTCCTTTTCCTCGGACAGGTGGGCATCCTTGAGGAAATAGGCCGCCAGCATCGGCGTGATAATCCGCGCGACCAGCAATGACAGCAGTACCGAGACCGCGACCGTCAGCCCGAATTGCTTGAAATACTGCCCCGCGATGCCCGACATGAAGCTGACCGGGGCAAAGACCGCGACGATGGAAAAGCTGATGGCGATGACCGTGGTGCCGATCTCGGTCGCGGCTTCTTCCGACGCCTGATAGGCCGGCACGCCCATATTGATATGGCGGACGATATTCTCGATTTCCACAATGGCATCGTCCACCAGGATGCCTGTCACCAGCGTGATTCCCAGCAAGCTGATGGTGTTGAGCGTGAAGCCCAGCATATCCATGACAAAGAATGTCGGGATGATCGACAGCGGCAGCGCCAGCGCCGCGATCAGCGTCGCGCGCCAATTGCGCAGGAACAGGAAGACCACGACGATGGCGAGCGCGGCGCCTTCATACAGCGTCTCCATCGCGCGGTGAAAATTCGACTCGGTGTAAACGGTGGTGTCGTCGATCTGGTAAATCTCGATCGAGGGATAGCGGGCCTGAATCTCGGCAAGCTTTTCCTTGGTGCCATCGGCGGCAACCAGGTCGGATTCGCCGCTGGCGCGGAAGACGCCGAAAGCCACCACGGGCAACCCGTCATACAGCGCAAAGCTGCGCTCCTCTGACGCACCGTCGATGACCGTGCCAAGCTGGTCCAGCCGGATCGTCGCCCCTTCGGCAATGCGGATCGGGGTCGCGGCCAACTGGTCCAGCGTCTCGGCCGCGCCAAGCGCGCGGATGGAAAACTCGGTTCCCGCCAGATCGCCGCGGCCACCGCCAAGGTCGATATTGCGCAGCCGCAGCTGTTCCGACACGCCCGCCGCCGTCAGCCCGTGCGCCAACAGACGGTTGGGATCCAGTTCCACCTTGATCTCGCGATCCGCCCCGCCCAGCCGGCTGACCTTGCCCACCGCCTCGACCGAGGCCAGTTCGCGCGACACGATGTCGTCAACGAATTTGGACAGTTCTTCGATCGATCGGCCGTCATCGCGCACCGCATAGGTCAGGATCGGCGCGCCGGTGACATCCAGCCGCCGTACGACCGGTTCAGTCACGCTTTCAGGCAACTCGCCCCGGACCTCGGCCACCGCATCCTTGATGTCGTTGACGGCGCGGTCACTGTCGGTTTCCAGCTCGAATTCCACCACCACGGTAACGGAGCTGTCGCTCGCCGTTACCGTGGTATGGCGCACCCCTACGACCGAGGCGATGGAATCCTCCAGCGGCTGCGCCACCTGTGTTACAAGTTCCGACGGTGCCGCGCCCGGCTGCCCCAGTTGGACGGTCACGATGGGCAGGTCGATATTCGGGAACTCCGTCACCGCCAGCGTGCGGAAACTGTAAAACCCCGCGACCAGCAGGACGAGGAACAGCGCAATGGGCGGAACCGGATGGCGGATCGACCAGGTGGACAGGTTCACGGTGCGACCTCCGCCCTGGCGGCACCGCCCGGGGGCGGCTGATCGCGATCTGCCCCCGCTTCGGCGCCGGCATCCGGCGCTGTCACGGTGACCACATGGTCGCCGTCGCGGAAGAAGGCACCGGCGCGGGTGATCACCTGCTCGCCCGCCTTCAGGCCTGACAGGATCTCGCGCCGGCCCTGCCAGATGACGCCAGCGGCAACGGTGCGGGTCTCTACCGTGCCATCTGCGACCACCTGCACGACCTGACCACCGGCATCATCCAGCACCGCCGTCAGCGGCACGGTCAGCCCTTCATGGCGGTCGATGATGACCCAACCGCTGGCGAAAAGCCCCGGCCGCAGCCCATCAGAGGCGTCCAGCGTTATCCGCAGCTCACCCAACCGGGTGGCGGGGTCGACTGCGGCGGGCAGACGGCGAACCCGGCCCTCGACCTCTCCCAGGCCGGCGACGGTGGCGATGGCCGGATCGCCCAGCTTCAAGCCCTTCAGCGCGGTTTCGACCACCTCGGCCTGCCATTCGATGCTGCCGTCACTGATGATGGTGAACATCGGGTCACCCGAGGCGCTGCCCATCACGCCCAGCTGGGCGTCGCGGGCGCTGACCACGCCATCGACGGGCGAGGTCACCTCGGTCCAGTCAAGGTTCAGCCGCGCCAGATCCACCGCCGCCTCGGCCTGGGCACGCGCGGCTTCGGCCACGGCCAGCCCGTCGCGGGCCGAGGCCGCCTGCGCACGCGCCGCCGCTTCGGCCGCGATGACATCGTCAAGGGCCGCGCGCGTGGCAGAGCCCCCTTGCTGCAATTGCCGGGTACGTTTCAGCGCCGCCAGCGCCTGCGCAAAGGTCGCCTCGGCGCTGTCGATCTGGTTGCTGGCCTGCCGGACTGCGGCTTCGCTGCGCTGCGCCTCGGCTTCGGCCTGGGCCAATTGCGCCTTTACCGCCGATTGCGACAGCCGCGCCAGAACCTGCCCACGGGTCACCCGATCACCCGGTTCGACCAGCAATTCGGTCACCTCGGTCCCGGCCAGTTGAGGATAGATCAGCGCCGGCGAACGCGCGACAAGGCTGCCCGAGACCGGCACCCGCAACTCGACCGGGGTGACGCGCGCCGCCTCGACCGTGGCGGGCTGGGCGGCGCTGGCGGGTGCGGGTGCTGCGTTTTCGGCCGCGGCATCAGATGCAGCATCGGAAGCATGGGCCGGCGCGGCCAGAAGCGTCAGGGCAACAAGGGTACGAAACACGGATGGATCCTTCGACATTCGCCGCGCCAGTCTCGGGCGGCAATCGTTTCAGCAGATGCGGAATGGGCCTCTTCCAATTCTGGTCGGGCCGCAGCCTAGCGCAACCGCGCGCCCAACAAAAGCGAAAGCCTGGACGGACCAGATGTGTTAAGAATGTGTGAACGAAAGATTAATTCGCAAATAATCGCACAAAATCGCACAGAAATTCTCCTGCAAACATGCAGATTCGCTACTAGCCGTTGACGCGAGAAGGATGCAAGTTACAGTTAGGTTAACTGCTTCACGCATTTTTCATTCCAGACATGTCCCGGCCCCACCAACGCGCCAAATCACGCGATTCCAGCAAACCCGGCGCCAAGGCGAGCCGGGCGCGCCGAACACGCGAGGAGCTGCGTCAGGCCACGCTGGATGCCGCGCGCGAAATCATCACCCAGGACGGCCCCGAGGCGTTGACGGCACGGCGCCTTGCGCAGGCGGTGGGCTACACCCCGGGGACGATCTATAACCTGTTCGACAGCCTGCCCGACGTGCTTTGGCAGGTGAACCGCGACAACTTCGCCCGGATTGCAGAACTGTTCGCCGACCTGCCGGGCGATGACCCGGCCGCCCGGCTGCGGGCGCTGTGCAGGCGCTATCTCGATCTGGTCGAAGCAGAGCCAATGGTCTTCCGCGCGCTGTTCGAAGGCCCGCGCCGGTCAGAGCTGTTTCCCGAATGGTATCTGAACGCCATTGCCGACCTGCTGGCGCGCGTGGCCGAAGAGATCCGCACCCTTGCCCCCGCCATGCCGCTGGAGACCGCCAAAAGCGAAACCACCGCGCTGTTTGCCGCCATTCAGGGCATCGCGCAGCTGCGCTCCTCGGGCCGGCTGGAATTGCTGACCCCGGTTTCCGCCACCGATCTGGCCGACAGCCTTGTCACCCGCATTCTGCGCGACGCAGCCACCCAGAACGGCTAGGTTGCAACCGCTGCCGTCCGCCGTCGGAAGATACGGCGCACGATCAGGAACAGCGCCGGGATCAGGAATACCCCCAGCACCGTCGCCGCTATCATCCCGCCCATCACGCCCGAGCCGATGGCGTTCTGCGCCCCCGCACCCGCGCCAGTCGCACGTGCCAGCGGCAACACGCCCAGGATGAATGCCAGCGAGGTCATCACGATCGGTCGCAGCCGCAACCGCGCGGCGGTCAGCGTCGCATCCAGGATCGACTTGCCCTGCCCCTGCAACTCTACCGCGAATTCGACGATCAGGATGGCGTTCTTGGCCGCAAGTCCGATCGTCGCCAGCAGGCCCACCTTGAAATAGACATCATTCGACTGGCCCAGAACATCGGCCCCGATCAGTGCCCCCATCAGCCCGACCGGCACCGCCAGCATGACCGCGAAGGGAATTGTCCAGCTTTCATACAGCGCCGCCAGCGACAGGAAGACCACCAGTGCCGAAATCGCGTAAAGGAAACCTTCCTGCGACCCTGACAGCCGTTCCTGATAGGAAATGCCGGTCCAGGCGATGCCGTAGCCGCCATCAAGTTCGGCCGCCAGCGCCTCCATCCGGTCCATCGCATCGCCGGAACTGACGCCCGCCGCCGGTGACCCCGACAGCGACAGCGCGGCGGTGGCCCCGTATCGGTCCAGCGAGACAGGAACCTCGTCCCAGCTGACCGTCGAAAACGCGCCAAATGGCACCATCTCGCCGGCGCTGTTGCGCGCGCTCCAATCCGCGATGTCATCGGGCTGCATCCGGTAAGGCGCATCGCCCTGCACGATCACCGGCTTCAACTCGGTGCCAAGCTGAAAATCGTTGACCTCGGTCCCGGAATAGATGGTCGACAGCATCGCGTTAACGCTGGACAGGGTCAGGCCCAGCCGCTCGGCCCGTTCACGGTCGATATTGATGCGCAGGGCGGTCTTCTGCTGGTCCTCGGCGCCGCGTAAATTCGTCAGCTGGCCGCTTTCCTCGCCGTCCGAGACCAGCTTTTCGGCCGCCGCCACCAGCGCATCCTGACCATGGGCGCCCTGATCGACCAGATAGCCGCTGAAGCCGTCGGTGTTTCCCATCCCCATGATTGCCGGCGGCTGCATGAAGAAGATCTGCCCGCGACGGTCGCCAGCGAAGGCCATGGTCGCGCGCATGGCGATTTCGCCCGCGCCTTGCCCGTCCTGCGCCAGCCGTTCGCCATAGTCGCGCAGTTTCACGAAGACCATGGCCGAGTTCTGCGAACTGCCCGAAAAGCCGAAGCCCAATGAGCCGAATGTCCCCTCAACCCCGTCCGTTTCCTGTTCCAGCAGATAGGTCTCGACATCCTTCATCACCGCGTCGGTCTGGGCCGTGGTCGAGCCAGAGGGCAGGTTGACCATGGCCATCAGCACGCCCTGATCTTCCTCGGGCAGAAAGGATGCGGGCAGCCGCTGATAGAACAGCGCCGCCAGCGCCACCACCACGGCAAGCCCAGCCAGTGCTGCCATCGGAACTTTCAGGAAGCTGCCGAGCACGCGGATATAGCCGTTCTGGGTCCGCGCGAACCAGTTGTTGAACCAGCGCGCGGGCGCGATGCCCTCGCCTTTCCTCGGTCGCAGAAGCGAGGCGCAGAGCGCCGGCGTCAGCGTCAGCGCGAAGACCGTCGACAGCACCATGGCTGAAATGATGGTGACCGAGAACTGGCGATAGATCACCCCGGTCGCGCCGCCAAAGAAAGCCATGGGCAGGAACACCGCGCACAGAACGGCAGTGGTGCCAATCAGCGCGCCGGTGATCTGATCCATGCTGCGCTCGGTCGCCTCCAGCGGGCCGATGTCCTCATCCTCCATCATCCGCTCGACGTTTTCGACCACGATGATGGCGTCGTCGACCAGCAGGCCGATGGCCAGAACCATGGCGAACATGGTCATGGTGTTGATGGAAAATCCGGCCACCGCCAACACCCCGAAAGTACCCAGCAGCACCACCGGCACCGCCAGCGTCGGGATCAGCGTCGCGCGCCAGCTTTGCAGGAAGATCAGCATGACCAGGAAAACCAGCGCGATCGCTTCGGCAAGGGTGTGATAGACCTTCTCGATCGACAGCTCGACAAAGGGCGATGTGTCATAGGGGATTTGGATGGACACGCCTTCGGGCAGCGATCCGGCCAGCCGGTCCAGTGTCGCACGCACGCTTTCGGCGGTATCGACGGCATTGGCACCGGTGGCCAGGTTCACCCCGAACCCCGCCGCCGGCAGGCCGTTGAAGCGCGAATTGCCGCCATAGCTTTCCTGCCCGATCTCGACCCGCGCCACATCGCCCAAGCGCACGATGGCACCTTCGGCAGTGGTTTTCAGCAGGATCGCGCGAAACTCGTCGGCGGTGGTCAACTGGCTTTGCGCGGTGACATCGGCGGTGAATTGCTGGGCCTCGATCACCGGCTGATCGCCAATGGCTCCGACCGAGACATTGGTGTTCTGCACCTCGACCGCCTCGGTCACGTCAGAGGGCGTCAATGAATATTGCCGCAGCTTGGCCGGGTCCAGCCAGATCCGCATCGCATAGCCGGAACCAAAGCTGTTGACGCTGCCGACGCCTTCGGTCCGTTCGATGGCATCCTGAATGCTGTTGGACATCAGATCGGCCAGTTCGGTCGCGTCACGGCTGCCATCGTCGCTGACCAACGCCCCGATCATCAGGATGGACGAGGTTGAACGCGAAACCCGCACGCCCTGTTGTTGAACCACCGTGGGCAATTGGCTGGTGATGCCGGAAACCTGGTTCTGGACCCGGATCTGGGCGTCCTCGCCATCCTCGTTCTGTTCGAACACGACCGAGATCGAGGCCGATCCCCGCGACGAGGACGAGGTCATATAGACCATCCCGTCAAGCCCGGTCATCGCATCCTCGATCACCGAGGTGACGCTGTTCTGCACCGCCTCTGCCGACGCGCCGGTATAGGTGGCGCTGATGCGTACAGTGGGCGGCGCGACCTCGGGATATTGCGAGACCGGCAGTTGCGTCATGCCCAGCGCGCCCAGCAGCATGGTCACGATGGCGATGACCCAGGCGAAGACCGGGCGGCGAATGAAGAAACGCGACATGGTTACTGCCCCGCTGCGGCGGGAGCGGTGGCGGCGGCGTCTTCCGAAGCCGCGGCATCTGCCGCCGTGCTTTCGGGGGCCGCCCCCTCTGCAGTCTGGACGATGCCGCCGGTTGCGACGGTGACGGCGACCGGTGCGACCTCGATGCCGTCGCGCAGGTTGTCGCGATTGTCGACGATCAGGACCGCGCCGGCATCAAGCCCGCGCGGGATGATCCAGGCGGAATCGGTGGTGCCGGTCGGTTCGACCCTGCGGGCCACGGCCTTGCCACCTTCGACCAGATAGACCTGCACCGTTCCGTCGGCCTGCGCCGTCCCCGCGATCTGCGGCACCAGCACCGCCTGTATCGTGCCAAAGGTCAGCTCTGCCTGCACGAACATCCCCGGCAGCACCTCGCGGTCCGGGTTGGCGATCTCGACCCGGACGTTGAAGGTGCCGGTGCTGGTCGAGACCTGCTCGCCCACCGAAATCACCTGACCCTCACCGCTCAGCGCCTCGCCATTTTCCAGGATCAGCTGCACGCCAAGATTGTCGCCGGGCTGCAGGGTGCCACTGCTGAACATCGCCCGCAGGCGCAGCATCTGCGCGCTGGTATCGGCCAGATCGGCATAGATTGGGTCAAGCTTCGTCACCGTCGCCAATTCGTCCGACTGCCCGCTGGTCACCAGATCCCCGACCGAGACCTCGGGGACCGAGGCCTGCCCGTCGATCGGGCTTTTGATGGTGGCATTATTCAGGTTGAACTGGGCGGTCTTCACCTCGGCCTCGGCCACGGCGACAGCGGCCTCTGCCTGCAAAAGCGTGCTGCGCGCGCTGTCGGATTCGGCCTGAGTGACGCCGCGCCCGGCCAGCGCGCCGTAACGGTCGGCATTGGCCTGCGCTTCGTCACGGGCGGCATTGGCACTTGCCAGATTGGCCTCGGCCACCGCCAGGGCTGCCTGATAGCTGGTGGCGTCGACCTGGAACATCGGATCCCCCACCTTCAGCGCCTGCGAGGGCTTGTACAGGATCTCTTGCACCACGCCCCCGACCTGCGGCCGGATCTGCGCATCCTCGCTGGCGACCGCCACCCCGGCGAGGTTCAGCCGCAGCGGCACCCGCTCAACCGCAAGGGTGATCGTCCCCACCGAAAGCGCCTGCGGCGTCTCGCCCCCCGGCGGAGGCATCTGCGCATGACCAGCGGTGATCGGGGTAAGGGCCAGAAACGCAGCCAGCGCGGTCGACGGAAAACGGGGCATGTCAAATCCTGCACGAATAAACGTCACTGCAGGCAGCATGGCGGGGATTCAGCGCAAGGTAAATCCGGCGCAACGCGGCATCAGGGTTGCACCAGCGGCAACTCGCGGCCCGCACCGAGGAGTGCCCAATGCGCGCGGATCTGCGCAATCACGCATTTTGCATACGAACACCAGCAGATGGTTGTTGCCGTCGCCCAGACAGCACTGGCGTTCACCCTGTGCGACGGTCAGCACGCACCCTGACGCTGCCCGTCAGACGAAGATGATGTCATCGGCCATCAGGTCGGCATTCGTCACGCCCGCCACCCGCACATAGCTTCCGGAGCCGAATTCCAGCAACATGTCGCCGCGCAGATACCGCACACCGTCAAGCAGTTCATCCACCGTGGCGTCCTGCAAGCCCAGCGCGTCGCGATCCAGCCACAACTCATCGCGGTTGTCCGTAAAGTCGAGGATGATCATCCGGCCGCCCTGAAAGACGAACTCGTCCGCGCCTACGCCGCCGGTGATGGTGTCCTTGCCAGCATCGACATAGAAACGGTCATTACCGTTTCGCCCGTTCAGGACGTCATGGCCAGCGCCACCATACAACACGTCGTCGCCTGGACCGCCATACAGCCGGTCATTGCCCACACCGCCCTTCAATACGTCATCGCCGTATTCACCAAACAGCTGGTCGTTGCTGCCGCGCCCCTCCAGCAGGTCATTTCCAGAACCGCCAGTCAGCGCGTTGCGCAGGTTGTTGCCATACAGAAAGTCATCGGCTCGGCCCGAGGCGAGATTTTCGATCCCGCTCATGCTGTCGCCGGCGGCGCTACCCGTGTTGAGCCCCGGATTCAACATATCTACACGAACCGCGCCCCCGAAATAGGCCGTATCCGACCCCGCGCCACCGATCAGGCGATCGCGGCCGGGGCCGCCGTTCAGCCAGTCGTCGCCGGCACCACCATACAGCCGGTCATTACCTGAACCGCCCGCCAGACGATCATCACCGCCCTCGCCATAGATCCGGTCATTGCCTGCATGGCCATAAAGTTTGTTCTTGGCGCCCTGCCCCTCGATCAGGTCATTCGCCCGCGAACCTCTGACACCTTCGATGATGGTCGCGCCCTCGATCTGGATATTGCCGCGCAGCCCGAATGCCGAACTGATGGCGCCCGGTGTCAGGTCGATATCGACGGCCTCTGACGATCCGCTGAAATTCAGGGTGTCCAGCCCGGAACTGTCCATGATCGTCAGCGCGAACGGCGTCTGCAGTTCGTCGCTGGCGATCAGGCGACCAATGCGGCCATGAATGCCGGTGGCATTGGTGTCCCAGAAATATGTGGTATTACCGGCCCCTGCCGTGGGTTCGAGATTATAGAGCCGCTGGATACCGGCAATATCGCCCGGCATCGGCGTCAGCAGGTAAGCGTACGAGGCGTTGACGGCCGTATTCTCCTCCTGCGAGAAATAGGACATGACCGAGATCTGCCAGCTGTCATTGTCGTAGTGATTGTCGACGCCATAGGTGCCGTAGAAATTGTACTGGCCAGAATGGCCCAGGCCAAGCGCGTGGCCGATTTCATGAAGCCAGGTCTGATAGGTATAGCTGCCGAATTTCGAACCGAATTCTGCGGTATAATCAGGCCCGACCAGCACGGTTGGATAATATCCGTACACGCCACCTTCGAACTTGAACCGGCTCCAGTTCGTCTCGGCCCCATCAATGTTGTCTTCCAGCACGATATCTGCATTAGCAGCGTTGTTGATCCGAAAATTCAGCCCAAGATCCGCCCAGGCACTGATCGCCCAACGCGCAAGTTTCTGGTTCGCCGCCGTCAGGGATGACAGATCGACCGTGATCGTGCTGCCAAGGTTGACCGGCTGATCGCCTTCCCAATAATCCGTGGCCAGATATTTCCCAACCTGATCTGCCGAATACCTGCTCATGCCGAAATCCTTCAATTAATTCCGGGGGATATGCCAGAAATCCTGAGCCCGTTCCAGCAAATTCGGCATCGCTTCGGCCCGCGCGCCTTGCATCCGCCGCCCCTTGGCGTCATCTGTGGGATACTGGCAACAAAGAGCGATGATGGACAAGGTCAGCCTTCCTGAACGCCCCGGCTGGCGCGACCGTGCCGTCGAACTGGGCTTTACCTTCGCCGATATGGGCGGCGCGCCCTATTGGGATGAAAGCTCGGCCTATCGCTTCTCACTGCGTGAGATCGAGGACGGAATCGAAGACCCCTCGACCGAACTGCACGGGCTGGTGCGCGAAGCCGTGGCCACCGCGCTTGCCAGCGACGAATGGCTGACCCGCATGGCCATTCCGCCCGAGCATTGGGACTTCATCGCCGACAGCTGGAAGGATGGCGAGCCGGAACTTTATGGCCGCATGGATCTGGCCTATGACGGACAGGGTCCGGCAAAGCTGCTGGAATATAACGCAGACACGCCGACCTCGCTTTACGAATCCGCGTCTTTTCAATGGCTCTGGCTGGAAGAACAGCAGCGCCTTGGGGTGCTGTCGCCTGACACCGACCAGTTCAATGCCATACATGAAGCACTGGTGGCACGCTGGGGCGAAATCGCCGCGCCGGGCACCGATGTCCATTTCGCCGCCGACAAGAACAATCCCGAAGATTACGCCACCGTCGAGGCCCTGGCCTGGGCCGCGCGCGAGGCGGAACTGGGCGCGCATTTCACCGATCTGGCCGGGATCGGCCTGACCGAGGAAGGCCAGTTCGCCGATGACGAGGACCGGGTGATCGGCACCCTGTTCAAACTGTATCCGTGGGAAGACATGCTGCGCGACGATTTCGCGCGGCACCTCGGCCCGTCGGGCACGCGCTTCATCGAACCGCCCTGGAAGGCGGTGGTGTCGAACAAGGCGCTGCTGCCGCTGCTGTGGCGACTGTTCCCCGGCCACCCCAACCTGCTGCCCGCCTTTTTCGAGGCCGACGTGGCCGAGGCCCTGCGCGGCGGCAGCCCGGCCCCCGCCGTCTCGCGCGCCTTCGCCGCTGCCGAAGACGCGCTGCATGCCGGTTTTGTGTCCAAGCCCATCTTCTCGCGCGAGGGTGCAGGCGTTATCATCACCGAAGCGGGGCAGGAAACCGAACGCGCCCCGGACGACACCTATGACGACCACCCGCGCATCATCCAGGGGCTGGCGCGGCTGCCGGAATTCGGCGGCTTCTATCCGGTGATCGGCGCCTGGATCGTCGGCCAGACCTGCGTGGGCATGGGCCTGCGCGAAGATGCCTCGCGCATCACTCACAACCTGTCGCGCTTCAAGCCGCATTATATCGAGGGCCGAACATGACCGCTCGCATTCCCACCAAACCCGCCCGCAAGCGCTCGCGTCATGTGGCGCTGTTCCTCGCCGGCACGGCCGTTCTGGCCCTTGCCGGCTGCGAGGAGGAAAAGACCGACGCCGCCGCCTTCCCCGATCTGGAAAGCTGTGTGGCCGAGGCGCAGGGCGGCTCGCTGTTCTTCACCGAGGAAGACTGCCGTACCCAATTCGCCGCCGCCCAGCAGGAACATCTGGAAACCGCGCCGCGCTATGAATCCAAGGAGCTGTGCGAACAGGAACATGGTGCCGGCAATTGCGGCGGCGATCCGGCGGCGCAAAGCCAGCCGGGCATGGGGTCGATCTTCATGCCGCTGTTCATGGGCTATATGCTGGGCTCGATGCTGGGCGGCGGGCGCGGGGTCTTCTCGCAGCCGATGGTACGCACGGCGCAGGGTGGTTTTTCGACGCCATCGGGCAATCAGAGCTTCGCCTCGAACCGGGGCACCGGCAGGGTCGCCACCTCGACCTTCACCAAGGCCCCCACGACGATGGGCCGCCCGCCGATGACGGCGGCGCAGGTGTCGCAGCGGGGCGGGTTCGGATCGTCTGCCACCGCCCGCAGCGGCGGCGCGCGCAGCGTCGGCGGCTGATCCGGTCATCGTCCATCGGGCAGCCTGGGCTGATGTTCGCGATGGTGGCAGGGCTTATCTGGACAGGGGACGAAACCACCAGCGCAGGAAACGGTCGTCCGGGACGGCCCGCAGGATCGCCGCGATCAGCGCCGTCGCCGCGATGGCAAAGACCACCCTGCCCGCCAGCACGCCCCAGATATTCGCGCCGACCGACATGACGATGGCGGTATCTTCGATCACGCTATGGGCAAAGCCCATGAAGACGCAGGAAATGAACACCTGCCGCGGCGACACCGTTCCTGATCGCGCTTCGCGGATCAGCAGCCCGCCGCCATAGGAAATGCCCAGGAACAACCCGACCGAGGTCAGTTCTGCCGCCTCGCCCCGGATACCGGCCAGACGGAGCAGCGGGGCCAGCAGTCGCATCAGCCAGGCCATGACCCCGGTGACGCGCAGCACCTCCATCGCCCAGGACAGTGCCAGCAGAATGACCAGCATCATCGCCATGGCCTCGGCCAGTCCGATGAAAAAGCCCGGCCAGCCGCCACCGGCCGCCATCGGGATCCAGGCCGGCTGCATCGGCCCTGACAGCCAGCCGGTGGCCGCCAGAACCTGATGCAGCAGAAAGGCATAAAGCATACCGCCGCCCACGCGCAGCAGCGTGGTAATGACAAAGCCCGGTCCGGCGCGCTGGATGATCTTCTGTTCGATCGGCAAGGCATGGGCAAACAGCAGCAGCGCCGAAAAGACGGTGATGTCGCCGGTGCTGAGCGCCCCGACCGGCAGCAGCACGAAGACCATCGGCACCGCCGCCCAGATGCCCACCAGCATGCCGGTCAGCCACGGCAGGCCCAGCTCCGGCGGCAGACCAAACAGCGCCATGAGCGGGGCCAGGGCGGGTGCCACCGCCTCGATCAGGCCCAGCCGCGACAGGATCTCTGTCGCGATGGTGACCGGGATGATGATGCGCGCCAGCTCCCAGTAAATCACTAATGTCTGACGCGTCTTGTCGAGGATGGGGTGGGCCATGATCCGAATCTCCTTCCGGCGATCAGTAACCCGGGACGCGTGGCATTTGTGGTCAAATATTGCGGGCTTGTGCAATAATATTGCATCGTAATCAGAGGGCGCCCATGGACCGCATCGACCACAAGCTGCTGAACCTGCTGCAACGCGACGCCGCGCGCACCAATGCCGATCTGGCGGCAGAGGTCGGGCTGTCGCCCTCCAGCTGCCTGCGCCGTATCCGCCGCCTGCGCGAGGGCGGCATCATCGACCGCATCGTCGCGATCCTGAACCCGGCCAAGGTGGGGCGGGTGCTGAAGGCTTGGGTCACGGTCGAGCTGAAGCTGCACGGCGACCAGCACATGCGCCGCTTCCTGACGCTGGCGACAGCGGAACCGGCAGTCGCCACCGCCCATGCCGTTACCGGCTCGGTCGATGTCGTCCTGATGCTGCATCTGCGCGATATGGAAGAGTTCGACGCCCTGTGTGAGCGCCTGTTCCGCGACAATACCAATGTCGCGCGGTTCTATACGATGACGGTGATCCGCACCGCCAAGGAAGACATGACGATCCAGCTTTAAAGCGGCAGCCCCCCGCGCAGATCCATGCCTGCGCGTTCTGCACCGCCACGTCCGTAATATCTACAGCTTACCCATGATATCCTTAAGCGCCGACAGTGCATCTGCTGGCGCTAGCGGGCGCTTGGGTTGTCCGGTCAGGCTGATGATCCGGTTGACGCAAGTGTCGCCCTCGATGGCGCGATGTATCAACTGGGCGATGACCGGCGTGACTGGCGAGGAAATCCGCAACCCCCGCTCGATCCGGTCAAGCAGGTTGGTCACATCGCCCGGTGTCACCGTATAGATGGTTTGCACGCCATCATAAATCGCGCCGCCCGGCCGCAGGCGCGTCTGGGGGGGCCAGGGTCGCGCCGGCAGGTAAAGGCGGCGTTCGGTCTCGGCGATCTTCAGCGTATTGATGAACAGGGTGCCCATCAGCGCAGCCGTGCGATCAAGGTCGTTTTCCGCAATATCGACGACCGTATCGCAGATCGAGGTCAACCAGCGCGAATTCAGAACCTCGGACAGCTCATGCCCGATCTCGTTCAGGATACGCCAGAAAAGCCTGCGCGCGGCTGGGTTTTCGGCATCCCTGCGCAGGCAGACAATTGTGCAAGCCAGCAGATGGGCAGCCCTGGGCGCGCCATGAAACTCGCCTTCAAGCAATGCGAAATGTTCGGCGAGATCGCGCTTTCGCGCCGTCCACGGCTTTTGCGGCGTACCGGCGATAATGTCGCGCAGAAAAGGCCCGAGATCGACATCCGGGTCCGGCAAGGGCGGTCCGCCCGGTTCGGTCCGTGTCGCAGAATCAAGGTAACTCTGCCATGCCCGCTCGACATAGGCGCGATCGCTTGCCGCCGCCGCTTGATCCGGATCTTTCATTTACCACTCCACAACCGCATGACGAACCATGGCCGCACCCGATCCGCGCCAGCGGGAATGCGATCACGGATGGATCGGGAATCCCATGACATGCGGCCATCCGCTGTTCAACCATGGCTTGCGCCGCAATCGCCGGCCAGCACGGACCCCGATCTTATCAACAGACAGATCGTCGCATGGCGGGCGCGGAGTGATGTCGCAGCCGATGGGGTGGGTGTGGATCATCCTCGACCTCGCGCAGCGGTGGGCGCAGCTACGGCCGCTAAGGCGCCGCAGCTGCGCCATAAAGTCAGGACGCCTGGCGGATCGCGGGTATCATCCCGTCCTCATCCGGCGTTGACCGGATATCGAACCCGCAGCGCCGGAAACAGGCGAGGCTGGCCAGATTGTCGGGTTCGATCCTGGCGTCGAGAAGGACATAGTCCGCGCCCGGCCCTTCGATAAAGCCTGCCAGAACCGCAGCACCAACGCCCTTTCCGCGCAGGTCTGGGCGTATCGCAATGTCGATATAACCGCCCCCCTTCTCGTCACGGTCCACCTGCAATTTGCCGATGACCGTATCGCCGTCCAAAGCAAGCCAGCAGATCGAATCCCGGCCAACGGTGACATAGTCAAACCAATCATCCGTGGGGAAGGCCACACGGCGCGAAAGCTCGGCATCGCTGAACCAACCGCGCAATTCCTTTAAGTCGCTCTTTTGAATATTCCGAAACCTGACCTGCATCTGATCCTCTCAAGCAGCCAAATCCTGACAGGTCAGATAGCACCCCAGATTGCGCCCAACAAATGGGTTCCACGTCATTTCGGACCGGCAGATCGCCCTGATACCAAAACGAAAAACGGCGCCCGAGGGCGCCGCTTTCCTTAAACCTTCAGGGACGGATCAGACCGCGCCCTTGATGAAGTTCACGGCATCGCCGAAGGTCTGGATGGTCTCGGCAGCGTCGTCCGGGATTTCGATGCCGAATTCTTCTTCGAAGGCCATGACCAGCTCGACCGTGTCGAGGCTGTCCGCACCCAGATCGTCGATGAACGAAGCGGTCTCGACCACTTTGTCCTCGTCAACGCCGAGATGCTCGACAACGATTTTCTTCACGCGATCAGCAATATCGCTCATGTCTTTTCCTCATGTTCGCGGGCATGTGCCCAAGATGTGCGGCCATGCCGCGATGCCGGGGTTTCCCCCTTGGCCTCAAAACGGGATATAGCAGCCAACCCCGCCCTTGCAACCGCTTTAACGGCCTTTGCCACGTCTAAACCGCGGCGGAGAGACTGCCAAAGGTCAGCGTCAGACCATCGCCATGCCGCCGTTGACATGCAGGGTTGCGCCAGTGACATAGCCCGCCTCGGGGCTGGACAGATACAGAACCGCGGCCGCGATATCCTGCGCGCTGCCCATGGCGCCGGCGGGGATCTGCGTCAGGATCTTGCCCTTCTGGTCGTCGTTCAGCTTGTCGGTCATCGCCGTGGCGATAAAGCCGGGCGCGACGCAGTTCACGGTGATTCCGCGGCTTGCGACCTCGTAGGCCAGCGATTTCGACATGCCCACCAGACCGGCCTTGGCGGCGGCGTAATTGCCCTGCCCCGGATTGCCGGTGGTGCCCACGACGCTGGTGATATTCACGATACGGCCCCAGCGCGCCTTCATCATTCCGCGCAGCACGCCGCGCATCAGCCGGAAGGATGAGGTCAGGTTGACTTCGATCACCTGCGCCCATTCCTCATCCGACATGCGCATGAACAGGTTGTCGCGGGTGATGCCGGCATTGTTGACCAGAATGTCGATGCCACCCATTGCCTCAGCCGCCGCCTTGGGCAGCGCCTCGACCGCTTCGGCATCGCTCAGATTGGCGGTCACCACATGGGCGCGGTCGCCCAGCTTCGCGGCCAGTTCGGCCAGCGGCGCCTCGCGCGTGCCCGACAGCGCGACGGTGGCGCCGGCTGCATGCAGGGCCTCGGCCACGCCGCCGCCAATGCCGCCAGAGGCACCGGTCACAAGCGCACGTTTCCCTGTCAGATCAAACATATGTCTCTCCTGTCTCGAAATAGGCGGCTTCCAGCGCCGCCCGGCAGTGAATTTCGACCGTGTCGAAGACTGGCGCGGGGACATTGTGGCTCCCCAGCAGAAGCCCGACTTCGGTACAGCCGAGGATGACGCAATCGGCGCCCTGCGCCACCAGATCGGCGGCGACGCCTTCATAGTATCGGCGGCTGTCCTCGCTCACCTGGTCGCGGACCAGTTCGTCGAAGATGATGCGGTGGATGCCGGTGCGGGCATCGGGATCGGGCAGCACCGGGGTCAGGCCCGCCGCCTCCAGCCGGTCGCGGTAAAAGCGGCGCTCCATCGTATAGGCGGTGGCAATCAGGCCGGGGCGCTTCAGCCCCGCGGCACTGATGGCATCTGCGGTCGCGTCAGCGATATGGATCAGCGGCAGGTCGGTCGCGGCGGCGACCTGATCGGCCACCAGATGCATGGTATTCGCGGCGATCAGCAGAAGGCCAGCGCCTGCGGCTTCCAGCCCGCGGGCGGCCTCGGCCAGCACGTCGCCAGCGCCCTGCCAGTCGCCATCCTTCTGCATCTGCGCAATCGGCGCGAAATCGACCGAATGCAGCAGTATCCGCGCCGAATGCAGCCCGCCCATGCGGGCCGCCGCCATCCGGTTCAGCGTCGCATAATAATGCGCCGTCGAGACCCATGAGATACCACCAAGGATGCCGATCGGCCGCATCAGGCGCCTTTCAGCGCCGCGATATCGGCAGGCGTCCCGATGTTGCGGGTCGTGGCCTCCTTGCTGATGCGCTTGATCATGCCCGAAAGCGCCTTTCCGGCGCCGATTTCCCAAAATTCGGTCACGCCCGCGCCACTCAGAAATTCAATCGATTCGCGCCAGCGCACAGAACCCGTGACCTGTTCGACCAGCAGGATGCGGACGGCGCCGGGTTCCAGCACCGGCTCGGCGCGGACATTGGCGATGACGGGCACGGCGGGGGCCTGGATTTCGACCGCCGCCAGCGCATCGGCCATGGCGGCGGCAGCAGGCTGCATCAGCACCGAATGGAACGGGGCGGAGACCGGCAGCATCAGCGCCCGCTTGGCCCCGCGTTCCTTGGCCAGTGCGGCCGCGCGTTCCACCGCGTCCTTGTGGCCCGAGATCACCACCTGCGCCGGGTCGTTGTCATTGGCGGCCTGACAGACCTCGTCACCCGCCGCCTCCCGCGCGATTTCATCGACGCTGGCGAAATCGAGGCCCAGGATCGCCGCCATCGCGCCCACACCCACCGGCACCGCATCCTGCATCGCCTGCCCGCGCAGGCGCAGCAGGCGGGCGGTGTCGGTCAGGCTCAGCGCGCCGGCGGCACAAAGCGCCGAATATTCCCCCAGCGAATGCCCGGCGACGTAATCGGCATCACCGATGCCGAACCCCTCGGCCTCCAGCGCGCGGAAGGCCGCCATCGAGGTCGCCATCAGCGCCGGCTGGGCGTTGCGGGTCAGGGTCAGCTCCTCGATGTCGCCGTCCCAGATCAGTTTCGAGAGATCTTCCCCAAGCGCCTCATCCACCTCGCGAAAAACATCCATTGCAGCGGGATAGGCGTCGGCCAGCTCGCGGCCCATGCCGATGGCCTGGGCGCCCTGGCCGGGAAAAACGAATGCGCGCATGATCTTGACCTCTTTTGCTTTCCCTCGTCCTAACCCGACCGTTCCCCGGCGGCAACAGAAAGGGGCGCGGACCCATCGGCCCGCGCCCCCGTCAATGCCGTGACTGAAAGGATCAGCCGACCAGTTCGAGGCCCGAGAAGAAGAAGGCGATCTCGCGCGCAGCCGATTCCGGGCTGTCCGAACCGTGGACCGAGTTCTCGCCCTTGGACAGCGCGAAATCCTTGCGGATCGTGCCTTCGGCAGCTTCGGCCGGGTCGGTCGCGCCCATAACTTCGCGGTTTTTCAGAATTGCGCCTTCGCCTTCCAGAACCTGCACGACGACCGGCTCGGACGCCATGTATTCGACCAGCTCGCCATAGAAGGGACGCTCGGCATGCTCGGCGTAGAAGGCACCGGCTTGCGCGGGCGACAGGTGGATGCGCTTCGAGGCGACGACGCGCAGGCCGGCATCTTCGAACTTGGCGACGATCTTGCCGGTCAGGTTGCGCTTGGTGGCGTCGGGTTTGACGATCGACAGGGTGCGTTCGGTAGCCATGGGATACTCCATCAGAATGGGCGCAAGGCGGTGCCTGCGCGGAATTTGTGCGCGGCGCATAGCATGCGGGCCTGATGTTGAAAAGCCGTGACGGTGACCGCCTGACTGCGGAAAACAGTGTCACCAATCTACCGCCTGCGTGCAATCGGCGGCTGCAATCGGTGCGCCAGCCATTGACGCATACCCGCCGCTGCGGCATGGCAGCGGACATGCTGCGTATTGATGACATCTCCTATTCCATCGCGGGCCGCCCGCTGTTCGAACATGCCTCGGCGGCGATCCCGTCAGGCCACAAGGTCGGCCTGGTCGGGCCGAACGGCACCGGCAAGACGACGCTGTTCAAGCTGCTGCGCGGCGAACTGGCGCTGGATGGCGGCGATATCAGCCTGCCCTCTCGCGCCAAGATCGGCGGCGTGGCGCAGGAAGCGCCGGGCACGGCGCGCAGCGTTCTGGACACGGTGCTGGACGCCGATACAGAACGCGCCGCCCTGCTGGCAGAATCGGAAACCGCGACCGATCCCCACCGCATCGCCGAAATCCAGACGCGGCTGGCCGATATCGACGCCTGGTCGGCCGAGGCCCGCGCCGCCACCATCCTGCGCGGTCTTGGCTTTTCAACCGAGGATCAGGCCCGGCCGACCAGCGACTATTCCGGCGGCTGGCGGATGCGGGTGGCGCTGGCGGGGGTGCTGTTCGCGCAGCCTGATCTGCTGCTGCTGGACGAACCGACCAACTATCTGGACCTTGAAGGGGCGCTGTGGCTGGAAAGCTATCTGGCGCGCTATCCGCATACGGTCATCGTCATCAGCCATGACCGCGACCTTCTGAACCGGGCCGTGGGCCATATCCTGCATCTCGAAGACCGCAAGCTGGTCCTTTACACCGGCGGCTATGACACATTCGCCCGCACCCGCGCGGAAAAACGTGCGCTGCAAGCGTCAGAGGCGAAGAAGCAGGAAGCCCGGCGCGCCCATCTGCAAAGCTTCGTCGACCGTTTCCGCGCCAAGGCATCGAAGGCCGTGCAGGCGCAGGCCCGCATCAAGATGCTGGCCAAGATGGAACCGATCACCGCGCCGGAAGAGGCCAAGTTCCACCGCTTCACCTTCCCCGCGCCCGAACAGCTGTCGCCGCCCATCATCGCGATGGAGGATGTCTCCGTCGGTTACGGCGACCGCGCGGTGCTGCGCCATCTGAACCTGCGCATCGACCAAGATGACCGCATCGCGCTGCTGGGCCGCAACGGACAGGGCAAATCGACGCTGTCGAAGCTGCTGGCGGAACGGCTGGCCACCATGGCCGGGCGGATCACCCGTTCCAGCAAGCTGCGCGTGGGCTACTTCGCCCAGCATCAGGTTGATGAGCTGGAACTGGACGAGACGCCTCTGGACCATATTCGCCGCCTGCGTCCGTCCGAGGCGCCGGCAAAGCTGCGCGCGCGTCTGGCGGGTTTCGGGTTGATGGAGGCGCAGGCCACCACCAAAGTCGGCCAGCTTTCGGGCGGCCAGAAGGCGCGTCTGTCCTTGCTGATCGCCACCATCGACGCGCCGCATCTGCTGGTGCTGGACGAACCGACCAACCACCTGGACATCGAAAGCCGCGAGGCCCTGACCGAGGCGCTGAACGACTATACCGGCGCCGTGGTGCTGGTCAGCCACGACATGCACCTGCTGTCGCTGGTGGCCGAAAGGCTGTGGCTGGTCGATCAGGGCGGCGTGGCCCCATGGCAGGGCGATCTGGACGATTACCGGGCAATGCTGCTGTCCTCGTCCGAGGACAAGCCGATGCGTGCGCCTGCGAAGCCCGCCCAGAAGCGCGCCAGCCGTGACGAGATCCTTGAACTGCGCGCCGAGGCCCGCAGGGCCGAGGACCGCATCACCAAGCTGACCGAGATGCTGGACAAGCTGGGCGTCAAGATGGCCGATCCCAAGGTCTATGATGACCCGGCAGAGGTCGAAAAATGGGGCCGCAAGCATGCCGAGGCGACCGAGGCGATGACGCGGGCAGAATCCATTTGGATCAAAGCGTTGGAGCGGTTGGAGCGCGCCGAGCGGGGTTAATCGACGGCGGCGGCGGCTTTGCGTTGCGCTTAGGTCACGCCCGGCACGAGACTATGGCAGAGTTATCTGTTACGCTTGATCTCCAAAGGCTTCGGGGGCAAACGCATATCACAATCCCGGATCGCCTGCTCCGATCCCCGCAATACAGGAACTACCAATGAAATTCGCGTTGCCGCTGATCCTTGCCCTTTCCATCGCTGCACCGGCAGCTGCTCAGGACACGATCGGCACGGGCCCGAACAAGGTGTCGGTCGATATCGGGCTGGGCGCGGCCTATAAGCCGACCTATTCCGGCTCGGACGAGCACGAAGCAAGCCCCTGGCTGATCATGCGCGACCTGCGCCTGCGCGGTGTTGGTGCGGGCGAGGATACCGGCTTCAAGATCTCGCCCAATGTCAACATGATCGGCCCGCGCGATGAAGATGACGACGACCGTCTGGACGGTTTGAACGATATCGACCGCGCCTATGAGGTCGGCCTGAAAGCGACCTATAACATGGGCCAGACTACCGGCTATGCGACCATCCGCAAGGGCTTTGGCGGCCATGAAGGCATAGCTGGCGAACTGGGCGCAACCTATCGCTTTGAAACCACTGACCGGATGACCTTCTGGGCCGGCGTCGAAGCCGGCTATGGCAATGGCGAATTCAACGAGACCTACTATGGCGTCTCCGACAGTGAAGCAGCCCGCACCGATTACGATGCCTATTCGGCAGATGGCGGCTTCAACACCGCCTCGATCAGCCTCGAAGGCCGCTATGCGCTGACCCCGAACACGGCGATCAAGGGCGAGGTGAAGTTCTCACGTATCATCGGCGATGCAGCCGACAGCCCGATCGTGCGCGACCGCAACCAGCCCTCAGTCCGACTGGGCATTGTGCGCACCCTGAACTTCGCATTCTGATTCCGCCCCTGCGCCATTCATCGGCGCGAAGATCGGGTACAAGATAATCAGCAAGACACCAAACGCGAGCGCGATCCATCGGATCGCTCTGGCATCGCGTTTCGTGCGCGATATTTTGTCAAGCGCCCCATCAATCGCAATTATGGTGATCGACATCCCGATCAGCGTGACGCCGACGACTACGGCTTCACGGGCGTCAGTCTGCCCCAAGTATACGCTCAAGGGGAAGACTGTACACGCAAACCCGCAGAGCCAGCCCCAGACTGATATGAATGCCTCGGCAACATTCCTGCGCATACTTTCAAGCCATGATCGGAAGATACCAAGGACCTCCATACCGAGCAGAAGCACCCAGGTAATGAACAGCCAAGCCATTGGCACGAGGGGATCGATGAAGCCGGATAAAGCAATAGCTCTGGGAACATCGGGACGGGAAAACAGAAAGTCAGCCAGGAGAGCAGCCAACCCTACAACCCAGCCGACCAGCAGCATACCGAAAAACAACGCCACTTGGCGTTTAGGATATTCATTATTCATTCGAATAGCTTTCTAAAATGCGTTGAGCGTAAAACTGAACCGCTATCTGGTTCTTGTCATCACCCGGCCACGCCCCGCAGCAGTCTTTGCCGCGCCTGCGGAATGGCGGCGATTTCCAGACCGGTGAAGACATGCAGGGTGTTCATCTGTTCGTCCACCACCGCGTGATCGCTGACCCAGCCACCCATGATCAGATAGCTGCGCAGCAAGGGCGGCAGTCCCGCCTGCGCGCGGCGGGGATCGGGCTTGAACCGGGCAAGTGCGCGGGCAAAGCGGAACACGTTTGGCGCCTTGACGCGCGGCAGCCAGCGACGCGGGGCCAGGTGGCGTTCGCGCAGCATGGCGAAGGCATCGGCATAGCCCTGCGCGTCAGTGCCAACGAAAGACGAACAGCCGAACAGCAGCTGGATACCGTGATCGTCGACATAGCGCGTCATCGCCCCCCAGGCGAGGCGCAGGATATCGGGATCGGAATGCTCTGGGTGGATGCAGAAGCGCCCCATCTCGACCATGGGGCCGGGAAACCCGCCAAGCCGGTCAAGATCATAATAGCGGGCGGAATACGAGCGCCCGATCTCTGCCCCGCTTTGCAGATGCAGGAAGCGGAAGGTGCCCAGCAACTGCCCACTGCGGCGGTCCTCTATCAGGACATGGCGGCAATCAGCATCATAGCCGTCCGCATCAATGGCGCTGCCGTCGTCCGTGGCCCCGCGCTTGCCCATGAAAGCAAGCCAACGCAACCGCTGCGCGGCCTGCAGATCGGCCGTTTCCACCGCCTCGCGGGCCTGAAGATGGCCCCTGTTGAGCATCATCGCCTGCCCCTATCCTCACCTGTGCCGCATATCTGCCGCTACAATCTGAATAATCCGATCTTGTAACGATGGCGCAACAGGAGAATTGGGCAATCGCCGCACGGGCACCTCAGGCAACAAGGGCACCGCTTAACCCAGGGGGCGATGCGGGGGCAGATGGTCGCCCAGCACGCCCTCGATATACAGGCGTTGCACCAGCACCATGGCCACCACCATCAGCGGCGCTGCGACCAGCAGGCCCGCCAGCCCGAAGAGCACGCCAAAGGCGATCACCCCAAAGATTGTCATGACCGGCGGCAACCCGGCAGCGCGGCGCTGGATCAGCGGCATGATGACATTGCCCTCCAGCTGCTGGATGAAGATGAACAGGATCAGCACATAGAACGCATCGCGAGGCCCCTGCGTCAGCGCGAACAGCACCGCCGGCGCGCCGCCAAGAAAGGGGCCGATATAGGGAATGGCGTTGGTCAGCCCGGCGATGATTCCCAATACCAGCGCCAGCGGAATCCCCAGCATCCACAACCCGAATCCCGACATGACCGCGACCACCAGCATGTCCACCGATTGCCCGGCCAGCCAGCTCCACAGCTTGTCGCCAAGCTCCTTGAGGATGTCGGCCGCGCGGGCGCGCTTGCTGATCGGCACCAGTTGCAGCGCCCCCTGGACATATGGCCCGGGATTGATCGCCAGAAAGATCGCGACCGTCACAATCAGGATGATGTTGGCGATACTGCCGGTGGCGGCGTTCACGGTCCCGCTCAGAAAACCCAGAAGGCCGGTGAACATGCTTGCCGATGGCCGCATCGCCTCGCCAGCCTGTCCGGCACGGGCGCTTTCTGAAACCTGGTCGATCACCAGATTGCCCAATGTCGAGTTGCCGAGCCAGGCCATGACCTGACGCCAGGCCTCTGGAAGGGCCTCGATCAGCTGGCGCATCTGCTGGGCGATCTGGGGGCCGGCGCTCATGATCAACCCCAATAGGGCGATGAAGATCAGCGCGATGACCAGAAACACCCCGACCGTCGGCGTGATCGGCAACCAGCGCGACAGGTAATTCGCCGACATCCGCAGCGCGATCGCGACCAATACCCCGGCGAAGCCCATCAGCAGCACGAAAGACAGCTTCCAGACCAGCACCAGCCCGATGGCAATGGCGAATACGGTCAGGATGGTTGGAAGCGGAACGGGACCGCGTGACACCTTCAGCTTGTGGTCATGCGCAACGTCGGAAGGGTCAGGATCGGGCCGTTCGGACAGATGCGACATACGCTGCTTCCTGGCTGGTGGCGGCCCGCGATCTGCGCGCCGCGCTTTCCCGTACCGGCCCGGTCAGTCGATGACGCTGGCCGCGTTGAAGTTGCCGAGATTCCCGAGGATCTGGCGAATCGCGCTGATCGATGTCACCCCCGAATCGGTCACCCGCCGCGACAGCACCACGATTCGGCCCTGTTCCAGACCGAAGCGTTCGACATTCGACACAGTTCCGTTTTCAGCAAACGAGATCGCGACGACCTCGCGCGAGACCTCTTGCGGCTTGGTCGGGCCGTAAGTCCGCCAGCGCGAACCGACATAGTACCAGCCCGATCCGGCCAGCAAACCCTGCGAGGAAGGCCGCCCGACAAGGGTATCCAGCTCTGCCTCGGTGGTCTGGCCGACCACCACCAGGGACAGATCCTCTGGCGGGGGAACATAGCCATGGTGGCGATAGACTGGCACGCAACCGGAGATTACCAGCGTCAGCGCAAGAACAGTGCTGCGGATAGAAGTCATACGTAGATATTCCCGCCTGATGCACGGCCCCGGTTGACGCCGCCCATGTGGCTTAGCAAACTCAGGCGGGCCGCTCAAGAACATCACGGCCAAGTGTCCGGATCCATTTGGAAAGCCTTAATGAACGTATCAAATCCCCTGCCGGAACGGCTGCGGGTGTCCCATCTCTCGCCCAGCCGCCCCAATCCGTTCGATCTGACGCCCGACGCAACCGCCCGGAGCGCCATCGCCGACGAGCTGGATCTGCTGGACCTGCCACAATTCCGTTTCGAAGGCGCGATTCGCGCCTCTGGCTCGGATGCCTGGGCGCTGACCGGTCAGCTGAGCGCCACGGTCGTTCAGGCCTGCGCCATTACGCTGGCGCCGGTCAAAACCAAGCTGACCGAAGAGGTGTCACTGCTGTTCTCGCCCCATGTCGCCACCCCCGAAGAAGAGGAGGTGGAGATGGGCGATGAAACGGTCGAGCCGTTGGGCCAGTGGATCCGGCTGGGCGACATCGCGCTGGAGGCGTTGGCGCTGGCGCTGCCCCCCCACCCGCGCGCACCGGGGGCCGAGCTGCCTCAGGACGTCCAGGATGACGGCGCCGAGGACGAGCCGCGCCGCCCCTTTGCGGGCCTTGCCGATCTGATGAAGGCAAAAAAGCCGAATCAGGACTTGTAGGGTGCCATGCCCGCGCGGGCGAGTTCGTCCGCGCGTTCATTTTCCGGGTGGCCGGCATGGCCCTTGATCCATGCCCAGCTGACCTTGTGGCGCGCCTGCGCCGCGTCCAGCCGCTGCCACAGATCGACATTCTTCACCGGTTTGCGGTCGGCGGTTTTCCAGCCGTTGCGCTTCCAGCCATGGATCCAGCTGGTGACGCCGTTCTTCACATAGGCCGAATCGGTGGTGATGGTGATGGCGGATGGCCGCGTCAGCGTTTCCAGTGCGCTGATGGCTGCCATCAGCTCCATCCGGTTATTGGTGGTATCGGGTTCGCCGCCCGACAGTTCACGTTCCTTGACGATTTCGGCGCCCTTCATGGCGCGCATCAGCACGCCCCAGCCACCGGGGCCGGGATTGCCGGAACAGGCCCCGTCAGTCCATGCATGTAATTCGCTCATCCCGCGGGTCTTAACCGAAGCGGCGGGCGATCAAAAGCGCAACCGCAAGGACGGTGAAGCCCAATTTCAAGCGTGGCCACCAGTCGGGCATCAGGCCTGCACGCGCGGCCCAAAGGTCCAACCCGAGGATCAGCAGAAGGCCCAGCGATACTGCCTCGGCGGTGTTTAGAATGCCGACCCAAAGCGTCATCAAGGACAGGATCGGCACGCAGATCGCCGCATAGGCGGCAAGCCAGCGGTTGCGCAGGACCGCAGGCGCTGTAATCAATCCGGCACAGATGCCGACCAGCACCATCGACCACAGCCCGGCCAGATAGGGCACACCGTCAAACCAGCCATAGCGCTGCGCCAATGTCGCAAACCCCAACGGCAGCAGGGGCAGGACCATCAGCCCCCAGGCGGCTGGTGGCGGGCGGCGGTCTGGGGCCACAGCCTTCATGCGGCCCGTTCAGTCGCCAGTTTCAGGCCCAGAAGCGCAAAGCTCGCGGCAAAGGCGCGGCGCATCCAGTTCATCGCCGCCTCGCTGGCCAGCAGGCGCTGACGGCCTGTCGCGGCAAGGATGACGTAGCCCATGAACACCCCAAAGGTCATGGCGGTAAAGCCCGCGCCAAGCTGGATCAGCATCGCTGTGCCTGCACCTGCCGGCATGAATTGCGGGATGAAAGCCATGAAGAACAAAGGCAGTTTCGGGTTCAGGATGTTCAGCAGGATGCCGCGCCGCACCAATTGCGCAGGCGCGGCGGGCTCTGCCGGGCGCACCGACAGCCCACCATGATCCTTCAACACCGCCCATGCCATCCACAGCAGATAGGCGACACCGGCGAATTTGATGACCTGGAACAGCACGGCGCTGGCATGCAGTACCGCCGCCAGCCCCACCATCGCCACGACCATATGAATCACCGTCGCGATCGTGCAGCCAACCGAGGCCCAGAAGCCCGCCTTGAAGCCCCCGCCAAGCGTGCTCGACAGCGTATAGACAACGCCGATCCCCGGCGCGAGGCAGACGACGAAGGCGGTCAGCAGGTAATCCCAGCTCATCCATCCAATCCCACATATCCGGGCAGCGCCGAAATGCGCTGGATCCAGCGATTGATGCCGGGGAATCGGCTCATGTCAAAGCCGCCACGTTCGCCCGCCGTATGGGTATAGCCATAAAGGCAGATATCGGCGAGCGTCATGCCCTCGCCCGACAGCCAGTCATGCCCGGCCAGCCGATCCTCCATGACCTGCAGATGGGCGTGGCCACGCTCCAGCAGGTCGGCCATGCGTTCGGGCGTGGCAAGGTGGCGGCGCGGCGGATAGAACTGCAGCGCACCACGCACGGCAACGGTGCCTTCATGCTGGTTCTGCTCCCAGAACATCCACGACAGCATCCGCGCGCGCTCAAAAGGATCGGCGGGGACGAATTCCGTCCCCTCGCCCAGCCAGCACAGGATCGCATTCGATTCGGGCAGCAACTGCCCATCATCCAGTTCCAGCACCGGCGCCTTGCCGAAAGGCAGGTGCCCCTCTGCCTTGGCTTTCGCAATCGCGGGCGAGCTATCCTCGACATCGACGATCTCGGCCGTACGCCCCAGAAGCGCCAGCAGCAACCGCACCTTGTAGGAATTGCCCGACGAGGGCATAGAATAAAGTTTCATCGCACAGTCCTCAAACCGGCGCTTTCACGCTGGCACAAATATCCTCGGGGGGCGCCGGGGGGCGAAGCGCCCCCGGCTTGCGGCGATGAAGCCCGATCAGGCCGGTTCGCGCAAGACGCGAGGCACCTTGAATTCGACATTTTCCTGCGCCGTCTCAACGATGTCGACGGTGACGTCGAAACGGGCGCGGAAGGCGTCGATGACCTCGTTGATCAACACCTCGGGGGCACTGGCGCCCGCGGTGACGCCGACGGCGGTGATCCCTTCCATGGCACGCCAGTCGATCTCATCGGCGCGCATGACCAGCTGGCTATAGGCGCAGCCGGCGGCTTTCCCAACCTCGACCAGACGACGCGAGTTTGACGAATTGGGCGCCCCGATCACCAGCAGCGCATCGATCTTCGGCGCCACCGCCTTGACCGCCGCCTGCCGATTGGTGGTGGCGTAACAGATATCTTCCTTGGCCGGCCCGACAATCGCCGGGAACCGCGCCTGAAGGGCAGCGACGATGGCCGCGGTGTCATCGACCGACAGCGTGGTCTGGGTGATGAAGGCCAGCCGCGCCGGATCACGGGGAACAACATCGGCCACGTCATCGACGGTTTCGACCAGCAGCACCTCGCCCTCGGGCAATTGGCCCATGGTGCCCAGAACCTCGGTATGGCCGGCATGGCCGATCATCACCATTTGCAGGCCCTCGGCATGGTGACGCTCGGCCTCGACATGAACCTTCGACACCAGCGGACAGGTCGCATCGACAAAGACCATCTCACGGCGGCGGGCCTCGGCCGGGACGGCCTTGGGCACACCATGGGCCGAAAAAATCACCGGCCGGTCGTCGGGAACATCGTCCAGCTCTTCGACAAAGACCGCACCCTTGTCACGCAGCCCGTCGACGACGAACTTGTTGTGCACGATTTCGTGACGGACATAGACGGGGGCGCCCCATTTCTGAAGCGCCATCTCGACGATCTTGATGGCCCGGTCGACACCGGCACAAAAGCCGCGCGGCGCGGCCAGATAAAGCATGAGCGGGGGCTTGGCGTGTTCCATGCCGAAGGGCGTAACCCGGCCGGGCAGGAAAATCCAGTGGACCCGAAACCCGCGCGCGGCGTTGTGACAGCAGAACCCGGAAATGGAGATGCCAGATGAAACGCCTTCTCAGCACCACCACCGCGGCCTTGATCGCCACAGCCGCCACCGCCAGCGCCGCACCTTGGCCGCAGGACGATCCCAATACCGAATATCAGCCCGCATTCCCTGAACAGACCCGCGCCGAGGCGATGGACAGCGGCGTGACACTGAAGGTTGAGCCTGTCGTCGAAGGGCTGGAACACCCCTGGGCGGTGGAACTGCTGCCCGACGGCTCGGTCCTGATTACCGAACGTCCGGGCCGGCTGAAACTGTACAAGGAGGGTGCCGTGACCGAAGTCACTGGCGTCCCCGAGGTTTCCGCCGACGGTCAGGGCGGGCTGCTGGATGTGGCCCTTGCACCCGACTTCGAACAGTCGCGCACGATCTTCCTCAGCTATGCCGAGCCGCGCGAAGGCGGCAATGGCACGGCGGTCGCCCGCGCCACGCTGGCCGAGGATGGGGCGTCGCTTGGCGATGTGCAGGTAATCTTCCAGCAGCAGCCGACCTATGACGGCGACAAGCATTTCGGCAGCCGCATCGTGCCCAACGCCGACGGCACCCTGTTCGTGACCCTTGGCGAACGCTCGGACGTGCCGATACGCGACACCGCACAGGACATGTCGCATCATCTGGGCAAGCTGGTCCGCATTAGCCAGACTGGCGAGGTTCCCGAAGACAACCCCTTCGTTGGACAGGAGGGCGTCCAGCCCGAGATCTATGCCAGCGGGTTGCGCAACGTGCAGGCCGCGACGCTGGACCCGAACGGCAAGCTGTGGACCATCGAACACGGCCCCCAGGGCGGGGACGAACTGAACCACCCCGAGGCCGGCAAGAATTACGGCTGGCCGGTGATTTCCTACGGCGTGAACTATGACGGATCGCCGGTGAACGAAGGCATCACCGCACAGGACGGAATGGAACAGCCAGCCTATTACTGGGACCCGGTCATCGCGCCATCCGGTGCGGTTTTCTATGACGGAGAGCTGTTCGCCGACTGGCAGGGTGATCTGCTGATCGGCGCGATGAGCCCGCCATCGCTGGTCCGGCTGAAGCTGGACGGTGAGCGCGTCGTCGGCGAAGAACGCCTTGATCCTGAAATCGGCCGCATCCGCGACGTGCAGGTGGCCTCGGACGGGACGATCTGGGTGGTGACGGACGAAGATGAGGGCGGCCTTTACCGCCTGTCCCCCGCCAGCTGAACAGCCCCGTCAAGTGGGGACCGGCATTCCCGGCCCCGCCTGACGGATAAGTAACGGCCTGTCGGGGCTCAGGTCTCGACGGGCGTCTGGGGTGCGCGCGGCGGGACCGTCAATTCGCGCGGAGGCCGGCCGATGATTTCGCGCAGGGCATCAAGTTCGATGAAATTATCGGCCTGCCGGCGCAATTCGTCGGCGATCATCGGCGGCTGACTGCGCGTCGTCGAGACGACCGAAACCCGCACCCCCTGACGCTGCAAACCCTCGACCAGCGGCCGGAAATCACCATCACCGGAAAACAGCACCGCATGGTCCAGCCGCGGGGCCAGTTCCATCGCATCCACCGCCAGTTCGATATCCATATTGCCCTTGATCTTCCGCCGGCCCATGGCATCGGTGTATTCCTTGGCCGGTTTGGTCACCAGCGCAAAGCCGTTATATTGCAACCAGTCGACCAGTGGACGGATCGGCGAGTATTCTTCGTTTTCCAGCAATGCCGTATAGTAGTAAGCTCGAAGCAGCTTGCCGCGCCGCTCAAATTCCTGGCGCAGCAGCTTGTAGTCGATGTCGAAGCCAAGCGATTTTGCTGCCGCGTACAGGTTTGCGCCGTCTATGAACAACGCCAAACGATCGTCCTTGTAAAACACGTAATCTCCCTCGACACGCCCCCTCCGACGCATCAAATGCCAATTGCAACCGCTGGAAACGAATACCGAAACCAGAATGACAGCCAAACTAGCCCTCATTGCCCTTGGGTCAAACTTGTCTTCTTCGGCAGGTTCACCCGAAGAAACGCTGCGCCATGCATTGGCGAGGCTTATCCGCGCCCCCGAACTGTCTTTGCAGGCAGTATCGCGCTTCTACGCTACCCCGGCATTTCCGGCCGGCAGCGGGCCCGATTATGTCAATGCCTGCGCCCTGTTGAACAGCCGCCTGCCTGCCCCCGACCTGCTGGCCCTCCTGCACCGGATCGAGGCCGATCTGGGCCGGACCCGCAATGGCGAAAGATGGGCGGCGCGGGGGATCGACCTGGACCTGCTGGCCGTGGAAGACCTGGTCACACCTGACGCGACAACGCAGGACGCGTGGCGCGCCCTGCCCGCCGAACGCCAACGTGTCGAGGCGCCCGACCAGCTGATCCTGCCCCACCCGCGGCTTCAGGACCGCGCTTTCGTGCTGGTGCCGCTGGCCGATATTGCGCCGGGCTGGCGCCACCCGCGGCTGGGCCTGAGCGTGGCCAAAATGCTGGCGGCACTGCCCGCAGCGGATCGCAATTCGGTCAAGGTTCGGCTTGACAAACAGCCGGCAAGTGGACAGATAACCGGTTCCGCCTCTGATCTGATTCGAACCGAAGGGTGATTCATGGCTCGCGTGACCGTCGAAGATTGCGTTGATAAAGTTCCTAACCGCTTCGACCTGGTAATGCTCGCAGCGCATCGCGCCCGCGAGATCGCCACCGGCAGCCCGCTGAGCGTCGACCGCGACAACGACAAGAACCCCGTCGTCGCGCTGCGCGAAATTGCTGACGAAACGCAGCAGGTCGACGATCTGCGCGAACGGATGATCGAATCCAGCCAGACCCAGATCGAGGTCGACGAGCCGGAAGAAGACGCCATGGCGCTGCTTCTGGGTGCCGAAGTCGACCGTCCCAAGCCCGCCGACGAAGAATCGGAAGAGCGGATGCTGCGGATGATGCTGGAAGCAAACGAACGCGGCTGAGGGATAACGGGGTCTTCGATTGGAAAAATTCGACGTCGAAGACCTTCTTGCGCTGATCCGCAATTACAACCCGCGCACCGATGAAAAGCTGATCCGCGAGGCGTTTGCCTATGGTCAGCAGATGCATGAAGGGCAGTTCCGTCATTCGGGCGAGCCCTATTTTACCCATCCCGTCGCAGTGGCCGCGATCCTGACCGAAATGCGGCTGGACGATGCGACCATTGTCACCGCCCTGCTGCACGACACGATCGAAGACACCCGCGCAAGCTGGTCCGACGTCGCCGGCAAATTCAGCCGCGAGATCGCCGATCTGGTCGATGGCGTCACCAAGCTGACCAATCTGGAACTGTCCGGCGCACATTCCAAACAGGCCGAGAATTTCCGCAAGCTTTTCATGGCGATGACGCGCGATCTTCGCGTCATCCTGGTCAAGCTGGCCGACCGGCTGCATAATATGCGCACGATCCGGGCGATGAGGCCCGAAAAGCAGGTCAAGAAGGCCCGCGAAACCATGGATATCTATGCGCCCCTTGCGGGTCGCATGGGGATGCAATGGATGCGCGAGGAGCTGGAGGACCTGGCCTTCAAGGTCATCAATGCCGAGGCCCGCAACTCTATCATCCGGCGCTTCCTGACCCTGCAAAAGGAATCGGGCGACGTGATCGCCCAGATTACCGCCGATATCCGGGCCGAGCTGGACCGCGAGGGGATCGAGGCCAATGTCTACGGCCGCGCCAAGCGCCCGTTCAGCGTCTGGCGCAAGATGCAGGAAAAGCAGCTGACCTTCTCTCGGCTGTCGGACATTTACGGCTTCCGGGTGATCGTTGGCACTGAAAGCGAATGTTACCGCGCGCTTGGCCTGATCCACCGCCGCTGGCGCGCCGTGCCGGGACGGTTCAAGGATTACATCAGCCAGCCCAAGGCGAACGGCTACCGCTCGATCCACACCACGGTGACGGGCCGCGACGGCAAGCGGGTCGAGGTGCAGATCCGCACCCGCCAGATGCACGAGGTGGCCGAGGCCGGCGTGGCGGCCCACTGGTCCTACCGCGACGGCGTGCGTTCAACCAACCCCTTCGCTGTCGATCCGGCCGAGTGGATCGCCCAGCTGAACGAACGGCTGGGGGGCGAGGATCACGACGAGTTTCTGGAACACGTCAAGCTGGAGATGTATTCCGATCAGGTCTTCATCTTCACGCCCAAGGGCGACGTGATCCAGCTGCCCAAGGGGGCGACGCCGATCGACTTCGCCTATGCGATCCACACCCGCATCGGCAACAGCACCGTCGGCGCCAAGGTTGACGGTATCCGGGTGCCGCTGTGGACGCGGCTGAAGAACGGGCAATTGGTGGAAATCATCACCGCCGCCGGTCAGCGCCCGCAGGCCGCCTGGCTGGAAATCGTCCAGACCGGCCGCGCCAAGTCCGCGATCCGGCGCAGCCTGCGCGAAGAAGACCGCGCCCGGCTAATCCGGCTGGGGGCAGAGCTGGTGCGGATCAGCTTTGAACATCACGGCCGGCGGGTCACCGACAAGGCCCTGCGCACGGCGGCGTCCAAGCTGGCCCTGCCGGATGCCGATGAATTGCTGGCGCGGATCGGCTGCGCCGAGATGTCGGCGCAGGACGTGCTGACAACGCTTTACCCGGAACTGGAAAACCACAAGGAAACCGTTGACCCCTCCCGCCCCGTATCAGGGCTGGAGGCGGATCAGACGCTTGGCCGCGCCGACTGCTGTCAGCCCCTGCCCGGCGAGCGTATCGTGGGCATCACCTATCGCGGGCGCGGTATCATCATCCATTCCATCGACTGCCCCGCGCTGGCGCAGCTGGACAGCGAGGAAGACCTGAAACGCTGGGTCGACCTGCATTGGCGCGAGGGCCGCCACCCGGCCGCCTACGCGGTCACGATCTCGGCCACCATACGCCATGACGCGGGTGTGCTGGGACGCATCTGCACGCTGATCGGCAGCCAGGGGGCGAATATTTCGGATCTGGCATTTGCCGACCGCAAGCCTGATTTCTATCGCCTCCTGATCGAGGTCGAACTGCATGGCGTCGACCAGTTGCACGCGCTGCTGACCGCGCTGGAGGCGGAATCCGATGTCGCGCAGGTCACCCGTCTGCTGCGGCCGGAACTTGCCCCCTGACCCCGCGTTGACGACAAACCGTAACCAGTCCTGAACCCGACCAGCCGTTCCGATGTTCAAGCGCCGCAAACCTCGCAGCTATTCGCAGATCGCCACCGAGATGGTCTATCCGCGCGGCGGCTGGCTGCGGGCGGCGCAATATGTGCTGTATCGGGTCCGGCGGCTGCCCGACCAGCCGCATAAGATCGGGCGCGGCGTGGCGGCCGGGACATTCATTTCCTTCACCCCGCTGCACGGCTTCCATTTCCTCGCCGCTGCCGGCATCGCCTGGGTGCTGGGCGGCAACATCCTGGCGGCGCTGCTGGCGACCTTCGTTGGCAATCCGATCACCTTCCCCTTCATCGCCTATGCCTCGACCTGGCTGGGGCGCGAGATCCTGGGCACACATGGCAAGCTGTCGCCAAAGTTGATTTTCAACGATTTCGCCGATGCGACGGCGCAGATCTGGCACAATCTCGGCGCCGCCTTCGGCCCAGAGGTCGCGCATTGGGACCGGCTGGGCTCGTTCTTTCACGACATCTTCCTGCCCTATCTGGTCGGCGGCATCATCCTGGGGACGGTGGCCGGCATCATTGCCCATTACATGACCGTGCCGGTGATCCGCGCTTATCACCGCCGCCGCGCCCGCAAGCTGGCCCAGCGGATCGAAAAGATCCGCAGCGGCGGGCTGGCCGCGCAGCCGCCGACCCCATCCGATCCGCCCAGGGACGCGAATTAGGGGCTTTTCATCGTCGTGACCGTTTGTATAGTCACGACCATGACCCGGACACGCCACATTTCCACCTCTCGCAACGCGCAGATCGGCGCGCGTTCGGTCGTGAGCCTCCGCGGTCTGCTGCTTCTTACGCTGCGCTGAGCGGGTCCAGCCGGGCCGCCGCTCAGTCAGGTCACGCGCCCGGCCCCTGACAAAATCAGCAAAAAGAAGCACGACCATGACTGACAAGAACCGCGTCTTTATTTTCGACACCACCCTGCGCGACGGCGAACAATCGCCCGGCGCCACCATGTCCCATGCCGAGAAGCTGGAAATCGCATCCATGCTGGACGAGATGGGCGTGGACATCATCGAGGCCGGTTTCCCGATCGCCTCGGAAGGTGATTTCAACGCCGTCAGCGAGATCGCGAAGAACGCGAAGAACAGCGTGATCTGCGGCCTCGCCCGCGCGCAGCTGCCCGATATCGACCGCTGCTGGGAAGCGATCCGCCACGCCAAACGCCCGCGTATCCACACCTTCATCGGCACCTCGCCGCTGCACCGGGCAATCCCCAATCTGGACATGGATCAGATGGCCGACCGGATCCATCAGACGGTCACCCATGCCCGCAACCTGTGTGATAATGTGCAATGGTCGCCCATGGACGCGACGCGGACCGAACATGATTACCTGTGCCGGGTGGTGGAAATCGCCATCAAGGCCGGTGCCACGACGATCAATATTCCCGATACCGTCGGCTATACCGCGCCGCGCGAATCGGCCGATCTGATCCGCATGCTGCTGGAACGCGTCCCCGGCGCGGACGAGGTCATCTTCGCCACCCATTGCCATAACGACCTTGGCATGGCGACGGCCAACAGCCTGGCTGCGGTCGAAGCAGGCGCGCGTCAGATCGAATGCACCATCAACGGGCTGGGCGAACGCGCCGGCAACACCGCGCTGGAAGAGGTCGTGATGGCCATGCGCGTGCGCCATGACATCATGCCCTTCAACACCAATATCGACACCACCAAGATCATGGGCATCTCTCGCCGGGTGGCGCAGGTTTCAGGCTTTGCGGTGCAGTTCAACAAGGCCATCGTCGGCAAGAACGCCTTCCTGCACGAAAGCGGCATTCATCAGGACGGCGTGCTGAAGAATGTCGAAACCTTCGAGATCATGCGCCCCGCCGACATCGGCCTGAACGAAAACAACATCGTCCTGGGCAAGCATTCGGGCCGCGCCGCGCTGCGGTCCAAACTGACCGATCTGGGTTATGAGGTGGGCGACAACCAGCTGAAGGACCTGTTCGTCCGCTTCAAGGCTTTGGCCGACCGCAAGAAAGAGGTCTATGACGATGACATCGTCGCGCTCATGGCCGACAGCGCCGCCAATACCGAGGACGACTATCTTCAGGTCAAGCACCTGCGCGTGGTCTGCGGCAGCGACGGCCAGTCAGCCGATCTGACGCTGATCGTCGACGGTCAGGAAATGACCGCCTCGACCACGGGCGACGGGCCGGTGGACGCCGTCTTCAACGCCGTGCGCGAGATCTATCCGCATAATGCCGTACTGCAACTGTATCAGGTGCATGCCGTGACCGAGGGCACCGACGCCCAGGCCACAGTGTCCGTTCGGATGGAGGAAGAAGGCCGCATCGCCACTGGTCAGGCCAGCGATACCGACACGATCCTGGCCAGCGTCAAGGCCTATGTCGGCGCGCTGAACCGGCTGCGGGTCCGCCGCGGCCAGGTCGGGCCGGATGCGGATGCCAAGCAGGTCAGCATGTATTCGCACTAGGCGCCAAGGCCAAAGATATCAGTGCACAGCAGCGGGGCGGTCCTGTCGGGCCGCCCCTTTCAATTCGGCAAAGCCCGGATCCGCCTATTGAAGCAAGGGGACTTTTACCGTCGGCGGGCCGTTAAGCACCGGCCCACCGATCACGCTAAGGCCCGATCATGGATCGGTCACAAAGCCCAGATCCTGATCCAGCAGAAACGGGAAGTCGCCCTCAGTGAGGCGCAGGAATTCGTCAGGCGGGATCTCGACCGCGTTCCGGGGCCATTTTTTCTGCTGCTCGGTCGCAGTGTCGCCGGCATCCCAGCGCAGGATGACGAAACTCTGTCCCTCGACGATGCTGAGCGCCGTCATTTCCAGCGGAATCAGCCGGTGTTTGAAGGCAAAGATGCTTTTGCCGGGATCGGCCAGCCGCACCGCCGCACCTGCGCCAATGAAGGGCAGATGCGCGCGCCAATACCTGACCTCTTCCTTTCCATAACGGCGGATGATCAAGCCGCGCGGAAAGCTGATGGCGACGCGCGGCAGATCAGCCAGCCGCCGCGCCTCGCGCCGCAGACGGGCAACGAAATGCTGGCTGAGCGCATCGTCATCATCGATCCTGAATTGCAGGACCGGCCCGCCATTTGCCTTTGCCGCCTGACGCAGCGGACGTTTCAGCGCCGCGCCGACATCCTCGGCAGAGGAGACGATGATGCTGATCTGCTCAACCCCCGCGCAAAGATCGTGCAGTCGCTGCATCCAGGGTTCCGGCAGCGCGTCAGAGGTCAGCATCCAAAGCGAGAAGTCCGGATCGGTCTGCGCGCGGATGGATGGCAGCAGCACCCGCTCGAAGGCGGTAAAACGCTGCTCCAGCCGGTCGGGTGCGTAAAGTGCCAGGCGCTGTTTCTCGCGTCGCTCAGGCGTATGCTGCCAAGGTTCCCGCCCGCCGACCCAATCGTCCCAGCCCAGAAACGAGAAACGGCAAATGCCGACGATTGCATCACCCAACGCGAATACCATTCCAATACAACACGATAGGCCCCAAGCTATGCAGTGAACCATCGACGGTCAAGCGCGGCCCCGGCGCACCGGCCGCTTCGCCACGGCCTGGTTAACCTTTTCTTGACGATCTGGGGCGAATATCGCCAGCGAATCCACGCCGCCTCACGAATGACAGGGGTTTCGGCGGGCTTCTCCAGCCTCTATATGGGGCAACAGCCTGCGGGCCGGGACGACTCGGTCAGCAGGGACAGGTTTGACATGAAGCCGGCGGAAGTCCGGTATCGAAGGGTAAGGCAGGATGGCGTTCTTCGGGCTGTTTTCGACGGATATTGCAATCGACCTCGGGACGGCGAACACGCTTGTCTATGTGAAGGGCAAGGGGATCATCCTGAATGAGCCCTCGGTCGTGGCCTATCATGTGAAGGACGGCAAGAAGCAGGTGCTGGCCGTGGGAGAGGACGCCAAGCTGATGCTGGGCCGCACGCCCGGCAGCATCGAGGCGATCCGCCCGATGCGCGAAGGCGTCATCGCCGATTTCGACAGCGCCGAGGAAATGATCAAACACTTCATCAAGAAAGTGTTCAAGCGCACCAGCTTTTCCAAGCCCAAGGTCATCGTCTGCGTGCCCCACGGCGCGACCCCGGTTGAAAAACGCGCGATCCGCCAGTCGGTGCTGTCGGCAGGTGCGCGCCGCGCCGGTCTGATCGCGGAACCCATCGCGGCAGCCATCGGTGCGGGCATGCCGATCACCGAACCGACCGGTTCCATGGTCGTCGATATTGGTGGCGGCACCACCGAGGTCGCAGTCCTGTCGCTGGGTGACGTGGTCTATGCCCGCTCGGTCCGCATCGGCGGCGACCGCATGGACGAGGCGATCATCAACTATTTGCGCCGCAACCATAACCTGCTGATCGGCGATCAAACGGCAGAGCGCGTGAAAACCAGCATCGGCACCGCTCGCATGCCCGATGACGGGCGCGGCGCCACCCTGCCCGTGCGCGGCCGCGACCTGCTGAACGGCATCCCGCGCGAGTTGGAAATTACGCAGGCCATGGTCGCCGAGGCGCTCGCCGAACCCGTCCAGCAGATCTGCGAGGCGGTGATGGTGGCGCTGGAAGCGACGCCCCCCGATCTGGCCGCCGACATTATCGACCGCGGCGTCATGCTGACCGGCGGCGGTGCGATGCTGGGCGAGCTGGATCTGGCGCTGCGCGAACAGACCGGCCTGTCGATCTCCATTGCTGACCAGCCGATGAGCTGCGTGGCGCTTGGCACCGGCAAGGCGCTGGAATTCGAAAAGCAGCTGCGCCACGTCATCGACTACGACAGCTAAGCCGGGAAGGGCGCGATGGCGCGCAAGGGTTACGACTTCGCCACCCCTGTCCGCCGCATCCTGATCGGGTTGCTGGCCCTGTTCCTGTTCGCGCTGTTCCTGTTCTGGCGCATCGACAGCCCGCGGGCCGAGGCGATGCGGTCCGAATTCGTCGACCGATTCGTGCCCGGCTTTGAATGGGCGATGACGCCGCTGACGCAGGTCACGCGGATGGTGTCCAGCCTGCAAAGCTATGCGCGGATCTATGAACAGAACCAGGAACTTCGCCGCGAATTGCAGAAAATGCAGGCATGGAAGGAAGCCGCCGTTCAGCTGGAGCAGGAAAACGCCAAGCTGCTGGCCCAGAACAATGTGCGGCTTGACCCCTCGCTGACTTCGATCACCGGCATGGTGCTGACCGACAGCGGCACGGCTTTCCGCCAGTCGGTGCTGCTGAATGTCGGCCGCCGCGATGGCGTGGTCGACGGCTGGGCGGTGATGGACGGGCTGGGGCTGGTCGGGCGCATCTCGGGCGTTGGCAACCAGACCAGCCGGGTGATCCTGCTGACCGATCCGTCATCCCGCATCCCGGTCGAGGTCCAGCCCTCGGGCGAGGATGCGCTGCTGACCGGTGACAATTCGACCCTGCCGACATTGGATTTCATTGAGCGGCCGGAAAACGTCCGCCCCGGCGACCGGGTGGTCAGTTCCGGCGATGGCGGGGTGTTCCCGCCCGACATTCTGGTCGGTCAGGTGGCGCAAGGCTCCGACGGTCGGCTGCGGCTGCGGATGGCGGCCGATTACGGCGGGCTGGAATTCCTGCGCGTGCTGCGCAGCCACCCGGCCGAAAGGCTGGAAGATGGCGGCGCGCTGGTGCTGCCGCCCGAACCCGGCATGATCGGCCCGCAAATGCCCCCTGCCCCAGCCGCACGGCCCGAGGCGACCTCGGCCGTGGCAGAGTGAGGGGGCGCCGATGATCGCCGTCCTGCGCAGCCGCCGCATCGTCGGCACGGCCGCCTATATCACCTTTGGGCTGGCGATCATGTTTTTCCAACTGATGCCGCTGAACCCCGGTCAGCCCGGCCTGCCCGGCCCTGATCTGATCCTGTGCGTGACCTTTGCCTGGGTGCTGCGCCGTCCCGACCAGCTGCCAGCCATCATCATCGCCGCGATGGCCCTGGTCAGCGACATCATGCTGGGCCGCCCCTTCGGGTTGTGGAGCCTGATGGTCCTGATCGCGACCGAGCTTTTGCGCCCGCGCGCCTTGCGGTGGGCCGATCAACCCTTCTTGTTCGAATGGCTGCGCGTCGCCGTGCTAATGGGCTTGATGATGATCGGCGCGCGGCTGATGATGGTGTTGTTCCTGTTGCCTGTGCCGACACTGGGTCCGGTCATGTTGCAATGGCTGGCAACGGTGATCGCCTATCCGCTGGTGGCGGCAGTCCTGCGCGCACTGGGGGTGCGCCGGATCAGTGCCTCGGAACTGGAAATGATGGGAAGCTGATGCGCAAGTCACCCAAGGACATCGTCGACAGCGCGCGGATCATTTCGCGCCGGGGGATCATGCTGGGCGTGATTCAGGCGGCGGTGATCGGCACCCTGGGCTTGCGGCTGCGGTCCATGCAGATCGAACATGCCGATGAATTCCGGCTGCTGTCGGACGGCAACTCTATCAAGATCCGGCTGCTGCCTCCGGTGCGCGGGCTGATCCATGACCGCAATGGCATCGTCATTGCCGGCAACGAACAGAATTACCGCGCCACCATCACCCGCGAACTGGCCGGCGATGTCGATCGGGTCATCGCCAAGCTGCGCCATCTGGTGCCAATGTCCGATGACGAGGCCGCCGAGATCCTGGAAAACATCGCCAAGCGCAGTGCTATCACCCCGGTCAGCATCGGCGATCACTTAAGCTGGACCGAGTTCAGCTCGATCGCCGTCAATGCCCCTGCCCTGCCCGGCGTTCAGCCCGAATCGGTGCTGTCGCGGGTCTATCCGCGCAACGGCGATTTTTCGCATGTGCTGGGCTATGTCGGGCGGGTGTCGGATTACGACCTGTCGAAGATGGAAAACCCCGACCCGGTGCTGATGCTGCCGGAATTCCAGTTCGGCAAGGTCGGCGCTGAAAACAAGCTGGAAGGCATCCTGCGCGGCAAGGCCGGCACCCGCAAGGTCGAGGTGAACGCCGCCGGCCGGGAAATGCGCGAGCTGTCGCGGCAGGAGGGCCAGCAGGGCGCCACCTTGCAGATGACACTGGACGCGGGTTTGCAGAACTATGCCGTCCAGCGTCTGGGCGAGGAATCGGCCGCGGCCGTGGTCATCGACGTGACCAATGGCGACATCATGGCCATCGCCTCGAACCCGGTTTTCGATCCGAACCTGTTCGTGCGCGGGATCTCGGGGCCGGATTACCGGGCGCTGATGGAACACGACCACCGCCCGCTGGCCGACAAGACCGTGCAGGGGGTGTACCCGCCCGGCTCGACCTTCAAGATGGTCACGCTGCTGGCGGGGCTGGAATCGGGGATCATCAACGAAGGCACCCGCTATTACTGCAACGGCGCGCTGGAAGTCGCCGGCCGCAAGTTCCACTGCTGGAGCAGGGGCGGCCATGGCAGCGTCAGCGCCGTGGAAAGCCTGATGAAATCCTGCGACGTCTATTATTACGAAGTCGCCCGCGCCGTCGGCATCGACCGCATCGCCGAAATGGCACGCAGGCTGGGCATCGGCATCGAACATGACCTTCCGATGTCGGCCGTGGCCACCGGCATTGCGCCCGACCGGGCGTGGAAGCAGGAACGTTACGATCAGCCTTGGGTGGTGGGGGATTCGCTGAACGCCTCGATCGGTCAGGGGTTTGTGCTGGCCTCGCCCTTGCAGCTTGCGGTAATGACCGCGCGGGTGGCGACAGGGCGAGAGGTCAAGCCGCGTCTGGTTCGGGCCATCGACGGCGTGCCGGAGCCGACGCCCGAATTCGCCGATCTGGGCCTGTCTGACAGGAATCTGCGCGCCGCCCGGCGCGGCATGGATGCGGTGATGAACGCGACAGGCGGGACTGCCGCCCGGTCGCGCATCGTGACCGAGGAATGGCGCATGGCCGGCAAGACCGGCACCAGCCAGGTCCGCAACATCACCGCAGCCGAGCGCGCCCGCGGCGTGACCCGCAACGACCAACTTCCCTGGAACCGCCGCGACCACGCGCTGTTCGTCTGCTATGCCCCCTATGACAACCCGAAATACGCCGTTTCGGTGATCGTCGAACATGGCGGCGGCGGCTCTGCCGTGGCCGCCCCCGTGGCGCGCGACATTCTGCTTTACGCGCTGTCGGGTGGCGTACCGCCCTTGTCGGCTTATCCCGACAGCCAGCGCAGCCAGATCGAGGAGATGCATCGCAACATGCGCCTGATCACCCCGGTCGCGGGCAACAGCAGCGGGCGGACCCGGGCATGAGCTATCTTGATTACAAGGTCGCCGATACGCCGCGCGGGATCCGCAAGATCCTGTCCTTGAACTGGCCGCTGGTTTTCCTGCTGGCGGCAGTCGCCTCGGCCGGGTTCCTGATGCTGTATTCGGTGGCAGGCGGCAATATCGACACCTGGGCGCGGCCCCAGATGGAACGCTTTGCCATCGGCATGGTGCTGATGATCGGGCTGGGCTTCGTGCCGATCTGGTTCTGGCGCGGTATCTCGGTGGGGGCCTATATCGTCTGCGTGCTGCTGCTGGTGGCGGTGGATGTCATCGGCCATGTCGGCATGGGGGCGCAGCGCTGGCTGGACCTTGGCCCGATCAAGCTGCAACCGTCCGAGCTGATGAAGATCTCGCTGGTTCTGTTGCTGGCGGCCTATTACGACTGGCTGGACCTCAGCAAGGTTTCGCGCCCACTGTGGGTGCTGATCCCGGTCATCCTGATCCTGATCCCGACCGCGCTGGTGTTGCAGCAACCCGACCTTGGCACCTCGCTGCTGCTGTTGATGGGCGGCGCCATCGTGATGTTCGCCGCCGGGGTCAGTCTGTGGTATTTCGCCGCCGTGATCGGTGCGGGTGTCGGGCTTGTCTGGACCGTGCTGGAAAGCCGCGGCCAAAGCTGGCAGTTGCTGCATGACTATCAGTTCCGCCGCATCGACACCTTTCTGGACCCGTCGCAGGATCCGCTGGGCGCGGGCTATAACATCACCCAAGCGCAGATCGCACTGGGATCGGGCGGCTGGTCGGGGCGCGGTTTCATGCAGGGCACCCAGTCGCGGCTGAACTTCCTGCCCGAGAAACAGACAGACTTCATCTTCACCACTCTGGCCGAGGAGTTCGGCTTCATCGGGGCGGGGTCGCTGCTGGCGCTTTATGCGCTGATCATCGGTTTCTGCCTGTATTCGGCGCTGACCAATCGTGACCGCTTCGCCAGCCTGCTGACCATCGGGATCGCCGGGACTTTCTTCCTGTTCTTCTCGATCAATATGGGGATGGTGATGGGGCTGCTTCCGGTTGTGGGGGTACCGCTGCCGCTGGTCAGCTATGGCGGCACGGCGATGATGATCCTGCTGATGGCTTTCGGCATGGTGCAGTCGGCCCATGTCCACAGGCCGCGCTGAGATGCGGGTGCTGTTCGCCGCCGATGGCTGGGACCACTGGGCACCCGCAATCCGCGCCGCCTGCCCCGAGGCAGAGCTGCTGCAATCCGCCCCAGATGACAGCGTCGATGCGATCATCTATGCCCCGAACGGGCCGGGCTGCGATTTCGCCGCCTACCCCTCGGCCCGGCTGGTGCAAAGCCTCTGGGCCGGGGTCGAACGCATCGCGCCAGATCCCAGCCTGACCCAGCCGCTGGCGCGAATGGTCGATCCGGGGCTGGAACAGGGGATGCGCGAATATTGCGCAGGCTGGGTGCTGCGCCTGCATCTTGGTATGGACAGCTACGCGCAGGACGGCATCTGGCGCAACGCGGTGGTGCCGCCTTTGGCGCAGCAGCGCCGGGTCACGGTGCTGGGTGCTGGCGCCCTTGGTCAGGCGGTGGCGCTGGCGTTGAAGGATCTGGGCTTCGATGTTGTCTCTTGGTCTGCATCGGGTCGCGGCGCGCCCGGCGTACCAGCCCTTGCCGGCAGGGATCTGCCGCAAGCGCTGGCGCGGGCCGAGATCCTGCTGCTGCTTCTGCCCGACACGGCAGAGACGCGCGGGCTGCTGAATGCCGAAACGATGGCGCTGCTGCCCCAAGGCGCCGCGATCATCAACCCCGGCCGTGGAACGCTGATCGAGGACACCGCGCTGCTGGCAGCCCTTGATCGCGGCCATATCTCGCAGGCGATTCTGGACGTTTTCCAGACCGAGCCCCTGCCCCCCGAGCATCCATTCTGGAGCCATCCGGGCGTGGTGGTGACACCGCATATCGCCTCGGAAACGCGGGTCGAAACCGCCGCCACCGTTGTCGCCGAAAACCTGCGTCGGGTCATGCGGGACCAGCCGCCGCTGCACCTCGTCGACCGCGCGAAGGGTTACTAGAAGCGCAGGATCGGCGGCTTGTCGGGATCACTGCCGGGCGCGCGGGGGGCTGATTTCGGCGCCGGTGCAGGCTGAACCGGGTCCAGCCGCAGCAGCAAGGCATTCTCTGGCACGGCCAGATCAAAGGCCACGTCACAGGGCTGCGGCAGGGGCGGCAGGAAGGCGATCAGTTCTGCCAGCGCCTTGGCCAGCAATGGGCGCCGTTCGTCGGCCACACCCGACAGCACGATCAGATGACCGCGCGCGCCATCCGTCCATTCCGCCGCCACCAGTGCCGCGCCATCGGCCAGCCCCGCCATGTCGGACAGCCGCGCCGCCAGAGGCTCGGCCAGGGCCGCCACCATTTCGGGCGCGGGCGGCGTCAGCCGGGCCGGTCCGGTCTGGTCCTCGGTCGGGGCCGATTGCAAAGCCCGCGCCAACCAGTCCAGCGTCGCCGGCTCCAACACCATCTCAGAGGGGGCGCCGGGATTGACCATCAGCGCGACCCCCTCGGCTGCAAGCATTGCCGCGAGCGCCCGACCGGGTAGTGCGGCATGGGCGACAGGCTCGGCGAAGAACTCGGCCAGCCGGTCCTCGGTGTCGGCCGCGACAGCCGTGCGCCCGGTCGGCAAATCGAACAGGCGCAGCTGGATCCGATCACCTTCGGGATCGCCCGCCAGAGCCACGAAGATCTCGGTATCAGCCAGCCGGTTCAGCACGCGCGCGCGCGCGGCATCGGACAGATCGTGAAACGGCACCACGCAAAGCGCGTCAAGCGGGGTCATTCAGCACCTCCTGCACCCGAATGCGCAGGGCCGGCAGCAGGTCTTCGGCGAACCAGCCATTGCGCTTGAGCCACCCGGTATTGCGCCAGGACGGATGAGGCAAGGGGAAGACGGCGGGCGCATGGTCGCGCCAGCCCGCGACGATATCGCTGACACTGCCCTTGGCCGCCAGATGCCAGCGCTGCGCATATGCGCCCACCAGCAGCGTCAGGCGTGGCGCCAGCTGGTCCATCACCCGCCCCCGCCAGGTCCCGGCGCAGATCGGCGGCGGCGGCAGGTCGGCACCCCTGGCGTCATAGCCGGGAAAACAGAAAGCCATCGGCACGATCGCGATGCGATCGCGGTCATAAAACGTCTCGGGCGGGATTCCCATCCAGTCACGCAGCCTGTCGCCCGAGGCGTCGTCAAAGGGTTGGCCGCTGGCATGGACCCGCGCGCCGGGCGCCTGACCCACGATCAACAGCCGCGCCTGCGGCCGAAACCAGACCACCGGGCGCGGCGCGTGCGCCGTGGCCGTCGCGGCAAAGCGCCCCGCGCAAAGCCGGCAGGCAAAGATCTGGTCCGTCAGCATCATCCCTTGCAGTTAGGGGCTTTCCCTTCAGGTTTGAATGGCAGGCGATTCACATTTCATAAACCAGCCGCGCAGGGATTGATGGACTTCGCCGCCGCGCTTGCGTAATTTCGGCAGGAAGAACATGACATGGTAAGCGCCGCCCGCAGACGGGCAGCGGGCGGAACTGGTTGATGCTGGAATTCGATAATGTTTCCAAATCCTTCTGGACGGGAACTCAGCGCAAGGTGATCCTTGACCGGGCCTCGTTCCGGGTCGAACTTGGCCGTTCGCTTGGCATCCTTGCACCGAACGGCACCGGCAAGACTACGCTGATCAACATGATGTGCGGGCTGGAAAAGCCTGATGAAGGGGTGATCCGCCGGCATTCGCGGATCTCTTTTCCGCTGGGTTTCATGGGCGGCGTCATTCCCAAGCACAGCGCCAATGAAAACGCCCGCTTCATCGCCCGCATCTATGGGCTGGATCCAGACTATGTTTCGGCCTTCACCCGCTGGCTGACCGATATCGGCGAATATTTCGATATGCCGGTCGGCACCTATTCGGCGGGGATGCGGCAGCGGTTTGTGTTCTCGCTGCTGTTGTCGCTGGAATTCGACATCTACCTGATCGACGAAGGCATGCCCAATGCCACCGATGCCGAATTCAACCGCAAGGCCGGCAAGGTGCTGAACGAACGGCTGGAACGTTCGACGGTTGTAATCGTGTCGCACATCCCGGAAATCCTTGAAAAATTCTGCCGTGAAGCCGCCGTTCTGCGCGACGGCAAACTCTATATGTTTGAAACGCTGGACGAGGCGAAACAATATTATGACTACACCGCCTAAGGTTCGCATCTATCACAGCAAACGCCGGGAATCCGGCCTCAGCGCGCAAGAGGACGCAGCGCGGAAAGCGGCTGACGAAACCCGCGCCGCCGTGCAAGCGACCGGCGGCAGCCCGGATAGCGCGCCCCCAGCACCTTCGGATCCAAAGGACGAGATGGAATCGCGGATCGAGGCGGTGCAGCAAGAGGGCCTGACCGGCCGGCAGTTGCGGCTGGCGCGGCGAATCGCCGCGATGCATGGCATTGATGTCGATAGCGACGCTGAGGCCGTGGTCGTCCTGCGCGACCGCGGGATCGACCCTTTCCACCGCTCTTCACTGGCGCAACTGGTTGCCAATTCCGGCCAGCCTGCCAACCCCAGGCCCGCCCCCGGCAGCCAGATCGCCCTTCGGGCCGAGGCCCCGACCCCGACCAACAGGGGCAGCATCGGCCAGATCGCCCCTGCGCGCATACCGGCCGGCGACGGCGATCCCGCTGACCTGCCCTCACGCGAGGCGCTGACCGAAGAGCGCCGGGCTGCCGAGATCTACCGCATCCAACGTGACATTGCGCGGCGCCGTCGCATTCGGCAGTTCTGGCTGGCTGTGCGCCTGCTGCTGCTGGTGGGCGTCCCGACGGCCATCGCGGGCTGGTATTACTTCAAGGTCGCCACGCCGCTTTATGAAACCAGTGCCCAGTTCATGATCCAGCAGGCCGATACGGCCATGGTCTCCAGTGGCAATTCGATCCTCAGCGGGATCCAGCTGAACCCCGATTCGGTGGCGGTGCAAAGCTATCTGACATCGAAGAACGCCATGCTGCGCCTGGATCAGGAAGTCGGCTTCAAGCAGGCATTCCAGGACCCTTCTTTGGATCCGCTGTTGCGGCTGGACCCGCAGGCCACCGATGACGATGCCTACAAGACCTACAAGGACATGGTGAAGGTCGGCTATGATCCGACCGAGGGCGTCCTGAACATGGAAGTCATCGCCCCCGACCCCGTGCTGGCCGAGGAGTTTTCGACCGCGCTGATCCGCTATGCCGAGGGGATGGTCGACGAAATGACCGCCCGCGTGCGCAGCGACCAGATGGAAGGGGCGCAGCAGAACTACACCGACGCCGAGGTGCGCGTCCGCGAGGCTCAGGACAAGGTGCAGACGCTTCAGGAACAGCTGGGCGTGCTGGATCCCACCTCGGAAAGCAGTCTGGTGATGAACCAGATCGGCCAAATGCAGTCCGAGTTGACAAGGAAAGAACTGGAACTGGCGCAGCTTCTGTCGAACGCGCGGCCCAATGCCAGCCGGGTCGAGGGTGTGCGCGGAGACATCGCCCGCCTGCAAGAGCTGATCACCGCCAAGCGGGCAGAAATGACCGAGGGCTCCGGTGATCGCGGGTCGCTGGCGCAGGTCACCGGCCAGCTGCGAATCGCCGACGCGGACCTGACCACCCGCCAGCAGCTGTTGGCCACTGCCGCCTCGCAGCTGGAAATCGCTCGGGTCGAGGCGAACAAACAGGTTCGCTACCTGTCGCTTTCCGTGGCCCCAGTTCCACCCGAAAACGCCACCTACCCCAAGGCCCTCTCGAACACGGTGGTGGCCTTCCTTATATTCATGGGGATTTATCTGATGCTGTCACTGACCGCATCCATTCTTCGGGAACAGGTATCCACATGAAGCACGTCCAGATCGGCAATCTCATCTGCGGCAACGATCTGCCACTGACAGTCATCGCTGGCCCCTGCCAGCTGGAAACGCTGGACCATGCGCTGATGATCGCCGAGACCATGGCCAAGGCCTGCACCGATGCAGGCGCGGGTTATGTCTTCAAGGCCAGCTATGACAAGGCCAACCGCACCTCGCTGAAAGGCAAGCGCGGCATCGGCATGGAAGAAGGCCTGCGCATGCTGGAAACCGTGCGCGACAGGATCGGCTGCCCGATCCTGACCGATATCCACGACCCCGAGCAGGCCCGTACGGCCGGGGCGGTTGTCGACGTGATCCAGATCCCTGCCTTCCTGTCACGCCAGACCGATCTGCTGTTGGCCGCCGGCGAAAGCGGCGCCGTGGTAAATATCAAGAAGGGCCAGTTCCTGGCCCCCTGGGACATGCCGAATGTGGCCGACAAGGTCGCCTCCACCGGCAATGACAAGATCCTGCTGACCGAACGCGGCGCCAGCTTTGGCTATAACACGCTTGTGACCGACATGCGGTCGCTGCCGATCATGGCGCAGACCGGCTATCCGGTCATCATGGACGCGACCCATGCGGTGGCGCAGCCGGGCGGTCAGGGCGCATCGTCAGGTGGGCAGCGCGAATTCGCGCCGGTCATGGCGCGCGCGGCCGTGGCGCTTGGCGTGGCGGGGGTATTCATGGAAACCCATCAGGATCCCGACAATGCCCCCTCGGACGGGCCCAACATGATCTATCTGGACCAGATGCCGGCGCTAATCGCCAGCCTCATGCGCTTTGACGCGCTTGCCAAATCGGACCCGGTGATGGGCGCGTGACGGGACGGCCCACCGGCATCCTGCGCGTGGCGCTGCTGGCGGGCCTTCTGGCGCTGCCTGCACAGATCCTGCCTGCGCAAGATGCCGGGGGGCAGCCCGACGGCACCATCACCGTCGAATCAGATACCCGGTCGGACCGGGCGATTCGTGACCGGATCGAGGATATACTCGGCGGGTTGGACGGGTATGGCGATGTCACCGTCGCGGTCGATTCGGGCATCGTCACGCTGGGGGGCACAGTGCTGGACAGCAGCGCACTCGATCGGCTGGACCGGCTGGTCGCCCGTGTCGACGGCGTGGTTGAGATCGAGAACCGCGTTCAGGAAACCACCGATCTCGGCGCCCGGCTTACGCCGGTTGCGCAGCGCTTCCGCGACCGATTGGTGCAATGGACTGCCTTCCTGCCGCTGCTGGCGGTGTCGCTGGTGGTGGCGGCGCTGATCGCATGGCTGGGCGGACGCATCGCACGTCTGCGCCAACCCTGGGACCACCTTTCGCCCAACCCCTTCATCGCTGAAATTCTGCGCACGGCCATCCGGCTGGGCTTCTGGATCGCTGCCATCGTGGTGGCGCTGGATATCATCGGGGCCACGGCGCTTATGGGCACCTTCCTTGGCGCGGCCGGGATCATTGGCATCGCGCTTGGCTTTGCAGTGCGCGATACTGTTGAAAACTTTATCGCCTCGGTCATGCTGTCGCTGCGCCAGCCCTTCCGCCCCAATGATCTGGTAGAGATCGAGGGCAATACCGGCCGCGTCCTCAGCCTGACCAGTCGCGCCACCACGCTGCTGTCGCTGGACGGCAACCACATCCGCATCCCCAATGCCACCGTCTTCAAGGCCGTGATAACCAATTATACCCGCAACCCCGAGCGCCGGTTCAGCTTTGATCTTGGCGTTGATGCGGGCGCGGATCTGGGCGCGGTCCGCGTTCTGGGCCTGAAAACGCTGCAGGCGCTGGATTTCGTGCTGCCCGCGCCCGAGCCTGCGGTCTGGGTGAATGAGATCGGCGATTCCAATGTGATGATCCGGTTTACCGGCTGGGTGACCCAGCAAGGCGCCGAGTTCAGCAAGGCCCGGGGCGAGGCGATCCGCGTCGTCAAGGAAACGCTGGAAGGCGCCGGCTACGGCCTGCCCGAGCCGATCTATCGCGTCCGGCTGGAGGAGCTGCCGCCCGAGGAGCATGCCGAACCCCACGCGCCTGCGCCGTCCCCTGCCCCGCAACCGGTTCCCGACATGACCCCCGACGCCGCCTTTGAAAAACTGGTCGACGCAGAAAAGGACCGGGGCGAGCAGAACCTGCTGTCGAAAGACGCCCCGCACGAGTGACTGCGCCCCGCTGGCGCAAGTCGAAACCGCAAGAAGCCGCGAACCGACCTATAGAATCTCGTCCAGCAGTTCCATCGGCCGCACCAGCCGGACACCTTTCGGCCCCACCACGATGGGGCGATTCAGCAGCACCGGATGGGCCTCGATCGCATCCAGTAGCTGATCGTCCGTCAAGCTGGCATCGCCGAGGCCCAGCTCGTCATAGGGCGTGCCTTTCTGCCGCAGCAGGCCGCGCACACCCAGCCCGGTTTCCTGCGCAAGCCAGCGCAGCCTGTCGCGATCAGGCGGAGTCTTCAGATATTCCACCACCTCCGGCTCGATCCCGCGGTCGCGGATCTCGCTCAGGACATTGCGCGAAGTCGAGCAGCGCGGAAGGTGATAGATGGTCACGGACATGAGCATTCCTTTACGTTTCGCCTCGGGACTGGAAGCGCCGCCCTTCATGACATATATATTCCTTCAAAGAACGGGATTTTGACCATGAACGACGATCTGATGGAAGGCGAGCCGCTGATCCGGCCCTCTAGCACCGAACACCCGCTGTACGATCAGGTGGTCGAGGCGTGCAAGACCGTATTCGATCCCGAGATTCCGGTGAATATCTATGATCTCGGCTTGGTCTACACCATCGACATCTCGGGCGAGGGTGTGGTCAAGGTCATCATGACGCTGACCGCGCCGGGCTGCCCCGTCGCGGGCGAGATGCCGGGCTGGGTCGCCGATGCGGTCGAAGCCATCCCCGGCGTGCGCGAGGTCGATGTCGAGATGACCTTCCAGCCGCAATGGGGCATGGACATGATGTCGGAAGAGGCTCGGCTGGAACTGGGCTTTATTTGATAGCGGTGCGAGCACGCGCCCATCGGCAGGCCATTACCCCAAAAACGTAGGGTGCGTGCTCGCACGCACCATTCGCCACCCTCACCAATGCGGCGGTTTCTGATCGGCCAGCGGGATCGAACTGCTATCCGCGACCTCGCGTTCGGCCTCGCGTTCCAGCAACATGCCGACGCGCGACTTCAGCCGGACGATTTCGCGTTCCTGCCGCGCAACCACGTCCGACAGTTCCTCGACCACGCGCGTCAGGTGCGCGATGCCTTCTTCCAAAGGCTGCAACTTGTCCATTCCGTCCATCTCCGCTAAGCCGCACCCGAGACTGGAGACAGGTTCCATGCCGCAGGACAAAAAGAAATCCCCCCGCCCGAAGGCAGATACGCCGAAGGGGTTCCGTGACTATTTCGGCGCAGATGTGACCGAACGCAAGGCGATGCTGGACAGTATCGCCGAGATTTATCATCTGCACGGGTTCGAGCCGCTGGAGACCTCGGCGGTCGAAACGGTCGAGGCGCTTGGCAAATTCCTGCCCGATGTGGACCGCCCCAATGCCGGCGTCTTCGCCTGGCAGGAAGAGGACGTGCCCGGCGGCGGGCGCGGCGACTGGATGGCGTTGCGCTATGATCTGACCGCGCCGCTTGCCCGTGTCGCGGCACAGTTCCGCAACGACCTGCCCTCGCCGTACCGGCGCTATGCGATGGGGCCGGTCTGGCGCAATGAAAAGCCGGGACCGGGGCGTTTCCGGCAGTTTTATCAATGCGATGCGGATACCGTGGGCAGCGCCTCGGTGGCGGCGGATGCGGAAATCTGCGCCATGTTGGTTTCCGCGCTGCAAGGCGTGGGCATCGCGCGCGGCGATTATCTGGTGCGGATCAACAACCGCAAGGTGCTGAACGGCGTGCTGGAAGCGACCGGCGTCGAAGGCGATGACCGCGCCGCCGACGTGCTGCGCACCATCGACAAGTTCGACAAGATCGGCGCCGACGGCGTGCGCCAGTTGCTGACCGTGGGCCGCAAGGATGACAGCGGCGCCTTCATCGACGGCGTCGGGCTGACCGATGCGCAGGCCCAGCCGGTGCTGGATTTCCTGACCTCGAAAGGCACCAGCAACACCGAAACGCTGGACAACCTGACCCGCGCGGTCGGTGCTTCGGCCATGGGCGCCGAAGGCGTGGCTGAGCTGCGCCAGATCGCGGACATGCTTGCAGCACTCGGCGTGGGCGAGGATCAGGCCGTTATCGACCCCTCCATCGTGCGCGGTCTGGGTTACTATACCGGCCCGGTCTTCGAGGCCGAACTGACCTTCGAAATCCTGGACGAGAAGGGCCGCAAACGGCAATTCGGTTCGGTCGCGGGCGGCGGGCGCTATGACGGGCTGGTCGAACGCTTCACCGGCCAGAAGGTCCCCGCCACCGGCGTTTCCATCGGCGTCGACCGCTTGCTGGCCGCCTTGCGCGCCAAGGGGCTGGCCGGTCAGGACAGTCGCGGCCCCGTCGTCGTCACCGTCATGGACCGCGACCGCATGGCCGAATATCACGCCATGGCGGCCGAGTTGCGCGCCGCCGGCATCCGCGCCGAGGTCTATCTGGGCAACCCCAAGAACTTCGGCAACCAGTTGAAATACGCCGATAAACGCAACGCTCCCATCGCCATCATCCAGGGCGGGGATGAGGCCGCGCGCGGCGTCGTCCAGATCAAGGACCTGATCCTCGGCGCGAAACTCGCGTCCGAAGTCAGTCACGAGGAGTGGAAATCCCAGCCCGCCCAGACCGAGGCCCCGCGCGATGGGCTGGTCCAGGCCGTCCGCGAGATGCTGGCGAGATGGTAGCGAAATCCGCCAAGCAGGAAATCGGTCAGCGCTTCCTTGTCGCCTTCCGCGATGCCGGCGCGGCCGAGGTCGCGCCCGACATCCTGCTGGACGCCGCAACCCTGCTGGACCTGTATGGCGAGGACATCCGCGCCCGCGCCTATCTGGCCACCGACCCGGTCCGGGGCGAAGTCGTGCTGCGCCCCGATTTCACCGTCCCCGTCGTTCAGGCCCATATGGATGGCGGCGCCGAACCCGCGCGCTACTGCTATCTGGGCGAGGTCTTCCGCAAACAGGACCACGGCGACACGCGACCAGAACACCCGCGCGACAATGAATATCTGCAAGCGGGGTTCGAGGTCTTCGCCCGCGACCCCGAAGCCGATGCAGAGGTCTTCGCCCTGTTCCACCGCCTGCTGTCACCTTACGGCCTCGATGCGGCGATGGGTGACATGGATATCCTGCTGGACGCTATTCGCGCACTGCCAGTCTCTGACGCACGGCGCGCGGCCTTGCTGCACCATGTCTGGCGCCCGATCCGTTTCGCCCGCCTGATCGCCCGCTTCTCGGCGCCGGTCGAGGCACGCGACCTGCCCACCAGCCCGGCCCCCTGGACCGGCCTGCGCACGGGCAGCGAGATGGAAGCCCGCATCGCCACCCTTGAGGCCGAGCCTGACGCCGCCCCCCTGCCCGCGATCTGGCGCGACAGGCTGATGCGGCTTTTCGCCATCGACGCCCCCGCGCCTTTGGCGCTGGAACAGCTTCGCGCGCTCGCACTGGAAATCCCCCAGATCGCCGAGGCCGTCGAACGCCTTGCTGCGCGGCTTGACCAGCTGGCCGCGCGCGGGGTTGACCCCGCCGCCATCCACTTTGCCGCCAGCCATGGCCGCGAGACGATGGAGTATTACGACGGCATGACCTTCACCTTCACCGCGCCGCAGCATCCCGGCTGGCCGCCCATCGCCTCGGGCGGGCGCTATGACGCGCTGACCGCGCAACTGGGTCGCGGCCGCGCGATTCCGGCGGTCGGCGGCATCATCCGCCCGGGCCTTGTTGCGGAACTGGAGGCCTCATGCTGAAGCTGGGTGTGCCGTCCAAGGGGCGGCTGATGGAAGACACATTTGGTTGGTTCGAAGCCCGCGGCATCAAACTGTCGCGCGCCGGATCGGACCGCGAATATGCCGGCCGGGTCGAGGGCGCGGACCTGTCGCTGGTGCTGCTGTCGGCGGGCGAGATTCCGCGCGAAATGGCGGCGGGCCGGATCGATCTTGGCGTCACCGGCTCTGACCTTGTGCGCGAAAAGCTGGCGGGCTGGCGTTCGGATGTGCGGGAACTCGTGCCGATGGGCTTTGGCCATGCCGACCTGATCCTCGCCGTTCCGGCCTGCTGGCGCGATTGCGAGAACCTCGACGATTTCGCGGCCATCGCCCGCCAGTTCCGCGCCGATCACGGCTTCAGGATGCGCGTCGCCACAAAATATCACCGTCTCGTCAGGGCTTTCCTTGCCGAACATGAGATCGCCGACTACCAGCTCGTCGACAGCCAGGGCGCGACCGAGGGCACCGTCGCCAATCTGACCGCCGAGGCGATTGCCGACATCACCTCCTCGGGCGAGACGCTGCGCGCCAATCACCTGAAGATCCTGCCCGACGCGCTGATCCACGCCAGCCAGGCAACGCTGTTTGCCTCGCTTCAGGGCGACCAGGCCGAGATCGACCGCTTTCTATCGCAACTGCAGGCCTGACAGTCGACGCCGGAACACGAAATAGCCCGCAGCAAAACTGCGGGCTATTTTCATTCTGGCGAAAATATCCCGCGGGGTCCGGGGGCGCGCAGCCCCCGGCCTTCACTTCGCCGCGTCAAAGACCGGCTGATAGATCTGTCCCAGCCGCAGGACGACATCGGCGGGCGACAATTCCTCGGATTCGCCGCTGCGGCGCGAAGTCAGTTCGACCTTGTTCGCCTGCAAGCCGCGCGGGCCGACGGTGATCCGCCAGGGCAGCCCGATCAGGTCCATGGTGGCGAATTTCGCGCCCGCGCGTTCGTCGCGGTCGTCATAAAGCACTTCCATGCCCTGCGCCGTCAGTTCGCGATACAGCGCCTCGCAGGCGGAATCGACGGAAGCGTCGCCCTGTTTCAGGTTCACGATGCCGACATGGAAGGGGGTCACCCCCTCGGGCCAGATGATGCCCTTGTCGTCGTGGTTCGCTTCGATGATGGCGCCGACAAGGCGGCTGACGCCGATGCCGTGGCTGCCCATATGGACGGGCGTGCGCTGCCCGTCGGGGCCGACGACGGTGGCGCCCATCGGTTCGGAATATTTGGTGCCGAAATAGAAGATCTGGCCGACCTCGATGCCGCGTGCGGTGCGGCGGCGTTCTTCGGGGATCTGCGCGAAAGCCGCCTCATCATGGGTTTCGTCGGTGCGGGCATAGCGGCTGGTGAACTCGTCCAGCACTGCCTGGCATTCCTCGACGCTGTCATAGTCGATGTGGCGGTTGCCGAAGCGCAGATCGGTGATCTCGCTGTCATAGAAGACTTCCGATTCGCCGGTATCGGCCAGCACCAGGAATTCGTGCGTATCGTCGCCGCCGATCGGGCCGGAATCGGCGCGCATCGGGATCGCCTGCAGGCCCATACGTTCATAGGTGCGCAGATAGCTGACCAGATGCCGGTTATAGGCGTGAAGTGCCGCGTCCTTGGTCAGGTCGAAATTATAGCCGTCCTTCATCAGGAATTCGCGCCCGCGCATGACGCCGAAGCGCGGGCGGATCTCGTCGCGGAATTTCCACTGGATGTGATACAGCGTCAGCGGCAGGTCCTTGTAGCTGTTCACATTGCTGCGGAAGATGTCGGTGATCATCTCCTCGTTCGTGGGGCCATACAGCATGTCGCGCTTGTGGCGGTCGGTGACGCGCAGCAGCTCGTCACCGTAGGCGTCATAGCGGCCGCTTTCGCGCCACAGATCCGCCGATTGCAGCGTCGGCATCAGCAGCGGGATATGGCCCGCGCGCTGCTGTTCCTCGTTCACGATCTGCTCGATCCGGGACAGCACCTTGAAGCCAAGCGGCAGCCAGGAATAGATCCCTGCCGATTGCTGCTTGATCATGCCGGCGCGCAGCATCAGCCGGTGGCTGGCGATCTGGGCCTCGGACGGGGTTTCCTTCAGGACGGGCAGAAAATAGCGCGACAGACGCATGGGAATGCCTTCAATTGCAGATTTCGCATCGGGTTAGCCCATGCCCCGCCGCCCCGCAAGGAAATGTTGCCCGGCTTGAGCACGCGGGCGCGCTGTGACAGAAACGCTGCCAGCACCCCGCCGAACATGCAGGCCCTGATGAGCGCAGACCCGATCTTCACGCCCGGCTTCACGCCGCGACACGATGTGGCGGTGATCGTCGCCTGCGATGCCAACTACCTGCCCTACGCCGCCATTCCGGCGCTGCAACTGGCCGGGCGCGGCGAGTATGACGTGCTGATCGGTGGACCAGAGCCGCTGGAGCTGCCCGCCATCCTGCGCGACGCCGGCATCGCCCATGTGGCGGCGGTCGACACCGATATTCTGGACGCGCTGCCGACCGATGCCCGCCGCTCCATCGCCACCTATATGGAGCTGTTCCTTGCCCGCGCCCTGCGCGGCATCTATCGCCGCATTCTGGTGCTGGACAGCGATGTTATCTTCGAACGCGGCGATCCGGGGCGGCTTCTGCGGACCGATATGCTGGGCCATGCGGTTGCAGCGGTGCGCGATAACCGGCAATGGCGTAACCCGAAAAAACTGGTGCGCGAGTTCAAGACGCTGCGCCGCCCCGCCGCGCCTTATTTCAACGCCGGCGTGGTCATGGTCGATACGGAAAGATGGGCCGAGGCAGGCTGGTCCGCCAAGGCGGAAAGCTTCGCCCGCGATCATCTGGCGGGCCTCGGGCGCGATCAGGCGCTGATGAACGGCATGCTCTACGGCGACTGGGCCGAGATCAGCCCTCTGTGGAACTGGCAGTTCACCTGGTCATCCTCGCATCTGATGTCGATGGCGGATCCCTGCATCATCCACTTCATCGGCCCGCATAAGCCTTGGCTCGACAGCGCCGATGGCCGCGTGCCGATGCGGCTGCGCGAAGACTTTTCCCGCATCCTGCCCAAGCATTTCCCAGATGCGCAAAGGGGCAGCGGGCTGGACCGCCGCCACTGGCCGACCCGAGGAGATCTGCGCAAGACCCTCGCAAAACAATGGATGGCGGCGGGGCCGATGCTGGATTACCTTGCCCGCTTCCCGGATGAATATACGCTTCTGAACCCCTGATTCAGCGCCATTTTTCTGCGATCCACGAAGCAGGCAGATAGAAATGCCGCAGATGCTTCGACAGGCTTTCGCGGCGGCGACCGTCAAAGGTGGCCTTCAGGTGGTCGCCGGGGGTGCGGACGGGATCGTGCTTTGACCATTGGCCCAGCACCGCATCGTCGGGGTTCAGGTGCCCGGCGAAGATCACCACCTTGGTCCCCTTGGGGATGCGCGGCGGGATCACGTAATTCAGCGGAAAGGGCGGGATGCAGTTCAGCCGGAAATGGCTGACCCAGCCGCGCGGCCAGAACTTGACCCCACCCGGTGCGTTATGGGTGACGAAGCGCTGTTCATAGCGATACTTGTCCGCCATCGCCTGAGGATCGGCGCGGAATTGTTCCTGCATCGGCTTCAGCTTGCCCACCTGCATCCGATAGATTGAGGTCTGGGCCATACGTTCGAACGGCGTATTCGGGTTTTTCGCCGTAATCGTGTCCGACGGATCGCCATAGTCGAAAAACGCGTCGATGTTGCCAGTGATGATGACGTCCAGATCCATGAACAGCACCGTGCCGGTAATGTCGCCCAGATCGCCCCAAAGCTGCGATTTCGGCCATTTGCCGGGCGTGTTCTTCGGCATGACGAAATCGGGTTCCGGCAGGGGCCGGGTCTCGATCCGGGGATCCATGCCCTCGGTCTGGTCGGTGAAGCAGATCACCCGGAAGGGCGGCGTGATATTGCGCGCCACCATGTTATAGAAGCGGTTCACGTATTCGGGGCCGTATTTCGCGCCCCATTTGATGCATATGATCTGTTTCATGCCTGCCTTTCTGCCGGTCTTTCCGCATTGCGGCAAGACCTGTTGACTCTGCCCCCAGCCCGGCTATAAGCGCCGCTTCATTGGTGTTGGTGGACCCCGCAAGGGGAAGCCTGTCGGGGGAAATCCCAAAGGACAACGCCCTTTTGAAACACACAAAAGGAGATCAGCCGTGACCAAACGCACGTCTGCCAAGTATAAAATCGACCGCCGTATGGGCGAAAACATCTGGGGCCGCGCCAAATCGCCGGTCAACCGCCGCGAATATGGCCCCGGCCAGCACGGTCAGCGCCGCAAGAACAAGCTGTCGGACTTCGGGACCCAGCTGCGCGCCAAGCAGAAGCTGAAGGGCTACTATGGCGACCTGACCGAAAAGCAGTTCCGCCGCATCTACACCGAGGCCGAGCGCGTCAAGGGCGATACCGGTGAAAACCTGATCGGTCTGCTGGAGCGTCGCCTGGACGCCGTCGTCTACCGCGCGAAATTCGTGCCGACCATCTTCGCCGCCCGCCAGTTCGTGAACCACGGCCACGTGACCGTGAACGGCAAGCGCGTGAACATCGCCTCGTATCGCGTCAAGGAAGGCGACGTGATCGCTGTCCGCGACCGCTCGAAGCAGCTGGCGATCGTGCTGGAAGCCGTGCAACTGGCTGAACGCGACGTTCCGGACTATCTGGAAGTCGACACCAACAAACTGACCGCGACCTTCGTGCGCACCCCGGCGCTTGGCGACGTGCCCTATGCCGTCGTGATGGAGCCGAACCTGGTCGTCGAATACTACGCGAAGAACTGATCCTTTCGGATCGGATTTTCAGGGGCCGTCCTTCGGGGCGGCCCTTTTTATTTGCTCCGGCCCGACTGGGGCGCTGCCCCAGACCCCGGGATATTTGTGCCAGAATGAAAGAGCGTTACCACATGGTCCGCGCGGCCCGTTCGGGCCATTCGATATCATAGCTTTCGCCGCCAACCTGCCCCGCAGTCAGGTCAGCCAGGATCTGGCCGGGGGTGGGCAGGCCGGCGCTGTCATCCTCGCCCGTCCAAAGGCCTGCGCGGATCACGGCACGGGCGCATTGGAAATAGACCTCGGCAATCCGCAGGACGATCACGGTGCGGGGTTCCTTGCCCTCATGTGCGAAGCTGGCGCGCAGGCCGGGGTCGTCAGTGATGCGGGCGCGGCCGTTGATGCGGATCACGTTGGCGGAGCCGCGCACAAGGAACATCAGGCTGGTGCGGTCATCACGGGCGATATTCGCCAGGCTGTCAATGCGATCATTGCCGCGCCAATCCGGTAGCGCCAGCGTCTGCGGGTCCAACTCGCGCACCACCGGGCCATCATCGCCACGCGGGCTGGCATCGGTCCCTTCGGGGCCGACAGTGGCCAGAATGCAAAACCGCGCCCGTTGGATATGGGCGCGGTATGCGTCGGTCAGGTGGTCCGCGACCTTGCGGGTGGCGGCGGGCGCCGGGGCCCCGTAAATCTGCGACAGATCTTCGGGGCTCAGCCAGCGCATCCGCTTAATCCTTCTTGATCAGCCCAGCGAGCGCCGCCGCGAAGGGGTTGTCCGGGTCGATCGGCTTTTCGGCGCGCGGCGGGCGAGAGCTGAAATTCTTGGGCCGGTCGTTCCGGTCATCCTTGCCGCGCGGCTTGCCGCCCTTGGGCTTGCCCTTGAAATCACCCCGAGGCTTCTTGCCCTGACGTGCGCCCTCGCCCTGCCCTTCACCGTCGGCACGCGGGCCGCGCGCTTGTAGGTTGCCACGGTCCTGACGCGGACGGCGGTCGCCCTGCGGGCGCGGATTGCGCGGACGTGGGGCCCAGCGGAAGGTATAGAAAACCTCCATCTCGGGCGCGGCTTCGGTGCTTTCAGCCCCGGCCTCGGTCGCGTCAGCGGCCTCGCCCGCAGTGTCAGCCTGAGCCTCGGCCTTTTTCTTCTCGGCCTGTTCGGCTTCCCATTTGGCGCGGGTCTCGGCGGCGAGAACCGATTCTTCCTCGGTCAGGGGATGCTCGTGATCGACCTCGGCAGGGGTCTCGGGCGCGGCAACAGGGGCGGCTTCGGCGCGGGTTTTCACCCGCTCACCCTTCTCGGCGGCATAGCCGAGGCCTTCCATCAGGTTCGCGAACTGTTCAAGCGTCATGCCGGTAATCGACAGCATGTCTGCATTCGCCTCGAAACCGGCGCGGGTGTCCTGAGTGCGCAGCATGTCGGCCAGGCGTTCCAGCATGTCGATGCGGATGGCGCGGTCGCCGGCCGGGCGGTAACCCGACAAAGTATAGGTGCGGACCGGCACATCGGGCAGGTTCGGGATCGTCACCAGACCGGGCGGCGGGCTTTCGGGGAATTCGTCCAGACCGTCCCACAGGCCCGACAGCACCAGCCGCAGCCGGGTCGGCGCGGGTTTCAGCACGGCGGGCATGAAGATGGTGAACTGGCCAAAGCGCACGCCATGCTTGCGCAGCAGGCCGCGCGCGTCCTGATCCAGATCCTTGACCTCGGCCGCGACTTCCTCGCGGCGGATTATGCCCAGATTTTCGACCAACCGGAAGGCGAAGCCGCGGGCCAGCCCGGTCAGCGCCTCGTCGCGGGACATGGCCAGCAACGGTTCGAACAGGGTTGCGGTCTTGCGGTCGATGAAATGCTGCAGGCGGCGCTTCACCTTTTCGGCGATGTCGCTGCCGGCTTCTTCGTCAACGAAGGCCTCGATGCCCGGCTTCATCGGATCGCTGCCCTTGACCAGCTTGCCGACCGCGGCATTGCCCCACATCAGGCCGCCCTGTTCGGTGAAATCCAGTTCGGTATCGGGCGCGTTATAGAAACGATCCGCGCGCAGATGGAATTCAGGGCGCAGCGCCTCATAGGCGGCGCGGTTCAGCATCCGCGCCTCGTCGGGATTCTGGGTCGTATCGGCCCGGAAGCGGAATCCTTCCAGCCGCCCGGCGAATTCGCCCTCGACGCTGACTTCACCCTTGTCGTTCACCTCGGCCACGAGGGTCTCCTTCTGCTTGAGCCGGCGCATCAACACTGACGTGCGCCGGTCCACAAATCGTTGCGTGAGCGCCGCGTGCAGCGCGTCTGACAGGCGGTCTTCTACCGTGCGCGTCGCCTCGCGCCAATATGTTTCGTCATTAACCCAGCCAGAGCGCTGAGCGACATAGGTCCATGTGCGGATGAAGGCCAGCCGCTTTGACAACGCGTCAATGTCGCCCTGGGTTCGGTCGATCCGTTCGATGGCGCGTTGCAGCCAGTCATTGGGGATGCCGCCTTCCTGCAGGAAGGTGAAGATGCGTAGCAGCAGACTGGTATGTTCAGCGGGTGAAATACTGCGGAAATCGGGGATTCGGCACACATCCCACAGCAGCCGCACATCGGCGGGCGTGGTCACGCGGTCGCGGATTTCGGGCATTTCGCGCAGGGTTTTAAGCGCGACCAGATCGTCCGCCTCGCGCCCGCGCATCAGCCATTCGCTGTCGGACGGCGCTTCCAGGCTGGCAATCAGCCGGTCCATGGTGCCGAATTCCAGCCGAGAATTGCGCCAGACCAGCCGGCTGATCGGCGCGAAACGGTGGTTTTCGATGGCGGCGATCAGGCCATCGTCCAGCGGCGATGCCTCACCCGTAACGCCGAAAGTACCGGGTTCGGTGTGGCGCCCGGCGCGGCCGGCGATCTGGCCCATTTCATGCGGGAACAGCGGGCGCATCCGACGGCCGTCGAATTTCTCGGTCGAAGAAAAGGCGACATGCTTGATATCGAGGTTCAGCCCCATGCCGATGGCATCGGTGGCGACCAGATGGTCGACCTCGCCCGACTGGTACATCTCGACCTGGGCGTTGCGGGTGCGGGGGCTCAGCGCGCCCATGACCACCGCAGCCCCGCCCTTCTGGCGGCGCAGAAGCTCGGCAATGGCGTAAACGTCATCGACCGAGAAGCCGACAATGGCCGAGCGCGGCGGCATCCGGCTGATCTTCTTTGACCCGGCCCAGCTGAGCGTGGAAAACCGTTCGCGCCGCATGAATTGCGCTTCCGGCACCAGTGCGGCGATGGCCGGGCGCATGGTGTCGGACCCCAGCAGAAGCGTTTCATGACTGCCGCGGGCATTCAGCAGGCGCTCGGTAAACACATGGCCGCGCTGCGGATCGGCGCAAAGCTGGATTTCGTCGATGGCGACAAATTCGGCACCGATTTCCGGCATCGCCTCGGTCGTGGCAACCCAATATTGGGCGCGAGGCGGCACGATACGCTCCTCGCCCGTCACCAGCGCCACCGCGCCGGGACCGCGCGCCTTCACGATGCGGTCGTAAACCTCGCGCGCAAGCAAGCGCAGCGGCAGGCCGATGACTCCGGTGCGATAAGCCAGCATGCGTTCGATGGCGTAATGTGTCTTGCCGGTATTGGTCGGGCCCAGCACGGCCGTAATGCGTGACATGGCTGCCCCTTATGATCCGGCGTCAGATGTTGGTGCCGGTGTCGATCGCTTCAAGACGTGCCTTGGCGTCGATTGCGTCCTGTTGATGGGGATTGATTTCCAGGCTGCGGCTCAGCGCCTCTATCGCGCGGGGGGTATCGTTCAGCTCTTCCAGCATGGTGCCAAGCTGGGTCAGGGCCAGATAATGCTTCGGCTCCAGCTCCAGCGCGCGGGCCAGATCGACCGCCGCCGGGCCGTAATCGCCGTTCAGCCAATAGGCCATGCCGCGCAACTGGTAACCGGTGGCGTGATCCGGCGCGTGATCGACCAGTGCCGTCAGGTGGCCGATGGCCGACAGATAGTCGCCCTCGTCCAGGGCCGATTCGCCGCGCAGCTGGATCATGTTCAGCGCCTGCGACCCGGTGTCTTCCCATGCGGTCAGGATCTGTGTCTCGGCCTCCATCCAGGCATCGCCTTCGGTCTGGGCCAATGCGTCGAACAGCGCGGGATCCGCCTTGCCCGCAAAGGCAGGAAACGCGAAAAATGCGATGGAAAATGCCGCCACGGCATGATGGAAAAGAAACGCGTGCCTGATCATATAGGCAATGTAACCCGACTAGCTGGCCGCTTGCCAGTCAACACCGAGGAGAATTTGATGAGCAACGTTATCGACGCCGCTGTCGTGGCACTGAACGAAAAGCTGGCCGGCTTCGCCGATGGCACCGCGAAATTCGTGATCGAGGACGAGGGCGCGATCATCGTCGATGCCGGCGGTGCGCGCGCGGGCGATGATGATGCCGATGTCACCCTGACCGCCAATCGCGAGACCTTCGAAGGTCTGCTGGACGGTTCGGTCAACCCGACCATGGCCTATATGACCGGCAAGCTGGCCATCGACGGCAATATCGGGCTGGCGATGAAACTGGGCTCGGCACTGTCCTGATCCTCCTCGTGGGGCGCGCGCGTCCTTTGGCCGCGCGTGCCGGACCGCCAACCCCGTTCTTTACCCGCGCAAATCACGCTTTCCCCTGGCGGGTTTTCTGCTACGACTGCCCGCCATGAGCCTGTCACCCGCACCCTTTCACCAGTTCCCCGGCACCTCCGAAGTGCCAGCCGAAGCCTATTGGCTGCGCAGCGACGATGACGTGCGCCTGCGCGTCGCGCTTTGGCGCGCAAATGACGCGGCGGGTACGATCCTGCTGTTTCCGGGACGCACCGAATATGTCGAGAAATATGCCCCTGTCGGCGCGCTGCTGACGGCCGCAGGCTTTAACGTGCTGGCAATCGACTGGCGCGGACAGGGGCTGGCGGACCGGCTGCAGGAAAACCCTCGCCCCGGCCATATCGCCGATTTCGCCCAGTACCAGCTGGACGTGGTCGCCATGGTAGAGGCCGCAGCGACACTGGAGCTGACCGAGCCGTGGCATCTGCTGGCGCATTCGATGGGCGGCACGATCGGGCTTGCTGCGCTGCATAACGGGTTGCCGGTCGATACGGCGACCTTCTCGGCGCCGATGTGGGGGATCAACCATGCCCCCATGCCGCAGGCGGTGGCGCTTGCTTTGGCAGGCGTTGCGGGCCGGTTGGGACGCGGCGGCGCAGCGGCCTTCGGAACCGGCGGCGACGGCACCTATGTTATGGACGAGCCCTTTCGCAACAACCTTCTGACCAGCGACGCCGAATCCTGGGCCCGCATGGTCCGCGAGGCCGCCACCTGGCCCGATCTGACGCTTGGCGGGGCCACCTATTCCTGGGTCGGCAACGCACTTGGCGAATGCCGCAGGCTGGCGGCAGAGCCTTCGCCCGACGTGCCCATGCTGGTTTCGCTCGGTTCTCGTGAACTGATCGTGTCCGGCCCCGCAATTCGCGCCCGCGCCGCCGCCTGGCCCGCCGGACGCCTGCTGGAACTTGACGGCGCACATCACGAGGTGATGTTCGAAACGCCAGAGCTGCAGGAACAATTCTTCGCAGCCTTCCTTGGTTTGCTGGGCGTCCGCTGAACCGGCAGCCGGTGGCGGGGGTTGAACCCGCCGCCCGCAGCCTGCACATCTTGGGGCAACAGAAAGGAAGCCCCGATGCGCTTTGACCGCGAACTCCTCCGCGATACGACCCTGACTGGCACGCAGACCGAATTCGGCACCCTGCCCGACTGGGATCTGACCGACCTTTATCCCAGCCCCGACGCCCCCGAACTGAAGGCCGATCTGGCCGCGCTGGAGGAAAAAGCCGCCAGCTTCGCCGCCGATTATGAAGGTAAGCTGGCCGATCTGAACGCGCCAGAGATGTTGCAGGCTGTCCTGCGCTATGAAGACATCGACATCCTCGGCGGGCGCATCATGTCCTATGCCGGCCTGCGCTATTACCAGAACACCACCGATGCCGGCCGCGCCAAGCTGCTGTCGGACCTGCAGGCGCAGATCACCGACATGACCACGCCGCTGGTCTTCTTCAGCCTGGAATTCAACCGTATCCCCGAGGAAACCTATCAGGCGGTCTTCACCGCCGCCGATGGTCCGGCGCGTTACAAACCCGTCTTCGACCGGATGCGCGCCATGCGCCCCTATCAACTGTCGGACGAGTTGGAAAAATTCCTGCATGACAATTCGGTCGTGGGGGCCGCGGCCTGGAACCGGCTGTTTGATGAAACCATGGCCGGGCTGGAATTCGATGTGGATGGCGAAACGCTTGGGCTGGAGGCCACGCTGACCTTGCTGACCGACCATGACCGCGCCAAGCGCGAGGCTGCGGCCCGCGCGCTCGCGGTCGTTTTCGGGCGTAACATCAAACTGTTCTCACGCGTTCATAATACGCTCGCCAAGGAAAAGGCGGTCGAGGACAAGTGGCGCAAGATGCCCTCGCCCCAGCATGGCCGGCACCTGTCCAACCATGTCGAGCCCGAAGTGGTCGAGGCGCTGCGCAATGCCGTGACGGCGGCTTATCCGCGCATCTCGCACCGCTATTACGCGCTGAAAGCCAAGTGGCTGGGTCTGGACAAGCTGCAGGTCTGGGACCGCAACGCGCCCCTGCCAACCGAAACGCCGAAGACCGTCGGCTGGGACGAGGCGCAGGCGACGGTGCTGGACGCCTATGCGGGCTTCTCGCCGAAACTCGCGGAACTGGCGCAGCCCTTCTTCACCGACGGCTGGATCGACGCGGCGGTCAAACCCGGCAAGGCCCCCGGCGCCTTCGCCCACCCGACCGTGACCACCGCGCATCCTTACGTGATGCTGAACTATCTGGGCAAGCCGCGCGACGTGATGACGCTGGCGCATGAGCTGGGCCACGGTGTCCACCAGCGGCTGGCGGCAGGTCAGGGCGAATTGCTGGCCTCGACGCCCCTGACGCTGGCGGAAACGGCCAGCGTCTTCGGCGAGATGCTGACCTTCCGCAAGCTTCTGGCCGAAACCACCGATCCGGCGCAGAAAAAGGCGCTGCTGGCCGGCAAGGTCGAGGACATGATCAACACCGTGATCCGCCAGATCAGCTTCTATGATTTCGAGGTCCGGCTGCATGCCGCCCGCGCCGAAGGCGAGTTGACGCCCGACGACATCAACGCGATCTGGATGGCGGTGGCGCAGGAAAGCCTTGGCCCGGTCTTCGAATTCATGCCCGGCTATGAAACCTTCTGGTCCTATGTTCCCCATTTCGTGCACTCGCCCTTCTACGTCTATGCCTATGCCTTCGGCGACGGGCTGGTGAACGCGCTTTATGCCGCATACGAGGCCGCGCCCGAGGGGTTCCAGGACAAGTATTTCGACATGCTGGCCGCTGGCGGGTCCAAGCATCACAAGGAATTGCTGGCCCCCTTCGGGCTGGACGCCTCTGACCCGGCTTTCTGGGACAAGGGCCTGTCCATGATCGAAGGCTTCATCGACGAATTGGAGGCGATGGAGGCCTGATCCGCCCTATCGGTCTGCGCCGCCATCGGCGCAGACCACACCGCTGCCCACCCGGCAAAGATGAGGTTCTACATGTCCGGCCCAAAGGCCAACGGCCCCCTTCAAGCCGGCACAGGCAACCGCGCATGATCGTGCTGTCCCCGATGCCGCCCGAGCGTCTGACCGAGTTGGCGCAGCTGCGTCAGCATCCCGGCCAATATGCCAATGATGGCGCGCGGATGATCCTCGACGACACGCCCGAACTCAGCTTTCACGCCATTCACGCCGAAGGCCGGCTGGTCGGCATGTTCAAGCTGGACCCCCGCTATCCCGAACGTCACGATTTTGCAGAAGACACCGACCTTGGCATTCGCGGCGTGCTGATCGACCACCTGCAACAGGGGCGCGGCCTCGGCACCCGCGCAATGGCGGCGCTGCCCGACTATGCCGCCGGGCTTTATCCCGACAAGCGTCGTCTGGTGCTGACGGTCAACCTGCTGAATCCCGGTGCCTATGCCATTTACCGCAAGGCCGGCTTTCGCGACATGGGCGAGATATATGCTGGCGGATCGCGCGGACCCCAGCATATCCTCTGGGCAGACCTGCCAGTGCCGAAGGACCCCATATGCTCCGCAAGATCCTCCTCGTCCTGCTCGGCCTGATCGCGCTTGCGGCTGCCGCTTTCTTCACCTTCGCGCCTGGCTATGTGGAACGCGGGCTGAACCCGCTGACCACGCCCGAGGACGGCTGGCCCGTCAGCGAACAGGCGCAGGCCCTGCATGACCGGCTGACCATCGGCGACTGGCATTCTGACGCCCTGCTGTGGGACCGCGACCTGCTGAAACGGGTGGATCGCGGCCATACCGATGTTCCGCGCCTGCAGGACGGCAACGTCGCCGTGCAGGTCTTCACCACGGTGACGAAAAGCCCTTCGGGGCTGAATTATGGCCAGAACAGTGCCGAGGCACCGGACAATATCACCAAGCTGGTGATGGGCCAGTTGCGCCCGATCCGCACCTGGTCCAGCCTGAAGGAACGCGCACTGGATCAGGCCGCGCGCCTGCGCGCCATGGCCGAACGCGACCCGGAAAACCTGCGCCTGATCCTGACCCGCACCGACCTGCAAGCGCTGCTGGATGCCCGCGCGGGCGGTGCGAAGACCGTGGGCGCGATCCTGGGTACCGAGGGCGCGCACCCGCTGGAAGGCGATACCGCCAATCTGCAAACCCTGTATGACGCGGGGTTCCGGGTGGTGGGGCTGACGCATTTCTTCGACAATGAGCTCGGCGGCTCGCTGCATGGCGAAAGCGGTGACGGGCTGTCGGATTTCGGCCATCAGGTGATCGCGGGGCTGAGCCAGCGCGGCATGATCATCGACCTCGCCCATGCCAGCCCGCAGATGGTTCGCGACGTGCTGGCGACGCAGGGCACCCGGCCGATCATCTCGCATACCGGCATTCACGGCAATTGCGGCACCAAGCGCAATCTGGCCGACGATCTGGTCCGCGACGTCGCCGCCAAGGGCGGTGTGATCGGGATCGGCTATTGGACCGATGTGAATTGCGGCAGCACCCCCGCCGATATCGCCAAATCCATCCGCGCGGCCATCGCGCTGGTGGGCGAGGATCACGTCTCACTCGGCTCGGATTATGACGGCTCGGTCGATGCGCCCTTCGACACGGCGGGGCTGGCGGCGCTGACACAGGCGCTGATGGATGAAGGGCTTAGTGAGGACCAGATCGCCAAGGTCATGGGCGGTAACATGATGCGCTATCTGGCGGAAACGCTGCCGCCGGGCTGACAGCGTCAGCGGCAGACGGTGCGCAGCCACCGTTACCAGACGATTTCTTCCATCGGGTCATACCACGCCGCATGTTGCCCCCAGACCGCGCGGGCCAGCATGCGCGGACGGTGATGCAGCTTGGCCAGCTCGGCCCTGGTGACCCAACGGGCGCGGTTCACCACGCCTTCGGGATCTTCCAGAACGATGTCGGCATCATCGATCAGCGTCGCCCGGTGGATCAGATCGACCTGATGAAAGCCCTTCACCGAATCCTGAAATTCGTTGACGAGGATGATCGCGCCGACACTGATCTGCAGGCCGGTTTCCTCCATCACCTCGCGTTGAAGGTTTTCCGGCAGCGACTGGCCCGGTTCGGCCCCACCGCCGGGCAGGCACCACATTTCGGAACCATAATCCGGCGGATAGGCATTGACCATCAGCAGCCGGTCGCCCTGCAAAATCGCCGCGCGCACCGCCAGCCGGGGCCGGGCCATCCTCACCGGATGATCCGGTTGACATGGCCCATCTTGCGGCCCGCCCGCGCCTCGGCCTTGCCGTAAAGATGCACCTGCGTATTGGGCGCGGCCAGCAGTTCCGGCAGCCGGTCCATGTCATCGCCGATCAGGTTTTCCATCACCACGTCGGCATAGCGCTTGCCGTCACCCAAAGGCAGCCCGGCCACGGCGCGGATATGCTGTTCGAACTGATCGACAGCACAGCCCGCCTGCGTCCAGTGGCCCGAGTTATGGACCCGCGGCGCGATCTCGTTCACCACCAGTCCCTCGGGCGTGACGAACAGCTCGACCCCCATGACGCCGACGTAATCCAGCGCGCCTGCTATCTGGGCCGCCAGCAACACACCATCCGTCACCAGCCGCTGCGGCACGCCGCTGGGCACGGTGGTGGTGCGCAAAATGCCGCCCTCGTGCACGTTCAGGCCGGGATCATAGGCCGCCACCGCGCCATCCGCGCCGCGCGCCACGATGACGCTGATCTCGCCCGAGAAACTGACGAAGCCCTCCAGAACCGAAGGCGCGCCGGTCCAATCCCGTTGCGCCGGGTCCGAAAACCGGATCTGACCCTTGCCGTCATAGCCCATGCGCCGCGTCTTCAGGATCGAAGGCGCGCCAATCTGTTGCAGCGCATCCGCAAGATCAGCCTCGGTTTCGACATTGGCGAAAGGCGCGGTTTTCAGGCCGAGGTCGCGCAGAAATTCCTTTTCCGTCAGCCGGTCCTGCGACACGGCCAAAGCGCGCCGGTTCGGCCGGATCGGACGGATGGATTCCAGCAGATCCAGCGATTCCGCCGGCACATTCTCGAACTCATAGGTGATGACATCGACAGATTCGGCGAAGGCGCGCAGCGCGGCGGCATCGTCATAGCTGGCCGTCGTCACCCGATGCGCCACATCGCCCGCAGGCACCGTGCCCGGTTCATAGATATGGGTCCGGTATCCCAGCCGCGAGGCCGCCACCGACAGCATCCGCCCCAGTTGACCCCCGCCGAGGATCCCGATCACGGCACCTTGCGGCAAGGCCTCAGTCATCGGACGGCTCCTCGGGGATCGAGGCCGACAGCGCCGCGCGCCAGGCGTCCAGCCGCGCCGCAAGCGCCGGGTCCGACACAGCCAGAATCGCCGCAGCCATCAGCCCGGCATTGGCCGCGCCCGCAGCGCCGATGGCCATGGTCGCCACCGGGAAACCCTTGGGCATCTGAAGAATGGAGTAAAGCGAATCGACCCCGGACAGCGCCTTGGTCTGCACCGGCACACCCACCACCGGCACGCGGGTCTTCGACGCCATCATGCCCGGCAGATGCGCCGCCCCGCCGGCCCCGGCGATAATGACCTTCAGCCCGCGATCCGCCGCCGCCTTACCATAGGTCCAAAGCCGGTCGGGGGTGCGGTGGGCGCTGACGATCTTCGTCTCGTAACCCACACCCAGCTCGTCCAGTATCGCCGCTGCCTCGCGCATGGTCGGCCAGTCCGACTGGCTGCCCATGATGATGCCGACCGGCACGCCTGCTTGATCGCTCAGATCCATATCGCCCCCGATTGAAGGAAGTGCGCACTATATTCAGCCCGTCGCGGGACGCAACAAATCCCGGCTGTTTAACTGCGCTCAGGCGATGATATCGGGGGTCAGTTCGTCTTCCAGCCGCGCAATGCGGTCCTTCAGCGCCAGCTTCTGCCGTTTCAGCCGCTGCAGGGTCAGCGACGATGCCCCAACCTGCCCCGCCAATGCGGCGATCGCCTCGTCAAGGTCGCGATGTTCGCGCCGCAGCACCTCCAGCTTGGCGCGGGCGATTTCCTCGTGGCTCATTTCGGGATGGAAGGTCATGCGGGGCTCGTTCTGGCTGGGCAGTCGCGATTATAGCGGGCGGCCCGGGAATGTTAACTGCTATCGCAGGCCTTGTCGTGCGAGGGCTGCCACCACATATTGATGCCACGGGTCGCCGCTTCTGGGATCCGGGACCAAGGACGAGTCGCTGCACAAGGGCTTGAAACAGATGACGAAACTCACGCTGGCCACGCATCCCCACCTGTTGGGGTTCGATCAGATCGAGCGTTTGGCCGAACGTGCGGCCAAAGGGGCCGAGGGCTATCCGCCCTATAATATCGAACACCATGCGCCGGACGGGTTTACCATTACCCTGGCCGTCGCCGGCTTTGCTGAAAGCGATCTGACCGTGGCGCTGGAAAACCGGCAGCTGACCATCAGCGGCCGCCAACCCGAATCGGCCGAGGATCGCGTCTTTCTGCATCGCGGCATTGCCGCGCGGGCCTTTCAGCGCAGCTTCGTGCTGGCCGATGGGGTCGAGGTCGGGGCTGCAAGGTTGGAAAACGGGCTTCTGTCCATCTCGCTTCAACGTCGCCCACAGCAAAGCGTCGTCCAGACCATACCGATCAGCCGCAATTGAAAGGGGATCGCCATGAATACGAAATTTGAAGATCTGCCGGAAGCGACCGGCAACATCGTCTATATCCGTCGTGTCGCGATGGACAGCCTGCCCGAGGAGGTGCGCGAACAAGCGCCCGAGCTTGACAGCCTTTATGCCGTCCACGGCATTGACGGAGAACGTCTGGCACTGGTGAAAGATCGCGAGATGGCCTTCTTCCTGGCGCGCCAGAACGACCTCAGCCCCGTCAGCGTCCACTAAGACGCAGGGATGCCGCGCCGCCCTTCATGCTCCGGGGGCGGCGTGTGCTTTTGGTGACGGAGCCTTACCCGCAGGCCGATACCGAAGCGCGCCTCTAGCCCTCCGGCCAGCCGTATTCCGCCAGCATCGCCGCAATCGCGCGATCATTTCCGCCCGTGCCCAGATTGCTGGCGCGCAGATTTTCCGCCTGACTGCCGGGCCATTCGATCACCCGGAAACGGCCGCCGACCTTCTGCGGTCGCGATCCGCGCAGGCGATGCATCCAATACAGCCAGACATCGTCGGCCGAGGGCGCAAGGCGCATGAATTTTTCCGCGTCGGTGACATCGGGATGAAAGGCGTTCGGCGCGTATAGAACGCCCCCTACGCCGGTCGGAAAGATCAGCGGGCCGGTCGCCGGCGCGGTGATATGGCGGTCCCAGTCATCATAGGCCCGCGGCCGCCCCTGCCCGTCCAGCGTGACCCGATGCGCACGGTGGCAGGCGACGCCCGTATCGGCGGCGGCGACCAGCCCCTCCAGCCAGCCGGGGCCGTAATAGACATCGTCATCTGCCGTGACGATATAGCTGCCCGGGGCCTCCTGCAGGGTCGGCACGATCTTCTTGTAGGATCGCCAGTCGGGGCAGACCCGGATTTCCACTCCCAGCCCGGCAATCTCCTGCGGCAGCTTCGCCATATCCGCCTCTGCCAGCCACAGGATGACCCGATCCGCCGCCACCGTCTGGCGCATCAGCGATTGCAGCACCTTGCCCACCACGGACAGGCGCGGGCCATAGCTGGTCAGGCTGACAACCAGCGGCGCATTCAGCCCATGCGGCGCGGGCGAAAAGCTGCGCGCCGCGATCTCTGCCTCGGCGGCGCGGATGCGGCGGGCGTGTTTCCAGCGCCGGAAGGCGTCGGCGATCATCCCTGCCACGCCTTGCGCAGCCAATCGATGTTACCGATGCGGCGATACCATTTGCCGCCGTGTCCGGCGAAGACATCCTCCATCTTCGGGTTGCCGGCAAAGGCCACGATCTTCGCGCCCTCAGGCAGTTTCGGATCGCTGAGAAAGCTAAGGAAATTCCGCGGGACGCAATCATTCTTGAAGCTGACCACCCAGCCCTTCGGCCAGTAGTTCAGATGCCCATGTTTCGCCAGCTGCGCCGATTGAAACTGCTGGGAGATCTCGTAATTCGAGGTCGTGGCCTTGGGATCGGCCAGATAGGCGTCCAGAATATAGGTGTGATCGCCCACGACATAGCGGAAGACCGAAGAATTGCCGACCGAATGCAGGAAGCGGTCGCGTTCGGCATTCACCTTGCGCAGGGGCTTTGCGCGGAACAGGTCGTCGTCGCGGATGATGAAGTAATCCCCCGGCAGGTCGAAAAAGGGCGCCAGATCGTCCACGACCACCAGATCGAGGTCCAGAAACAGCGCCACCTGCCCGGTCATGCCGCCCAGATCGCGGCGAAACAGCGCCAGTTTGCGCCAACGGGTATCGCCGTGACCCTCCGGCAGGCCCAGTTCGGGCAGCGGCTGGCAATCGACGCCCGCGTCGATGCCGGCGGTATCATCGGTAAAGCAGACAAAGCGATGCGGGCGGGCAAGATGGCGGCGCACCTGACGGTAAAGCCGGTTCACATCCTCGGCCCCGTACATCGTGCCCCATTTGATGCAGATGATATTGACGATTTCCGACATGCGCCCCCCGGATATGCAAACGCCGGGCCATCATGGCCCGGCGCGGGTATCGGTTCAATCGGCGATCAGCGCAAGCCGATCAGGCCCATCTGTTCCAGCTTCAACAGCACCTGATGGGCGGCGTTGTCGACGTCGATATCGGTGGTATCGACACGCAGTTCAGGCGCTTTGGGTTCTTCGTAAGGGTCAGAGATGCCGGTGAATTCCTTGATCTTGCCCTCACGCGCCAGCTTGTACAGCCCCTTGCGGTCGCGGCGTTCGCATTCCTCCAGCGGGGTTGCGACATGGATCTCGACAAAGGCGCCGCCGGCTTCGACCATTTCGCGCACCGCGCGGCGGGTCGCGGTATAGGGCGCGATCGGGGCGCAGATGGCGATGCCGCCATTCTTGGTGATCTCGGACGCGACATAGCCGATGCGCTTGATGTTGATGTCGCGGTGTTCCTTGGAAAAGCCCAGTTCAGAGGACAGGTGCTTACGCACCACGTCGCCATCCAGCAGCGTGACCGGACGGCCGCCCATTTCCATCAGCTTGACCATCAGCGCATTGGCGATGGTCGACTTGCCCGAGCCCGACAGGCCGGTAAAGAACACCGTGAAGCCCTGCTGTGCGCGGGGCGGAGAGTTGCGGCGCAATTCCTTGACCACCTCGGGGAAAGAGAACCATTCCGGGATCTCCAGCCCCTCGCGCAGACGGCGGCGCAGTTCGGTCCCCGAGATGTTCAGGACGGTCACGCCTTCCTCGATCTCGTCGGCCGGTTCGTATTGGGCGCGTTCCTGCACATAGACCATGTGCTTGAAATCGACCATTTTCACGCCGATCTCGTCTTCGTGTTTGCGGAACAGTTCCTGCGCGTCATAGGGGCCGTAGAAATCGACGCCCTGGCTGTTCTTGCCGGGACCGGCATGATCGCGGCCGACGATGAAATGGGTCGCGCCATGGTTGCGGCGGATGATGCCGTGCCACACCGCCTCGCGCGGGCCGGCCATGCGCATGGCCAGATTCAGCAGCGACAGCGTCGTGGTCGCCTGCGGATATTTGTCCAGCACCGCTTCATAGCAGCGGACGCGGGTGAAGTGGTCGACATCGCCCGGTTTGGTCATGCCGACAACCGGGTGGATCATCAGGTTGGCCTGCGCTTCACGCGCGGCGCGGAAGGTCAGTTCCTGATGGGCGCGGTGCAGCGGGTTGCGGGTCTGGAAGACCACGACCTTGCGCCAGCCCAGCTTCTTGAACATCGCGCGCAGCTCGTTCGGGGTGTTGCGACGCCCGCGGAAATCATAATGGATCTGCGGCTGCAGGCCCTTCACCGGACCGCCGAGATAGACCTTGCCGGCACTGTTGTGCAGATAATTGATGGCCGGATGCGCCAGATCGTCGTGGCCCGCACCAAAGACCCTCTCGGCCTCCAGCTTCTTGTTCGGGATCCATTTGTCAGTGACCGACATCACCGCCAGAATCACGCCTTCCTGATCGCGCAGCGCGATATCGGTGCCGGGCTCGATCCCTTCGGCGAAGCTTTCCGACACGTCCAGCGTGATCGGCATCGGCCACAGCGTGCCGTCGGCCAGCCGCATGTCATTGACGACGCTGTTATAGTCGGCTTCGGTCAGGAAGCCCTTCAGCGGGTTGAAACCGCCATTCATCAGCAATTCAAGGTCGCAGGCCTGCCGCTGGGTCAGGTCCCAGCTGGGCATATTGCCGGCTTCGTCCTTCAACGCCGAGGCGGCTTCGGGGGAAACGAAAAGTTCGGGGATCGGGGTGTGATTTGCAGCGGTCATCGCGGATGCTCGGTCTGATATAGGAATACCGTCAAGCGCCCCTTGAAACATGGTCGGACGCCGGCTCGGGGTCGCCATAGCCCTACACCGAATAGGTTTCAACAGTATTGACGACTGCGCAATGGGGCGTCGCGCGATTGTCACATCCTCTGTTTCCGTTTCGTGCTAGATTGCCCTTCCATTTCAGTCGAAGGGAGCCGAACATATGACGGCCGATCTTGAAACGAATGAAATTCTGATCTTTTCCGCCGACAGCCATGCACCCGAGATGGGCAGCAGCCAGCGCAGCGCCCCGATCTTTCACCAATATGGCCGCCTTGCCATCGTCGATTTTCCCGGCTCGGTTACCCAGTCGCCCGTGCCCGATGCCGCGCCCGGGGCCGAACTGACCCCGACCGAGGCGCTTGGACGGCGCGGCTTTGAACGCCGAAACAGCGCGCAAGCCCGCGCCAAGAAGCAGGACCGCCGCTTTCAGGGGCTGTCCTGGGAAGGCGCGCCGGGCGATGGCCCCGGTCCGATCCACCCGCCCGGCATGGCCATGGTCGAAAACCGCCCGGCCCAGCCCGGCGCACCGATCGCAACCCCGCTGTCGGCGCGGCTGACCGGGCGTGTCGCCGTGGGCCTTGTCATCGTCAGCGGCCCGCAACCGCAGTTGGTTTTCAGCGCTGAGGACCAGACCCTTGTCGTGGCCGAGGTTCAGAACGGGCTCTCATTTCTGGCCAATGAGGCCCCGAAAAAGGGTGTGACCTTCGTCCATGATATCGAGCTGCTGACCGTCGACGCGGCAGAAGTCACCTCGGGCAATGATTTCGACGCCTACGAAGCACCATGGCGCGATGCCGCGCTGGAACAGCTTGGCCATGCCCCCGGCGATGCCGGCACCGCTGCCTATGCCGAGGCACTGCGCCAGAAGCACGGAACGGACTGGGCCTATGTCGCGTTCTTCACCAAGTACAGGATCGCGCATTTCGCCTATGCCCGGCTGGGAGGGCCGCGTCTGGTGATGCATTTCGACAATGACGGCTGGGGGCCGGACCAGATCGACCGGGTTTTCGCCCATGAGACCGGCCATATCTTCAACGCCCCTGACGAATACGCCCAGTCGGGCTGCGATTGCGGCGGTGCTTGGGGTCATTTCGGCGAGCCGAACCGGAATTGCGCCACCTGCGCACCGAACGGCGGGGAAAAATGCATCATGCAGTCCAATGACTGGGCGATGTGCGCGGCAACGAAGCTGCATCTCGGCTATGACGGCCTGCCCGACCGGAACGGAGTACCGATCGCATGACCGACGAGGTCCTTGTCTATATTGGTGAGGGCGCTGCGAAGGCGCCCGACATCCGCCAGGCGCTGGATCAGGCGCAGCAATGTTCGGGCGGCAGGCTTTATGTCATGCCCTCGGCAGTGCTGCCGATGCTGGTACAGGCGCAGGTCATCCGCTCGCCCCAGGATATGCAGCAGCTTTCAGCCGAGCTGAGCCAGAGCGACAGCCTGTTCGCAGCGGCGTGGCTCATGCGCAAGGACAAGGACGAGCGGGAAGGCGACGGCAAGGCTTGGGACGCCCCCGGCTACAAAGCGCCCTGAGCCCCCTACAGCTTGCGGCTGTCATAAGCCCAATGCAGCAGTGCCTGACGCTGGCGCGGGCGGCAGAACAGATCGCCCGGATCGCAGGCCCGGCGCAGCTGCCCGACATGGCGACGAATGGCCCGCCAGCGCCCGATCTGGCGGGCGTCGTCATCGTGACGCCGGCCCATCCAATAACGGCAATACCACTGAAACCAGCCGCGCGGATCATCCGGGTGCAGCCAGCCCTTGCGGCGCCATTCCGACAGCGGCTGGCTGGCCTTGATGCCGAAATAGTTCAGCTTTGCGTCGGGCTTGCCGGGCGACAGCTTCGCGCCCTTGAACCACTCGGCCGGAAACTCATCCCGGCAATCGGTCATGTAACAGCCGCCAAAAACCCCCAGCCGAAGCATCTCGGCCGGGATCAGGTCCGGGGTGAAGCCTTCATCGAAATCTGCCCCCGCAGGCGCGGACAGATCATAGGCATAGCCCTGTTGCATCCGGTCATCGACGATGACGCGGGCCATATCAGGCGGTCACGGGCTCGATCTGGGCGGCATCGGGTGCGGGCGCGCCGGCCTCGTGATGTTCGGCCAGATAGCGTTCGGCATCCAGCGCGGCCATGCAGCCCATGCCCGCACTGGTGACGGCCTGACGATAGATGTGGTCAGTCAGGTCGCCCGCCGCGAAAACGCCGGGGATCGAGGTCCGGGTCGAGCCGGGTTCGACCTTGACATAGCCGCCTTCCAGCAACTCCAGCTGCTCCTTGACCAGTTCGGATGCCGGCGAATGGCCGATGGCCACGAAGACGCCCGAAGTATCCAGAACGCTTTCCGCCCCGGTCTTGAGGTTGCGCAGTTTGACACCGGACACGCCCAGCGGGTTGTCCTCGCCCAGCACTTCCAGCACTTCGCTGTCCCAGATGCATTCAATCTTGGGATTTTTCAGCAGACGCTGTTGCAGGATCTTTTCGGCCCGCAATTCGTCGCGGCGGTGGATCAGCGTCACCTTGCTGGCGAAATTGGTCAGGAACAGGGCCTCTTCGACCGCGGTATTGCCGCCGCCGATCACCACCACTTCCTTGCCGCGATAGAAAAAGCCATCGCAGGTCGCGCAGGCGCTGACGCCGAAACCCTGGAATTTCTCCTCGGACGGCAGGCCCAGCCATTTTGCCTGTGCCCCGGTGGCGAGGATGACCGCATCGGCGGTGACCACATCGCCCGAATCGCAGATGGCGCGGAAGGGGCGCACGCCCAGATCCAGCTTCGACACGGTGTCGAACTTGATCTCGGCCCCCATGGCCTTGGCGTGTTCTTCCATCTTCACCATCAGCTCGGGGCCCTGAACCTCGATCAGGCCGGGCCAGTTCTCGACCTCGGTGGTAATGGTCAGCTGGCCGCCGGGCTGCATGCCTTGAATCAGCAGCGGCTCCAGCATGGCGCGGGCGGCATAGACGGCGGCGGTATAGCCCGCCGGGCCAGAGCCGACGATCAGAAGTTTGCGATGCTGTTCGGCCATCCGGGCCTCCTGTAATTCGGTGTTGCCATACAGCTAGTGCAGGCTGGCCCCGTCTTCAATCGCCTGCCGTATCGCCGCACCCTCACGAAACAATATTGCGCAGATAGGACCTCAGGTATACGTTCACGCACAATTCAAGGAAGGAATTGACATGCACGGCACCAAGCTGGACGAGATCGACCGCAAGATCCTGGCCGAGCTGCAGGCGGACGGCCGCATGACCAATGTCGAACTGGCCCGCCGCGTCGGCATTTCCGCCCCGCCCTGCCTGCGTCGCGTCCGCGTGCTGGAGGACGCCGGCTATATCCGCGGCTATCACGCCGAGATCGACCCCCGCAGCCTTGGGTTCGAGGTGCAGGTCTTCGCCATGGTTCGCCTGCAGAGCCAATCCGAGCGCGATCTGGCCGCTTTCGAGGAACGCGCCCGCGTCTGGCCGCTGGTCCGCGAATGCCACATGCTGAACGGCGAAATCGACTTTATCCTGAAATGCGTGGCCCCGGACCTGACCAGCTTTCAGAATTTCCTGACCCATGACCTGACCGCCGCGCCGAATGTGGCTTCGGTCAAGACCTCGCTGGTGATCCGCGTGGCGAAGGATGAGCCGGGGATTCCTTTTGACGGCACTGACGGCAGGCCGCCTTTGTCCTGACGCGGGTCTCGATACCCTCAGATTTCCGCCAAACGCCAAGATCGTCACCCCAAAAGGTCAGCCTAAGTGTTGGCGCGAACAAATCTTGACTATTTCTGTAAGTTGAATGAATATTCGATAAGTTCTTAATAAGAAAGACGGAATATGACTTACAGAGAAGTGTTGCCGATCTGGTGGAGCATGACTTGGCGGTCATTCATTTTTGGGACTGTTGCGGGCTTCATCGCCGGAGCCATTGCCGGACTTGCCGCTGGTATGTTGGGCCATCCTGAAGCTGGCGGCCTTTGGGGAAGCATTGCAGGTGGTCTCGTGGCAATACCTGTCAGTTTGTGGGCGATGAGAGCGGCGATCAATAAACACGAGTTCCGTCCAGCACAAACCCAACACTCCTAGTCAAGCGTAGACATTCGCGTTCGGATTCCTCGAATCGCGAATGTCCGCCAAACTTCTGACAAGAATTGTGGTGATGGTCGCGCGACCGTCATTTAGCCTCGGCGGTTTGCGCGATGTGCAGGACCGACCCTTCGCATCGCCGTCATCAATTCCCCCCAAAGATTGAAGCCAGCCAAACCACCGGAAGTCAGACGCCGGTCTATCTACGGTTGCAATACACCCGTTTCGCTCGTCACCCAGGCAGCGCGATGGCCGAAATCAGCCGCCCGTAATCGGGTTCGCCCAGATGGGTGCTGCGGCGATAGGAAAAGAAACGTTCCGGGTCGGAATAGGTGCAATGGCCGATCCACTGCGCCTCGCCCCCCGCCGCGCGCAGACGCGACAGGCCGAAGCCGGGCAAGTCAAAGACCGGTTTATCGGCTGGCCCGTTCGAGAAAAAGCGCTGATATTCCGGGTCTTCGGCGGTAAAGTTCTCCATGAAGTCCCAACCCACCTCATAGGCGCGCTGCGAAATCGTCGGTCCGATTACCGCGCGGATGCGGGTCGCGCCCAGATCGCGCATGGCATCTGCCGTAGCCTCCAGCACGCCGGACAGCGCGCCCTTCCAACCGGCATGCGCGGCGCCAATCACGCCAGCCTCGGGGTCGGCGAACAGCACCGGCTGGCAATCCGCCGTCAGCACCGACAGCGCCACGCCCGGCAGCGCTGTCACCAGCGCGTCAGCGTCGGGCTGATCGGCAGCGTTGATCTGGTCCGGGCTGGTAATGACCACCACATCGGCCGAATGCACCTGGTGGACCCCGGCCAAACGGTCATGCGCCACCCCCATTGCATCGGCGACCCGGGCGCGGTTGGTTTCAACCACATCCTGCTGATCCTTCGATCCGCGACCGCAATTCAGCCCGGCATAAAGCCCCGAACTGGCCCCACCCTTGCGGGTGAAGAAGCCGTGCCGGACGCCGTCCAGCAGGGGGTGATTCAGGATTTCCAGCGTCAATTTCATCGTCTCGGATCTGATGTTGGTGTCATGCCCGCCCGTTCAAAACCTGCGGGCGCAGGCGCCCCTTGCGGCCACAGCGCCAGCGCCTTGAACAAATGTCCCATTTCATCGGCATGGGTCAAGCGTCGTGCAGCCCCAGCGGCCGCGCTGTCGCCGGATGCCGTCAGTCGGGCGGCCCGCGCATTGATCCCCAGTGCCACCAGCAAGGCGCCCTGCGTGGTGTATCCCACCGCACAACCCGCCGCCTGCGCCGCCGCCGCAAGCGGGGCGAAATCGACATGCGCCGTCAGATCAGCCTGACCCGGCGCGGCCAGAGGATCGACTGGCTTATGCTCTGACAGCGCCTGAAACGTGTCGCCCCGACCGTTCCAACCGCCGTAGTCGACAAACAGCGCCACACCTCCCCGTGCCGCAATCCGTTCCGCGATGGCCGTCACGATGGCAGGGGCGGCTGGGCAGCGTTCGATCACCTCGCCTTCCGCGCCGGGCAGGTCCAGCCGCATCACCGGGCCGAGGCCGAAGGCCAACCGGTCGCCCTGAAGCCCGATCAGCCGTTCGGCCCAGCCATCCGGGCCACGCTGAAACTGCTGGATCGGCAGCGCGTCGAAGAATTCATTTGCCAGCAGGAACAATGGGCTGTCAGGAAAATCTGTCACGCTTTCCAGATGGGTCAGCACGCCCAGCCGGTCCTGCTGCACATGCTGCAAATGGGCCGAGGCCTCGACCAGATGCAGCCGGGCGGCCTCGGCCATGCCGGGCACCACCCGCATGGCGCGGCGCGCATCGGCCATCAGCGTACCCCGCCCCGGCCCGATCTCGGCCAGGGTAAAGGGTGTGGGCGCGCCCTGATCCAGCCAGGCCTGCGCCAGAAACAGGCCCAACAGCTCGCCATAGATCTGGCTGATCTCGGGCGCGGTGGTGAAATCGCCGGCCGCGCCGAAGGGGTCGCGGGTGCTGTAATAGCCGTGGCGCGGATGCAGCAGGCACAGCTCCATATATCGCGCCAGGCTCATCGGGCCGCTGGCGCGGATTTCATCGGCAATCAGACGGCCAAGTGGCGTCATCGCGCCGGGCGGCGCAGGGCGCGGAGGATAAAGTAGACCCCGACCGCCAGCATCGGCAGGGACAGAAGCTGGCCCATGCTCAGCCCAAGCGCCACCCGGCCCAGCGGGCTGTCGGCGGTGATGAACTGGGCGTCTGCCTCGCGGAAGAATTCAACGAAGATGCGCGCCGCCGCATAGCCCGACAGGAAAACGCCAAGCGCCAGCCCCGGACGGCGCAAACCGCCGCGCCAGACCAGCACCAGCAGGATCAATCCAAGCAGAAGCCCTTCCAGCCCGGCCTCGTAAAGCTGGCTGGGATGGCGCGCGCAAAGCCCCTCGACCCCGGGGCAGCTTTGGGCGGCGGCACCGGGAAAAATCACACCCCAGGGCGCATCTGTCGGACGCCCCCACAACTCGGCATTGATGAAATTGGCGAGGCGACCAAAAAACAGCCCGATCGGCGCCACCACCGCCAGCGCATCGGCCAGCCGCAGGGGTTCCACGCCATCGCGCCGCGCCCACCACCACGACGCCAGCACCACCCCCAGAAATCCGCCATGGAAGGACATGCCGCCGCGCCAGACCATCGGGATTTCCAGCGGATGGGTCAGGTAATAGCCCGGCTGATAGAACAGAACGAAGCCCAGCCGCCCGCCCAGAATGACGCCGCCCACGATCCAGGTCAGCAGGTCCTCGACCTTGGCCGCAGGCATCGGTGCGGCGCCGCCCCAGATCCGGTCCGATTTCATCATCCGCCAGATCGCCAGCGCCCCCAGCACCAGCCCCGCCAGATAAGCCAGCGCATACCAGCGAATCGGCAGACCCGTCTCGCCGATGGGGATGACGAACAGTTCGGGCGAGATATCGGGGAAGGGGATCATGGCGGTCCTTTGATTGCCCGCGCACGCTAGCCACGGGCGGCCCGGTGTCAACATTGAACCCCGCGCCCGCTTGCCCCATATAGGCAGAAAGAACCCCGCAGGAGCGCAGGATGACCAGCCAGAACAAGTTCTTCGACGACATGTCACGGATGATGACAAATGCGATGGGTGTGGCCCAGGGCGCCAAATCCGAGGCCGAGACCGCCTTCAATTCCTGGATCGACCGCTGGCTTGCCGAACGCAACCTGGTCACCCGAGAAGAATTCGATGCCGTCCGCGACATGGCCATCAAGGCCCGCACCGAGAATGCGGAACTGAAGGCCCGGCTGGACGCGCTGGAAGCGAAAGCGCAGGGGTGATTCAGCGCGGATTCAGCTCAACCGTCTGATGCCACGCGCCATCGGCGTCATAAATCACAATTTCGCCCCGGTCTGTCACCACGATCAGCCGGTTGCGGGCAAAGGTCACGGCCTCGGCATTGCTGCCCTCGGGCAGGTTCACCGATTCGGGCAGATCAGGCAGCATGGGCGCGTTCAGGCGCAGCCACATGATGGTGCCGATCAGCCCCAGTCCCAGCACCATCGCCACGGCCAGCCCGCCGACCATCAACTTGAGAAACAGCAGATGCGGTACCTCGGGCGAGGGCGTAGCCAGCGGTTGCCTCTCGCCCCGGGCGGGCGCATCCTTTACATCGCGATCCATGAGTGAACTGATCCTGACCATTCCCGAGGGTGTAACTGAACGCCTTGATAAGGCGCTTGCCGATCTTGTGCCAGCAGAAGCGGCATTGTCGCGTTCGCGGCTGTCAAAGCTGATCGCCGAAGGCGCGGTGATCGGGCCGGACGGGCCGGCCACCGGTGCCAAGCTGCGCGTCCAGCCGGGGCAGGTCTGGCGCATCGCCCTGCCCGATCCCGAACCGGTCGAAACGCTGGCGCAGGATATCCCGCTGAACGTGGTCTATGAGGATGCGGACCTGATCGTCATCGACAAGCCCGCCGGCATGGTTGTCCACCCCGCGCCGGGCAGCCGCGACGGTACGCTGGTCAATGCGCTGCTGCATCATTGCGCCGGCAGCCTGTCGGGCATCGGCGGAGAGATGCGGCCGGGCATCGTCCACCGGATCGACAAGGACACCTCGGGCCTGCTGGTGGCGGCGAAATCCGACCGCGCCCATCACGGCCTTGCCGCGCAGTTCGAAGCGCACAGCACCGACCGCGCCTATCTGGCGCTTGGTCACGGGGTCATCGACCCGGCCGCCGCCCGCCTGCGCGGTACACGCGGTGTCAGCTTTGAACCCGGCGGAGTGATGAAAATCACCTCACGGCTTGACCGCCACCCGACCGACCGCCAGCGTCAGGCCGTGCTGTTCGATGGCGAACGTGGCCGCCACGCCGTCACCCGCGCGCGGATGCTGGAAAGCTTCGGCACACCGCCCGCCGCCATGCTGGTCGAATGCCGGCTGGAAACCGGCCGCACCCACCAGATCCGCGTCCATATGGCCCATGCGGGCCTTGGGCTGATCGGCGATCCGACCTATGGCGGGGCGCGCAAAGCCTCGGCCAAGGCCCTGGGCGATGCGGCCGAGGCGGTCCAGAACTTCCCCCGCCAGGCGCTTCATGCCGCCCGGCTGGGCTTTGACCATCCCGTGAGCGGGGCGCATCTGGAATTCACATCGCCCCTTCCCGAAGATATGCAGGATTTGTTGGATCAGCTGCGCGGAACTGCCGCAGCGGACCAGCGTTGATCCGGTGAGAGGACAGATAAGATGGCCAACTACACTTCCCTCCCCGCGCCCAGCCCCGAACAGGGGCTGAACCGCTATTTGCAGGAAATTCGCAAGTTCCCGCTGCTGGAACCCGAAGAAGAATACATGCTGGCCAAGGCCTGGGTCGATCACGAGGACAGCGAGGCCGCGCATAAGATGGTGACCTCGCACCTGCGGCTGGCCGCCAAGATTGCCATGGGTTATCGCGGTTACGGGCTGCCTCAGGCCGAGGTCATCTCGGAAGCGAATGTGGGCCTGATGCAGGCGGTGAAGCGTTTCGATCCCGAAAAGGGGTTTCGTCTGGCGACCTATGCGATGTGGTGGATCCGCGCCTCGATCCAGGAATATATCCTGCGGTCCTGGTCGCTGGTGAAGATGGGCACCACCTCGGGGCAGAAAAAGCTGTTCTTCAACCTGCGCAAGGCCAAGAACCGCATCGGTGCCTTGGAAGAAGGCGACCTGCGCCCCGAAAACGTCGCCCGCATTGCCAATGACCTGAACGTCACCGAACAGGAAGTCATCGACATGAACCGCCGCATGGCGGGCTCGGACGCGTCGCTGAATGCGACGGTCGGGTCGGGCGATGGCGAATCGACCGCGCAATGGCAGGACTGGCTGGAAGACGAGGACGCCAATCAGGCCGAGGCCTATGCGGAATCCGAAGAACTCGACACCCGCCGCACGATGCTGATGCAGGCGATGGATGTGCTGAACGACCGCGAGAAGGACATCCTGATGGAGCGTCGGCTGCGCGACGATCCCCTGACGCTGGAGGAATTGTCCGAACGTTACGATGTCTCGCGCGAACGTATCCGCCAGATCGAGGTCCGCGCCTTCGAGAAGCTTCAGAACCGGATGCGCAGCATGGCCCAGGACAAGGGCATGACGATCGGCGCCGACGATTGACGCCGCCCGCGCCCCGCCCCATGCTGGGCGCGATATGACGGACAGGTTGGAATGCGTTCGACCGCGCTGAGGCAGTTTCAACGGCTGGAATCGCCGGGCAGTTGGCGGTCCTCGCCCGATGCGCAATTGCGCGAGGTCGTCGTCTCGATTGGCGAGGCGACGCTGATCCTGTCTGATCCCAAATCCGACGCGCCGCTGACGCATTGGTCACTGCCCGCGATTCAGCGCCTGAATCCGGGCGGCACGCCGGCGGTCTATACCCCGGTCACCACCGCCGAAGATGCCGGCTATGAGACGTTGGAGATCGACGACCGCTGGATGATCGACGCGATCAACCGGGTGCAATCGGCGATTGCGGCGCGTAAGCCGCATCCCGGCCGGCTGCGCGGCAGCCTGACCGCGACCGCGCTGGTGGTGATGCTGCTGGCGGGGATCATCTGGCTGCCCGATGCCTTGCGCGCGCATGCCGTCCGCATCACCCCCGCCGCCGAACGCGCGCAGATCGGCCAGGGGATTCTTGGCGACATGAGCCGATCGACCGGGCAGCCCTGCACCGATCCGGCCGCCGAGGCGTCCTTGCACGGCCTCGCACGCCGCATCGGCCTGCCCCCCAAGACCCGCATTGCGGTTCTGCGCGATGGATTGGAAGGGGCGTTGCTGCTGCCCGGCGACCTGATCGTCGTCGATAACCGCCTGATCGCGGATCAATCCGACCCAGCCGCCCTGGCCGGACATCTTCTTGCCGCGAAAATCGCTGCAGAAACGACCGACCCGATGCGGGCGATCATGGACCGCGCCTCTTTCCCCGAGGTGCTGAGCCTGCTGACGCGTGGCACCCTGTCGCCGAATGCATTGCAGGGTTTTGGCGAGGCCTTGCTGTCGTCGCCGCCGCATCGACCGGCCGACCAGCAGCTTCTGCAAGGATTCGCCGCCTCACGCATCCCCGCCACGCCCTATGCCGAGACCCTTCCCGGCGCCATCCCTGCCCCCGTCGCCCTGACCGAATCCGACCCGTTCCGCACCCAGCCCTATCCACCAATCCTGACCGAACGCGACTGGCTCACCCTGCAGCAGATCTGCATTGATCGGGGGTGAGCCTTGGACGCGGTTGCCCCCAAGACCTTTGATCGACAGGCAGCATGACCCTGACGTCCCTGCGCCGCGACTGATCGGATGCTGGACGGAATGACCGCGGGGCACCGTCATCCTGCGCCACAGCCTCTTCTGGTGCGCATACCTTAACCGCCCGTTTCGTCGGCGAAGGCTCCTTTCACCTTCGCCGAAGGCCAGAGCGTCCTGCCACGCCAGCCATCAGTGCTTTGCGCGGGCGTGCCACGTCGCATGCATCCCTGCCAGGCTCCTAGCGCGCAAAAGCGCGGGGATAGCCAGCCCGCCGCAGTCGATCCAATGCCGCGATCAGGCGCTCGCGGTTGTCGAACGGTCCGGCCACGATAATTCGTTGCCCCTGCGAATTTGGCTTGGTTTGCCGCGCGACCGGATAGCCCATCGCCCGGATCGCAGCCACAGCGGCGGTGACACCATCGGCATTGAACTCTCCGATCTGCACAAATCGCGCATTCGCCGGAACATTGCCGCCCGGATCACCGGCCCCGACCGAGGCCGATCCACCTTTGCGCATTGCAGGCCGTTCCGCAGTTGCGTTCTGGCGCCCCCCCGGGGCATCGGCGGCGGCACTGTCCGATTTGGCGGTGGTGGCGCGCGCCTGACTAGCCGCGCCCGTCGCTGGCGAAGGCTGAGGCCGAGCGGCAGGCATTTCCGCCCCCTTGGCGGCCGGTTGCAGTGACGAGGCCGCGCCTTTGCGCCCGGCTTCTTTCACCGGCTCGCGCAGGCTTGGCAATGCCTGCGGCGCGAGGCCCTTACAATAGCCCCGTGTCGGATCGGCGCCCACGGACCAGCCGTTCCCCGCCAGCGATTTCAACCCAAGCAGCGCGCAAAGACGCGCATTGGGGTCTATTGCCGCTGTCATCCGAGCCTCCAGAACAGGATCGGCATGAAGCGCGCGCGCGATCTCGGCCCCGGGGCCGGTTGCGGGGTCGGCCCCAACGGTGACCACTGCACGATGCTGCCGCGCCGTATCACGCGCAACGATGGCAGGGCTGTCGGAACGCACCTTTGCAACGGGGGCCGCGCGATGGTCCTCGGCCGCTGTCGGTTGTGTCAGGTCGATTGCCGCGCCCTCGGCCGCCACAATCGCCACGGTCAGTTCGCGCTCGATCTCAGCCATCGAGGATTTCGGCGCAGATCGGTCTTCGGATGACCATGCGGTTAGGCTGGGGGGAAAGCCGCATGTTTGCGCGCCGTCATCACCCAGTCTGGCCACCCATGCCCGGCCGTCACGAACAAACACGCAGCCCGTACTGTCAATGTATTGCGCCCCCGGATAGTCACCGGGGGGCGTTTCAGCGGGACCGGCACTTTCTGCGCGTGCAAGCCCGGCCCCCGTCATCCAGAACAGCAAGAAAAGCACCAGTTGCCGCATGTTACCGCCGAATCAGTCGTTTCGACCGTTCTAGCGGGCGCGGCTTACCAGCGGGTTAATTCCCTATTTCGTCCCGAACATCCGGTCGCCGGCGTCGCCCAGCCCTGGCACGATATAGCCGTGATCGTCCAGCCTTTCTTCCAGTGACGCCGTCACAATGGGAACATCCGGATGAGCCTCTGCCATGCGCGCCACGCCTTCGGGCGATGCCAGAAGGCACAGAAAGCGGATATTTGTGGCACCCGCGGCCTTGACCAGGTCGATCGCTGCCGCCGACGAATTTCCCGTCGCCAGCATCGGGTCGACGACGATGGTCATACGCGCGTCCAACTCTTTGGGAAGCTTGGAATAATACTGTACGGGTTGCAGCGTTTCAGGGTCGCGGTACAGCCCGACAAACCCCACCCGGGCCGAGGGGATCAGTTCCAGAATGCCATCCATCAGCCCGTTTCCGGCCCGCAGGATAGACACCAGCGCCAGTTTCTTGCCTTCCAGCACGGGGGCGTCCATCGGCTGCAAGGGCGTCTCGATCCGCTGATGGGTTACCGGCAGTTCGCGGGTGATCTCATATGCAAGCAGCAGGCTGATCTCGCGCAGCAGCTGCCGAAAGCCGGCGGTCGAGGTGCCTTTGTCGCGCATCAGCGTCAGCTTGTGCTGTACCAGCGGGTGATCGACGATGGTCAGGTGCTTGGTGGTCATGGCGTCACTTCCGATTTGGGGCTGCGGGGCGGTATAGGGGCTGCGCGGCAACTGTCCAGCCGTTACGCGAAGGCGGCACGCAGCCGCGCACGGGTGTTTTCGTCGCAAAAAGCGGCTTCGGCGGCGGTACGGTTCAGCTCGGTGAATTCAGGTTCGGCCCAGCCGAAGGCATCGGCAAGCCGGTCATATTCCTGTGATAGCGTGGTGTGGAAGAAAGGCGGATCATCGGTTGAAACGGTTACCTTGACGCCAGCATCGGCCAGTTTCGCAATCGGATGGGCGCGCCAGTCGGGATAGATCCCCAGCGCCAGGTTCGAACCGGGGCAGACCTCCAACACCGTACCGCGGTCGATCAGTTCGCGCATCAGCGCCGGGTCATCGACGGCGCCGACGCCGTGGCCGATGCGGGTGACGCCAAGGCTCACCGTGTCGCGAATGGATTGCGGCCCGCCCCATTCGCCAGCGTGAGAGGTCAGGCCCAGCCCTGCCTCGCGCGCGCAGTCAAAGCTCCAAGCATAGTCCTGCGCGCGGCCCACGTTTTCGGCGCCGCCCATGCCAAAGCCAGACACCCAACCGCTGTGATCGGCGCTGGCGGTTTCGGCAGCGCAGATCGCGGTCTTGCGGGCACGTTCGGGGCCGAAATGGCGGATCACGGTCAGAACCGCACGGCTGTCGATCCCGTGGCCCGACATCTCGGTCGCGACCTCGGTCATCGCGGCCAGATAGTCGCGCCAGGCCGACAGATCGCCGCCGCCGCAGAATTCGGGAGAGACGAAAAGCTCGGCATAGATGACGCCCTGTTCGCCGCAATTCTGCAGCACTTCGCGCAACAGCCGGGCATAGTCCTGCGGCGACTTGATGGCCGCAGTTGCGGCCTCATAGACGCGCAGGAAGTCGTTGAAATCCTTGTAGTCGTAATTCCCCTGCGCATCGAAAATCGGCGGCAGGTCCATGTTCTTTTCAGCTGCCAGCCCGCGAATAAAGGCCGGAGGCGCAGCACCTTCCAGATGCAGATGCAATTCAATCTTCTTTAAGTCTTTCATCGGATGATGGTCCTGCGAATCAAATGCGGAAGGTCAAAGAAAACTGGCGCCGGCTTTCGGCAGATCCAGCCCCAGATGGGCCGCGACACTGGCGCCGATATCGGAAAAGCCAACATTTCCAATGGCGCGCGCGCCCAGCCCGGCACCCAAAACGGGCACGCGTTCGCGCGTATGGTCTGTGCCGGTCCAGGACGGGTCGTTGCCGTGATCGGCGGTAAAAATCATCAAGTCGCCGGGCTGCAGCCGCGCGATGGCCTGTCCGGCAACGGTGTCGAACCATTCCAACTGCCGGGCATAGCCGGGAATGTCGCGCCGATGGCCGTAAAGGCTGTCGAACTCGACGAAGTTGGCGAAGGTCAGGCTGCCCGGTGCGGCGGTGTCGATCATGCGCAGCAGGTGCTCGGCCAGATCGGCGTCGGACTTGCCCTTGTGCAGCTTGCCGATGCCGCGATGGCTGAAGATATCGCCGATCTTGCCGATGGCATGGGTATCACGCCCGGCCTTTGCGGCGATATCCAGAATCGTCTCGGCCGGTGGGGCGATGGCATAGTCGCGGCGGTTGGGGGTGCGGGTGAAATTACCCGGTGTGCCGGTAAACGGGCGTGCGATCACGCGACCGACGCGCATCGCGTGCAGCATGGGTGCAAGGTCTTCGCACAGCTTCAGCAAGCGGTCGAGGCCGAAGGCCTCTTCATGCGCGGCGATCTGAAAAACGCTGTCGGCCGAAGTATAGCAGATCGGCCAGCCGCTGCGCATATGCTCCTCGCCCAATTCGTCGAGGATCACCGTGCCCGAGGAATGCTTGTTGCCCAGGATCCCCTCGGTCCCGGCCAGTTCGCAGACGCGGGCGGTGACTTCGGCCGGGAAAGCGGGCTGGGTGTCGGGGAAATAGTGCCAGTCCCAGGGAACGGGTACGCCAGCGATTTCCCAATGACCCGAGGGCGTATCCTTGCCGGGCGAAATCTCGCTGGCCGCGCCCCACAGGCCTTCGGGCGTCGCGCCGAGGCCCGGCGCGTCCTGCCCCGAGGCAAGCCGGATCGCCGCCCCAAGGCCAAGCCGGTCGAGATTGGGCAGGTGCAGGCTCTGCGCCAGGGCCATGTGCAGCACGGTATTGCTGCCGGTATCGGGGCGGCCGTCATTGAAAAAACGATCAGCGTCGGGCGCGCCGCCGATCCCCACCGAATCCATGACCACCAGGAAGACACGCGACATTGTTGCCCTCAATTCTCTGCTTGCTGACGATAGTTCTGCGGGCCACCCGCGGGCGGCGCGACATGGCCACGCACCAACGGGCCAGCGGGCGGGGCTTCGGGCGCGATCCGGCAGGCGGCCTGAACGGCGGCGATGGCGGCATCGGCCTCGGCATCGCTGGCGGCATGGACGAGGCCCAGCTGCCCTTCGGTCGGTTCGGCCAGCCGGCGCAGATCCGACAGGCCGACACGGTGGTCGATCACCTCGCCCGACCGGACCCGGCCACCGCCAAGCGCCACCACTGCCTGCCCGAGTGCTGTGGCGTCGATTTCGGCCACGAAGCCATCGGGGGCGGGGATGGGCCGAATGACGGGCGCGGGCGTCAGGTAACGCTCGGGGGCTTCGACCAGATCCGCAGGCCCGCCCTGCGCCGCCACCATGCGGGCGAAGGCTTCGGCGGCACGGCCGGAATCCAGCGCTTCGGTCACTTGGGCTTCGGCATCGCCCTGCCCCGCCAGCGCCAATGCCTCGGCCGACAGCTTCAGCGTCAGGTCGCGCAGCGCCGATGGCGCGCCGCGCAGGCAGGCGATCGCCTCGGCCACTTCCAGCGCATTTCCGGCGGCGCGGGCGAGCGGCTGGTCCATATCGGTGATCAGCGCCGAGGTCCGACAGCCGGCCGCATTGGCCGTCCATACCAGCGACTCCGCCAGTTCGTGGGCCTCCTTCTGCGATTGCAGGAAGGCGCCCGATCCCGATTTCACGTCCAGCACCAGCGCATCCAGCCCGGCGGCAAGCTTCTTCGACAGGATCGAGGCGGTGATCAGATCGACCGACTGGACGGCGGCGGCCTCGTCACGAATGGCGTAAAGGCGGCGGTCGGCGGGTGCCAGATCGCCCGAGGCCGCGACGATGGCGCAGCCCACCTCGGTGACCACCTGACGAAAACGGTCCTCGGTCAGGTCGCAGTCATAGCCCGGAATGGCCTCCAGCTTGTCCAGCGTGCCGCCGGTATGGCCAAGGCCCCGCCCGGAAATCATCGGCACGAAGACGCCGCAGGCCGCAAGCAGCGGGGCGAGAATCAGCGACACCACGTCGCCGATGCCGCCGGTCGAGTGCTTGTCGAAGACGGCACCCGGCAGATCCCAGCGCAGCACATGGCCGGAATCGCGCATCGCCCGCGTCAGCGCGGCCCGCCCTTCCGTCGACAGGCCGCGGGTCAGCACCGCCATCGCAAAGGCACCGGCCTGCGCATCCGAAACACCGCCATCCGCCAGCCCGCGCGCGATCTGCGTCGCACCGGCCTGATCCAGACCGCCGCCGTCACGCAGACGTGCGATGATCGGGCGCGGATCGGTGTCCAGATCATCCGGCATTGCGTCAGGCTGGCTCACGACCCGGCCCCAGCCATGTGACCCGCATCGAAACGTCCCGGCAGCAATTCGCCGATGGTTGTCGCCATGGTCGCGCCTCCGGTCGTTGCCAGCAGGACCGGTGTCTCGCCGCGGCCGAACTCGGCCAGCTTCTGCCGGCAGCCGCCGCAGGGCGGCACCGGGCTGGGCGATCCGGCGATGACGGCGACCTCGACCAGCTCGGTCTCGCCGGCCGCAACCATCGCGGCGATGGCGCCGGCTTCTGCACAGGTGCCCTCGGGATAGGCCACGTTTTCGACGTTGCAGCCACGATAGATCGCGCCCGACTTGCCGCGCACGGCCGCGCCGACCTTGAAGTTGGAATAGGGCGCATAGGCGGCCTCGCGGACCTCGCGGGCGGCGTCAAGAAGGGACATGGATAGCCTCCGGTTATGATCGAACGAATTTGCGCGCGGCGCAGCAAGGATGCAAGACACCCTGCGGTCCCGCCGTTGCGACATTCAGGATCGGCCAGAAACTGCTTCAACTGGCGACCTCATGCGCGGACTTGTGATGGCTGGGCCAAACTGGTTTAACGCTGAACTATAGTACGCCGCGACATGCGGCCGCCGGGACGCGGTGGGGCCGCTTTGGCCCCGCCGCCCGGTCGAGGGGTGCGAAAAACGCGAGGGCGGCAATGGAAGAACAGCGGCAGGACAAGGCGCGGATGTCGGCGCTGGAGTATCACGAATTTCCCCGTCCGGGTAAGCTGGAGGTGCGGGCGACGAAACCGCTGGCCAATGGCCGCGACCTGTCGCGCGCCTATAGCCCCGGCGTGGCGGAAGCGTGTATCGAGATCAAGAACAACCCCGCCGATGCGGCCCGTTATACCGCGCGGGGCAATCTGGTGGCGGTCGTGTCGAACGGGTCGGCGGTGCTGGGACTGGGCAATATCGGCCCGCTGGCATCAAAGCCCGTGATGGAGGGCAAGGCGGTCCTGTTCAAGAAATTCGCCAATATCGACTGCTTCGATCTGGAAATCGCCGAATCCGACCCCGAAAAGCTGGCCGCCATCGTCCAAAGCCTGGAGCCGAGCTTTGGCGCCATCAATCTGGAAGACATCAAGGCGCCCGAATGCTTCATCGTCGAGAAGCTGTGCCGCGAGAAGATGAACATCCCCGTCTTTCACGACGACCAGCACGGCACCGCCATCGTTGTCGGCGCGGCCGCGACGAACGCGCTGCGGGTGGTCGGCAAGAAGTTCGAGGATATCAAGATCGTTTCGACCGGTGGGGGTGCCGCCGGGATCGCCTGCCTGAACATGCTGCTGAAGCTGGGCGTCAAGCGCGAGAATGTCTGGCTCTGCGACTTGCACGGGCTGGTTTACGAAGGCCGCACCGAGGATATGAACCCGCAAAAGGCCGCCTATGCGCAGAAAAGCGACCTGCGCGCCCTCGATCAGGTGATCGACGGCGCCGACATGTTCCTTGGACTGTCGGGTCCCGGCGTGCTGAAGAAGGAAATGGTCGCCAAGATGGCCGACCGGCCGGTGATCTTCGCACTGGCGAACCCCACGCCCGAAATCATGCCCGAGGAGGCGCTGGAAGTCGCCCCCAATGCTGTCATCGCCACCGGCCGCAGCGATTTCCCCAATCAGGTCAATAACGTCCTGTGCTTCCCCTTCATCTTCCGCGGCGCGCTGGATGTCGGCGCCACGCAGATCAATGACGAAATGCAGCTGGCCTGCATCGAAGGGATCGCGGCCCTTGCCCGCGCGACCACCGCCGCCGAGGCCGCCGCTGCCTATAGTGGCGAGAAGCTGACATTCGGCCCCGACTACCTGATCCCGAAGCCCTTCGATCCGCGGCTGATCGGCGTCGTCTCGACCGCGGTCGCGAAGGCGGCGATGGAATCGGGCGTGGCCACCCGCCCGATCGAGGATCTGAACGCCTATAAGCGCAAGCTCGACGGCTCGGTCTTCCGCTCGGCGCTGATCATGCGGCCGGTCTTTGAGGCCTCGGCCCTTGCCGCCCGCAAGATCGTCTTTGCCGAGGGCGAGGATGAACGCGTGTTGCGCGCGGCCAATGCGATGCTGGAAGAAACCACCGACGTTCCGATCCTGATCGGCCGCCCCGAGGTGATTGAGATGCGCGCCGAACGCGCCGGCCTGCCGATCCGGCCGCATGTCGATTTCCAGATCGTGAACCCCGAAAACGACCCCCGCTATCGTGAGTACTGGGAAACCTATCACGATCTGATGGCCCGGCGCGGGGTCACGCCCGACCTCGCCCGCGCCATCATGCGCACCAACACCACCGCCATCGCCGCCGTCATGGTCCATCGCGGCGAGGCCGAAAGCATGATCTGTGGCACGTTCGGGCAATATAGCTGGCACCTGAACTATATCGAACAAGTCCTTGGTCGCGACGGGCTTTCGCCGCATGGCGCGCTGTCCATGGTGATTCTGGAAGACGGGCCGCTGTTCATCGCCGATACGCAGGTGAACAATCACCCGACGCCGGAACAGATCGCGCTCTCGGCCATTGGCGCCGCCCGCCATGTCCGCCGCTTCGGGCTGGTGCCGCATGTGGCGCTGTGCAGCCATTCGCAATTCGGCAATCTCGACACCGATTCCGGCCGTCGGATGCGCGCCGCCATGCAGATTCTGGAAAACCGCGAGGTCGATTTCAACTTCGACGGTGAGATGCATGTCGACGCGGCACTCGACCCCGAAATCCGCGCCCGCATCTTCCCGGCCTCGAAACTGGAAGGGGCGGCGAATGTGCTGATCTTCTCGGGAACCGACACAGCGTCGGGCGTGCGCAATATCCTGAAGCACCGGGCTAACGGGCTGGAAGTCGGGCCGATCCTGATGGGCATGGGCAACCGCGCCCATATCGTGACGCCCTCGATCACGGCGCGGGGGCTGCTGAACATGTCGGCCATCGCGGGCACCCCGGTCACGCACTACCAATAACGCGCGCGCGGATGCGGCATCTCGTCGCGACCGCGCCGTCCGATTGCCCGCGGTGCCTCTCTCGCCTAACCTCTGGTCAGGGATTGGGGGGAGAGGCAGATGGGGTATCGCGACGTTTACGACAGCTGGAAGGCCGATCCGGAGGCTTTCTGGATGCAGGCCGCCCAGGCCATCGACTGGTTTCGTCCGCCGTCCAGGGCGCTGTTCGATGAAAATGCGCCGATCTATGAGTGGTTCTCGGACGGGCTGGTAAACACCTGTTGGAACGCCGTTGACCGCCATGTCGAGGCCGGGCGCGGCGACCAGATCGCCATCTATCACGACAGCCCCATCACCCATGCCACCAAGGGCATCACCTATGCCGATCTGCAGACACGGGTGGCCACCTTGGCGGGCGCCCTGCGCGCGCGCGGCATCGAAAAGGGTGACCGGGTCATCATCTACATGCCGATGATCCCGCAGGCGATCGAGGCGATGCTGGCATGTGCGCGCCTTGGTGCGATCCATTCGGTCGTCTTCGGCGGGTTTGCCGCGAACGAGTTGGCGGTGCGCATCGACGACGCCCAGCCCAAGGCGATCATCGCCGCCTCGGCTGGCCTCGAACCCGGTCGCGTCGTCCATTACAAGCCGCTGCTGGATCAGGCCATCGAACTGGCAACCCACAAGCCGGAATTCTGCGTGATCTTCCAGCGCGAGGAGGAAGTCGCCAAGCTGATCGAGGGCCGCGATTTCAACTGGTACGGCTTTCAATACGGCATCAAACCCGTCGATTGCGTCCCTGTCGAGGGCAACCATCCGGCCTATATCCTGTATACCTCGGGCACGACGGGCCAGCCCAAGGGCGTCGTGCGCCCGACCGCCGGACATCTGGTGGCGCTGGCATGGTCGATGGAAAATATCTACAGGATCGGCCCCGGCGACCGCTTCTGGGCCGCGTCGGATGTGGGCTGGGTCGTGGGCCACAGCTATATCTGTTACGGCCCGCTGATCGTCGGGGCGCAGACGGTGGTGTTCGAGGGCAAGCCCATCGGCACACCCCATGCCGGCGTCTTCTGGCGCACCATTCAGAACAACCGCATCAAAAGCTTCTTCACCGCCCCCACCGCGATCCGCGCGATCCGGCGCGAGGATCCGGATGGCGAATATATCCGCCGCTACAAGCTGCATGATCTGCAGGCGCTGTTTCTGGCGGGCGAGCGCGCCGACCCCGAGACGATCAAATGGGCGCAGGAACATCTGGGCGTGCCGGTGATCGATCATTGGTGGCAGACCGAAACCGGCTGGGCCATCGCCGCGAACCCGCTGGGGATCGAGGAACTGCCGGTCAAGCTGGGCAGTCCGACCGTGCCCATGCCCGGCTACGACGTGCAGGTGCTGGATGAAGGCGGCCATCCGGTCCCGGCCGGTACGCTGGGGGCGATTGCCATCAAGCTGCCCTTGCCGCCCGGCACGCTTTCGACCCTGTGGAACGCCGAGGAACGTTATCGCAAGTCCTACCTGTCGCATTTCCCCGGCTATTACGAAACCGGCGACGCGGGCTATATCGACGAGGACGGCTATCTGTACATCATGGCGCGCACGGATGACGTCATCAACGTCGCCGGTCACCGCCTGTCCACCGGTGCGATGGAGGACGTCCTGGCCCGTCACCCCGACGTCGCCGAATGCGCGGTGATCGGCATTGCCGATCCGCTGAAGGGGCAAGCTCCGTTGGGCTTTCTGTGCCTGAAGAAAGGCAGCGCCACCACGCCCGAACAGGTCGTCCGCGACGTCGTGCGCATGGTGCGCGACGATATCGGCCCCGTCGCCGCCTTCAAGCAGGCGATCGTGGTCGACAGGCTGCCCAAGACCCGCTCTGGCAAGATCCTGCGCGCAACCATGACCCGGATCGCCGACGGCGAAGAATACAAGACCCCCGCCACAATCGACGACCCCGCCGTGCTGGAGGAAATCACCGCGGCTCTGCGGAATCTGGGGCGCGGCTGATCAGGATCGACAAAGGACACCCGCAAATGGAACATCCCGCCCGCAGATTGCGGACGGGATGGCCTGTCAACATGATCCCTGCCAGCGCCCGTTCATTCCCAGTGGTCGAAAGCCCCACCAGATGTTGTGTTCTTGGGTCTACACAGCCCAAGTTGCGGGAGAGTTCGCCTCAGATCAAGGAATTTTTCGTTAACATTCGGTTAACGCCAGAGGCCGGCTAAAGCAGTACTGCCTGCGCCAACCCCAGAAAGGCAAAGAAACCAACAACATCCGTCACAGTGGTGACAAATGTGCCCGATGCCAAAGCCGGATCGGCGCCCATTTTTTCCAGTGTCAGCGGCACAAGGATACCCGCCAGAGCTGCCACGAACAGGTTCACGACCATGGCGATGCCGATCACGCCGGCCAGCGATATGCCATCGAACCAGATCCAGGCCACCAGTCCCATCACCAGCGCAAAGAAGAACCCGTTCAGCACGCCGACCACGGCCTCGCGAACGACGACTCGCCTGACGTTGGACCCGGTCAGGCTTTTCGTCGCCAGCGCCCGCACCGCCACCGTCAGCGTCTGCGTCCCCGCATTGCCCCCCATCGAGGCCACGATGGGCATCAGCACCGCCAGCGCCACCAGTTCGGAAATCGTGTTTTCGAACATCGAGATCACGAACGAGGCCAGAATCGCCGTTGCCAGATTCACCGCCAGCCAAGGCACGCGCTGCCACAGGGTCTCGATCACGGTGTCCGAAATCGCCGATTCATCACCGACCCCGGCCAGGCGCAGGATGTCTTCCTGGTGTTCGTCGTCCAGCACTTCCATGGCGTCGTCGATGGTGATGACGCCGACCAGCCGGTCATGTTCATCCACCACCGGGGCCGAGATCAGGTGATACTGGTGGAAGGCATAGGCCACGTCGGCTTCTTCCGCATAGGCGCTGATCGGGCGGAAACTGTCCTCGATCAGGTCGCGCATGGGCGTGGCGCGGCGCGCCGCCAGCAACCGGCCCAGCGTGACATAGCCGACCGGGTGCCGGCGCGGATCGACCAGCACGACATGATAGAACTGGTCAGGCAGATCCTCGTCGCCGCGCAGATGGTCGATGGTGTCGCCGACGGTCCAGTGTTCGGGCGCCGTCACCACCTCGGACTGCATCATCCGGCCGGCGGAGTATTCGGGATAGGTCAGCGACTGCTCGACCGCCGCCCGGTCGGAATCGTCAAGCGCCTCCAGCACCTTCTGCTGTTCGGGCTCGTCCAGTTCCTCGATCAGCTCGACGATGTCGTCGCTGTCCATCTCGCGGACGGCCTCGGCCAGCACGGCCTTGGGCATCTGTTCGACGACCTCGTCGCGGATCGATTCGTCGATCTCCGACAGGATATCGCCGTCGATCTCGCCCGACCACAGTGACAGGAATTGCCGCCGCCGTGCTGCCGAAAGGTTTTCGATCACGTCAGCGATGTCGGCTGCGTGCATCGGTTCCAGCAGCGCTTCCAGCCGGGCCTGATCCTCGGCGTCGATGGCCTCGCGGATCTGGTCTATCAGGGCACGCGGGGGGATGAAATCGTCGTCGTCGCTCGCCGGTTCAACCTCGGGCAGGTCGTCCTTGCGCGGCGCTTCCAGCTGGTCGTCAGGCATATCGGGACGCTGCGGCTCGTCCGGCATGGACACCCCCTTTTTGATCTGTGGCGATGGCTACATGGCGGGCATCCGCGCCCAACCAGATCATAGTAGAGCCGCCCCCCGGCGGCAACGCGATTAGCCCTGCAGAAGCGCCAGGGCTGCTGCGTGCAATTCGGGCGTTGCGGCCGCCAGCACCTGACCGCCACCATGGGCGGGACCACCCTGCCAGTCGGTGACGATGCCCCCCGCCGCTTCGATCACCGCGATGGGGGCAACGATATCATGGGCCTGAAGGCCGGCCTCGATCACCAGATCCACCTGCCCCAGCGCCAGCAAGGCATAGCCATAGCAGTCCAGACCGTAACGGGTCAGCCGCACCTGGCAGGCGACACGCCCGAAGGCGGCGCGTTCGTCCTCGGTGCCGATATCGGGGTAGGTCGACAGCAGCGTCGCCTGATCCAGTGCCACGCCCTTGCGCACCCCCAGCGCGCGCGTGCCATCGCGGCTGGTCACCTGTGCGCGACCCAGACCGCCCTCAAAACGCTCGCCCGTGAAGGGCTGATCGACGATGCCATAGATCGGTCCCGTCCCATCGGTCAGCCCGATCAGCGTCCCCCAACTGGGCGCGCCCGAGATGAAGGCGCGGGTGCCGTCAATCGGATCCAGCACCCAGGTCAGGCCAGAGCGGCCGGGCGCCGCGCCGAACTCCTCGCCGAGGATGGCGTCTTCGGGGCGGCGTTCGGCCAGAATCGCGCGCATGGCGCGCTCGCTTTCGCGGTCAGCCTCGGTTACCGGGTCGAACCCGTCGGCAAGCTTGTTGTCCGGCGCCAGCCCCGCACTGCGAAACAGGGGCAATGTCCTGCTGCGCGCCGCATCGGCCATCGCGCTTGCCGTCAGGAAGATTTCGTTGTGATCCATCATTCGCCCCCTGTTGCGCGCCTTGTCTAGCGCGGAACGCAGGGGACGAACAATCGCCCTCGGGCTGGGTGTCAGGCGGCGTGGGACAGAACGCGGGCCAGTTCGAAGATCTGGCGGCGCTGCGCCTCGGGCATGGCGTAATAGGCGCGGATCAGTTGCAGCGCTTCCTTGTTGGCCAGGATGTCCTCGTCACCGGCGGCATCGGCGCGCCCGTCGGTCAGCCCTTCGAAAAAGAAACTGATGGGCACATCCAGCGCGCGGGCGATATCCCACAGCCGCGATGCCGAGACGCGATTCGCCCCTGTTTCATATTTCTGGATCTGCTGGAACTTGATCCCGACCTGATCCGCCAATTGTTGCTGCGTCATGCCAATCAACCACCGACGATGGCGGATCCGCGTGCCCACATGCACGTCAACTTCGTGCTTCATACCACACCTCACTCAATCTTCGCGAGTAATACACCCCTTGCCCCTTCGCTGGCGACTGGGAAAATCCGGCCAACACGCTAGAGTTGTCCAAAAGAACAGGTATTTGCATTACCATAATTTGTCTGACCGACCGGTCTGGCGGATTTTGGCCGGATTCAACCCGAATTTCGGGGCAAATCAGGCGAATCGGTTCGAATATCATCGATCTTTCATCCTTGCCGGGAAAACGTCCGGCGGTCACAGCGCTAGGTAACGCCACCACCAACCCTTGGTTGCACCGGGGTGCAAGATTTTTGGCCATCGCCTCCGCACTGCATCAGTGCGAGGGCGAGCCGACACGTCCTGACCAGCCTTTCGCCTTTGACGCGAAAAGCTTACCTCAGGTTGGGCCGCCTTTCGACGCCCTGCCGAAAGACGGCATTTTTGACGCCTTGTTGTTGTATTCGGCGCGGGTTGATCCAATATTAACACACGAACGGTGCATCCCGCACCGCCAACGCCAGCAATGGAGAGTTTGATGGCTGAATACGACACCCTGCGTCAGGCCCAGGCCCGGACGGGTGCCGCAACCCGCGCCGATATTGATGTTGGCCTTCGCGACTACATGATGAAGGTTTACGGCATCATGGCCACCGGTATGGCGGTGACCGCGTTCTTTGCCCTTGGTTTGAACATGCTTGCCGTGCAGGACGGCCAACTGACGGAACTCGGCCGCGCGGTCTATGTGTCGCCCCTGAAATGGGTTCTGATGTTCGCGCCGCTGCTGGTGGTCTTCGCCTTTGGCGCGGCCGTCTACCGGTTGTCCACTCAGGCCGCGACGCTGATCTTCTACGGCTTCGCCGCGCTGATGGGCATGTCGCTGAGCTGGATCTTCCTGCGCTATACCGGCTCCTCGATTGCGTCGACCTTCTTCGCGACCGCGGCGGGCTTCGCGGGTCTTTCGCTTTACGGCTATACCACCAAGCGAGACCTGTCGGGGATGGGGACCTTCCTGATGATGGGCCTGATCGGGCTGATCATCGCGTCGATCGTGAACATCTTCCTGCAATCGGGCGCGATGCAGTTTGCGATCTCGGTCATCGGCGTGCTGATCTTTGCCGGCCTGACCGCCTTCGATACGCAGAACATCAAGAACACCTATATCCAGCTTGCCGATTCCGATCGTGAATTCCTGGGCAAGACCGCGATCATGGGGGCCTTGAACCTGTATCTGGACTTCCTGAACCTGTTCATGTTCCTGCTGCAGTTCATGGGTTCCAGCAACGACTGATCGCCCGCGAAAAACAGCAAAAGGCCCCGCCGAGGCGGGGCCTTTTTCATGAGGCTTGTCGCCTCAGGCCTTCGCCACCATGGTCAGCACGTCATATTGGGCGACGACCTCGTCCTTCTGGTTGGTCACGCGGCAATCCCAGCGAACTTCGGCATGTTCGGCATTTTCGCGCGGGTTGATCTCCTTGCAGGTCAGGCGCACGCGCAGGGTGTCGCCGAAATAGACCGGCGTCAGGAAGCGCAGGTTGTCGACGCCGTAATTCGCCAGCACCGGGCCGGGATCGGGATCGACGAACAGCCCCGCCGCGAATGAGGCGATAAGATAGCCATGCGCCACCCTATCATCGAAGAACGGGTTTGCCTTCGCCGCATCGCTGTTCATATGGGCATAGAAAGTGTCGCCGGTGAAATGGGCGAAATGTTCTACGTCAGCCTCGGTGACCTCGCGCGCTTCGGTCACGATCTGGTCGCCGATGCGCAGTTCCGCGACCGATTTGCGGAACGGGTGCTTATCGGCGCGGGTATCGGCACCTTCGGACCAGATGCCGGTCACCGCGCTCAGCAGGCGCGGCGCGCCCTGGACGGCGGTGCGCTGCATGTAGTGCTTGACGGCGCGCATGCCGCCCAACTCCTCGCCTCCGCCTGCCCTGCCCGGCCCGCCATGGACCAGCGGCGCCAGCGGGCTGCCATGCCCGGTCGAGGATTTGGCGCTGCGCCGGTTGCCGATCAGCACCCGGCCATGCATCGGCGCCATGCCGATCACCATTTCTTCGGCCACGTCCGGGCTGTCTGTGAAGACCGAGGCGACCAGCGACCCCTTGCCGCGATGGGTCAGCGCCACCGCCTGATCGATGCCGTCATAGGGCATCACCGTGACGACCGGGCCAAAGGCTTCGACATCGTTCGCCGCCGCCTCGGCCGGGTTCTCGGCCAGCAGCACGACCGGGTTGATGAAGGCCCCCTTCTCGGCATCGCCCGAGGCGACGCGCACATCGTCCGGGTCACCCAGAACGATCCGGGCGCTGCCCTGAAGATCCTTGATGCGGTCGCGGACTTCCTCACGCTGTTCCAGACTGGCGAGCGGCCCCATCCGCGTGCCTTCAACCGCAGGATCGCCGGCGACATTCTTCGCCAGCCTCTCACCCAGTGCGGCGATCACGGCATCGACATGATCGGCGGGCACGATGGCGCGGCGGATGGCGGTGCATTTCTGGCCTGCTTTGGTGGTGATTTCGCGATGGATTTCGCGCACGAACAAGTCGAACTCTTCCGTGCCCGGCCCGGCATCGGGACCAAGGACCGAGGCGTTCAGGCTGTCCGCTTCCATCGTGAAGCGGACCGAGTTTTCGATAATTGCGGGCGAGGTCTTCAGCATCCGCCCGGTCGAGGCTGACCCGGTGAACGTCACCACATCCTGACAGGTGACATGGTCCAGCAGATCGCCCGCCGATCCGCTAACCAGTTGCAGCGCGCCATCGGGCAGGATGCCCATATCGGCGATGCGGCGGACCATCAGTTCGGTCAGATAGGCCGTCTGGCTGGCCGGCTTCACGATGGTGGGCATCCCGGCGATCAGCGTCGGCGCGATCTTTTCCAGCATCCCCCAGATCGGGAAGTTGAACGCGTTGATATGCACCGCCACGCCCTGCAACGGTGTCAGGATATGCTGGCCAGAGAAGCTGGCATCCTTCGACAGCGGCTCGACCGCGCCATCCGGGATCACCTTCGCATTCGGTAGCTCGCGCCGCGCCTTCGACGCCAGCGTCAGCAGCGTGCCGATGCCGCCTTCGATATCGACCCAGCCATCCGCCCGCGTCGCCCCGGTCCAGAGGCTCTCGGCATAGAAATCCTCTTTCATCTCCAGCAGCTTCAGGCCGATTTCCTTCAGCATCAGCGCCCGCTGATGAACGGTCATCGCCCGCAGCGCACGCCCGCCCTTCTCGCGCCCATATTCCAGCGCCGCCGCGTGATCGAGACCCGAGGCATCGATCAGCGCCACCACCTCGCCGGTCGAGGCATTCAGCAATTTCTTGCCGTCACGGCTGCCATTCTGCCACTCGCCGCAGAGATAGGACTGCAACAGGCGCGGAGTTTGGATGTTCATCGGATGTCCTTTCAGGCGAGGCCCATGGGCAGCAGCAGGTCAGTGGCCCGTTGCGACCAGGTCTCGCGCAGCTTGTCATTCTGGGTGTGGCGCAGCCCAAAGCGCGCCTGCGTGTCATAGCGTTTCGATCCCGATTGCCCGAAGGTCGCGTTGACCCGTGGCATCCAGTATTCGATGGCGGCCTTGGCCTTTGCGCGGCCCTCATCGGTTCCCGCGATCTGGCGCAGCCCGTTCAGGCCCAGCTCGACATGGCGGGCCTCGCGCGGGGCGATTTCGCGGAAGGCGTCGGCCAAGGGCGCATAGCTGACGCGCTTCATCTCATCCAGTTGAACCACCGTCGCCAGCCCCATCAGCACGTTCAGCACCACCGCATCGACATAGCCCTGAAGCGGATAGTGAAAGACCGACAGGCGCATGTCGTCGCCGTGGCGCGCGGCACCCAGATCGGCGTCGCGGTCGACGCGGGCGGCCCAGTCGTGGCGGCGGTCATAAGCGGCCATATCGCCGCCGAATTCGCCCATCACCTGCAAAACACGGCCGGCATGGTCCAGCTTTTCCTGCGTGATCTTGGCGGCCGCAATGCGGTTCCTGATGCCCGGCGCGTCGTTGATCGTATCGGCAAAACCCGCCGCCCCGGCCAGTTCGCTGTCCACGAATGACGCCATCAGCCGCAGCAATTCGCCGCGATAGCGGGCCGGCACGTTGCCGGGCGAGGTCAGCTTGCCGCCCTGCGCCAGATAGTCCTCGATGGTCATATCGGTCATGGCTGCCCCCTATTCGTCATAGCTGACGACGATACGGTCGGTCAGCGGATAGCATTGGCAGGTCAGCACATAGCCCTGCGCGACCTCGTAATCTTCCAGCGCGTGGTTGATGGCCATCTCGGCCTCGCCTTCCAGCACCTTCGCGCGGCAGGTCGAACAAACCCCGCCCTTGCAGGCGTAAGGCACATCCATATCGGCCGCCAAAGCCGCATCCAGCAGGCTTTCGCCCTGTTTCGGCATCCTGAAGCTGCGGGTGGCGCCGTCCAGCGTCACCACGGCTTCGGTCATGTCGCCCGACTGCACCGCGTCCTTGCTGACCGCCTTTTTCTTCGCCCGTCCCGGCTGACCCGAGGCGAAAAGCTCGAACTTGATCTGCGCCTCGTCCAGACCGGCCTTTTTCAGGCTGTCGGCAATGGTCAGCATCATCGGCTCTGGCCCGCAAATAAAAGCGGTATCGACCGAAGCGGCATCAATCCAGTTCTCGAACAGCGCCGCCATCTTCTCGGCGTCGATGCGGCCGGTGAACAGGTCGATCTCCTGCCCCTCGGTTTCCAGAACATGGATGACCGCCAGCCGGCCAAGATAGAGGTTCTTCAGATCCTCCAGCTCCTCGCGGAACATGATCGTGTTGATGCCCCGGTTCGCATGGACCAGTGTAAAGCGCGATTTCGGCTCGCGTTTCAGCACCGTCTTGATGATCGACAGCACCGGCGTGATCCCGGAACCCCCGGCAAAGCCGAGGTAATGGCGTGACGCCGCCGGATCGAGATCGGTGAAGAAGCGGCCCATCGGCGGCATCGCCTCGATCATCATGCCGGGGCTGAGTTCCTCGTTCGCCCAGGTCGAGAAGGTGCCCCCATCGACGCGCTTGATGCCGACGCGCAGAAAGCCTTCGTCCCGGCCGGCGCATATGGAATATGAGCGGCGCAACTCCTCTCCGTCGAAATCGTGGCGGAAGGTCAGGTACTGGCCTTGGGTGAAATCGAACGCCGCCGCATCTTCCGGGCGGGGGCGAAGCGTCACCACCACCGCGTCGCGGGTATCGCGCCGGATGTCGGTGATGTGAAGCGGCAGGAAGCGTGACATGGCGGTTCCTTCAGTGGCACTTGAAGTAATCGAAAGGCTCCAGGCAGGCATTGCACACCCAGCTGGCCTTGCAGGGGGTCGAGCCGAACTGGCTGACCCGGCGGGTATCGTTCGAATTGCAGCGCGGGCATGGCACTGCCATGTTCCCCCGCCCGGTCAGCGAGGTCACCCGCGCCATCACGTCCCCATCGGGCGCGGTGCCGTCGATGGGAGGGGCGATGCCGTAATCGCGCAGCTTGTCGCGGCCCTGATCGCTGATCCAGTCGGTCGTCCAGGCGGGCGTCAGCTGGCGGCGCAGCATGACATGCTCGATGCCCTTCGACAGCAGGTGGTTTTCGATATCCAGATTAATGACCGCCGTGGCCGGGCATCCCGAATAGGTCGGCGTCACCGTCACCACCAGCACCTCGCCCTGCCATTCGACATCGCGGATGATGCCCAGATCGGTCAGCGAGATCACCGGGATTTCCGGGTCCGGGACTTCGGCCAGCCAGTCCCAGACCTGCGAGACTGCGGGGCGCATCCTACCAGCTCGCGCCGGGATAGGCGCGCTGCAGGAACTGCATTTCCGCCAGGATATAGCCCAGATGCTCGGTATGGGTGCCCTGCTTGCCGCCCTTATGGGCAAAGCTGCCCTCAGGCCGTTTCAGCGTCGCCTGATCCAGCACCGCATCGACGGTTTCGTCCCAGACCCCGCGCAGGCTGGCCGGGTCCGGCGCGATGCCCGCCTGCGCCATGGTCACGTCGGTGGCGTCGCTGGCAAACATCTCCAGTGCATAGCACCATTGGTCATCCAGGGCCGACTGCATGCGGGCATGGCTTTCGTCCGTGCCATCGCCAAGCGCGATCACCTGTTCGGCCGAGCGTTCAAGGTGATAGCTGACCTCTTTCAGCGCCTTCTGCGCGATTTCCGCCACACGCGGATCGGCGGACCCGGAAAGCGCCTGCAACTGGTGGAAATGGAAGGCGTCGAACAGGAATTGCCGCATCAGCGTCGCGCCGAAATCGCCATTCGGGCGTTCGACCAGCAGCAGGTTGCGAAAATCCCATGCGTCGCGCAGATAGGCCAGGTCGTCGGCGCTGCGGCCCTTGCCTTCGACCTCTGCCGCCAGACCCAGCCACAGCGAGGTCTGCCCGATCAGATCCAGCGCCATGTTCGACATGGCGATGTCTTCCTCCAAGACGGGACCATGTCCGCACCATTCGGAATTACGATGACCAAGGATCAGGGCATTGTCACCCATCCGCAAAAGAAACTCGAAAAACGCATCCTGATCGGCATCTGCGGCGGGCGCATGCGCCCCGCCCTGCCCCGCCTGCCGGGCCAGGCCTTCGGCGTCGGGGGTCATGATATCTGGAAGCGACGGCATCACATATGCCCCACTTCATCGGGAATGTCGTAGAATGTCGGGTGACGGTAAACCTTGTCATTCGACGGCTCGAACAGCGGCCCCTTGTCCGATGGGCTGGACGCCGCGATATCGACCGACTTCACCACCCAGATCGAAACGCCCTCGTTCCGGCGCGTATAGACGTCGCGGGCGTGCTTGATCGCGACATCGGCATCCGGCGCGTGCAGGCTGCCGACATGGCGGTGGTTCAGCCCGTGCTGACCACGGATAAAGACTTCCCAAAGGGGCCATTCGCTGGACATCTGTTCCTCCCTTCCTGCGGCAGAGCACCGCTGGGTATCGATCAATAAGCGTAAAGTTCGACCCGGTATCCATCGGGGTCGAGCACCTGCACACGCGCCGGACCATCGGCGCTGTATTCCGTTTCGGTCACGCCATCGGCGCGAAAGCGTTCCCGCAATGCTTCGACCTCCCCGGCGGTATCGACAAGGCTGCCAAAGTGGTTCGTGCGCGGCAGATCCTGCGGCACTTCGCCCACGCTCAGCGCCAGCAACGCCCCGCTGTCATCGGCAAGAATCAGCAGATGCGGATCGTCATGCACACGCTTCGTCAGGCCGAAATACGCCCCATAAAACCGGGCCGAAACTTCGCGATCCGACACTGTCAGCGCGACATGGTTCAGCCGGGGCATCAGCTTATTCCGCCGCGACCGCGCTGCGCCGTGCAGCCTTCTTCTTCGCATGGGCGACCATCGCATCGCGATACCACGCCCCGTCTTCCCATGCCTTGACCCGAGCACCCAGACGTTCCTTGTTGCAAGGCCCGTTGCCCTTCAGCACCTGATAGAACTCGTCCCAATCGGGTTCACTGAAATCGTAACCGCCCTTTTCCTCGTTCCATTTCAGGTCCGGGTCGGGAACGGTCAGGCCCAGATATTCAGCCTGCGGCACGGTCTGGTCGACGAATTTCTGGCGAAGCTCGTCATTGGTGTTCATCTTGATCTTCCAGGCCATCGACTGGACCGAATGGACCGAGTCCTTGTCAGACGGCCCGAACATCATCAGCGAGGGATACCAAAGCCGGTTCAGCGCATCCTGCGCCATCCGCTTCTGTTCAGGCGTGCCATTCGCCATCTTCATCATGATCGCATAGCCCTGCCGCTGGTGGAAGCTCTCCTCCTTGCAGATGCGGATCATCGCGCGGGAATAGGGGCCATAGCTGGTGCGCTGCAGCGGCACCTGATTCATGATCGCCGCACCATCAACCAGCCAGCCGACCGCGCCCATATCGGCCCATGTCAGGGTCGGATAGTTGAAGATCGAGGAATATTTCATATCCCCCGAATGCAGCTTCTCCAGCAGTTCATCGCGGCTGACACCCAGCGTTTCGGCGGCGCAGTAAAGGTAAAGCCCATGCCCGGCCTCGTCCTGCACCTTGGCCAGCAGGATCTGCTTGCGCTCCAGCGTGGGGGCGCGGGTGATCCAGTTGCCTTCGGGCAATTGGCCGACGATTTCGGAATGCGCGTGCTGGCCGATCTGGCGGATCAGCGTCTTGCGATAGCCTTCCGGCATCCATTCCTTCGGCTCGATCTTCTCGCCGCGGTCGATGCGTTCCTGAAAGGCGATGTCTTCGGGCGACATCTCCTCGCGCGACTTGCCTTCGGATTTGACGAGCTGTGCATACATGGCAGTTCCTCCTCAGACGCGTTCGATAATGATGGCGATGCCCTGCCCCACGCCCACGCACATGGCGCACAGCGCATAGCGCCCGCCGGTCCGGTGCAGTTCATACATTGCGGTCGTCACCAGCCGGGCGCCCGACATGCCCAGCGGATGGCCAAGCGCGATGGCACCCCCGTTCGGATTAACATGGGGTGCATCATCCGGCAGGCCAAGGTCGCGAACTGTCGCAAGCGCCTGGGACGCAAAAGCCTCGTTCAGTTCGATCACGTCCATCTGGTCGATGCTCAGCCCGGCGCGGGCGAGAACCTTCTTCGCCGCCGGTGCGGGACCAATGCCCATGATGCGCGGCTCGACCCCTGCTGCCGACATGGCGACGATGCGGGCTTTGGGCGTCAACCCGTTCGCCTTCGCGGCTTCTTCGCTGGCGATCAGCAGCGCGCAGGCCCCGTCATTCACGCCCGAGGCATTGCCGGCGGTCACCGACAGATCCGGGCCGTTGACGCCGCGCAGCTTGGCAAGCTGTTCGGCCGAGGTGCCGGGGCGCGGGTGTTCGTCAGTATCGACGGTGACCGGGTCGCCCTTCCGCTGCGGGATCGTGACCGGCACGATCTCATCGGCGAAACGACCGGCCTTCTGCGCCGCGTCCCACCGCGCCTGAGAGCGGGCGGCGAAAGCGTCCTGATCCTCGCGGCTGACGTCGAAATCCGCGGCCACGTTATCGGCGGTCTGGGGCATCGAATCGATGCCGTATTGCGCCTTCATCTTCGGGTTCACGAAGCGCCAGCCGATGGTGGTGTCGTAAACCGCATTGCTGCGGCTGAAGGCGGTTTCGGCTTTCGGCATCACGAAGGGCGCCCGCGACATGCTTTCGACCCCGCCCGCGATCATCAGGTCGCAATCGCCCGCCTTGATCGCGCGCGCGGCCATGCCGACCGCATCCATGCCCGACCCGCACAGCCGGTTCACCGTCGTCCCGGGCACCTCGATCGGCAGCCCCGCCAGCAGCGCGGCCATACGGCCCACATTGCGGTTATCCTCGCCCGCCTGATTGGCGCAGCCATAGATGAGGTCATCGACGCTGGCCCAGTCGACACCGGGATTGCGCGCCATCAGCGCCGCCAGCGGTGCCGCCGCCAGATCGTCGGCGCGCACCTGCGCCAATGCCCCGGCATAGCGCCCGATCGGCGTTCGGATTGCGTCGCAAATGAAAGCTTCGGCCATGGCTTCCCCCCATTCATGGCAAAGGTTCAGATCAGAGTAAGAATATCGCTGACCGACCGTTCGGTTATTTATACGTCGATTCGAGCGTCGGGCAAGGAAAATGTTATCATTGCCGAGGTCATTGGTGACCAGATCAGGCCCGTGGGACTTTTGCCACCATGAAAAAACACCGACAAAATTTGGCAAAACCCCCGGCACCGACAGGCACCGGGGGTTTTGATGGCAAGTTCAAGGTTTGGGCCGCAGATCAGCCCAGCCGGTAGTTCGGGCTTTCGCGGGTGATCTGCACGTCATGGACATGGCTTTCCTTCAGCCCGGCCCCCGTGATGCGGACGAAATTGCAGCCGCCGCGCATCGCCTCGACCGTGGGGCTGCCGGTATAGCCCATGGCGGCGCGCAGCCCGCCCACCATCTGGTGCACCACCGTCGCAACCGGACCTTTATAAGGCACCTGCCCCTCGATCCCTTCGGGGACTAGCTTGTCGGTCGCCGCGTCCTTCTGGAAATAGCGGTCGGCCGAGCCGCGCGCCATCGCGCCCAGGCTGCCCATCCCGCGATAGGATTTGAAGCTGCGGCCCTGATACAGGATCACCTCGCCCGGGGATTCGTCGGTGCCGGCAATGGCGCTGCCGACCATGGCGCAGCTTGCGCCCGCCGCGATGGCCTTGGCGAAATCGCCCGAGAACTTGATGCCGCCATCGGCAATCACCGGCACGTCGCCGGCCGCGCCCGCGACATCCATGATCGCCGTCAGCTGCGGCACGCCCACGCCCGCCACGATCCGGGTGGTGCAGATGGACCCCGGCCCGATCCCGACCTTGACCGCATCCGCGCCTGCGTCGATCAGCGCCCGGGCGGCATCTGCGGTGGCGATATTGCCGGCGACGATCTGGATGTCAGCCGAGAAGTCGCGAAGCCGCGCGACCGCGCGGGCGACGCCCTCGGAATGGCCGTGTGCGGTGTCGATGACAACCATGTCGACGCCTGCCTCGATCAGGGCCACGCTGCGCTCATACCCTTCTTCGCCGACGGTCGAGGCCGCGCCCACGCGCAACCGGCCCAGATCGTCCTTGCAGGCCAGCGGGTTCAGCACCGATTTTTCGGTGTCCTTCAAGGTCAGCAGGCCGGTCAGGTGACCGCGGCCATCGGTGACCAGAAGCTTCTCGATCCGGCGTTCCTTCATCATCGCGATGGCCTGCGCACGGTCGGCGGGCTCGCGCAGGATGGCGAGGTTCTGCGCCGTCATCATCGCCTTCACCGGCGTCTTGTCGTCGCTGGCAAAGCGCATATCGCGGTTGGTGACGATGCCGACGACGCGGCCGTCCTCGTCCACCACCGGAAAGCCGGTTACGTTATAGCGTTCCTGCAGCGCCTTCGCATCGGCCAGCGTCTGCGTCGGCGTCAGGGTGATCGGGTTATAGACGATACCGCTTTCGAACCGCTTCACCCGCCGGACCTCATCGGCCTGCCGTTCCGTGGTCAGGTTGCGGTGAACGACGCCCATGCCGCCGGCCTGCGCCATGGCAATGGCCATCCGGCTTTCGGTGACCGTATCCATGGCCGAACTGACCAGAGGAATGTTCATCTTGATCCCGCGCGTCACGCGCGTGGTCACATCAGCGGTCGAGGGCATCACACTGGATGCAGCCGGAACCAATAGAACGTCGTCGAAGGTGAGCGCCTCACGAATCTGCATCGCAGCCATCCTTGATAAGGGGGGTTCGTTTGGCAGTTCCCCTTTTCACCTTGCGTCAGGTTTGTAAACCCCGAGGGCGCGCATAGCTGCCAATTGGCAGCCGCAAGGCTGCCCCGTCAGGCGCTTGCGGCGTTGGTCTTGACCGCCAGCCGGCCGCGCGCCCAATCGCGCAGGATCAGGAAGGTGATCGGAACAACGACCAGCGTGGCCACGGTCAGGGCAAGCCCCGCAACGATGCGCAGACCCTCGGAAGGGGCGGCATCGTAAAGCGTCCAGAACAGGCCGCCGCTTGCGGCGACGGGAAAGGCAAACGCCCCCCACAGCGCGGAAAACCCAGCCGCAGTAAGCCAGCGCGTGGCCAGCAGTCCCGCCACCAGCAACAGGCCCACAACCACTGCAATCACCTTCGCCGCATCAAGATGGCCCAGCAGCACCAGCACTGTCCCGCTCAACGCCAACGGCGCAAGGTGGATCGCCAGCAAGGGGCGCAGCGCGGCGGGCAAACGCATGGACCGCAATTGCCACATCGAGGCCGCCCAGATCACCAGCGCCGCCAACAGTCCGGGCCAAAACAGCAGCGCAGCCAGTCCGGGCCAGCCCAGCAGCGGCGCCACCCGTGCCGCGACCAGCAACCCCGCCCATTGCAGATGCCAGGCCGGGCTGACCCGGCGCGCGTCGCCCACGCCATTGGCCAGCACCCGCAGCACCACGACCAGCAACACTAGATGCAGCGCCAGCCCCGCCAGCAACGCCGCGCGCGCCAGCGGCAGCGTATAAGCAGAAAGCAGCCCCGCCAGCAGATAGACACACAGCACGCCCGCCGCCGTCCCGGTCCGTCCGGGCAAGGTGGCGAGTTCGTCCGCCAGAACGGCGGGACGCCAGGACAGTTTCACCGCATAGGTCGTGGCCGCGAACAGGAACAGCGCAACCGCCACCCCGTCCAGCATCCCCGACAGGCCGGATGGCAGCGCGAATTGCGCCACGCCCGCGCGCCATGCCAGCGCCAGCGCCATCAACCCGAGAATCGGCGGGAATATCGCCGGAGGCACCCGCCGCCACAGCCCCGCGGGCGCAGGCTTCGGCATCGCGAATTTTAACCGCTCGGCCATGTTTTCCTCGCTATTTGCAGCGCGTCACAGTATCACGCGGGGCGCAGACGCCCTCAACCGTTGCAAAGGCGTCACGGTGTCGCAACACACCGCGCCGTGGACGCCACGTCATCGCGACCGCGTGATTGATTCGTGAACGCAGCCGTATAGCGTTGCAATTGAAGCGACAGCCACAAAGGCCGAGCAGGGAGGAAAACATGAAAAAAACGCTGATCGGCGCCACCGCGCTGCTTATGACAACCGCACCGGTCTTTGCCGCCGGGATCGAACGGTCAACCCAGTCGATCGGGATCCTGTTCGAGGAAGGCAACTATGTCGAAACTGGCCTGCAGGTCACCAACCCGGACGTCAGCGGTACGGATATTTTCCCGGATCTTGGCGGAAATTATCGCAAGACTGGCAATATCGCCGACAACTTCAACGTGCTGACCTTTGGCTACAAACACCAGTTCAGCGACCAGTTCTCGGCCGCATTGATCATCGAGCACCCCTATGGCGCCGATATCGAATATCCGGGCGTCGACATGACCTCGGCAACCAAAGGCTCCGCCATGTTGGGCGGAACCCATGCGACGGTCGAAAGCGCGATGATCTCGGTCATCGGTCGCTACAAGTTTAACGAAACCTGGGGCGTCCATGCCGGCATGCGCGCATCGAAGGCCTCGGGCGATATCCGTCTCAGCGGCGGGGCCTATCGCGGTGCGTCTGGCTATCGTGCAAAACTTGCCGATGACACCGCCGTCGGCTGGCTGGCTGGTGCCTCGTGGGAACGCCCCGACATCGCCGCCCGCGTCGCGCTGACCTATTACTCCGATATCGACCACGAATTCGACACTCAAGAATTTATGGGCGCGGTACAGGTCGCCGATGGCACCACGGATGTGACCACGCCCTCGATGCTGGCGCTGGATTTCCAGACGGGCGTCGCGCAGGACACGCTGATTTTCGGTCAGATCCGCCGCACCTACTGGTCGGATTTCACGGTAACTCCGCCATTCTTTGAGGTGAATATCAATCCAAACGGATTGGTCAGTCTGGAAGACACCAACACCTTCACCCTGGGCGTTGGCCGCAAGTTCACCGAAAACTGGTCTGGCACCGTTGCCTTCACCTATGAACCCACCGGCAAGGAACTGGTTTCGCCGCTGGCGCCGACCAATGGCCGCAAGGGGATCACCGTCGCCGGCATCTACACGATGGACAAATGGAAGTTCACCGGCGGCATCAACTACACCAAGCTGGGTGATGCCAAGGCCGAAGTCGGCGACGATCCCGATACCGCCGTGGCAGATATGGAAGACAACGACGCAATCAGCCTCGGCCTGCGCGTCGGCTATCGCTTCTGATCGCCGCATCAGCGACCTTGGAAAAGCCCCGCCCCCGCGCGGGGCTTTTCTATTTCCGCGCCGCTGCCTAGATTGCGCCGCGAAGGAGACGCCATGATCTACAGCACCGGACAGGATTGGCTTGGCAGCCCGCGCAAGCGTGTGCTGCTGTTCGGCATGTCGGGTCTGGGCAAGACCTATCTGTCGAACATGCTGCGCGCATCGGGTGACTGGTTCCATTACAGCATCGACTACCGCATCGGCACCCGCTACATGGGCGAACTGATCGCCGACAATTTCAAGCGCGAGGCGATGAAGGTCCCGTTCCTGCGCGAATTGCTGCTGTCGGACAGCGTCTATATCGGCAGCAATATCACCTTCGACAATCTCTCGCCGCTCTCGACCTATCTCGGCAAGCCGGGGTCCGAAACCCGCGGCGGCCTGCGCTTCGACGAATATGCCAAGCGCCAGCGCGAACATGAGAAGGCCGAAATCGCCTCGCTTCTGGACACGCCGCATTTCATCACCCGCTCCGAGGAAATTTACCGCCTGCCGCATTTCGTCTGCGACAGCGGCGGTTCGATCTGCGAGGTGGTGGACCCCGACAACCCAGCCGACCCGGTGCTGTCCACGCTGGAAAAACACCTGCTGATGGTCTGGATCAAGGGCTCGGACGCGCATACCGAAGAACTGGTCCGCCGCTTTGACCGTGCGCCCAAGCCGATGTATTACCAGCCGGAATTTCTGGACAAGTCATGGCTGGCTTACCGGATGGAAAAGGGCCTGCGCGAGGATCAGGTCGATCCCGACGACTTCATCCGCTGGACCTATGCCCGCGCCCTTGCCCATCGCCAGCCCCGCTATGAAGCGATGGCCCGGGGTGGCGTCACGATCACCGCCGAAGAGGTCGCCGGGGTTCGCAGCCCCGCCGATCTCGACCGGCTGATCGCCGCCGCAATCGACCGCAAGACCGACAGCACGAAAGAAACCAAGGAAGCCTGACATGCCCATTACCCTGCCCAATGACCTGCCCGCCTTCGACATCCTGTCGGATGAGGGCGTGATGGTCATGTCGCCGGGTCGGGCCGCCATGCAGGACATCCGGCCGCTGCGCATCGGGCTGCTGAACCTGATGCCGAAGAAGATCCAGACCGAAAACCAGTTCGCCCGGCTGATCGGCGCGACGCCGCTGCAGATCGACTTTCAGCTGATCCGCATGTCGGACCATGAAAGCCGCAATACCGCCGCCGACCACATGCAGTCCTTCTATCGCAAGTTCTCGGATGTCGAGGCCACGGGCGAGAAGTTCGACGGCCTCATCATTACCGGCGCGCCCATCGAACAGCTCCCCTTCGAGGAAGTCACCTATTGGAACGAACTGACCCGCGTCTTCGAATGGACGCAGACGCATGTCCATTCCACCTTTGGCGTCTGCTGGGGGGCGATGGCGATGGCGTGGCATTTCCATGGGCTGCCGAAACATGACCTGCCCGCCAAGGCTTTCGGCTGCTTCCGCCACGAAAACCGCGCCCCGGCCTCGCCCTTCCTGCGCGGCTTTTCGGACGACCTGCTGATCCCAGTCAGCCGCTGGACCGAAGTTCGCGCCGAAGACGTAGACGCCCGCCCCGCACTGACCACACTGGTCGCCTCGGACGAGGTGGGGCCTTGCCTGTTGCAGGACGAAGGCCACCGCGCGCTCTATGTCTTCAACCATTTCGAATATGATTCAACGACGCTCAAGGACGAATATGATCGCGACGTGGCCTCTGGCAAGGCGATCGAGGTGCCGGTGAATTACTATCCCGACGACGACCCCGCGCGGGTGCCCTCGAACCGCTGGCGCAGCCATGCCCATCTGCTTTACGGCAACTGGATCAACGAGATCTACCAGACCACCGAATACGACCTGTCGAAGATCGGGACCTGAGACGCCCCTTTTCAGTCATCCCGGCCAGCCCCATACTGGCCGGGATGCGAATGGAGATAACGATGCCCAAGGACGAGCTTGCGCCCCTGCCCTTCGTCGGCAAGATCACCCGCTATTACAAGAACGACGCCCCCAAACAGATCCGCCAGGCGATAGAAAAGGCCGGCAAGGACGACATGCTGGACCCGTCCTATCCCTATCCGGTCGAGATGGATAAGGGCGACTATGAAAAGCATATGGAAAAGCTGCAGCGCGAGCTGGTGAAGATGATGCATGACGTCGTCACCACCGGCAAGCGCGTGGTGGTGGTCTTCGAAGGCCGCGACGCCGCCGGCAAGGGCGGCACCATTGAACGCGTGCGCGAAAACCTGAACCCGCGTTCGGCCTATATCGTGGCACTGCCGAAGCCCTCGGAACGCGAAGCCGACCAGTGGTATTTCCAGCGCTATATCGACTGGCTGCCCGCCAAGGGCGAGGTCGCGCTGTTCGACCGCAGCTGGTACAACCGCGGCGTGGTCGAACGCGTCTTCGGCTTTTCCACCGAGGATGACCGCATCAAGTTCTTCCGCCAGCTTCCCAGTTTCGAGGAAATGCTGGTCGAGGACGGTCTGATCCTGGTCAAGCTGTGGCTGAATGTCGGCCGGGCCGAACAGTTGAAGCGGTTCCTCGACCGCGAGGGCGATCCGCTGAAACAGTGGAAGCTGTCCTCTATCGACGTCGACGGTCTGGCGAAATGGGACGAATATACCCAGGCAATTCGCGACACCTTGCAACAGTCCAATCTGAAGGGGGCGCCCTGGACGGTGATCCGGTCCGACGACAAGAAACGCGCCCGGATCGCGGCGATCCAGACGATCCTGAACGCGGTCGACTATGCCGGGCGCGACAAGAAGGCCATCGGCAAGATCGACGACAAGATCGCCGGCGGCCCGGACATGCTGGAACGATGATCCGCGCCGTCCTTCTTTGGTTGGTTCTGGCGCTGCCGCTGGCGGCGCAGGATCTGCCTGCGCCCGACTATACCTCGGTCAACGATTTCGCCCGCCTGCTGACCCCGGATGACACCCGCATCTTGGATCAGGCACTGATCGCGCTGCATGATGACACCGGGGTCGAGGGCACGGTCGTCACCATGAACAAGCGCGCCGAATATGGCGGCACCGACGGGCTGGAGGCATTTGCAACCCGGCTGTTCAATCATTGGGGCGTGGGCGATGCGCAGCGCAACGACGGCTTCATGGTGCTGTTGTTGAAGGATGACCGTGAAACCCGGATCGAGCTCGGCAAGGGCTATGCCGACGGCTACAACCAGATCGCCGGGCAGATCATCGAAAACGAGATGCTGCCGCATTTCCGCCGCAACGATTATTCGGCAGGTCTGCGTGATGGCACGCTGGCGGTGATATCGCGTGTCGCACGCGAACATGCGGCGGGCGCACCACCCGCCAGCCTGTCCCCTGCGACCTCTGAAAGCGGGGACGGGACTGCCGCGCCGAATGAACGGCAGCAGCCCTGGACCCTTATGCCGCTGATCGTCGGAGCGGGGTTTTTCATGCTGTTCAGCGCAGTCTTTCTGCGCAGCTTCAGCCGCAACCGCAACAGAGGGGCAAGGGGCTGGCGCAAATGCCCGGACTGTCGCAACCGCGATCTGGTGACCATGGAAAGCCCGGTGCGCGATGATAAGGACGATGGCGGCTGGTCCGTTTCCCAGACATCGGTGAAGACCCTGTGCCCGAAATGCGGTTGGTCCAACGAACAGCGCGTCGACCATGACCAAACCGTGACTTACGCCGCCGACGGCGCGGTCCTGAGCACCTTGCCCCATTATTCCGGTCGTGACGGCTGGTCTCGCAGGGATCGGCACCGCAGCGACAGAAGCAGCCGGTCAAGCAGCTCTGGCAGCAGCGGCGGTTTCGGCGGCGGCAGTTCCTCGGGCGGCGGGTCCTCTGGCAGGTGGTAGCCAGCACTTGCGGAACGATCAATCCGCCGCATAATTCCGTCGGCGCTAAGGGAGAGATAACAGGATGAAGCTTGCAGAAACGCGTGCCGTGGTCACCGGCGGCGCATCTGGACTGGGGGCTGCGACGGCAAGCTGGCTGGTCAAGCAGGGTGCGCAGGTCACCATCCTTGACCGCGACCCGCGCGGCCGCAACTTTGCCGAAGAAATCGGTGCCCATTTCGCCGAAACCGACGTCACGGACGAAGCCAGCGTCACCCGCGCCATCGAAACCGCCAGCGCGGCGATGGGAGGCATCACCGCCTGCGTGAACTGCGCCGGCATCGTCACCGGCGAAAAGACCGTTGGCCGCGACGGGCCGCACAAGCTGGACAGTTTCCGCCGCACCATTGAAATCAACCTGATCGGCAGCTTCAACGTATTGCGTCTTGCCGCCGTCGAGATGGCAAAGAACCCGGGCGAGGATAAGGGCGTCATCATCAACACCGCCTCGGTCGCGGCATATGATGGGCAGGCCGGCCAGGCCGCCTATGCCGCATCCAAGGCCGGGATTGCCGGTATGACCCTGCCCATCGCCCGCGATCTGGCGCGTTCGGGTATCCGGGTCATGGCCATTGCGCCCGGCATTTTCGGCACGCCGATGCTGCGCAGCTTGCCCCAGGATGTGCAGGACAGCCTTGCCGCCGAGGTCACCTATCCCAAGCGATTGGGCGAGCCGGTCGAGTTTGCGCGCCTCGTCGGCACCATCATCGAATCCGCCTATCTGAACGGCGAGGTGATCCGCATCGACGGCGCCCTGCGCATGCGCTGACCAGTTTTGCACGCACGCTTTCGCCGGGTCGCCAAACGGCTTGCGCGGTTTTCGCCGGGCGGCTAGCGTCGGGGTGCAACCTCAACCGAAAGGCCATTGTTACATGACCTTCCTGCGCTCGACCGCCATTCTCGCGGTTCTCGCCTCCCCCGCATTCGCTGCCGATTCCGAACTGACGGTCTTCGACTGGGCGGGTTTCGAGGAACCCTCGATCTTTCAGGGCTATGTCGACAAGCATGGCGACAGCCCGACCTATGCCTTCTATGGCGATGATGACGAGGCCTTCCAGAAGGTCGCCTCGGGTTTCAAGGCCGATGTCGTCCACCCGTGCAGCCAGATGGTGTCGAAATACCGCGACGCCGGCCTGATCGAGCCCTGGGACATCTCGAAGATCCCGGCCTATGCCGATCTCGACCCGGCGCTGAACGATTCCGCGGTCTTTCACGATGACGGCGGCGTATGGTTCATCCCGACCGACTGGGGCGCCACCGCCGTTGCCTATAACACCGAAAAGGTCCCGGCCGAGGATCTGGCCAGCCTGAACATTTTCGTTGACCCGGACTATCAGGGCCGGACCTCTCTGCCCGACAGCTCGGACGATGTCTGGGCGCTTGCCTATCTGGCCACCGGCGTGACCGACTGGACCGAGGTGACCGACGAACAATTCACCGCCGCCGCCGACTGGCTGCGTCAGGCGCATCAGAACGTCGCCGCCTATTGGGCCGATCCGCAGGATCAGGCGCAGCTGATGGCCTCGGGTCAGGTCGATGTGGCCTGGTCGTGGAATGACGGCGTGGTCTACCTGCAAGAGGACGACTATCCCGTCGGCTTCCAGCGCGCCCCGACCGAGGGTTCCTCGACCTTCATCTGCGGCTTCGTGAACATGAAGGACGGCCCCGGCAGCGAAGAAAAGGCCTATGACTTCATCAACGCCTGGTTGGAGCCGCGCGCGGCCAAGGGCCTGCTGGACACGATCGGCTACGGCCATTCGACCAAGGCCGGGATGGAAACGATCAAGGACGAGCAGGCAGTGAAAGACGGCCTCGGTTCGGTTGACGCGCCGATTCTGGCCCAGACCCCGAACGACCCGCAACTGCGTGAAAAACAGTTGGCCGAGTTCGAAAAGATCAAGGCGGGGTTCTGAGCCAAAGACCAGTGAACGGTCTTGCCCTACCGCGAATTTTCGTGGCCGAACAGAAAAAGCGAGAAGGCCGGGCGATTGCCCGGCCTTCTTCAGTTCAGCACACCAAAGCCCTGCTTTTCTGCATGTGGCGAATCGCCAGCTTGCGGCCCCGCCGTCCTGAAGCAATGGGTCGGACAGGCGGTGAACCTGCGCCTTCGCGAAGTTCCGGGAAGATCGTAAAGATTTCCTCCTGCGCGGCAGGACCGACGGATTTCAGCGTCTCTGCGCCAGTAAACAGCGACTCGGTCTCTGCACCATTCGCAATGACGACATGGTGCTCGTCCAGCAGGAAGTGGACATATGTGACCTCGTTCAGATCCGAGGCAACGTCCACGCCCTTGATCTGCAAAAGCTGCTTGGCGGCCACAAGCACTTCCATTGCACCAAACATCTTCTGCGCGATTTTCGAGCGCAGCAGCACCCGGTGCTGCGGCGAAACGATCAGATCGCTTGCCGGGATACCCTCACCAAGCGCACCGGCACTGATGCGGATCGGCTGCAACTTCGGATTGTCGTTCAGCACCCTTTCAGCGATTCTTCGTTTCCCGATCCAGCGAATAGCCTGAAGCCCGGCATCTCGGGTAACAACCATATCGCCGGTTTTCAGGTCGCCCGCCGCAACCTCACCATGCGCAGTCAGGATCAGTGCGTCATTGCCGAAGCAGACGACTGCCGTGTTGTCGGTGGTCAGATCACTGCCGGCCGTGGCTTCGACGTCGTCATCGTCATCGTCGTCATCGTCGTCGTCGATATCGTCGTCGTCCTTGCTGAGGATCCTCATCGAGAAGTCCTCAGCAAATCCATTGGCCGTGCTGATGTCATCCAGCACGCCATCATCGGCCTGATCTGCCTGCATCCACTTCAGCGGGTTGCCATAAGGCTTCAGGCCGGCCGCAACACGCGCGTCGTTGATGATCGCCAGATTGGATTCGTTGTAATAGCCCGACAGGTCAACGAAATCGTTATTGCCCTGCAAGCCATCCCTGAAGTTCTGACCATTTGCGAGGTTGAAGTCATGGATGACGTCGCCATGACCCGCGATGAAGGTGTCAAAGCCCTCGCCGCCGGTCAGGTCATCCGAACCGTCGCCACCATTGAGAAGGTCGTTGCCAGTTCCGCCGACCAACGTATCGTCACCGAATGCGCCAAGCAGGGTGTCATCGCCTTCTTCGCCACTTAGATGGTCGCTCCCGTCGCCACCGATCACGGTGTCGTTATCGGCACCACCCTTCAGCGTATCGGCACCGATACCACCCATCATGAAGTCGTGGCCGGCACCGCCCTCGGCATAGTCGTTATCTTGGGCCGTCGCGCTGGTAAGTGCGCTCCCGTCTACATAGTCGTTGCCATCACCGCCGAACAGGCTGTCATCGCCGTCATCGCCCCAAAGGAAATCGGCACCAGCGTCACCATGGATTTTGTCAGCGCCGGTGTCGCCATCAAGGTAATCGATACCTTCACCACCGTGCAAAGTATCGTTCTCGGTGCCGCCAACGAGGGTATCGTTGCCGACCCCGCCAACCAGGCTGTCGTCGCCCTCATCGCCTTGCAGGTGGTCATTGCCGCCTTCAGTCGCAGAGGTCGCCTGATCGTCGCCCTCCATGACGTCAGCACCCGTGCCGCCATAAAGATGGTCATCGCCAAGCGCGCCGATCAGCCGGTCATCGCCTTCATCGCCGATTACAGTGTCGTTATCCGCGCCACCGTCCAGCCGGTCATTGCCAGCCTGACCATGCAGCGTATCATCGCCTTCATTGCCCTGAAGGTTGTCGTCTCCGATCTGACCCTCGAGCACATCATTGCCGGTGCCGCCCAACAGATCGTCGTCGCCCGCGCCACCTTTCAGCGTGTCGCTGCCTGCGCCGCCATCAAGCGTGTCGTTTTCTTCATCGGCGATTGCCGATGCGAGAGTGTCGCCTTCCAGAAGGTCATTATCTGCGCCGCCATAGACGGTATCGCGGCCTGCTCCGCCTCTCAGGGTGTCATTGCCGACCCCGCCCATCATGGAATCGTTACCGGCACCGCCCTCGGCATAGTCGCTATCCGGGCCAGCCGTATCCACTTGCGCGCTGGCATCGACATAGTCGTTCCCATCGCCACCAAAGAGGCGGTCATCGCCGTCATGGCCCCACAGCGTATCGTTGCCGCCATCACCATGAACGATGTCTGTGCCGGTGAAGCCATCTACCCGGTCATCGCCATCGCCGCCATGTAAGGTATCGTTTTCGGAGCCGCCAACGAGAGTATCACTGCCGACCCCGCCGACCAGGCTGTCATCACCCTCATCGCCTTGCAGGTGGTCATTGCCGCCTTCGGTCTCAGAGGTCGCTTGGTCGTCACCCTCCATGACGTCAGCGCCCGTGCCGCCATAAAGCTTGTCATCGCCAAGCGCGCCGATCAGCCGGTCATCGCCTTCATTGCCGATAACGACGTCATTATCCGCGCCACCGTCCAGCCGGTCATCACCTTCCTGACCATGCAGCGTGTCGTCGCCTTCATTGCCCCGAAGGTTGTCGTCGCCGATCTGACCCTCGAGCACATCATTGCCGGTGCCGCCCAACAGGTCATCAGCGCCCGCACCGCCCTTCAGCGTGTCGTTGCCGGCATCACCGTCCAGCGTGTCGTTCTCGGCGATGCCTACCGCCGTGGTGAGGTTGTCACCTTCCAGATAGTCCGCGCCGCCCCCGCCGCGTATCGTGTCCCGCCCCGACTGGCCGAACAGCGTGTCATCCCCTGCACCGCCATCGATGCTGTCGTCGCCGTCACCACCTTCAATGGAATCCTTGCCGCCTTGGGCAAGTGTCGTGTCCCCCCACAGGGTATCGTCACCCTCGGCACCGAAGACCCTGTCATTGCCGAGGCCACCGCGCATAAAGTCGTTTCCGGTGCCGCCATGCACCCAGTCATCACCTTCCCCGGCATAGATGGTGTCATCACCTTCCCGGCCAAGGATTAGGTCTTTGCCGCTAACGTCGGTGATAAGATCCGCGTCAGCGCCACCGTCAAGGCTGTCATCACCGTGCGCCCCTTCAAGATTGTCATTTCCGCTATCACCTCTGAGCCAGTCAGCCCCGATGCCGCCAAAAAGGGTATCCTGGCCAGCGCCACCGATGATCGTATCGTCACGCTGCTGACCATTTATACTGTCGTCGCCTTCGCCGCCGTCAATATAATCGTTCCCGGGAAACTCTCCGCGTCCGTAGAACGGGGCGTCACCCAGCAGGGTGTCATTGCCATCATCACCATTGACTACATCTGAACCGGGCCCACCATTCACATAGTCGTTTCCTTCATTGCCATGCAATGTATCGGTGTGCCGACCCGCAAAGAGGCTGTCGTCGCCGAGACCTCCGACCAGCGAGTCGTCGCCATGTGTAGCCCAAAGGCTATCATTCCCGTCCCCCCCCAACAGCACGTCATTGCCTAGCTCCCCCGCTCGCAGCGTGTCATTGCCTGCGCCGCCGGAAATTGTGTCTGAAGATTTTGTGCCGATAAGGTTGTCATTACCGGGGGTACCATTTTTGATGGCCATGTCTTATTCCATACGTCAGATTAACATAGATCAACCGAAGGCTGAGGCGTCCCGTTAATCTTCCTAGGGTTGATTGTTCAACACTTAATACATGTTAAAATTGAATCTTTTCTCTTGACACTGACAGCACACCCGCCGACCCGTCGCCTCGGAAACGGAAGAATCAGCCAATGATTCAGACTATTTCGTGAACAAAATCATTAATCTGCGAGATATAGGCAGGATATTCGTGCGTTATCGTCGCCGCTACCGGCCCTTGCGGACGCCGGATGCCTTCCCTATATTCCCCCATGTTCGGGTTCGCCCGGACTATGGGCATAAACGCGCTCGTAATAAGCGGATCGGACCCGGGGGCGGTACCCGGCGGCTCCACCAAATTCGCCTTCGTTGGGGGGATCTGGGGCCGAAACAGGATCGACGAACGTGTAAAGGGGATGGCTTTGTCTCGGTGAGCTACCACCGTTATCGGTGCAAAACGTACAGTTGCCAACGACAACCGTGCTCCGGCAATGGCCCTGGCTGCGTAAGCAGTTCGGGTCGCCGAAACTAAGCCCTTGCGCCTAGCCGCGTAAGGCGGGGTTCGCAGGTACCTGGCAACAGAAACCTGCACTTTCCAACTTCACATCGCTGACATGTATGGCCGATAATCGGGTCCGGCAGACGGATCGGATCATGGTCAGCTATCGCGATATTTTCCTTGTTTTTCAGCGTATAGGCTGGCTGTCCTTCGGCGGCCCCGCGGCCCAGATCGCCTTGATGCACTCCGAGCTGGTCGAGAAACGCAGCTGGCTGAGCGAAGGTCAGTACCTGCGCGCGCTGTCGCTGTGCATGCTGCTGCCCGGACCCGAGGCGATGCAGCTTGCGACCTATGCCGGCTGGCGGCTGCGCGGGCTCCCTGGCGGGCTCATCGCGGGCGGGCTGTTCGTGTTGCCCGGTGCGCTGGTGATCGCGGCGCTGGCTGCGGCCTATGTTGCATGGGGGCAGCTGCCGCTGGTGCAGGCGGCATTCCTGGGCATCAAGGCCGCCGTGCTGATCATCGTGATCGAGGCGCTTTTACGCGTCTCGCGCCGGGCACTGAAGGGTCCGGCGCACCGGCTGATCGCACTGGCGGCTTTCGTGGCGATTGCGATGTTCGGCATTGCCTTTCCACTGGTGATCCTGATCGCCGCCGCGACGGGTGCCTTGTGCCTTGCCGCCAAGGCAGAGCTGACGCCCGCCAGCAGCCCCACCGCCGGCCTTTGGCTGTTTCTGCCCGGCATCCCTGTTTGGCTGGCGCCGGTCGGGATGGTCTGGCTGGCCGGATCAGAATTCCTGACGGCGCTGGGTCTGTTCTTTGCCAAGCTGGCCATTGTCACCTTCGGCGGCGCCTATGCGGTGCTGACCTATATGACGCAGACAGTGGTGCAGGACCTCGGCTGGCTGACGACTGGACAGATGATCGACGCGCTCGGGCTGGCAGAGACCACACCCGGGCCGTTGATACTGGTCACCGAATTCGTGGCCTGGCTGGCCGGTGATGCGCAGGGCGGCACGGCCATGGCGGCCATCGCCGCGGCGCTGTGTCTTTGGGTGACCTTCGTGCCCTCGTTTCTGTTCATCTTCGCGCTTGCCCCCTCGATCGACTGGATCGCCGGGCGCCCCCGGCTTGCGGCGGCGCTGGAAGGTGTTACCGCCGCCGTGGTTGGCGTGATCGGCACGCTGGCGCTGTGGTTCGGGGCACAAGTTCTGTTCGGCGGCCAGACCATCGCGGTCGGTGCGCTGCGCCTGCCCGATCCCGGCGCGCTGGATTGGCGCGCAGCGCTGATTGCCGCCGGTGCGGGGCTGGCCATGCTGCGTTTCCATGCGGGCCTTGTGCCGGTTCTGGCGGCATCGGCGTTGGCGGGGCTGCTGATCGCGGGTTGAGTCGCGCGCGCATGCCTTCGTCCCCCTTTTCATCTTGCGCCATATCCCTATGCTGGCCGGCATGGATGAGATGGGGACGGCGATGACTCGCGCAATCGACTACGGCGGAATTATGCATCGCGCCATGCAGGGGCTGATTGCCGAGGTGCTCTCGCGGGTTGCGGATGAGGGCCTGCCGGGCGAGCACCATTTCTTCATCACCTTCGACACCCGCGAGGACGGGGTCGAAATCGCCGACTGGCTGCGCGAGCGCTATCCGGCCGAGATGACAATCGTTATCCAGCATTGGTACGAGGACTTGCGCGTCAGCAGCGACGGCTTTGAAATCACGCTGAATTTCGGAAATTCGCCCGAACGTCTGGTAATTCCCTTCGACGCGCTGCGCACCTTCGTCGACCCGTCCGTGGAATTCGGCCTGCGCTTCGAAACGCAGGAACCCGATGAGGACGAAGAAGAAGAGGCCATCACCGCCGAGGTTGTGGAAGCCCCCGAAGATGACGCCCCCAAGGGCAGCGGCGAGGTCGTCAGCCTGGACAAGTGGCGGAAGTGACCGCGCGCGTCACTGCGTCGGCAGTTGCGCCCGGATATCCGTGACGCAACGCTGCCGAGAGGATATGGCCCGCTCATGCGGGGCGAAGTCCGAGGCGGCTTGATCCAGAAAATCAACAGCCTGCCGTAAAAGCTCGGGATCGACAGACGCGCCGTTCAGGGCCTCCACCATCACAACACCCATCTGCTTGCGAAAGATCGTCTCCGGCGCGCCGTCGCGCGTACAGACGCCGTACACTCCGTTCAGGAAGTGGTGCCAGGTTGCGACACGATGCGCGGCATCGAAGCCTTCAAGAATCTGCGGCACCACTGTCACAGCAGCCCGCCCCAGATCCGACGCCGCAAAACTGCGCTTTTCCGCATCATACCGTTCCATGAAATGGCCCCGCGCGGCGTCTTCCGTCCGAATATCCAGCTTGTCCAGGCCAGCTGCCCAGTCCAGATGCGCTGCAAGGTGAAGCTGCTGATCCACCGGCTGCACCTGATCCGCAACAAATGACGTGACCCGCCATTCCCCGGTCAGCACATAGGAATGGCCGGGCATGATACCCGCGCCAATCGCCTGCGCCAGTTGTTCAGGCGCCCAACCGGCGCGGCGGGCAAATTCTGTCTCGGTCAGGAAGTGCTTGCGAAGGTAGTCAAACAGCATGGTGATCCTCTGGGTTGCGTCATCAGCTTAGCCAGCAACCCACAGAAATGCTTCGATCTGCGTCGAACCATTCCAAGACAGCATACCGTCGCATACCATTTGCGAATCCCTCCCCCTGCGTCTAAAAGCTTCGCCAAATCGCGAGGGAGCCACGCCATGACCAAGACCCGCACCGAAACCGACAGCTTCGGCCCGCTGGAGGTGGATGCCTCCAAATACTGGGGCGCGCAGACGCAGCGTTCGATCATGAACTTCCCCATCGGGTGGGAGCGTCAGCCCGTGGCCATCATCCGCGCGCTTGGCGCGATCAAGCTGGCGGCAGCGCGCATCAACCACAAGGAAGGCAAGCTGCCCGACGACGTGGCCCGCGCCATGGAACAGGCCGCGACCGAAGTTTTCGAGGGCAAGTTCGACGACAATTTCCCGCTGGTTGTCTGGCAGACCGGCTCGGGCACGCAGTCGAACATGAACGCGAATGAGGTGGTTTCCAACCGCGCCATCGAAATCCTGGGCGGCGAGTTGGGATCTAAAAAGCCGGTTCACCCCAACGATCACGTCAATATGGGCCAGTCGTCCAACGACACTTTCCCGACCGCTATGCATGTCGCCATCGGCATGATGGCCCGCGACGTGCTGATCCCCGGCCTGACCAAGCTGGCCGAGGCGCTGGAGGCCAAATCGGCAGAGTTCAAGGACATCATCAAGATCGGCCGCACCCATACGCAGGACGCGACGCCGCTGACCTTGGGTCAGGAATTCGGCGGCTATGCCCATCAGGTCCGCATGGGGATCGAACGGGTCAAGCTGTGCCTGCCGCAGATCTATGAACTGGCGCAGGGCGGCACAGCGGTCGGCACCGGGCTGAACACCAAGAAGGGCTGGGACAAGGAAATCGCGGCGGAAATCGCCAAGATCACCGACCTGCCCTTCGTCACCGCCCCGAACAAGTTCGAGGCGCTTGCCGCGCATGACGCCATGGTCTTCTTCTCGGGAGCGCTGAAGACGGTGGCCGCCAGCCTCTTCAAGATCGCCAATGACCTGCGCCTGCTGGGCTCTGGCCCGCGTTCCGGTCTGGGCGAGTTGATCCTGCCCGAGAATGAGCCGGGGTCGTCGATCATGCCAGGCAAGGTCAACCCGACCCAGGCCGAGGCGCTGACCATGGTCTGCGCCCATGTCATGGGCAATGACGCGGCGGTCGGCATTGCCGGATCGCAGGGTCATTTCGAACTGAACGTCTATAACCCGATGATGTCCTATAACGTCCTGCAGTCGATGCAGCTTCTGGGCGACGCGGCCGGGTCGTTCACCGACAACATGGTCGTTGGGACCGAGGCGAATACCGCCCGGATCGACAAGCTGATGAAGGAATCGTTGATGCTGGTGACGGCGCTGGCGCCGACCATCGGCTATGATAACGCGACCAAGGTGGCCAAGACGGCGCATAAGAACGGCACCACCCTGCGCGAGGAAGCCATCGCGCTCGGCTTTGTCGATGGCGAAACCTTTGACAAGGTGGTGCGCCCAGAACTGATGATCGGGCCGGAAGACTGAGCCACCCCAAAATGACCAAGGCGCGCCCCACCCGGCGCGCCTTTTTCGTTACAAACAGGGGGCAGCAGTTCGCCGCTGCCAGCAGGTCGCGATGCACATGACCGAGTTGGCTGTTCAGCGCGACCGGTCGGCGTCGATAGCCTATTCGGCCACCTTCTTCACGAACTGCGATTTCAGCCCGATCTGGCCAAAGCCCGGCACCTTGCAGTCGATATCGTGATCCCCCTCGACCAGTCGGATGCCGCGCACCTTGGTCCCGACCTTGATCACCGAAGATGAACCCTTCAGCTTCAGATCCTTGATCACCGTTACCGTATCGCCATCGGTCAGGATATTGCCGACGCTGTCTCTCACGCTGGCGCTGCCTTCCGTCGCACCCGGCGCCCATTCATGTCCACATTCCGGGCAGACCAGCAGGGCATCCATCTGATAGGTAAAGGTCGAGGCGCATTCGGGGCACGGTGGCAGGGTATCGGTCATGGGACATGGCTATAGGGCGGCCAAGCGCCAACCGGCAAGAGGTTTGAGCGCATTCCGCGGCATTGCACGCAGCAAGATCGCCGGTATCCTGCCCCCATGACCCAGATCACCAACCTCAACCGCTTCCGCAAGCAAAAGGCCCGCGAGGACGCTCGCCAACAGGCTGACGCCAACGCCGCCAAGCATGGCCGCACCAAGACCCAGAAGCTTGCCGAAAAGGCCGACAAGGACCGCGCGGCAAAGCAACTCGACGGGGTGAAGCGTGACGATTGAGCTGCCGCCGATGGACGCGCCGGCGAAACGCTCGGTTTCCATTGACGGGCATCGCACCTCTGTCAGTCTTGAAGACGCGTTCTGGCGCGCACTCGACCGCATCGCAAAGGCGCGCGACACAACTCGCGCCGCGCTGATCGCGGAAATCGACCATGCGCGCCCGCCCGAAGTTGGCCTGGGGACAGCTTGCCGGCTGTTCGTGCTGGCAGAATCCACCAGCAAACGTTAAGGCAGCCCTGACAAATTCAGGAGGCCTCGATGATCCCGCGCTATGCCCGCCCCGAAATGACCGCCATCTGGTCGCCGGAAACAAAATTCCGCATCTGGTACGAGATCGAGGCTTACGCTTGCGACGCGCAGGCCGAGCTGGGCGTGATCCCGCGCGAAAACGCCGAGGCCGTCTGGAAGGCCAAGGATGTCGAATTCGACGTCGCTCGCATCGACGAAATCGAGGCGGTGACCAAGCATGACGTCATCGCCTTCCTGACCCATCTGGCCGAACATATCGGCAGCGAACAGGCGCGTTTCGTGCATCAGGGCATGACTTCCTCGGACGTGCTGGACACCACGCTGAACGTGCAGCTGGTGCGTGCCGCCGACATCCTGCTGGCCGATATGGACAAGCTGCTGACGGCGCTGAAACGCCGCGCCCTTGAACACAAGGACACGGTGCGGATCGGGCGCAGCCATGGCATTCACGCCGAGCCGACCACGATGGGTCTGACCTTCGCCCGCTTCTATGCAGAAATGGACCGCAACAGGGCGCGCCTTCAGGCCGCGCGCGAAGAGGTCGCCACCGGCGCGATTTCCGGCGCGGTCGGCACGTTTGCGAATATCGACCCCTTTGTCGAAGAATTTGTCTGCGAAAAGATGGGCTTGCGCCCCGAACCCATCAGCACCCAGGTGATCCCGCGCGACCGCCACGCGATGTTCTTCGCCACGCTCGGCGTGATCGCATCCAGCATCGAAAACGTCGCCATCGAGATCCGCCACATGCAGCGCACCGAGGTGCTGGAGGCCGAAGAATATTTCAGCCCCGGCCAGAAGGGATCCAGCGCGATGCCGCACAAGCGCAACCCTGTGCTGACCGAAAACCTGACCGGTCTCGCGCGGTTGGTGCGCATGACCGTGATCCCGGCGATGGAAAACGTGGCGCTCTGGCATGAACGCGATATCAGCCATTCCTCGGTCGAACGCGGCATCGCGCCGGATGCGACCATCACGCTGGATTTCGCCCTGAACCGCTTGGCCGGCGTGATCGACAAGCTGGTGATCTATCCGGACAACATGCTGGCAAACATGAACAAGTTCAAAGGCCTGATCATGTCGCAGCGGGTTTTGCTGGCACTGACACAGGCCGGTGTCTCGCGCGAGGATGCCTACCGGCTGGTGCAGCGCAACGCCATGAAGGTCTGGGAAGAAGGCAAGGATTTCAAGGCCGAGCTTCTGGCCGACCCCGATGTGACCGCAGCGCTTTCGCCCGCCGAGATCGAGGAGAAATTCGACCTCGGCTATCACACCAAGCACGTCGATACGATCTTCAAGCGCGTGTTCGGCGAGGCCTGATAACCGGGTCTTAAGCTTTCTCTGCGATGGTCGTTCCTGCGAATCACGTGGGGACGACCAATGACGCTGGAACCGGCACTGACACCGCGCCAAAAGGCCGCGGTCATCGTGCGGCTGCTGCTGAGCGATGGCGAAAAGTTATCGCTGGAAGCGTTGCCAGCTGCGGCACAGGCTGCGCTGGCGCATGAAATGGCGCTGATGGGCATGGTTGATCGCCGGACCCGCGATCAGGTGGTCGAAGAATTCTGCGAATCGCTCGAACAGGTCGGGCTGACCTTTCCCGATGGGCTCGACGGGACGCTCGACATGCTGGGCGGCACGATTTCACGCGACATTACGGACAGGCTGCGGCGTATGGCAGCCATGGCCGGGCATTCCGACCCGTGGGAACGTATCGCGTCGATGCCGTCGCGCCAGTTGGCAGATCTCGCGCTTGCGGAATCGACCGAAGTAGCGGCGGTGATGTTCTCGAAGCTTCCGGTGCCGAAGGCGGCCGAGGCGTTCGGGCTGATGCCAGCCGATCGCGCGCGCCATATCGCCTATGCCATGTCGATGACCGGCGGGATCGAGGCCCCGGCCCTGCGCCGCATCGGGGTGGCCCTTCTGCAAGCGGCCGAGGGGATTGCACGTCCGGCAATTGACGGCGGTCCCGTTGAAAAGGTGGGCGCGATCCTGAACTTCACCCCATCAGGCACCCGCGACGAGGTGCTGAACGGGCTGGACGAAGATGACGCCGACTTCGCGACCGAGGTTCGCAAGGCCATCTTTACATGGGCCAATATCCCGATGCGCATCGACCCGCGCGACATCCCGCGCGTCGTCCGCGAGGTTGATCAGCTTGCGCTGACGCGGGCCATCGCCGGTTCCGGAGAAGCCAACAAACCGACCGCCGATTTCATCTTGTCCTCCATGTCTTCACGCGCCGCCGAGGCGTTGCGCGAAGAGGTCGAAGCCATCGGTCGGGTTTCCGCCAAGGATCTGGAAGATGCCATGACCTCGGTCATCGCCGCCATCCGTCGGATGGAAGAAGCCGGCGACCTGTTCCTGATTGCCGGTGAGGGCGGGGAGGATGACGATGACAACATTACCATCAATACGCCTGCGGGCGGGTGATGCGCGCATTCCAGCAGTGTGGCGCAGCAGGTTCGGCGATGCGGCTACGCAGCCAGGATTTCAGCGAAGCGCCGTTCTTCACGGATAGGCGTCGGCACGAAAACAGCCATCGGTCTATCCCCTAGCCAACGCAAGCCATTGCCTGCTGACCTCGACAATCTTGCTCGATCTTCCTCGCTGTCCCCCGGACGCGCCAGAATTGGAAGCGTGGCTTTTCGTACCGCAATGCGCCGGCGTCAGTCCCATTCCGACTGGCGCGATTTTTCAAGGTTGCCAAAGCGGGTGAAGCGACCCTCGAAGGCCAGTTCGACCGTGCCGATCGGCCCGTGGCGCTGTTTGCCCAGGATGACCTCGGCCTTGCCATGAACCGAACTCATGACCTCCTGCCATTTGGCCATCTTTTCCAGCTCGTGATCGGCGGGCTTTTCACGCTCGCGGTAATATTCATCGCGATAGACGAACATCACGATATCGGCGTCCTGCTCGATCGAGCCGGATTCGCGCAGGTCCGACAGCTGCGGACGCTTATCCTCGCGGCTTTCGACCTGACGCGACAGCTGCGACAGGGCGATCACGGGGATGTTCAGTTCCTTGGCAACGGCCTTGAGGCCTTGCGTAATCTCGGACACCTCGTTGACCCGGCTGTCCTTGGCACTGGCAGCCTTCAGCAGCTGAAGATAGTCGACGATGATCAGGTCCAGCCCATGCGTCCGCTTCAGCTTGCGCGACCGCGCGGCCAGCTGGTTGATCGGCAGCGCCGGGGTGTCATCGATATACAGCGGGCAGGTCTGCAGGTCATTCGCGGCCTGAACGAAGCGGCGGAACTCTTCCTCGGTCATGTCGCCGGAACGAATCTGGTGGCTACCCACCTCCGAGGCCTCCGACAGGATCCGCGCCGCCAGCTGTTCGGCCGACATTTCCAGCGAGAAGAACCCGACCACGCCACCTTCGACCGCGCCGGTGCTGCCGTCGGGCTTCTGGCCGGCCTTATAGGCCTTGGCGATGTTGAAGGCGATGTTGGTCGCCAGCGAGGTCTTCCCCATCGACGGACGCCCGGCCAGAATGATGAGGTCGGAATTGTTCAGCCCGCCCATCTTGCGGTCCAGATCCACCAGCCCGGTCGAGATCCCAGACAGCTGGCCATCACGCTGGAAAGCCGCCGCCGCCGCGTCGACCGCGCCAGTCACGGCCTTCAGGAAGGACTGAAAGCCCCGCTCGGCCACGCCCTGTTCGCCCAGCTTGTAAAGCGTCTGTTCGGCCGCCTTGATCTGATCTTCAGCGTCATCCTCGACCCGGACGGAAGCGGCGCGGGACGAAATATCCTGCCCCAGCTGGATCAGATCACGGCGCAGAGCAAATTCGCGGATCATCTGCGCATAGTCGCGCGCCGCGTAGGCAGAAATTGCAGCCGCCGCGATGCGTGCCAGATAAGCCGGCCCGCCCAGATCCTTCAGCCCGGCATCGTTTTCCATGAAGGCCTTCAGCGTTACCGGGCTGGCAAGCGCATTCTTGCGGATCCGCTCGGCCGCGATTTCATAGATGCGGGTATGGACGGGTTCATAGAAATGTTCGGGCTTCAGCAGCATGCTGATGCGGTCGAAAACATCGTTGTTGGTCAGCAGCGCGCCCAGCAATTGCTGTTCGGCCTCGATCGAAAAGGGAACGCTTTGTCCTTCCGGATCGGTCGCGGGGACCGCCGTCTGCAAGGCCCTGATCTCACTCATCGCCGCTCCTGCCTGCCTTTATGAAGCCGCCTGTATGCCATGGCGCCGGCCGATTTTGAACCTGCCGGAAAAAATATCTAGTGGGCGAATCTGTGGATGTTTTTGTGGATAACCCATGCCTCGCCCCTGCCCCCTCCCGGAATACCGTGTGAGGGCAGGAAAAAGGGATCAGCTGTTCTTCGCCTGCCAGCCGCGCGGGTCGGACAGGAAGGCCTCGACCTCGGTCAGGGTGGCGGTGTCGAAGGCGGCCTGTGCCTTGGCTTCGGCCAGTACGTCCCACCAGGTGCAAAGATGATGCAGCCTGACGCCGTGATCGGCCAGCCGCTGGGTCGTTTCCGGGAAGATGCCGTAATAGAAGATCACCGCCGTATGCGCGCATGCCGCGCCGGTGTCACGAATGGCGTCAACGAAGCTGAGCTTCGAGCCGCCGTCGGTGGTCAGATCCTCAACCAGCAGCACGCGGTCGGATTCGTCCATACGGCCCTCGATCCGGGCGTTGCGGCCATAGCCCTTGGGCTTCTTGCGCACATAGGTCATCGGCAGGTCCAGCCGCTCGGCGACCATGGCGCCGAAGGGGATGCCCGCAGTTTCACCGCCGGCAACATTGGTGAACGCCTCGAACCCCGCATCGCGCAGAACCGTGGCGGCCAGGAAATCCATCAGCGTCCCACGTACGCGGGGATAGGAGATGATGCGCCGGCAATCGACATAGGTCGGCCCTTTCAGACCGGAGGCATAGGTGAAAGGCTCGGCCGCGTTGAAGTCGACGGCCTTGATTTCCAGCAATGCGCGGGCGGTCAGGCGGGCGATTTCCTCGGGTGCGGAAAAGGGCAGGCTCATGCAGGCTCCGATGTCCAGAACAGGGGGAAGCCGGGATCAAAGACGGTCACGGTCTCGTCTCCGGCAGCGATTTCGGTGGGATAGCTGACCGCGCTGTCATGTCGGGTCAGGCGGATGCGGTCCTCGTTCGGGGCCATGCGATAGAAGGCAGGGCCGTTCAGCGAGATAAAGGCCTCTAACCGGTCAAGTGCGCCGTCCTCTTCAAAGACCTGGGCCAGGATCGACACCGTATTCGGCGCAGTGAAGCAACCGGCGCAACCGCAGGGGGCCAGCTTGGCACGGTCGGAATGGGGCGCGGAATCTGTGCCAAGGAAGAATGGCCCCTGCCCCGAGGTCGCAGCCTTGCGCAGCGCCAGCCGGTGCGTTTCGCGTTTGGCCACGGGCAGGCAATAGTAATGCGGGCGGATGCCGCCGGCGAGGATGGCATTGCGATTGATGACCAGATGGTGCGTGGTGATCGTGCCGCCCATATTAGACGCGTTTTCAGTGACATAAGCCACCCCGTCCGAGGTGGTGATATGTTCCATCACCACCCGCAGTCCGGGCGTCGCGCGCCGCACCGGGTCCAGAACGCGGTCGATGAACACCGCCTCGCGGTCGAAAATGTCGACGGCGGGATCGGTCACCTCGCCATGGACGCACAGGGGAATACCGGCCTCGGCCATGGCCTCCAGCACAGGGCGGACGCGGTCGAAATCGGTCACGCCGCTGGCGGAATTGGTCGTCGCCCCGGCCGGATACAGCTTTACCGCCGCGATCACGCCCGCAGCATGGGCAGCAACCACATCGGCGGGATCGGTGGTTTCGGTCAGGTAAAGCGTCATCAGCGGCTGCAATGCAGCCCCCGACGGCAGCGCGGCGCGGATGCGGTCACGGTAAGCGCGCGCCTGGTCGCCGGTCACCACCGGCGGCACCAGGTTGGGCATGATGATGGCACGGCCGAAATCGGCCGAATACGGCGCGACGGCCGCCAGCATCGCGCCATCGCGCAGATGAAGGTGCCAGTCGTCGGGGCGGCGAAGCGTCAGCGATGTGTTCATGCGCCCCCGATTATACTGCCACGCGCCGCGTGGAAAGACGCGAAGCGGGCTTGCAATCGCCGCAGTTTGTCATTTTCTTTGTGCAGGTGCAGCATAATGCCACGCATATAAGGTGATATCGATATGAGTTTTCTTCCCGCTGGCATGGCCGAGGCGACCCGCCTTTGGTTCCAAGTCGCCCAAATCGCTATGGAATCCCAGATGGTCATCGGGATGCGCCTTGCCGGAATGATGGGTTTTCTGCCGCAGCACAAGAACGAGTCGCATCGCATGGTGCAGGAAAAGCTGGACGCCGCGCAGGAAGCCGGCACGGCGGTCATGCGCGCGATGACCCGCGGCGCACGGGCCGACCAGGTCATGGCGGCGGCACTGCGCCCTTACGGGCGGCGGACCAAGGCCAATGCGCGGCGCCTGACCAAGGCTTCAACCGGTCTGTCGCGCAAGTAATCGCGGAAGGGCAAACCGCCCCTCGGCACGAAAAAACGGCCTCCGGTTGGAGGCCGTTTTTCATTTTCTCGGCAGATCCCGATGGGTCTGATCAGACCAGCTTGCCCATGGCGACGGCGGTGTCGCTCATCCGGTTCGAGAAGCCCCATTCGTTGTCGTACCACGTCAGGATGCGGACCATGTTGCCTTCCAGCACCTTCGTCTGATCCAGCGCGAAGATCGACGAACGCGGGTCGTGGTTGAAGTCGATCGAGACGTTGGGCTGGTCGGTATAGCCCAGAATGCCCTTCAGCGGGCCATCGGCGGCAGCCTTGATGGCGTTGTTGACCTCTTCCACGGTGGTCGGGCGGCTGGCCTCGAAGGTCAGGTCAACGACCGAGACGTTCGGCGTCGGCACCCGGATCGACACGCCGTCAAGCTTGCCATTCAGTTCCGGCAGAACCAGGCCCACGGCCTTGGCAGCACCGGTCGAGGTCGGGATCATCGACATCGCCGCAGCGCGGGCGCGGTACAGATCCTTGTGCATCGTGTCCAGCGTCGGCTGGTCGCCGGTATAGCTGTGGATGGTGGTCATGAAGCCCTTGCTGATGCCAATGGCGTCGTTCAGGACCTTGGCAACCGGCGACAGGCAGTTGGTGGTGCAGCTGGCATTCGAGACGATCAGGTCTTCGGCGGTCAGCGTGTCGTCATTGACGCCATAAACGATGGTCTTCGACGCGCCTTTCGACGGGGCCGAGACCAGCACCCGGCTGGCGCCGTTTTCCAGATGCACCTTGGCCTTGTCGGCATCGGTGAAGATGCCGGTGCATTCCATCACCACATCGACATCGCCCCAAGGCAGATCGGCCGGGTTGCGGATCGCGGTGACGCGGATCGGGCCACGGCCGACATCGATGGTGTCGCCGTCCACGGTCACGGTGCCCGGAAACTTGCCGTGCACGCTGTCGAACCGGATCAGGTGGGCGTTGGTTTCCACCGGCCCCAGATCGTTGATCGCAATGACCTCGATATCCTTCCGGCCCGATTCCACGATGGCGCGCAGAACGTTGCGCCCGATCCGTCCAAACCCGTTGATTGCCACCTTCACAGCCATGATGAACCTCCGCAGACTGATTTCGCCATGCTTATGAGGCTTTTTTCCCGGCTATGGAACCCCCGCCCGGGGCCGATCTAGCGCCAGAAGCTCAGATATTCGACGAAGGCGACGAATTGCTTCCCGATGAAAACCGGCAGCCCCCAGTGGAACCACAGCGCATCGGCCGCGAAGATCAGCAGGATCAGCACGAAAATGAAGATTACGTTGCGCGTCGTCACGTCCAGCCTTCCCGTCGGAACCGTTTCGACATAACCGCGCCGGATCAAAGCGGCAAGCACTCTGCTGCGGGTTCCTTAACAGCTGCACGGCTGCAAAATATCGGCAGGATTTCGCCAACGCAGGCAGGTTTACGCCTGTCTCGCAATGTCCATCTGCAAATGAGTTGAAACCCGCGGCTGTGTCATGTTTACCACGCATAGCATCTTTCGCCCAATGCTCGGGAACGGTGCCAACCGCCCCCAAAGTGGGCCGGAAATCAATGAACTAGCCGGGGATAGCTGCCTTGCCTGACCGCTCAAATTCTGCGCTTGAACGCCTCTTGCCCGAACAGCGTCTTTTCCTGAAAACCCAGAACGCGACCCGTGTCATCCATCTGCGCCCGATGACGCAGCTGGGCCTGCTGGGCGGCACCGCCATTCTGGTCGGCTGGGCAATCGTGTCGGGCGCGCTGCTGGCTTATGACCGGATCGGTGGCAGCACGCAAAGCCAGTCCGAGCAGGCACAGACCACCTATGAGGCACGGCTGGAAGCCTTGGCCGAAGAACGCGACGCCCGCGCCGCCGAGGCACAAGAGGCGCAGCTGCGTTTCGCCGTGGCGCTGGATCAGGTGGCGAAATACCAGGCCGACCTGCTGACCGCGCAGCAGGAAAAGCACGAGCTGGAAGCCGGGCTTGACGCCATGCAGCAAAAGCTGGGCACCGCCATGGCCGCCCTGCCCCAAACCGGACAGGCTGGCGTGCAGGAGAAGGATCTGGCGCTGACGGCCCTGAACGACCAGCTGCGCGTCACCGCCGAGGCCCGCGACCGCGCCGCGCTGGTGGCCCGCGTGGCCCAGGCCGAAGCCGCCGCCGCCAAGGCCGAGCAGAAGCAGCTCATCGCCCGCAATGACGAACTTTTCACTCAGATCGAAGATGCCGTCACCGCCTCGGTCGTGCCGTTCGAGGAGATGTTCGACAAGATCGGGCTGAACACGGACGAACTGCTGGCCTCGATCGACGAAGGTTATGCCGGTCAGGGCGGTCCGCTGACGCCGGCGGCCGTTTCCACCAGCGGCAATGCCGCGATTTCCGAAACCGAGGCACGCGCCGGCGACATCATCGTCAGCCTGGACCAGGTGAACCGTTATCGCATTGCCAGCGACAAGCTGCCGCTGGCGATGCCAGTGCAATCGGCCTTCCGTTTCACCTCGGGCTTCGGCGCTCGCTGGGGTCGCGCCCATCAGGGTGTCGATCTGGCCGGCCCCGTCGGCACGCCCATCCTTGCCCCCGGTGACGGAGTCGTGACATTTGCCGGCCGTCAAAGCGGTTACGGCAATCTTATCAAGATTGAGCACGCCCTTGGCACCGAAACCCGCTATGCACATCTGTCCAAGATCCGCGTGAAGGTGGGCCAGAAGGTATCGCGCGGCAGCCACATTGGTGATATGGGCAATACCGGACGGTCGACCGGCCCGCATCTTCACTATGAGGTTCGGGTCAACGGCAAGGCCGTAAATCCCATGAGCTTCATCAAGGCGGCACAGAATGTTTTCTAAATCTCGTGTGACCGAAACCCCGGCGCAATCCAAACCCGCAACCCCCGAATCGGAACCGGCCCGCGCCGAGGCACCGGTGGTGGAACAGCCCGCGACCCCGGCGACGACCGCGGCCGCCCCGGCCCGCCGCACCGCGCCGTCGGTCCTGTCGGCCGACCTGGTCATCAAGGGCGACCTGCAGACCGCCGGTGACGTCCAGATCGAGGGCAATATAGAAGGCGACATCCGCGCCCGTCAGCTGACCATCGGCGAAACCGCCACCGTGCGCGGCGAAGTGCTGGCCGACGAAGTTATCGTCAACGGCCGCGTCGTCGGCCGCCTGCGCGGCCTGAAGGTCCGGCTGTCCTCTACCGCGCGCGTCGAGGGGGACATCATCCACAAGACCATCGCCATCGAATCGGGCGCCCATTTCGAGGGCTCGGTCCAGCGTCAGGACGACCCGCTGGCGCAGGGCGGGACCAAGAAACTGGCCCCGCCCGCCACCGATTTCAGCAAGGCCGGCGAATAAGGACAATCGGGCAGACACAGCAAGGGGGCCGCACGGCCCCCTTTCTCATGCCCAAACGACCGGCCTATTCGTCGGGCATCAGGCGGCGATACATGTGCCAGCTGGCATGACCCAGCACCGGCAGCGCCACAAACAGCCCCAGGAACATCGGCACCATCCCCGCCGCAAGAATCGCCGCGATCACCACACCCCAGACCGCCAGCACGACCGGGTTCATCATGACCGCGCGGATCGAGGTGATGATGGCAGTGATGAAGTCGATCTCGCGATCCATCAGCAGCGGCAGGCCGACCACCGTGAAGCTGAACAGCACGGCTGCAAAGCCCGCACCGATCAGGCTGCCGACCAGCAGCATGACCAGACCGCGCCCCTGCAACAGCATCTCGGGCGAGGAGGTGACGTTGGTCAGCGACGAAACGCCCATGAACAGCGCGAATGTGGTATGGGCGACGAAAACCCAGAACATGAACATCAGCAGCACCACCATCGCCATTGAGGGCAACTGCCGGTCCTTCTGGGCGAAAACCGTGCCCAACACTTCGCGCCAGATCAGCGGCTCGCCCGCCTCCAACCGGCGGCTGACCTCGTAAAGTCCGACCGCCGCAAATGGCGCGATCAGCGGAAAGCCTACGACGAAGGGCATCAGCCACCATTCCTGCCCCGACGCGGCGGCCACCGCCGTCAGCACCAGCCCGCCCAGCACGTAGAAGGCCGAAAAGAACAGCCCGTAACCCGGCGCGCGCATGAAGTCGCGCCACCCCGCGCGCAGGCTGTCGCCGATGGCCTCAAAGCCGATCTCCGCAGGTTCGGGAATCTCGTCCGGGCCGTCGTCGGGAAGGCCCAGATCGGGGTCGCTGTCGGTCATGCTGTCCTCCGCATTTTGGACAGGCTAGGCCGGCGCGGGACGTGCAATCAACCGTCTTTAAATGCGCATTTTTCCTGCGGAATTCAGCTTGCGTTCAGCGGGCCAAAGCGGCCGCGCAGCGCCTCGTTCACGGGGGTAGTCACGAATTTCGACACGTCCCCGCCAAGCCGGGCGATTTCCTTTACCAGTTTCGAGGCGATGGCCTGGCGTCGGGCGTCGGCCATCAGGAACACCGTCTCGATACTGCTGTCGAGGGCGCGGTTCATGCCCACCATCTGAAACTCGTATTCGAAATCGGCCACCGCCCGCAGCCCGCGAATGATGACCGTGGCGCCGACATCGCGGGCGCAGTCGATCAGCAGGTTCTCGAACGGGTGAACGACAATCTCGCCGCCGGTGCGGGCGACGACCGTCGCGCATTCACGTTCGACCATGGCCACGCGTTCTTCCAGATCAAACAGCGGCCCCTTGTCGCGATTGATGGCGACGCCGATGACCAGCCGGTCCACCAGCGTCATGGCACGCTGGATGATGTCCAGGTGCCCCAAGGTAATCGGATCGAAGGTGCCGGGATAAAGCCCTGTGCGCATTGGCCAGTCCTTTCAGTGGTCGCGCGCAACCGACCCGATGCGCGCGACGAAATCAACGGGCTTTTCACGGCCCGCCCTTGGTCAGGAACCCATGATCATCCCGGTCAGGGCATCACGCTCGGCATTCAGTTCCTTCAGCCGCGCCGAAACCGCGTCGCCGATGGACACCAGCCCGATCATGTTGCCGTCCTGATCGACCACCGGCAGGTGGCGGAAGCGGCCCGCAGTCATGCGCTCCAGCACCGAATTCGCCTCATCCCCGGTCACGCAGGTCGAGACCTTACGCGTCATGAGATCGCTGATCGGCGCATCCAGAACCGCTGCGCCCTGCTTGCCCAGCTCGCGCACGATGTCGCGTTCGGACAGGATGCCCACCGGCTTTTTGCCGTCGTCGCTGACCACCAGCGCACCGATCCGCTTTTCCGCCAGCAGCTTCGCGGCCTCGCCGACCGTCGCCGATGAACCGATGGTCACGATCGTGGCCGCGCCGGGATCTTTCAGCGAAAGTATCTGCATCACCAGCATGTTGCCCTCCGTGGTTGCGCAAGGCCAGTCTGTCGCAACCACGCCCGACGTCAAGCCCCGCCAATCGTCACAGCCGCAGATTCCAGCCGGGCGACCTCGGCGCGCAGGCGTTGTGCCAATTCGTCGGCCAACCTGTTCAATCTTTCAGACCGCCGGTCATCGGCATGGCGAATCATCCAGAAACTGCGGGTCAGGCCGAACTCCTCCGCCAGCACCCGCACCACTCCGGGCGTGAAGGGAATCGCGAAGTCATGGACGATCCCAACGCCCGCGCCACCCCGGATCGCCTGCATCTGGACCGACACGGAATTCGAGGTCAGCCGCGCCGCATCCGCCCCGCTGCGTGCCAGCAACGGCGCCAGATAGTCCAGTTCGGCATCAAAGATCATGTCAGGAATATAGCCGATCAGCCGATGCGCGCGCAGGTCGGCCAGGCTGTCCAGCCCCGGTTGTGCGGCCAGATAGTCGCGATGGGCGGCCAGATGCAGGCGATAGTCGCACAGCCGCTGCACCACCAGCCGGCCGCTTTCGGGCGGGCTGACGGCGATGGCGACGTCGGCCTCGCGCTTGGACAGGTTAAAGACGCGCGGCAGCGCCACGATCTGGATTTCCAACCCGGGATGGGCGTCGCACAGCCCCGCCGCGACCTGCGGCAGCAGGTAATTCGCGCAACCATCAGGCGCCCCGATGCGCAACTGCCCGGTCAGATCACCCGGCTGACCAAGCGCGTCGGCCGCCCCCGTCAGCGCGCGTTCGGCCGCCTCGGCATGGGGGATCAGCCGCGCGCCTTCGGGCGTCGGCACATAGCCCTGCGGCGACTTGACGAACAGCGCCCGGCCAAGCGCCTGTTCCAGTCGCGCCACCCGCCGGCCCACCGTTGACGGATCCATCGCCAGCCGCCGCCCGGCGCGCGACAGGCTTTCATCGCGTGCCACGGCCAGAAACACCCTCAGATCGTCCCAATCCATCGCCACCCTTGCCCGTCACGCCCTTTGCGTTTCCGCAAAACCCTTTTGCCGAACTCTGGCTTCCCACAGGCATTTCCGCAAGATAGGCTGATCCGCAAATCAGTATCGGAGGATATGATGCGCGAGATCGGCCACTGGATCGACGGCAAGGAAGTTTCGGGCACATCGGGCCGCTTTGCCGATGTCTACAACCCCGCCACGGGCGAGGTGCAGGCGCGGGTGGCGCTTGCCACGCCTGCGGAACTGGATGCCGCTGTCGCAAGTGCGGCGCGCGCGCAGATCGGCTGGGCCGCCACCAACCCGCAGCGCCGCGCGCGGGTGATGATGAAATTCGGACAGCTTATCAATGAAAACATGGACATGCTGGCCGAACTGGTCAGCGTCGAACATGGCAAGACACTGCCCGATGCACGCGGCGACGTGCAGCGCGGGCTGGAGGTGATTGAGGTCTGCATGGGCGCGCCTTCGCTGCTGAAGGGCGAATATACCGGCGATGCCGGCCCCGGCATCGACCTCTATGCGATGCGCCAGCCGCTTGGCGTTGTCTCGGGCATCGCGCCGTTCAACTTTCCCGCCATGATCCCGCTGTGGAAAATGGGCCCGGCCCTGGCTGCGGGTAACGCGATGATCCTGAAACCGTCAGAGCGGGTGCCTTCGGTCTCGATCACGCTGGCGAAGCTGGCGCAGGAAGCCGGGCTGCCGGATGGCGTCCTGCAGGTCGTCAATGGCGACAAGGAAATCGTCGACGGCATTCTGGACAACCCCACCATTCAGGCCGTGGGCTTCGTGGGCTCGACCCCGATCGCGCAGTATATCTATGGCCGCGCGGCGAATAACGGCAAGCGCGCGCAGTGCTTCGGCGGCGCCAAGAACCACATGATCATCATGCCCGACGCCGATCTGGACAAGGCGGCGGACGCGCTGATCGGCGCGGGTTATGGCGCGGCTGGCGAACGCTGCATGGCAATTTCCGTTGCGGTTCCGGTCGGCGAAAAAACCGCCGACGCGCTGATCGAGCGCCTTGTGCCGCGGATCGAGAAGCTGAAGGTCGGCCCCTATACCGCCGGCGACGACGTGGATTACGGCCCGGTCATCACCAAGGCCGCACAGGACCGGATCAACCGGCTGATCGCCTCGGGCGTGGATCAGGGCGCGGATCTGGTCGTCGACGGCCGCGACCTGAAAATTCAGGGCTATGAGGATGGCTTCTTCTGCGGCCCCTCGCTGTTCGACCGCGTCACCCCGGAGATGGAAATCTACCGCGAGGAAATCTTCGGCCCGGTCCTGTCCACTGTCCGCACCGAAACCTATGAGGACGCGTTGCAACTGATCATCGACAATGATTATGGCAACGGCACCTCGATCTTCACCGCCGACGGCGACACCGCGCGCGATTTCGCCGCGCGGGTGAATGTCGGCATGGTCGGGATCAACTTCCCGATCCCGGTCCCGCTCAGCTATTACAGCTTTGGCGGCTGGAAGAAGTCGGCCTTCGGCGACCTGAACCAATACGGCCCGGACGCCTTCCGCTTCTACACCAAGACCAAGACCGTGACGGCGCGCTGGTTCTCGGGCATCAAGGACGGCGCAGCCTTGAACTTCAAGGCCTTGGACTGACCATGACAGGGCGGGGTCGTCCCCCGCCCTTCCCGGCTGCAAACAGCCGCCAGACAAATACGAAAGACATGAGGGAGAGAGCATGGATTTCGCGCTCAGCGAAGAACAGCAGGCGATATTCGACATGGCGCGCGATTTCGGCGCCGAACATATCGCGCCCTATGCCGAGGAATGGGAAGCCCAGGGCACAATTCCCAAGGCGCTTTGGGCCAAGGTCGCCGAACTGGGCTTTGGCGGGTTGTATGTCAGCGAAGAATATGGCGGCAGCGGACTGTCGCGGCTGGACGGCACGCTGATCTTCGAGGCGCTGGCGATGTCCTGCCCATCGGTCGGCAGCTTCCTGTCGATCCACAACATGTGCGGCGGCATGATCGAGAAATTCGGATCAGAGGAGGCCAAGGCAAAATTCCTGCCCGATCTGTGCAGCATGTCGAAGATCTGGTCCTATTGCCTGACCGAGCCGGGATCGGGCTCGGACGCCGCCGCGCTGCGCACCCGCGCCGCGCGCGGCAATGACGGGTTCCGGCTGAACGGCACCAAGGCCTTCATCTCTGGCGGGGGCTATTCGGATTGCTATCTGACCATGGTGCGCACCGGCGAAGACGGCCCCAAGGGCATCAGCGCCGTGGTGGTCGAGGACGGGGCCGAGGGGCTGAGCTTCGGGGCGCCGGAACGCAAGATGGGCTGGAAATCGCAGCCGACCGCGCAGGTGCAATTCGACGATTGCCTGGTGCCGCTGGACAACCAGATCGGCGAGGAAGGGCGCGGCTTTTCCTATGCCATGGCAGGTCTTGACGGCGGGCGGCTGAACATCTCGGCCGGTGCGCTTGGCGGCGCGCAGGCGGCGCTCGACAAGTCGCTGGCCTATATGGGCGAGCGGAAGGCCTTCGGCAAAACGCTGGACCAGTTTCAGGCGCTGCAATTCCGGCTGGCGGAAATGGAAACGGCGCTGCAATCGGCGCGGATCTTCCTGCGGCAGGCGGCATGGAAGCTGGATCAGGGCGCGCCGGACGCGACGAAATTCTGCGCCATGGCCAAGCTGCAGGTCACTGACCGCGCCTTCGAGGTCGCCAATGGCTGTCTGCAACTGCATGGCGGCTATGGCTATCTGGCCGATTACGGCATCGAAAAGCTGGTCCGCGATCTGCGCGTGCACCAGATCCTGGAAGGCACGAACGAGATCATGCGCCTGATCGTCAGCCGCACCCTGCTGGCGGAGCGCGGCTGATGGAAGACCTGCTGATCCGCAAGGACCGCCGCGCCGGTCGCATCACCTTCAATCGCCCGCAGGCGCTGAACGCGCTGACCCATGACATGGCGCTGGCGATTCATGCCGCACTGAATGACTGGCGCAACGATCCGGGCGTTGATCTGGTCATCATCGACGCAGCGGGAGACAAGGCCTTCTGCGCCGGCGGCGACATCGCAGCCGTCTATCACGCTGGCCGGGCCGGAAATCATGCAGAAGGCGAGCGGTTCTTCCATGACGAATACCGCATGAACGCTGCCATTGCCGATTATCCAAAGCCCATTCTGGCCTTCATGGAGGGCTTTGTGATGGGCGGCGGTGTCGGCGTCGGCGGCCATGCCAGCCATCGCATCGTCGGCGACACAACGCAGATCGCCATGCCCGAATCCGGCATCGGCCTGATCCCCGATGTGGGCGGCAGTTGGCTGCTGGCGCATGCACCGGGGCATGTGGGCGAATATCTGACCCTGACCGCAGCCCGGATGGGTGCCGGTGATGCGCTTTATGCGGGTTTCGCCGATTATTACCTGCCCGAGGCCGAATGGCCGGCCCTCATCGACCATCTGGCCGACAGCGGCGAGGTTTCCATCGTCGCGGGCCACCCCGCGCCGGGCGCGCCCTTGGCCGACATGGACCTGTCGGCCTTCGAAGGCGCGGACATGGCCGAGATCACCGCCCGTCTGACCGCGCAGGAAAACGAGGCGATGCTGAAGCCCATCCGCCGCAACTCGCCCCTGTCGATGGCCGCGGGGTTGCAGCTGGTGCGCGCGGCGCGCGGCGATTCCCGCGTGCAGGAAAGTCTGGCGCGCGAATACCGCTATACCAGTCGCGCCACGCGTGACAGTGACTTTCTGGAAGGCGTGCGCGCCCAGATCATCGACAAGGACCGCCAGCCGAATTGGACGGCTGATGCCTCGCCGGCGGCTGTGGACGCCATCCTCGCCCCGCTGGGTGCGGGGGAACTGAATTTCGACGAATAAAGGGGGTTTCGCCATGAAGATCGGTTTTATCGGTTTGGGGAACATGGGCATGCCCATGGCGCTGAATCTGGCGCGTGCGGGTCACGAGGTGCGCGGCTTCGACGTGCTCGCCGTGCCAGAGGCGCCGCTGGCGCAGGCGAACTCGGCCGCGGATGCCGCGCGTGATGCCGATGTGGTCATCACCATGCTGCCCAATGGCGAGATTCTGACCAGCGTCGCGGCAGAGATCATCGCCGCCATGCAGCCCGGTGCCGTGCTGTGCGACTGCTCCACTGTCGATGTCGACAGTGCCCGCAAGGTTGCGGATCAGGCCCGCGACGCCGGGCTTGGGGCGTTGGACGCGCCGGTCTCTGGCGGGATCGCGGGCGCGGGCGGGGGCACGCTGACCTTCATGGTGGGCGGCGACGCGGAATCCTTTGCGACCGTCAGCCCGCTGTTTGACGTGATGGGCCAGAAGGCCGTCCATTGCGGCCCGTCGGGCGCCGGACAGGCAGCGAAGATCTGCAACAACATGATCCTCGGCGTGACCATGATCGCCACCTGCGAGGCCTTCGCTTTGGCCGACAAGCTGGGGCTAGACCGGCAGAAGCTGTTCGATGTCGTCTCGACCTCGTCCGGGTCCAGCTGGTCGGTCAATGCCTATTGCCCCGCCCCCGGCGTCGGGCCGCAATCGCCTGCGGATAACGGTTACAAGCCGGGCTTCGCGTCGGAACTGATGCTGAAGGACTTGCGCCTGGCCCAGATGGCAGCCGAGAGCAGCGATGCCGACACGCCCATGGGCGAACTTGCCGCCGCACTCTATGCCCGCTTTGTCGAGGAAGAGGACGGCCGGGGTCGCGATTTTTCCGCCATGCTGCCACGGTTTGAACAGCGCCACCGCAAAGACTGAAGCAGCGATTTTTTTTTGCGCCGCGTGCTGGAACCGAATCCGGCGCGCGGCGTTTCAGTTTGTCCAAGTAAGAAAAAAGGCCGAGCAGCCTGTGCCATTGCGCAACTCTCTACTTGCGCTCGTCGCCTCTGCGACGGTGATCGGCGTGTCCGCGGTTGATGGGGGATCGCGCGGCAACGACTCGGCACAAGCCCAGCCGCAAGTAATGGTGGGCGAGACTGCACTGCCGGGGCGGCTGCATGTGATTTCTCATCCCGGTCGCTATGGGCTGGGGCCGGAACAGCCGGGCAGCATCTACGCGGTGGTCGACAGCATGCTGGTACGCATCGACCCCGAAACGCGCGAGATCCAGTCGGTGATCCGCCGCGTCGACCGCATTCTTGACTAAAGGACTTATTTCCCGATCAATACCCGCGCCGCGTCGCGCGCCGCATCATTGATCTGTTCCCCCGACAGCATACGGGCAATTTCATCCACGCGTTCGCCTTGATCCAGGGCATGCACGCGGCTGGTGGTCATGCCATCCTCGACCTGCTTGGCGACACGGAAATGTGTGGCCCCCAGCGCTGCCACCTGCGGCGAATGGGTCACCACCAGCACCTGCGCGTCCTCGGCCAGCCGCGCCAAGCGGCGCCCCACCGCATCGGCCGTGGCACCACCGACGCCGCGATCAATCTCGTCAAAGATCAGCACCAGTGCCTCATTCCCACGTGCGAGGCTGACTTTCAGCGCCAGCAGAAAGCGCGACAGCTCGCCGCCCGAGGCGATCTTGTCCAACGGCCCTGCCGGGGCGCCCGGATTGGTGGCCACGGTGAAAGACACCATGTCGCCACCATCCGGTCCCGGTTCGCCTTCGGAAATCCGGGTTTCGAAAACGGCGCGCTCCATCTTCAGCGGCGCAAGCTCGGCGGCCATGGCGGCGTCGAGCCGCCCTGCCGCCGCCACGCGTTCCGCGTGAATGCGCGCGGCTTCGGCGGCATAGGCAGAATCAGCCGTCGCCAGTTCGGCTTGCAGACGGTTCAGGTCCTCGGCCCCGGCATCCAGCGCGCTTAGCCGGGAACGCAAGATATCGGCCAGATCGGCCAGATCGTCAGGGATGCTGTCATGCTTGCGCGCCAGCGCACGCAGGGCGAACAAGCGCTCCTCGGTGGTTTCCAGTTCATGCGGGTCAAAGGCCATCTCGCGCAGGGCGTCCTCGACCCCGGTCGAGGCCTCGCCCAGTTCGATCAGCGCCCGCGACAGCGCCGAAATCGCCCCGTCCAACCGGCCTTCGGCCTTTTCCGCCGCACCATCCAGCCAGCGGCCCGCATCGATCATTGCGCCTTCGGCGCCGTCAGGCCCCAAAGCCTGCATGGCGCGCGCAACATCGCCCTGAATGCGCTCAGCCGCTTGCATGGTCCGGCGGGCGACGTCCAGCCGCGCATCCTCTCCGGGTTCGGGGGCGAAATCGTCCAGTTCCTTGACGGCGTGGCGCAGGAACTCCTCCTCGGCCCGTGCCTTTTCCAGCCGCGCCTCGGCATCGCTCAGCGCGGCAGCCACGCGACGCCGCGTGGCCCATGCCTCGCGCAGCGGCCCCAGATCGGTGCCGGCAAAAGCGTCGAGCAATTGCCGATGGCCGCGCGGGTTCAACAGCCCGCGATCATCATGCTGGCCGTGCAGCTCGACCAGGGTTTCCGACAGCGCCCGCAGCACCTCTCCCGAGGCGCGGCGGTCGTTGATCCAGGCGGTCTTGCGCCCGTCAGCACTGTTGACGCGGCGCAGGATCAATTCCGCCTCTGCCTCGATCCCGGCTTCCGCCAGCACGGCGCGGGCCGGATGGCCCTGCGGCAGGTCGAAAACAGCAATCACCTCGCCCTGCGCAGCCCCGGCACGGACCAGTTCGGCGCGACCGCGCCAGCCCAGCACAAAGCCCAGACAATCCAGCAGGATCGATTTGCCGGCCCCGGTTTCACCGGTCAGCACGTTCAGCCCGGCACCGAAATCCAGCTCGATACGGTCGATCAGAAGAATGTCGCGGATATGCAGCTCGCGCAGCATGGGTTTACCTGCCCGAGGGCAACGTCACAGCCACTTGCCCTGAATGACCTGACGGTACACGTCGGTCAGCCAGCTTTTGCCTTTCGGCGTCGCCGTCAGGCCGCGACCGCGCAGCTGCGCATAGGCATCCTGATAGAAGGGCGAGGACTGGAAGTTGTGACCCAGAATCGCACCTGCCGTCTGTGCCTCATCCGTCAGGCCAAGGGCCAGATAAGCCTCGACCAGACGCATCAGCGCCTCGGGGGTGTGGCTGGTGGTCTGGAATTCCTCGACCACGACGCGGAAACGGTTCACCGAAGCCGTATAGTGGCCACGCTTCAGGTAATAACGCCCGATTTCCATTTCCTTGCCGGCGAGGTGGTCGAAGGCGAGGTCAAATTTCAGGATCGCGCTGCGGGCATATTCGCTGTCGGGATATTCCTCGATCACGTCGCGCATGGCCTGCAATGCCTGGAAGGTCAGGCCCTGATCGCGACCGACCTCGTCGATCTGGTCGTAATAGGACAGCGCCAGCAGGTATTTCGCATAGGCCGCATCGTCATCGCCGGGATAGGTGTCGATGAAACGCTGGGCGGCACCGCGGGCCTCTTCGTATTTCCTGGCCTTGTGATAGCCGTAGGCCTGCATGATCAGCGCCCGCTTGGCCCATTCGGAATAGGGGTAGAGCCGCTCGATCTCCGAGAAGTAATAGACCGCATTGTCGGGCTTGCGGTTGTTCTCCAGCTCGTATTCGCCGCGCTTGTAGATCTGCTCGGCAGTGAAGTTTTCCACCGGGACGCGTTCGCTGGCACTGTCGCCGTCGCGGCTGCAACCCGCCAGAACAGCAGCTGCCAGCGCCACGGCCATCAGAGTCTTGGAGGAGGGAAAGCGGACCATCGGAACCTGCCTGTCTGAACTTGCACACCGGTTAACGAGTCGGCCCCGCCGCGGCCCGGACGTCCTAGCATAGAACATCGGGGGGCGCAAAATGGCAATGTGGTGATTTTACTAAGGCTTGCACGAGATCGCGCAAGCCTCAGGCAACGGCATTCAGGGCCGGTGCATTGACCGGGCCATAGGCGGCAACGCCGGCGCCCGGCAGCCGGCATTCCAGATCAGTGGCGCAGGTCACCCATTCCCAGGCGTCCGGATCCGCAAACAGCTCGCGCAGCAGTTTGTTGGTCATCGCATGACCGGCGCGATTGCCGGTATAGCGCGCCAGCAAAGGCGCGCCCGCCAACGCCAGATCGCCCATGGCGTCCAGCATCTTGTGGCGCACGGCCTCGTCCTTGTGGCGCAACCCGCCGGGGGTCAGCACCTTGTCACCATCGACGACCACGGCATTCATATAGGTACCGCCAAGCGCCAGACCGTTCGCCCGCATGGCGTCGACATCGGACTGCCGGCAGAAGGTGCGGCTGTCCATCAACTCGCGCACGAAAGCGCCATTGGCCATATCCAGCACCTTTTCCTGCCGCCCGATGGCGGCATCGGTGAAGTCGATGTGAAAATCGATCTCAAGGTGATCGGCCGGGCTCAGCCGGGCGACGGCATCGCCTTCACGATACTCGACATCGCGCTTGACCCGAATCGCGCGCTGCGGCGAATCCTGAGTGTGAATGCCGGCATTGAGAATACCAGCGACGAACTGCGCCGAGGAACCGTCGAGGATCGGCACTTCCGGCCCATCGATGCGGATCAGTGCATTCTGGATTCCCGTGCCGGCCAGTGCCGCCATGATATGCTCGATCGTCGACACCGAGGCGCCCTGACCGTTCTCGATCAGCGTGCACAGTTTCGAGGGCGTGACATTGTTCCACAGCGCCGGAATGCGGTTCGTGCCGGCGGGCAGGTCGCTGCGTTCAAAGACGATCCCGTGACCCGCAGGCGCCGGAACGATATCCATGCGAACGCTCGCGCCGGTATGAAGCCCGACGCCCCGGAATTCTGCCGCTTTCGCAATGGTTGCCTGCATGGTTCTGCTCATCTTCTTTCTGTCGGGATTAACTTTTCCCGTATCATCCAGTTAGGAGCCACGGCCTGCATCCTCAACTAACGTTTTGTGACTCTCTGTAACAAAGCCCCGGCTAAAAACGCCCGGATTCCCGTGTATTGCGCGCTTTGATGCGAAAAGGGCCACCTTGCGGCGGCCCTTTGTAACGCTTTTGTACACGCGGCCGTGATCGCGGCCGGACTGTCTGTGATCAGTTGGCCTGACGGCGCAGGAAGGCTGGGATCTCGGTGTTGCCGGCCTGCGAATCGTCGGCCAGATCGTCGAAATCAGCGTCCAGATTGCCCTGACGACGCGCCGAGAGGCGTTCGCTGACGCGGTCGGCAATCGACGCGGCCGAGGGCTTTTCGCCGCCATGACCAGCCATGCGTTCAATCATGCGGCCCAGACCAGCCATGCGGCTTTCGCCGCGGGCGGGCGCTTCGGGCTCGGGCTTGCGGGCCGGGGCCTGCGGGGCGCGGGCTTGTGCGCCGGGCTGGGCGGCAGCTGCGCGGCGCATCCGCTCCAGAACGTCAGCCGGGGGCGTGCCACGCGGTGCAGCGCCACGGGGGGCGACGAAGTTTTCAGCGCTGTCACCCAGCGGATCGGCCGGGGCGGCTGCGCTGGGCGCTTCCTTCGGCTGATAGGCCGGGGCCGGCATGTCGTCGTCCAGCGAGGCTTGCGGGGCCAGATCGACCCGCGCAGCTGCCGGCGGCGCCACCCGACGGGCCGGAACTTCGTCATGGTATTCGGCGCGCGGCGCGGCAGCAGGTGCCGGGGCGGGCGCGGGCGCGGGCTGCGGGGCCGGCTGAGGAGCCACGGCATCAACACGGCGGCGCGGTGCCGGCGGAACAGCTTCTTCGACCACGGTGTCGATGCCGGTGGCCACGACCGAAACGCGGATCGTGCCTTCCATCGACGGATCCAGCGTCGAGCCGACGATGATGTTCGCCTCGCTGTCGACCTTGTCGCGGATGATGTTCGCGGCCTCGTCCAGTTCGAACAGGGTCAGGTCGGTGCCCCCGGTGATGTTGATCAGCACGCCCTTGGCGCCGTTCAGGCTGATTTCGTCCAGCAGCGGGTTGGCGATGGCCTTTTCGGCGGCCTGCACGGCACGGTTCTCGCCCGAGGCCTCGCCGGTGCCCATCATTGCCTTGCCCATCTCGTCCATCACCGCGCGCACGTCGGCGAAGTCGAGGTTGATCAGGCCCGGGCGCACCATCAGGTCGGTCACCCCTTTGACGCCCTGATACAGCACGTCATCCGCCAGCGCGAAGGCTTCGGTGAAGGTGGTCTTTTCGTTGGCCAGACGGAACAGGTTCTGGTTCGGGATGATGATCAGCGTGTCGACATGCTTTTGCAGCTCGGACACGCCGCTGTCGGCCTGACGCATCCGCTTGGTGCCTTCGAACTGGAAGGGCTTGGTCACGACGCCGACGGTCAGGATACCCATCTGGCGGGCGGCCTGAGCGATGATCGGGGCTGCACCGGTGCCGGTACCGCCGCCCATGCCGGCGGTGATGAAGCACATATGCGCGCCCTGCAGGTGATCAACGATGTCTTCAATCGTTTCCTCGGCGGCACGGGCACCGACTTCGGGCTTGGCGCCTGCGCCCAGCCCTTCGGTCACTTTCGGGCCCAGTTGAATGCGGCTTTCCGATTTCGATTGTTTCAACGCCTGCGCGTCGGTATTGGCGACCACGAAAACGCAGCCCTCAAGCTGCTGTTCGATCATGTTGTTGACCGCGTTGCCGCCTGCACCGCCGACACCGAAGACGGTGATGCGCGGCTTCAGATCGTCGTCGTCGTTCATCATCAGATTGATGTTCATGGTTTCCGCCTGTTGTTATGAGTTGCGCCCGGGACCGCCCCCGGGAGAATCCCCCGTATTTGTCAAATTGTAACCAACGCGCGACCTATCGTCACCCGAAAAACAGGGGGAAAACGCAAAATATTGTGGGCATACCATAGGGATCAGGCGGTATCTTGCCGACACCTCTGAATATAGGGGAAACGCAAAATTACCCCACCACCAGTGATTTCAGTTACCTATCACCAATTGTTGCGAAACCAGCGATAGGCGCGGCGCAGTGAACGCGCCGGATAGGTTTCAGCGGGCATTTCGAAATCCCACCATTCGTCCTGCGGATGGGCCGCAAACAGCGCCAGACCGACGGCCGAGGCGAAGTTCGGACCGGTCAACTGATGGGGCAGCCCATGGATGCGCAACGGCCGCCCGATGCGGACATTGCGCCCCAGCATCCGCGCCGCCAGACCGTCCAATCCGGGGATCTGGCTGCCACCGCCGGTCAGCACGACCTGCTGGCTGGGCATATGGTCAAAGCCCGCAGCGTCAAGGATCGCGGCGACCTCCTCCAGGATCTCCTCGACCCGCGGGCGCATGATGCCGATCAGATCGGCCCGGCTGACGGTGCGGCGGTCGGTTTCCCAGTCGCCGGTTTCGCCGCCCAGCTCGATCAGGTCGCGGTCGTCACGGCCGGTCGCCTCGACCCCGCCATTCAGGGTCTTCAGCCGCTCGGCCACCGCCATCGGCACCTTCAGGCCCTTGGCGATGTCCTGCGTGACCAGATCGCCGCCCATCGGCACCGCATCGGCAAAGATCATGTGCTTGCGCACGAAGATCGACACCCCGGTCGCACCGCCGCCCATATCGACGCAGGCGGCACCCAGTTCCTGTTCATCCTCGACCAGCGAGGACAGCGCCGACATGTAAGACCCCGAGGCCACGCCGGCCAGTTCCATGTCGCAGCGGCGGATGACGTGGATCAGGTTGTCGATGGCATCCCCGTCCACTGTCAGCACATGCATGTCCACACCAAGCGACTGGCCGGAATGTTCGCGCGGGTCCATCAGGCCAGAGCGCCCGTCGACCATGAAGTTCACCGGCTGCGCATGCAGCACCTGCCGACCCCGCCCGAAATCGGGCACCTCGCAGGATGCCAGCACATGGGCGATATCGCCCTGCCCGACCTTGCCGTTCTTCAGCGGCGCATCGCCCGCCAACCCGTAAGAGGCCGGGCGCGCGCCCGCGATGCAGGCAATGGCGTGATCGACCCGGACCCCGGCCAGCTTCTGCGCGGCCTGAACGGCGGTGCGGATGGCGCGTTCGGTTTCGGCCATGGTCTCGATCTCGCCAAAGCGCACCCCGCGCGACCGGGTGGTCGCAGCCCCGATGACGCGGAAGTTGGTCTGCCCGGCCATCGGCCCCACGCCGTCGGTTTCGCGGTAAACGCCGGGGCCGTCGAATTGCAGCACGAAGCAGGCAACTTTCGAGCTGCCAATATCCAGAACCGCGATCACCCCGCGTTGCAGCGCGGCCTGCCGCATGTTCCGCATCGCGCGTTGCTGCTGGTAAAGATCCTTCATGCCCGTCCCTGCCCCTCAGCTTTTCTTGTCTTCGTCTTGCGGCAATTCGCGCCCGTCAGGCCCAAGCAACGGCCGGCCTTGAAAGGCGCGGATCTCGTTCTGGGCCGCAATGCCCACCCGCGCCACCGGGCGCGTCCCGTCGCGCATATCCACGACAGAGATGTCGCGGCCCAGCATGTCCTCGGCCTGGTTCAGTACGATGACCCGCTCCAACGCCGCGACCGGGCCATTGGCGGGCAGCATGATGCGTTGGCCGCGATCCAGCACCAGGTCCCAGCGCCGCTCACCCACGCGTTGAAGCCCGCGCACACGCGGCAGCATGGGACCAGCGGCGGCGAAAATCTGGATCGCCTCGCGCGCGACTTTGTCAGCCCCCTCGCCCGCGATCAGCGGCAGCTCGGAGCGCACCGCCCGATCCGTGACCGAGGCGACGCGGTGCCCGGTTTCGTCAAGCTGTTCGATCCCGCGGGCATGGCGCCACAACAGCATCGGCTGGCGCTCGATCACCTTGGCGGCCAGCACCCCGTCGGGCTTGATCCGCAACTCGACATCGCGCACCGCATCCAGCATCAGGATGTCGCTGCGCAGCTGGTCCAGATCAATGTCGAAGCTGGAAGCCGGCAGATCCACCGGCAGCATCATCCGCAGCGCCTTGTCGACCGGGCCGGACGCCCCGTCGATGGTCATCACCTTGACCATGAAGCGTTCGCGGTTCTGGACCGCCTCGACCATGCCGGTCAACCCGCCCGCCAGCGAAGCGCGGCGGTCATCATCCGACAGCCACAGAAGCGACAGGAAGGCGAACAGGAACGCCGGCAGCCCGACGCGCGTCAGGCGACGGAAATACGGCGTCAGCCACATCCGGTGCAGGCGGTAAGCCAGCCGCGAGGGCGCAGGATCCCGCTTTGGCTTCTGCGCGGTCTGCTGCGGGCGCTGCCAGCCTTTGCGCGGCGGCGTCGGCTGGGGCGAAAACCCCGGATCATAGTCGCGATCTACGCCCTGCATAGCGCATCCTCGACCAGCCAGCTGACGAGCGCCGGAAAGTCCATGCCCACCGCCGCCGCCTGTTCGGGCGCCAGCGAGGTCGGCGTCATGCCGGGCTGCGTGTTGGTTTCCAGCAGATACAGACCTGCCAGACCGCGTTCTTCGTCCCAGCGGAAATCGGTGCGGCTCATGCCGGTGCAGCCAAGTGCCTGATGGGCGCGCAGCGCGTAATCCAGACAGGCGGCGGTGATTTCCGCTGGCACAACCGCCGGGATCACATGGCGCGATCCGCCGGTCTTGTATTTGGCATCATAGTCATACCAGCCATCGGTCACGATATCCGTCACGCCCAGCGGCCGGTCGCCCAGCACGGCAACCGTCAGCTCGCGCCCCGGCACATAGGTTTCGACCATCACCTCGGCCGGCATCTGCTGACCGATATGCGCCGGACCATTGGCACCGTCGCGAACGATATAGATCCCGACGCTGGAGCCTTCCGCATTCGGCTTCACCACGTAAGGCGGCGGCATCGGGTGTTCGCGCCGCGCCTGTTCGGTCGGCACGATGATGCTGTCCACGACCGGCAGCCCGGCCTTGCGGAAAACTTCCTTGGAGCGGGTCTTGTCCATCGCCAGCGCCGAGGCCAGCACGCCCGAATGCGTATAGCGATAGCCAAGCCATTCCAGCAGGCCCTGCACCACGCCGTCCTCGCCCCAGCGGCCATGCAATGCGTTAAAGACGACATCGGGCGCGGCATCGGCCAGTCGCGCGGGCAGATCGCGCCCCGCGTCGATTTCGACAACCTCATAGCCCGCCTGCCGCAGCGCCTTGGCGCATTCCGCCCCCGAGGACAGAGACACCTCGCGCTCAGCCGAGGGTCCGCCCAGAAGGACTGCGACTTTTGGGGCTGCCCTGCTCGACATGCCCGCCACTTTCGCCTTTCTGCCCGGTTGAGATCCGGGTCCGGTTTTGCCGCCCGGTTTTCCGGGTCGTGCCTGTTCACCGAAGTCTAGCGAAGCGAAGCGAATCAGGGAAGGGGCTTATGCGTCCTTCGGCAAAATTCCCGCCTGCTCAGCCATTTGACGCAAAGCCGGGCGCAACCGCGCGATTCCGCCCGGACAAACGCCCAGCCGTTGCAGCCTGGCGGTGTCCATCTGGTTGTATCCACGGGCATCGGCGCGCTCGGGAAGCCTGCCGTCGATACCGGTGACTGATTGCCATTCCGCCAGCAGATCGCGCCAGTCCAGCAGCATGTCCGAAACGTTATAGATCCCGTCCGCGCCTTCCCGGCCGCGCCGGACAGCCAGGCCCAGGCATTCGCCATGAACCTCGGTGCCCACGCGCGGGTCGATCCTGCGGCCGGCGGCAAAATCGTCGAAAAGATCGGCCCATTTGTGCCGCTGCCCCGGGCCGGGAGGGCCATAGACACCCGTCACACGCAGCACGGTCGCAGGCTGGCCCGTCGCCAGCAACGCCTGTTCGGCCGCCAGCTTGGCCTGCCCGTAAAGCGTGTTGGGCCGGCATTCCATATCCTCGGTCAGCGTGCCGTCCTGGGGACCGTAGACCGCACGGGTCGAGATGAAGACCACGCGGGCACCCGCCTGCGCCGCGGCCTCGAACAGGCGCAGCGATCCGTCGAGATTGCGCGCCAGAAAGCCCGTCGGATCGTCACCCTCACCCCCGCGATAGCGGCCGGGGACATGATCGAAAGCGGCATGAACTATGGCGTCGAATTTTCTGATATTTATGTCATTATCTGACAGATCATAGGGCAGGTGTGCGACCTCGCGCCTGAAAAATCCGGGCGTCGGCGGGCTGCGCGTCATGACCGTGACATCATCGCCCGCCCCCAGCGCCTCATTGACCAGAAACCGCCCGACCAGCCCGGTTCCGCCGGTGACCGCGACCCTCATGCCGGGTCCTGCATGCCGGTGGGATCAAGCCGCGGCCCCTGCCCCGCAAAGCCGCGCCAAAGCTCGATCAGCGGGCGCAGACGATCAGCCTTGTCGTGATCCTGCCAGGGCTTTTCATATTGGAAATGAAGGATGTGTATTTCATCCCAGGCCCACAGTTCGGGCATGTTGAACCAGACATATTGCAGCATGTTGAAAAACACCGGCAGCCCGTGCCAGTCGGGAAAGAAGTCCTGCAAAAACGTCTGATCGGTGCGCCGCCAGAAGACGCCGGGCCGGTCCAGCCTTTCCAGCATGGCGGCGAATGTGTCCACCGAGGGGCGCGCCGTGAACACACCAGAATTCAGCCGGTGAAAATCGCCAAGGCTTTCATAGACATTCGGGGCGGCGCAGAATTCGGGATAGGCGAACAGCTTGTCGCAATTCTTCAGCATGATCGCATCGGCATCAATGAACACGACCGACGCATATTCCACCAATTGCCACAGGCGCAGCTTGGCGAAGTTGTCCAGCGGCGTGTGGAAGGGCGGCTTCACCCCCTTGGTGAAGGCGGCGCGCGCGTGCAGCGCATCGCGGGCATGGGCGCGGTTGAAATCCTCCGAGGTGTCCAGCAAATCCACCGCGATCAGCCGGGCACCGGCGCCCCGCAGCGCCGCCAGCCCATCCTCGGGAACCGCGGTATGCAGGACCACACAATCGGCCCGTGTGCCGCTGGCCCTGATCGAATTTACCAATGCCAGCGCGCCAAGCGCATAATCCGCATTCGTCGCGAGCGTGACATAGGCGTTTTGACTGTTGGGCGGGCATTCTGGGCGCAGACCCTCAAACATGTGATCCTCCGGTATGTTACGGGCCTTGCGATAAGTCGCAGGCGATTGTTACATCAAGATCACGGCCCCCCGAAACCTCGAACAAGACAGGATCTAGATGGACGCGAGCGCCATAATCAGAGAATTTGTGACGCTGTTCGTGGTGATCGACCCCATCGGCTCGGTCCCGGTCTTCCTGTTCGCGACCAAATACGTCCCCCGCGCGCTGCACCGCCGCTTTGCCATCCGGGCCGTTCTGGTGGCAACGATGGTCCTGCTGGGCTTCCTGTTCTTCGGCCAGTTCGCATTGGAAGCGATGGGCCTGCGGCTGGGGTCGTTCCAGATCGCCGGCGGGATTGTGCTGTTCATCTTCGCAATGACCATGATCTTCGGCGATTCAAAGCCGCAGCGCGAGATCGAGGAGGCAGAGCGCGACCATCTGGAAGGTGCGGTTTTTCCGCTGGCGATCCCCTCGATCGCATCCCCCGGGGCCATGCTGGGTGTCGTTGTTCTGACTGACAACCATCAGAACTCATTCGGAGATCAGATGATCACGGCAGGTGCGCTGCTGGTGGTTCTGGCGATCACGCTGGCGCTGCTGCTGGCAGCAACGCGTGTGTATAAATATATTGGCAATACCGGCGCGAATATCATCAGCCGAGTGATGGGGATGCTGCTGGCCGCGGTCGCCGTCGACGCGATTCTGGGTGGGATGGACGTGATGGGGTTGGCGACAGTGGTCGGTGGCGCGGGCGAAATGCTGTCTGGGGCAAAGTGATCAGACAGGGTCACCGACGCGGATCACTTCCCATTGCAGCAGATGACCCGAAGCTGCCTGTACCCGTTCGCGCACCAGCTCGCCCAGGGCTTCCAGTTCTGATGCCGTGGCTCCTTCGGCGTTCAGCAGGAAATTGGGGTGCTTTTCCGACATCTGCGCACCGCCCAGGCGATAGCCACGCAGGCCGGCATCCTCGATCAGCTTCCAGGCCTTCAACTCATGCGTATCGTCCGCCCGCCCGGTCGAGCTGAAGCCCGCCGGATTGCGGAAGGTCGACCCGGCGCTGCGGTCGCGGGTGGGCTGGGTCGCATCACGCTTGGCAAGCTGCTCCTCCATCCGCGCGTGCAGCGCCTCGGGCGCGGCCGTGTCGGCGCGGAAGCGGGCGCTGATCAGCACGCCCCCCTCGGGCAGTTCGGCATGACGATAGGCAAAGCGCAGATCCGCAGGCGACAGCACAATCTGCTGGCCGTCCCGGGTCACCGCCCGCGCATCGATCAGGTGATCGGCAACATAGCTGCCATAGCAGCCCGCATTCATCCGCACCGCCCCACCGATACTGCCGGGGATGGTGCGCAGAAAGGTCAGGTCAAGCCCGGCATCGGCGGCCTTGCGCGCAACATGGGCATCCAGCGCGGCGGCACCGGCCGTGACGATGCCGTCCGCGATCTCGATCCCGTTGAAGCCGCGGCCCAAGCGGACCACGACGCCGCGGATGCCGCCATCGCGCACGATCAGGTTCGAGCCGACGCCCATCGGAAAGACCGGCACCGCCGCGTCGAGGCGGCGCAGGAAATCGGCCAGATCGTCCTGATCGGCGGGCTGGAACAGCCAGTCAGCCGGGCCACCCACGCGCAGCCATGTCAGCCCGTCCAGCGGCCGGTCGGGCGTCAGCGCGCCGCGCACATCGGGCATCGGGATCGTTGGGACGGCGTCTGGCATGATCGGCTCCTTCGGAAGATGGGGTTTCCTAGACGATCCGCCCCCGCCCTGCAAATATCGACCGGGCACCGACCCGCGATGATCCGCCGTTAACCCAAAGGCCGCACGTCCCGAAGGGCGCCTGTCGCGGCGCCCAGCAACATCGGCAGCGCCAGCAAGATCAGCCCTTGTTGATAGACGAAAACATCAGAGCGCGCATCCGTTGGGAACAGCAGCGGCAGCAACCAACCTGCACCCGCATAGGCAGCGACAGCCCCGCCCGCAAACAGGCGCAGCGCCAAGCCCGCCCGCCACATCAGCCGGAAGGCGACCAGAAAGCCGCCCAGCATCACGCAAGCGCCAGTCAACGGCAGCCCGATGCTGAACGGGCTAATCCGTGCCAGGACCGGGATCAACAGCACCATGCCGACACAGAGGCCCGCGAAAATCAGCGCATGTCGCATGCGCACCCCAAGCGCCGCGATCAGGGTCACGCCTAGCCCCAGCCCCATACCGGTCAGCACATAGATTTCCGCGAGGGTGTTCATGCGCCACCTAGCCAACCGGCAAGGCCACCCGCCAGCAGAACCCAGCCTGTCAGCCATACCGCCACGACGCCCTTACCCCCAGCAAACCTTTACCCGCCGCGGCAAGCGCGGCCCGTCAGCCAACCCGGCAGCGGTCCGTAAGTTGCACCGGACACGCCAAGCGGCGGCCAGATCATGCACAACAAGGCCCTGACCCGGCTGGTCCTTCCCGGGTGGGCAGCGCGCCCGCCTCAGGCCGCTTTTTCGGTCAGACGTTCCGGCAGCGCATTCGCCCATGCCGAGATCGTGCCCGCGCCGAGGCAGACCACCATATCGCCCGGCCGTGCCTGTTCGCGGACCAGCCGCGCCAGATCCGCCTCGTCCACGACGGCGCGGGCGTGGCGGTGGCCATGGGCGATCAGGCCGGCGACCAGATCGTCGCGGGACGCGCCGGGGATGGGATCTTCGCCCGCAGCATAGATGTCGGCGATGCCAACAACGTCAGCTTCGTTGAAGCAGGTGCAGAAATCCTCGAACAGGCTCGACAGGCGGGAATAGCGGTGCGGCTGGTGCACGGCGATGACGCGGCCTTTGGTGGCCTGACGCGCGGCCTTCAGCACGGCGGCGATTTCAACCGGGTGATGGCCGTAATCGTCGATGATGGTCACGCCACCCACCTCGCCCACGCGGGTGAAGCGGCGGCCGACGCCGCCGAATTTCGCCAGCGCGTCGCGGATCTCGGCGCGTTTCATGCCCAGATGACGGGCGACGGCCACGGCCGCCAACGCGTTCGAGACGTTGTGATCGCCCGGCATCGGCAGGGTGCAGCTTTCGATCACTGGCACTTCGCCGTCGTTCAGATCGGCCTCGCCCTGCAGGGCCACGTCGAAATGGGCGATGCCGTTTTCGTAACGCAGGTTGATCGCGCGCACATCGGCCTGGGCATTGAAGCCAAAGGTCACCACGCGGCGGTCAGAAATCTTGCCCACCAGCGCCTGCACCTCGGGGTGATCGGTGCAGCAGACCGCGAGGCCATAGAACGGCACGCCCGACACGAAATCGTAAAAGCCTTTGCGCAGCCGGTCGAAATCGCCCCAATGCTCCATATGCTCGGGGTCGATATTGGTCACGATGGCGATGGTGGCCGGCAGGCGGTTGAAACTGCCGTCGGATTCGTCTGCCTCGACCACCATCCATTCGCCGGCGCCGGCGCGCGCGTTGGAACCATAGGCATGGATGACCCCGCCGTTGATGACGGTCGGGTCGAAATTGCCGGCATCCAGCAGCGTCGCCACCATCGTCGTGGTCGTGGTCTTGCCATGGGTGCCGGCGATGGCCACGTTGGATTTCAGGCGCATCAGCTCTGCCAGCATCTCGGCACGGCGGACGACTGGCAGGCCCTTGCGCCGAGCCTCTTCAAGCTCGGGATTGCCCTTCTTGATCGCGGTCGAGATCACCACCACGCCCGCATCACCGATATTTTCCGCCCGCTGACCTTCGAAGACCCGCGCCCCCAACTTTTCCAGCCGGTCGGTGATCTTGGATTTCTTCGCGTCCGAGCCCTGCACGTCATAGCCAAGCGTCATCAGCACCTCGGCGATGCCCGACATGCCGATGCCGCCAATGCCGATGAAATGGATAGGGCCCAGTTCACCGGGCAGTTTGGTGGCTGCATTCATGGGGCAAGCTCCGTCACGAGGTCATAAAGACGCCGGGCCGCATCCGGGCGGCCGATGGCGCGCGCCGCTTCGGCCATGTCGCTTGCGCGGGTGGCGTCGGAAAGGATTGCGGCGATGTCGCGCGTCAGGCTTTCTGCGTCAAGCACGGATTCGGGCAGCAGGATCGCAGCCCCCGCATCGGCAAGAGGCCGCGCATTGGCCGTTTGGTGATCGCCCGAGGCAGCCGCATAGGGGATCAGGATGGCCGGCCTGCCGATCGCTGTGATATCGGCAACCGACGACGCCCCGGCCCGACTGATGACCAGCTGGCAATCCTGCAGCCGCTGCGGCACGTCGGTGAAAAAGGGCTGCACATCGGCCTCGATCCCGGCATCTGCATAGGCCTGCGACACGCGGTCGTGGTCCTCTGCCCGCGCCTGATGGGCGACGCGCAAGCGGTTGCGCAGGTTGGGCGGCAGGGCCGCGACGGCCGCTGGAACGATGTCCGACAGCACCCGCGCGCCCTGGCTGCCGCCGATCACCAGCAGGTTCAGCGCACCCTCGCCGGGCGGCACATAGTCCGCGCCAGCCCGGTCCATCACCGCCTGCCGGACGGGGTTACCGGTATGGACGGCATCGACCCCTTGCGGCAGCGCTGTGGGCCAGATCCCGCAGGCGACCTTGTTCACGCGCCGGGCGAAGGCGCCATTCACACGCCCCATGACGCCGTTCTGTTCGTGGATCATGCGTGGCATACCCAGCGTCAGCGCCGCCGACATGGCCGGAATGGTCGGATAGCCGCCAAAGCCCACCACCACATCGGGGCGGTCGCGCCGGAAGGCACCACGCGCAGCCAGCACACCGGCCGCGATCTTCAGGGGCGCGGTCAGCTTGCCCGCAATCCCGCCCCGCGCCGTCGTGGCCGAGGGCAGGATTTCCCGTGTCACCGCGTCGGGAAAGCCCCCGGCATAGCGCGCGCCGCGATCATCGGTCGACAGCTTGACCCGCCAGCCATGGGCCAGCAGAACCTCTGCCAGGGCCTGCGCGGGAAACATGTGCCCGCCGGTTCCACCGGCGGCGATCAGCGCGTATTTTGCCATCAGCGCCCCCGCCCGATCAGGTCCGACATCTCGCCCTGCGCACGATGCCGCGTCAGCGCCAGCAGCATCCCCACCGCGATCCCCGAAGCAATCACCGACGAACCTCCATAGCTGACGAAGGGCAGCGTCATCCCCTTGGCGGGCAGCAGCCGCACGGCCACACCCATGTTGATCAGCGCCTGCACGCCGAAGGCGCAGGCCAGCCCAGTGCCGGCGATCCGCGCGAACGGGTCGCGTTCCCGCAGCAGCCGCATCAATGAGCGGAAGACCACGGTGGCGTAAAGGGCGATGATGACCAGCACCATGACAAGGCCGTATTCCTCGGCCGCGACGGCAATGATGAAATCGGTATGGGCATCGGGCAGCGACCATTTGACGGTTCCCTCGCCCACGCCGACGCCGAAGAAGCCGCCCTCCTGAATGGCGTTCGTGGCGTATCCGATCTGGGTGCGCGGGTCGATCTCGTTCTGCAGGAAGCCGTCGATGCGGCGGGCGAAGTGCTCGGACGAGCCATAGGCGAAAACGCCGCCGATCCCGGCCAGCCCGACCACGCCCAGCAGAAAGGCCAGCGGCGCACCGGCGACGAAGAACATCACCCCCCAGGAAAACAGCACCAGCGAGGCCTGCCCGAAATCGGGCTGTGAAGCCAGCATCAGCACCACCGCGACAACGATGCCGAAGCTGATGGTTTTGCCGGGCGGGCCGCCGACCTCTTGACTGGCGGCCATGCACCAGGCGGCAGCGGCAATGAAGCAGGGCTTCAGAAACTCGGACGGCTGAACGGATGCAAATCCGAGGCTCAGCCAGCGGGTCGCCCCCTTGCCGAAATCGGTACCGATCACCGGCAGGGCGGCCACGACGACAACGCTTATCAGGAAGCCGGTGACACCCAGCCTGCGGATCTGGCGCGGGTTCATCAGCGAGATGACGAACATCACCATCAACCCGACCGTGCCAAAGAAGGCCTGCCGCGTTACGTAATAGAAGGGTGGCAGGTTGTTCTTTTCCGCCAGCGGAACCGAGGCCGCCAGCCCAAGAAGCAGCCCGATCGCGAACAGGCAAAGAACCGCAGCCAGCGACCATCGGTCAACGGTGCGCCACCATTTGGGAAGAATCGGATCGCCCGCCCGCATGGGCGTGGCGCCAAAGACCATCTCGGTCATGGGAATACCGCCGTCACTGCCTGTACCAAATGCCCGGTTATCCGGGTCTGAGGGTCAGCATAGCGCGATTGTCATGGCCGCGCTACAGATGATTCGCGGCAATGGGCGAAGGCTTGCGCAGGCACCTTGCCGACATTCGCTGGACCCGCCTCTGCAGCGGGGATAGGGTAACGCGCTGACGGAAAGGCCCTGACATGACCCAAGATCCCTTTTTCATCGTGATCCTGATCGCAATGTTCGCGGTGGTGGCCATTCTGGCCGTGGGCATCGGCGGCTTTGGCATTGGCGGCGCCTTCAACGCCAAGAACGGCAACCGGATGATGCGCTGGCGGATCATCGCCCAGGCCATCGCCATCGCGCTGATCCTGCTGTTCTTCTGGGTGCGTGGCAGCTGATGGTGGTCCTGAACCGCATCTATACCCGGACCGGCGATGACGGCGATACGGCGCTGTCCGACGGCAGCCGTGTGCCCAAGCATGACGCAAGGGTCGAGGCCTACGGCACCGTGGACGAGCTGAACGCGACCCTTGGCCTTGCACGGCTGCATGCGCAGGGCGATATGGCCGCGCAGGTCGCGCTGATCCAGAATGAGCTGTTTGACCTCGGCGCGGACCTCTCACGACCCGACATGGCGGGCGATGAAGCCCTACCCTATCCCGTTCTGCGCATGATCCAGACCCAGGTCGACCGGCTGGAGGCAGAGATCGACGCCATGAATTCCCGGCTGGAACCGCTGCGCAGCTTCATCCTGCCCGGCGGCAGCGCGCTCGCCGCACAGCTGCATTTGTCGCGGACGGTGGCGCGTCGGGCGGAACGTTGCGCCACCGCGCTCGCTTCGGCAGAAGCCGTGAATCCAGCCGCTCTGCGCTATCTCAACCGGCTGTCGGATTGGCTGTTCGTCGCGGCGCGGCTGGCCAATCTGGATGCCGGCGGCGATATCCTGTGGATCCCGGGCGCCAGCCGGTAAGCACCTGTTTACGTTCGCGTCAACGCAGCGTCATCAGATTTTTCCCTGTCCCTGCCCGGATCAGCCCGCTATCAATTGCGGCGAATTAGTGGCCACGATTAGGGGAGTGAGTGCCGATGAAGGTTCTCGTGCCAGTAAAGCGCGTGATCGACTATAACGTCAAAGCCAAGGTGAAGGCCGATGGCTCGGGCGTCGATCTTGCCAATGTGAAGATGTCGATGAACCCGTTCGACGAGATCGCCGTGGAAGAGGCGATCCGGCTGAAGGAAAAGGGCGTCGCCGAAGAAGTCGTGGTGGTGTCCATCGGCGTCAAGCAGGCGGCGGAAACGCTGCGCACGGCGCTGGCGATGGGTGCAGACCGCGCCATTCTGGTCGTTGCCGCCGATGATGTGCACACCGATATCGAGCCGCTGGCGGTCGCCAAGATCCTGAAGGCGGTGATCGACGAAGAACAGCCGAAGCTGGTCATCGCCGGCAAGCAGGCCATCGACAACGACATGAACGCGACGGGCCAGATGCTGGCGGCACTGCTGGGCTGGGGTCAGGCGACCTTCGCCAGCAAGGTCGAAATCGAGGGCGAGGCCGCCAAGGTCACCCGCGAGGTCGATGGCGGGTTGCAGACCATCGAGGTCAAGCTGCCGGCGATCGTCACCGCCGATTTGCGCCTGAACGAGCCGCGCTATGCCTCGCTGCCGAACATCATGAAGGCGAAGAAGAAGCCGCTCGATGAGAAGACGGCGGCGGATTACGGCGTCGACGTGACCCCGCGCCTGAGCGTGGTGAAGACGGCAGAACCCGAGGGCCGCAAGGCCGGGATCAAGGTCGGCTCGGTCGATGAGCTGGTGTCGAAACTGAAAGAAGCGGGGGTTGTGTGATGGCTGTTCTGCTGCTGGGTGAAGTCACCAATGGCGCGCTGAGCGTCGATGCCACCGCCAAGGCGGTGAACGCGCTGAAAGCCCTGGGCGATGTGACGGTGCTGTGCGCCGGATCGGCGGCCAAGGCTGCCGGAGAGGCTGCGGCGAAGATCGACGGTGTCGCGAAGGTGCTGGTGGCCGAGAATGATCTGTATGGTCATCGTCTGGCCGAGCCGACCGCGGCGCTGCTGGTGTCGCTGGCGGGCGATTACGACCACATCGCCGCACCGGCCACCACCGATGCCAAGAACATCATGCCGCGGGTCGCCGCGCTGCTGGATGTGATGGTGATCTCGGATGTGTCGAAGGTCGTCGATGCCGACACGTTTGAACGCCCGGTCTATGCCGGCAACGCCATCCAGACGGTGAAATCCTCGGATCCGAAGAAGGTGATGACGATCCGCACGGCGTCCTTCGATGCTGCTGGCCAGGGTGGCTCGGCAAGCGTGGCCGATCAGGCCGCTGCGGAAGATCCGGGCCTGTCGAAATGGGTCGCCGACGAGGTGGCCAAATCCGACCGCCCCGAGCTGACTTCGGCCGGCCGTGTCGTTTCGGGCGGTCGCGGCGTGGGTTCGGAAGAAAACTTCGCCATTATCGAGAAGCTGGCCGACAAGCTGGGCGCCGCTGTTGGCGCGTCGCGTGCGGCGGTCGATTCAGGCTTTGCGCCGAACGATTGGCAGGTCGGCCAGACCGGCAAGATCGTCGCACCCGAGCTTTACGTTGCCATCGGCATCTCGGGCGCGATCCAGCACCTTGCCGGGATGAAGGACAGCAAGGTCATCGTCGCCATCAACAAGGACGAAGAGGCACCGATCTTCCAGATCGCCGATTACGGGCTGGTCGGCGACCTGTTCCAGATCGTCCCGGAACTGACTGAAAAGCTGTAATCCTTACCGGATTGCCTGCTGAGAGCGTGAAACGCCCCGGAACTATCCGGGGCGTTTTTTCTTGGGTTTCACGGGCAGTTCCACCAAAATTCGATGCAGAGGAGGGCAAAATGACGGGAGTATTCATCATAGGCGGCGCCGGCGGTGTTGGTCGACGGCTGGGGCCAATTCTCGCGGCAGGCGGCAAGGGTGTTGCGGCAATGGCCCGCAGACCCGAACAGCTGGAGCCGCAACGCGCAAGCGGGGTTACCCCGGTGACGGGGGATTTGCTGGGTTTGGACGCGGCTGGGTTGTCGGCACTGATGACCGGCTGTGACACCGTGGTTTTCAGCGCCGGCGCTGGTGGCAAGGGCGGACCGGAAATGACCCGCGCGGTGGATGGCGACGGGTTGGAAAAGGCCGTCAGCGCTGCCAAGGGCGCGGGGATCCGGCGTTTTCTGCTGGTCTCGGTCTTTCCAGACGCGCTGCGCGGACAGCCGGCCCCCAATGACCGGTTCGAGCTGTATATGCAGGTCAAGCGCAAGGCCGATGTTCACCTGGCCGACAGCGGGCTGGACTGGGTGATCCTGCGGCCCGGCACGCTGACCGATCAGCCCGGAACCGGCAAGGTGCGCGCGGGCGCGGCGGTCCCTTATGGCGAGGTCAGCCGCGACAATGTCGCCACCGTTCTGGCCGAGATCGTCGCCACGCCGGGGCTGAACCGGCGCATCATCGAAGTGACCGATGGCGACACGCCCGCAGCGCAGGCAGTCGGCGCATTGGTGAATTAAAGTCCTACTGGCGCGACGTCACGCTCTGACGGGGTGTTCCGCATTGATCCGCGCCGCCCGCCGCCCTATCGTCCGCCGAACAACAGGGGGAACGGCATGACCATACAATCGGTGGGTGTGATCGGGGCGGGACAGATGGGCAACGGCATTGCCCATGTCTTCGCGCTGGCGGGCTATGACGTATTGCTGACCGATGTCAGCGAGGAGGCGCTGAAAAAAGCGCTGGCGACGGTGACGAAAAACCTCGACCGGCAGGTCAAGGGAGACAAGATCACCGCGGCCGACAGGGATGCCACCCTCGCACGCATCAGCACCACGCTGACGCTCACCGATCTTGGCCCCTGCGATCTCGTCATCGAGGCCGCGACCGAGAAGGAAGACGTCAAGAATGCCATCTTCGCCGAGCTTCTGCCGCACCTGAAGCCGGAAACGATCCTGACCTCGAACACCTCGTCGATCTCGATCACGCGGATGGCCAGCCGCACCGACCGGCCGCACAAGTTCATGGGCTTCCACTTCATGAACCCGGTCCCAGTCATGCAACTGGTCGAGTTGATCCGTGGCATCGCCACCGACGAAGAAACCTACAAGACCTTGGTGGAGGTCGTCGAAAAGATCGGCAAGACCTCGGCCACAGCCGAAGACTTCCCGGCCTTTATCGTCAACCGCATCCTGATCCCGATGATCAACGAGGCGGTCTATACGCTGTATGAGGGTGTGGGTTCCGTCAAATCCATCGACCAGTCGATGAAGCTGGGCGCCAACTGGCCGATGGGTCCGCTGGAACTGGGCGATTTCATCGGGCTGGATACCTGCCTGGCAATCATGAACGTGCTGCATGACGGGCTGGCCGATACAAAATACCGCCCCTGCCCGCTGCTGGTGAAATATGTCGAGGCAGGTTGGCTGGGCCGCAAGACCGGGCGCGGCTTTTACGATTATTCCGGCGAGACGCCGGTGCCGACGCGCTGAAAACGGCGCGAAAACAAAAGGGCCGGGAAGCGCAAGCCCCCCGGCCCTTTTCATCTGGTTGCGATCAGTCCTGATCGCGCGGGCTGTCCTGGCCCTGCGCAGGCGCTTCACGGCGGTCAGCCATGAATTGCTCGAACTCGGCCCGGTCACGGGCTTCGCGCAGGCGGGTCAGGAAGGCCATGAACTCCTCGTGCTCGTCTTCAAGGCGTTTCAGGGTCTCGGCGCGGTAAGCGTCGAAGGCGGTATTGCCCGAACTGCGGCCATATTGGCGGGTCGAGGACTGACGGCGATTTGCACAGCTGAACATTCGATTGGTCCCGATCATATAGACAAGAAGCGCCAGGCCGACCGGCCAGACGAAGATGAAGCCGGCGATCATGGCCAGAATCCAGGCCGGACGGCCCCGATCATCCAGCCAGTCACGGCCCCGCCCGAGAGCGTGCTTGGCGCGGGTCATCAGCCCCGGCTGCCATTGCCTCGTCGGGTGGTAATAGGTGGTCGAACCATAGTCCATCGTTCTCTCCATGTTAATGTGAATGGTATTCACATTAATCAATGTGGTGAAGCTGCGGCCCCGATCAAGTGGCCGATCCGGAAAAATGCGACATGGCCGCAGCGGGGTCGAAAATGGGTCAGTCGCCGATCAGCCCCAGGCCGCGCAAATAGATCAGCACGCCCGAATTCAGCATGTCTTCGGCCGAGATGGGCGAACGCACCCCGGGCTTGCCGCGCGCGAACAGTTCGACCACGCCATGAGACAGCGCCCAGATGTGATTGGCGAACATCCGCGCCGGCGGCCTGCGGTCCTTGGGCAAGGGCGCGGACAGTTCCTCGGCCGCGTGAATAAGCATGCCAAAGCCGCGTTCCGAGGCTTCCCACAACGCGACATTGTCGGACATGGTGATGTCGCTTTCAAACATGGCGACATAGAAGGCGGGACGTTCGCGGGCGAAGTCCAGATAGCATTGGCCCATGCGGCCAAAAGCAGCCAGCGGATTGGGCCGACCGTCATCCCATGCAGCCTTCATGGCGTCGGCGAACTCATCAAAGCCCCGCCGTGCGATTTCCTCCAGCAGGTCGTCGCGCCCTTTGAAATGGCGGTAGGGCGCAGCCGGCGAAACGCCGGCGCGACGCGCGGCTTCGGCCAGGCTGAAACCGCGCGGCCCGTTCTCGGCGATCAGGCCGATGGCCGCCTCGATCAGGGCCTCGCGCAGATTACCGTGATGATAGGGCCGGCGATCAGGCAAAACTCAAGCGTCCTCGCCAAATCGCTGAGCGACCAGGTCCGTCAGCGCATCGGCGAGTTCGGCCGCCTGCGGGCCAGAGGTCTGCAATGCAATCTCGCAACCGCGCCCCGCGGCCAACATCAGCAAACCCATGATCGAATCGCCCGAGACCGTCATGCCGTCGCGGGTCACCCGCGCCTCGGCATCGAATCGTTCAACCGTTTCGACGAATTTCGCCGAAGCCCGGGCGTGCAGGCCTTTTTCGTTGACGATCGGCAAAACCCGACTGGTGCCGTCGGTCATTGCGCGACCCTGCGGGGGGCCACATCCTCAAAGACATTATAGCTGTCGATGTATTTGCGCCCGGCTTCGGCAGCCATGGCTGCGGCCTGATCGGCCGGCAGGTGGCGCAGCTTGGCCAGCTTGACCAGCATGGGCAGGTTGGCACCGTAAAGAATCACCCGATTGCGGGCCGAACAGGCCGGCAGCGACAGGTTGGACGGCGATCCGCCGAACAGGTCAGTAACGACAACGACCCCGTCGCCTTCATCGACCTCATCGGTGGCGATACAGATCTCGCGACTTTTGGCAGCGCGGTCATGGATATCTTCGATGGTAACGGTGCGCACACCGGCCTGCGGGCCCACGACATGTTCCATTGCCGCGAGGTATTCCCGCGCCAGGCCGCCATGTGCAACGATGACAATTCCGATCAAATCTGCGTTCCCTGAAGCGTGGAAGCCGAAACTGTATGATGTGCCGCGTCAGCATCGCGGCGTTCGAGTTCTCTGTGGCGTTTAGACACCTGCCAGCCGTGTTCGGCAAGCGCCAGCGACATCAATTCCGTCAATGTGACGGAACGATGTTGTCCGCCGGTGCAGCCGAATCCGATTGCAAGATGGGTTTTGCCTTCGGACAGATGCGCCGGCAACACGAAAAGAATCAGGTCGCGCACCCGGTCGAAGAATTCCGTGAAGCGCGGATCGGCCTGCACGAAATGCTGAACGGCCGCATCGCGGCCGTCCTGTGCACGCAGCTCGGCGTGCCAATGCGGATTGTCGAGGAACCGGCAGTCGAACATCATGTCGATCCCACGCGGAACCCCACGCTTATACGAAAAGCTCTGGACCGAGACCGTCAGCCGGTTGGCCGCGACGGTTTCGAAAAACCGCGCCAGTTCGGCCTTCAGGTCATGGGGCGTCATCTCTGACGTATTGACCAGAACATCCGCCCGCCCCTTGATCGGCCCCAGCAGGTCCTTTTCAGCCTGAATTCCATCCAGCGGCGCGCCGGCCTCGGCCATCGGATGACGGCGGCGGGTTTCATTGAAGCGACGCACCAGCGTCGTGGAATCGCAATCCAGATACAGTACTTCGGGCTGATAACGCGGGTTGCGGGTCAGCCGGTCGATCAGTTCGATCACCGCCGAGGCCGAGAAGTCCCGGTTGCGCACGTCCAGCCCAAGGGCCAGCGGTGCCGGCCGGGATGGTCCGTCCAGCAGTCGGGGGACCAGCGACAAAGGCAGGTTGTCGATGGCCTCATAGCCGAGGTCTTCCAGCACGTTGATCGCCGTGGAGCGCCCTGCCCCCGACGGTCCTGTAACCAGCACCACCCTGGTCTGCACATCTTCGGTGCCGCCCTCTGTCGTGGTCATGTGCTGGGCGGAAATATCAATCATCGCGTTTCCGGTGACAGATCTGATTCTGGATCGATGCGCCCGCCCCGCAATAACAGGCAGATCGCCGGTGAAAGATGGGCCGTTAACGGTCCAAGAACAAGGGGTAGCGGCATATCCATTAGGCTAGTGTGGCGGATTGGCGGCAGCCGTTCCGGCTCGGTCCGGCCCAGGTCCACCACCAGCCGAAGGGGCGCAGGGCCGCAGGGCACGCGGATCAGCCCGATCCCACGCGCCTCGATCAGCCCATCAAGGGCGGCCGGTGCGGACGCGACGATCGCATCATCGGCGCGATGCAGTACGATCCGGTCATCGCCGATCAACTGACCACCCAGACCGATCAACTGCAAGGCGAGTGACGACTTCCCCGATCCCGATGGCCCAAGGATCAGCACCCCCCGCCCTTCCAGCGCCACCGCACTGGCATGAATCGTCTCGGTTCGAATCACTTTCTGGCCCTTCGTCACAGCTAGATTCGGCTATCGCCTCAGCGTCCCCTACGCCATGATTGCGCTAACCGCGAGTGATTTCGCTAACATGCGGTTAACGCCTCTGTTTTCACAAAATCTCCATGTTATAGGGACCGATATGGACGCTCCTGTCCTCGCCAAGCGGAGATATTCCCCATGTCGCACCCTCGGGTAAACCCAAATTTCAAACTGGAAGATCAGGGAATCGAGGGCGTTGGCGCGGTTTACTATAACCTGCTGGAACCCGCTCTGATTGAACACGCCGTATCGCGTGGCGAGGGCAAGCTGGGTCTGGGCGGCGCTTTTCTGGTTTCGACCGGAAAACACACCGGTCGGTCTCCCAAGGACAAATTCGTCGTCCGCAGCCCCGAGGTCGAGGACTCGATCTGGTGGGAAAACAACAAGCCGATGTCGCCCGAGTCGTTCGACCTTCTGCATGCCGACATGCTGGCGCATATGAAGGGCCGCGAATATTTCGTGCAGGACCTCTATGCCGGGGCCGATGCCGAACAGCGCCTTGACGTGCGCGTCGTGTCCGAACTGGCCTGGCACAACCTGTTCATCCGCCACCTGCTGCGCCGTCCCGAAGCGTCGGAACTGGCCGGCTTCATGCCCGAATTCACCATCATCAACTGCCCCAGCTTCAAGGCCGACCCGGAACGCCACGGCACCCGCAGCGAAACCGTGATCGCGCTGAACTTCGAAAAGAAGCTGATCCTGATCGGCAACACCGAATATTCGGGCGAGAACAAGAAAAGCGTCTTCACACTGCTGAACTATATCCTGCCTGGTCGCGGCGTCATGCCGATGCATTGCAGCGCCAACCATGCGCCCGGCGACGAAAGCGACGTGGCGATCTTCTTCGGGCTGTCGGGCACTGGCAAGACCACGCTGTCGGCGGACCCGTCGCGGGTTCTGATCGGCGATGACGAACATGGCTGGTCCGATAAGGGCGTCTTCAATTTCGAAGGCGGATGCTATGCCAAGACCATCAACCTCTCGCCCAAGGCAGAGCCGGAAATCTTTGCGACCACGCATAAATTCGGCACCGTGATCGAGAATATGGTCTATGACGCCGAGACGCTGGAACTCGACTTCGAGGATAGCTCGATCACCGAGAACATGCGCTGTGCCTATCCGCTGGACTATATCTCGAACGCGTCGGCGACAGGTCTGGGCGGTGTGCCGAAAAACATCATCATGCTGACCTGCGACGCCTACGGTGTGCTGCCGCCGATCGCGCGGCTGACGCCGGCGCAGGCGATGTATCACTTCCTGTCGGGCTTCACCTCGAAGACGCCGGGGACGGAAGTGGGCGTGACGGAACCGACGCCGACCTTCTCGACCTGCTTCGGCGCGCCGTTCATGCCGCGCCGACCGGAAGCTTATGGCGAGTTGCTGCAACAAAAGATCGCCGCGACGGGTGCGACCTGCTGGCTGGTCAATACCGGCTGGACCGGCGGCGCTTTCGGCACCGGCAGCCGGATGCCGATCAAGGCCACCCGCGCGCTGCTGACGGCGGCGCTGGATGGGTCGCTGAACGACGCGCAGTTCCGCAAGGACCCGAATTTCGGCTTTGAGGTTCCGGTATCGGTGCCGGGCGTATCGGACGTGCTGCTGGAGCCGCGCCGGACCTGGGATGACGGTGCTGCCTACGACCGGCAGGCGCAGAAGCTGGTGCAGATGTTCTCGGACAACTTCGCGCAGTATTTCGACAAGGTCGACGATCAGGTCCGGCTGGCCGCCATCGGCTGATCGCATCCTCCACTGACGACAAACGCCCGCCATCCGGCGGGCGTTTTCAGTTTTGGCTGCACGCGAAGGTTGCCCTTAGGTTTCGCGCATAGCAAGCTGAACTTCATTAAAAATGAGGAGGAATTCATGCTGCGCATCCTGTCGCGCCCCGCCACCCGCCTGATGGAGCGGTGGCTGCCGGACGCATTCGTGTTCGTCTTGATTCTGACGCTGGTGGTCATGCTGGCCGCCATCGGCATCGAAGGTTCGAACCCGCTGGACATCATTGCGATGTGGGGGGACGGCTTCTGGAAACTGCTCAGCTTCGCCATGCAGATGCTGCTGGTGTTGGTCACGGGCTTCATCCTGGCGACCTCGCCACCGGTCAAGCGGATGCTGGAACGGCTGGCAGCTTTTGCCACCTCTGCCGGTTCCGCGATTATCCTGGTGACGCTGGTGTCGCTGGCGGCCAGTTGGCTGAACTGGGGTTTTGGCCTGGTCGTCGGCGCGATCTTCGCGCGCGAACTCGCCCGGCAGGTCAAGGTGGATTACCGGCTGCTTGTCGCCTCGGCCTATTCGGGCTTCGTGGTCTGGCATGGCGGAATTTCCGGCTCGATTCCGCTGACGGTCGCCACGCCGGAACATTTCACCGAAAGCGTGATCGGGATCATACCGACCTCTGCCACCATCTTTTCCTGGTGGAACCTGCTGATCGTGGCGCTGATCTTCGTCGCCCTGCCGCTGATCAACTACATGATGATCCCGCGCGAGGATGAAACCGTTCTGGTCGACCCGGCCAAGCTGGGCAGCAATACCGACCCCGAGCCCCTGCCCACCAATGCCACCCCGGCAGAGCGGTTGGAAAACTCGCGGATCCTGATGTGGGCCGTGGGCATTCCCGGCGTGATCTGGCTGCTTAGCTATTTCCTTGGCGGCGGCGGGCTGAACCTTGACGTGGTGAACTTTATGTTCCTGTTTGTCGGCATCGTCCTGCATGGCACCGCGCGCAGCCTGCTGGCAGCGCTGGAACAGGCCGTAAAGGGCGGCGCCGGCATCGTGCTGCAATTCCCCTTCTATGCCGGGATCATGGCGATCATGACCGGATCGGGGCTGGCGGCGACAATGTCGGAATGGTTCGTGGCGATCTCTACCGCGCAGACCCTGCCCTTCTGGAGCTTCATCTCGGCCGGGATCGTCAACATCTTCGTGCCCTCGGGCGGCGGACAATGGGCAGTTCAGGCGCCGATCATGCTGCCGGCCGCGCAGGCGCTGAACGCCGATACCGCCAAGGTCATTATGGGCGTGGCCTGGGGTGATGCCTGGACGAACCTGCTGCAGCCGTTCTGGGCGCTGCCGATGCTGGGGATCGCAGGACTGAAGCCGCGCGACATTATGGGCTTCTGCGTCGTGGCCTTGCTGTTCACCGGCGCCATCATCGGCGCGGTGCTGCTGCTGGCCTGAATAAAAAACGCCGCGCCTTTCGGGGCGCGGCGTTCACCAAGGATCAGATCAGGGCTGTTGCCGATTGCAGCCAGGTCCGGGTTTCCGCATCGACCAGCGGGCCGATCTTGCGGAAGACCTCCTCATGATAGCGGTTCAGCCAGTCGCGTTCGGCGGGTGACAGCATCTCTGTCACGATCATGCGCCGGTCAATGGGCGCGAAAGTCAGCGTCTCGAAGCCCAGCATCTCGCGCCCGTCAGGGCTGTCTGCCGGGGTGATGACGATCAGGTTTTCGATGCGGATGCCGAAGGCACCCTCGCGGTAATAGCCGGGTTCGTTCGACAGGATCATCCCGGTTTGTAACGGCACCTCTGACGCGCGGCTGATCCGTGCCGGGCCTTCATGGACGCAAAGCGCGGCGCCGACGCCGTGCCCGGTGCCGTGATCGAAATCCAGCCCGGCAACCCACAGCGGCGCGCGCGCCACCGCATCCAGATCGCGCCCGGCCACACCCTTGGGGAAGCGCAGCCGAGAGAGGCCGATCATGCCCTGCAACACGCGGGTGAAGGCATCGCGGACCTCTGGCCCCATCTCACCCACGGCCACGGTGCGGGTGATGTCAGTGGTGCCATTCGCATATTGCCCGCCCGAATCGACCAGCAGCACCTGCCCATTGGCCAGCGGCAGGTTGCTGTCCTTGGATACGTGGTAATGCGGCAGCGCTGCATTCGGACCGACGCCCGCGATGGTGTCGAAACTGATGTCGAGGATCCCTGCCTCGCGCCGCAGCTCCTCCAACTTGGTGACCACGTCGATTTCGGTCAGCCCGCCCGGCGCGGTCCTGTCCAGCCAAGCCAAAAACCGCGCCATCACCGCCCCATCTGTCAGGTGTGCCGCGCGCATACCGTCGATTTCAGCGGAATTTTTCAGTGCCTTGGGCAGCACCACCGGGTCATCTGCCGCGATGACAGTGGTGCCCTGTTCGGTCAGGATCTGGAACACCGCCTCGGGTGCCGAGGCAGGATCGACCCGGACCGTACCGTCAAGCGTTGCAAGAGCGGCCGGGAAACCGTCGGCGTGGATGATAGAAACTTCGTTACCCAGATGACGCCGCACGGCGTCGTCGAATTTCGCCGGATCGGCAAAGACCTGCACCGCGCCGCTATCGTCAATCACCGCAAAGCCCAGCACCACCGGGTTGCGGGGCAGATCGGCCCCGCGAATATTCAGCAGCCATGCCAGCGAATCGGCCAGCGTGATGACCGCCGCGCCCTGCCCGGCCTTGGCCAACGCAGCTGCGATCTGTGCGCGCTTCTGTGCAGCCGTCTGGCCCGCCAACGCGTCATCATGCAGCCGCACCTGCCCGACGGGCGCATCCGGCCGGTCGGTCCAGACCCGGTCGACAAGGTTCGCGACCGGCAACAGCGCGATCCCCTCAACTTCCAGCCGCTTGCGCAGATCCGCGATCTCGCGATGGGTATGCAGCCACGGATCAAAGCCGACGCGGCCACCATCGGGCAGCGCCTCGGTCAGCCAGTCGGCGGGCTTCATCTCGGGGAAGGGGACGGGGGTGAAATGGTCCAGGTCGACCTCGGCCTTGACCTGCACGCGATAGCGACCATCGACGAAAACACCCGCCTGATCGACGGTCACGATCGCCTGCCCGGCACTGCCGGAAAACCCGGTCAGCCAGCGCAGGCGCGCATCGGCATCGGCGACATATTCGCCCTGATGCGCATCGGCGCGCGGAACCATGAAGGCGTCCAGCCCTTCTGCCGCCATGGCCTTGCGCAGCGCGGCGAGGCGCGGCGCATGTTGTGCGGGGTCCGAGGTTTCGGTGAAGGTCTGAAACATGGTCTTCCTGTCGGTTAATGAGGCAAGCCCGGCGCGTCCTGAGCAGGCAGAAGCGACCAGCCGTCATCGGTCCAGTAAAGGATCTGATGCGGTGCGATTGCATGGGCGGGAACTTCATCGCCCGGTGCCGCGACGATCTGCAGCAGGCGCATGGCCTCTGCATCGGCGCTATTGGCATAGATCACCACGTTGCGGGCGGCAAACAGCGCGGCAGGCGGGGCGCCGAATTCGTCCTGAATATCGTCCCACAGACCTGACAGGAAATAGGTGCTTGCCTCGTAATTCCCGTCCAGCTGCAACTGGAACAGCTTGTCGTCGATAGAACCGACCTGAAGGTCGCGTTCGTGGCAGAAGCGGGCCAGATCCTGCATGGCCTGCTGGCGCGCCATGTCCAGATCCAGTCCGGCCCCTGCCAGTTCGGCCTCGGAGACAGAGCGCATCATCTGCGGCGTATCGTGCATCAGCACGACATTCAGCCCGGTGCGCAGCGGCTGATACCAGAAAGGCAGCGGCTGGTCGGCGGGCGCGCCCGCCTCGCGCAGCTGTGCCTGCACGGTTTCGATATAGTCGGCGCCCTTCAGCACCGGCAGCAGATAGCCCTCGTCCTCGGACGGCTCTGTCAGCGCATCATCGAGGATGTCCATCACCGCCTGCCCGTCCGGGGCCTGCCGCAGAAAGCCCAGAAGCTCCGACACATCCAGCGCCATTTCACCGCCGCTGTGATAGCGTAGGCTGACCGCCCCGCCGTCAAAGTCGGCCGCCGCGATATCCTCGCGCAGGCGGGCGAAGGCGGCGATCTTGGGGCCGATCAGATCGGCCGAGGCGAGATCCTCGGCCGAGATTTCCAGCACAACCTCGTTCTCATCCGGATCGTTCGGATTGCCCGCCATGGCTATCTTCCCCCGATGCGTGAACGCCCCATCGCCCGCGCGCGCTGGCGCGGGTCGGCCTCGAACAGGCCGGCCAGCTGTTCGGTCATCGCCCCGCCCAGCTGTTCGGCATCAGTGATCGTGACGGCGCGTTCGTAATAGCGGGTCACATCATGGCCGATCCCGATGGCCAGCAATTCCACCTGCCGGCGCTTTTCGATCATGGCGATCACGTCGCGCAGATGCTTTTCCAGATAGTTGGCGGGGTTCACCGACAGCGTGCTGTCATCAACGGGCGCGCCATCGGAAATCACCATCAGGATCTTGCGGGCCTCGGACCGTTTGACCAGCCGGCGATGCGCCCATTCCAGCGCCTCGCCATCGATGTTTTCCTTCAGCAGCCCTTCCTTCATCATCAGGCCAAGGTTCGGACGCACCCGCCGCCAGGGCGCATCCGCGCCCTTGTAAATGATGTGGCGAAGATCGTTCAGCCGGCCCGGCAGCGCCGGGCGGTTGTCCTTCAGCCACTGCTCGCGGCTTTGGCCGCCCTTCCAGGCGCGAGTGGTAAAGCCGAGGATTTCGACCTTGACCTGGCTGCGTTCCAGCGTGCGGGCCAGCACGTCGGCGCAGATGGCGGCGATGCTGATGGGGCGGCCGCGCATGGATCCCGAATTGTCGATCAGCAGCGTCACCACGGTGTCGCGAAACTCGGTGTCCTTTTCGATCTTGAAGGACAGGGGCGTCGTCGGGTTAGCGACCACGCGGGCCAGACGGCCCGCATCCAGCACGCCTTCTTCCTTGTCGAATTCCCAGCTGCGGCTTTGCTGCGCCTGCAACCGGCGCTGCAGCTTGTTTGCCAGCCTGCTGACCGCCCCGCGCAGGGGTTCCAGTTGCTTGTCCAGATAGGCACGCAGCCGTTCAAGTTCCGCCGGTTCGGCCAGATCCTCGGCCTTGATTTCTTCGTCGAAGGCCTGCGTATAGACCTTGTAATCGGCGCTGGCATCGCTGACCGGCGGCGGCAGTTCCTGCGGCATCTCGCTGTCGGGCATGTCGGCTTCTTCCGACATCATCTCCTCGGACGAATCGTCCATCGAGACCTGCGCCTGCCGTTCGTCCTGCGTGCGTTCCTGGCTGCGTTCGGGCGAGGCCTCGTTATCCTCGGATTCGTCCTGATCGCGGGCCTGATTGTCGCCGGATTCGGGATCGGGTTCGGCTTCCTCGCTGGCATCGTCTTCCGGTTCGGCGTCCGGGTCTTCGCCCAGTTGGTCGCCGTAACCGAGATCAGAGATCATCTGCCGCGCCAAGCGTGCGAAGGCAGCCTGATCTGCCATCGTCTCGCGCGCCGCGTCCAGCACATGACCTGCTTGCTGGGTCACAAAGGGTCGCCACAATTCGGCCGCATGGGCCGCCGCCGGGGGCAGCGGCCGCCCCGTCGCCGCCTCGCGCAGCAGATAGCCGGCAGCCACGGCCAGGGGCACATCGGCGGGCTGGCGGACTTGAGCATAGCCGCGCCGCTCGGCCTCGGCCCCCATCTTGGCGTCGATATTGGACAGCGCGCCCGGCATGTCGCGCGCGCCAAGCGCCTCGACGCGGGTGGTTTCAACCGCATCGAAGATTTCGCGCGCCATCGGTCCGGCGGGGGCGTATTTCGCGTGGGTCGCCGGGTCGTGATGGCGCAGCCGCATCGCCAGCGCATCGGCGGTGCCGCGCGCCTGCACGATCTCGTCGCGGGTCATCCGGCGCGAGACCTGCGGCAGCCGCATCGTGTCGCCCGTCACCCCCGAGGGATCGGCGGTAAAGGTCACGCTCAACTCGGCTTCGTCCGCCAGCGCGCGCGTCGCCTCGGTCAGGGCCTTCTTGAACGGATCGGCGGGGTTGTCGGTCTTGTTCATGGAACCTCCAGCCTACCTGCACCGATGAGATCGTCGATCATTCCGAGGCAGCCATAGTATTGCTCTATCATCAACCACTGCAATGCGACTCGTCCTTCGCTGTCGCCCTCACTGGCGGACCAAGGGGTAGCCCATTTCGATTCACTCTGGCTGACCATGTCCGCGAAAGAGCGAGATTCCGAAATCACGTTCAGGCTCCGAGCGACTGAAGGGAGATTCGGCGCGGCTGCGTCGAAAAGCAATCTCGGCTCATTCGGGCCAATCTCGACACGATTCTCCGCCATGAAGCGGTGGAGACCTGCGCAACGGGCGAGACTGTCCGGGGTTGCCGCCAAGTGGGGAAACCCTTTGACGTCGAGGCGTTGCAGCACGTCCTGCGCCGCTGCGGCGCTAAAGACAAGAACGCTCGCGACGGCCAGAGCCCGCATCACCCCGCCTTCGCCGCCGCACTTTCCGGCAGTTCCTCATCGAACAGGCGCTGATAGAACTCGGCCACGGTCTGGCGTTCCAGCTCGTCGCATTTGTTCAGGAAGGTCAGGCGGAAGGCATAGCCGACATTGTTGTCGAAGATGCGGGCGTTCTGCGCCCAGCTGATCACCGTGCGCGGCGACATGACCGTCGACAGGTCGCCCTGCATGAAGGCGGTCCGGGTCAGGTCGGCCAGCGTCACCATCTTGGAGATGACCGCCCGGCCCTTTTCGTTGTTATAGTTCGGGTTCTTGGCCAGAACGATTGCGGCCTCGGCATCATGCGACAGATAGTTCAGCGTCGAAACCAGCGACCAGCGGTCCATCTGGCCCTGGTTGATCTGCTGGGTGCCGTGATAAAGGCCGGTCGTGTCGCCCAGACCCACCGTGTTCGCAGTCGCAAACAGCCGGAAATATGGGTTCGGCGTGATGACCTCGTTCTGGTCCAGAAGCGTCAGCTTGCCGTCGGCTTCCAGCACGCGCTGGATCACGAACATAACGTCAGCGCGGCCGGCATCATATTCGTCAAACACGATGGCGGTCTGGTTGCGCAGTGCCCAGGGCAGGATGCCTTCGTGGAAGACCGTGACCTGCTTGCCATCGACCAGCTTGATCGCATCCTTGCCGATCAGGTCGATCCGGGAAACGTGGCTGTCGAGGTTCACCCGGACGCAGGGCCAGTTCAGCCGCGCCGCGACCTGTTCGATATGGGTCGATTTGCCGGTGCCGTGATAGCCCTGGATCATCACCCGGCGGTTATAGGCAAAGCCCGCAAGGATCGCCAAAGTGGTGTCCGGATCGAATTTATAGGTCGGGTCGATCTCTGGCACGCGCTCGGTCCGTTCGGCGAAACCCTTGACCTTCATGTCGCTGTCCAGCCCGAAGACCTCGCGCAGGTCGATTTCCTCGGTTGGCTTCGCGTTCGCGTCCAGATCGGCCATGGCCCTTGCCCTTTCCCAGAATGTCGCCCGTGTGATGAAGCATTCGCGCGCCCGGTGCAAGCATTGGCAGGCTGGAACCTTCCCGCCCCGGCAGTATTATGCAAAGGAACAGGAAAGGATCGCGGATGAGCGGATTGATCGCCCTTTTGGACGATGTGGCAGGGATCGCCAAGGTTGCGGCGGCCTCGATCGACGATGTGACCGGCATGGCGGCGAAGGCCGGGGCCAAGGCCGCCGGCGCGGTTATCGACGACGCGGCCGTGACGCCGAAATACGTGACCGGCTTCGACGCCAAGCGCGAGCTGCCGATCATCTGGAAGATCGCCAAGGGATCGATCTTCAACAAGGTGGTGATCCTTCTGCCGATTGCATTGCTGCTGTCGGCCTTTGCGCCCTGGCTGATCTCTCCGCTGCTGATGCTGGGCGGGTCGTATCTGTGTTTCGAAGGGGCAGAGAAGGTCTATCACGCGATCTCGCCGCCCGACGATCCCCATGACCATTACGAAGGCGGCAAGGGTGATCCGACCAAGCTGGAGGAAACCAAGGTCGCCGGTGCGATCAAGACCGACTTCATCCTGTCGGCCGAGATCATGACCATCGCGCTGAACGAAGTCACCGCGCTGATGGCGGGCGGCACCCTTGTCGGTGCGGCGAAATACGGCATGGAAGCGGGCGTTCTGTTCGTCGTCGCCTTGGCGATCACCGTGATCGTCTATGGCTCTGTCGCGCTGATCGTCAAGGCTGACGACGTGGGCGTTGCCATGGCCGCGCGAAATACCGGCCCGATCGCCGCGCTTGGCCGTGGCATCGTCAAGATGATGCCGGTTCTGATGAAGATCCTGACCATTGTCGGCACCGCAGCGATGATCTGGGTCGGCGGCAATATCATCGTCCACGGTCTGCACGAGATGGGCTGGCATGCGCCCTACGAGTGGATCCATCATCAGGCAGAGGCTGCCGCGCAGGCGGTTCCGCAATTCGCCGGCCTCGTATCTTGGGCTGTCACCGCGTTCTTTGACGGCATCATCGGGCTGGTATGGGGGCTGCTGCTGATCCCGCTGTCGGAATACATCATCGTGCCACTGTCGAATGTGACCATCGTGCCGCTTATCAACGGCGTCAAATCCTTGTTCGGGCGCAGCGAGGCATAGGCCGCACAGAGTCCAGGCATGGAGGGCGGCAAGAATAACCTTGTCGCCCTTTTTTCAGACAGTTGACCGACGGCTCAATTCTGTCACATTTCCTTCACAGATCCGACACCCGCCATTCATGCGGCGGGAATAGTCAGGCGACGCCCTCAACAGGAAGGACAATGTTAATGACCCGTATCTTTACCGCATCGGCCGTGGCGCTGATCGCTTCGCTTTCCGCAGCCAACGCGGCAACCGAGATCCAGTGGTGGCACGCCATGGGCGGCGAACTGGGCGCGAAAGTCGAAGAAATCGCGAAGAACTTCAACGAATCGCAGTCCGACTATGTCATCGTCCCTTCCTACAAGGGCAACTATGTCGAAACCATGACCGCCGCCATCGCGGCCTTCCGTGCCAAGGAACAGCCCGCCATCGTGCAGGTGTTCGAAGTGGGCACCGGCACCATGATCGCCGCCAAGGGCGCGATCTATCCGGTCTATCAGCTGATGGCCGACAACAGCGAACCCTTCGATCCGGCCAGCTTCCTGCCCGCCGTGGCCGGTTACTATACCGATACCGAGGGCAATATGCTGTCGATGCCGTTCAACAGCTCGACGCCCATCATGTATTACAACAAGACCGTGTTCGAAAAAGCCGGCCTTGACCCGAACGCCCCGCCCAAGACCTGGGCCGAGATGGAAGCGGCGTCGAAGAAGATCATCGAATCGGGGGCTGCGACCTGTGGCTTTACCACGGGCTGGGTCAGCTGGATCCAGACTGAAAACCTGTCGGCATGGCACAATCAGCCCATCGGGTCGCTGGAAAACGGCTTTGGCGGGCTGGATGCCCGGCTGGAGGTGAATGGCCCCGTGCAGGTCAAGCATTGGGAAAACCTGAAGAAATGGGCCGACGAAGGCCTGTATAAATATGCCGGTCCGGTCGGTGGCGATAACGCGCCGCCGATGTTCTACAGCCAGGAATGTGCGATGGTGATGAACTCTTCGGGTTCGCGCGCCGCTGTGGTCGAGAACTCGAAGGACTTCGATCTGGGCTTCGCCATGCTTCCCTATTACGACGATGTCGAGGGCGCGCCGCAGAACTCGATCATCGGTGGCGCGACGCTGTGGGTGCTTCAGGGCCGTGACGATGCCGAATATCCGGGCGTCGCCAAGTTCTTCACCTATCTGTCCAGCCCCGAAGTTCAGGCCGACTGGCACCAGGTGACGGGCTATCTGCCGATCACCACCGCCGCCTATGACCTGTCGACCGAACAGGGTTACTATGAGGCCAATCCGGGCGCAGACACCGCGATCAAGCAGATCACGCTGAACGCGCCGACGCCGAATTCCAAGGGCCTGCGCTTTGGCAACTATGTCCAGATCCGCACCATCATCGACGAGGAATTCGAGGCGCTTCTGGCCGGCAACAAGGACGCCCAGGGCGCGCTGGATGCGGTCGTATCGCGCGGCAATGCGCTGATCGAAGAATTCCAGTCGCAGAACCAGTAACCGAACTCAGCGCCCGCGGCTTCACCCCGCGGGCGCTTTCCCTTTGCCGGAGCCGTCGATGAAGCGGGTATTTTTCAACAACAGATGGCTGCCATGGCTGCTGCTTGCCCCGCAGCTGATCATCACGGCGATCTTCTTTCTGTGGCCCGCCGCGCAGGCGGTCTGGCAAAGCTTCCTGCGGGAAGACGCCTTCGGGCTGAACACGACCTTCGTCGGGCTGGCGAATTACAAGCAGCTTTTGAACAGCAGCGAATATCACAACAGCTTCTGGGTGACTTTCGTCTTCACGACCTCTGTCACCGTGTTCACCATGGCCTTTGCCCTGCTGATGGCCATCGCGGTTGACCGGCTGATCAAATCCGAAAAGGTCTATACCACGCTTCTGGTCTGGCCTTACGCCATCGCCCCCGCCGTCGCGGGCATCCTGTGGTGGTTCATCTTCAACCCATCCATCGGCATCCTGACCTATGTGCTGGCGCAGGTGGGCATCCGCTTCAACTATGTGTCTGACCCGACGGACGCGATGATCCTTGTCGTGCTGGCGTCAAGCTGGAGCAGGATTTCCTATTCCTTCCTGTTCTTCCTTGCCGGCCTGCAATCGGTGCCGGGATCACTGCGAGAGGCGGCCGCCATCGACGGGGCCGGTCCGGTCAAGCGCTTCTTCACCATCACCCTGCCGCTTTTGTCGCCCACCACCTTCTTCCTGATGGTCGTCAACCTCGTCTATGCGATGTTCGAAACCTTCGCCGTGATCGATTCCACCACCTACGGCGGGCCGGCGCAGTCGACGAATATCCTTGTCTACAAGGTCTATCAGGACGGTTTCGTCGGCCAGAACCTTGGGTCGTCTGCCGCGCAATCGGTGATCCTGATGGCCATCGTCATCGTGCTGACGGTGATCCAGTTCCGCTATGTCGAAAAGAAGGTGGCTTACTGATGGTCGAAAATCGCCCCTTCCTGAATTTCCTCGCACATGTCGTGCTGATCTTTGGCGTCGTCGTGGTGGCGCTGCCGGTCTGGGTGGCGCTTGTCGCCTCGACCCACGAATCCAACGCCTTCCTGCGCGGCACCGTGCCGATGTGGTTCGGCGATCAGGCTGTGCATAATTACAGCCGGATGCTGGGCACCGGCATCTCGACCTCAGGCATGCCGCCGGTGGGTTGGATGATGTTCAACTCGCTGATCATGGCGCTTGGCGTGGCGCTTGGCAAAATTGCCATCTCGCTGACCTCGGCCTTCGCCATCGTCTATTTCCGCTTCCCCTTCCGCATGGCTGCCTTCTGGATCATCTTTTCTACCATGATGCTGCCGGTTGAGGTGCGTATCGTGCCGACCTTCAAGGTGGTGGCGGATCTGGGGATGCTGAACAGCTATCCCGGCCTGATCATCCCGCTGATCGCATCCGCCACGGCGACCTTCCTGTTCCGTCAGGTCTTCCTGACCATGCCGGACGAACTGACCGAGGCCGCCCGCATCGACGGCGCAGGCCCGATGAAATTCTTCCGCGACATCCTTCTGCCGCTGTCGCGCACCAATATGGCGGCGCTTTTCGTGATCATGTTCATCTATGGCTGGAACCAGTATCTGTGGCCGCTGCTGATCACCACCGGGTCGGACATGTATACGATCGTCGCCGGCATCAAGCGCATGTCCACCGTCGCGGATACCGATCCGCAATGGAACTATATCATGGCGACCGCGGTCCTCGCGATGTTGCCCCCGCTGCTGGTGGTCATCTTCATGCAGCGGCTGTTCGTCAAAGGCCTTGTGGAGACCGAAAAATAATGGCGCAGATCACCATCGAAAATCTCGGCAAGGTCTATCCGGGCGGCACCCGCGCGGTCGAGGATATCAATATCGACATCGCGGATGGCGAATTCATCGTGCTGGTCGGCCCGTCCGGCTGCGGCAAGTCCACGCTGCTGCGCATGGTCGCGGGGCTGGAATCGATAACCGAGGGCACCTGTTCCATTGGCGGGCGCGTCGTCAATGACATCGAGCCGGCTGAACGCGATATCGCAATGGTTTTCCAGAACTATGCGCTGTATCCGCATATGACCGTGCGCCAGAACCTCGCCTACGGGCTGAAGAACCGCCGCACCCCCAAAGCCGAGATCGACCGCCGCGTGGCCGAGGCCGCCGAGATTCTGCAGATCGGCAGCTTCCTCGACCGCAAGCCGCGCGCCCTGTCGGGCGGACAGCGGCAGCGCGTCGCCATGGGCCGCGCCATCGTGCGCGAACCCGCTGCCTTCCTGTTCGACGAACCGCTGTCGAACCTAGATGCCAAGCTCCGCATCACCATGCGGTTGGAGATCAAGGAGTTGCAGCGCCGGCTCGGCACAACTTCGATCTACGTCACCCATGACCAGCTAGAGGCGATGACCCTGGCCGACCGGCTGGTGGTGCTGAACAAGGGCCGGGTCGAACAGATCGGCACGCCGCTGGAGGTGTATCGCAATCCGGCATCTGCCTTCGTCGCCAGCTTCATCGGCAGCCCGGCGATGAACCTGATTGCCGCCCGCGCCGTGCCGCATCTGCCAGGCACCGGTCACGCGGGCCTGATCGGCATCCGGCCGGAGAGCCTGATTCCCTCGGCTGACGGCCAGATCGAGATGACTATTGATGCGGTCGAGGAATTGGGCGCCACCCGTCTGGTGCACGGCCATGTCGGTGGCGAGGCGCTGACCGTAACCATGCCCGCCGATGCAGACCTGCCCGAAACCCTGCGTCTGAAGGTCGATCCGCAGGATATTCACCTGTTTCAGGCGGAATCCGGCGCAAGACTCGCCCGGGCTTGACCTCGGCGCCGAATCACGCATCTGGTGTTCGGCGCCGATTCATCCACAAGATTTTGCTTCCGTTAACGGAAATTCACTTTACAGCACGGCCCCTGTCAGCCACCCTGATGTGGTAGGGCTGACGGGCCAAACCACATCCTGTCGTGGTCCTACGCAAGAAAAGGTGGGTGTACCACCATATGCAGGGGACGACAGGCATGGCGCAGGCGGACAACTTCATCCACTCCAACGAAATCCACCCCATCGACATCGTTGAAACGGTGGCGACTCATCACGAATGGGATTTCGACCGCCTCGCCGATGACCAGATCGCCATGACCGTCGAGGGTCAGTGGCGCACCTATTCGATCACCCTCGCCTGGTCGGATGCCGAAGAAATGCTGCGGCTGATCTGCACTTTCGACATGGACCCGCCCGCGGCCCGCATGCCCGAGATTTACGAGGCCCTGAACCTGACCAACGATCAGGTCTGGGACGGCGCTTTCACCTTCTGGGCCAATCAGCGGATGATGGTCTGGCGCTATGGTCTGTGCCTGGCGGGGGAAACCATTGCCGGTGCCGAACAGATCGACCACATGATCCGCAACGCGCTGGAACAGGCCGAGCGTTACTATCCCGCCTTCCAACTGGTGGCCTGGGGTGACACCCAGCCAGAGGCCGCTCTGGACATCGCGATGGGTCCGGCCTACGGACGAGCATAAGACGGGCCGCATTCGGCGCGGCCCCAGACAGGGGGACGCAATGAATCTTGCCGGAGACTTTTCCGAAATCAATCAACGTGGTCTGGTGCTGGTCGGTTGTGGCCGCATGGGCGGGGCGATGCTGACAGGCTGGTTGGCCAACGGCATCGATCCCGCCGCCGTCACCGTCATCGACCCCAATGCCCGCCCCGACTGGGCCGATAAGGGCGTGCGCCTGAACGCCGCCCCGCCCGAAAGCCCGGCGGTGCTGGTGCTGGCCGTGAAGCCGCAGATGATGGGCAGCGTGCTGGATCAGCTGGGCGTCGGGCCGGATACGCTGGTGCTCTCGGTCGCGGCAGGGGTCACGCTGGACGCCTATGCCCGCGCCTTCCCGGATGCCCCGGTGGTGCGCGCCATGCCCAACACACCCGCCGCCATCGGGCGCGGAATCACCGCACTGATCGGCAATGATCTGGCTGGCCCTGCGCAGTTGGATCTGGCCCACAACCTGATGGCCGTGGTGGGCGAGGTCGTCCGCCTGTCGGACGAATCCCAGATGGACGCGGTGACGGCTGTGTCAGGCTCTGGCCCGGCTTACGTCTTCCACATGGTCGAGGCGCTGACCGCCGCAGGCGAAGCAGAGGGCCTGCCCGCCGATCTGGCGCTGCAACTGGCCCGCGCCACTGTCGCGGGTGCGGGCGCTCTTGCCATGGCGGACGACACGCCCCCTGCGGCCCTGCGCGAGGCGGTGACATCGCCGGGTGGCACCACCGCCGCCGGGCTGGCGGTGCTGATGAACGCCGATACCGGACTGCCGCCGCTGGTCGCGCGCACCGTCGCCGCCGCCGCCGCCCGCTCGCGTGAGTTGGGCAAATGACCATCACCTATGATGATTTCCAGACTGTAGACATCCGCGTCGGCACCATCACCCGGACCGAACCTTATCCAGAGGCCCGCAAGCCCGCGATCAAGCTTTGGGTCGATTTCGGTGCCGAGATCGGCGAAAAGCGCAGCTCGGCCCAGATCACCGTGCATTACGTCCCCGAAGAACTGGTGGGCAAGCAGGTGCTGGCGGTGGTGAATTTCCCGCCGCGCCAGATCGGCAAGTTCATGTCCGAGGTTCTGGTCCTCGGCCTGCCCGACACCCGCGGCGAGGTCGTGTTGATCGGCCCAGATCACCCGGTCCCGAATGGCGGAAGGATGTTCTGATGAAGCTGCTGGTCACCCGCCCGATGACGCAAGCGGCCGAAACCGCCATTCGTGCCCGTTTCGACACCCGTTTCCGTGACACCAACGCGCCGCTGACGCTGGACGAGGCGGCCGCCGCGCTAGCTGATTACGATCTGATCATGCCGACGCTGGGCGATGCCTTCCGTGCGCCTGCCTTCCGCGCAGCGCCCCCGCGCGCGAAGCTGTTGGCGAATTTCGGTGTGGGCTTCAACCATATCGATATCGCCGCAGCAAAGGACGCCGGCGTTGCCGTCACCAACACGCCCGACGTGGTCACCGACGCCACCGCCGATCTGGCGGTGACGCTGCTGCTGATGACCGCACGCCGCGCCGGCGAAGGCGAACGGCTGGCCCGCAGCGGTGATTGGGAGGGCTGGCACCCAACGCAAATGCTGGGCACCCATGTCTCCGGCAAGACAGCAGGCATCATCGGCATGGGCCGGATCGGCCGCGCCATCGCCAAGCGGCTGCATTACGGCTTTGGCATGCAGATCCTGTTCTTTAACCGCTCAACCCTATCGCAACAGGAGGTACCCTCTCAGCAGGTGCCCACGCTGCCCGAACTGATGGCGCAATGCGATTTTGTTGTCATCGCCGTGCCGGGCGGGGCGGAAACGCATCATCTGGTCGATGCGACGGCGTTGTCGGCGCTTGGCCCTGATGGCATCCTGATCAACATCGCCCGCGGCGACGTCATCGACGAGGACGCGCTGATCAGCGCCCTGACCGAAGGCCGCATCCGCGCGGCCGGGCTGGACGTCTATGCCGAGGAACCGTTCATCCCGACCGAACTGCGGGCGATGGAAAACGTCGTGCTGCTGCCCCATCTGGGCACCGCAGCCGAGGAGGTCCGCACCGCCATGGCATTGCGCGCGCTGGCGAACCTGACGGCCTTTGCCGAGGGCGCCCCCCTGCCCGATCCGGTGGCATGACACCACTTAACCTAGATTAACGAAACCCCCGTTTTCACGGCGCGTTAACCCGGCAGAAACAAAGGCAACCGGAAGGAAACGCCATGAACTGGGATATTATCGAAGGTAAGTGGGAACAGATGAAGGGTTCGGTCAAAGAGCAGTGGGGAAAGCTCACCGATGACGAACTGACCGAGATCAACGGCAACCGCGACAAGATGGCTGGCAAGCTGCAGGAGCGCTATGGCTGGACCAAGGAAGAAGCGGACGAGAAGTTGAACGATTTCTTCCGCGACAAGAGCTGACGCGAACAGAATTCCAGAAGCAAGAAGGACGCCCTTTCGGGCGTCCTTTTTTATGCAGCCGCGGCTGTGTCTTTCGACACAGCCGCCACTCTACCAAGGTACTCGTTACACAATGTGAACGTAGCAAACATTTGGGGTTTTGCGCACCTCAAATTCCCGTTCCGACCTGTCTTTTTGGCCAGATATGGGTCACAAAATTGCTCAAATCAGGGGGCAGCGAGGGGTCACACTGAACATTGTTCAATCATCCACGAATCGTTCTTCCGAATCGCTCACGGACCCGTGATTTTTTCGTCGCCGCCACGCCCCTTTGCGTTGCCGCGTTAACCGGTCCGACGGAAGGAAGGTTTTCCTTCGAACACGCGGGCTGCTGTCATACCGGCGATGCCAGCCAGATGCGCCCACCATGCCGCGCAACCATGACGGCGATGCGCGCTTGACGGACCGGCCCTGCCCGGTCACCAAGGGGCCGTTACCACACCCCGGAGGGCCAATGCTGCGCGCCTATGCCAAGGATGGCAATCGCCTGAAACCGCTGCTGCCCGGCGCGTCCCTTACGGAAGCCGCGTGGGTCGACCTGTATCGCCCCCTGCCCGAGCAGGTGGTGCAGACCAATGCGTTGGGTGTCGAGGTGCCGACGCTGGAAGACATGTCGGAAATCGAGATCTCCTCGCGGCTGTTTCTGGATGGCGGCAATGCCTATATGACGGCGGTTCTGCCGGGGCTGACGCCAGATGGCGAACCGATTTCCGGGCCCGTCACCTTCATTCTGGCCCCCGACCGGCTGGTGACCATCCGTCACCATGCGCCCCGCCCCTTCGACACCTTTCCCGAACGTGCCGACCGCTCGGCAACCGGAACCCGCAGCGCTGAGCGAATCTTCCTTGGTCTGGTCGAGGAGATCATCGCCCGGCAGGCCGACCTGCTGGAGGCATCAGGGGCGGTGCTGGACAAAACCCTGCGGGCGGTTTTCTTGCCGCAGGCACGCAAGCGGCCGGCCGCATTGCAGGGGGCGTTGGAACGGATTGGCACTGAATCCGACCTGATCGCGCGTATTCGCCTGGCGCTGCTGTCGCTGGAACGCGTGCTTACCTTCTACGCCGCGACACAAGGGGTGCGGTCGGGCGACACCGGCAAGCTGAAGGCTATCCTGAAGGGCCACCAGCGCGATTTGCAGGCTTTGCAGGAACATACCGACTCGCTGTCGTCGCGCGTCAGCCTGGCGGTCGATGCGACCATCGGCATGATCGGATTGCAGCAGAACGACACCGTGCGGGTGCTGTCGGTGGTGGCGGCGCTGTTCCTGCCGCCGACGCTGATCGCCTCGACCTATGGGATGAACTTTCAGCGCATGCCGGAACTGCAATGGACCTACGGCTATGAATGGGCACTGGGGCTGATGGTGGCGACGGTGGTCGGCACCTGGCTGCTGCTGCGCTGGAAGAACTGGCTATAGCGCCATCCGCCGGATCAGGTGGACGCGACCAGAGGCATCCTCGCCCATCAGGCTCAGCGCGTCCAGCGTGAAGGGACGCGGGACCACCGCCAGCCGGGGCGCAAGTTGGGCGGTCACCGCGTCCAGCGTGTCGGCATCCAGCGCGCCGGTGAGGGTCATGTGAAAGCGGAACTCCTCGAAGACATAGGGATAACCCCAGAGGTCCAGCAACGTACGCTGGCGCGGCGTCAACCGGTCGGGGTTGCGGCGCGCGCGCTCTGCCTCGTTCATGGGGGCGCGAAACGGATCGAGTTCCTCAACCACCCGTGCGGCTAGCGCGTTCAGCGCACCAGTGTCACCGGTCGGCGTCAGCGCCAGAAAGGCGCCGATCCGGGTCAGTTCCAGCCCATCCAGAGTAAGCGGTTGCAGTTGTGCGGCCAACGCAGCGACGGCATCGGCCAGTTCATCGGCGCGCGCGCCCTCGACCAGTCGGAAGGGCGCTTTCAGCGTGGCGTGAAACCCGTATTTGCGCGGCTCGGCGGTCAGGGCGGCAAGGTCCAGCCCCGGCAGAACCGGCTGCGCCACCGGCATCCCCCGCGCGGCGTCCCAGCCCAGCCAGGAAGTGCCGAAATCGGCGAATTCGCCCTGCGGCGGGGTGTAATACAGCGCGTATCTGCGATAGTCATCCATGCGAACCTGCCCGGGAATTGAAGATGCACGAAACCGTTCTGGCCCATGCGACGCTAATCCTGCCCGATCGTATGGTGAAAGGCCACCTGGTCATCCGCGACGGCCTCATCTCGGAAATCGGCGAAGGCTCGGCCCCACGCGGCGCCATTGACTGCGAAGGCGATCACATCGCCCCCGGCCTGATCGAGCTGCATACCGACAATCTGGAACGCCATATTCAGCCCCGGCCGGGCGTCGACTGGCCCCATGCGGCGGCGATTTATGCCCATGACGCCGAACTGGCCGGCTGTGGCATCACTACTGTCTTCGACGCGATGCGGGTGGGTTCCATCCCGTCGCGCAAGGACTATTCCCCCTATGCGCGCAAGCTGGCGTCCGAACTGCTGACCCAGATCGACGCCGCCAACCTGCGCATCAGCCACTACCTGCACCTGCGCGCAGAGGTCTGTTCGGAAACCCTGCTTGACGAAATCTCGGCCTTTGGCGAGGCCGACCGCGTGGGTCTGGTCAGCCTGATGGATCACACGCCGGGGCAGCGCCAGTTCCGCGATACCTCGGCCTTCCGCGTCTATCTGCGCAGCAAGGTGCAACTGACCGAGGACCAGATCGACGCCTATTTCGACCAGTTGCGCGATATCTCGGCCCGAAACGGTGCCGCGCACGAGGCCGGCGCTGTGGCCTTTGCCGCACGCGTCGGTGCGGTGCTGGCCAGCCATGACGATTCCAGCCGGGAAGAGGTGGCCAGGTCCGCCGCGCATGGCATCCGGTTGGCAGAGTTTCCGACAACCCGCGAAGCCGCCGAGGAATGCCACCGCCATTCCATCCGCACCATCATGGGCGCACCGAACCTGATCCGGGGCGGGTCGCATTCCGGCAATGTTGCCGCGCGCGAACTGGCCGAGGCCGGGCTGCTGGATATCATCAGTTCGGACTATGTGCCCTCGGCGCTGCTGTCGGCGGCGGCGCTGCTGGCGGATATCTGGGGCGACTGGCCGCGTGCCATGGCCTGCGTCACCGCGACGCCCGCCGCCGCTGCGGGCTTGTCCGACCGCGGCCGGATCGCGCCGGGGCTGCGCGCCGATCTGATCCGCTTTCGGCTGGTCGGCGCCACGCCGGCACTGCGGCAGACCTGGGTACGGGGTGCGCGCGTCGCCTGACATTGCCGTGCGACAGCGACGCACTTGCGCCGAAAGCGCCTGCGTCGTTTACTGCCGCCACGCCTTTCCCGGAGCGGACATATGCGCGGAACGCTTTCCTATCTGAAATGGCCCCTCATCGTCACCGCCCTTGGATTGGTGCTTGCCGCGTTCATCGGCTGGCGCTTCAATGGCCAGACCGGGGCGATATCCTTCTTCCTGATCGCGGGCGTGTTGGCGGTGCTGGAAATCTCGCTGTCCTTCGACAATGCCATCGTCAACGCCAACAAGCTGCAAACCATGCGGCCCGAATGGCAACGCCGTTTCCTGACCTGGGGCATCCTCATCGCCGTCTTTGGGATGCGGGTGATCTTTCCGCTGCTGGTGGTGGTCATCGCGGCCCGGATCGGCCCGATCTCGGCCGTCAATCTGGCGGCGACCCAACCCGCCGAATACGCCCGCCTGATCCACGAGGCGCATCTGCCCATCGCCGCCTTCGGCGGCAGCTTCCTGATGCTGGTCGCGCTGAATTACTTCTTTGACCAATCCAAAGAGGTCGACTGGATCGGCGCGTTCGAGCGCTGGCTGCGCGCCTTCGGGTCCGTGCGCGGGATGGAGATCGGTTTTGTCCTTGTCACCGTGCTGGTCTTTGTCTGGCTGCTGCCACCCGAGGACGAAGCCACATTCATGTATTCCGCAATCTGGGGTGTGGTGACCTATCTGGGTGTCGATGCGCTGGGTGCCGTTCTGGACCGCTGGGGGGCTTCGCATACCGGGGCGGCGCAGGCGGGGCTGGGCGGTTTTTTGTATCTGGAGGTACTGGACGCATCCTTCAGCTTTGACGGGGTGATCGGCGCATTCGCGCTGACACAGAACCTGTTCCTGATCGCCATCGGGCTGGGGATCGGGGCGATGTATGTGCGTTCGATGACCGTGATGCTGGTCGAGAAAGGCACGCTTGCAGAGTTCCGCTATCTGGAAAACGGCGCCTTCTGGTCGATCCTGGTTCTGTCGGTGGTGATGTTCGCGCAGACCATGTGGAAAATCCCCGAGGCCGCGACGGGTCTTCTGGGCGCAGGCTTCATCGGCACCGCCTTCGTCAGCTCGCTGCTGTGGAACCGCCGCAACGGCGACTAAGCGCCCGCGACGCCGCGCCAGATCGGGTCTGGACGCGGGCAGACCTCTCTATAAATTGAATTCATCATTTCCCGCGCAACATTCTGCGCGGTCAAAACGGAGGATGCGATGACCGGGTTCCTGCTGCTTGCGACCTTGTTTCTTCTTGCAGGCGTCATCGCCGTGCCGCTTGCCAGCCGCTTCGGGCTGGGTTCGGTGCTGGGGTATCTGGTCGCGGGGATTGTCATTTCGCCCATCCTCGGCTGGCTGCATGTCGACGTGGTCTCGATCCAGCATTTCGCCGAATTCGGCGTGGTGATGATGCTGTTCCTTGTCGGGCTGGAGTTGGAGCCGAAGATGCTGTGGCAGATGCGCAGCAGGCTGCTGGGGCTTGGGGGTTTGCAGGTCATCCTGACCTCGGCGCTGATCGGTGCCGCCGGAATTGCCTTTGGGCTGTACTGGACCATCGCGCTGACGCTGGGCATGGTCTTTGCGCTGTCTTCGACCGCGATCGTGTTGCAGACCTTGGGGGAAAAGGGGCTTTTGCGGACCGAGGGCGGGCAGTCATCTTTCGCTGTTCTGCTGTTTCAGGACATCGCGGTCATCCCCATGCTGGCCTTCATCCCGCTGCTGGCGATGCCCGGCCTGATGGACCCCGCGCCGGTGGTCGAACACGCGACCGAGGCCGCGCATGAAAGCTTCAGCCTGGTCGAGGGCCGGCCGGGCTGGCAGGCCGCGCTGATCACGCTGGCCGCCATCGCTGCCGTGATCGCGGCCGGCACCTATCTGACGCGCCCGGTCTTTCGCTATGTCGCCATGGCCAACCTGCGCGAGATCTTTGTGGCCACCGCGCTGGCTTTCGTGGTGGGCATTGCGCTGCTGATGTCGATGGTCGGCCTGTCGCCCGCGCTTGGCACCTTCCTTGCCGGGGTGGTGCTGGCCGGCAGCGAATACCGGCACGAGTTGGAAAGCGATATCGACCCGTTCCGCGGCCTGCTGCTGGGTCTGTTCTTCATGACCGTGGGGGCCAGCATCGACTTTGGCCTGCTGCTTGACAATGCGCTGATGGTGGTCGGGCTGACGCTTGGGGTGATGGCGCTGAAAGCGCTGGTGCTGCTGGCGCTGGCATGGGTCTTCAAGATCCGGGGCGGCGACCGTTGGCTGTTCGCGCTGTCCCTGGCGCAGGCGGGCGAATTCGGTTTTGTGCTGCTGTCCTTCACCGTCGCGCAGGATGTGATCCCGCAAAGCGTGGCCGATATCGCCCTGCTGATCGTGGCGCTGTCGATGCTGCTGACGCCCTTGCTTTTCATCCTTTATGACCGTGTGGTTGCGCGCCGCTTTGTCGACAGCCAGCAGCGCGAGGCCGATCAGATCAAGGAACCCGGCAAGATCATCGTGCTGGGTCACGGTCGTTTCGGCGGCATCGTCGCCCGCATCATGCGCGCGCTGGAAAAGCAGGTGGTCGTTGTCGACTATTCCTCGAAGCAGCTGGAAATGCTGCGCAGCTTCGGCGTGCAGGCCTATTTCGGCGATGCCACCCGGCCCGACATGCTGCACGCCGCCGGCATTGCCGGGGCCGAGGTGCTGGTCATCGCCATCGACAACAAGGACCAGATCACCGAGATCGTCGAATATGTGCATCACAACTATCCGAATGTGCATATCGTCGCGCGGGCCTTCGACCGCTTCCACGTCTTCGAACTGTTCCAGTCCGGCGCGCAGGATATCATCCGCGAGACCTTCGACAGCTCGATCCGGGCCGGGCGTTCGGTGCTGGAAGCGCTCGGCATGACCCGCGCCGAAGCCGAGGACGTGACGCGAAGCTTCGTCAAATCCGACCAGACCCACATGCGCGCCATGGCCGAGGCCCATCGTCGAGATGTTCCCGCACATCAGAACGCGGACATGGTTCGCATCGCCCATGACCAGACCGAACAATTGGAGGCCGAGGTGCGCCGGGTCCGCGACCGGATCCGCGCCGCCCGGATGAGCACCGCTGCAGCTGCAGAGGGCGAATCCGCCATCACGACCGGGCTGCGACCGGATGACCCTGAATCCGCCTCGGCGGAATAGGGCCGGTCAGGCCGGACGGGATTGCTCTGCCGCCGCGCGCCAGATCGCCGCGTAATCCAGAAGCGCCCCTGCCCCTTCTGGCCGGGGTACTTTTTTCGTCGCCGGCGGGTCCGCCTGCCCAAGACACAGCAGTGCCGCCCCGACCGAGGTGCCGGTGGCCGAGGCCGCGATCTCGACCACGTCGGCACGCAGCGCGGCCAGCATGGCGCAGTAATCGGGATTGCGGGCGAAAGGCCCCTCGACAATGACCGGGCCCTGCGCGCCGATCAGGCCAAGGCAGGTATCGGTCATCAGCGCCAGATAGAAGGACAGGGCCACCATCCGCTCGCCCTCTGTCGCCGCCGCGCCATGCCAGCGGAAGGCACGGCCGGGAAACGGGCCTGAACCGGTCTCGACCGAAGGCAGGATCATCGTGCCCGCGCCCAGCACGGCAGCACGGTCGGCCTCGGTCGGCGTTGTGTCGGCACCGGCGCGGATGATCTCGTATTCACGCCCGCCCATGAAACGGGCCGAAGGCACCGCCTGCCCATTGGCCGCGACATTGACCAGCACATCGCGCCCGGGATCCAGCGCAACCGCATCGCCCCCCACGGCCATGGCGATGACCCATGTGCCGGTCGAGACGACGGCGAACGGTGCTTTACGCCCCAGCACATACGGATACAGCGAGGCATTGCTGTCATGGATGCCCACGCTGACCGGTGTGTCCGGCGCAAGCCCGGTCCGGGCCGCAATTTCGGGCAGCAGCTGGCCCAGAACCTCGCCCGGACGGCGCGGCGGCGCGATCCGGTTTTGCAGGCCCAGCCTGTCGACCAGATCCGAAAACTCCCCGCGCCACGGATCCCACAGGTCGGTATGGCAGCCCAGCGAGGTCACGTCACTGGCGATCTGCCCGGTCAGCCGCAGCCCCCAATATTGCGGATAGGTCAGCACCCAACCAAGCCGGTCACTCAACCCCGGCAGGGTTTTCAGCATCCAGTGCAGCTGCGCGCCCACATTCAGCCCCATCGGCAGGCGCGGCGATCCGGTCCGGGCGAAGTCGGGGCGCAGCGCGTCATATTCCGCCGCCACCGCGTCGGGGCCGGGATGTTCGTAATCCAGCATCGGCGCCGCCAGCCCGCCCTCGCGGTCCAGCACCACGCAAGACGCGCCATGCGTGGTGATCGAAATCGCGTCGATGCCATGCCGGGCGTGGAAATCGGCCAAGTGATGCAGGAAGAAGTCCCAATGCCCATCCAGATCGAAATGCGGCCAGGGTGGCCCGGGCAGCACCTTGTTGGGCCGGGTCACAACGTCGATCTCGGTCAGGTCAGCGCCATCCACCAGCGCCAGCTTGGCATTGGTCTTGCCAATGTCGATGACGGCGATCCGGGTCATGGCAGGTGGAACATCGGCACCAGAGGCGCCGCGACCGGTGCGCCGTCGGGTTCGGTGGCCATGATATCGGCCATATGCGCCCACCATTCGCGCATCAGCGGATGGCTTGGCAGATCGTCCATGCGGTGATCCTCGGCCCGCCACAGCACGGCGAACAGCGCATCCGTTTCCGGGTCGAGATGGATGGAATAATCGCTGATCCCGGCATCTTTCAGCAGCGCGGCGAGTTCGGGCCAGATCTGATCGTGGCGGCGGCGGTATTCATCCGCGGCACCGGGGTTCAGTTGCATGCGAAAGGCATATTTCTGCATCGCTACCTCCTGACCATCGACCACAGGCGCGGCAGCGCGATCACCGCGATCAGCAGCGCACCGACGATGATCGACATGACGATCCCCGGCACGTTCAACAGGCCCAGCCCGAAGGTCACCAGCCCCATGACGAAAGCCGCCAGCACCACGCCGGGGATCGACCCAGAGCCACCCAGAATGCTGACCCCGCCAAGGACGACGATCGTCACCACCTCCAGCTCGAACCCCGCGGCGATGCTGGGCCGCGTCGAGCCAAGCCGAGAGGTCAGGCAGATCGCGGCAATCCCGCTCATCAAGCCGGTCAGCAGGAACAGGGTGAACTTGATCCGCTCGACCCGGATGCCGGAAAACCGTGCAGCGGTGGCGTTATTGCCGATGGCATAGACCATGCGCCCGAAATTGGTGCGGTGCAGCAGGACACCGAAGACGATGGCGGCAAGGGCAAAGATCACCAGCTCGACCGTGATGACCCAGAACACATAGCCCTGCCCGAACCAGCCAAAGCTGGCCGGATAGCCGGTGAACGCACTGTCCCCCAGCACGATGTAAGAGATGCCGCGAAACAGGCTCATGGTGCCGATGGTGACGACGATCGACGGCAAGCCGAAGCGCGCCACCAGCAGCCCGTTGAACGCCCCGCAGGCCAGCCCGGTGCCAAGACCCAGGGCGACCAGTACCGGCGTCCCCGCCCCCGCCGTCATCGCCAGCCCCATCACGGTCGAGGCGAGCGCGATGATCGCGCCGACCGACAGGTCGATCTCACCCGAGATGATCAGCAGCGCCATCGCAAAGGCGATCATCGCCTTTTCGGTGAAGTTGAAGGTCGCGTCCGACAGGTTCCACGGATCGAGGAAATAGGGCGAGGCCAGCGAATTGGCGATGAAGATCGCCGCGGCCACGACCAGCAGCAGGGCCTCCCAGCTTTTCAGGGCGCGCGACAGCGGGCTGGTCAGGCGGTCGGGGATCTGGCGTCCGGTCTGCTCGGTCATGTCCGGTGCTCCGCGCGTTTCAGGATGATGCGGCCGGGGGCCCGGTTCGATCGCGCGTTGAAGGCAATGGCGATCAGGATGGCGCTGCCGGAAATCGCCATCTGCCAGAACGGCGAAATGCCAACGACCGGAAGCGCGTTCTTGATGATGCCCAGAAACAGCGCCCCCATGACGCAGCCCGCCACTGTGCCCGACCCGCCGGCAATGGCGATGCCGCCGATGACGCAGGCCGCGACCACGTCCAACTCAAACCCGCCGGCGATATCGACATAGGCCACCGCATAGCGCGCGACCCACAGATAGCCGGTCAGCCCGGCAAGCGCGCCCGCGATCACGAAGGCCGCGAATTGCGTGCGCCCGACCGAAATGCCGGTATAGACCGCCGCGTGTGGGTTGCCGCCGACCGCATAGAAAGCGCGGCCAAGCGGCGTGCGGTTCACCAGCACGGCGAAGACGGCGATCACCGCCACGGCGATCCAAGCCATCACCGGCAGCCCGGCGATGATCGCGCGCGGGAAGGCCTTGAAGGCGTCGCTCATCTGATGGGCATTGATCCATGCGCCATCGGTCAGCAGGAAGATGGTCCCGCGAAAGATGGTCATGGTGCCCAGCGTCACCACGATGGACGGAATCCCCAGCAGCCAGACCAGCAGCCCGTTCACCGCCCCCAGTGCTGCGCCAAGTGCGACCACTACAAGCAGGATCGCCGGCAGGGGCACCCCTGCCCCGTCCATCAGTGCGGCAATCATTCCGCACAGCGCAAGGTTGGCCGCGACCGACAGGTCGATGCATTTCGTCAGGATCACCACCATCTGCCCCAGCGCCAGCAGGATCAGCGGCGAGGTGTCGGTAAAGACATTGGCAAGGTTCGCCGGGCGCACAAAGCCAGGGAAGCGGCTGGCCACCACCGCCAGCAGCACCAGTATGGCCAGACCGAGGATTGCCTCGCGGGATTTCAGGATGCTCATGCGGCTTCTCCGATGCCTACCGCGGCGCGGACAAGGTTTTCCGGGGTCATCTGGTCGCCCGCGAATTCGGCGGCGATGCGGCCCTCGCGCATGACGATGACGCGGTCGGACATGCCCAGCACCTCGGGGATCTCGCTGGAGACCATGATGACGGCCAGCCCCTCGGCGGCGAGTTCCGACATGAAGTCATGCACGGCCGCCTTGGACCCGATGTCGATGCCCTTGGTGGGTTCGTCCAGAATGATGACACGCGGTCGTGTGGCCAGCCATTTGGCGATTACCACCTTCTGCTGGTTGCCGCCCGACAAAAGACCCACATCCTGATCGAGACTTGCCGCCCGCAGATCCAGCCTTTGGGTATATTCGCGGGTCAGCGCAAATTCGCGCGCCAACCGCAGGAAACCGTTGCGGCTGGTTTCGCGCAGCGATGGCAGGGTGACGTTCTGAAAGATCGGCAGCCCCTTGATGGCGCCCTGCCGGCCACGATCTTCGGGGACATAGACGATGCCCGCCTGCACCGCCTGCGCGGTCGAGCGGATCACACGCACCTCCTCGGCGATGCGGGTCGCCCCTTTTGAGGGCTGGGTGATGCCGAACAGCGCCTGCATCACCTCGCTGCGGCCGGCGCCGACAAGGCCGTAGAAGCCCAGGATCTCGCCCCGATGGAGGGTGAAGCTGATATCCTCGAATTCGGTCGGGTGGCTGTATCCGGCGACGGTCAGCGCCGGTGCGCCGATCTCTGCCGGGCGTTTGGGATAGATCTGGTCGACGGCGCGGCCGACCATCAGGCGGACAAGCTCGGCCTCGGTCACGCCTGCCATCAGGCCCTCGCCCACGAATTGCCCGTCGCGAAAGACGGTCCAGCGGTCGGCGATGCGGAAGATTTCGTCAAACTTGTGGCTGATGAACAGGATCGCCTTGCCCTGCCCCTTCAGGGTCTCGACCAGCTCGTAAAGCTCGGCGATTTCCTTGTGGGATAGCGCGGCGGTGGGTTCGTCCATGATGACCACGCGGGCGTCGATGGACAGCGCGCGGGCAATGGCGACCAGGTGCTTTGACGCGATACCAAGATCGCGCAGGCGCACGGCCGGGTTCAGATCGGCGCCGATGCTGGCCAGGATTTCACGCGCGCGGCGGATCATGGCATTGCTGTCGATCAGGCCGAACCGGTTGCGGGGGGCATGGCCGATGAAGATGTTCTCGGCCACGGTCATATCGTCGAACAGCACGGTTTCCTGATGGATGGCGGTCACACCCGCATGTCCCGCCGCCTGCGCGGTCGGGAAATGCGTCTCGGTCCCGTCGACCAGGATCTGCCCCGCATCGGGCTGATAGATCCCGGTCAGGATCTTCACGATGGTGGATTTACCGGCGCCGTTTTCACCGATCAGTGCGGTGACCTGACCGGGATACAGGTCCATCTGCACCCCATCCAGCGCGCGCACGCCCGGAAATGTCTTGACGATGCCGCGCAAGGACAGCACCGGCGTTGCAGCATCCTGCATGAGAACCCCCTTCAGCAGATGGGGCCCGGCCGGACCGGGCCCCGACACGTTCAGAAGATCGAGCTGAACTCGTCGATGTTGCTGGCGTCATAGGTGAAGGGATCGGCCATGGCGGCCTCGGTATTCTCGTCCAGCGTCACCTCGCCCATGCGGCCGGTGGGGATCACCGCGCCCGGTTCGGCCGTGGCGTCGCCCTTGGCCAGATGATAGGCGATCATCGTCGCGGAATAGCCAAGGTCGATCGGGTTCCAGATCGCGAAGGACTTGGACGCGCCCGATTTCACATGCCCGGCCATTTCAGACGGCAGGCCAAGCCCGGTGACATTCACCTGCCCGACCTTGCCCGCATCCGTGACCGCCTGCGCCGCCGCCACGATCCCGACGCTGGTCGGCGCGATGATCGCCTTGAGGTCAGGATAGGTCTGCATCAGGCCCTGCGCCTCGCGATAGGACTTGTCGGCCAGATCATCGCCGTAAACGGTGCCGACGACGTTGACGTTCGGGTAGTCGCCCTTGACCTTGTCCATCTCGGCGATCCAGGTGTTCTGGTTGGTCGAGGTGGTGGTCGCCGACAGCACCGCCACATCACCGCCCTCGGGCAGGTGATCGGCGGCCAGCTTGATGATCGTGTTGCCGATCAGCGGCGCCGAGGACGGGTTCAGCTGCATCTGGCGGCCTTCCGGAGCCACGCCCGAATCCCAGCTGATGACGGTGATGCCGCGATCCATGGCCTTTTTCAGCGTGGGCACCAGCGCATTCGTGTCATTGGCGCTGATGGCAATCGCATCAACGCGCTGCGCGATCAGGCTGTTGATGACCTCGATCTGACCTTCCGCCGTGGTATCGGTCGGGCCGGTATAGATGATCTCGACATCGCCGAGCTCTGCCGCCGCCTCTTGCGCGCCCTTGTTCGCGGCCTCGAAGAAGCCGATGCCCAGGGCCTTGGCGACAAGTGCGATGCGCATCTTCTCGCCGTCCTGCGCATATGCCGATCCCGCGATCAGCGCGCTTGCCAGCGCCGCCGTGGTCAGTGCCTTTTTCAGAATGCTCATCTTTTCCTCCCAAATGAGCGGTAATGCGCGTCACTCCTCTGCGCGCTTTTGACGGTCCGATGCGGCGATTTCGGCCACGATCAGACGAATATCTGCGGCTTCCAGCATAGAGGCCGTGCGGTCCTCGATTCCGTCATCGGTGATGACGGTGTGAATGCGGTTCAACGGGCACAGCAGCAGGCTGGAGCGCTGGTGAAACTTGGAACTGTCGGCCAACACGACCAGCTCATCCGCCTGCCCGATCAGCTTCTGTTCGGCCTGCACCAGCAGCGGGTCACCCTCCATCAGGCCCAGCGGGCCAAGCCCGCGGCAGCCCATGAACATCCGCTTGGCATAGAAATGGCTGGAGCCGTCGGCGTCGAATGGCGACAGGATGATGTTCTGTTCGCGGTAAATCGCGCCCGCCGGCAGCAGCACGGTGTTTTTCGACTGCTTCAGCAGATGCTCGGCAATCGGGAAGCTGTTGGTGAAGACCTGCATCCGCTTGGTCGCCAGCGGATGAACCATCTGGAAGGTCGTCGTGCCGCCATTGATGATGATCGCGTCGCCGTCTTCGCACAGATCGACCGCCGCCTGCGCGATGGCGCGCTTTTCGGCGATATGCAGGGTCTGGTTGACGGCGAAGGGGCGGGCATTGATGCCGACGAATTGCGGCGGCGCGATGGCTTCGGCACCCCCACGCACCCGGCGCAGCTTCTTGGCCAGATGCAACTGGCCAATATCGCGCCGGATCGTCGCCTCGGACACGCCGGTCAGCGCGCACAGATCGGCCACCGTGACCACCGGCCGTTCCTGCACGGCCGAAAGGATGATTCGATGGCGCTCAGTTTCCAGCATAAGGACCTCTCATTTTTAGCGAAGCTTCCATCAGTCTCGCGCATTGTCAATCATTTTCAATCGCAGAAAGTCATTCTGCGCCTGCATTGTGCGCGTTTTTGATTGAAAATGATTGACGCTGCGGCGTCGGCGCGTGTATCCGACATGAGAGGGCGGCCCGGCTGGCCGCATAGCGGGAGGCATCAATGACCGACAAGAACCCCGAAAATCGACTGAAAAATCTGTGGGATAGCGCCAAGGCCGCCCAGATGAGCGAATCGGAAAAGCTGCTTTACCGGTCGAATCTGCTCGGCTCGGACAAGCGGGTGACGAATTACGGCGGCGGCAATACCTCGGCCAAGGTGATGGAAACCGATCCCCTCACCGGCGAGACGGTCGAAGTCCTTTGGGTCAAGGGTTCCGGCGGGGACATCGGGTCGATGAAGATGGACGGCTTTTCGACCCTGTACATGGACAGGCTGCAAGCACTTAAGGGCAAATATCGCGGCCTTGCACATGAAGATGAGATGGTCGGCTATCTGCCGCATTGCACCTTCGCGCTGAACCCGCGCGCCGCCAGCATTGATACGCCCTTGCACGCCTATGTCCCCCGCAAGCATGTCGATCACGTCCATTCCGACGCGATCATCGCCATTGCGGCCTCGGTCAATTCGAAAGAACTGACGGCCGAGATCTTCGGCGACGAAATCGGCTGGCTGCCATGGAAGAGGCCGGGGTTCGAGCTGGGTCTGTGGCTGGAAAAATTCGCCAAGGAGAACCCGCAAGCGAAGGGCGCCGTGCTGGAAAGCCACGGGCTGTTCACCTGGGGCGACACCGCCGAGGAATGCTATCAGACCACGCTTGACGTCATCAACAAGGCGGCCGCCTGGCTGGAGGCGAAGACGGATGGCAAGCCGGTTTTCGGTGGTGCAAAGCTGCCCACCCTGCCCGCAGAACAGCGGCGCGAGATTGCGGCAAAGCTGATGCCGGTCATTCGCGGGCTGATTTCCAAGGACCGCCACAAGGTCGGACATTTCGACGATCAGCAGGCAGTGCTGGATTTTGTCGGCTCGGAAATGCTGGACGAATTGGCGCCGCTTGGGACCTCTTGCCCGGACCATTTCCTGCGCACCAAGATCCGCCCGCTGGTCGTCGATTTCGACCCGGCCAACCCGGATCTGGACCGGACGCTGGCCAGCCTGCCCGATGCCATCGCCGCTTACCGCGACGATTACGCGGCCTATTACGACCGCTGCAAGCACCCCGACAGCCCTGCCCTGCGTGACCCGAATGCGGTCGTCTATCTGGTCCCCGGCGTCGGCATGATCACCTTTGCGCTGGATAAGGCGACGGCGCGAATCTCGGGCGAGTTCTATGTCAACGCCATCAATGTGATGCGCGGGGCCTCGGGCGTTTCCACCTATCAGGGCCTGCCCGAACAGGAAGCCTTCGATATCGAATATTGGCTGCTGGAAGAAGCCAAGCTTCAGCGCATGCCCAAGCCGAAATCGCTGGCGGGCCGGATCGCGCTGGTGACCGGCGGCGCGGGCGGCATCGGCGCGGCAACGGCCGAAAGGATGCTGCGCGAAGGCGCCTGCGTCATGCTGGCCGATATCGACGCCGGCGCGCTGGAAGAAGTCACCAAGGGCTTCGCCGCCCGCCACGGCGCGGATGTGGTGCGCGGCGTGCAGATGAACGTCACCGACGAGGCGCAGGTCGCGAAGGCCTATGCCGAGACGGCGGTGGAATTCGGCGGCCTGGATATTCTGGTATCGAATGCCGGGATCGCGTCATCCTCGCCCATCGAGGACACGACGCTGGCCCTGTGGAACAAGAACATGGACATCCTGTCCACCGGCTATTTCCTGGTCAGCCGCGATGCGTTTCGGATGCTGCGCGCGCAGGATATCGGCGGCTCGGTCATCTTCGTCGCGTCGAAAAACGGGCTGGCCGCCAGCCCCAATGCCAGCGCCTATTGCACCGCCAAGGCCGCCGAGATTCACCTCGCCCGCTGCCTTGCGCTGGAAGGGGCCGAAGGCGGCATCCGCGTCAACGTGGTCAACCCCGACGCGGTGCTTCGCGGCTCCAAGATCTGGGAAGGCGATTGGCTGGATCAGCGCGCCTCGACCTACAAGACCGACAAGGAAGGGCTTGAGGAAATGTATCGCCAGCGCTCCATGCTGAAGCGCTCGGTTCTGCCCGAGGATATCGCTGAAGGGATCTATTTCTTCGCCAGCGACCTTAGCGCCAAATCGACCGGGAATATCCTGAATGTCGATGCCGGCAATGTGCAGGCGTTCACGCGATGATCGACGCATCCCTGATCGAAGGCGAAAACGCCACCCGCAACGCCGATCTCGCCAGTGATTACGACGCCCTTGGCGAACGTCTTTCCCGGCGCGGCGTCGATATCGAAACCCTGACCGACCGCGCCATGCGCTTCGGCGTGGCCGTACCCAGCTGGGGCACCGGCACCGGCGGCACCCGCTTCGCGCGCTTCCCCGGCAAGGGCGAGCCGCGCGGCATCATGGACAAGCTGGACGATTGCGGCGTGATCCACCAGCTGACCAAGGCCACGCCCCGCGTCAGCCTGCATATCCCCTGGGACAAGGCCGATCCGGCGGATCTGCTGGCTAAGGCCGCCCTGACGGGCCTCGGCTTTGACGCCATGAATTCGAACACGTTTCAGGATCAGCCGGAACAGGCGCGCAGCTATAAGTTCGGCTCGCTGTCCCACACCGACGCGGCCACCCGCCAACAGGCGGTCGAGCATAATCTGGAATGTATCGAGATCGGGCAGGCCATCGGGTCGAAGGCGCTGACCGTCTGGATCGGGGACGGGTCGAACTTTCCCGGCCAGACCTCGCTCAGTCGGCAGTTCGACCGCTATCTGGATTCCATGAGGCAGGTCTATGCGGGCCTGCCGGAAGATTGGCGGATCTTCAGCGAACACAAGATCTATGAGCCCGCCTTCTATTCGACGGTGGTGCAGGATTGGGGCACCAGCCTGATGACCGCGCAGGAACTGGGCGACAAGGCGCAGTGCCTGGTCGATCTGGGCCACCACGCGCCGAATGTGAATATCGAAATGATCGTGTCGCGGCTGATCCGCGCCGGCAAGCTGGGCGGGTTCCATTTCAACGACAGCAAATATGGCGATGACGATCTGGACAGCGGTACCATCGACCCGTTCCGCCTGTTCTTGGTCTTCAACGAGCTGGTCGAGCTGGAGGACACGCCCGGCCTGAACCTGTCGCATATGATCGACCAGAGTCACAATGTCACCGACCCCATCGAAAGCCTGATCGTCAGCGCCTGCGAGATCCAGCGCGCCTATGTGCAGGCCTCGCTGGTCGACCGGGTGGTGCTTGAAGGTTACCGGCAGGACAATGACGCGCTGATGGCGGCGGCGACGCTGCGCGCGGCCTTCCGTACCGATGTCGAGCCGATCCTGGCCATGGCCCGCGCCCGCGCGGGTGCGGCCATCGACCCGGTGGCGACCTATCGCACCTCTGGCTATCGGGCGCGGGTCGCGGGCCAGCGTCCGCAATCGGCGGCAGGCGGCGGCGGGATCGTCTAGCCCCCGCGAAGGTGGATGGCAGCCGGATACGGCCTGCTGCCTGCGCCCGCGCCGGCAGAAACGAATGAGCCGGACCTTTGCAGGCCCGGCCACATCCCATCCTACGCCCAGCGGTATGCTGCTGCACCAACCCGGCGGCACTTATTAACAACTAAACGTGCGACTCGTTACGTAACACTATGCTGACCTCGCCCCACATGGCGCAGGGTCAGTCTCCGCCCCACCCGATCGCACGCCAGTACGGTCGGGGCAGAGCAGTATTCAGTTCGGCCGAGATGACCACGGCTGACACCGCCAAGACGCGGCGCGGATCGAAGTGCCATGCCTGGCCCGGCAGACCGGCGCGACTGTAGATGCAGGGTCTCACCCTTGTCAGGGCCGTCCTGCGCGATCCAGAAGCCGACACCACCTCCACGCGTGGCTTTCGACGGAAACCGGATCACAGAAAGCGCCAATTCCACCTCCCTACAGAAAGAGACGCTGACACGCTGCGCCTCTGTTCGATGGGCAATAAAATCAACCAGAGCGTTCAGTTTGGATCGCTACGCTTCGATCAATTGCCCTTGTCGAAACGCTAACACACAAGAGCGGTTTCACATATTGTCGGATTAGCCTGCATGACTGTCCTTTTGGACAGATATTCGCCCTTTCAATGCAAGGTTGTGGATAATTTTGCCCCCGAATCACCATCAGTAGCCCGGCAAGACCTAATTCCACCGACGTGGTGATTCGGCCAAGATTTGCCGATGGACCGTTTTCCACCGTCGGCCGGTCTGGCCCCGCTGGGCGCAGAAAACCACTGGACAGGTGGCGCGCAGGCTCGGCCACGGGCCGAAACCTGAGGTCAGAGGGGCATTTTCACGAAGGCATCGCGCAGCGCCTCGGACCAGGCATCGGACATCGCCGAGAATTGCGGGTCGCCGTTCATGATCCGCCGCTTGGCACTGACCCGGCAGGCATCCTTTTCGATCACCGCAAGGTCCAGCGGCATCCCCACCGACAGGTTCGACTTCATCGTCGAATCCATCGACAACAGTGCCGCCTTCTGCGCGTCCTCAAGGCTGGTCGCCGGCGTCACCACCCGGTCGAGGATCGGCTTGCCGTATTTGTGTTCGCCGATCTGCAGATAGGGCGTGTCCTCGGTGGCTTCGATATGGTTGCCTTCGGGATAGACGAGGAACAGCCGCATGTCGCCGCCCACCCGCTGGCCGGCGACAATCATGCTGGCCGAGGCCTGGCTTTGCTTCAGATCGGAACATTGGCTGGCGATCTCGCGCCGGGTACGCGCCAGCGTATCGCCGATGATATCGGCCACGCCAAGCATGGTTTCGGCCCGCATGATCGAGGTGCGGCCATCAGCATCGGGGTCGTCAATCGCCTCGCGCAAGCGGGAAATGGCGGTCTGCGTGACCGACAGGCTGCCCGCCGTCATGATCGCAATCACGCGCTCGCCCGGTTCTTCGAAGAAGAACATCTTCCGATAGGTGGCGATATTGTCCAGCCCGGCATTCGTCCGGGTATCGGAAAGAAGCACCAGTCCGGCATTCAGTTTCAGCGCAACACAATAGGTCATCGGCAGCTCAACGGATTTCGTAACTCCGCAATCTAGGGTGCGACCGGTTCGACCGCAACCGTGACGTCAAGCTCCTCGGCGCGCATGCCGGTGCTGGCGCGGACGCCCCGAATCGGCGCTGCATCGCGGGCATCCAGCCCCGAGCCAGTGCGGACATAGCGGTCATCGGGGCAGCAGCGATTGGCGGCGTCAAAGCCGACCCAGCCAAGCCCGTCCACATGGATTTCCGCCCAGGCATGCGCGGCCTCATGTTCGGCGCCATCGGCATCGGCGCTGAGATAGCCCGAGACATATCGCGCTGGCAGCCCACGCAATCGCGCCAGCGCGATCAGCGCATGGGCGTGGTCCTGACAGACCCCCTCGCCCAGACTCAGCGCCTCGGCGGCCGTGGTATTCAGGTGCGTGACGCCGGGCCGATAGGCGATTACCTCGGATACGCGCGCCGACAGCGCATGGGCCAGATCCAGCGGCGACAGGTCGGCCTCGGGCTCCTCTGCCAGCGCGCGCAGGGCATCGTCAGGTGCCGTGGCATCGGTCGATTGCAGATAGACCATCGGGTGGATCATTTCGCGATGGCCGCGCAGGACCCCCGAAAGATCGGCGGTCTCGACCACGCCCTCGATACGGACGGGAACCTCGGTGACCGGGCCGCGCATGGTCCAGACCTGGACCCAGTCGCCGGCACCGTCGCGAAAGCCGGGGCCGGGTTCGGCGCCGTCGATATCGACCTTCCATTCGATGACCTTCTGGCCATCAAAGACCGAGGGCGTCAGCCGCAGGCTTTGCACCACGAAGCCGACCGGGGCATCGTAACGATAGACGGTTTGATGAGTGATCTTCAGGCGCATCCTCAGCCCCTTCCGTGGAAATAGTCAGCCTGCACGCGATTGGCGATGTCACCGATCTCGCGGATGAAATCGGACAGGAATTCGTGCAGGCCTTCGTCGAAAATATCCTCGATATCGGTACTGCCCAACCGGTCCGCCAGCGCCTGCGCGCGGTCGCGGGCGGAATGGGGCACGTCCTGGCCATAGCGGCGGACAAGCGCGTCCAGATGCGACAGCGCCTCCAGTACCGAGGTCATCAGCGAGCGCGGCGATTCATCGTTCAGGATCAGGAAATGCGCCACGCGCCCGGCACTGACATCGTCGCCGTAAGCCCAGTGAAAGGCCCGATGCGCCGACAATGCCCGCAGGATCACCTGCCATTGATAGCTGTCGAGGCCAGAGCCCACGAACTCCACCCGCGGCAGCAGGACGAAATATTTGACGTCCAGCACGCGGGCCGTCGAATCCGCCCGTTCCAACGCATAGCCGAGCTTCATGAAATGAAAGCCATCGTTGCGCAGCTGGGTGCCGTCGATGGCCCCGTGGACGGTGGCGGCATGACGGGCGACGAAATCGGCCAGATCGGCGGCGTCTTCCTGTCCCGGCTCCATGCCGCGCATTTCCTGCCAGGACACGTTCAGCGCATCCCAGACCCGGCTGGTCAGTGCGGTGCGCACGATGCGGCCGGATTCGCGTGCGTCATGCATGCAACTGGCCACCGACGAGGGGTTATCGCGGTCGAAGATCATGAATTTCTCCATGTTCTCCTCGCTCACCTCGTCGTAGCGGGCAGCAAAGCGGTCTGACACGCCGGTGGCGCGCAGCAGCGATTGCCATTCGTTCTGATAGCCCTCGGCGGTGTTGGGCAGCAGCGTGATGCGTGCCCCCACCTCGAACAGGCGCGATGCGGTTTCGGCGCGTTCCATGTGGCGGCCAAGCCAGAACAGGTTGGATGCGGTGCGGCTGAGCATGGTCTTCCCCCTTATTCCGACAGGACCCAGGTGTCCTTGACACCCCCGCCTTGCGACGAGTTCACCACAAGGCTGCCCTCTTTCAGCGCCACGCGGGTCAGGCCACCCGGCACCAGCTCGATCCGCTCGCCGCACAGGCAGAAGGGTCGCAGGTCGACATGGCGCGGGGCCACGCCTTCATTGACGAAGGTCGGGCAGGTCGACAGCGATAGTGTCGGTTGGGCAATGTAATTGGACGGGTTCGCCTTGATGCGCTGCCGGAATTCCTCGATCTCGGCCTTGGTTGAACGCGGGCCGACCAGCATCCCGTAACCGCCCGAGCCGTGGACCTCTTTCACCACCAGATCGCCGAGGTTGTCCATGACATATTTGAAATCGTCATCCTTCCACAGCGTCCAGGTGTCGACATTCTTCAGGATCGGCTCTTCACCCAGATAGAAGCGGACCATTTCGGGCACGAAGGTATAGATGGCCTTGTCATCGGCCACGCCCGCACCCGGTGCAGAACAGATCGACACACCGCCGGAACGGTAGACATCCATCAGCCCCGGCACGCCCAGCATGGAATCGCGCCGGAAGGTCAGCGGGTCGATGAAAGCATCATCGAGGCGGCGGTAGATGACGTCGACGCGCTTTGGCCCCTCGGTCGTGCGCATATAGACGAACTCGCCCTCGACAAACAGATCGGCGCCTTCGACCAGCTCCACCCCCATCAGATTGGCAAGGAAGCTGTGTTCGTAATAGGCGCTGTTGAAATGGCCGGGCGTCAGGATGACCACGCGGGGGCGGCCCTGACATTTCGCGGGTGCCACGGTTTCCAACGTTCGGCGCAAGAGGTCGGGATAGCCGTCCACCGGCTCGATCCGGTTGCCGCGGAACAGTTCGGGGAACATCCGCATCATGATCTCGCGGTTTTCCAGCATATAGCTGACGCCCGAGGGAGTGCGGCAATTGTCTTCGAGCACGAAGAACTCATCGCGGCCGGTGCGCACAAGGTCGATGCCGATGATGTGGCTGTAAACCCCGCGCGGCGGCACGAATCCCACGACGGCCTTTTCATAGGCATCGTTCTGATAGACCAGCCGGGCCGGGATGCGGCCGGCGCGGACGATCTCTCCCCGGCCGTACACATCGCGCAGGAAGGCATTCAACGCACGGGCGCGCTGCTTGATGCCGCGTTCCAGCCTGCGCCATTCGCTTTGGGTAAAGATGCGGGGCATCATGTCGAAGGGGATCAGCCGGTCCGGGTCGCCGCCCTCACCATAGACGGCGAAGGTAATGCCGATGCGGCGGAACAGGGCCTCGGCCTCGGCCTGTTTCATCTGGCGGATCTCGGCGGGCATCTGATCGACCCAATCCGACAGGCCCGCATAGGCTTCGCGTACCTTCGTGCCGTCTAGCATTTCATTGTAATACATCAGAACCCTCATACAGCCGAACCTTGAAGGTCAGCATGACGTGGCTTTCGGACATTGAAAAGTCGGTGACACTGACCTTTCACCATCGGCGACTGCGCGGATTTCCGCGCCTGCCGCTTCCTTGGGCAGCGTGCCTGCCGAGGGGGATGTTTATCCGCGCGGCCAAATCCCCTAACATGCGGACAAAAGAACAAGAGGCAGTGCAGTCATGAACAGGTTTCTGAAACTGGCGATCCTGATGTTGGTCGCGTCCTGCGGCGGCGGAAACTATTCCGCGCCGCGTCAGTTGGACAACGCCTGCGCGATCATCCGAGAGCGCCCGGCCTATTACCGCGCCATGCAGCGGGCGGAACGCCGCTGGGGGGTGCCGGTTGCGGTGCAGATGGCGGCGATCCACCAGGAATCTAAATTCATCGGCGACGCGCGCACGCCGCATCAATATGCGCTTGGGATCATCCCGATCGGCCGCCAAAGCTCTGCCTATGGCTACAGCCAGGCGCTGGATGGCACCTGGGAGGAGTATCAGCAGGAAACCGGCAACCGCCGCGCCTCGCGCGATGACATCCGCGACGCCACCGATTTCATGGGCTGGTACATGGACGGCTCGACCCGGCGGCTGGGAATCTCGAAATGGGACGCGCGCGCGCAGTATCTGGCCTATCACGAAGGACGCTCGGGCTATGCGCGCGGATCTTATCGGTCGAAAGGCTGGCTGGTCGCAGTGTCGAGCAAGGTACAGGCGCGGGCAGAGATGTATCACGCCCAGCTGCGCAGCTGCCGCTAAGGCGCCGCCGCGCGGGACATTCCGCCGCAGCCCGATCAGATGCGCGGCTATTGCCAGCGCATGACCCAGCGGCATAGGTTCGCGTCATGGTTCTTGTGCGCGCAATTCTGATGCTGGCGATCCTTGCCATGACGCCGATGAATGTCGCGGCGGCGGCCGGCCTGCCTTTTGCAGCACAGTCTGAGGCCATGGCGCATACGGAGATGCCCGATTGCTGCCAGGACAGCAGCCACCGCACCCCCGCCTGCCAGATGCAGACTGGACTGCGCGAGGCCGCGCCGCTGGTCGCACCTGACCGCCCGGCCCATGCGCTGCGCATAGCCTTCCGGGCCGAACGCCTGACCGGGCGGATGCCCGACCCCGCGCAGCCGCCGCCCCGCCGGATCTGATGACAGCCGCGCCTGCTGGCGCTTCCTCATCAGATCACGGAGAATACAGATGAATCGCAGAGTTTTCGGGTTGGCCGCCCTGATGCTGGCCCTGTCCGGCCCTGCCTTTGCCGAAGGCACCGCAATGCGCGTCCACAAGGATCCGTCATGTGGCTGCTGCACCGCCTGGGCGGATCTTGCGCGCAAGGCCGGCTATGATGTCACGGTCGTAGAGACCCCAGATATCGGCGCGGTCAAGGACAAGGCCGGGGTGCCGGGCGCATTTTGGTCCTGCCACACCACCAAGGTCGACGGCTACGTGGTCGAAGGTCACGTCCCCTTCGACGCGCTTGCCCGCTTGCTGGAAACCCGCCCCGACGTGACCGGTATCGCGGTCCCCGGCATGCCCGAGGGCTCGCCCGGAATGGGCGACGATCCCGCCGCCCGTTTTGACGTCATCGCCTGGGGCGGCGAGGCCGGCGAGGGCCGGTTGTTCCACCGGGCCGGCGTCCAATAGCGCGGGGCGCTAAAAATCAATGCAAAAGGGGCCGCATGGATGCGGCCCCTTTTCTGTCGCGATCTGGCCGCTTACTTGCGGCGGTCGATCTCGCTTTGAATCACGAAGGTCGAGGGCTTGAAGCTGACGCCCTTGCGCATTTCGCCCAGGATCACCGTCGTCTTCTTGCCGGTGTCGTCGGTCACGACCCATTGGCGCAGCTCGGTCGGCGAGGTGAAGATCATCTCGATGCTGCCATATTGCGGATGGGCCGGGTCATGCGCCTTCACCACGGTGGTGTTCTTGCGTTCCGAATGGCCGGTCACCATACCCTTGCGGGCCAGATTGACGTTCTGATCCAGGATGATCGACAGCGGCGTCTGGCTGAGCGGATAGACCTGCGGTCCCTGGTTCGATTTGGCATCGAACACCGCAACCTGCCCGCCCGAGGCCAGCATCAGCTGTTTCGAGTTCTTGTATTCGAACCGCACCCGACCCGGGCGCTGGATATAGACCGTACCGGCAGAGATCGTGCCGTCAGGGTTCACCTGAGTGAATTCCGACTGCAGCGTCGAAAGACCGTTCAAGTAGTTCGAAATGGCGTTCAGGGGGATCTTCTCGGCCAAGGCGGCCGGGGCCGTGGCAAGAAGGGCGATGACGGGCGCGACAGCGAGAGCGAGTTTTTTCATGCGTCCTGTATGGCAGTCCTTCGTTAAGCTTGCACATCACCTTGCGGCGACGGTTGCAAGCGAAACGCGCACGACACCGTGACCGTTCCGGGCCGTCGCAGCGATTTGATGCCGCGATTGCGGCGCGGCACAGGACTTGTGCAACACACGCCCCTCAGCGCGCGAAGATGCCGTCCCAGTCGGCGAAGCCCTTGACCTCGATCGGATTGCCCGAGGGGTCGGTGAAGAACATTGTCGATTGTTCGCCCGGCTCGCCCTTGAAACGGGTCTGCGGCGGCAGGATGAATTGGGTGCCTGCGGCCTCCAGCCGGTCGGCAAGCGCTTGCCAGTCGGCCTGCCGCATCACCAGCCCCAGATGCGGCATCGGCACCATGTGATCGCCGACCTTGCCAGTGTTGCCGGTCTTGAAGGGCTCGCCCAGATGCAGGCTAATCTGATGGCAAAAAAAGTCGAAATCGACCCATGTGTCGGTGCTTCGGCCCTCTTCGCAGCCAAGGACGCCGCCATAGAAGGCGCGGGCCTCGTCAAGGTCGCGGATATGGTAGGCGAGGTGAAAGCGGGTATCCATTGCGGGTTCCTTGCTGGGGCGCATCGGCGCAGCTTGCCCGGTGCCGGGGCAAAAGGGAACCGCAGAAGGCCGGGCCGCAGGAAGGAAGGCTGCGCGAGGTAAAGGAAACAGGCCCCCCACCGGATCGGCGAAGGGCCTGTCTCCTCCCGCAGATGGGTGCCCTGGCCTCCCCGCCCGGCACCCTGCGTATACGAATGCGTCTGTGTGGATCACGGCTGCGTGACGCTATACCACTTCTGCCTGACGGTGCGGCATTCTGTCAACTGTCCTGTTGCACCAGTGACATGTTTCTGCCGCTTGACGCCCTGCCCCTGCAGGCGCATGACGGCACCGTGCCAGAAATCACAGGAGCCGCGCATGTCCCGCATCGTTTACGTCAATGGCGAATACCTGCCCGAAGGTGACGCCAAGGTCTCGATCTTTGACCGCGGCTTTGTGATGGCCGATGGCGTCTATGAGGTGGTCAGCGTGCTGGACGGCAAGCTGATCGACTTTCCCGGTCATCAGGCCCGACTGAACCGCTCGCTCGACGCGCTGGAAATCGGCCAGCCGATGACCGATGACGCCTATCTGGAGATGTTCCGCGCGCTGGTGGAAAAGAACCGGATCAACGACGGCTTGATCTATCTGCAGGTGACCCGCGGCAATCCGGGTGACCGTGACTTCGCCTATCCGCCGAAAGACACCCCGCAGACCGTGGTTGCCTTTACCCAGTCGAAACCCGGCCTGGCCGAGAACCCGGCCGTAAAGACCGGCTGGCGTGTCATCACCCTTCCCGACCAGCGTTGGGACAGGCGCGACATCAAGACGGTCCAGCTGCTGTATCCGTCCATGGCGAAGATGGCCGCCAAGGCGCAGGGGGCCGATGACGCCTGGCTGGTTGAGGACGGCAAGGTAACCGAGGGCACATCGAATAACGCCTATATCGTCAAGGGCAACAGCATCGTCACGCGCGAGCTGTCCAATGACATCCTGCACGGCATCACCCGCGCCGCCGTGCTGCGGTTGGCGCGCGAGGCGCAGTTGCAGGTCGAGGAACGCGGCTTCACCCCCGAGGAAGCCGCACAGGCGGATGAGGCATTCGTGACGTCGGCCTCGGCCTTCGTGATGCCCGTCGTGGAAATCGACGGCGCAAAGATCGGCAGCGGCGCGCCGGGCAAGATCGCCGAGCGGCTGCGCGAGATCTATCTGGACGAAATGCGCAAGACCGCGCTGTAATTCCCAAGGCTCGGCCCATGCGCCGGGCCTTTTTCATTCCGATGATCTCCGCAACGGCGGTGCCCGCTGCCCCCCCCACCGCTGACCATCAAGCGGCCGACCGGAAGGCACCACCAGCACGGCACCTTCAGGCTGCCGGACTAACTAGCGGCGCGGATCGATCCGCAGCACCGGGGCCAGCACCACCGCCAGCAGCGCCAGCATTGCCAACATCCCGAATGACACCCGCAGCCCGGCAATCTGGGCCACGAAGCCCACCACCGGCGGCCCCAGCAACATGCCGCCGTAACCCACCGTCGCCACGCTGGCGATGGCCGGTCCCGATGGCACGTCGGGGTCGTTGGCGGCGCGGGAAAAGACAAGTGGCATGACCACCGCATAGCCCACCCCGATCATCGCAAACCCCAGCAACGCAACCGCAAGGTTGTTCGTCGTCAGCACGACAAGCAGCCCCAGAAAGGCCGTCAGGCCGCTGATGCGCGTGACCTTGACCGGTCCCATCCACTGCACCAGCACGCCCCCCGACAGCCGCGTCAGAACCATCGTGGCGCTGAACGCGGCATAACCAAGCGCTGCCTGCGCCTCGCTGACCTTGATCAGCTGCTCCATGAAAACCGCGCTCCAATCCGCCATGGCCCCCTCGCCCATGGACACGCAGAAGGCCACCAGCCCAACCAAAGCCAGCCGCCCCGAGGGCAGCGCCAGAAAGCTGCCACGCCCCTTCACGATATGCGGGGCCGGCTTTGGCCCCCTCTGCGGGATCATCAGCCACAGCGCCAGCGCGCCGCCGATCACCGCGACCATTGTGAAATGCGTCAGCGGCGACAGCCCGACCCGCACGGCAGCATAGCCGCTGGCCGCGCCCAGACCTGCACCGAGGCTGAACATGGCATGGAAGATCGACATGGTTGACCGCTCCATCCGGGTCTCGACCTTGGCAGCCCAGCCATTCATGCAGACATCCATCGCACCATGCAGCGCCCCGAAAGCGAACAGCGCCACCCCTAGAGCCAAGGGCGTCGGCGCCAGCGCCAACCCGATCAGCGCCGGGCAATACAACATCGCGCAAAGGATGGTCATCCGCGACGCGCCCCAACGTTCGCTGAGCCCCCCGGCCAGCGGGAAAGAGGTAATCGCTCCGCCCGCAAGCGCCAGCAGCAGAAAGCCCAGCGTCGCCTCGGACAGGGCGAAGCTTTCCTTGAAACCCGGCACCCGCGAGGCCCAGACCCCGAACAGCATCCCGTTCAGCGTGAAGGCGGCAGTGACCGCGCGCCAACCGGCATCGTTCCACAACGCGCCTTCATGCCTGCCCGGCCGGCTTGTGACTTCAGACATAATGCACCTCTATTCCGGCCGCGCAGAAAGGCGCCATATCGGGCGCATCCGCATCGGTCACCAGCAGATCAATTTCTTCCAGCGCAAGGACGTTGTGCCGCCCGCGCCGTGCCAGCTTTGACGCCGCCGCCACCACCGCGACCCGGCCAGCGGCCCGCGCCATCGCCCGTTTGACCCCCGCCTCGGCGCTGTCTTCGGCGCTGAGACCAAAGCCCGGCCACAGCCCGCAGGCCCCCAGCAGGCAAAAATCCGCGGCGATGCCAGCGATGGCGCGTTCAGCGTCGCCCCCCGTCGCCATGGCACCATCGGGACAAAGCGCGCCGCCGATCAGATGAACGCGCGCGCCCCGCGCCAGCGCCGCCAGCGCGACCGAGGGCGCAGGCGTGACCACCAGCCCGCCGAAGCCGGCCGGCAGCTGTGCCGCAACCGCGTTCATCGTCGTGCCACCGTCCAGAAAGACCGTCCCGACCCCTTCCAGCATGGGTGCCGTGGCGGCTGCCAGCCGATCCAGCGCCGGCTCGGGCGCTTCGACGCGGACGGAATATGGCGGCAGTGGCGGGGTCAGGGGAATTGCACCGCCGCGCACCCGGCGCAGCAAACCGCGCTGTTCCAGCGCGATCAGGTCGCGCCGCAATGTATCGACGGAAATGCCAAGTTCATCGGCCAGGGACGCGGCGATCAGCGGCTGGCCGGAATCAAGCCGATCCGAAATCAGCGACTGTCGGGTCTGCGGACAGTTGAGATCGAGCATTGCAAGGACCTGCATTGTTTTGCAGTTCAGTGCAGGATTGCACGAAAAGTTGCAAGACCCGGGTCAACCTCGATACAGCAGGGGCTGAAACCCGGCCGAAAGCCGCCGTCAGGCCGGCGTGCGAATGGTATCGCCGGGCATGAAATAGGGCGTCAGGACCAGCTTGCCGCTTTCCGGGCGCAGCTCTTTCCCGGCGACGATACGCGCAGCACGGCGTCCGATATCCACTCGGCGCGCATCAGTCGTCGCCAGACGCATCGGCAGCCCGTCCAACAGGTCCACGCCGTTGAAGCCCGCAAGCCCCAGTTTGCCGGGAATGTCATAGCCCTTTTCGCGGCACCACAACAGCCCGCCCGCGCCAATCATGTCGTTGGAATAATACAGAAAATCCAGGTCCGGTTCACGGGTCAGAATGCGCTCGGTCAGCTCGACCCCTTTCGCCAGCGACGACCCGCCCTGATAGAACTCGCGCGCCGCCAGCGGCACCCCGGCTTGCGACAGCGCGGCCTCCAACCCTGCCAGTCGTTTCTTGGCGCGATGATCTTCGGGCATATGGGTGCCGATAAAGCCGATCCGGCGATAACCCGCCCCAAGGATCTCGGCCGCCATCTGCCGCCCGGCCTCCAGATGGCTGATCCCGACCGCGGTGTCGATCACGTCGCCGTCGATATCCATGATCTCGACCACCGGGATCGACGCCGCCTCCAGCATCGCGCGCGAGGTGCGGTTATGTTCCAGCCCCGCCAGAATCACCCCGGACGGCCGCCAGGACAGCATGTCGTAAAGCACCGCTTCCTCGCGCGAGAGCGAATAGTTCGTCACCCCGATCACCGGCTGGAAGGGCGTGTCATCCAGTTCAGCCGAAATCCCGCTGAGCACGTCGGGAAACACCAGGTTGGCCAGCGAAGGAATAACCACGGCGACCAGATTGACGTGCTGACTGGCCAGTCCGCCGGCGATCTTGTTTGGCACATAACCCAGCGTCTTGGCGGCGGTCAGAACCTTTTCCCGTGTCGCTGCCGAGACGTCGCCACGATTGCGCAACACGCGGCTGACGGTCATTTCCGACACGCCCGAAGCTTCGGACACGTCGCGCAGCGTCAGCGGGCGGCGTTTCTTGCGTTGGTGCATTCGTTTGTCCTGACCAGTTTGCTTGAGTTAGCGCATGACAGCCCCGCAGGGCAAGCACCTTGCCAAATGACGTCAGGATCGGCAGAAGGAGGGCGACGGCCCCGTGGCTCAACTGGATAGAGCAGCCCCCTCCTAAGGGGCAGGTTGCAGGTTCAAATCCTGCCGGGGTCACCAAAAAATAAAATAAAAGCAGTTGGTTGTGCTGAAATTTCTGAACGGACTTGCAGCATCGTGCAGGATTTTCCGGCTTTTGCACGGGAACATGTAAAGAACACCGGTACAAAACCCGTACAGCCCGATCCGGCACCTGGAGAATTCCGACGATACAGTGAAACAAAAAATCCCTGCCCGGCGGCAACCGGAACAGGGATCAAATCAAAAACAAAAGCGCTCAGCTTTCTTTGCCAGAATAGCACCAGGTACGACCGCTACGCAACTATCGGATTATTTCGCGCACTGCACACCAGGGTGCTGCCATGACACGGCACCTCACACATGGCGGTTTGCCGGAGGGTATGACGCGTTGGCAGTTCTTCAGATTGATCGAAAACGCCCGACGGCAACTTGGCCTCAGCAAAGGCGCGATCGCTTATCTGAAAGTCGCAATCTCCAACACAATGGACGAGGACTACCTGGCAGGCCGGATTTGCAGCTTCTGGACTTCGGTTACCAAGATTGCGGCTCAGGCGGGGCTCGATAGGCGACAGGTTGCGCGCATTGAGGCTGATCTGCTTGTGCGGGGGCTGCTGGCAAAATCTGCTTCGGATCACAGTCGTCGCTGCGGATCACGCGAGGGTGGGAAGATCGGTCATGAGTTTGGGATCAACCTTGCACCACTAATTGCCAATGCGGTCGAGATTCAGGCTGCTTCCCAACGGGCTTCTTTCGAAGATGCCGAAGCCGATAGATTGCGCACCCGAATCAAGAAGCTGTTCGGCGACATCCGGAGGCTGCGTTTTGACGGTGCGATGGAGGCTGCCGAGGATATCCTGCCCAATCGTCGCCCGTCGACAATCCAGAGCTTTGTGCGCCTTAAGCAGGTTGCCGACGCACTGGAAGCCGTCTGGGCAGACTTTTCGACGGAAATCGGTAGGGGTGAAAAGTCCCACCAGTGCGACATTTCACCCCCACCCAATACAAGTAAAGAAAATATCAATAAAACCTGTAGGGCTGAGAAGCAGTGCGAAGCGCGGCCGGTGCGCGTCACCCCGGCGCTCGCGATACGACTGGCTGGCCCGAAGTTTTGTGAGCTTGCTGAGTTTTACGCGATCAGTGAGCCAGGGGGATTACCAACATGGCGAAGCCTTGAAATGGCGGCGCGGGAGCGCGCCCATCAGATCGGCATCACCCAAGGAGTCTGGCAACGCCAATGTGAGATGCTTGGTGGATCGAGGACGACGCTCTGCCTTTTGGTCGCCGATCACAATGCGTGTCGCTCCGGCAAATACCGGGTCAGGAATGCTGCTGCGGCTTTTATCGGCATGGCACGGGGCGAAACCCGACAGAGCGCCGTTCTGGACCGTCTGATAGGAGAGCTGCTTGCTTTCGCCCAAAGGGGCGAAATATGACTGACGTCCCTGCAGCGAGCGGGAAATCTATCTTCGCCCACAAGCAGACCTATAGCCAGAAGGGAAACTCCAAAAGCCGTTCTGTCCGCTCAATCATCGAAGAACTGGAACGCCTGGAAGGTGCCTGCTCGCATGTTCCAAACCCTCAACCGCCGGGCATCCTGGAAGGGATTCAGCCGCATGACCTGATCGGCATGATCGATTCCCGTGTGACCGAACAAAACCGGGCCTTACGAAAAATGCGCACGGAATCTCCGGACCAGAAGGCCGAACTGCGCGGGATCCGCGTCGATACGCATTTACTGATGGCATCGGTGTTCAGCTATCCCGACACTGTCGAAGACATGGATGAAGAAGAGTATCGGGCGTGGCGCGATGATGTGATCGCATTCGCCAGACGGGATGCAGCGGCAAACGATCTGGAAATCATGACGATTGTGGAACACCGCGATGAATCGCACCCGCATCTTCATGTGCTCGCCTTGCCGCTGATCTCGGAGACCAATCCGCGTATGAATGCCAAGCTGTGCCACGAAGGGCACGTTGCCCAAGACCATCACATCCGGAATGGCTGGTCCGGGTCGCCATCAAGATCCTATCGGCGGGCAATGAGCGCCTGGCAGGATCGATATTACGCTGAAGTTGGCTCAAAGCACGGGCAGGCGCGCACCGGACCAAAGCGCCGCCGACTCGACAGGGCGACCTGGAAGGCCGAACAAATCCGTATCGCGCTCCAAAAGGGCGCAGAGAAAGCTGAGCGCAGCGCGGCGGCGGCCAATGACCGGGCCGAACAGGCTGAGGTCCGCGAGCAGGCCGCAGCAAAGCGCACGGCAGAGCAGCGGCTGCAAGACGCTGCAATCGGGCAGCGGCTGGCCGAGGAAGGCCTGATCAGCGCGCTTGCCGCTACTGAGGCCAACGAGCGCCTGCTGGCGCGTGTGACACGCCGGATAGACCCGCGTGGCTATCCGGCCCGGAACGCAGATGAAAACGCAGAACTGCACGCCCGCGTGGATCCGATGATCCGGCAGGGATTGGAGGCATTGAGCGGCACATCTCCGAACGTCAGCTTATCAGAGCAGTTCCGCGACATCTTCGCCATGGTGATCGACTGGACCCAGCGATTGGCTGAAGCAATCCCCCGCTGGCTGAAATGGGACGAGCTGGTGGACCGGATCACCCGCAGCGCGCAGATCGCCTTCGGCTGGTCATCCCGACCCAGCACACTGGCGGGCGTCATAGAGGCAACGCCAGCCTGGCGCGATATCGAGGACACGGCCCGGCGAGATCTGGATCGTGCGCGTGGCGTTGCGGCATTGGTCGCCAAGGATTCACAGCCGGACAATCCCCGACACAACGCTGTTTTCCGTTTCACCTCCGAATGATGGTGGGGCCGGAGATGACCTAAGTTGATCCATCATGACCTATCTTCGTGGTTTCCGCTAAGTATTAGTGACCGACTATTATTTTACGGGGCCCGGTTGCTGACGCACCCACCCGCAAAATGTCGATCAGGGCGCTGCGCCCCTGAACCCAGCCTGTCAGCGAGGACGTTGCCGAATTTCATGATTGCCGACTGTTGATCCGGGCATATCCGCTCAAAAGCCATCGTTCGCGGCGACATGATCTGGCCGCTGGACCGAAAGCCTCATGCATACTACTGGCGAACCCAACCACCGAAACGCGCCTTCCCCTGCCTTTTGGGCTGGCGATGTCAGTCGCGTTTCGATTGCAGCGGCAGCCGGAAAATCCACATGAGCGAGACGCCAAGGATCGAGCGATTGTGGGGTTTCCAGCGGGGCTATTGTCCGCGACAGTAAAATAGCGCGATGGCACTATCGCTCTATTTCGCAATCGTACTTATCGCAGATAAGGCTGGATCGCATCCAGTGCCTTTGCTGACCCCGCAAGGCTGAACTTGTGCGAGCGCCCGCCAAAGCTGATCTCGACCCATTTCGCGGCGCGGATGTTGTCCACGAACATCCCTGTCGCACCCATGCCAGCGGTGGAATAATTGTCGAACAGAACTTCGCCGCCGCGCGCCTCGAAGTCCAGCGCTTGGCCATTGGCGAAGGCGATCTGCACCCGGTCCCGAGCCGCCGGGACCTGTCCGCCCAGCATCACCTTCACGGCGCAGTTCTCGAAGGTGCATGCCCCGTCTGACCCAAGATCGCCGATCTGATCCGAGCGGATGATCCAGATTTCATCGCTCCGGTTGCGGCGTGGGTTGGCGTCTCCTGTGGCGTTGGTGAACGTCCAGAATTCGGCGCCGCCTTCAAGTGACGCTTCGAAATACCAGCCGTCCGCGAATGCCGGGGTGGCGAGTGCGGTGAAAGCAGCGGCAATCTGCCACTTCATGATTTCAGATCCTCCGCCGGTAAATCCACACCGATCTTTGCCAGCCCCTGAATGATCAGTTGGTTCATGGTCAGGCCGCGCTTCAGCGCCTCGATGCGCATCGCCTTGTGGCCCTCTTCGCTCAGCGTGAAGGAGGTGTGTTTCTTGTCAGCCATCGTTGCCCCACATGTTCAGCAGCACACGGACCAGCATCGCCATGGCCTCGAAGCGCAGGTTGTCGCCGATAAAGTGCTGATCGCCATGTTCAGCGGCCAGCCGGTAGCCGCCGCCCGGCAGCACCGACAGCCGGAACATCGGCCCAGATCGTCCGGTGGAAATCCCGCGCGGAGTAGACCAGTCGATCTCCTCATCCGCCGGGACCAGCTCGCGATAGATGCCGGGCAGGCTTTCATCCAGAGCGTCGATGAACTGGTCCAGCATATCGGCGGCGCATTCCAGATCGGCTTGGTTGGGCTGACCTTCGGGCGCGTCGTACCAATAAGGCGCGGTGAAGGGCTGCACCAGAGCGCGCATCCGCCGAGCGACCCCCTTCGGGTCCTCTAGCATCAGCGGTACCATTTCTCTTTCCCTCCCGACATGACCAGCGTCACGATGGCCAAGGAACCCACGAACAGCGCCACAACGGCCATCAGGATGAAAATGCCACCTTGCCCGGCGATCAGGAAACCGACGCCGATGAGCAGGAAGAACCCGGCGAGCGCGGCGATCACCTTGGCGCGGCCCACATAGTCATCCGCCGTCCATCCCGGCCCATAAACACCCTTCTTTGCGCCGCAGGAGGGGCAGACGGATGCCTCGTCATGTATATCGGTCATGCAATGGGGGCACTGGGCCATGAGACGCCTCCGCACATTTGTGTAAATCAGCAAATCGATAACCTAAAATGGGATAATCCTCAAGCAAGATTATCCGAATTCCGGATTTATTCGGAGTTCACAACATGGGACGAACCTTGCGCAGTCCGGGGCATCTTGCGCTCATGGCGGCATTGAAGCAGGCACGGCTGGACGCGGGGCTTACCCAGACCGAGCTGGCTGACCGTCTCAAACGGCCTCAATCATTCGTCGCGAAATACGAGAACGGAGAACGGAAGGTGGAGGTTGTCGAGTTCGTCCAGATCGTGACCGCCATAGGATGTGATGGAAGTAGCATCATGGACGCTATACGGAGGGCAGAGGATTAGGGTGGTTGGGTGGAGAGCCGACTTGCGGCAGCGCGGCGCAGCATTTGCAACAATCTGTATAAGCCGACATTCAGGGGCTAGATCACGAGAGACCGGAACGACCTACTGGTCGGGCGGGATTTGAACCTACGACCTTCAGGTTATAAGCAGATCAGAGGCGAAATTCGGGAGCCCAGTAATTTCAGCACGTTACGCGACAATCGTTTGATTTATTGCGATTTCCATGTCGACGCTCAACTGCATTGAGCGACATCCGACGGAACAACCTGCGCGAAAACTGCAGCCAAGGGTTGAGGTGGCGTTGAGGTAGATGATTTTTCCACCATCGTAAGTCCGCCAACAAAAGTGCGGCCCATGCGTTGCCAGCAAGAGAGGGCTCGCTGAGAAGAAAACTCACATTGCCAACGGTCGTCGTTAATGTCGTCGCCCTGATGGAAAGCCGCGACCTCTGTTTGGGACTACCCTGATCGGGCTGAAACCGAAATTTCAAACCCACACACCGCTCCCTCAACCCTATAGCTTCACTCGCTTCAGCCGCAACGCATTGGCGATGACCGAGACCGAGGACAGCGACATGGCCGCCGCCGCGATCATCGGCGATAGCAGCAGGCCAAAGACCGGATAGAGCAGCCCTGCCGCCACCGGAATCCCGGCTGCGTTATAGATGAAAGCAAAGAACAGGTTCTGTCGGATGTTGCGCATGGTGGCCACGGCGAGCTTGCGGGCGCGGACAATGCCGGTCAGGTCGCCGCCCAGCAGGGTCAGCCCGGCGCTTTCGACCGCCACATCGGCGCCGGTGCCCATGGCGATACCGACATCCGCCGCAGCCAGCGCTGGTGCGTCGTTTACCCCGTCGCCCGCCATGGCGACCTTGTCCCCCTTGCCGCGCAGCCCGTCGATCAGATCCTTCTTGCCCTCGGGCAGCATTCCGGCGCGGACCTTGTCAATGCCCAAGCGGCTTGCCACGGCCAGCGCCGTGCGTTCGTTGTCGCCGGTTGCCATGATTACCTTTATGCCCAGATCGTGCAGGTCACGGATCGCGGCTTCTGCGGCCGGCTTGATCGGGTCGGCCACGGCGACCAGCCCCGCCAGCCTGCCATCACGCGCCACAAACATGGCGGTCTTGCCTTCACCGCGCAGACGATCGGCGGTGTCCTCGCCCGTGTCGCAGTCGATGCCAAGCGAGGTCATCAGCGCGTTGTTGCCAAGCGCCACGTCCCGGCCATCTACCTTGCCGATCACCCCCTTGCCGGTGATGGCCTCGAACTCCTCGCCATTGCCAAGGCTCAACCCGCGCGCCTTCGCGCCCTCGACAATCGCCTCTGCCAGCGGGTGTTCGGATGCGCGTTCCAGCGCGGCGGCGGCGGCCAACAACTCATCCTCGGGCACGTCACCGAAGCTGGTCACATCGGTCAGCGCGGGCTTGCCTTCGGTCAGGGTGCCGGTCTTGTCGACGATCAGGGTGTCGACATCGGCCATCAGTTCCAGCGCCTCGGCATTCTTGACCAGCACACCGGCCTGCGCCCCACGCCCCGCCGCCGTGGTGATGGAAATCGGCGTCGCCAGCCCAAGCGCACAGGGACAGGCGATGATCAGCACCGAGACCGCCGAGGCGACGGCGAAGATATAGGACGGGCTGGGGCCGAAGATCAGCCAGACGAAAAAGGCCGCGATGGCGATCACCACGACGGTCGGCACGAAGATCGCCGAGACCCGGTCGGCCAGCCCCTGAATCGGCGCCTTGGATCGCCGCGCGCCCGCGACCATCTGCACGATCTGCGACAGCACCGTATCGGCGCCGACATCGGTGGCGCGGATCGCCAGCGTGCCGTTCTTATTAATCGTGCCGCCGGTCACGCGGTCGCCCTGCACCTTCTCGACCGGAACCGGCTCGCCGGTGATCATGCTTTCGTCGACGGAAGACCGCCCCTCGACCACCTCGCCATCGACCGGCACGCTGTCGCCGGGCCGCACGCGCAAGAGATCGCCCGCCGTGATGTTTTCCAGCGGCGCGTCATACTCGCTGCCATCGGGCAGGATGCGCCGGGCGGTCTTGGGCGCGAGATCCATCAGCGCCCGGATTGCATCGCCGGTGCGTTCCCGCGCGCGCAATTCCAGCACCTGCCCGACAAAGACCAGCGCGACAATGACCACGGCGGCCTCGTAATAGGTGCCGACCATGCCGCCCATCCGGTATTCTGCGGGAAAGATGCCCGGCAGAAATGTCGCGAAGAGCGAATAGAGATAGGCCGCGCCGACACCCAGCGAGATCAGCGTCCACATGTTCGGCGAGCGGTTTTTGAAGGAATCCAACCCGCGCTGAAAGAAGGGCCGCGCCGCCCAGAGCACGATGGGCGTGGCCAGCAGGAACTCTAGCCATACGGCGGTGCGGTGCCCGATCCAGTCACGGACCGGGATGCCCACCATCTCGCCCATGGTCAGGATCAGCAGCGGCACGGCGGCGGCCATGCTGACCCAGAGCCTGCGGGTGAAATCGGTCAGTTCATGGCTGGGTTCATCCGAGGGGATCATCGGCTCCAGCGCCATGCCACAGATCGGACAGGCACCGGGTTCGTCGCGGACGATCTCGGGATGCATCGGGCAAGTCCACTGCGTGCCTGCCGGCGCGGATTTGTCGGCCTTGGCCGCCGCGCCCGAGGCGTAGAACCACGGATCGCCGTCGAACTTCGACTGGCAACCGTCCGAGCAAAAATAGAAGGTCTGTCCCTCATAGTCGCGGTGCCGCGCCTCGGGCTTGATCGTCACCTGCATGCCGCAAACCGGGTCGATGGCCTTGCCGGGATCAGCCTGTGCCGGTGCGCCACCGTGTGTTCCGTGATCGTGATGCCCATGCGAATGCTCGTGCTTATGGTCCATGATTCTCTCCCGGTGGATACCTATAGGGGGTATATCAGACTTGCTCTATACCCCTTGAGGGTATAGCACAAGCCGCAGATGTTGAAGATCGGAGCCCTCCTTGGCGCATGACAAGCAGAACCGGGACGCGATCCTGAAGCGGCTTTCCCGCCTGAACGGTCAGGTGCAGGGCGTCTCGCGTATGGTCGAGGATGGGCGCTATTGCGTCGACATCCTGAACCAGACCGCCGCCATCCGGTCCGCCCTGCGCGGGGTCGAACGCCTGCTGATCGAGGATCACGCGCGCAGCTGCATGGAAGACGCGATCCAATCCGGCGATCAGGACCGGCAGCGGGTCATGTTCCGCGAGGTCGTCGAATTGCTGGAAAAGGTGCGAGACTGATGCGGTTCCTGCTGTCGGCCCTGCTTGCTGTCATGCTGGCGGTGATGATGCCGCTGGCCCTGACGGGCGCCGCCTCGTCTGAAGCATCGCCGACGGCCTCGAAGGTCGAAACATCCCTGTCGCCAGCCGCGCATGAATGCTGTACCCCGCAGCCCGACTCTCCACATGGCGACTGTGCGGCCTGTGCCGCCATCGGCCATGCCGAAACCACGCCGAACGCGGCCCGGTTGCCACGCCGAATCCGGCACATTGCTCCACTGGTGGATATGAAATCCGCCAGGCCGCGCTTGCCGCTGCCCCCTCCGCGCACCGCTGCTCTCTGACGCCACCTGGCCCAAGGGGTCACAAGCCGATTAACCGCGCCACGACAGGGGTGAATGACCCTACGGCGCGCAACATCCTGAAGGACATCAGATATGAGCAATCATCACTTCTCGCGTCGCGGGGCGATCCTTGCGGTCGCCGCGATGCTATCGACAAGCTCTAACCTTGCCTTTGCCACCACCGGTTCGGACGAAAAACCGAACCTGCTGAGTGTCACCAAGGACCCCGGCTGCGGCTGCTGCGGCGCCTGGGCTGATATGGCCATTGAGGCGGGGTTCGAGGTCGAGATCACCGAAAGCAGCAACTATGTCGGCATGAAACGTGACGCTGCCGTGCCCGAAAACCTGTGGTCCTGCCACACGACCCGGATCGGCGGCTATATCGTCGAGGGCCATGTGCCCTTCGCGGCCATAAGGCAGCTTCTGGAACAGCGCCTGGACATCACGGGAATCGCCGTGCCGGGGATGCCCGCCGGATCGCCGGGCATGGGCGGCGGGGTCGAGGCCACCGCCGAGGTCATCGCCTGGGGTGGCATTGCCGGTGACGGGCGCGCCTTTCCGCTGGGCGGGTAGCAAAATGGGGCGCAACGCACTCATCTTCATCGCAGCAGTCGGTCTGGCCGCTGCGATCCTGATCCTCTGGCGCGGCAGCGGGGCCACCGGAACAGCCGCGCAGGATCAGGCCGTGATCGCGCTTGGCCAGCGGCTCTACGCAGAAAACTGCGCCAGTTGCCACGGCGCCGATCTGGAGGGTCAGCCGGACTGGCAGACCCCGCTGGCAAATGGCCGCTATCCGGCGCCCCCGCATGACGAGACCGGCCACACATGGCATCACGCCGACGCGCTTCTGGAACAGATCGTCCGTGACGGCACCGCCGCCGTGGTCGGGGATGGTTATGAAAGCGACATGCTCGGCTTTTCCGATGTCATGAGCAACGCCGAGATCACCGCCGTTCTGACCTATATCAAATCCACCTGGCCCGAACGGGAACGTGCGATCCAGAGCCGGATCACCAAGGACAGCGCGCCGTGACACCCCGGCGCATCACCACCATAGCCAAGGAGTTTCCCATGCAGATAAGAACCGCCGCCATCGCCCTGACGCTGCTCATCCTTGCCGGATGCGCGGCCCAGACGCCCGATATCGCTGCCGAGGAGGCCTCGCCCTATCCGATCCCGAACGAGGTCGTCGCCATTGCCGGTCCCAATCAGGATCTGACCACGGCGCGCGTCGACCCGGCGGATGACTGCTATTGGTATTATCATGCCGGGCCGGTCGAAACGACGCTGGTGCCGCTGCGCGCCGCGAATGGCAACCATATCTGCAACGCGCGCACGTCCTGACGCCCGGCATCGCCGGAGGGCAGCCGTTCAGCTGATGGCCGTCACGCTGCCTTCCGGCGAATAGAGATAGGCGGTCGCGCCGATCTGGACCCGTGGATAGAGCCCGTTGATATGGGCCATGACCATACGGACGCAGCCGGAGCTGGCGCGGCTGCCGATCGAGGTCGGAAATGGCGTGCCGTGAATGCGCAAATAGGTGTCGCGCTCGCCGAGATAGAGATAGAGGGCGCGCGAACCCAGCGCATTCCGGGGGCCGGGCTCCATGCCGTTTTCATATTGCGCATAGACCTCGGGCTCGCGCTCGATCATGTTGCGGGTCGGGGTCCAGTGCGGCCATTCGGCCTTGCGCTTGATTGTATAGGTCCCCGGCTCGTAAAGATCGCCCCGACCGATGGCCACTCCATAGCGCATCGCGGTGCCGCCCTCTTCGATGTGGTAGAGGTATCGGGCCACGGCATCGACGTGGATATCGCCCGGCACCAAACCGTCATTCGCGACAATCCGCTGCGGCAGGAAACGCTGGTGCAGGCCCCATGGATTGGGACCACCGGCTTCCACCTCGGCATCCCAGGCGGCCTTCTGCGCCGCATCGGGCCAGGACGAGGCCATCAGCGGGCTGGCGGCGGCAGCCGAGAACAGCGCGGTTGTCGTTCGGATGAAATGTCTGCGTGTCAGCATGTGATTGCTCCCCGTAATGGTTTAACCTTCAGATGACTGCGGCAAGCGCAGCGGAAGCCGCGATTGCCGAACGTATCGTCTCAGCGCCCGTCAACCTCTGGCGTCGCCGCAGGTCCGCCTTCCAGATCGGCGATCAGCGCCTTCATCTCCGCGATTTCCAGTGTCTGGGCCTCGATGATGCTGTCCGCCAGCGCCCGGACGCGAGGATCCGAGATATCCGCACGGGTGGATGTCAGGATCGCAATCGAGTGATGCGGAATCATCGCCTTCATCCAGGCGGTGTCGTCGACCGTTGCCTGACTGCGAACCAGAAACAGGCCGAGGGCAAATGCCAGAATTGAAAGGCCCGCGACGATCAAATTGGCACGCGGATTGCGGTACATCCCCAGCATGAAGGCCAGCATGATCAGCGCCATGGCGCCGCCCATGTAGAGCGCCATCCACATCCGGGTCTGGCTGAAAAAGACGTGATCCATTGCCCAGGTGTTCAGATACATCAACCCGAACATGACCACCGTCGAGGTAACGATCATCGCGGCAAAGCGGCCATAGCTTCCGCCGCTCATGTTTCCGTGGCTCTTGTGTCGATCAGAATGATCCATAGCATTGTCCTTTCTTGAAATTTGTCAGTTCCGGCGCGAGGCCGCGACCAGTTCGGCCAATTCGGATGAAGAAATGGCACCAAAGCGCGAATCCGATCCGGCGATGAAGGTGGGGGTGCCGACAAGCCCCATCGCCTCGGCCAGCGCATTGGACTGCTGGATATGTTGGGCGATCTCCGGGCCGCCCATATCGCGCTGCAACTGCTGAGTGTCTACACCCATGGATCGCGCAACACGCAGAACGCTGGCCCTTTCGGCCCGGGCTTTCTGACTCATCAGGGCGCGATGAAAGTCGGCGTAGCGGCCCTGCTTGCGCGACGCCAGCGCCGCGCGGGCCGCGAAAACCGACCCCTCGCCAAAGACCGGCCATTCCCGCATCACCATCCGCAATCCGGGATCGGCTCCTAACACGGTATCCACCACCGGCATCATCGCGCGGCAGAACTGGCAGTTATAGTCGAAGAACTCGATCAGAGTCGCATCGCCGTCAGGATTGCCGAAGATCGGAGCATTCGCGTCACGTTCAAGCTGGCTGCGGAATTCGGGTGGCAGCGAATGACCGGCCCAAGCAAGGCGCGGTACGATGGCCATGGTCGGGGCAGCAAGTGCCAGGGTCAGGATATCGCGTCGTTGAAACATCATAGCTCCCCTGTCAGGCTGAGACCGCGAACGTCGTCATCATGCCGCTGGCCAGATGCGGCATGTGGTGACAATGCAGCATCCATTCCGCCGCCTCGCCCGCATCCAGCGCCACCGTGACCATCGACATGGGCGGCACATAGACCGTGTCGCGCAATGCACCGGAAAACCGTCTGCCATTGATCGCGACGACCTGAAAATGATGGCCATGCAGATGCATGGGATGGCCCATCATCGACATGTTGTGGAACATGATCTCGACCCGTTGGCCGGATGCGGCCGTGACCGGAACCCGATCCTCGAACACGCGGTCATTGATGGTCCAGCGATAGGGCTGCATCTGCCCGCCCAGCATCACCATGGGTGATGCATCGGCAGTTCGTTCCGTCAGCGGCGCAACGGCCCGCAAAGCGGCTTCCTGCGAAAGGTCGATATCGAATGCAGGTGCAGGATCGTCGGCAATTCCGAGCATGACAGGCACCTTTGCGCCAGCGGTCGCAAGGATCAGGCCGGCGCGCTCATGCGCGCCTTCACGCAGCGCAAGGATCGGCCAGGCGCCGCCTTCGGCGGGCAGGTCAAGCTCGATATCAAGGCGCTGCCCCATGGCCAGACCGAAGCGCGTTCCTGAAAAGGGCTGCACCGGCTGGCCATCCACCGCCACAAGCCGTCCCGGAACCTCGCCGCTGTCGAGCCAGAACACCGTGGCCGCAGCCGCATTGATGACCCGCAGCAGGACCCGGCCACCCTTTTCCACCTGCACGACCTCGGGGTCGCCCAGGGTGCGGTCATTCGCCAGATAAGCGTCGAAATCGAAATCGTTGAGGTCCATCTGCATCCCGGTCATGCCGGGCATGGACATGCCGCCCATTTCCGACATCCCATTCATGGCCATACCATCGCCCATGTCATGACCGGCATGAGGATCGGCTGGTTGCGACATTTCGGCTTCGGCGGCCTCATCATGCCCCTTTCCCGAGCGGATTTCGTCCAGCACCTCTTCCGGCGAGCGGAACGAAAAGTCGTGAAGGAACATGGTGACCTCTTGCCGATCAACTCGCAGATCCTCAGGGCGGCGGACGATCAGGGGTGCGGCCAGCAACTGCATCTCCTGAATGGGCACATGGCTGTGCATCCAGTGCGTGCCTGCGGCGGCCTCAAAATCATAGGCACGCGTCTCTCCTGGCTGCAGCAGCGGCATCGGCATATCGGGAACGCCGTCCTGCGCGTTCGGCGGGATCTGTCCATGCCAATGAATGATCGTCGGCTCGGTCAGATCATTGGTCAGGTCCAGCAGGAAACGCTGGCCCGGATCCAGAACCAGACCGGGCGTTCCGTTGCCGTTGATCAGCCCGAAAACCGTGGCGGCGCGGCCATCGATGTCAAGTGTGCGCGTCGTTGCCTGCAATGCCAGCGCGGCTGGCTGCGCCATGCTCGTGCGTGGGATGGCAAAAGCTGCGGCCATGGCAGCGGATGCGGCCAGAAAGCCGCGGCGATTCAGTGTGCAAGTCATATGAATAATCCATCAGACCCCGTAGGGCGAACCATGTTCGGCACCTTGAAAGGTGCGGCAAAGCAAGTGTTCAGATGGATTTCGGAGGGCGGTATCCGGGGCCGACCAGAAGGCCATCACGTGTCACCGCTATAGAGTGCCATTTCAGCGAATGCTCGGTCTCAACAGGCGCAAGTTGCGCGGCAGCAAGCCAGGGCGTAGGTGTGCCGACACATACAATCGCACAGGCATCGGTCATATCGTGCCGAGAGGTTTCCCCCGAAGAGCCGTGCTCATGCCCGCCTTTGTCACCGGGATGGCTGATCGAAGCGACAACTTGATCGGCCGACAGTCCGGCTGTGCCAGTACTTTGCCCATGCTGCGTCACGCCCGCGAACACGAGCAGGACAACAAGCAGAGAACATATCGCGCGGCACATCATGTGGTTGAGTTGGAACCTATGAAACTAGCTTGACAATAAGCAGGACAGACTCTCGTTGCAATTCACGGAGTAGTCAACAGAGGGTGTAGGTTTTTCCCTTCAGAGCCATTGACCGGCGGCGCTCCCTCGAGGTTCCGCCTCCCCGCCGGTCTGACCAGCGATGTCTGACTTGCCGTGCGCGCGAGGATGAGCCTTGTGTGGGACGCGAGAAGGAGGCCTGGGCCGGACGTGCGATGTGAACATTCCGCAGACAGAAGGCATCGTAAGATTTGGTCTGTGCACAACACGGCAAGGTTCTACCATCCGCGAAGCGCTGATGCGTCCTGCGAGAGGGAGAAGAGCTGGAAATGTCAGAGCGAGAATGACGGTGAATTCGTTGGCAATTGCCGCTATCGGTTCATGCGAAACCCACCCCAACCCAACAAAGGAGGGCCGCACCATGTAGGTAGCCAAAGGGCTCGGTGTCGAGGCTTGGACGCTGTTGAAAGGCTAGTCTCTATCACCTAATCCTTCATCCACCATCGCCTGCCATTCGGCCTGCTTCCGTTCATAAAGTTCAGGGTTGTCCTTATAACGATCCGGATCAGGCGGAGGAGGCAGTTCCTCGGGATGAAACCGGTAGCGCGTTATGATCTTCACTGACCCTTTGACCATTTCAGGGTGGGTACGGGGCCAGTCGCCAGTATCAGCCGAGACTGCATGACGCGCCACCTCCAGCCTCGTCTTCATATCCATCGCAGGATACTCGGCGACCAAATACTTCATGATCAGCATCATGTCGTCGATGGCGGCACGGATCGTTTGGAGATCATCTCTTGCAGCACGCCCCATAACGATCTCGTTCAGATCGGCCTCAGTCATCGTCGCTAGTTTGGCCAACGCATCCGAGGGGACCGGCCTCTGCCCCTCCTCATAGGCGTAATAACTGCGCGCGGTGACACCCATCATTTCGGCAATCTCCTGCTTCTTCAGTCCCTTTCTGATGCGGAAACGGCGGAGATTTTGATGCAATGGTGAATCGGGGCCGTGAAGAGCTTCCATGTAGGCTCGGTCTCGATGTTTCTGATACTCCCTCTCTGCCGCTTCTTTTTCAGCCAGTGTCAACGGAGCAAATTTGAAAGCTGTCATGAATTTCACCTATGAATCGGTCATATATTTCCGTTTTTTCGGATTTTTGTAGAAACATCATGACAGATTGGCAGGACATTGCAATTGATTGCGGGAGTTGACACACGGAGGAAACATCTGATGTCGGAGATCCTGTCGCAAGGCCAGACACCCGAGGCCTGGAGCGAGAGCCTGAAAGAGCATGGTGTGTATGTGTCGCCGCGCCTGATCCGTTCCAAGGCGCACAAGACCGGCCAGTTCCACAAGATCGGGCGGCTCATGCTACTGACCCCGGCCCAGATGGAAACGCTGATCATGTCACCCGCTCGCGTTCCGGATGTCGAAAAGCCGACGACTTGGCGGCGGTGTCAACGGCGGCGTAAAACCCAGCCACTGGGCGGCGCAAAAGTCGGCCACCCTTGCGCGCGGCTGAGACCGCCGTGAGGGCGTAGCCCGAGCGGGGGTCTCAGCCGCGTGGTTCGATTTT
>NZ_JAAOHY010000018.1 GCF_011308835.1 Paracoccus xiamenensis | reverse complement strand
TGTCAACGGCGGCGTAAAACCCAGCCACTGGGCGGCGCAAAAGTCGGCCACCCTTGCGCGCGGCTGAGACCGCCGTGAGGGCGTAGCCCGAGCGGGGGTCTCAGCCGCGTGGTTCGATTTTTTGAGGGGGGGTGTCAGCCGGCCTTTCTGGCGCGACTGTTGGCGAGGCGGTAGCTTTCGCCATTCACTTCGAGGAGATTGACGTGATGGGTCAGCCGGTCAAGCAGCGCACCGGTCAGGCGCTCGGAGCCGAAGGTTTCCGTCCACTCATCAAAGGGCAGATTGCTGGTGATCATGATCGATCCGCGCTCATAGCGTTGCGAGATCAGTTCGAACAGCAGCTCGGCGCCGGTCTTCGACAGGGGTACGAAGCCAAGCTCGTCAATGATGAGCAGCTTGTATCCGGCCATCTGCTTCTGGAAGCGCAGTAAGCGGCGCTCGTCGCGGGCCTCCATCATCTCGCTGACCAGGGCTGCGGCGGTGGTGAAGCCGACGGACAGGCCCTTCTGGCAGGCGGCCAGACCAAGGCCGAGGGAGATGTGCGTCTTGCCCGTGCCACTGGGGCCGAGAGCAATAATGTTCTCCCGCCGCTCGATCCATTCGCACCGGGCAAGCTCCAGCACCTGCATCTTGTTCAGCTTCGGGATTGCCGTGAAGTCGAAGCTGTCCAGGCTTTTGACGGCCGGGAACCTGGCGGCCTTGATGCGCCGCTCAACCATCCGCCGCTCCCGGTCGATCAGTTCCAGTTCGACAAGCCGTGCCAGGTATCGGACATGGTCCACATCTTCCGCCGCACATTGCCTGGCCAGTTTCTGATGCTCGCGCAGGAAGGTGGGCAGCTTCAGCGCCTTGAGGTGATGGGCGAGCAGGATTTCCGGGGCGTCATTCATGCCACGCCCTCCGCACCGCCAGACAGCAACCGCATGTAGGAGCGGGCCTCGGTCTTCTCGACCGTCGCCCTGGGCAGGTAGGGATAGCAGTCCAGATCCAGCCGAGGTGGCCGGCGCTCGACCCGGCACAACAGCAGATGCTTCACCGCATCGAAGCCGATCGCCCCCATCTGCAGCGCCTGCCTCACGGCCGCATGCAGATCGGCCAGATCGAAGGTTTCCAGAAGCCGCAGAACCTGGACATATTCGCGCCGGCCCTGCCGGTTCATCCGCGCCTCCATCAGCCGGCGCAAGGTGGCGAACTCTTCCGGCAGGTCCCAGCCCTGCAGCGGTGCCGCCTGATCCAGCGCATTGATCTTCTGCTCGATCAGCGGAAGGTAATGGATCGGGTCGAAGACAAGTTCGTCGCGATCCCAGCACCGGGGATGACGGGCGATCACCTCGCCCCGGCAGCCGATCACCACCTCATGGATATAGCCCCGGATCCAGACATCCTGATGGCCGTAAGCAACCGGCACCGAGTAATCGTTGGTCTTGTAACGCACGAGCGATTGCGACGAGACCCGGCCGTTGTCCTGATCGCAGGCATCGAAAGGCGCCCCCGGGAGCGGACGCATCGCGGCGAGGTCGCGCTGCAATCTCTCGCCGATTGTCTCGCTCTCGCCGCGCAGGACGGTGTGCTGACGCTTGAGGCATTGCTCTTCCAGCCACAGGTTGAACGCGTCCCAAGTGGCGAACTCAGGCATCGGCACCATGAAGTTGCGGCGGCAATAACCCACCAGGCCCTCGACATTGCCTTTGTCGTTGCCCTTGCCCGGGCGGCCATAGCGATCCCGGATCAGGTAATGCGACAGGAAACCGCTGAACAGGGTGGCTCGCTTGCGCGTCCCGTCCGGCAGGATCTTCGCCACCAGGCAGCGGTCGTTGTCGTAGAGCACAGACTGCGGAACCGCCCCGAAGAAGGCAAAGGCGTGGATGTGGCCGTCCACCCAGGCCTCGGCCACCGCCGCAGGGTAGGCCCGCACATAGCACGCGTCGCTGTGCGGCAGGTCCAGCACGAAGAAGTGGGCCTTCTGCTCAACACCGCCAATCCGGACCAGAGCCTCGCCGAAGTCGGCTTGCGCATGGCCAGGCGGATGCGACAGCGGCACGAACACTTCCTGCCCACGGCGTTCCCGCTCCCGAATGTAGTCCTTGATGATCGTATAGCCGCCGGTGAAGCCGCATTCCTCGCGCAGCCGGTCAAACACCCGCTTGGCCGTATGCCGCTGCTTGCGCGGCATGGTCCGGTCCGCCTCCAGCCAGCCCTCGATGATCGGAATGAACGGATCGAGCTTCGGTCGACGCACCTCGGCCGTCCGCCGGTAGCCCGGCGGGACCGAAAAGGTCATCATCTTCGCAACCGTGTCACGCGAGATGTTGAACATCCGCGCTGCTTCCCGCTGGCTCATGCCTTCCGCGCAAGCCTGGCGAACTCTCAGATATAGGTCCACGCTGTAAATCCTCACGCCCTCCCTGCTGACGCAGAAAGGCAATAGGTGGACGACTTTTACGCCGCCCGCAGCAGCACCATGCCGCCGCTAACGTGGACTAATTTCGCACCGCCGTTCTCA
>NZ_JAAOHY010000017.1 GCF_011308835.1 Paracoccus xiamenensis | reverse complement strand
GAAGGGGACGGGGAGGCGCGAAGGTGCTGCGGACGAAAAAGTTGAGATTGTGTCTTGACGGATTTGGAAGTGGTTCTTAAGTAGGGCTTCTGCTTCGGGAACGGGGCAACAATCTGGAAGCAGCGGCTTTGACGGCGCCGAGTAGGTTTGGCGCGGTTGGGGTTTGTTTGTTTCCCTGCTATTTGACATTGTTACGTATACTTGAAGAGATATGCGGGCGGTTTGGTCTATACGACTGAAGGCTTTGTATATCGACCTACTAGCGCAAGCGATGATGTAGGTGTCAGCTTCACTGTTTGGCGGTTCACGCGAGTGAATCGACAAGCAGAAGCATCCTTCTTTTAGGGGAAGGATGATGTGCAAGGTCTTTCTGTCAAGAACATCTTCGGATGTTTCAACTTGAGAGTTTGATCCTGGCTCAGAACGAACGCTGGCGGCAGGCCTAACACATGCAAGTCGAGCGAGACCTTCGGGTCTAGCGGCGGACGGGTGAGTAACGCGTGGGAATATGCCCTTTGGTACGGAATAGCCTCTGGAAACGGAGAGTAATACCGTATGTGCCCTTCGGGGGAAAGATTTATCGCCAAAGGATTAGCCCGCGTTGGATTAGGTAGTTGGTGGGGTAATGGCCTACCAAGCCTACGATCCATAGCTGGTTTGAGAGGATGATCAGCCACACTGGGACTGAGACACGGCCCAGACTCCTACGGGAGGCAGCAGTGGGGAATCTTAGACAATGGGGGCAACCCTGATCTAGCCATGCCGCGTGAGTGATGAAGGCCTTAGGGTTGTAAAGCTCTTTCAGCTGGGAAGATAATGACGGTACCAGCAGAAGAAGCCCCGGCTAACTCCGTGCCAGCAGCCGCGGTAATACGGAGGGGGCTAGCGTTGTTCGGAATTACTGGGCGTAAAGCGCACGTAGGCGGACTGGAAAGTTGGAGGTGAAATCCCAGGGCTCAACCTTGGAACTGCCTTCAAAACTATCAGTCTGGAGTTCGAGAGAGGTGAGTGGAATTCCGAGTGTAGAGGTGAAATTCGTAGATATTCGGAGGAACACCAGTGGCGAAGGCGGCTCACTGGCTCGATACTGACGCTGAGGTGCGAAAGTGTGGGGAGCAAACAGGATTAGATACCCTGGTAGTCCACACCGTAAACGATGAATGCCAGTCGTCGGGCAGTATACTGTTCGGTGACACACCTAACGGATTAAGCATTCCGCCTGGGGAGTACGGTCGCAAGATTAAAACTCAAAGGAATTGACGGGGGCCCGCACAAGCGGTGGAGCATGTGGTTTAATTCGAAGCAACGCGCAGAACCTTACCAACCCTTGACATCCCAGGACCGCACCAGAGATGGTGTTTTCACTTCGGTGACCTGGAGACAGGTGCTGCATGGCTGTCGTCAGCTCGTGTCGTGAGATGTTCGGTTAAGTCCGGCAACGAGCGCAACCCACGTCCCTAGTTGCCAGCAGGTTAAGCTGGGCACTCTATGGAAACTGCCGATGATAAGTCGGAGGAAGGTGTGGATGACGTCAAGTCCTCATGGCCCTTACGGGTTGGGCTACACACGTGCTACAATGGTAGTGACAATGGGTTAATCCCAAAAAGCTATCTCAGTTCGGATTGGGGTCTGCAACTCGACCCCATGAAGTTGGAATCGCTAGTAATCGCGGAACAGCATGCCGCGGTGAATACGTTCCCGGGCCTTGTACACACCGCCCGTCACACCATGGGAGTTGGTTCTACCCGACGGCCGTGCGCTAACCTTTTGGAGGCAGCGGACCACGGTAGGATCAGCGACTGGGGTGAAGTCGTAACAAGGTAGCCGTAGGGGAACCTGCGGCTGGATCACCTCCTTTCTAAGGAAGCTTTTAGCAGCCGGATTTATCCAGCTCGTAAAGCGACTTAGCAGATCATCAGTTCAGATGATCACACACGGCCAGGCCGTCCTCATATCTCTTCAAGGTTCATCAATGTCAGGCCTGCCGGTCTGGAAACGGGTCGGTAGCTCAGGTGGTTAGAGCGCACGCCTGATAAGCGTGAGGTCGGAGGTTCAAGTCCTCCTCGACCCACCATCGGCTGCGCCTCATCAGAAGGGGCCTTAGCTCAGTTGGTAGAGCGCCTGCTTTGCAAGCAGGATGTCAACGGTTCGAATCCGTTAGGCTCCACCATTTCCGCTTCGATTTGATCGGAAAGCAGCTTTGCTTTCCCGTCCAATCGGACGTCGCTTCTTCGGAAGCATTTACATCGTATAGAGAGATAATCAGCGTTGTCGGCTGAACCCGAGTGTGGGTTCGGTGATCTTCGGATCAAACGATGACGTTGTCCAAGTCAAGTACACTAACCAATTGTTCTTCTTTCATGTGAAGAACAAAGCTTCCTTCGAATGAGGGAAGCGGGAAAAGTACATGCTTTTGATCGGAAGCGACGGCGCCTTTTACAAAAGGGGGCGCCGACAGATTTAGGTCTGTCTTCTTCCGGATCAAATCAAGCGCGATAAGGGCGTTTGGTGGATGCCTAGGCAGCAAGAGGCGATGAAGGACGTGATACTCTGCGTTAAGCCATGGGGAGCTGAGAATAAGCTTTGATCCATGGATCTCCGAATGGGGCAACCCACCTGACAGTTTGTTATTGTTATCTTTTGGTAATCAATAACGGGCTGAACCAGGTACTAATCACCTGAATACATAGGGTTTTTAGAGCGAACCCGGGGAACTGAAACATCTAAGTACCCGGAGGAAAGGAAATCAACAGATACTCCCCCAGTAGCGGCGAGCGAACGGGGACCAGCCGAGCCATGAGAATGACCAGAATGTGTTGGAAAACACAGCCATAGCGGGTGACAGCCCCGTATGGGAAGTTCGATTGGACGTATTAAGTAGGGCGGGACACGTGAAATCCTGTCTGAAGATCGGGGGACCACCCTCGAAGGCTAAGTACTCCTTGCTGACCGATAGCGAACCAGTACCGTGAGGGAAAGGTGAAAAGCACCCCGACGAGGGGAGTGAAACAGTTTCTGAAACCGGACGCCTACAAGCAGTCGGAGCCGCCTTGAGCGGTGACGGCGTACCTTTTGTATAATGGGTCAACGACTTGGTCTATCTGGCAAGCTTAAGCCGTTAGGTGTAGGCGCAGCGAAAGCGAGTGTTAAATGCGCGACATAGTCAGATGGATCAGACCCGAAACCGAGTGATCTAGCCATGTGCAGGATGAAGGTTGGGTAACACCAACTGGAGGTCCGAACCCACACCTGTTGAAAAAGGTCGGGATGACGTGTGGCTAGGGGTGAAAGGCCAATCAAACTCGGAGATAGCTGGTTCTCCGCGAAAGCTATTTAGGTAGCGCCTCGGACGTATCCTCTTGGGGGTAGAGCACTGCATGGATGATGGGGGCCCACAGCCTTACTGAGTCTAAGCAAACTCCGAATACCAAGAAGGACTATCCGGGAGACACACGGCGGGTGCTAACGTCCGTCGTGGAGAGGGAAACAACCCTGACCAACAGCTAAGGCCCCCAATTCGTGGCTAAGTGGGAAAGCATGTGAGACTTCCAAAACAACCAGGAGGTTGGCTTAGAAGCAGCCATCCTTTAAAGATAGCGTAACAGCTCACTGGTCTAATCAAGAGGTCTTGCGGCGAAGATGTAACGGGGCTCAAGCCACGAGCCGAAGCTTTGGATGCACAACTTGTTGTGCGTGGTAGCGGAGCGTTCTGTGATATAGAACGCTGCCTCTTTTGGTTCTTCGGATCCAACGGAGGCATTGTTCTGACTGTGAAGCCGGGCTGTAAGGCATCCGGTGGAGTGATCAGAAGTGAGAATGTTGACATGAGTAGCGACAAACAGGGTGAGAGACCCTGTCGCCGAAAGTCCAAGGGTTCCTGCTTAAAGCTAATCTGAGCAGGGTAAGCCGGCCCCTAAGGCGAGGCCGAAAGGCGTAGTCGATGGGAACCAGGTTAATATTCCTGGGCCAGGAGATGGTGACGGATTGCGACGGTTGTTCTTCCTTATCGGATTGGAAGGGCCGCTTAGCAGTTCCTGGAAATAGCCCTCCATGAGACCGTACCCTAAACCGACACAGGTGGACTGGTAGAGAATACCAAGGCGCTTGAGAGAACCACATTTAAGGAACTCGGCAAAATACCTCCGTAAGTTCGCGAGAAGGAGGCCCGATTGGCAGGCAACTGTTGGTCGGGGGCACAAACCAGGGGGTGGCGACTGTTTACTAAAAACACAGGGCTCTGCGAAGTCGCAAGACGACGTATAGGGTCTGACGCCTGCCCGGTGCCGGAAGGTTAAAAGGAGATGTGCAAGCATTGAATTGAAGCCCCGGTAAACGGCGGCCGTAACTATAACGGTCCTAAGGTAGCGAAATTCCTTGTCGGGTAAGTTCCGACCTGCACGAATGGCGTAACGACTTCCCCGCTGTCTCAAATGTGGACTCAGCGAAATTGAATTGTCTGTGAAGATGCAGACTTCCCGCGGTTAGACGGAAAGACCCCATGCACCTTTACTATAGCTTCGCACTGGCATCAGGATTGTGATGTGCAGGATAGGCGGTAGGCTTTGAAATCGGGACGCCAGTTCCGATGGAGCCATCCTTGAGATACCGCCCTTCGCACTCTTGATGTCTAACCGCGGCCCGTTATCCGGGTCCGGGACCCTGCGTGGTGGGTAGTTTGACTGGGGCGGTCGCCTCCTAAAGAGTAACGGAGGCGCGCGAAGGTTGGCTCAGAGCGGTCGGAAATCGCTCGTTGAGTGCAATGGCAGAAGCCAGCCTGACTGCAAGACTGACAAGTCGAGCAGAGTCGAAAGACGGCCATAGTGATCCGGTGGTCCCGAGTGGAAGGGCCATCGCTCAACGGATAAAAGGTACGCTGGGGATAACAGGCTGATGATGCCCAAGAGTCCATATCGACGGCATCGTTTGGCACCTCGATGTCGGCTCATCTCATCCTGGGGCTGGAGCAGGTCCCAAGGGTACGGCTGTTCGCCGTTTAAAGAGGTACGTGAGCTGGGTTTAGAACGTCGTGAGACAGTTCGGTCCCTATCTGCCGTGGGTGTAGGATACTTGAGAGGAGTTGCCCCTAGTACGAGAGGACCGGGGTGAACGTTCCACTGGTGGACCAGTTGTCGTGCCAACGGCAGTGCTGGGTAGCTATGAACGGACAGGATAAACGCTGAAGGCATCTAAGCGTGAAGCCCCCCTCAAAACCAGGTATCCCTTGAGAGCCGTGGAAGACCACCACGTCGATAGGCCGGAGATGTAAGCGCAGCAATGCGTTCAGTTGACCGGTACTAATGGCTCGATAGGCTTGATTTGATCCGGAAGTGGCCAGACCCCGCTTCCAAAAGCATCCTTGGACAACTTCCCGCAGCAACGCGGAACGCTGAGCGTTTCTTCTCCGATCTGGTGGACATAGCACGAGCAAAACACCCGATCCCATCCCGAACTCGGCCGTTAAGTGCCGTCGCGCCAATGGTACTGCGTCTCAAGACGTGGGAGAGTAGGTCACCGCCAGATCTGAAAAGAAACGCATATCTCTCTAAACGATGAACAAATCCGCACCATCAAACAAAGATCGGTGCAACCGTGCGCCATAACGCACCTGTCGCGGGGTAGAGCAGCCCGGTAGCTCGTCAGGCTCATAACCTGAAGGTC
>NZ_JAAOHY010000016.1 GCF_011308835.1 Paracoccus xiamenensis | reverse complement strand
AACGCAAGACGCCGATCAAATACGATAAGCGGAGATACAAGCGGCGTAACCGCATCGAGATCATGTTCGGCAGGCTCAAGGACTGGAGGCGCGTCGCGACCCGCTATGACCGATGCCCCAAAGTGTTCCTCTCAGCCATCGCCCTCGCGGCTCTCGTCATCTATTGGTTATGAATCCTGACCCTAATGTAGCGGCTGAACTTCTCTAGGAACATATGGCCCTCGTTTTACTCGTAAGCTACGATGCACGCGTCCGTTGAGCAAGATCATAGAAAGCACAGGAAGAATTTTGGTTTGTCGGCAAACGTTTTCTTCTGCCGCTACGGCAAACTCTCGGCGGCTTTCGGCTGTTGAGCATAGTAGGCCGCGACAAAAGATCACGTCTTCGTGAGCATCGGCGGGGCCAGAACGCCCCCTAAACAACCACCGCAAAAGCAAGAGTAGGTTGTTAGTAGGAGTGGTGCTATGCCAATTTACCCAATGAAATCAAGGGTGATTGGCTCCGGCGGTAGGGATCGAACCTACGACCAATTGATTAACAGTCAACTGCTCTACCGCTGAGCTACGCCGGAACATGTGGGGCGTATAGCAACCACTTTCGGGGCCGTCCAGAGGGATTGTCGCAAAATTTTCACCGCAGCGAAAAAACCGATTCCGGCGTGATCGCGACAGGTGTTTCGACCGCGCCAAGCTGGTGCAGCGCGATCAGGTGGGCCAGCACGTTGCGTGTCGCCGCCGGTAGCAGCATGGGCGGGACGTCATAGATTCGCCGCGCCAGATCGGCGGCCCCGGCCGGCCCTTCACGCAGTGCGGCGATGATCTGCGCGGTGCGGTCGCGGCGGTGGTGGCGCAACTCGGCGATGCGGACGGCGGGGGTGTCGACCGGCGCGCCGTGTGCGGGGATCAGGCGGGCAGGGCGCAGCGCCTCGATCCGGTCGAGGCTGCGGAAATAATCCAGCAGGTCACCGTCAGGCGGTGAGATCAGCGTCGAGGACCAGCCGAGAATCACGTCGCCGCAGAACAGCTGGTCGTCCCAGAGAAAGCTCAGGTGATTGCCCATGTGGCCGGGCGTGTGGACGGCGGTCAGCGACCAGCCGGCCCCTTCGATCCGGTCTCCGTCGCGCAGCAACCGGTCGGGGCGGAAGGCGGTATCGCGGCCCTCGCCGCCGCCAGCCGTGTCGGCAAGTGTCTGCATCAGGGGCGAACGCCCCGCATCAGCATCGCCAAAGGCCAGCACCGGCGCGCCGGTCGCTGCAGCAAGCGCGGCGGCCCCGGCTGAATGATCCAGATGCGCATGCGTTACCAAAATCTGGCGGATCTTGCCCGCACCGGCCGCCAAAATCGCCTGAATGTGACTGTCGATCGCGGGGCCGGGATCGATGACGACAAGGTCATCCTCTCCCAGCAGAAACGTATTGGTGCCCGGCCCGGTCAGGGGCGAGGGGTTGGGGGCGAGGATCGTCTGCAGCATCGTGCCGGCTTTTCCTTCACGGTTTCGATGACTAACTTAGCGGCGACAGGCAGGGGGTTCCATGCAATTCGGACCGGATTTCGGGTGGTTGAAGCGGCTTATGCCGCGCGGGCTTTATGGGCGCGCGGTGCTGATCCTGCTGCTGCCGGTCTTTACCATGGTGCTGGTCGTGACGGTGATGTTCCTGCAGCGCCATTTCGAAGATGTGACGCGGCAGATGACCGCCTCGGTCGCCGTCGATCTGAGCTTTGTGGAACGGCGCATCGATCAGGCGCCGAACATGATAACGGCCGAGATCGCGGCCCGCGACCTCAGCGCAAATCTGGATCTTCAGTTCGAGATGCCTGGGGCGCCAGTCGCCGATAGCCGGGTGTTCTATGATGTCTCGGGCCGGATCGTTGCGGACGAGTTGCGCGACCGTCTGCGCGGTCTCGTGGCGGTCGAACTGGGTGATCTCAGGCAGGTTCGGCTGGGGATGAACGGCGCATTCGGCCCCTATACGCTGACCTTTCAACGCAGCCGGGTCAGTGCCTCGAATCCGCATCAGCTGCTGGTTCTGCTGGGCTTTACCGCCGCGCTGATGACAGTGGTCGCGGGGATCTTCCTGCGCAACCAGTTACGCCCGATCCGACGGCTGGCCCTTGCGGCCGAGGATTATGGACGCGGCCGCGTCACCCCCTATCGCCCCGGCGGCGCAATCGAGATTCGCAGCGCCGGTACCGCCTTTCTGGATATGCGCAACCGGTTGGAGCGGCTGGCAGAGCAGCGCGGCATGATGCTGAGCGGGATCAGCCATGACCTGCGCACGCCGTTGACCAGATTGCAGCTGGGCCTGTCGATGCTGTCGCCAGATGTCGAGCCCGATGCCGAGGAAATCACCGCCATGCGCCGCGACGTTGACGAGATGTCGCGCATGATCAACGCTTTCCTGGCCTTTGCCCGTGACGCCGCGCAAGACGGCGCGGCTGCCGAACAGGTGGCGCTGCTGCCTTTTCTTCAACGCATCATTGATGATGCCGCACGCAGCGGGCAGGAGATCGAACTGCTGGCCCCCGGCGTCACCCCGCAGGACAGCGCCACCTTCCGGCCCGACATGCTGCGCCGCGCGGTCGAAAACCTGATTGGCAATGCGCGGCGCTATGGCAGCAATACCCGGATCGAACTGGCTCCCAGCCCGCGCGCCGTTCGCATCACCGTCGAGGATGACGGCCCCGGCATCCCCGAGGATCGCTATGAGGAGGCGCTGCGTCCGTTCAGCCGCCTTGATCCCGGCCGCTCGCGCAACAAAGGAGAGGGCGCGGGCCTTGGCCTTGCCATTGCCGCCGATACCGCGCGCATGTTGGGGGGGCAGCTACGGCTGGGGCGCAGCGCTGATCTGGGCGGCTTGCGCGCCGAGATCGCGTTTCCGCGCTGACGCCACCGTTGCGGTTTGCGTGGGAGTATTCCGCTGGCGGCGCGCGTGGTAACCCGTGATGTCATGCGACAACTTGAAATAGAAGCCGGGCATGCCGAGCGGGCAGGGGACTGGAGGCGGGGTGCCGCCGTTTGGGCCTTGTGAAAGCCCCTTTCGCGCACCATATCCATTGCCGCAGCACCCAGTATTTGCGGGGTGCGCGTTGTTGACAGCACAGCCGATTCCGCCTATAGCCCGCCCGACCTGATGGGTTCTTCCCCCTCGGGATCCAGAACCTTACGGTCGAGATTCAGGACAAGCGCCTGAATTTACTGGATAGCCCCTCTGTCCCCTCGGGAACGGATGGGCTTTGGCTTTTTGCGATTCGCGCAACTGGCCGTCGAGAAGCAGCGCATCCAGCCGGATGCGAGTATTGACAGAGCAAAACGGGGAACCGAATGCCTACGATTCAACAGCTGATCCGCAAACCGCGGCAGCCCCGGGTGCAGCGCTCGAAGTCGCAGCACCTTCAGGGTAATCCGCAGAAGCGCGGCGTCTGCACGCGCGTCTACACCACGACGCCGAAGAAACCGAACTCCGCTATGCGTAAGGTCGCCAAGGTGCGCCTGACGAACGGGTTCGAAGTCATCTCCTACATCCCGGGCGAAAAGCACAACCTCCAGGAACACAGCGTCGTGCTGATCCGTGGCGGCCGTGTAAAAGACCTTCCGGGTGTCCGTTACCACATCCTGCGCGGTGTGCTGGATACCCAAGGCGTAAAAGATCGTCGTCAACGCCGTTCGAAATACGGCGCGAAGCGTCCGAAGTAAGGAGAGACACAGATGTCCCGTCGTCACGCCGCTGAAAAGCGCGAAGTGCTGCCCGACGCCAAGTATGGCGATCGCGTCCTCACGAAATTCATGAACAACCTGATGGTTGACGGCAAGAAATCGGTCGCCGAACGCATCGTCTACAGCGCGCTCGAGCGTGCACAGTCGAAGCTGAAGCGCGAGCCGGTGGAAATCTTCCACGAGGCGCTGGAAAACGTGAAACCTTCCGTCGAAGTGCGCTCGCGCCGCGTCGGTGGTGCCACCTACCAGGTTCCGGTCGAAGTCCGTCCGACCCGCCGCGAGGCGCTGGCAATCCGCTGGCTGATCACCGCTGCGAAGAACCGCAACGAAAACACGATGGAAGAGCGCCTTGCAGGCGAGCTGGCCGATGCCGTCAACGGCCGCGGCACCGCCGTGAAAAAGCGCGAAGACACGCACAAGATGGCCGACGCCAACAAGGCGTTCAGCCACTATCGCTGGTAACCGGAAGGAAGGCCCAATATGGCACGCGAATATCCGCTTCAGCGTTATCGTAACTTCGGCATCATGGCCCACATCGATGCCGGCAAGACGACGACGACCGAGCGTATCCTTTACTACACCGGCAAGTCCCACAAGATCGGCGAAGTCCATGACGGCGCGGCGACCATGGACTGGATGGAACAAGAGGCCGAGCGCGGCATCACCATCACGTCCGCGGCCACGACGACCTTCTGGCAGCGCCACGAAGATGCCGACTATGCCGAAGATGTCTCGGCGCGTAACCGCTTCAACATCATCGACACCCCCGGCCACGTCGACTTCACTATCGAAGTCGAACGCTCGCTGGCGGTTCTGGATGGTGCGATCTGTCTGCTCGACGCCAATGCCGGCGTTGAACCGCAGACCGAGACGGTGTGGCGTCAGGCTGACCGCTACAAGGTTCCGCGGATCGTGTTCGTCAACAAGATGGACAAGATCGGTGCCGACTTCTTCAACTGCGTGAAGATGATCAAGGACCGCACCGGCGGCACCCCGTGCCCGATCGCCCTGCCGATCGGTGCCGAGGACAAGCTGGAAGGCATCGTCGACCTGATCAAGATGGAAGAATGGGTCTGGAAGGGTGAAGACCTCGGCGCAAGCTGGGTTCGTCAGCCGATCCGCGACGAGCTGAAAGATCTGGCCGACGAATGGCGCGCCAACATGATCGAACTGGCCGTCGAAATGGACGACGACGCCATGGAAGCCTATCTGGAAGGCAATGAGCCGGACGAAGACACCCTGCGCAAGCTGATCCGCAAGGGTACGCTGTCGCTGTCCTTCTTCCCGGTCATGGCTGGTTCTGCGTTCAAGAACAAAGGCGTACAGCCGCTTCTTAACGCCGTGATCGACTTCCTGCCGTCGCCGCAAGACGTCCCCGTCCTCAAGGGCTTCAGCCCCGATGACGAAACCGAAGAGCGCAACATCGAGCGTCCTGCCGATGACACGGCGCCCTACTCGGCGCTGGCGTTCAAGATCATGAACGACCCCTTCGTCGGCTCGCTGACCTTTACCCGCATCTACTCGGGCACCCTGAAAAAAGGTGACCAGATGCTGAACTCGACCAAAGGTCGTCGGGAACGCGTCGGCCGGATGATGGTCATGCATGCCATCAACCGCGAGGAAATCGAGGAAGCGTTCGCTGGCGACATCATCGCGCTGGCGGGTCTGAAGGAAACCACCACGGGTGACACGCTGTGCGATCCCTCGAAGCCGGTGGTTCTGGAAACCATGACCTTCCCCGAGCCGGTGATCGAAATCGCCGTGGAACCGAAGTCGAAAGCTGACCAGGAAAAGATGGGCCTCGCCCTTCAGCGCCTGTCGGCCGAAGACCCGTCCTTCCGTGTTGAAACCGATCTGGAATCGGGTCAGACGATCATGAAGGGCATGGGCGAACTTCACCTCGACATCCTGGTCGACCGCATGAAGCGCGAGTTCAAGGTCGAGGCGAATATCGGTGCCCCGCAGGTGGCCTATCGCGAGACCATCTCGCAGCCGGCCGAGATCGACTACACGCACAAGAAACAGACCGGTGGTACCGGCCAGTTCGCGCGCGTCAAGCTGGCGATCACCCCGACCGAGCCGGGCGAAGGTTATTCGTTCGAATCGAAAATCGTCGGTGGTGCGGTTCCGAAGGAATACATCCCGGGTGTCGAAAAGGGCATCAAGTCGGTCATGGACTCCGGTCCGTTGGCAGGCTTCCCGGTCATCGACTTCAAGGTCGCGCTGCTTGACGGTGCGTTCCACGACGTCGACTCCTCGGTCCTGGCCTTCGAAATCGCCTCGCGCGCAGCAATGCGTGACGGTCTGAAGAAGGCCGGTGCGAAACTGCTCGAACCGATCATGAAAGTCGAAGTTGTGACGCCGGAAGAATATACCGGTTCGATCATCGGCGACCTGACCTCCCGTCGCGGGATGGTCCGTGGTCAGGACACCCGCGGCAACGCGAATGTCATCGACGCCTTCGTGCCGCTGGCCAACATGTTCGGCTATATCAACAACCTGCGTTCCATGTCTTCGGGCCGCGCAGTGTTCACGATGCAGTTCGACCATTACGACGCCGTGCCGCAGAACATCTCGGACGAGATCCAGAAGAAATACGCGTAATCAAGGCGGTGCGGGGGAAACCTCGCACCCTACCACCCCCGTAGGGTGCGTGCTGGCACGCACCGTCACTTACAAGGAGCTTTGCAATGGCAAAGGCAAAATTCGAACGGACGAAACCGCACGTCAACATCGGCACCATTGGTCACGTTGACCACGGCAAGACGACGCTGACGGCTGCGATCACCAAGTATTTCGGTGACTTCAAGGCCTATGACCAGATCGATG
>NZ_JAAOHY010000015.1 GCF_011308835.1 Paracoccus xiamenensis | reverse complement strand
AGTTGGGTGATGGTATTCTCTGGCATGTGGCATATCCCTTTCTCGGCTGAGAATTGACGGCGCGTGAACACCGCCATGATATGCCGCCCCTCAGGGCATCACCAACTTTCGCTCATTACTCCATACCCATCCGGCAGAGTTGAAACGAAGGATCAAGGAGATTCTCGAAACGCACGTGCGATATGGTCACCGCCGCGCATACATTGTTCCGCAGCGCGAGGGCTGGGGCGTCAGCATCAAGCCGGCCCATAGTGTTTACAGAGCTTTAGGCCTGTAGATGCGGAACAGTGAGGCGTGAGCCACCACCGGTCCGAGGCCATACCGAACACCGGAGCGGCGCCTGAAAGCCAAGCTGTGCAACGATCGTGCGGAAGCAGTTGGGCCGAACGATTTGTGGGCGATGGATTTCCTCCACCATTAGCTGGCCTTGGGCAAGAATGCAGATCCTGACAGTCGTCGACACACGTTTGATCAGCCCCACTTCGGTGGTCCAACTGGATTGTTAGTGCATGACCGGCCTTTGGCCCATCGGGATGATGGCTTCTGGGGCTGGAGGTCGATAGCCCAGTGCACTGTGAGGGCGTTTTGTGTTGTAGTGGTTCCTCCATGCTTCGATCAGGATCTGGGCCTCACGGAGGCTGTAAAAGACCTCGCCGTTCAGCAGCTCGTCGCGGAAGCGGGCATTGAAGCTCTCGCAGTAACCATTTTCCCAGGGTGATCCCGGCTCGATATAGGCCGTTTTTGCCCCGACGGCTGCGATCCAGTCGCGGACGGCCTGGGCGATGAATTCCGGGCCGTTGTCTGAGCGGATGAAGGCAGGCACGCCCCGAAGGATGAACAGATCGCTCAACGCATCGATCACATCGGTCGAGTTCAACCTGCGCCTGACCCTGATCGTCAGGCATTCGCGACTGTGTTCATCCAGGATGTTCAGCGTCCGAAAGGCCTTGCCGTCATCGGTTCGGCAATGGACAAAATCATAGGACCAGACATGGTCGCGGTATTCCGGTCGCAGCCGGACGCAGGATCCGTCGTTCAGCCAGAGCCGTCCCTTCTTCGGTTGTTTCATTGGTACTTTCAGCCCCTCACGCCGCCAGAAGCGCTCAACACGCTTGTCGTTCACCTGCCAACCTGCATCGCGCAACAGGGCCGCAATCCGGCGATAACCATAGCGGCCATATTGGCGCGCCAACTCGATCATGTCTGCGACCAGACGGTCTTCGTCTGCCCGACCTCTCGGCTGCTTGCGTTGGGTCGAACGATGCTGACGCAACGTCCGGCAAACCCGGCGTTCGGAAACGCCCAACTCACCGCGAACATGATCGATGCAGGCCCGGCGGCGAGCGGGGCTCAGGGGCTCCGCCCGTTTGTGCGCTTGAACGATCCACTGGATCGTTCATCACGACGTGAACCGCTTCAAACTCCCCGGGCCGCCTCGGTCAAAATGAGTTTGTCCAGCGTCAGATCCGAGACCGCGCGTCGCAGCCGTTCATTTTCCTGCTGCAGCCGCTTCAGTTCCTTCAACTGATCTACACCCATGCCGCCATACTGTTTCCGCCAGCGGTAATAGGTCTGTTCAACAACCCCGATCTTCCTGATCGCGTCCAGACGGGACATCCCTTGCCCCATCAGAACCTCAACCTGCCGCAACTTCGACACAATCTCTTCCGGCTTCGGTCGCTTGTTTGCCATTACTGATCCTCCGTTTCCTAAACATAACGGCGGACCACTTCAGTGCGGGAGGATCACAGGTTGTCGCTGGCCTATGATATCCGACCTGAGATGACGGTCGGCGCAATGATCAGCAAGGGCTATCTGCCCGGCGGTTCTGGCACCAATTTCCGCGGCCGCTAATACTATCAGTTCGATCCGGAAACGGCTTGGAACTATGAGCATTTCGTTCGGGGCAATGCACTGGACGGCGCGCTGAATTTCTCTGGCAACCTGTTCTATACAGAATACAAGAATATTCAGCGGTCCGTAGCCAATTGCCTTGATGCCGACTGCAAGGTCACCCAGGGCTCGATGATCGTGAACGGCGAACGTGCGGAATCCTATGGTCTGGAGCTTTCCGCAGACTATCAAGTGACGCCGACGCTGTTCCTGTCGGGCAGCCTTGGCGTTCTGGAAACCGAGGTGACCGAGTTCAGCGATCACGATGGAAATCAGTACGAAGGCAATGCCTTTGCGAACTCACCCTCCTACTCCCTCAGTCTTGCAGCCGCTTGGGATATCACGCCTGAACTGACGCTGAGCGGCGATGCCAGATAGCATTTTATCAGCGCGGTGCGCGTGACGGTCGAAGAATTACCCGCAACGTCCAGCATGCGCCGCATCAACGGCACATGGTACTCGCAGTACCTCGACCACCCCTGTGTCATGTTGTGTGGTCGCCGATGGAAGCGACACCGTCTGGACGACCTTCCTGAAGTATGTGGCAATCCAGAATCTGGAAAAAGATGCATCAGGTGACCCTGTTGCGATCAGCCTAGACAAGCCGGCTTTGCAGTTTCAGAGGCCTGCCGATCAATGTCGTACGCAATCGCATGCCAAATTATATTTGCGTTATTCTTCTGAAGCGAGGCTTTACAGAAAGTTCAACAGGTTGCCGTTTCGGCACCCAAGCCGCAGAATGCTCTGGAAGCCTATCATGACCCCATCTGAATACCCGCTTGGCCTGTCCGATCTGACCGAAGACGAGGAAATCGTGGTCGGCCTTTATCGGGACTGGCAACGCGTCGGCCCGACAGCTTCCGTCGCCGAGCAAAGCCTTGCAACCTTGCTGCAGGGTCATCCGCTGCATGGGTTGCTCGATGGGATATTCGCCCAGTTCCGCGCGGTCGGGCCAGATGATGCGCATGACGGCAGGACATCGGCCAGTTTCCTTCTTTCAGATGCTTACAAACACGTGCTCGGACTGGTATCGCAGGCAGACCCGCAGCCGGCCCTGTTGATCCGTCACCCCGCGACAATCGCACGTAACGGCGAAGACATGCTGAGCGAACGCATTACCGCCAGCTACCGCATGTTATTCAGGGCGTAATCGCCGCCATCATGCATACGCGGGCAGTCCGGCCCTGAGAGTATCTGAAACAGGCCGCCTTGATGAAGTGCGGCCTGCGGCTTTATGAACTTCTGTCAATGGAATCGGTGGTTGCAATATCCACGGCATGCGTATATCCCGCCGCAATGTATACCGTTGTACACCAAACTTGTCTCGATATGGTGCTGTGGCGGTCACGAAAAGCAGAATCCGCACCATAGCAACAGGGAAGTTCAGATGAGCCTCTATGCCAGCTACCTTGAAGAAATCACCGCGCGCAAAGAACAGGGGCTGAGCCCGAAGCCGATCGACGATGGCGCGCTGACCGCCGAGATCATCGCTCAAATCAAGGATGCCGGTCACCAGCACCGCGCAGATTCCCTGCATTTCTTCATCTATAACACCCTGCCCGGCACGACGAGCGCGGCAGGCGTGAAGGCACGTTTCCTCAAGGAAATCATCCTTGGCGAGTTCAGCCTGCCCGAAATCACCCCGACATTCGCCTTTGAGCTTTTGTCGCATATGAAGGGCGGCCCGTCTGTCGAGGTGCTGCTGGACCTCGCACTCGGCGATGATCAGGCCATCGCGTCGCAGGCCGCAGAGGTGCTGAAAACGCAGGTCTTCCTGTATGAGGCTGATACCGATCGCCTGAAAGCGGCCTACAGCGCCGGCAATCCGGTCGCCGAGGATATCCTGCAAAGCTATGCCAAGGCCGAATTCTTCACCAAACTGCCCGAGGTCGAGGAAGAGGTCGACGTGGTCACCTTCGTCGCCGCCGAAGGCGACATCTCGACCGACCTGCTGTCGCCGGGCAATCAGGCCCATTCCCGCGCCGACCGCGAACTGCACGGCAAATGCATGTGCGACGAGGCGGCGCAGAAGCACATTGAAGAACTGAAACTGCAGCATCCCGACAAGCGCGTCATGCTGATCGCCGAGAAGGGCACGATGGGCGTCGGTTCCTCGCGTATGTCGGGCGTCAACAATGTGGCGCTCTGGACCGGCAAGCAGGCTTCGCCCTATGTGCCTTTCGTCAATTATGCGCCGGTCGTGGCCGGCACGAACGGCATTTCGCCGATCTTCCTGACCACCGTCGGCGTGACCGGCGGCATCGGGGTTGATCTGAAGAACTGGGTCAAGAAGATGGGCGATGACGGCAAGCCGATCCTTGGCAATGACGGCAACCCGCTGCTTGAACAGAAATACTCGGTCGAGACTGGCACGGTTCTGAAGATCAACACCCGCACGAAGAAGCTGTTCAGCGAAGACGGCAAGGAACTGGTGGACCTGTCCGCATCCTTCACGCCGCAGAAGCTGGAATTCATGAAGGCGGGCAGCTCTTACGCGATCGTGTTCGGCAAGAAGCTGCAAACAACCGCCGCCGAAATTCTGGGCGTTGAGCCGCCGGTGGTCTTCGCACCTTCAAAGGAAATCAGCCATGAGGGTCAGGGCCTGACCGCGGTTGAGAAGATATTCAATGCGAATGCCGTCGGCGTTGCCGAAGGCAAGGTGCTGCATGCAGGGTCCGACGTTCGCGTCCGGGTCAATATCGTCGGCAGCCAGGACACGACCGGGCCGATGACCGCGCAGGAGCTGGAGGCGATGGCGGCCACCGTTCTTTCACCGGCGGTCGACGGCGCCTATCAGTCCGGCTGCCACACGGCCTCGGTCTGGGACGCCAAGGCGCAGGCGAACACGCCGAAGCTGATGGCCTTCATGAACAAGTTCGGCCTCGTGACCGGTCGCGACCCGAAGGGCGTCTATCACGCCATGACGGACGTGATCCACAAGGTGCTGAACGACATCACCGTCGATGACTGGGCCATCATCATCGGTGGTGACAGCCATACCCGCATGTCGAAGGGTGTCGCCTTTGGCGCGGATTCGGGCACCGTCGCGCTTGCTCTGGCAACGGGTGAGGCGTCGATGCCGATCCCGGAATCAGTGAAGGTCACCTTCAAAGGCGAGATGGCCGATCACATGGACTTCCGCGACGTGGTCCACGCGACGCAGGCGCAGATGCTGAAACAGCATGGCGATAACGTCTTCCAGGGCCGCATCATTGAGGTCCACATTGGCACTCTGCTGGCCGATCAGGCGTTCACCTTCACCGACTGGACGGCCGAGATGAAGGCGAAAGCCTCTATCTGTATCTCGAATGACGACACGTTGATCGAGAGCCTTGAGCTGGCAAAGAGCCGTATTCAGATCATGATCGACAAGGGGATGGAGCAGGAAAGCGGAATGCTGGCCAAGCTGATCGGCATTGCCGACAAGCGCATTGCCGAGATCCGTTCGGGCGAGCGTCCGGCGCTGAAACCCGATGACAACGCCAGCTATTTCGCCGAAGTCGTCGTGGATCTGGATGCGATTGTTGAGCCGATGATCGCCGACCCGGATGTGAACAACGCCGATGTGTCCAAGCGCTATACCCATGACACGATCCGGCCGATTTCATATTACATGGCCGAAAAGAAGGTCGATCTGGGCTTTGTCGGCTCCTGCATGGTCCATAAGGGCGATATCAAGATCGTCGCCCAGATGCTGCGCAATGTCGAAGAGAAAGAGGGCAAGGTCGAATTCAAGGCCCCGCTTGTCGTTGCCGCGCCGACCTACAATATCATCGACGAGTTGAAGGCCGAGGGCGACTGGGAGATCCTTCAGAAATATTCGGGCTTCGAGTTCGACGATTTCAATCTGAAAACCAAGGCGCGGACCGAATACGAGAACATCCTTTATCTGGAACGTCCCGGCTGCAACCTGTGCATGGGCAATCAGGAGAAGGCCGAGAAAGGTGACACTGTGCTTGCCACCTCGACCCGGCTTTTCCAGGGCCGTGTTGTGGCGGATACCGAGACGAAGAAGGGTGAATCGCTGCTGGCCTCGACCCCGGTGGTGGTGCTTTCGGCGATCCTCGGCCGCACGCCGACCCTGTCGGAATACAAGGAAGCCGTGAAGGGCATCGACCTGACCAAATTCGCACCGCCGAAACAGACACCGATTGATACGCTTTCGGTTCATTTCTGAACCGCGCTTCATGACAAGAAGGCCCGCCGGAATGGCGGGCCTTTTTCACCTGGCGGCCCAATACGCCGCTTCGCACGACGCGATCGGCAACGAGGTGGCTTGTGCGAATTTAAATAACCGAGTAAATAAATCAGAAATTTCCCTACCTTATGCCCCCCCCCCGGAGAGTTGTATGAATGTTGCCGTCGGAAAGTGGCCAGCGGAACGCTCTTTCACTTACCGGAAATGCAATGGCCTCGTGTTTGGTGGGTACGATAAGATCTACTCGAGTGAAGTAGAGATCGAGTCGATCCAGCCCCCAGGCTTGTTCGTCGGCCTGATGCTGTGTGGACGGTCCACCTCGATAAGCGTTTCCGGCAGAGAACGCATGCAGATCCCGGTGGGACGTCCCGTCATCATCAGCTTTCCCGACCGGACATTGTGCACCAATAGTTACGGGACCAGCGAATTTTGTGCCGGTGTCGGATTGAACATCGATTTTCAGAAACTGCAGACGGAGGGGCCACCCTCCCTGAAGGCCTGCATCGGGCTTTTGCGTGCCCGCTTCGAGCGGAGAGCAGACCTGACGGTTTTGCCAGCGCTGCCCGAGGTGAATGATCTCGTCGAGCGCACCTTCCAGATCCAGCAAGATGCACCGTTCAGCGAACTGGAACTCGAAGCGAGCATGCTGAACTTCGTTGCATTGATTTGCAGGGCGGTGGAGCAGTTGGATCATGCCGGTAGAACGAGGGGCAATCTAAGCCAGAGAGAGCGAAACCGGGTCAGGCTTGTCACAGAATACCTGCAAAGCAATCTTGAGCGCACACCTTCGCTTGCCGAGCTTGCCCAGCTCGCGGGCGTGAATCCAAGCACACTCGCGGCGAATTTCAGATCTGGCCATGGTCAGACCATTTTTGCATTCCTTCGTGACCTGCGCCTCGACAAGGCGCGGAGCCTTCTCAGATGCCAGGGAACATCTGTCACCGAAGCTGGAATGCGCGTCGGATTTTCAAGCTCAGCTGCCTTTTCAACAGCTTATCGTCGGCGATTTGGCCATTCGCCAAGCCAGGAGATCAAAGAAGAACCCGATCTCGACAAAGTAAAACCCGATCCCAAGAAGGCATAGACTGGACCGGTCCTGTAACCTCTTCGGAAATTTCCGGATGAGGAACGCGGATGACCCGTACACCACTACGTATTTTCGTGATTGCGAGCGCGATCACATCTCCTGGACTGCTCGGCGCTCAGGAGGCGATCACACAGCTTCCCACGCTCTACCTTCAGGCAGACCGGCGGGATGAGGAACTGAAGGACCAGCCCCGCGCTGTGACGGTGCTGACAGATGCGAACCTTCAGGCATCGCCGACCGAACCCGGCGCAGGAATTGCCCTGCATTCGCCGGGGCTGACATTTTCCGGCTTTGGACAACCCGGAACCGATTTTCTGAATATCCGCGGTGTTGGCCCGCTTGGTTACCCGCTGAGCGCGACGGACCACATCGTCGCTTTTTCGGTGAACGAGGTGCCGACCTCTGGTTTCGGGTTTCCACCCGCAATGCTGGACATGGATCAGGTCGAAGTGTTCCGAGGACCGCAGGGAACAGTTTTCGGCCGCAATGCCCTTGGTGGCGGGATCAACTTTGTCCCGCGGGCGGCAGACGGTGTTCGCGAAAGGCGTTTCGTGATCGAGGCGGGAACCGATGGATATCGCGTCGGCGATTTCGTTGCAGGCGGATGGCTGGTCGAGGACCGACTTGCAGGACGCATCGCCTTGCGGTTTCAGGATTTTGACGGCGACATTCCGAATACGATCGCCGGCGGAACCGAGGGCGGCGCATCCCTGTCTGCGGCACGGCTTTCGCTGACAGCTTACACCGATTCGGGTTGGGATATTTCGGCAATGCTTCAGGGTGACCGTAGCAAGCGCCACAGTTCCTATCTGCTTTACTATGAACATCCAGATTTCCCCGAAAGCGGAGATGACTTCATACCCGAAAACAGTCGCGAGAACCGCCAGTTCATCCTGAAGGCGGGAAAAGACTTTGACGGAATGCGCTTCACTTTGTCAACGGCGGCGTAAAACCCAGCCACTGGGCGGCGCAAAAGTCGGCCACCCTTGCGCGCGGCTGAGACCGCCGTGAGGGCGTAGCCCGAGCGGGGGTCTCAGCCGCGTGGTTCGATTTT
>NZ_JAAOHY010000014.1 GCF_011308835.1 Paracoccus xiamenensis | reverse complement strand
AATCGAACCACGCGGCTGAGACCCCCGCTCGGGCTACGCCCTCACGGCGGTCTCAGCCGCGCGCAAGGGTGGCCGACTTTTGCGCCGCCCAGTGGCTGGGTTTTACGCCGCCGTTGACACCCTCGGGCGAGAGCTTCGCCTTCACCGTCCATGCCGTCTTCCTGCCCCGGCCCCGGATCGAGATTTCCGGGCCGCAGGGCGTACAGGCCACCTTCGACTGGCAGGCGGCAAGGGACAGCACCCTTGAACGCATGTGCACCGCCACACTGATCAACGACCGCGAGGGATACTGATGCTGACACTCGACCTGAGTAATGAACCCCGCTGGCACGATCTGGCGCCCGGTGTCCGGGTGCAGCTGCGTCCGCTGACCACCGCGCTGATGGTCGCCACCCGCAGCGAACCGGAGGTGGAGACAGTTCCGGACGGGACCGGCGACGAAGAGCGCGCCCTGATCTTCGCCAAGGCGCTGGCCCGCCGGGCGGTGCTGGACTGGGAGGGTGTCGGCGATGCCGATGGGAATGTCATCGATCCGAGCCCTCAGGCCATCGATGCGCTCCTGGACATCTGGCCGATCTTCGAAGCCTTCCAGCTGGTCTATGTCTCGAAGGGGCTGCTGCTGGAACAGGAAAAAAACGTCTCCGCGCCCTCGCCGAATGGTCCTTCGGCGGGGGCGACAGCTACTGCGCGGCCTGCACGCAATTCTGCGAAGACTGCCCCACGCGGCAAAACCAGCCGCTGACCTGGGAGGGCTGGCAGGTCTGGGATCTGGTCGGGCGCCTTGGCGGCCAGATGCGGGTGCTCCCGGGCGCGGTGATCGGCTGGGATCTGAATGCCGCTCTGGAACTGGCAGCGGCGCTGGGCATTCCAGCCCCGGCAGCCGCCGAACTGCTACCCATAATCGAGGCGGTGATGGTCCGGAAGATGAACGAGCAGATGGCCGCGAACGGATCCAGCGCGATCAGCTTTTGACCTTGGGAACCAGCGTGACACCCGCCAGCCCCTCAAAATGCGCGTCGCAGGTCAGAAGCTGCGCGCCATGCGCCTGCGCGGTGGCGAAGATGATGGAGTCGGCCGTGGCCAGCTTGTGGGCACGGCAGGCCTCGGCCGCGGCCAACGCGGTTTCGGTATCGAGCGGCACGACCTGACAGATCTGGGTGAAGGCGATGACCTGATCGGCCTTGTCCTCGCCGATCTCGCGGGTCAGCCATTTCGCCAGTTCCAACTGCACCATGGTCGGCACCAGCCAGTCGGCCTGTTCCGGCAGCTGATCGGCCAGCTTGTCGCCGGTCGGTGACGCGATCAGCCATTCGATCCAGGCAGAGGTATCGACGAGGATCATTCAGTGGCGGTCCTTGCGATCGCGATAACCTTCGGCATTGGCACCCTTCGCCAGCCCGCGCAATGCCTCGCGCTTGGGAACGGGCACCAAGAGCACCCCGGTCCCTTTCGGAATGAAGGCAAAGGTCAGCCCGGCTTCCCAATGCTGGGCGGCACGGATCGCCTTGGGGATGGAGATCTGGAATTTCGTGGACAGGGTCGCGGTCTCGGCCATTGTCATACCCATCATTGATCGATGCGGAGAATGTAAGACACGCATCGGGGGAGATCAAGGAATCCCTTCATGGTAGAGAAACGTGTCAGCGTCCGCCTTGCGGCGGTGGGCGGGCGGCAGGTGCGCGCCGAGTTGGAGGGCGTCGGCGAGGCCGGATCTCGCGGTTTCGGACGGCTGTCGCGCGAGATGGAGGCGGCGAACGCCCGTATGGCCGGGTTCACGCGCAAGGTCGGTGTCGCAGCAGCTGCGGCAGTTGCCGCTGCCACGGCTGCTGGCATCGCCATGGTGCGATCCGGACTGCAGACGGTCGATGCGCAGGCCAAGCTCGCCCAGTCGCTCGGCACCACCGTCGCCTCGATCCAGACACTGGAACGTGCGGGCGAACTGGCAGGTGTCTCGATGTCAGGCATCGAGCAGGCGACCAAGGATCTGACCCGTCGGCTGAGCCAGGCAGCGGCGGGTGGCGGCCCGGCGGCCGATGCATTGGAACGGCTTGGCCTGACAGCGGCTGATCTGCTGGCCCTGCCGCTGGACCAACGCGTCGGGGCCATCAATGCCGCCATCGAGGCATTCGTGCCCGTCGCTCAGCGCGCGGCCGTCGCGGGCCAGCTCTTCGGCGAGGAAGGTTCGATTGCCATGGCGCGGATCGATACGGCGACCTTGCGGCAGGCGACCGAGGATGTCCGGGCGTTCGGGGTCGTGGTCTCGGAACAGGATGCCGACCGGATCGAGCGGACAAACGACGCGATCTCGCGGCTGGGTCTGGTCTGGCGCGGGTTGTCGAACCAGCTGGCAGTTGCCGCAGCACCTGCGCTGGAAGCCGTCGCCGATGCCATGGCGGCGCTCGCCAGCCGCACCGGACCGCTCGGGATGGCGATCAGCGGGCTTTTCGACCAGCTCGGCAGGCTGTCGACCTATGCCGCCAGCTTCGCCACCTTCATGGCCGGTCGCTGGGTGGCCGGGCTGGCAGCAGCGGCACTCTCCGTCCGTGGTCTCGCCACCGCATTGCTGGTGCTGCGCGGGGCGCTGATCCGGACCGGCATCGGCGCCCTGATCGTCGGCGCAGGGGAACTCGTCTATCAGTTCACCAAGCTGGTCAAGGGCGCGGGCGGCTTTGGCAATGCCATGGCGCTGATGGGCGATGCCGCCAAAGCGGTCTGGGAGGGGATCAAGACAACGTCCATGTCCTTCGCCGACGATTTCCGGGCGATGTAATCCGAGATCGAGGCGATCTGGACCCGGCTGATGGCCTTCCTGGTCGGGAAATGGGCGGATTTTCTGGGGATGATCGCCCCCACCTTCAACAAGGTGGCGGAAGAAATCGGATCCGACACCCGGATCGATGTCTTCGAGGCGCTGGGCCGAGCCTCGATGCTGGAGCATGCGGCCAGCAATTCCGCCCATATGGCAGGCCGATATCGTGACCGGGCCAGTACCAGCCGCGCCTCGGCCTTCGATGGCGTCGGCCCGGCGATGGATGCCCTGCGCGCCGCGATGTCGGGTGGTGAAGATGTCGGAACCGAGGCGCTGGACGTGGCGACCGAAGCCGCCGGGCGTTATGAGGATGCTCTGGGCGGGGTCGAAACTGCTGCCAGCGGCGCGGGCGCTGCCGCAAAGGACGCCGGGGCAGCGGGGAAAGCGGCGGCGGAAGCGGCCAAGCCCGCGACCGAGGCCACCGCCACCGGCTGGAAGGCCGTGACCGAGGCGCTATCGGATTATGCGAAGAAAGCGAAGGATATCGGCGCCGATATCGGTCAGGCGCTGGTCGGCGCGTTCCAGAGTGCCGAGAATGCGGTCGGAGAATTCGTGAAGACCGGCAAACTCGATTTCCGCGATCTGGTCACCTCGCTGCTGGCCGATCTGTCGAAGCTGGCGGCACGGCGTTTCCTGCTGGGTCCGATTGCCAATGCGCTTTCGGGCGCGCTGGGCGGCGCAGGCGGGATTTTTGCCAGTATCATGCACAGGGGCGGCATGGTCGGTGCCACAGGTGCTGGCCGGATGGTGCCGGCGCTGGCCTTTGCCGGGGCACAACGCATGCATGCGGGCGGCATGGTCGGTCTGCGCCATGACGAGGTACCGGCCATCCTCCAGCGTGGCGAACGGGTGCTGTCGCGCCGCGATGCGCAGGATTACAGCGAGGGCGTCACGGTCAACATCAATGCCCGCGACGCCGAGAGCTTTCGACAATCCCGCACCCAGATCGCCGCCGATATCGCCCGCGCCGTCTCGCTGGGGCGTCGCGGATTGTAAGAAAGAGGTCAGACCATGGCATTTCACGAGGTCCGGTTTCCGGACACTATCAGCCGCGGCGCGCGTGGCGGGCCGGAACGGCGCACCCAGATCGTCGAACTGGCCTCGGGCGACGAAGAACGCAACGCGAGCTGGGCCAACAGTCGGCGGCGCTACGACGTCAGCTATGGCATCCGCCGCGCCGACGATCTCGCGGCGGTCGTGGCCTTCTTTGAGGCTCGGAACGGGCGGCTTTATGGTTTTCGCTTCAAGGATTGGGCCGATCATCGGTCCTCCCTACCCTCGCGGGCGCCAGCAGGAACGGATCAGCAGATCGGCACCGGCGATGGCGTCACAACCGCCTTTCAGCTGGTCAAACGCTATGCCTCGGGTGGACAAAGCTGGTCCCGCGCGATCACCAAGCCGGTCGCAGGCACCGTCCAGGTCGCCCTGAACGGTGTGTCGCAAGGCTCCGGCTGGTCGGTCGATCACAAGACCGGCCTCGTCAGCTTCGACACTGCACCATCCGCTGGCATCGCCATCGCGGCAGGGTTCGAATTCGATGTTCCGGTGCGCTTCGACAGCGACGCGCTGGACGTCACGCTGGATATCGAACGGCTGGGATCCATTACCTCCATTCCCCTGCTGGAGATCCGGCGATGAAGAATATCTCGCCTGCATTGCAGGCCCATCTCGACAGCGGCACCACGACGCTCGCCTGGTGCTGGCGCATCATCCGCGCCGATGGCACCGCCTTCGGCTTCACCGATCATGACCAGACCCTCATTTTCGACGGCACGGATTTCGAGCCGGAAAGCGGGTTGACCGCCAGCGAGATCCGATCCGGCGCCGATCTCTCGGTCGATGCCCAGGATGCAGCGGGCGCGCTGCGCTCCGACCGGATCACCGAGGCCGATATTCTGGACGGGCGCTGGGACAATGCCGAAGTCGAACTCTGGCGCGTCAACTGGCAGGCACCATCGCAGCGGGTGCTGATGCGGCGCGGCGCCATCGGTCAGATCAGGCGCGGACGGCATGCCTTCGTGGCCGAGATCCGGTCAATGTCGCATATCCTCGGTCAGACGGTCGGCCGGACATTTCAGGCCGGCTGCGATGCCACGCTGGGCGATGCCCGCTGCGGGGTCGATCTGGAGGATCCGGCTTTTCGCGGCGCGGGAACCGTGATCGAAAGGTTGCGCGACCGGGCGTTCACCGCCTCCGGGCTCGGTGGCTTCGCACCCGGCTGGTTCCGCTTCGGCACACTGGACTGGACCACTGGCCCCAATGCCGGTCGCCGCGCGGAGGTGCTGGCCCATGATCGCAGCGATGGCATTGCGGTCCTGACGCTGCTGGAAGTCCCGATCCGGGCGATTGGCGCAGGCGAGGGCTTCACCGTCCGGGCGGGCTGCGACAAGCGCATCGCCACCTGCGCCCAGAAGTTCGGCAATGTCGTCAACTTCCGGGGTTTTCCGCACATTCCCGGCCAGGACACCATTCTGCGCTATGCCTCATCGGACGGTGAGCATGATGGCGGTGTGCTTTGACCCGGCTGCAGACTGCAGCCCATCCGGACCGCATCATCGCCGCCGCGCGCGGCTGGCTCGGCACGCCCTATCACGATCAGGCCAGTTTACGGGGCGTCGGCTGCGACTGCCTCGGGCTGGCACGCGGCGTCTGGCGGGAGATCGTGGGCGACGAGCCTTTCCCGATCCCGCCCTATAGCCGCGACTGGGGCGAGACCGGCAGCGGCGAAGTGCTGGCAGACGGCGCGCTGCGGATGATGATCGAGGTTTCCGTCGCGGATGCCGGGCCGGGCGCGCTGGTCCTGTTCCGTATGCGTCCCGGCGCCATCGCCAAACATGTCGGGATTCTCACAGCGCCGAACCGTTTCATTCATGCCTACGAGCGGCTGGGCGTCATCGAAGAGCCCATGACATCTGCCTGGCGCCGCCGCATCGCCTTCGCCTTTCTGTTTCCTGACTCCTGAGGTTTTCCTGAATGGCAACATTGGTATTGGCCTCGGTCGGCGCCACGATTGGCGGCGGCTTCGGGGGCGCGATCCTCGGCTTTTCCGGCGCCGCCATCGGCGGCATGATCGGCTCCACCATCGGCGCGGCCGTGGACAGCTGGATCGTCTCCTCGCTCGCCCCGGCCCAGCGCATCGAAGGCGCAAGGCTCGACAATCTGCGCATCACCGCCTCGACCGAGGGCGCGGTCATTCCGCGTGTTTTCGGACGCATGCGCATGGGCGGCAATATCGTCTGGGCCACAGATTTCCGCGAGGAAACGAAGACCAGCCGTCAGGGCGGTGGCAAGGGCGGCGGGCCCAAGGTCGAGACAACCGAATATCTCTACTACGCGTCATTCGCCGTGGCACTTTGTGAAGGTGAGATCACCGGCATCGGGCGCATCTGGGCCGATGGCAAGCCGCTCGACGCCTCGGGGATTACCTGGCGCTGGTATCCGGGTTCCGAGATACAGGAGCCAGATCCCTTCATCGCCGCCACCATGGGCGTGGACCAAACACCTGCCCTTCGTGGCACCGCCTATGTGGTTTTCGAAGACCTTCCGCTGAGTGATTACGGCAACCGTCTGCCACAGTTTTCCTTCGAGGTCTTCCGGCCGCTCGCCGATCCGGACAGTGCCGAGAGGCTGACCCGTGCCGTCACCTTGATTCCGGCCTCCGGAGAATTTACCTATGCCACCGAAGCCGTTCGCAAGGGCGGCAATGGTACCACCTCGGCCGAGAACCTGAACGCCGCGCCGGGCAGCGCGGATATGATCGTGGCGCTGGACCGGCTGCAGGCCATGGCGCCGAAGGTCGAGAGCGTCAGCCTGGTCGTCGCCTGGTTCGGCAACGATCTGCGCTGTGGACATTGCACCATCCGACCGGGTGTCGAGGTTGCCGCGAAGGCGAGCACGCCGCACCTCTGGTCGGTCAGCGGCATCGCCCGCGATCAGGCGCATCTGGTGAGCCGTGATTCCGAAGATCGCCCTGTCTATGGCGGCACGCCAGCGGATTTCGCAGTGATGCAGGCGATCCGCGAGATGAAGGCGCGCGGGCTGCGGGTGACCTTCTATCCCTTCATTCTCATGGATGTCCCATCCGGCAATGCGCTGCCGGATCCCTATTCGGACCATGCCGCTGGCACCGGCCAGCCCGTCTTTCCATGGCGCGGGCGGATCACCTGTTCGCCAACGGCGGGTCAGGCAGGCAGCGCCGACAAGACGGCGGCTGCGGCTGATCAGGTTGATGCCCTTTTCGGGACTGCCAGCGTGGGTGATTTCGCCGTCAACGGCGACGAGGTCCGCTGGGCGGGCGATGCAGGCGATCACGGACTGCGCCGCATGGTGCTGCATTACGCCCATCTCTGCGCGGCGGCGGGCGGAGTCGATAGCTTCCTGATCGGTTCCGAGATGCGCGGGCTGACAACCATCCGGGCAAGCGGGAACAACTACCCGGCCGTCGCTGCCTTCCGGGCGCTATCCGCCGATGTGCGCGCCATCCTCGGACCGGATACCAGGATCAGCTATGCCGCCGACTGGTCAGAATATTTCGGCCATCAGCCAAACGATGGCAGCAATGATGTCTTCTTCCACCTCGATCCGCTTTGGGCCGACCAGAACATCGATTTCATCGGCATCGACAATTACCTGCCGCTCTCCGACTGGCGCGACGGGTTCGATCATCTGGACGCCCGAGACGGATGGCCCGCCATTCATGAACGCGCTTATCTGCAGTCGAACATGGCGGGCGGCGAGGGGTTTGACTGGTTTTATGCCTCGGCGGCGGATCGAACTGCACAGGTCCGGACACCGATCACGGATGGTGCCCACGGCAAGCCCTGGGTGTTCCGGCCGAAAGATATTTTGGGCTGGTGGTCGAACCGCCATTTCGACCGGCCGGGCGGGGTCGAGGCCGCGACACCGACCGCTTGGGTGCCAGAATCGAAACCGATCCGCTTCACAGAACTCGGCTGTCCCGCCATCGACCGCGGCACCAACCAGCCGAACGTGTTTTATGACCCGAAGTCTTCCGAAAGCTTCGTGCCGTATTTCTCGCGCGGCTGGCGGGATGACGCGATCCAGCGCGCCTACCTCGAAGCGTCCTATCTCTTCTGGGGTCAGCCCGCGAACAACCCGGTCTCGGCTGTCACCGGCCAGCGCATGATCGAGATTTCAGAATGCGCCGCCTGGACCTGGGATGCCCGACCCTATCCGTTCTTTCCGGCGCTGGGCGATATCTGGACGGATGGCGCGAACTGGCGGCTCGGCCATTGGCTGACCGGGCGGCTGGGCGCAGTCTCGCTCGCGTCCCTCGTCCGTCATCTCTGCCTGCGCGCCGGGCTGCCGGAATCCCGCGTCGATGTCTCCGGCCTCTGGGGCGCCGCCGAGGGCTATGCGATTACCGCACTGGAAAGCCCCCGCGCCTCAATCACCACGCTGGCGCGGCATTTCGGCTTCGACGCGGTCGAGAGCGAGGGCGTCATTCGATTTGTGATGCGCGGCCGGGCACCGGTTGCCACCATCGCCCATGACAATCTGGTCGCGGGCAACACCGGTGGCGAAGCGATCGAACTGACCCGGGCGCAGGAGACCGAACTGCCGCAGGCGCTGAAGTGGCAGGTGGCCCGGGCCGACGAAGATTACGATGCCGCGATTGTCGAGGCGTCCCGCATCACCGTCGATACCAGCCGCATCGCCTCCGAGAGTTTCCCGATGGCGGTACCCCCCGAAGAGGCCGAGCGCCGCTGCCGCCGCGCCCTGCAGGAAGCCTGGGCGGGCCGCGAAAGCGCGGTGTTTCGCCTGCCACCTTCGCGGCTGGCGCTCGACCCGGCCGATGTCATCGCGCTGGATCACGACGGGCGCCAGCAGCAGTTCCGCCTGACGGCCGTGGCCGATGCCGAAGCGCGCGGCATCGAGGCGGTGCGTCAGGACCGCGAGGCCTATGATCTGCCGCCTGGCGCCGAGCGACCGACCACCCTGCCCCGCGCCGTCACCTTCGGACCGCCGGAAGTCGTCATTCTCGATCTGCCACAACTGCGCGACGATATCCCCGCGCATCTGCCACTGATTGCGACCACCGCAAAGCCTTGGCCCGGCGCGCTGGCCGTCTATCGCAGCCCCGGCAGTGACGGGTTCGAACTGCTGACCACGGTACGCCGCCGGGCGAACATGGGGCGTCTCACCGCCGATCTCTGGCCCGGTCCCACCTCACGGTTTGATCTCGGCAATGTCCTGTTCCTCGATCTCGCCAGCGGTCAACTGGACAGTGTCAGCGATCTTGCCCTCTTCGGCGGGGCCAATGCGCTGGCAATCGAAGCCGCGCCGGGGCGCTGGGAGATCGTCCAGGCGGGCTCGGCCGAACTGATCGCGTCGGGCCGATACCGCCTGAGCCGCCTACTGCGCGGCCAGCGCGGCACGGAACATGCCATGGGCAATCCGACCCCGGCCGGGGCACGGGTGGTGCTGCTGAACGAGGCCCTGACGCCGCTGCCGATCCCGGAAGCCGATCTCGGCGTTCCCTTCAACTGGCGCATCGGTCCCGCCCGCCATCCGGTCAGTAGCGAGACCTTCACAGTGGTGAGCTTCGCCCCTGAGGGCGAGGGACTGCGGCCCTTTTCGCCAGTGCATGTCAACCAGCCATGGCGCCGCCCGCATGTCCCGGGCGATCTGACGCTTCGCTGGACGCGTCGGTCCCGCAGCCTAGCCGCCGACAGTTGGCAGGGGCTGGAGGTGCCGATGGCCGAAGAAGTCAAAAGCTATGAGATCCGGATCATGGATGGCGCGGCTGTGAAGCGGACACTGACCACCAATGCGCCGTCGGTCACCTATAACGCCGCGCAACAGACCGCCGATTGGGGCGCGCTGCTGACACCGGGTGACAGCCTGACCATACGCATCTGCCAGCTCTCTGCCCGTATCGGACGGGGCACGGCACGCACGACCACGCTTTATCTCTAACGACCGGGAAACCAAAAAGATGTCCGACAGCACGACGAACCTGCTGCTGCCCTATCTGATGGCGGCGCAGGCCCAGAAACACGTCACCCATAACGAGGCCCTGCATCTGCTCGACGGGCTGGTGCAGCTTTCGGTCAAGAGCCGGGTTATGGCCGCGCCACCGGCAAGTCCGGCCGATGGTGATCGCTATATCGTTGCTTCGGGCGCGACCGGCGGCTGGGCAGGATGGGATCTGAACGTCGCCCTCTGGACCGATGGCGCCTGGCTGCGACTACCGCCGCGCGAAGGCTGGCGGGCATGGATTGAGGACGAGGCCGCGCTGCTGGTCCGGAACGGTGCGGGCTGGGAGCCGGTCATCCCGACCTCCCTCGACGATCTGACACGCCTCGGCATCGGCATGGCGGCCAGCGCCGGTGCCCCCTTCTCGGCCAAGCTGAACAGCGCCCTCTGGACCGCGCTCTATGCAGCCGATGGCGGCAGCGGCGATCTGACCCAAACCCTGAACCGGGAAACGGGCGGTGACGATGCCGGGCTGATCCTGCAGACCGGGTTCTCGACACGGGCGCTGATCGGCCTCTTCGGATCGGACCGGCTGCGCATCGCCGTCTCGCCCGACGGGTCCAGCTTCCGCGATGCGCTGGGCGTCGATCCGGCGACGGGCATCGCAGACCAGCCGAACCTGCCGCGCTTCAAGGCATGGACGAATTACGACAATTACGTCGCCACCGACAGCTGGACGACGCTCGGCATCAACGTCACGGACTATAACGATCAGGGCTGTTTCGATGCCGCGACCAACCGCTTCGTGGCGCCGGTCGCGGGCACCTATCTCTTCGGGGCCTCGCTGCTCTTCAAGATCAATGCCAGCAGCAATGCCCGGATGCGCGGGCGGCTGGTGCTTAGCGGGTCCACGGAAATCCGGGGCTCGTTCGGCGAGATTTCCAGCGCGCATGTGTCCGAGGCGACCGCCCTCTGGCTGCAGACCATGGTCCCGCTGGACGCAGGCGACACGGTCGCGCTGCAGGGCAGCTTTCGCGCGTTCGATGGGTATTTCGCGGACGATCATCCGCATGCTGACCGCCGGGTTGATCCTGACCCTGCTGGCCGGGATCGCCCTGAAGCTGAAACTCTTCGGCGAGGGCGGCTGACTCGCCGCGCGGCGCACACCGCCAACCCTTACAACCCCATTCACCCCACAGCCCGCCATCCCGGCGGGCTTTTTCTTTATCCGGAGGATATCCATGACCACCCGCTTCTACCGCCATTGGCGCGATGTGCCGAAAGAAACATGGTGCTGGCCGAACTTCTCGCCCGCCGAGATCGCCTGCCGGGGCACCGGATCGATCCTGATCCATGACGCGGCCCTCGACCGGCTGCAGGCGCTGCGCACCCGCCTCGGCAAGCCGCTGATCGTGAACTCGGCCTATCGCAGCCCGGAACATAATGCCCGGGTGCGGGGTGCGAGGCGCTCGAAACACCTCGAGGGCACCGCCTTCGACATTTCCATGGCCAATCACGATCCGGCCAGCTTCGAGAAGGCCGCGCGGGCGGTAGGTTTCCTGGGCTTCGGCACCTATCCGCGCTCCGGCTTCATGCATATCGATCTCGGCCCTGCCCGGCGCTGGGGCGATCCCTTTCCAGCCCGCGCCATCCCCTTCGCCGAGGATCAGCCGCCCGCGCGGGAACATCTGGCCGACAGCCGTACCATGAAAGGCAGCGGCGCGGCAGGACTGGCAACCGTCGGTGCCGCGGGCATCGAAATCGCCCAGGACACGCTGAGCGACGCGCAAACCGCGATCCAGCCGCTGATCCCGTATCTCGACACCCTGCGCTGGGCCTTCATCGGCCTGGCACTGGCCGGGATCGGCCTGACGGTCTGGGCCCGGCTCGATGACTGGAACCGGGGGCGACGGTGATGGGCGCCCTCGCTGCGCTGCTGGCGTCGCGCTGGGTGCGGCGTCTGACCATCGGGATCGCGCTGATCGGCGCGGTCCTTCTTTTCCTCCTCAACCTGCGGCGCGCCGGCGAAACCGCCGGTCGCCACGCCGAACGCCTGAACCAGATGGAGCGCCAGAATGAGATTCAACGCCGCATGCTGGAGGCTGCCAGCACCCGCCCTCGTGATCGCGACGAGCTTGCTGAGCGCCTGCGCGACGGGCGGTTCTGATCCGGGCAGTGCGGTCTGCCCGCCGGTCGTCGTTTACGATCAGGCGATGCGGGACCGGGCGGCGGTGGAACTGAAGGCCCTGCCTGGGGATGACGCGCTGGTCGGGATGATGGCGGACTATGCCGTCATGCGCGCGCAGGCGCGAGCCTGCATAGGATGACAGACGGTGTCAGGACGGCTCGGCCGGGGCGTCCACCAGCGCCAATGCGCCATCCGGCAGAGGACGTTGCAGCTTGCTGGCGATCTCGATTGGTGCCGAAAGCCAGGTCTCCCAATCCCGAGGCTCAGTCAGAATGACCGGCATGGCTTTCGGATGCACCGATTTCACCTCGGCATTGGGCGCGCAGGTCAGAAAGGCATAGAGATCGTCGGTTGTTTCGCCATCCTTTACCTTGCGGATCGAAGTCCAGCCCCGGACCTCTATCCCGGCGAAGAACATCGGCGTCTCTGATGCCGCCGGAGCGAACCACTGATTGCCGCCCTTGATCGGTTCGGCGAAGGCCGTGACCGGCACCAGGCAGCGATGCGCTGGGCCCAGCCAGCGCCGCCAATGCGGCGAGGTCAGGTTGCGGACATTGGTTACGCCTGGATCCCGTTGGGTCTTCAGGACCGATTGTGGCGATGGCATCCCCCACCGTGCCTTCACCAATTCCAGCGAAGCGCCATCATGGCGGATGATCGGTGCCAGCTGATCCGGATAAACCTTGCCCGGCGCGACGTTGCCCGCGCGATCTGTCATGGTCAGCCCCTTGAAAAGCTGGCGCATCGCCTCCTGCGTGGTGGTCTGATTGTAAAGGTTGCACAAGGTGTCGTCGTCCTCGGAGCGGCCAAAGGGCAAATAGGGTGAACTGTAGCCCGGCAGACATGTTCCGTCAGCCAGTTCCAGATCCGGAAAGGCGGTCAGACAGGCGCTGGCCGCATCCGGTTCACGGAAATAGAGCGCGATCCGGTCCCGCGTGCCGCCGCGCCCGCCGCCATGCCAGGCATAGTTGCCGCGGCCGATCCGCGTCGCCAGCCACTCATGCAGAGCGTCGGACATGCTGCCGAAACCCATCTCCGGCACGCAGATCAGAACGCGGACCGGGAAGGCCGAATCGTCGATCTTGACTTGAGGTGTGCTGCGGCGAGTCATAGACTGGAACCAATGCAGAACATTTTTGACCGATTCAAGCGTCAATCTTGCGGCGTCCATCCAGTTGGGCGACGCCGAGCACCCTGACACTACTAACGTTCTCGATGCTTTTGAGGAATCCGAGCGTCAACTTCATCCACAGAAATGATGGCTCGGGGAAACTGGTATGGATTGATCGGCAAAGATTGAGCTACCATCACAGCCTAGGGCGAAAGCCAGTCCACATTTGCAAGCGGTCTAAATGGAAATTTCCGGAACTTCGCTCGATGACTTGCTAATCGAACTCTACAAGGCTCTTCCTTCGCAAGGCTTAAAAAACCGCGGCTCTCGAGGCGAAAATACGGAACTTCTTGGGGTGACCTTGAGGCTAGAAAACCCTCGTGCACGGCTAAGCCGATCTGAAGACAGAGGGAAACCATTCAGCGCCATCGGAGAGCTTCTTTGGTACCTTTCGGGCTCGGACAAACTTGAATTTATTGAGCCATATATACCACGATATAGAAATGATGCGGAGGAAGGAATTCTCCCTGGTGCATACGGACCTAGGCTGTTTGCTATGGATGGAGGCATTGACCAGTTATCAAACGTAGCCAACCTACTCAAGGAACGGCCCGGTAGTCGTCGAGCTGTGGTGCAGCTGTTTTGTGCCTCCGATCTAGTCGCTCACAGGAAAGAAATTCCCTGTACAACGACCCTTCAGTTTCATCTGAGGGACGGCCAACTTCATATGTCAACCAATATGCGATCCAATGACGCCTACTACGGCCTTCCCCATGATGTATTCTGCTTTACAATGCTGCAAGAAATGATGGCCCGCCGACTCGGCGCGGCCCTCGGAAATTATATCCATCATGCGGGCTCCATGCATGTCTACGATGAAGTCCTTGAAGGGGCCCTGGCGTACATCGATGAAGGGTATCAGCGTCCTAACGAGATGCCAGAAATGCCGATGGGCAACCCTTTCGAACTAGTGCCGACCCTGCTTCATGCCGAGGCGCGCGCACGCGCAGGAGATCGATTCAGTGTGGACGAAATCTTTCGTGACAGCTATTGGTCTGATTTTGCGAGACTTATTCAGTGCTTCTGGGCTAGACGCATGAAATTCGATCTTTCCGAACTAAAGGGGGCATTCCACAGCGAGATGTATGCTGTATATGCCAATCCGCTTCCGGTAAAAGCCCAACCTAGCGCACCTTCAGCTAAAGGAAATCAGACGAGATGATGTGGCCCTCGCGTACTGGCCAAAGCCGACAGCTCGATAGCCAGTTGGCGGCCTACGAAGCTACTAGTGGGCCGCTTCCAGGGTTGGCCGACAGGAGGGCTCGCGCCACCTTACTTTCACAGCTTGTAGCTAGCCTGAGACGCGAAGATTACTACAAATTTCTTCAGCAGAAGGCGATCTCAGCACGAAGAGCAAACCCAAACGACCCGATGTTCAATCCTGAAAAGGCAATCGCCTTTCATCTTCAGTGTGGAAACGTTGACGAAGCTTGCTGGTTAATTTTTTTGATGACCCACTTCGCAAAACCGGCGGATAGCGGGTGGCAACGATTGACCGACGTTTACGGCCAGTTGGGACAGGGGGTCTGGGACTGGAAAAGCGTCTCCAGAAATCCGGCCTTTTTCGAGAACTGGATTTCAGCGAACTGGCAAGGAGTTCGTGGAAAATTTGGCAACCACAGGAAGTATGAAAGCCTGCGACCGGGATCCCATCGATCGACGGGGAAAGTCGTACGCAGCTATGTCAATTTGATCGGCGCCCAAGGACACCAACGTTTCTTTCAGCAAACCGGGTTTGGAAGAAACGACAGGTTCGATGCGCTCTATGACGCCACTGACATCCTGAGCTTTGGCAGGCTCGCAAAGTTTGACTATCTGATGCTGCTTGCGCGGTATCAAATAGTTCAGATGAGGCCTTTGTCGGCGTATTTGAGCGGAGCGACCGGGCCTAGTAGGGGCGCAAAATTATTGTTCACCGGCTCCGCAAACGGAAATGTCTCAAGCCAAAATTTGCAGATCAGCCTTGATGGCCTAGATGGTTTTCTGAACGTCGGCATGGCCGTGCTTGAAGACGCATTGTGCAACTGGCAGAAGCAGCCGCTAACCTTTGTTCACTTCAAGGGTTAGCAAATCTATACTGTGACATGCTCAATTTCATCCCAATTCCAGCGACGCTTTAGGTGGTTCATTTGTCGGTGCTCAATCACGCCCCGATGCTGCATTTGACCGACTGTCAAGCCAGGTGCAACACCAGCCGATACGCTGAAGCGCACAATTGCATTTCGATTGGCCCCTAGCTTGAGCAGCTCACTTTCGCGTTGCTCCGGAACAATGCAATCACTTGCGAATCGATTTGCCTCGAGCTCGTACTGATCGTTGGGCGTATCGTCGCCATCGACAAATGTTTCGGCGCTGTGCAGCAAAAGATGACCGATTTCGTGGAAAACCGTGAACCAGAACTGGTCATCCGCGCGGTGTCGAAAGCTAAGAAGCATCATCGCCTTGTCGCCTGAAACTAGCCGAGTTGCCCCGCTCGCATGACAACCTTGAGGAGTTCTAACAACGACGACCGCGACGCCGGCTTCAGCGCACAAAGTGCGCAGCTTAGGTAGAAAGCGCGAAGGGTTCCCGATTTTTGTCAACGAGCGAATCGCGTCGAGACGATCCCTTAGATTATCGGAGGACCAATGACGAGTTTGAACCAGCTCTGACTCTAGTTCGCCGCGTCTAAGCCAAAGCAGCATTGCTGCATTCCTAGGGACAAAGCTCATCGAACGGCGAAAATGGGTTTCGGAGCAGATTTTCCCGTACCGATTCTCCCAACTCTCTAAGCTTGGAACGTTATAGAAGAGCATTCGGCGTCGAATTTCTTCCGAAAGCCCACGGCCCGATCGACGAGCTTGGCGCCCCTGCGCTGCTGGCATTGGCACTCGCTCAACCCATTCAGACGCATCACAACCGGCCGCCTCAACGGCACGCTCCAGAGCAGCTGCAAATTTCTCTTGACGCTTCAACCAAAAACCAGCGCTCCCTCCCAGCGTATCGCTGAGAACGCTTGATATATGAGCATCAATGGCCAGCGCACCGTCCAAAAGCGCGCGGACATCGCTGATGCCGCCATCAAAGTGGGGAGCAAGCGTGTCGGCACCGATTCCGCGCCGCTTCATTGCCACACTGATTGAGTCACCGGGTTTTGAGAACCAGTCTGCTTGCCCCACGTCAAGTGCCATGTTGTGCCCCAACCGCCATCAACTTCAATCGCGTCACTGTTTGCCAGTCCACTTCGCCGTCGGCAGATAGCTGATAACGACGGCCCGAAACAGCGAAATTCGCGACCATCGCACTGCCAAACTGTATCACGATCTCCGGCGGACGCAGACATTTTGCATCATCTGCAAAGTACTGAAGCAGCTCCAGGCAGTTGTCCTGAGCTTCTACGTCCGCGATCATCGTGACCATAGCAAGAGCGTCGATTCGGCCAAGCTTCGTCTCCGCTACGTTCATAACCAAGCACAATTCCTGAAGTTCCTGCGTATGAAACGAGACGATCAACCCGGCTGGCCTACCTGCTACCGATGTGGAAATGAGGGATTAGCCCATAGCGGAAATAGGCGTATCGCTTACAATCTGCGGAAGCGGTGAACCACTAGGCTTGCCAGCATGTTTGGCCCTTATCGCCTCGATCCGCCGCCAGTTTCGCTGAAGCTCGTTCTCCGCCGCCTCGTCGAGCGATATTTGCGCCGCACTGCAGAACGCAGCCAGGGTGACCATGACCCCGCCAACTTCCTGCTGCAACGGCCCGTCCGGGCGATCGAAAACATAATCCACGAGCCTTAGAACGTCGTGCTTGGTGCAACCATTGGCTTGGACAAGTTCGAGCGCTTCTTCCATAAAGCGGTGCGCGCGCTCATCAAGGTCAGTTCGTGCTTCAGCAGGGAAGCAGGCTGCGACCCACTCAGACACGCGATCCTGATACGCCGTCATGTTACCCCCCGGTTTTCTTTTCCTTCTGCCACATCATCTTGTGCATGCCAACAGAAAATCATCATTCACTGGTATTCATCGGCGATGGGCTTCGCCTGGACATACGTTATCGCCACCCGTCTCCCCAAACGTTGATGTGGCGTTGATGTAAAACAGGGATTGGGATGTCTGACCATTTCGGTCGGCATCCAAATCTTTGATATCTTGTAATTTTTTGGTTGCGGGGGTAGGATTTGAACCTACGACCTTCAGGTTATGAGCCGAACTCTTTGATTCTCATGACTCTTTTCTATTCAGAGACTTAACGTGCAAGCCTTTGAGACGGCAGACTTTTTCGAGAACTATCGGCGCTTCTCGCCGGATTTGGACGGATCAACGTGCGCACAGGGACGCATTCGCGGGTTGACCAGACGTTGACCAGACGTTGACAAGCGATGTTCATCGAACGCGAAAGCCATCCCTACATCCCTTGGATCGGTCTCGACGCGAAGGGCGGAGAGCGGACGGTCGCTGCGCAAAGGATGGAGGTCAGCAATGCGGGACTTTCCTGACTTTCGCTGCGACTGCGCGGTGTGAGGTTTGTGCAGTGGCCCCACAGCGATCCTGAGATCGGCGCCGTCAGGCAGCCTCGTAGCTGGAGAAGATTTCCGTCCTGCCATCTCCGAGGATCAGGAACACGTCGTAGGCTTCCCGCTCATCCTCTGGCCCCATGCCCGGTGATCCGTAAGGCATCCCAGGCACGGCGAGACCGACGGCATCGGGGCGCTCGGATAGCAGCCGTCGAATGTCGGCCGTCGGCACGTGTCCTTCGATCATGTAGCCCTCGATTTCGCCGGTGTGGCAGGAGGTCATGTTCTGGGGGATGCCGTTCTCGAGCTTGTGCCGGATCAGGAGGGTGCCGAAGCTGCGCTCGGTGGTGACCTTAAATCCGTTCTCTTTGAGGATCTCGATCCAAGCTGTGCAGCAGCCACAGTTCGGGTCTTTCAGAACGTGGATCGCGGGAGAGCTTTGAGACAGTCCGGCGGTCGGTGCCGTCGCGGCGAAGCAAGCGGCGGAGGCCATCACGGCGCGGCGGGTGAGGGTCATCAGGGTTCCTTTCAGGTCTTTGCGGCGGCGCGATCGGGGCGTGTCTCAGCGGTCAGATCGACGTGACCCGCAGGTTCAGGCGTGCCGGTAGGACGGAAGAACAGCAGCCGCAGGGCGTTCATCGTCACCAGCAAGGTGGCACCGGTATCCGCGAGGATTGCGATCCAAAGGCCGGTGATCCCGAGCACGGTAGTCACGAGGAATATCGCCTTGAGGCCGAGCGCAATCGCGATGTTCTGGCGGATGTTCGAAATGGTCGCACGGGAGAGGCGGATCTTGCCCGGCTCATCGGTCACACGGTTGCGCAGGATCGCCGCGTCGGCCGTCTCGAGCGCCACGTCGGTGCCCGAGCCCAAGCGTGCTGTCGATGCCCTTTGCGGATGGAATGCTGGACATCGATTATTTCCCCGTAACGTTTTCTTCTCGGTGGTTACGTTCGGGCTTGTTCTGCGCCGAGCGGAAGCTGTCCCAGAACAGCAGGGCCGCACCGCAGAAAATCGCCACATCCGCAAGATTGAAGGACGGCCAGTGGTATGTTCGGTAATGGAAATCCAGAAAATCCGGGACGGCCTGATAACGCAGCCGGTCGAGGACATTGCCGAGCGCGCCGCCGATGATCAGACCGAGAGCGGCAGCCGTCAGCCTGTCCGGCGCGCGCCACAACCAGATCAGCAGCCATGCCACGATCACGCCAGCAAGCGCGATGAGACCCCACCAAGGCACGATCCCGCCCAGCATACCGAAGCTGACTCCATCGTTCAGAACCCGCACGAGATTGAGAAAGGGTAGAACCTCGACGCCGCGCTCAAGCGCCGGTGTGTTCAGCGCAAGCGCCTTGGTACCCTGATCGAGGCCGAACGCCGCGATCGCGCAGAGCCCGCCCAGAACGCGGCTGTTCATGCCGCTGCCTTCAGATCGGCCCGCGCATCGCGGATGATTGCCCAAGACGAGTGCAGGAACAGTCCGGCGATGCCGAAGGCGACGATGAGGTCCGGCCAGGCGCTGCCCAGCCACGCCACGAGACCGGCGGCAACGACAACCGCCGCATTGCCGATGGCGTCGTTGCGCGAGAATAGCCAGACGGCCCGCATGTTCGCGTCGCCCTTGCGGAACCGCAGCAGCGGCAGAACGGAGATGACGTTGACGACAAGGGCGATCATGCCAAGCAGGCCCATTAGACCTGCATCCGGCGTCGTCCGTTCGAAGACTCGCACGATGGTCGTGCCGAGGACGCCAAGGCCGAGCAGGCCGAGGAAGATGCCTTGGATCAAGGCCGACCGTGCCCGCCAGGCGAGGCTCCAGCCGATGGCCAGCAGGCCAAGGAAGGTGATCGCGCCGTCGCCGATGAAATCGAGCGCATCGGCCTTCACGGCCTGCGATCCGGAAATGAAACCGCCGATCATTTCGAGGACCCCGTATCCCACGTTCAGGATCACGACGATCCAGAGGGCACGGCGGTAGGCCGGGTCCTGATGGGCGGGATTCGGCGGAATGTCTTCATCGCCCTCGATCCGGTCGAAGCCATAGCCTGTCACCGCGACTGCCTTTTCGATGTCCGGCAGGCGCACTTCGGGTGCAGTCAGTGTCATGATGTGCGTCGCGGCCGACACTTTCACATCGCCGGGCGCGACCCCGGCTGCCTGTGCCGCCCGCTCGATCTGCGCGGCATCCTTGGCGCAATCCATACCGGAAACCCGGTAACGGACGGGCGGGACATCTGCCGTCGATCCGGCATTTTCGGTGTTGGCCATGGTCGCGCTATTCCTGCTAGGATGAATCGAAGAACAACATATCAGCGAGGAGTGATATGGCGCAATTGGTCGATGACCGCAAGAGCGCAACCATCGAGCGACGGGCGAAGCTGTTCCGCGGCTTCGCGGACCCGAGCCGCCTGGCCATCCTCGGTGCACTTTGCAACGAGCCATTGGCCGTTCACGAGCTCGTCGAGCGGACCGAACTATCGCAACCCAACGTCTCCAACCATCTGAGGTGCCTGCTGGACTGCGGGCTTGTCGCCAGCGACCGCGAAGGGCGCTTCATCCGTTACCGTATCAGCAACCCGCGCGTCACGGTCCTTCTGAACGATGTGGACGCACTTCTCGACGTGGTCGCAAAGGGTGTTGAGGCGTGTGACAATTATCGTGAGGCGTGAGTCAGAACGGACGGCCGGTCGACTCGGCGCAGATCGGTTGGAAAGATGTTGTCCGTGTGCAGGGTCCGACCGGAATCCTGCTGAGGTTCGACAAGCTGGCTTCGGAAGAGACACCATTCATGTATCACTGCCACATCCTCGAACACGAGGATGCGGGCATGATGGGGCAGTTTACGGTCACATAACAGGACCCCACCCGCTCGACACCGGGCGTCGTCAAGAGCTTACGTCTTCTTGCGGCGTTCTATCAGGTGCCGGTGTCGCCTTGTTGAAACGCATTACGGAGTATGTCTAGACCCGAACGGAGAACACCTCGCTAAGCTGCGGGTCCGCCGAAGCGGCCGTCCAGTCGCTCGGCAGCATTCGTCAAAAAGGGCTCCAAGTGGACCTTCGTTGCAATGAAGTCGAACGGCAGCTCTGGGCAACTCTCCGCCCCTACCTCTTCGGCGTCACATCCTTCATCCCATGCTGCAGCAACAATGAGACCTGTTCTGCGGTGAACTTGAACTCCTGGCCATCTGGGATCCGCTCGGCTGACACCGGGTATTTCGGGCGGCGGGGGTCGATGCCGGTGATGCGGAACTGCTCGCGCCCGGTGCTGAACTGGCGGCCGTAATCGGCGGGGGAAAGCCCAAAGGCCTCGGACAGCGCCTCGAACCGAAGCCGCTCGGGATCGAGAGCGCTGCCATCCGGCAGGGGGATCGAGACGCGGAAGGTGGCATCGAACCCCCAGCGCAGGTCGGCGCCGGTGATGTCGCGCGGCTCGACCACTAGGCCATGACGACCGGCGACGGCTTCGCAGGCCTTCAGCATTTCAGCTTGCAGGCGCCGGCACAGCACGGGCGTCAGGTTTCTTGGAGGCTTGGCGCTGGGCATGGAAGTTTCGTGTTTGGGGTGTGCCGACAGGATTACCTCTTGCTCGGCCTCCGATCAAACCATCGGCGCAGAAGGGGGCGGGCGTCCGTCTGTTCCCCACCCCGTGCGCTGGGCAAAGTCACCTAACACCTTGTTTTTCTTTTTTAGGAATTGTCACCCGGCCTTCAATTCCACCTTCCGCCTATATTCCGGTCCCGGTCCCGTGGTCCGCCTTGATAGTGGCGCGGGTCTACGCCTGTGTCGTCGGGCAAGGAGGCGGGATGGATGGTCAAACGACTGAAACTGAATGAGAAAACCCTGCGCGATGCGGAACCGAAGCCCGGCGTTAGCTATCAGATCTTCGACACGGAGGTGATCGGCTTCGCCGCCCGGGTCCAGGCATCGGGCGCGCGGACCTTCACCATTGACTACCGGCACGCCGGGCGGCAGCGGCGAATGACCATCGGGCGCTGGCCGGAGTGGAGCGTCACGGCCGCGCGCGAACGCGCCAAGGAGCTGCGGCGTGCCATCGACGAGGGTCAGGATCCTCTGGCAATGCGTGACGAGTGGCGCGGGGCCCCGTGCGTCACGGACATGATCGACCGCTACATCGCCGAGCATCTGCCGAAGCTGGCCAAGACCAATGCAGGCGACCAGGTCTCGATGCTGAAGAAGATGGTGGAACCGGCCTGGGGCAACCGGCTGGTGACGGAGATCACCAAATCCGACGTCGCAAAGTTCCTCGATTTCGTGGCCGAGGGGCGTCCCCGCCCCTGCAAGGCGAAGCCCAACAACCGGGCCCGCAAGCTGCAGGGTCACAAGCCCACCCCGATCCGCGCCAACCGCATGGGCGAGGTGCTGCGCAAGATGTTCACGCTGGCGGTGGAATGGGAATGGCGGACGGACAACCCCGCGCAAGGTTTCCATCGGCGCATCGAACATGCCCGCGAACGGTTCCTGTCTCCCGAGGAACTGACCCGGCTGGCGGCCGTGCTGGATGCGGCCGAGGATCAGCGCGCCGCGGCGATCATCCGCATGTGCATGCTGACCGGCGCCCGGGTGGGCGAGGTCCGGACGGCCCGGTTCGAACAGTTCAACCTCGACTATGCGATCTGGTCGAAACCCGCCTCGACCACCAAGCAGCGAAAGATCCATCGCGTCCCGATTTCGCAGGACGTCGCGGCCATCGTGCGCCTGCGCCAGCACGCGGTACCGCGGGGAAACCCGTGGCTGTTTCCCGGCGAAACTGTCGGCCAGCCGGTGCGGGAAATCCGCCGCTTCTGGGCCAAGGCACAGAAGGACGCCGGGCTGGCCGACGTCAGAATCCATGACCTGCGCCACACCTTTGCCTCCCTGCTGGTCAGTGGCGGCGCGTCGCTGGAAATGATCGGCAAGCTCTTGGGCCACAGTCAGATGCAGACTACCCAGCGCTATGCGCACCTGATGGATTCCCCCCTGCGGGCGGGCGTCGACACGGTGGCCAGCCTCCTGCGCCCGCGGCCGCGCCTCGTGCATGACGCGGCGCAGGACGGGACCGACCTGCCGAAATCAGCCTGATCTTCACACGGTTTCCTCGCCGCGCAACTTGCGCCAGAGCGAGGTCAGCCGCTTGCGGATGGTGCTTTCATCCGGCACCTCGCCCGACTTCGAATTCTGGACGAACCAGTCTTGAACCAGTGCAATCAGCGCGGTCTGGGTGTCGGGCACGCCTCTTTCGAACAGGAATACGGTCAGCCACGCGTACATGGAATCCCAATCGTACCGCGGGCTGGCACCGACGGTGGAGGCCGGGCGCCGCAGCAGATCGCGTTCCTCCTCGAACTGCTGCAGGGATCCCGCCGACAAGAGAAGGTCGGACGACCGGATCAGCACGCCGTCGGGAGGGTCCGTCACTTTGAGCCAGGTCTTGGATCCGGGCGGCATCACGCGCCGCAGCCTCGCCTGTTCGTCGCTCGGGCCGATCCGTCTGAACATCGGCATCAGTTCGGCAATCGGAACCTCGACCAGACCGGCGACGGTCTCATCGCCGCAACTCACTGGCGGAATGCCTGCCAAAACCTGAAGGTGTCCCTCTGCCGCCCAGCCCGCGACATCGGCCGGGGGACAGCCCCAGCGCACGGCAATTTCGTAGATGGAATAGAAGGCGACGGGCGGCAAAGGCATGAACGAACTCCTCTCAGACATACGGCATCCTTCGGCCAGGGCCATCGGACTGCGGGTTACAAAAACCCGCCGTGCCAAGCACGCGGGTGGACTGGCTGCAGCCCACGTCGTCGAAGAAAACTGCCTGTAATTGGCCACCCCACCCCAAGAGGGGCGGCACCTGGCTTCGGTTGCCTTGTCGATTCTTATGTTCTGCTCGACCACGAATCTACGCATCCTGAAGGCGAACGATCAACCAGAATCCTGCACTGGCGCACCGGAACAAAAAAAGAACTTGTGGATATCATCCAGAACCGTCGGAACCCGACCGGAATGGTCCATTCCGGCAATTCCGGTCCCTGCGAAACCGGCGAAACCGCCTCAGCGCCGCCCGATCAGCCCCAAGCTGTCGGAGCGGCTGCGACGAAGCGCGTATCGTCGCCAGGAACCGGCGCTTGGGACGCCCTGGGAGGGCTGCCGCAACACCAGTCGCGTCGCGCGCCAGCCGCCAGAACACCAATAAAACAAGGGGTGGAATTGGACGGCAGCGGCCAGTTCCACCTTCCGCCTGTCTTCCGGTCCTCGCGCTCTGCTTCGCTGGAACCGCCCCCAGCAGAGGGGTGCGAGGCGAACGGAGCAGCCCATGAAAGACATGCAAGATGGCTCGGTGGAGGAGATCCCTGACCTCCTGGCCGACTGGATCAGCCGCGAGCAGCTGGCCCGCGTGCTGGGCTTGACCACAGATACTTTGTCGCGGTGGGAGGCTCGCCGTCAGGGGCCGCCATGCACACGCATAGGTCGCAAGACCTTCTATCGCCGCCTAGCCATTCAGGAATGGATCAGGGCGCAGGAACAGGCCCACCCGGTGCGCAAGACGCGGGGGCGGCCATGACCAGCCACCCTTGCAGTTCCGCCTGGCCCACCGACCGCTTGGCCGAGGCCCGCGCCGTCATCGCCGACGTCGCGCATCACAGCGATCAACTGATCCGGCTCGCCTGCAATGTGCTCGCCCAGCATGGCGAGACCCCGAGCGAGCGTGCCGATGCTCAGCGCTTGCTGGTCGTCGTCGATGCGCGGCGGCCGGTTCGGCGTGCCCAGCGCGAGGATCAGGGGAGGGCCGCGCGATGAAGCGCCGCGGCACCCCCGAGGCCGACCTGCAGCGTGCCGTGGTGCAGACGCTGCGCATCGCCCTGCCGCGCACCGCCATCATCCATCACTGCGCCAACGAGGTGACAGAGGCTGGGCCCCGCGGGGCAAAGCGCCAGGCGATCCTCGTCGGAATGGGCGTCCATGCCGGGTTCGCCGATCTGATGGTGATCTGCGATGGCCGCGTCCTGTTCCTCGAGTTGAAGGCGCCAAAGGGGCGGCTACGGCCGGAACAGGAGGCATTCCGCGATGCCGTCCAAGCGCAGGGGTTCGGCTGGGCGCTGGTCCGCAGTCTCGATGACGCGCTGGGCGCGCTGGCCGATCACGGCTTCACCACGCGTATCGCTCCTGCCCCGCGGAGGCCCGCGCCATGAGTCACGAGGCCACCAACTGGGCCATCAAGCAGCGCGGGTTGAAGCCGACGACCAAGATCGTGCTCTGGCACCTCTGTGACCGGTTCAACCCTGATTTCGGCTGCTTCCCCTCGCAGGATCGGCTGGCGCATGACTGCGAAATCAGCCGGTCCACGCTGAACGATCACCTCGGCCAGTTGGAGGCCGTGGGCCTGCTGCGACGCGTGCCGCGGCTTGACCCCGTGACCAAGCGCCAGCTGCCGACCCGCTACATCCTGGGGTTCGAGCCGGGCTTCACACCTGTGGCTGTAGCACCGTGTCCGGAAATCGGACACGGGGAGGATGGTGGAGCAGAAACGCTCGACGATGCCGACGGTTGCACTGGCGATGCCATGGCCAACGACCTGCCGTGTCCGGATTTCGGACACGGGGATGGCACGAGGCCCGTGTCCGATTTTCCGGCCGACCCGTGTCCGGAAAATGCCGAAAGCCGTGTCCGGATTTCGGACACTAACCCTGTAAGGGAACCTCTAAGTAAACCAGTAAAGGAGGAGGAGGGCGCGCAGGCGCGCGAGGCGATTTCCGATCAGGTTTTCGGAAACCTGCTCGCAGCACTCGGCCTCGACCCTGACGCCCTGCCCGGCTGGTGGCAAGGCTGGCCGCCCCGCCTGCACGTCCAGCGCTGGCGCGACGAGCTGGGGCTGACCGAGGCGGAGATCATCGCTGCCGCCGAGGCCAGTCGCCAGGAGCATACCGATCCGCCCGATGGGCCGAAGGCGCTGGACCGGGCGATGCAGCGCGCCGCCCAGCGCAAGGTCGAGGATGCCGGGCGGAAGCGCCGGAAGCCCAAGGCGGCCCTTGCTCCAACGGCAAAGCCGATCACCGACCTGCCCGCCTTCTACGCCGATCTGGTCAACTCCGACCGCTTCCTGCCGGTCAGCGCGATCAGCAACACGATGCGCGACGCCATGCTGGCCCGGGGCCTTGTGACAGCCGAACGCCTGCGCGAGCGAGGTGTTCGATGACACTGCAACGGCCGATCGGCCGTGCGGGCGGTCGAGCCATTCAACGTGCGCTGGGCGTGCAGGCGGCGCTGGAATGGGCGTTCCGGGTGGAACAGGCGCAGCTCGAGCTGCCCCTGCCCCCGGACGTCACCGAGGAAGGCTTCGGCTTCGGCCTGGAATACGTCCTGCTGCAACGGGCCGTGCTGGGCTGCAAGATCGACGGTGGTCAGCACAAGATCGGCGGCTACACCCACGAGGACGCCGAGGTGATCGCCGCCACCGTCGCCGGGATCCCCGACAGCCTCGGCGGCAAGCGCATGGCGATCCGAGTCGCCGAACTGGCCCGCGCCGGGCTGACACCAGACTGGATGCCCGGCGCCGTCCCGCGCTGCGTGCCGACCATCGTCAAGCAGAACCAGCATGGCACGCACGCGGGCGCCATAGTCGTAGGGGTCGAGCGCATCCGCGTGCGTGGCCACGGCGCACGAGGCAAGTGGAAAACCATCGACATCCTCGCCTGTCCGGTAACCTTCTCCCCTCACCCGCAACAGATCGAGGCCGCCCGGCGCGGCTACGAAGAATGGTGGCAGGCGCTGGGCTGGGTCCGCGAGGGACTGGTCACGGGCGGTATGCTACGAGAGCTCGAGGTGACAGCTGCGATGCCGAAAATCAGGCCGTGGGCTTGACGGCTTTGCCAAGCTGTCTGGCGTCCGACCAAAACCCGGTCATGTCTCGGCGGTTCGGGCAACTCCGAACCGAAGATGCGGTTGTTTTCAAACCGATCTGTTAAGGGACCAATGATAGAACATCATGATCGCGGACCTTGCGGCGACGTTCAGACCATCGACAGCGAAGCCTGCCTAGCATAGCATCAGCGGACGGCTTGATCCCAAGGCCCAGGATATTGTGGCGACAAGCGAGCAGGAAGCATTCATGGAACACTCCGAAGCACCCTTCAAGTTCATCGATTTGTTCGCGGGAATCGGGGGCCTCCGGCGTGGCTTCGACGCAATTGGTGGACAATGCGTCTTCACCTGCGAGATGAACAAGTATTCTCAGGAGACCTATCGCGCCAACTTTGGAAGCGACCATGAAATCGCCGGTGACATCACACAGGTTGCCGCATCGGACATTCCTGAACATGATCTGCTTCTAGCCGGATTTCCTTGCCAGCCGTTCTCTTTGGCTGGCGTCAGCAAGAAGAACTCACTCGGTCGAGCTCATGGGTTCGCGGATGAGACGCAGGGGACCCTGTTCTTCGACGTCGTCCGGATCTTGCGTCATCACCAGCCCCGGGCCTTCTTGCTCGAGAACGTCAAGAACCTATTGAGCCATGACAAAGGCAACACCATGCGGGTCATCCTGCATGCCTTGGACGAACTCGGGTACGAGGTCGACTACCGTGTGATCGATGCCCGTTCTTGGGTGCCGCAGCATCGTGAGCGAATTTTCATTTCCGGGTTCCGGAGAGACCACAAGACGACCTTCTCTTTCAATGATGTGTTCGTTCCGTCGGGGCCCAACCCGACCCTCGCATCGATCCTGCACCCAGAGGACGGGTCGGAGGCCGCAGATGGGCGTTACACGACGGGCAGCTTCGGCAAGGTCAACGAGCGTTACACGCTGACTGATGGCCTCTGGTCGTACCTGCAGCGATATGCCGAGAAGCATCGCAGAGCAGGCAACGGGTTCGGTTTCGGGCTGGTAGGCCCCGAGAACGTGGCCCGCACACTCAGCGCCCGGTATTACAAGGATGGGTCTGAAATCTTGGTCAAGCAGCCAGGAAAGAACCCACGCCGTCTGACCCCGCGGGAATGCGCGCGCCTCATGGGTTTCGACCGTCCCGGCTCCAACAATCCTTGGAAGATCCCGGTAAGTGACACCCAAGCATATCGGCAGTTCGGCAACGCCGTTGCGGCACCCGTTTCGGTTGCGATCGCCGAAGCGATGGCTCCATGGCTGACCAACACGGTTGCCATCCGGTCGCGAAGGGAACGTGTTGGCTGACAAGAAGGCGCCCCTGACAAGATCACAGATGATGGCGCGTGTCCGTTCGGCGGATACCAAGCCGGAACTGGTCCTGCGCAAGGCCCTTCACGCCATCGGCTTCCGGTTCAGGTTGCACGTCCGTTCCCTCCCGGGTTGTCCGGACATCGTCATGCGGAATCACAGGTGCGCTATCTTCGTCAACGGCTGCTTTTGGCACGGTCACGCTGACTGCAAGTATTTTCGTATTCCCAAGACCCGGCCAGAATTCTGGGCCGCAAAGATCGAAGCCAACCGGGAGCGGGACACACGCGCGATCGAGGCGCTGCTGGGCTGCGGCTGGCGGGTTCTTGTCGTCTGGGAATGTGCGACGCGGTCGTTTCAGGTGGACAATTTGATCAACATCATCGCCACATGGTTGCAGGGCACTGAAACAAGTGCAGAATTGTCATCGGATGGCCTGTCGACCAACAGGCGCACGAGGTCCGGAATTTCATCCGGCGAGCAGGAAACACGAAGATGAACGACCTTATCAACGACCCGAACGCATCGCGGCTGATTTATGGCCTGCGCGACACCGGCTACAACGTCAAGACCGCGGCTGCGGACATCATCGACAACTCGATCGCGGCAGGCGCGGAGAACATCAACATCGAGATCCAGCTCCTGCATGACGGACGGAAGGTCGTCTATTTCGGCGACGATGGTCACGGGATGAACCAAGAGGAAGTCCGGAATGCCATGCGGTACGGAGCGGACAGGCGCCCCGACGCAAAGAGCCTTGGAAAATTCGGCCTGGGCCTCAAGACCGCCTCCAGCTCGGTTTGCAAGCGCTACAGCGTGATTTCTCGGCGGTCTGAAGACCAACCCTTGGCGAAGCTTACATGGGACCTGGAGCACGTCGAACAGCACAACGTCTGGGAAATGCTGGCCGAGCCGGTGACGGCGGATCAAAACGAGATGTTCGACGAGTATTGCGGTCCGACCGGCACGCTTGTCATTTGGGAAAATTGCGACCGGTTGCTGTCAAAGGAATACACGCCGGGCACCAAGGAACAGGCAGCTGTCAAACGGATGTCCGAGGCCCTGAGCAAGCACCTCTCCCTCGTCTTCCACCGATTCCTTGATGAAAATGACAGCCGGGAAGGGAACGTGGTGATCCGGATCAACGGAACTCCGGTGAAGCCATGGAACCCGTTCTATCCCGAACGTTCCGAACAAGTGCTTGCTCCGAACAAACAGAAAGTGGTCGTCGAACTCTTCGATGGGAGCGAAGAAGTCGCTGAAATGAAGGCGTGGATCCTTCCGCACCGCCGCGACATGACCAAGGAGGAGGAGGCCGAGTTCGCGCGGATTTCGAACAGGGCGCAAGGCTTCTATGTCTATCGCGAGGGCCGCCTGATCCAGGATGGTGGCTGGATGGATGTGTTCGGTGCGCCTGAGAACGGCGGTGCGAAATTAGTCCACGTTAGCGGCGGCATGGTGCTGCTGCGGGCGGCGTAAAAGTCGTCCACCTATTGCCTTTCTGCGTCAGCAGGGAGGGCGTGAGGATTTACAGCG
>NZ_JAAOHY010000013.1 GCF_011308835.1 Paracoccus xiamenensis | reverse complement strand
TCTCTCTAAACGATGAACAAATCCGCACCATCAAACAAAGATCGGTGCAACCGTGCGCCATAACGCACCTGTCGCGGGGTAGAGCAGCCCGGTAGCTCGTCAGGCTCATAACCTGAAGGTCGTAGGTTCAAATCCTACCCCCGCAACCAAATTTATGAAATATGTCAAATAGATAAGCCGGTGGTATCGAGATACCACTGGCCTTTCCGCCGTCTACATCAACGCCACATCAACACCAGACACCAAAAACTGCAACAGCACGCATAGAGCGGCAGCCACAGGCGTAAGCGTCCGGCCTGACCGCTCTGCCGCGGTCAGGTAGTGACGGTTAGTGTCCACCAGGGATAGTGGACACTATGGTGCTGGGATGACACGTCGGACGAGGCGGCTCTGGACGGATGAGGAGAAGCGGTCGATCTGCCTGCAGACGATCGCGCCGGGTGTTTCGGTTGCGCAGGTAGCGCGTCGTTACGCGGTGAATGCGAACCTGATCTTCAAATGGCTGCGCGATCCTCGCTATGCGTCGGACCCGGCGTCGGTTCAAGTGCCATCGGAGGAGTCGCGCTTTCTGCCGGTTGAGATCATTGATGCCAGGCCCGCCTCGGACACCCCTGTCGCGCAGAACCGGATCGACATCGAACTGTCGGGCGGCCACCGGATGCGGATCAGCGGGAGTTATGATCCCGATGCCTTGGCACGGCTGATCCGGGGCCTGTCGCCATGATCCCGGTTCCGGCCAATACGCGGGTCTGGCTGGCGGCGGGTGTGACCGATATGCGGAAGGGGTTCCCATCGCTGGCGGCGCAGGCCGAGGCCGTGCTGCAGCAGGATCCGTTCGCCGGACATCTGTTCGTGTTCCGTGGCCGTCGAGGCGATCTGGTGAAGGTGATCTGGTGGGACGGGCAAGGGGCCTGCATGTTCACCAAACGGCTGGAGCGGGGCCGGTTTGTCTGGCCCTCGGCGAAAGAGGGCAAAGTTGCGTTGACACCGGCGCAGCTTGCCATGCTGCTTGAAGGGATCGACTGGCGGACGCCGCAGCGCAGCTGGCAGCCGCTGATGGCGGGATAATCCGCCAATCCGGAACGAGCGGGATTCCCACAAAACCCTTTGCAGGGTAAGCTTTTCCCATGCTGGACGAGCCCGTGACCATCCCCGTCGATCCCGAGGAACTGCGCAGCTTCACGGCGCGGCTTCTGGACGAGGTGAAGGCACAGGCGGTGCTGATCGAGAAGCTGCGGCATCAGTTGGCCGGGCATCGGGCGCAGCGGTTTGGCAGTTCGTCCGAGACCATCGAACAGCTGCAACTGGCGCTGGAAACCAGCGAGATCGCCGCCGCCGCGATGGTGGCACGGATGAAGCTGCCGGATATCGAGGACAAGTCCAAGCCGAAGCGCAAGCCGATCCCGGACCATATCCCCCGGATGGAAGTGGAACTGACCCCGGGTTCTGATGCCTGCGCCGATTGCGGCGGGCATCTGCGCCGGATCGGCGAGGATGTGACCGAAGAACTGGAATACGTCCCCGGCCGCTTCATCGTCAATCGCATCATGCGACCACGCTTTGCCTGCGCTTGCTGCGAACGCTTCACGCAATCGCCGCTGCCCTCGCGCCCCATTGAACGCGGGCGCCCGGGACCCGGGCTGCTGGCCCATGTTCTGGTCAGCAAATATGTGGATCACCTGCCATTATACCGCCAAAGTCAGATCTTCGATCGGGAAGGCATTGATCTGGACCGGTCCACGCTGGCCGATTGGGTCGGCAAGACCACCGCCCTGCTGGAGCCTCTGGCCGATGCCATCGGTCGGTATGTGCTGGCTGGCGGCGCCATATTTGCTGACGATACCCCAGTCCGCATGCTCGCACCCGGCACCGGCAAGACCCGGACAGCGCGCATCTGGACCTATGCTCGTGACGAACGCCCATGGGGCAGCGATATGCCCCCTGCCGCATGGTATCGCTTCTCAGGCGACCGCAAGGGTCAGCATCCCAAAGACCATCTGGCCGGCTATCGGGGCTGGATGCATGCCGATGGCTATGCCGGCTTCGAGGAGCTTTATCGATCTGGCGCTGTCCGCGAGGTCGCCTGCATGGCGCATATCAGACGCAAGTTCGTCGACATCTATCGGTCGCAGGGCTCAGCCGTCGCCGAGGAGGCCATCGCCCGGATTGCCAAACTCTACGCCGTCGAGAAGGAGGCGCGAGGATCGCCGCCAGACCAAAGGGCCGCACTGCGCAAGGCCAATGCCGCCCCGGTCTTCGATGATCTCGAGGTCTGGCTGGCCATGCAAATGACCAGAATATCCGGAAAATCCCCGCTCGCCGCCGCGATCCGCTATGCCCTGACCCGCATGGCACGCCTGCGCCCCTATCTCGACAACGGCATGCTGGAACTGGACAACAATGTAGCCGAACGCGGCATGCGCGCCATCGCGAAGCGTGTTTCATTATGCACTCTCTCTTCAAGTATCTGTAAACATTGGAAGTGTGTCCGTGTCAGCCACGCGACACGGGCGCCCTTTTCGGGCTAATGCAGCTCTGACCGCCTCCGACGCCAGGTCGTCGGCACGGATCTGATACGGCGCACCGGATACGACCTGCACAGCCGGAAGGATGCCGGTCTTGATAAGGCGCCGTATCAGGTGGTTTGTAACGCCTGATGCCTTTGCTGCTTCAGTCATGGTGAGCCATTCGCCATCTTTTTCAGCGGATCGGTAGGCGTGGATCCCGCGAACGCGCCGGACGGATGCGACGCGGTGCGCTGTCCAGGTTTTGCCTTGTCCGGTGGGTAATCCCATCCGATTGAGCGACGCGGCGATATGCTCGTCAGACCAGCGACCAGCCATGCTGCGCATTATTGCCAAGGCATCTTCAGCCGTCGCGCAACCGTGTTCTCCGGTTCGGGGTTTGCGAACGCGCAATTCCGAGTGCTGGCCACCCCGCCAGTGGATCGTGAGGACGACGTCGCGCACCGCATCTTCGACATCGACAATGATATCGGCGATCAACGTGCGTAGCATTTGCTGACGGGCACGCATCGTCACGTTGGGCGCATTCCAGGCTGCAGAAAGGTTTTCCGCCATGTTGGCGAAAGCGGATGGATCAACTTCTATGGTCGATGCGCTGTCGGTCGGCTGGCGTGCTTCAATATCTCGCACGCGGCGCAACGCGATTTCCCAATTCTTCTCCAGCTGGGCGGCGATCAGACGGTTGTCGGGATCGCATGCTGCATAGCGACGCTCAGCGAGACCGGCCTCGTAACGGGCCTGCTGCAGTTCCAGATCAAGGATCTGGCGTTGATCACCCTGTCGTTTCCGATACATCCGCTCCGCCTCGAACGCGGCCTCGATCGCCAAAGGTTCTACCGCGCGCAACAGTTCACGCGCAACAGCCAGATCCACCCGGGGGCCACCGAAGGTCATGCACCGGGGTAGACCCATCATCAGATTGGGCTTGTCGCAGCGATAAACGGGTCGGCTTTGCGGATTGCCGGTATAGGCAACCGAGAGCCGCCGTCCGTACCGGGCACAGGTCATGACGCCTGCAAGCAGCGCCCGGCCGCCCCGGCCCGATTTCACACCGTCGGCGCGGCCGTAGTTGTTCAGCGCCAATTGGTTTTGGTTTCGCTCAAATTCGTCCCAGCCGATATATCCCTCGTGGTGGTCCTTAATAAACACGTCCCAGGTTCCGACCGGCTTGCTGTGACCATAGCTCCGACGGGCGCGCCCATCCACAATGGATGTTCGTTTCTCGCTTTTGCCATAGACATAAACGCCCGCGTAGAAGGGGTTTTTGAGCACAGATATCACGTTGTGATAGCGGATCGGCAGCCATTTGAAGTTGGTCATGCGCCCTTCGTCTGAGGGCCGCGGAAAGTGGATCTGGTCAGCCGTCATCGACAACAATACCTGGCGCGCGCTGCCAAGCTCACTGAAGCGGGTAAAGATGAGCCTGATCACCTCCTGCAACCGCAGATCAGGATCCAGCCCCAGACCCGCCTCACGGTGCCAGATGTAACCGAACGGGACTGACAGGCGCAGCTCGCCACGCCGCGCCTTTGCCTTGGCGGCATCCAGCATCCGCGTCCTGAGCACGCCGAGTTCGAACTCGCTGATGCTGCCTTTCATACCCAGAAGCAGGCGGTCATTCGGCTGGCAGGGATTGTAGATGCCGTCGTGGTCGATGACACGGGCCTCAACGAGCCCGCACAATTCTAGAAGATGGTGCCAGTCCCGGCCATTTCGCGCGAGCCGTGACGCATCCTGGCATAAAACAGCGCCCACCTTCCCCGCGCACAACCAGGCGACCAGACGATCGAAGCCGGGGCGCGCCACCGTTCCGCTCGCGGAGCGACCAAGATCGTCGTCGATAACCTCGACGTCGATGAAACCGTGCTGGCGTGCGATGTCGACGAGGTCATATTGCCGCCGCTGGCTCTCCAGGTTGGTCATGACCTGGGACTGTGTCGATTGGCCCACATAGACGACAGCCTTGCGCTTCAGGAGTTGCGCGGGGATCAGTTCAACGCTGTTCATCGTCAAGCTCCTCCACGATGAGGCCCGCAGCCTGCATCAGAATCTGAGCCAGCGTGATTGTGGCCTTCGCCCGCTCCGCCTCGGTCATCTCGTCCACCTTGCACGGCCCGAACATCAGGCTCATCTGTCTGCCCGAGGTCGGCACAGGCGCGTTGTGCTGCTTCATCGACTTCCTCCCTTGCGATTCCAGTTTTGCGCGGGGAGTGTGCGGGAGCAGCCGTTGGCGTGACTAGTCTCTTGAGTTCAGACAGAGCGGTGAGATCAACCTGTGGCTGGCCAATGCTCATGTCGGCGCAGGCGAGGGGATCCACCATCCAGCCGGGAATCGAGACGACAACGCCAGACGGGCCTTCCACCTTAAGAAATTGCCCGGTCGCGCGCTGCTCTACTCGCCGGATACAGACCTTCAGGCCGAAATAGGGATGCCAACGATAATGGACTTCCCGCTCTTCGTCGACATGGGCAGAATGAACGGGCAATGGCTCTAGGCCGAAAGAACTACCTCTTCGTGGGCTCCGAGGCAGGCGGAAAGGCTGCCGCCATCGCCTACACCCTGATCGAAACGGCCAAGCTGAACGCTGTCGACCCACACCCATGGCTCGCCGACACCCTCGCCCGCATCCCGGACTACAAGATCAACAAGGTCGATGAACTGCTGCCCTGGAAATGGCGCCAGTAGCGGTCAGGCCGGACGGTTACACCGGATCAGCCATTTGGCGGCCACATTCGCGACCAGATGCCGTCCCGGCGCAGCAATGCGTGTTGCAGGGCCGCTGCGATATGCAGGGCAAGGATGGCGATCAGAAGGAAGGCGCAGATGACATGAACGGCCTGCGCCGTTGCTGCAAGGATTTCCGATTTCGGCATCAGCGTGCCCATACCCAAGGCGTCCAGCCCCTCTATCGGAAAGTGGTCGGCACGCACCCGGATATAGCCGCTGACGGGCATCAGAACCAGAAGCGCATAGAGCGCCAGGTGGGTCAGCCCCGCTGCCTGGCTTTGCCAGACGGGCATGTCGTCGGGCAGCGGTGGCGGCTTGTGTCGCCAGCGATAGATCAGCCGCAGGACGATCAGCAGGAACAGGATCACGCCGGTATTCTTGTGAAAGATGAACAGCGTGTCCTGAAGCGGCCGGGGCAGGCCCTGCTGCACCATGATCAGCCCGGCGGGTATCATCAGCAGCACCAGCACGGCGGTGATCCAGTGCAGCCAACGCGCGGGGCTTCGGTATCCTTCGGTGATAAGGGACATTCGGTCCGCCCTCCCGCTTATCATGATACCCCGGTTTCCCCCCAAATCACACAGGGATCCGCACGGCTTGACGCATGGTGGATTTGGCATAACGTCAATCGGATGGGCGATATGGACAGCGATCTGCGGGCAGACGCGCGCGAACCGAGCCGGGGCGTCCGTGCCTCTCAGGTGCAGGCTGGTGTGAACCGGGCCGGAATGGCCGGGATGGCTGCGCTCTTCTGTGGCCTAGTGGTCCTGCAGCCGGATTGGCCTTGGGGCTGGATCGCGCCTCCGGCACTGTATCTGCTGCTGTGGCTGCTGGTCGGTCATCTGAGCCGTGGTCACTATCCCTATGATCGATTTGGCCCTGCCAATACGGTGACATCGATCCGGGCAGCGCTCGTCTGTGCCCTTCTGGGGCCATTGCTGTCCGGGGCGGCGGCAGGCTGGGCCGTCGTTCTGATCGGCACCGTCGCCTTGGCGCTTGATGGGGTCGACGGCCGGCTGGCACGGCAGAGCGGACTTGTGTCGAATTTCGGCGCCCGCTTCGATATGGAAATCGATTCCATCCTTGCGCTGCTTCTGGCAGTTCATGCCTTTATCGGTACGGCTGCCGGGGCCGAAGTCCTTGCGCTTGGCCTGATCCGTTACGTTTTCGTCGCGGCCTCGGTGCTGTGGCCATGGCTGGCTTATCCCCTGCCGCAGCGATGGCGGCGCAAGGCCATATGTGTGGTCCAACTGGCCACGCTGATCATCCTGCAGATACCGAGCGTGCCGGGCGATGCGGCCATCGTCCTGAGCCGCGCGGCCTTTCTGCCGGTGCTGTATTCCTTTGCCGTCGATGTGATCTGGCTGCGGGCGCGGCGGCAATGAACGCAGGTGCGCAACCACGCCCGGCGCTGTTTCAGATCCTGCTGGCGGCTGCTGCGATCTGGCTGGCGCTGGTCCTGCCGGAGAGCCCCGGCGGCCTGAACGCCGCGACACTGCTGGCCTTTCCGTTGGAACTGCTGGCCTTGCTGCTGCTGGCGATGGCAACGGGACGCGGGCCCGCGGGACGGACGGTGCGGCTGATCGCCACGCTGTTTATGACGCTGTTGATCCTGCTGAAACTGGCTGATCTGGCGATGCACGAGGTTCTCGGCCGCACCTTCAATCCCATCGCCGACCTGCCCTTGATCGACGCTTCGGTCCGGGTTGTCGCGGGATCGTTTGGCGTGGCGGCATCGACATTTGCCGTGCTTCTGGCGATGGCGCTGATACTGGGGATCAGTTTCGCGCTGTGGTGGAGTCTTGGCGTCTGGTCCCGGCTGGCCCCGCCCGGCCCGTGGCCCGCCGTCGCGGCACTGGCCGCCATTGCGCTTCTGCCTGCCCAGGCCGCTCCCACGTCGTTTGGCTGGGGACTGCCCGTCGCCACCGACACTACCCGTTTTGTCATCGAACGAACGGCGCTAGCGCGGCGGACGCTGGCCGATCTGCGGCAGTTCCGGCAGGCCGTCTTCAATGATCCCCTGACAGATACTCCGGGCCTGCTGAATGCCGTTGATCGCGACGTGCTGGTGATCTTTTTGGAAAGCTATGGCAGGACCAGCTTTGACACGCCCTTCTACGCCGAAACTCACCTTCCGACCATGCGCCGTGCCGAAGCCGATCTGGCCTATGCGGGGCTTGCCGTGCGGTCGGGCTTTCTGACGTCACCGACGCAAGGCGGGCAAAGCTGGCTGGCGCATGCGAGCTTTGCCAACGGGCTTTGGGCCAATGACCAGTCGCGCTATCTGGCGTCGCTCGCCAGCGGGCGGCAGACGCTGTTTCACCATGCGCAGCGCGCCGGATTTCGGACGGCGGCGGTCATGCCGGCAATCACCCGGCCTTGGCCGGAATCGCGGCGCATGGGCTTTGACCTTGTGCTTGCCGCAGGCGATCTGGGCTATCGTGGCAAGCGTTTCAACTGGGTCACGATGCCCGATCAGTTCACGCTGGCCGCAGGCGACCGGCTGTTGCGCGATGGCACCGATCCGCGCCGCCTGTTCGCGCAGATCGCCCTGATATCCTCGCACGCGCCATGGGTGCCGGTGCCCTCGGTGCTGGAATGGGATGAGTTGGGCGATGGCCGGGTCTTTGACGCCATGGCCGAGGCCGGAGATCCGCCGCGCGTCGTCTGGCGCGACCGTGACCGGGTGCGGCAGCAATATCGTCTGGCCATCGACTATGTGCTGCAGACCGTAGCGGCCTATGCGCTGCTGAATGCCGATGATCCGCCCTTTATGATCGTTCTGGGCGATCATCAGGCCGCCGCCAGCATCGCGCTGGATGAACGACGCGAGGTGCCGATCCATGTTATCGGCCCCGAGGGGATGGTCGGGCGCACCGCGAACTGGGGGCTGACGCAGGGGCTGATCCCGTCAGAGCGGATGGAGCCAATCCCGATGGAGGAGATGCGCGACATGATCCTGCGCACATTCTCGGACCCGGGCGTGGCCGGGCCTCCGGCATGACAACCCGTCGCATTTTGCAGATTAGCGTCGCGATAGGGCTGATGGTGCTGCTCTGGGTCAATCTGGACGTGCCCGAGGCATTGCGGATGCTGTCCCGCGCCCAACCCGGCTCGCTTGGCGCGGCGCTGTTGGCCCTAACGGTGCAGACGCTGCTTTCAGCGTGGCGCTGGCGCCTGACGGCCCGGCAACTGGGCCTGCGGATCGCGCCATCGCAATCGGTTCGGGAATATTATCTGGCGCAGATCGTCAACCAGTCGCTGCCGGGCGGAATGGCTGGCGATGTCGGGCGCGCAGAGAGGCAGGACTGCGCCGCACCAACGAAACCGTGATAATCGAGCGGTTGGCCGGTCAGACCGCAATCATCGCCATTCTGCCGGGCGCGGCTATCGCCGTGACATTGACGCCGGAAGGTCTTGCGCTACCGCCGCCGCTGCTGGCCCTGGTCACGGTCATCGGGCTGGCCGCTGTTGCGACAGCGGCGGCGATCCGGTGGCTTCCGCATCTGCCCGGAGCTGCCGGCCGGCGGCTTATGGCTTTGCGCGCACCGCTGATTCGGGCCATGGCCGCCCCCGTTCTGCCCGCGCAGATCGCGCTCAGCCTTGGGACAGCGACCGCAAATCTGCTGGCCTTCGATTTCTGCACCCGCGCGACCGGAACGCACCTTCCCGTGGGCGCTATCCCGGTGCTTGTGCCGCTGATCCTTGTGACCATGGTGCTGCCCATCTCGGTCAGCGGCTGGGGTCTGCGCGAAGGCGCGGCGGCGGCGTTTTTTCCGCTGGCCGGGGCAAGTGCCACCGCCGGTCTGGCCGCGAGCATCGCCTTTGGCCTGGTCTTCCTGATCAGCACCCTGCCCGGCCTTGCCCTGTTGCTGGCCGCAGGCCGCCCCAATGCGGATGCCGGGCCAAGGCGCGGCTGATACTGACAGTCGTGACGTCGGACCGTTTGGATATGTCGATTATGTGGGGTTTTGCCGCATGACCGGTTGCAGAAACATTTGTATGCTTGCCCCGGCGACATCAGCCACTACTCTGGCCTGAACAACAGGAGAGCCTCGATGACGCTGACGAGTTGGACCAGACGCCGGATGATGGCGACTGGCGGTGCCGGGCTGGCTGCGTTGCCGCTTGGCCTGCGTCCCCTGCGGGTCGCCGCGCAAACCACGGTCAATCTGCAACTGTCCTGGCTGCATTCGGTCCAGTTCGCCGGCAGCTACATCGCGCAAGAACGCGGCTTCTGGCGCGATGCCGGGCTGGAGGTATCGTTGATGCAGGGCGGCCCGAACGCCCCGGTCGAGCCGCCGGTGGTGTCGGGCAATGCGTTGGTCGGCATCTCGGCTGCCGATTACACCGCCGCCGCCGTCGCCGAGGGTGCGCCCTTCAAGATTATCGGGGTTGCGATGCAGAAAAACCCATTCGCCATCGCCTCGCTGCCTGCCAATCCGGTCGCGGTGCCCGCCGATCTGATGGGCAAGCGCATTGGTATGGCACTGGCAAATACCCCTGTTCTGCAGGCGCTGTGCAGCCTGAACGATGTCGATATCGACGCGATCGAGATCGTTCCCACGCAATACTCTGCCCAGCCGCTGATGGCAGCAGAGGTCGACTGCCTGCTCTGCTGGGAAACCGACCTGCCAGTCGCGATGGCCATTCAGGGCATCGAGGCCCGGACCATGCTTATGGCCGATCACGGATATGCGCTGCATTCCCAGACCTACATCGCCACCGAGGACAGCCTGGCCAACCGCCGCGCCGATCTGGTCGCGCTGATGGCGGGCGAGGTCAGGGGCTGGGACGCCTATCGCGCCGATACCGACGCGGCGGTCGCCCTGACGCTGGCGATGTTCCCGGATGCTGGTCTGGATCAGCCGACGCAGAAACTGCAGGCAGAACGGCAGGTGCCGCTGATGTTCTCGGACCTGACGGACCGGAACGGCTTTGGCTCCTGGACCGACGAAGCTGTCGCCGCCAATATCGAAACGCTGGCGCTTCTTGGGCGAGACGTGATGCCCGATCTGTGGGACCGTTCGATCCTAGACGAGGTCCATGGCCGCTGAGCAACCCTTCGGCGACCCGCCGCCGCAGATCACCTGCGCCGGTCTGTCCAAGTCCTTCGCGGGCGGAATGCAGGTGCTGGCCCCGCTTGATCTGACAATTGCCGCTGGCCGGACGACGGCTTTGGTCGGGCCGTCGGGCTGCGGCAAGTCCACTCTTCTGCGCCTGATCGCGGGGCTGGCGGAACCGAGCGCGGGCAGCATCGGTATCGGTGGGGTCTCACCGGCGCAGATGCGGCGCAGCGGCGCGATCTCGATGGCCTTTCAGGATCCTTCGCTGCTGCCCTGGCGGACGGTGCGCAGCAATATCGCACTGGCACAGAAGCTGGTGCGCCAGCCCGCCGATCCGGCTGCGGTGGATCATCTGATTGATCTGGTCGGCCTTACCGGCTTTGGCGATACCCGACCCGCCGCGCTGTCGGGGGGGATGCGCCAGCGTGCCGCCATCGCCCGCGCCCTGATCACCCGGCCCCGCCTGCTGCTGCTGGACGAGCCCTTCGGTGCGGTCGATGAACTGACCCGGCGGCAGCTCGCCCAAGAACTGCCCCGCCTATGGGAGCCGCAGGGCACCACCACCCTGCTGGTCACGCATTCCGTCGATGAGGCCGTGCTGTTGGCCGACCGGGTGCTTGTGCTGTCGCCGCGCCCGGCGCGGGTCGTCGCCGATATCGCGATCACGCTGCCCCGCCCGCGCGAGCCTCTGGTCATTCACCGGGCAGAGTTCCGGGAACTCGCCGCCGAAATATCGGCCGCGCTGGCCGAGGGGGCGGGTCAGCCCCCGTCACAGGCCGCGGAATGACGGGCATTGCCAGTCATACCGTCCGGCCCGGCCATGCGGGACTGACCGCGGCGCTTGGGTTGCTGATCCTGCTGCTGATCTGGGAAACCGGCGCGCGGGCGCTGTCCGACAGCTATATCCTTGCCGCGCCCTCCGAAGTGCTGGTATGGCTGCGCGACAACCGGGGGCTGATGGCCCGCGCCCTGACCCAGACCCTGACCAACGCGGCGATGGGCTTTGCCGCCGGTAATCTGGCGGCCATCGCGCTGGCCGGTGTCGCCTTGGTATGGCCCGGCGCGCAAAGGACGATCATGGGGCTTGCCCTGCTGGTTTTCTGCCTGCCTTTGGTCGCAACGGGGCCGATCCTGCGCGTGCTGCTGGGACCGGGCAACGGGCCGCAGATCTGGCTGGCGGCACTGGCGGTTTATTACACCACGCTTATTCCGTTGCTGGTCGGGCTGCGTGCCGCGCCATCGGTCTGGCTGGATCTGATCCGCAGCTATGGCCGTGGCAGGGGGGCCGAACTGATCTATGTCCGAGCCCGCGCCGCGCTACCCTATCTGTTCGCGGGGCTGCAGATCGCCACGCCGGCGGCGTTTCTGGGCGCAATGGTCGGCGAATTCACCGGGGCCGAGCGTGGCATGGGCGTGCTGACCACCCGCTTTATCCGCGCCATGGATGTGCCGGCGGTCTGGGCTTTGGCCAGCGTCGCCGCCGCCGTCTCGATCCTGGCTTATGCCGCCATCGGCTGGCTGGCCAAGGCCGTCCTGCGGGACAAGCCGCCGATTATCCTTGCGCTGCCCCCGGCGCGCTCTGCCCATGGGACGCGGGATGCCCTGCTGGTCTGCGTTCTGGCCCTGCTGCTGTGGTGGGGGCTGATGCAGGGGTTGGGGCTGAGCCGCTTTTTCGCCAAACGGCCGGGTGACGTGTTCGACGCGCTGTTTCTTGCCCCGGATGCCGCCGAGACGCGGATGGTGCTGCTGGATGCGCTGATCCAGACCATCATCTATGTGGTTCCCGGCTATCTGGCCGGGCTGGCGCTTGGCGCGGGGCTTGCGGTCCTGCTGATCCTTGCGCCCGCGCTTGCCGCCGTGGCGATGCCGGTCGCTGTGGCCTTACGCTCGGTGCCTATCGTGACCACTGCGCCGCTGATCGTGCTGGCCCTTGGGCGGGGAGCGCTTGGCACGACGACCCTTGTCGCGATCATGGTCTTCTTCCCCAGTTTCGTTGCCTGCCTTCACGGGCTGCGGCAAGCGCCAGGACAGATCATGGATGTCTTTGACAGCTATGCCGCCGGCCCGATCAGCCGGCTGATCCATGTCCGTATCCCGGCCATGCTGCCCGCCTTCTTCGCTGCCGCCCGGATGAGCGTTCCCGCCGCGATCCTTGCCGTGACAGTCATCGAATGGCTGGCGACAGGGCGGGGTATCGGCAGCTTGATGGCGCTGTCGGCCTCGCTGTCGGATTACGACATGCTTTGGGCCTCGGTCGTTGCGGTCGCGCTGCTTTCGGTGCTCTGCCATGCCGCCGTGGCCATGCTGGAGCGGCGCGTGCTGCGCGTTTTCGCGGCCGAACAGGCGGTGACATGACCCTGCTGCGCCCTGCCACCTTTGCCATTCCCGGCGATATCACTGCGCTGACGGGCGGCTATATTTACGAACGCCGCCTGCTGGAAGGATTGCGCGATCAGGGCCGCGATGTCCGTCATCTTGAACTGCCCGCCGCGTTTCCCGACCCCAGCCCCGCCGAAATGGCGACGGCGATCCGGCAGTTGCAGGCGGTGCCGCAGAATCGCGTCCTAATCCTTGACGGGCTTGTCTTCGGTGCGATTGATACCGCCGCACTGGCCAGTCTGCGCGCGCCGGTGCTGGCGATGGTGCATCACCCGCTGGCACTGGAGACAGGCCTTGATCCCGTGCGCCGCGACCACCTGTTCCGGACCGAGAGGGACAATCTGCAGCTGAGCCGCCATGTGCTTGTTCCCAGCCCGCATACCCGCGATATCCTGATCCGAGACTATGGCGTCGAGGCGAGCCAGATCAGCATCGCCCGCCCCGGCATAGACCAGCCGACGCTGCCCCCCGTACCTGTCACGCCGCCGCTGATTCTTTCGGTCGGCATCCTGCATCCGCGCAAGGGCCACGACATCCTGATCGACAGTCTGACTCGGATCGCCGATCTGGACTGGCAGGCGGTAATCGTCGGCAGTCCATGGGACCACGACCATGCAAGCGAACTTCACGCCATGGCAAAAGCCAGCGGGCTTGGCAACAGATTGCGGTTGCCGGGCAAAGTATCGGCGGATGTTCTGCAACGGCTGTTCGCGCAGGCCTCTATCTTTGCGCTGGCTACGCGATACGAAGGCTATGGCATCGTCTTCGACGAGGCGCTGAGCCATGGCCTGCCCATGGTCAGCTGCGCGACTGGCGCAGTGCCCGAAACCGTGCCCGCCGAAGCACGGCTGTTGGTGCCGCCCGATGACACCACCAGTTTCGCCGCCGCGCTGCGCGATCTGCTCGAACACCCGGAAAAGCGGGCCCGTCTTGCCAGCGCGTCAGCCGCGCTGGCCACCGCATTGCCGGGCTGGGCCAACACGGCCCAGGCTGCCGGGACGGTGCTGGACGGTCCCTGCTTTGACTGATCGGACCCAGGGCAATGGCGCCGCTTATTCCAGGGCCACATTCCCAATGCTTCCTTGTACATCTCCAGAATCGCCTCTTCCTCGGCGATGTCGTCCTTGTTCCGCTTCTTGAGCACCAGCAGCCGGAATGCTGCGCCGCGGATGAATGGGCGAAAAGCGCGCATAGCCGAAATTGCTGATCGCAAAGCCGCCAATTGCTGCGTATGCCATGCTGCGTCATCGCAAGACCGCCTTCCGCCCATCTCCCTTGGGCGAGAAGGTAGAGCCGACACTTGCCGCCATGCAGATGTCGAGCCGGGAGAGATCGTCGAGAGCGGTCGGGATGACCGGCTGCTAGTCCGCGCCATTCCGGACCGGCAGAATTGCCTCATCTTCGACCCATGCCCGCCAGCCGTCACGAGGCAGCAGGCGCAGCTAGGCGCCATCGGTCTGGAAGGCCAGATTCTGATGCCAGCCGGCCCAGCCGGGCCAGCCACCGGATACCCCGGAGGCTAGGATATAGCGGTCGCGGTCGGTGGGGCTTGCAGGTGCTGCGGTCTGGCTGCGGCTCTTGACTGAAAGCTGGACCAGCCCGTCGAGCAGGCGCAGGGCCTTGTTATGGGCGGCACGTTTCTGCGCCAGCGCCGCCATCAAGTATGGGAGTAGTTCCATAGGCCTTCCGGTGCTGCGGCACCACATAAGCCTGCTTTTCAAATCGTGATTCGCGCCGCATGACGCAGATCTTGCAGCAGCATTGATCTGGCTGACTGCGCCTCTTTGCCGGATAGTCTGAGAATATAGCTTGGATGCCAGCTGATCAGAACAGGACCGCCGTCCATTGCCTGCTCTGACTGGCCGCGACGATTTTGAAGTGGGCCGGGGTTGCCAGTCAGGGCATACGCGGCTGTTGCGCCAAGTGCGAGCGTCAGGCGTGGGGCGACAAACCGACGCTCCAAATCAAGCCACCATCGACAATGCTGAACCTCGCCGCGATTGGGATTCTGGTGCAGACGAAGCTTTCCGCGCGGCTTGAACTTGAAATGCTTGACTGCATTCGTAAGCCAAACAGCGCTAATCTCTGCCTCTTCCATTAACTCGCGCAGCAGCGTGCCTGCGGGTCCGACAAAAGGACGACCCTGCAGGTCTTCCTGATCGCCCGGTTGTTCGCCGACAATCATCAGCGCGGCATTTAAATCGCCTTCGCCCCAGACCGTTTGCGTCGCGGCCTGACATAGATCGCAGCGGGTGCAGGACATTGCCGCATCTCGCGCCTGATCCAGCGTTTCGGGCATATTGGCTACCGGCATGGCGGGCAGCTTGTCCAGAATGCGCGTTGCGCGCTGTGGCGGATCCGTCGGCATGGCGGCGCGCATGGCGGCGACGCGGGCATCGGCTTCGGCCAGCATCTGTGGGATCAGGCGCGTTTCAGGCAGGTTCTTCCAGTATTTGACCGGCATTTCCGATTTCATCGCAGAAATCTTGACCCGCGCCGGATTGAAGATATTGCGGAAGTAAGTCGCCCACAGCGCCTCGCTGGCGTCGTCAGGAAGATCGGGGCGCTGCTGCGGGGCGGGTCCGAAACCAAGCACGCCATCGCGGAAGGTGACGGTCATGTCCGGCGTTGCGATCAGCCAGTCCATATCTGCAAAACGTACCGCGAAGAAGCCTGCGGCACGTTCGGTGATGAAATGCTGCGGTTCGAACCAGGCGGCGAAGCTGCGACGCAATCCTTCGGTCGGCAATTCGCGAAAGCGAACAAAGGCGTGCATCTTGTGAATGTCGCGGCGGACTGATTTTTCCATCCGCCGTAGCCGTTGCGTAAGTGGATCGGCGGGGTTGGACAAGGCGCGGCGGTCGTACTGATGACGCAGCAGCAGTCGGTAAGCAAGTGCCGGGGCCTGCGGATCGGAATGGCACAGGACCGCGCCTGTCAGATCAATTAACGCCTTGCTTGCCGTCACCTCGTAAGCGCCGTCATTTGCCGGTAGCGGATCGAAACCGAAAAGCCCGGTCCCGGCCAGTTCTCGTGTCCACTCTACTTTTTCGGCGAGGATGCGGTGGCTTGCCAATCGCCGCGCGGCATCGCGCCAAGCCGCGTTCGTCGACCGACCGGGCAGATGGACGCGATACATCAGAAAAGCGACAATTGCCGAGGCGCAGCGGCAAATCGCGCCCGCAAATTATCGTTGTCCGTCAAACCACCCGGCGACCAGTCGGGGAGGGCGACGAAGGGCCGTGCTTTCTTCATCACCGCACCGATCCGCAACAGATCGGCATAGCGCACCGCGCCGGACCGGCGCGCGGCGATGATCCGGTCGACGGTCCGCGTGCCAAAGCCGGGAACGCGCAGCAGCATCACGCGCCCGGCGCGATTCACATCGACGGGAAAGCTGGCGCGATGCGCAAGCGCCCATGCCAGTTTCGGATCAATCGCCAGATCAAGGTTGCCATCTTTGCCGCCTGCTGTGATTTCATCCGCCTCGAACCCATAGAACCGCATCAGCCAATCGGCCTGATACAGCCGATGTTCACGCATCAAGGGCGGCCGGATCAGTGGTAGCGCAGCGGAACTGTCGGGGATCGGGCTGAAGGCGGAATAATAGACGCGCCGCAGACGATAGCCCGTATAAAGCCTTGACGCGGTTGCCAGAATGTCCCGGTCGGGACTCGAATCCGCGCCGACGATCATTTGCGTCGACTGACCCGCAGGCGCGAATTTTGCGGGGCGTTTGCCTCCATGGCTGCGGTCACGGCTGGCCTCTTGAGACAGGCGGACGCCTGCCATCGCGGCGCGGATCGTTTCCGGCTTCTTTTGCGGTGCAAGCTGGCGGGTGCTGCTGTCCTTTGGCAGTTCGATATTGATCGACAGGCGGTCGGCATATAGTCCGGCTTCATCGATCAGCTCCTTGCTGGCTTCGGGAATCGTTTTCAGGTGGATATAGCCCTTGAAGCCGTGATCCTGCCGCAGCATCCGGGCGATGCGCACCATGTCGGCCATGGTATCGTCCGGGCTGCGGATGATGCCAGAGCTGAGAAAAAGTCCCTCGATATAGTTGCGTCGATAGAATTCCAGCGTCAGCGTGACGACCTCTTCCGGCGAGAAGCGCGCGCGTTCGACCCTGCTGGAGACGCGGTTGATGCAATAGGCGCAATCGTAGACGCAGAAATTCGTCATCAGGATTTTCAGCAGGCTGATGCAGCGTCCATCCGGCGTATAGGCGTGACAGATGCCCGTCCCACCGGCGCTGCCGATACCACCACTGAGTGCGTCCCGGCGTGTGGTGCCGCTGGACGCGCATGAGGCATCGTATTTTGCCGCATCGGCAAGGATTGCCAGCTTATCCTGAAGGGTTCTGCGCATGGAACAAAAATAGAACAAACGGCGCGGTGCACAAGTTGATTTATTTTTATGGCCGAGCAGGGCAGCTGAAAGGCGCTAGATCCTGCGCATCTCGGCCTGCGCAACTATCGGCCCGGTCGCGACGCCGCCCGGCGCGCCGCCGGCTGGTTCGTCGGTGATCGCCAGCGTTGCGTTCGCGACAAGTATTCTCAGATCTTCCGGGATCGGCATCGCGGCCTGCCCCTGATGTGGCATGACGCCCAGCGAGATGGGTGCACGATCGCCCTGAATCAGCCAAAGCTCGAAATCGCGGCCTTGTGCAGGTGGTTGACCCGCGACGGAGATCCGCATCTCGCCATCGGTTTCATCATAAAGCGCGGTCAGTCGAACGGTGCTGTCGGCTGATACCATATCCGAAACCCAGAGGTTCCGTTCGGTTTCAGGACCTGGCTGCCCAAGCCACAGAAGGGCAAGCAGCGCAATGGAAGCACAGACAGAACCAAGAGAAAGCCATTGCCAGAACCTGACAGAGCCTGCAGGCGCTGTGCGTTCCGGGAATAAGCGCCTTTCCAAATTGTTCCAGACCTTGGCGGGCGGGCTGACCGGTCGGACCTCAGCCGCGATCGGGTCGAAATGCGTCTCCCACCGTGCGACCTCGGCCACCAAAGCCGGCTCATTCAGAATGCGGCGCTGAAACGCCTCACGCTCCGCAAGTGGCAATGTGCCGAGAACGTATTCGCCAGCCGTGGCGATGTCGCGGGGATCAGGTTCCGGGGCGTCATCGGTCATCTGGTCAGACACTCCCTCAGCTTGATCAGGCTGCGCCGAAGCCAGCTTCTGATGGTGTTCAGGGGCGCACCGAAGCGTTCGGCAAGTTCCAGATAGCTTTCGCCTTCAACATAGGCGAGGCGCACGGCCTCGGCGCGGGCAGGTTCAAGCTCGGTCAGACAGGCCTCGATCCGCCGTCCTTCTGACCGCATCAAGGCTTGATCCTCGGGGCCGGGACTGTCATCGGCCAGAAGCTCTGCCACATCAAGATCACCGCCGCCCGGCTTTCGCCGCCGCAAGGTGTCGATGGCAAGGTTGCGCATCATGGCATTCATCCATGCCAGCGGACTTGCCACCTGCGGGGCATATCGATCGGCGTTGTGCCAGATTTTTACGAACACCTCCTGCAAGACATCTTCCGCCTCTGCCCGATCCTTCAGGATACGCAGGCCGATCCCGAAAAGTTGCGGCGAGGCGCGGCGGTAAAGCTGCTGGAACGCCGCCCGGTCCCGCAACGCGACCCGTCCGAGGAGATCAGCAAGCTTTTCCGTTTCCGAGGTCATCAGCAGGTCCGGTTTCGTCAGGGTGAGGATGCAACGTGAGCAAGATCACTGCAAGCGGGAGTCGATTTTCACGAAAGCGTGAGCGGCGCAACAAAGCCCGCTGCCGTTTCGTCCCTTCGTAACCAGACACAGGAGGATGGAATGAATGTCTTGAATTTTGCTGTGACTATCGCGTTTGCTCTGGCAGCCACGGCCACCGTCGCGCAGGATATGCCGGCGACTGTCGCGGATATCGTGATGGCGTCCGAGGACCACACAACCCTGGAACAGGCCGTTGTCGCTGCCGAAATGGGCGAGGCTCTGATGGGCGAAGGCCCGTTCACTGTCTTCGCGCCCACCGATGCGGCCTTCGCGGCCCTGCCAGAGGGCGCGCTGGAAGAAGCGTTGATGCCCGAAAACCGGGACAAGCTGGTCCAGATCCTCGGCTGCCATGTGGTTGAGACGCGGGCGCTGGCTGCCGATGTGGTGCAGATGATTGCGGATGATGGCGGCAGCCATCCGGTGACGACCATGGGCAATTGCAGTTTGAACCTGACGCTGGACGGCGACATGGTGAAGATCAACGACGCCGTGACCGTCACAGCCGCCGATCTGGAGGCTGGCAATGGCGTCGTTCACGTCATCGACGGTGTCCTGCTGCCGGCGATGTAAACGCGCTGCCGAAACAAGCTGATCCGGGCGACAGCCATGCTACGCCCGGATTTTACGTGACTTGCCGAGGGGGTAAAGTTGGAGCGGCTGAAACGTCTGCGCATTGCGATCATTGGCACCGGCATCTCGGGTCTGGGGGCGGCGTGGTTGCTTTATCCGCATCACGACATCACCCTGTTCGAGAAAGAACCGCGGCCGGGCGGCCATGCCCGCACCGTGCGGGCAGAGGGTGTTGATGTCGATACCGGATTCATCGTCTGCAACCGCCGCACCTATCCCTTGTTCATTCCGCTGATGGAAAAGCTTGGCGTTCTGCTGGAGCCGAGCGACATGTCGTTCTCGGCCAGTTTCGAAGGTGGGCGATACGAATACGGCACGTTCTCGACCCGCGCGATGTTCGCGCAGCCAATGTGCCTGATGGATGCCGGGCATTGGCGCCTGATCCGCGATATCCTGCGCTTCTTCCGCCAGGCGCCTGCCCATTCTGCGCATGAGGGCAGCATCGGGGATCTGATAAGCGCGTTGCGTTTGGGAACCGAGTTCCGCGACCGCTTCCTGCTGCCGATCTCGGGTGCGATCTGGTCGACGCCAACCGCCGATATGTTGCGGTTCCCGGCAAGCGCCTTTGTTCGGTTTTTCGACAATCACGGGCTTTTGTCGGTGCGCGGTCAACCGCAATGGCTGACGGTGAAGGGTGGATCCCAGACCTATGTCAACAGGATCCTTGAACAGGTATCGAGCGATGTACGCCTGTCCTGCCCGGTCTATTCGGTTCGGAGAGGGACCGATTTCATCCTGATCGCCAGCCCGCGCGGGGAGGAGCGCTTCGACAGGGTTGTTTTTGCCACCCATGCGCCGCAGGCTTTGGCGATGCTGCGGAATGCCGACAAGGATGAGACCGCGATACTTGGTGCGCTGCGAACGCAGGCGAACCGGATGGTGTTGCATTCCGATCCACGGCTGATGCCGCGACGCCGCGCGGTCTGGGCGTCGTGGAACTATGTCACGCAGGGGACGACGCCGACCACGGATCAGCCGATCAGCCTTTCCTATTGGATGAACCGGTTGCAGAACCTCGAAACGCCGCGCCCGCTGATCGTGACCCTGAACCCCGAGTTCGAGCCGATGCATGTCCATGACGAGGCCAGCTTTGCCCATCCGCAGTTCGACGCGGCTGCCATCGCCGCCCAAGCCCGCCTCGGAGAAATTCAGGGCCGTGGCGGTATTCACTATGCCGGTGCATGGACTCGTTATGGTTTTCACGAGGACGGGTTGCTCTCAGCGCTGCGCGTGGCGCAATCGATGGGTGTCGAATGGCCGCTTGGCCCCGATCCATGGGCCGCGCCGAAGCCGGTGGCCGCGTGATGGCCGATCTGTGGGATGGCGCGTTGATCGACGCCGCGATCTGGCACGCGCGGGCGGGTGATGTGACGCGGCAGTTCCGTTATCGCTCGCTTTACGCGGCGCTGCCGGTTGACTCGCTGGAGGCCGGTCGCCTGCCGTTGCGACCTGACCGACCGGGGCTCTGGCGGTTGCGACGGCTCGATCACGGTGCTCGCGATGGCAGCCCGCTGACCGACTTCATCCAGTCGCAGTTGGCGCCGGTCGATCTGGCACATTGCCGGACCGCCTTGGTCACGATGCCGCGCGGTTTGCTTCACGGGTTCAACCCGGTCAGCTTCTGGCTGGCGCGGGATGATCTCGGCTTGCGGGCGGTGCTGGCCGAGGTGACGAACACCTTCGGCGAAAGCCATCTGTATCTTTGCCGTCATGCGAATAATCGCGTGATCGAACCGGGCGATCGGCTGTCCGGCGAAAAGCTGTTTCACGTCTCGCCCTTCCTGCCGCGCGAGGGACATTATGTCTTTCGCTTCGATGCCGCGCCGGGCCGCTTCGGGGCCTGGGTGGACTGGTTCGGCAAGGATGGCAAACTGTGGCTTCAGACCTCTATGACTGGCAAGGCGCGCGCGCTAACCGCCAAGGCCCTGCGCCGCGCCGCGTTGCGCCATGCATTTCAGCCGCTGCGCGTCACCGCGCTGATCCACTGGCAGGCAGCAAAGCTGTTGTCGCGCGGTGTGCGCTATCGCACCAAACCATCACAGCTTGAGAGACGCCGATCAGAGGCGACGACGGAGAGATCGGATGTTTGAAGATCGCATCAGGCCCGAATTCCTTCGCAGCCTAGACGGTATTCGCTTTGGCCGGTTGCGCCTGACAACCCCCGACGGCGCGACCCGCGTTTTCGCAGGCGATCAGCCCGGACCGGATGCCGCACTGACCATCTTGGACTGGCGCATGGTGCCGGCGCTTGCGGCAAAGGGCGATATCGGCCTGACCGAGGCCTATCGCGACGGCTGGTGCGATACGCCCGATCTGACGGCGCTGCTGACCCTGGGGCTGATGAACGAGGATGCGCTTGACCGCTATATCTATGGCAAGCCCCTGCAGGCTTTGGCGATGCGGCTGCTGTATCTGCTGAACCGCAATACGCGGGCGGGCTCGCGCCGCAATATCTCGGCTCATTACGATCTGGGCAATGACTTCTACGCGCTGTGGCTGGACGAAACGATGACCTATTCCTCGGCTATCTTTGCCGAGGGTGACAATCTGGCGGCGGCGCAGCGCCGAAAATACGACCGCATCATCGAAGGGCTGTCAGGCGGATCGGGTCGTCTGCTTGAGATAGGCTGCGGCTGGGGCGGCTTTGCCGAACGTGCACTGCAGCGTGGCGATTTCGCGCCCAAGGGGCTGACGCTTTCAAGCGAACAGGCAGCATATGCCCGCGCGCGTCTGGGGCAGGGGGCCGAGATCGCGCTTCAGGACTATCGCGAGGAGAAAGACCGCTTTGACCATATTGTGTCCATCGAGATGTTCGAGGCCGTGGGCGAGAGGTTCTGGCCCGTCTATTTCGGCAAGCTGGCCGAGGCGCTGACGCGGCAGGGGCGCGCGATGATCCAGACGATTACCGTCGCCGACCGCTATTTCGACCGCTATCGCAAGGGCGGCGACATGATCCGCAGCTTCATCTTTCCCGGCGGCATGTTGCCTTCACCCACGCAGTTCCGGGCTGGGGCGGAACGCGCCGGGCTGCAGATCGACGACAGCTTCGGCTTTGGTCGCGACTATGCCCGCACGCTGGCGCATTGGCTGGATCGGTTCGATGCGAAACGCCCTGAGGTCCGGTCTATGGGCTTTGACGAGGCTTTCATCCGCGTCTGGCGCTTTTATCTGGCCGCCTGCATTGCGTCCTTCGCCGTTGGCCGGACAGATGTGATGCAATACCGGCTGGCTCATGGCTGACGCCGCGCCGGGCCGCGGCGATCTGGCGGCTTATAGCCTGCTGGCCTTCCCTTTGGCCTTTGGCGGATTGCCGCTTTACATCCATGCGCCCGACTTTTTCGCGACCGAAAGGGGCGTTCCGCTGGCCACGCTTGGGCTGGCGCTGTTCTGGCTGCGACTTTTCGATGCGATGGTGGACCCGGTGGCGGGCTGGGCTGGCGACCGCTGGCCCGATAGAAGGGGCGGGCTGATCATCACAGGCGCGGTTCTGCTGGCCTGCGGGGCCGCAGCACTGTTCGCGCCGCCCGCGCTGCCGGTGCTGATCTGGTTCGCGCTGGCCCTGGCTCTGGCAAGTCTTGGGCACAGCCTGATCTCGGTCAACCTGATGACGCTTGGCGGCCTGTGGCGGCGCGAACCGGACCAGAAATCGCGGATCAGCGCCGCGCGAGAAGGGTTCGGATTGGTCGGCCTTATCCTTGCGGTGGTGCTGCCCTCGGCATTGCAGCAGCTGATCGGGCGTCAGGCGGCGTTGCTGGCCTTGGCCGCGGTGCTGGCGGTTGCGTTGCTGATAGCGCTGCCGATCTTTCGCGGATGGCTGGCCTCGGTTCGATTGCAGATCGCCGTTCCGCCCGATGCGCGGCCGGACTGGCACGCCCTGATGCCCTTCTATGCCGTGGCTGCGCTGGTGCTGCTGTCGGCGGCCTTCCCCGCCGCCCTGATCCTGATGCTGGTGCGCGACCAGTTGGGGGTCGAGGGTTTGGCGGGTGTCTTTCTGCTGACCTATTTCGCCGCCGCCTTGCCCGGCGCGGCCGTGGCAGGCTGGCTGGCCGGTTGTATAGGAGGGGTGCCGGTCTGGACGGCGGCGCTGATCCTGTCGATGGCGGGCTTCGCATTTGCAATGATGCTGGGGCCGGGCGATGTCGCCGCCTTTTTCGTCATCTGTCTTGCCACCGGCTTCTGTTTCGGCGCCGATCTGGTCCTGCCGCCCGCCATCCTTTCCGACCGGATCGAGGCCACCTCGACGCAAGCCGCCGCGACCCGCGCGTATGCCGCGCTTGGCTTTTTGACGAAACTCGCGCTGGCGCTGGCGGGCGCGGTTGCGCTGCCGCTCTTGCAACTGGCGGGCTTTCGTCCGGCACAGGTGAACGACACGCATGCCTTGCAGGCGCTGCTGCTTCTTTACGCCGCGCTGCCGCTGGTTCTGCGTGGGGTCGCAGTCACGGCTTTGATCTTCCTGCACAGAAAGGGCGAGATATGAGCGAACGGATCTGGATCATGGGCGCCTCGGACGGGATCGGCGCGGCGCTTGCTCGCCTGTGGGCGGCGCGCGGTGCAAGTCTGATCCTGTCGGCGAGATCCGAGGACAGACTGGCCGATCTAGCGCAGGAACTGGGCGGGGCAGAGGTCCTGCCTTGCGACGTGACCGACCGCGACAGCCTAGATACGGTCGCGAAAGCGATCATCGATGGCGGCAAGGTGGACCGGGCGATCACGCTGGCCGCGCTTTATGACCCCGGGAAGGTGATGGAACTGGACCCCGATGAGGCGGCACGGATCGTCAACGTGAACCTGACCGGCAGTTTCAACTTCGCCCGTGCTGCAGTGCCGCTGCTGCGTCAGGGCGGGCAGCTTGCCCTGACCGGATCAGTTGCGGGCTATTTTGGTCTTCCGCAGGGCCAGATCTATTCTGCAACCAAAGCGGGTGTTATCAATCTGGCGGAAAGCCTGCGGGCCGAACTTGCCAATGATGTTGATGTCCGCCTGATCAGTCCGGGCTTTGTCGATACGCGGCTGACTCAAAAGAACGATTTCGACATGCCCGCGCTGATGCAACCCGCCGCCGCCGCTGAAGCCATTCTGAACGGCCTCGATAAAGGCGGATTCGAGGTGCATTTCCCGCGACGCGTGACTCTGCCGCTGAAATTTCTGCGTGCTCTGCCCTATGGGCTGGCAATGCGCCTGACGAAGAGGCTTGTAAGATGATGATCAGATACCTGCCGCATCTGACGCTGCTTTTTGCGGTGCTTTTCGCGCTGTCGCCGCTGGCCAGCGACGGTTTTAACGGCTTCACACCCGACCAGTTTCCGGTGGTACAGCACCGCTGGCCAGTGCAGCCCGCCGGATGGGCCTTTTCGATCTGGGGGCTGATCTATCTGTGGCTGATCGCAGGCAGCGTCTGGGGGTTGCTGAAGGCGCCGTATGATCCCGAATGGCAGAGAATGCGTCGCCCGCTTTTGGTCAGCCTGATCGTGGGCACATTCTGGATCGCCGCCGCAAATGCCTCGCCTATTCTGGCGACCGCGATGATCGTCGTCATGGTGGTCGCGGCAATCATAGCCTTTTTGCGTGCGGGCCACGGGCAGCCGTTCTGGCAGGTCGGTCCGGTCGGCCTTTATGCGGGTTGGCTGACCGCAGCGACGGGCGTCGCGATTGCCGTTCTGCTCAGCGGTTATGGCATCATGTCGGCGGGTCCGGCCGCGATGCTGCTGATTGTTGTCGTACTGGCGCTCGCGCTGTGGATGCAGTCGCGAAGGCCGTCCGGCGTCACCTATCCCATCGCGGTTGCCTGGGCGCTGATCGGCATAGTCGCCGCCAATTGGGGCTCCGGACACAGCCATGTGGCGTTTTTGGCGGGGCTGGGCATCGTGGCGCTGGCTGCGCAGTATCTCTTGCTCGGGCGGCTGGCGCGGCCCGGCTGAACCGGCTGGGGTGCGGGGCCTACCATTCGACGCGCTCGCCCTTCCAGTCCCAGAAACTGCCGTTGTCTTCGGGCGTCAGGCGGTCGATCACGGCCAACAGGGCTTCGGCGGATTGCCGGGGCGAGATTGTCGGATGGCGCGCGGCATAGTCGCGGGTCAGCGTTGTCTTGACCGTGCCGGGGTGCAGAGCGACGACGATATGCTTGCTTTCCTTGCGCGCGATTTCTATCGACGCCGTGCGGATGATCTGGTTCTGCGCCGCCTTTGCCGCCCGATAACTGATCCAGCCGCCAAGACTGTTGTCGCCAATGGAACCGACTCGTGCCGATAGCGAAGCAAAAACCGCGCGCGTATCCTCGCGCAACAACGGACTGAAGTAGCGCAGCAACAGCGCCACCCCGGTCGCGTTCAGCGCGAATTGTGCGGCCATGACCTCGGCGTCGATGCTGCGTATGGTCTTTTCCGGTTGCTGTCCGTCGGCCACCAATGCGCCCGTGGCGTTGAAGATGAGGTCAAAGCGCTGATCAGCCATCGCATCGGCGGTCCGCGCCACGCTGGCTTGATCAGTCAGGTCCAGCCCGTCGCGGCGCGACAGGCCGGTCACTTCGGCACCGCGACGCCGCAAGTCGTGGGCAACGGCTGCACCGATCCCGCCACTCTCGCCGATGACAAGCGCCTTCATGTGAGCCAGCGTGTTACCATAACCCCGGACCAAGCCGAGATCCCGGTCAGGAACCCTCCCCAGATCGTATCGGTCACGACCTGTTGCATCGACCAGTCGCGCAGCGTCGCGTAGTTGGTAAACTCATAAGTGCCATAACACATCAGCCCGATCAGCGCCCCTCCGATCAGCGCCTTGCCCGGCCTTCCTTCGGCCAGGGCAGGAGCCGAGACGAAATACAGCACTCCGACAATATATGCCGCGTAGAATGCGGCCGCGGGCATCATACGGAACGGATCGGCAAGAAGATCACCGACGTGACGTTCGAAAATCGGCCGGATGATCTGCGTGATACCGACGATGTCGATGACCAGAAAGATGATCAGGGTCGAGGCATAGAGGATGGCAAGGTGCACCGGGCATTCTCCATATTGGGGCTTCCTCAGATATGACGCGCCACGCGCTCTCAAAGTTGCAGGAAAGCCAGGTGAACAGCAGGCTGAAGACGATCATGAATGCGCGGGTCGATACTGCCGGCAACTTTGGGCGACCGGAATGAGTTATTTGGACTGCATGACAGAAATAGCCTGTGGGCCAAAAAGATATGCAAAGCCTTGCCTTCGAACCGGGTCGAAACTGCTGGCGTGTTGCGACGGCCGATCGGCTGTCTGTCATTGTCGATGGGCAGGACTATTTCCGAATCCTCCGCGAGGTGCTGCTGAAAGCAGAGCGGATGGTCATTCTCGTCGGTTGGGATTTTGACTTCGAGATCGAGATGCTGCCCGGTCAATCTGATGACAACGGCGATGCGCCTGACGGATTTCCGAACGCCATCGGACCGTTCCTCGATGCGTTGGCGGCGCGACGCGAGGGACTGGATATCTATCTGCTGAAATGGAGCGGGGGTGCGCTGATTGCGCCCGGGCGCATCCTTCCGGCATTCAAGATCAAGCTGCTTTCGCCGAAGCAGCTCCACCTGGCCTTTGACGGCCACCATCCCATCGGCGCCTGCCATCATCAGAAAATCGTTGTTGTCGATGACGCGCTGGCATTCTGTGGCGGTATCGACGTTACCGAAGGTCGCTGGGACAATCGGGAGCATGCATCACTTGATCCGCTGCGTCGCTTGAAGAACGGCGAGATCGCTCAGCCATGGCATGACACAACGACGCTGATGTCAGGAGACGCCGCGGCCGCCTTCAGCGAGTTGTGCCGGAACCGATGGGAACGCGCGACAGGCGAGCCGATTGGCGAGGAGTTCGCGAGAGCACAGGATATCTGGCCATCCGAAACCGCACCAGATTTCGAGAATATGGAGGTCGCAATTGCCCGCACAGCGCCCCCCGAAGCCGATCGCCCGGCGGTGACTGAAATCGAGACGCTCTACCTCGACAGCATAAGGGCCGCCCGCGACTGCATCTACCTCGAGTCGCAATATTTCGCCGCCGACAGTATCACCGATGCCGTCCGGGCACGCCTGCGAGAGCCAGACGGACCCGAGATCGTCGTCATCAATCCACACGCAGCGCAGGGGAAAGTCGAGGATGAGGCGATGCATGTCACCCGCAGCCGCATGATCCGCGACCTGGCGCAGAATGATCCTTACAATCGCTTTCTGATCCTGTCGCCGGTCAATGACGCGGGTGAGGATATCTATGTCCATTCCAAGACCAGCATCATCGACGATGTGTTCCTGCGCATTGGCTCAAGCAATATCGACCGCCGCTCGATGGGGTTCGATACCGAAAGCGATGTGGCGCTGATCGCGGAAAAGGACACGGATCGGCGGCGTATCATCGCGATCCGCAATGACCTTTTGGCAGAACATCTTGGGGTCGAGGCAGATCAGGTCGCTGAGGCGATCGACAGGACAGGCAGTATCATCGCGGCTATCGACGCGCTGAACGACAGCGAAAGGCGCGGGTTGCGCCCGATTACGCCACGCAAGGAAACCCTGCTGGGCAAGTTCCTGTCCGACACCCGGCTGTTCGATCCTCGCTATCGTCAAAGCGCGCAAGCCCGCATCGGCATTACATCACGGCATGTGATGTACGGCTCTGCCACCGTGGTTGCCGGCGTGCTGCTGTGGCGGCGCAATCGCAGGGCGCGAAGTCGTGGCAAGCGATAGCCACCTTCAGTGGTAATGGGTTGCAATCCCGCGCGGTTGGCTGGACCAAGGCCGGGAAGCGAAGCTAACGACGGAACGGACGCTCGATGACAGGCAGGTTCAACAGGGGATGGGTGCAGCGACTGCGCGTGCAACTGCGCAAGATGTGGGTGCGGGTTGTCCTTTACAGTCTTGCCGGGGTGCTGCTGGCGCTGCTCGCGCCACTTATCGGGCCGATCCTGCCCTATGTCCCGAAAATCGATCTCGCCTCAGGTTCGGTTGACGCGCTGCTCAATATCATCGCGTCCTCTATGCTGGCGGTCACAACCTTTTCGATGTCGATTCTGGTCGGGGCCTATGGCTCGGCCACCTCAAACGCGACGCCCCGTGCGACCAGGCTGCTGGAGGAGGATCGCACCGCGCAGACGGCGGTTTCGATCTTTATCGGCTCCTTCCTGTTCAGTATTGTCGGGATCATCGGCTTGTCGGCTGGGCTTTACAGCGACAATGCGCGCGTGCTGCTGTTCGTGGCGACACTTGGCGATATCGCATTGATCGCCTGGGCTTTGGTGCGTTGGGTCAACCACCTGAACGATTTTGGCAGGATGAGCGACATCATCGCCCGGATCGAAACAGCGGCGAAACCCGCCGCGCGCCTGTATCGCGATTATCCTGCGCTTGGCGCCGTACCGCGGTCCGATATTCTGTCTGAGGATGCACCGATGGTTATGGCTGACCAGTCCGGTTATGTTCAGTATATCGATATCGAGAAACTGCAAACTCTTGCCGACCATCTGAAGATGAAGGTCGAAATCCGCCGTATGCCCGGCAAATATGTCCACCGCGGAGAGCCATTGCTGCGCCTTAGCGGTCCCGTGGAGGATGAGGCTCTCGCGACATTCCGCGAGGCTTTCTCGCTTGGCGAAGCGCGCAGCTTCGATCAGGATCTTGGCTATGGGTTGATCGTTCTTGGCGAGGTTGCGAGCAAGGCGCTGTCACCCGGCATCAACGACCCCGGCACGGCCATCGAAGTCTTGCGCGCCGGAACGCGTGTGCTTGAAGTTCTGCACGAGGACCCTGATCCAGAGGCCGAAGTAACCTACGGTTCGGTCTATGCGCCGCCGCTGGACATGGCGAACCTTTATTCGGTCTTCTTCTCTCCCATCGCCCGTGACGGGGCCGCTGTGATCGAGGTGCAGGAGGCACTGCAGGATTGCCTGCGCGCCGTTGCGGATTTTGGTGGTGGCGCGGCCGCGCGGGAAGAAGCGAGGCGAGCCCGAAAACGTGCGGAAGCTGTGCTTGAAGCGGATTGGGAGCAGCAGGTTCTGTCCGGCGCGTGACGCAGGTCGCAGCGCCCCAAGGCTAAAGGTCCGCCTGTCATAAGGTTGTTCGTGGTATTCTCGAATGTCCTACATCGGCACCCTTCAGCATGATCATAAAGAAATGAAATTGCTCGTGATTTACTTTATACGGCCGTGCATCAGAGCGATTCTGACGGTGCCAATGCGATGCAACTCACCACCGAAGGCCATATCATGACCAAACCGAACCAGCCCGCCACAGACACCCTGCTGACCGACATCGCCCAGCGCCATTTCCACAGGCTGAAGACGCTGGAGACCCTCAACCGCGACGCGCTGGATTTCCACGATGTCGCAGTCTGGGCGATCCGCAGCGCGCTAGTAGAGGCCCATGCCGCTGGCTTTGCCGCCGCCACGAAATGAACCTGAGTATCGACATGACCCGCAAGCCCGCCCGAACCAATGACGCCGCCGTTGCTGCCTTCATCGCGAAGAAAGCCGAAATCGACGCGATGCTGGCCCGGTTGCAGTCCTTCAGCGACGACCACTTCGGTGCCGACTCGGACCGGCTGAACTGGGGCGACCTCGGCAGCCTCGAGTATCAGGCCCATCTACTGAAGCAGATCATCGATTTTGCCTTTGGCGAGGGCGAACACGCTGCCTGACAGGCTGGCCCGTGCCAACCGCTGAGCCACGCCCCACGCGGGGCCCGGCTCCGTAGAAGCCGACCGCAGCCTGGGGCGGCGATACACGGAGTTAACGATGACCAAACTTACCGACACCCAGACCCTGATCCTGACCCGCGCCAGCGCCCGGCCGGGCAATCTCGCCCTGCCGCTGCCCGAGGGGCTGCGTGGCGCCGCCGCGAAGATGGCTATTGGGCGGATGATCAAGCTCGGCTTCATCGAGGAGGTCGAGGCCAATCTCCGGCGCAATGAGCCGCTCTGGCGTGAAACCGGCGATGGGTATGGCACCACGCTGATCGCCACCGAGGCCGGGCTGGACGCCATCGGCATCGATCCGGTCGTGGCCAAGACCATGGCGGCGCTGCGGGATGCCAAGCCGGAGGTCATCGCCGCTGCCCAGCGCCCCGGCACCAAACAGGCGCAGCTGATCGCCATGCTGCAAGAGCAGGAAGGCGCGACCATCGCTGAGATTGCCGAGGCGACGGGATGGCAGGCGCACTCGATTCGCGGTGCCATTTCCCGTTCGCTGAAGAAGAAACTTGGGCTGAACGTGACCTCCGAAAAACTCGCCGAAAGGGGCAGGGTCTATAAGCTGAGCTCGTCCTGACGAGGTATCGATTCATCCGACTTCCAGCAACTGATGCGCCGGAGTTCGGAGCGCCTCGTCTCAGTCACCGGGCTCGGTCAGCTTGTTGTCGGCGATCCGATAAGCCCAGCGTTCGGCCTGGTCGAGATGGCCCAGCCGGATCAACGGCACCTCGGCAAGCCCCAGTTCCGTCGCCGCCAGCACCCGGCCATGATCGGCGATCAGCTCGCCATCATCTCCGACCATGCAGCGCACGGTCCAGCCGAAGCAGGCCATGCTGGCGGCAATGCGGGCCACCTGATCCGACCCGTGCATCTTGGCGTTCCGGGCATAGGGGCGCAGGCGCTCGATCGGCCAGAACTCGATCTGGCGCGGCGCAAAGGTGAGGTCCATGGGGCAGGCTGGTCCTGTGGTTTTGGGTGGCTTCGGGCGGGCTGGATCCCGACTGGATTCCGGTGGCTTCCGCTGCGCTGGATCCCGGCCCTGGCTTCCGCGAAGTGGATTCTGGAATCCACCTTGGAATCCAGAAGGAATCCACCCTGCGGAGGCGCTTAAAGCCTTGTTTTATTGATTGAAACGGCGCTTGGGTGGCTCAGGTGGATTCCACCTGGATTCCCCGGTGAAATCGCCTGGCGCTGGCAAACTTCCGCGCTGCGCCCCCCCGAATACGATAGGGGCCGGGGAGGAACCAGAGGAGGGGGCGGGCGTCGCCCTTACGGCAAGTGTATCAACTTACCTTCTGCCGTAGCCATGTCGCTAGCCCTGCGTCCAAGACCATTCGGGCTAGTTCGTCGGGGCCGACGAGTGTGACCCGGCCGTGGTCAGGTGCTGGTCCCACATCGCCTGTGTGCCAGACAAAGAACATGCGATGCACGCCGTCCATTTCGGCCATGCGCCCCACATAGTCAGCGAGCTGAGCCGGTGTTGCCTGCGACTTGACTTGTACAAACGCTCGCTCCTGCGTTGAAGGCAACAACAACTCGATGTCGACGGTGTTCTGGACGCCTCCGGTTGCGCCCGTGCGCTTCCAGCCGCTGGACGAGAAAACAAGGTCGACCAGCAGTTCGAAATCCTGCCAGGTCAGAAGACCCATCAACCCGGAAATCGCGGCAATCATATGCATTTCTGCCTGCACCGCAGCTTCGACCTGGGGCGTCACCTCGTCCCCAAGTTTTCGGAGCAGATAATCTTCGGCATCAACCGCGCAAATCGTCCCACGAAATCCTTGCACCTTAAGAAGGCGGCCCGACAGCCGCTCATGGAACAGATCGTCGCCGCCCACGGTCTGACCGTGCCAGCCGTCCACGGTTCTGCGAAGTTTCGTCCTATCCGCGAGCAGTTCCACAGGACCGCGGGGGCGGCACCAGTACATGCGCCCAGCATGGAAGGTGATGAACAACGAGGTTTCCGGAGCGGTGTAGAAGGTGCGAGCCTGGTTCATGTCGCTGGTCAGGACCGCATCGTTACCGCCTCTATGCGCACGCCACGCTTCTCGAGCGCCGCCCCAGTCCCCGACCACGCAAAGATCGTGCGGCAGCTCGCGATACCCAAAACGGAGGACGCCCTCGCCGATAGCCTGAGCCGCCCATTCCCCTCCACGACCCAGCTTGATGTAATGCGTGCTGGTTGCCTCAAGCCTCGCCATCAGTCCGTGGCCTTTCTTGAAGTATTTCCCTCGTCTTCATCGGCCATTCTGAATTCTCGTCCTGCAGTCATGGTCTGCGACCTCACGCCAGTGCGATGAAACGGGAAGCACTCGTTACTCTGAAAGCGGAAGGGCGTTAAGGTCCGCCCGGATCTGTCGCCATCCCGGCATGTTCCGATCTAGAACGTTCAAGAACACGTCGTCGTGTCTCGGCGACACGAAATGAGCCATCTCATGCAGGATGACGTAGTCGACGGCGGCCAGAGGTTTCTTCGCCAAGTCGAGGTTCAGCCACATCAGCCCCTTTTCGGGATTGCAGCTACCCCATTTCGTCTTCATCAACCTGATGCCCCACCGCGGTATCGGTACGCTTAGCCGATCCGACCACTTGGCGATGCGGGGAGCGGCCTTTTCCCGCAGCTGCGATCGGTACCACGTCGCCATCCAGCGTACCATCTGGTCGTGCGTTGAGCCTGCTGGCACCAACATCGTCAGGCGATCTGAAGCGTCTGGCCGAATCGCACAGCGGTTCTTGCCGTTCGGCTGGACCATAAGCCGAAACGGTTTGCCGAATACAAAATGGGTCTCGCCGGAGACGTACCGGCGTTCGGGTTGTCTCGCCTGACCTTCGAACTCGCGCTGCTTCTTCTTGATCCAGCCCAGCCGGGTCACAACGGCCACTCGGACCGCATCTTCGCTGATGGCGGGAGGGGCTGCGACGCGTACGCGACCTTCAGGAGGATAGACCCCGATATGCAGGTTCTTGATCGGCTTGCGGACCAGTTCTACCGACAGGCCAGCGATCTCGATCAGTTCAGTATTCATCATGCGACCGGATGATCTCGATGATGCTGTCCACAGCGTCCTCTGTGTCGAGGAACTCCAGCAGCTTTCGCCGCAGCATCCGCTCCTTCATCTTGTTTCCGCGCCACCCCGTCTGCGCCGTGCTGCGGATCGCCTCATCAACCGACATGGTCGCGGCTTCATCCTGACCGAGATTGTCGTATAGTGCCTTGCGCCCCGGCGTGGTGATGGTCGCTGGGTATTCGCTTCCGTGCCCTGCCTTCACGGCCCTGACCAGTTCCGCGATCTTCTCGAGATACTCCGCATAGGCGATGGCGTCGTCCTTCCGCTTCTTGACGAGGTCGGTCAGCAGTTCGGACATTCGCTCGTAGAATTTCGGGTTCACCGGCGTTTCGTCGATGATCAGCCTGCGCACATTGTTCTCGATGGCTTCGGCGACGTTCTCCCGCTTCTTCTTCAGGGAACTGGGCAGCTCCCCCTCGACTGCAGCCCCCTTGCTCGCCACCAGATCGATCAGGCTGATATCGTCCAGATGCGAGATCACCTCGGACCCATCTGCCTTGATGTAGGTGTCGATCAGGTGCCGCATCGCGGGCTCGAACTGCTTCATGTCCACGGCATCGCCGCTGTGCAGGCGCACGGCATCACGCAGCGTAATCGCCCGTTCCACCTCGTTGCGGTACTGCGCCAACTGCAGGTCATTGACCCCCGAGGCTGCGGGATCATCCGCCACCGACGCAAAGGCACGGGCATAAGACCCAGCCAGCTTGTAGAGCGCCTGACGCCGCCGCGCCTTTTCCTCAGCCTGCGGATCGGTCTCCCCCCCTCCGGGGCTCGAGAAATAGGCAAGCATCTGGTCATCGCCCTTGGGTTGTTCCACGGGGTCCAGCAGCCCGAACCACGCATCGCGCGCGGTCATCAGATCTTCGCCCGCCTTTTCGGCCCGCGAGGAAATCAGCCCCTCGACATCGGTCGCATCGAAGGCGTCGAAGGCGCCTGAGGTGTAGTCCTCGACGGCTGTCTCGATGTTCTTGAACAGGTCCTTGTAGTCGACGACATAGCCATAATCCTTGTCATCCCCGTCCAGGCGGTTCACCCGGCAGATCGCCTGGAACAGCCCGTGGTCGCGCATCTGCTTGTCGATGTAGATGTAGGTCGCCGTTGGCGCGTCGAAGCCGGTCAGCAGGCGGCTGACGACGATCAGCAGCTTCATCTGCGCCGGTTCCTTGCGGAACTTCCGCAGGGCCTCGGCCTCATAGGCCTCTTCATCCGTGCCCAGATCGGTCATCAACCGGTCATAGACGCGATAGACGTACTGCTTTTCCGTCTCGCCCATCCCGGCCTCTTCGCCGGTCAGTTCCGAGGCGTTCCGTTTGTACGACGTGACGATGGCGCATTTCCCGGCAAGGTCCGAGCCGGAATTGCGGAAGATCTCGAACAGCCTACACGCCTCGGGGATCGAGCCAGCAACCAGCATGGCGTTGCCACGGCCTGCCTTCAGGCGCGGCTTCAGTTCCATGTCCATGATGATGTCGTTGGCGATTTGTTCCAGGCGGTCCTTCGAAGACAGCACGCGCTGCAACGTGCCCCAGCGCTGTTTCAGGGTCGCCTTGGCCACCGGTGTCAGGCCCTTGGTCTTGGCCTCGAACCATTCGTCGATCTTCTTGGGAGAGGCCACGCGCTGGTCGATATCGCGCGCCTCGTATCGCAGATCCAGCACGACGCCATCCTCGACCGCCTCGTTAAAACGGTAGGGCGTGCCGATATAGGGCCCGAACACCTCGAGCGACGTCTGTTTGTCCGACCGCAGAAGCGGCGTGCCGGTGAAACCGAAGAACACCGCACCCGGCAGGATCATCCGCATGGCACGGGCCAGCTTGCCCGACTGGGTCCGGTGCGCCTCGTCGATGAAGACGAAGAACTCGCCCACCGGTGCGCCGATCTGGCCGCGCTGGATATCGGCGATCATGGCACCCAACTCGTCCTCCTCCCGCCGCCCGAACTTGTGGACCAGCGAGGACACCACGCGGTCCTTGGGGTCGGCCAGTGCCGCCAGCAGGTCGGCGCCGGATTTCGCGCGGCGCACCTTGTCGCCGGTGTTGCCGAACACCGCCTCAATCTGGTCGTCCAGTTCCTTGCGATCCGTCACCACCAGGATGCGCGCATCGGGGCGGGCCTCGCGGATCCAGCGGGCCAGCATCACCATGATCAGGCTTTTACCCGAGCCTTGGGTCTGCCAGATGATCCCACCGTTTTTCGCCGCCACCGCCTCTTGCGCGGCCTTCACCGCGAAATATTGGTTCGGGCGGGCAACCTTTTTGATCCCGGCATCAAACAGGATGAAATCGTTGATCAATTCCAGAAACCGCGCTGGCGTCAGCATCTGCGACACGTCGCGGTCGAGGGGCAGGGGGATCTCGCTCTCCTCCTTCCAGGCCAGCCAATACGGCTGCGGGGTCTGGATCGCGGCATAGCGCAGGCCCTGCATGTCGTTGCCTGCAAGGGTGATCTGCACCGTCGTGAAGAAATGCCGGATGAATTCGGGCCGCTGGTTGTCCAGCGTCTGGCGGATACCCTCGCCCAGATCGACGGTGGATTTCTTCAACTCCACCACGCCCATGGCGATGCCGTTCACATACATCACCAGATCGGGGCGCTTGTTGTAGGCCTTGGGGTTCTTGGCGGTGACCGCCACCTCTTCGGCGACGCCCAGATCATTGGCGGCAGGGTTATCCCAATCAACAAAGCGCACGGTGACCGGGGCCTCGCCGGGGCCGGGGGTGACCTGCACGCCATAGCGCAGCATGTCATAGGTGGCGCGGTTCGCCTCATAGAGCTTCAGCCCGTCCATCCGGGCGGCGCGTTGCAACTCTGCGATGGCCTTGGTCGCGACATCGGGGTCATACCCTCGGGCCAGCAGCCAGGGGCGCAGGAGCGAGGGCTCGATATTGGCGTTGCCTTCGCGCTTCTGCCAGTCGCCAAGGTAGCGCCATCCAAGGTCGCCGACCGTGCCGGAGGTATCGCCGCACATCTGCGCGATCATGCGGTTTTGTGTGGCGCGTTCCGGATCGCCGATGGCCATGGAAATACCCCCTGAAATACTCGCCCCTGAGTCAGACCAGTCTGACCCGCCCTGTCAAAAGATTCTGCATCATCCCCTCCTTCACCGCCCGAGCCTTGGCGAGGCGGGATTCGAGAGTCTGGATTTCGGCGTCTAGGTCGGAGAGGACAGCGGTGATGGCTCGCTGTTCGCTGTGATCCATCGGCATCTTGAAGCTGAAGCCCAGAATCTGACTTGGCGCCAAGTTGTTGATAGCAGAGCCAGATAGGATCACGTTGAGTTGGTTGCGGTATTCGTCCGACTGAAACAAGAATGGCACATACCCATCGGCGGCGGCACCCGCCGCAGGGCGGAAGCATCCCATGAACGCCCCGAAAGTGTAAGTCGAGCCGTCGCCATCCCAGAACACGCCGGCCTTGCCGACCAACGCCCGGCTACCGTTTGCCATGCAAACAAGGACATCGCCGCGCTTCAAGCACTGAACCGGCTTAACCCGTTCTTTCCGAACGTGCTGAACATCGAAATATACAATCTCGCCATTCTGCACGTTGTTTGCTCGAAGAAGCATGATCGAGTCAGGCGTTTCCGTTTCGAAAAGGTCGGCGCTTCCGTCATAGCTGACACCTCGGAGGCAAACCCCAAGACTCCCGAGCCGCTTCACTTCCCACTCCCCCGAGAACCCCGGGAGGCGGCGGCGGGCGGTGAGGAGGTCTTGCATCGCGCCCTGCTTGATCAGGCGCTTCTTGGCGATCACCCGCTCCAACCCCGCCACCACCCCATCCGCATCCGATAAGGCGGCGGCGATGGCCTGTTGTTCGTCTGGGTCGACTGGCAGCGGAAGCTTGACGTTGGAAAGGATGCGTCCGTTCGTCAGGGCACGCGTCGTGTATGTTGCCGAGGAAACGATTTGCCCCCGAACGAACCGAGAATCGAAGCAGTACTGAGCGAACTCCGAGGTCAACCGGTCACTAACAGGACGACCGCGCAGGACGAATCCACTGAATACAGCGTCTTCGATGTCTTCAAGCAGGACCGTGGAAATCCCCACTTCCTCTGGGGTTTCAGAGGTCCGGGTGAACAGAATGTCACCCTTGCGGGCGGAGAACGCCTGTTTCTCGGCATTCGTGACGTCCACCAAGCCGTGAACATCCGTGCGCCGCAGCCCAGCATGCCGGAAGACATCCATGTAGTTCACGATGGGTGTGCCGTAGCCAAAGAATGCCCTGCCCTTGTTCAAGCCGTTCTTGAATTTCAATAGGTCACCGACCGGCGTCAGTGTCCAACCCGGGGGCAGCCTCATCTGGTCGACGTCACTCATCCCGCCACCCCCATCGCCGCCAGATGCCCGGCCACCCGCGCCTCCAGCCCCGCCAGATCCTCCATGATCTGCGGCAGGGTCTGGCCATAGCGTTCGGTCAGCACCCGCACGCGGGCGGTCAGCGTTTCCGTCCGCGCCTCGACCTCGGCCCCGATGGCGGCGCTGATGTCGGCCAGCCACTTGTCCTGCACCACAAGGGTCTGGATCTCGCCCATGGTCAGGGTGGGGTATCCCTTCAGCACCGCCTCGGTCAGTTTCGCCTCGGCCTCTTTCGCCGCCTTCTTCGCCGCGGCCTCGGCTGCGATCAGTTTGGAAGCCTGTTTCAGCAGGGACCGCTCGTCAGGCTCGGCCTCGCCCGACCTTTCGCGGGCTTTCACCGATGCGGCGGTCAGTTTGCCGGTCTCGGTCATCGCAAATTCCAGCAGCCCGCCCTCGGCCCCGTGTTCCTCGGCCAGTTCCTCGATCTCGCGGCCCAGTTCCTCGGCCTTGGCGGTGGCGTCGTCCAGCGCCTGCTTCAGGTCCGGGAAAAAGCGCGCGGTAATCAGGCGCGGGGGGATCACATCGGCGACAAGGCGCAGCTTGTTCACTGTCAGATCCCCCTCTTCCAGCCATTTCACCTTCTTGTCGTCGCCGGTTTCCTTGCGCGCCTCGCGCAATTCGCGCGCCGCCAGCCAGCCGCCGCCCGCGATGATGAAAACATCGTCCTGCATGGTGGCCGCCCAATAGGACATCAGGCGCTGATAGGCCTCATATTTGTCGACCAGCGGCGCGGGGTCAAAGCGGGTCAGCATGTCCTCGGCAATGGTATGGATCAGGTCGCGCGGGTGGTCGTCCTGCCGGATGCCGGTCAGCAGCGGGGTATTTTCCGCGATCCAGCCGTCCAGAATGCCGGTGATCTGCGCGCGGAAAGCCACGAAATCCGCATGGTTGCGGATCGTGGCGCGCACCTGATCGGGGGCGACAAGCGGATCGGCATAACCCTTGCGCGGGTTCGGCCCGAACAGCGTGGCGCGCAGAGTGGGCATGACCGCCCAGAATTCGCCCAGCGCGTCGATGTCGCGTTCAGGCACGCCACCATGCAGGTGGGCGGTGATGTCCTGCAGATCCTCTGGGTCGGAGCCGTCGATATAGCGGGGGATGTTCAGGTTGAAGTCGTTGCGCGTGATCTCGTCGAAGGGCACGAGGCGGGAATAGCCGGGGATCGTCTGGGCCTTGGTGAAGGCGTCGATGATCTTGTGGATGTCGCGCTCGCGCAGGCGGTTCTTGTTGCCGTCCTTGATGAAGCCCCGGGAGGCGTCGATCATGAAGACGGGGCGGTCGGCGCGGGCCTCGGATTTGTCGAGCACGATGATCGAGGCGGGGATGCCGGTGCCATAGAACAGGTTTGCGGGCAGGCCGATGATACCCTTGACGTAGCCGCGCTTGAGGATTTTTTCACGCAGCCGTGCTTCGGCATTGCCGCGGAACAGGACGCCGTGGGGCAGGATGACCGCGCCCGACCCGGTGGCCTTCATCGAGGCGAGGATGTGCAGCAGGAAGGCGAAATCGCCGTTCTTGGCGGGCGGCTCGCCATCGTCAAAGCGGCCGTATTTCGTATCCTCGGTCAGGCCCGACGCCCACGCCTTGGCCGAAAAGGGAGGGTTGGCGACGACAAAATCGAAGGTTTGGAGGTGCTGTGCGTCGGTCAGAAAATGCGGTTCGGCAATGACGTCGCCCTGCGCGATCTCGGCGGTTTCGCGATTATGCATGATCATGTTCATGCGGGCGAGGCCGCGGGTGGCGATGTCCATCTCCTGCCCGAAAATGGTGATCGGCACACGGGCGGTCTCGGCGGCTTTCAGCAGCAGCGAACCCGAGCCGCAGGTCGGGTCGTAGACCGTCTGCCGCGGGCTGGTGGCGCGGCTGACGCCCGCCACGGAGGCGACGACCCGCGACACCTCGGCCGGGGTATAGAACTGCCCCTTGGACTTGCCTGCCTCGGTCGCGAAATTCCGCATCAGGTATTCGTAGGCGTCCCCGAGGATATCGTCGCCATCGGCGCGGTTCTTCGAGAAGTTCAATTCTTCACGGCTGAAGATGTTGATAAGCGCGGTCAGTGTGTTGATCATCTTCTGGCCGCGACCGAATTTTTCGGGGTCGTTGAAGAAGGCCCTGTCGATCACTCCGCTGAGCTCGTTTTCTTCGGCGATGCGAGCGATGATTGTATCTATCCCTTCGCCGATGTTCTTTGACCCGCGCAGGGCTTTCATGTCGGCGAACGAGGCACCGGGCGGCACCTCGATCAGCGCGTCGGGCTGGCCAGCGCGGTCAGACACGTATTTCACGAAGAGCAGGGTGAGGATGTAATCCTTGTAGAGCGACGCATCCATGCCACCCCGGAGCTGGTCGCAGCTCTCCCAAAGGGATCGGTAGATGTCGCTTTTCTTGATAGCCATTGGCCACTGCCCTCGATTTTATTCTGGTTTGCAGATTGATACGGGTTTGTCTTCGGAAATGACAGCCGGAGCGGCGTCATGACAGCATCATCTGTGCGCTGATATGATGAGGGATTGAAGAGCGAAGAATTCATCGAGTAGATCATGTCGACGGTTGCGTCACTCGCTGATGCGTTTCCCACGGCCTCCTCCTCGGCATCACCTCCGTCACCTCGACCTCCCGCAACATCCCGCCCGCGATCAGCCCGTCGCGGATCCAGCCCAGCGCCTGCCACCAGTCGTCATAGGCGCGGTGCGCGGCTTCGATCTGGCGGGGATGGGGCGAGAAGGTGACCGGGCAGGCCAGGATATCGACCGTGCACCACTTGCCGCGTGACAGCACGCGCGTCGTGCCGACGACCGTGGTTGCGGCGCGCTCCCCATGCTGGTTGCGCTTGACCTCGACCGGGACGCAGCGCGGGATGGCGCCCGGCATCCAGTCCGGCGTCAGCCCGGCGCGGGCCAGTTCGGCGACGCGGATCGCCATGCGCCTCCCGCCAATACTGTCGGGCATGCCGGCGACACAGGCGGCGATCACCTCTGCATCCTCGTGGGTGTAGCTGCCGATCTTGTGCTGTCCGCCATCGATCCGGCAGCCCAGCGCCGCGCGCTGCAGCAGGACATGTTCCAACCCATAGCCGTAGCCTTCGCCGGTCTGGTCCTCCGGCACAGGCAGGTCCAGCTGCGCCTTCTCGATCCGGAACGCCCATTCCAGTGCCGCCTGCACGCCCAGCGCGCGTTTCACCCGTCCGCCGCCCGTGCGGCCGATCCGTCCCTGAATACTCATGGCTGCAATCCTTCAAACAGGAGCATCTGCGCCGGGCGCTGGGCGTCCTCCGCCGGTCGCCAGATCCACGGGCCCGAGGCCATGGGCAGCCGCGAGAGCGCGCCACGCATGTGCCGCTGCCAGCGGATGAACTCCGTTGCCGAGCAGGCGCAGAGCGCGTGCCCGATGGGCCAGCCCATCAGCCATCCGACGAAGAGCGGGTTCAGCCGCCGCCGCGACCGGGCCTTCAGGATCCGCCGACATGCGACGCGCCCATGCGAGGCAGTCATGAAAGCCCAGAGCGGGCGCGAGATCGGGGCGTGCGGCGAGGATGGAAGCCCAGGCGGCATGATCGGCGGGGCCGGGCGGGTGAAGCCCTGCTCCGCCCGATAATGCAGGATATCCATCCGGCTCTTGCCATCCGCCCGGGTGATGCTGGCCGCGCTGGATCCCTTCCAGTTCTGCGCGGCCGGGGTCGGCCATTGCGCAGCCTGCGCGGGCAGGGGCGGGGTCCCGCCCGAGCCATAGCTCTGCCCCGGTCCGCCCTTCGCGCCATCCCTGGCCTTCGGCGTCGACCAGCTGGCGATGCCCAGCGCCAGCGCCTCGGCCTTGCGGGTGAAGTCGCTGTTGCCCGCCGGGTTGTAGCTGCCGGTGCCGGGATGCAGGCTCATCGGTGTGGGCCAGGATGAAGATCCGCAGCCGCTGGTGCGGCGCACCGACTTCTGCCGCGCTGAAGAGACCCGCCGCAGGCGTGTAACCCATGCCCCAAAGCTCTCGGAGGACGGTTTCCAGCCCGAGGGTGACGTGTCCGGCGACATTTTCGAGAAAGACCCATTCCGGTCGGCATTCGGCGATGACACGGGCGACCTCGGGCCAGAGATGGCGGGGATCGGCCGCACCGCCACGCTTTCCGGCGGCGCTGAAGGGCTGGCAGGGATATCCGGCCAGCACGATGTCGAAGGCACCAAGGAAGGGGCTGGCATCGAAGCTGCGCAGATCGTCCCAGATCGGCGCCGGGGCGAAATACCGCGCAGATTGCGCGGCGATGAGGACGGCACGGGGCCAGTCCTCCCATTCGACGAAGGCGCGGGTATGATATCCGGGCTCGGCGAGCATGAGGCCCATATCCAGACCTCCGCCGCCTGCGCAGAGGCTGAGGCCGTGCCGGGGACGTGACACCAGACCATTCACAGCACCCCTCGTTCGCGCAGGCGCTGGGTCGTCACCAGCCCTCTCTCAAGCATGGCATTGCGCACTGTGTTGGAGATGGCGTTCGAGGGCAGGTAGCCGTCCCCGTTCACCATCCCGGCATAAAACCCCGCGATTTCGTCGAGACTTGCCCGAGGGGCGTCGGCGGGCTTGGATTTGCGCTTCCGGCGTTGGTCGTCGGTGCTGCGGCTGGCCTTCCTGCCCAGATCCGCCGATGGCGACCTCGCCGCCCGCTCCATGAACCGGTCCAGCGCCCTCGGCCCGTCCGGCGGTTCGGGATGGGTTTCCCGGCTGTCCCGGGCCACCGCGACGATGCGATCCCCGGTCAGCCCGAGATCGGTGATCCAGCGCCGGACATGTTCACGGGCGGGCCAGCCCTGCCACCAGCACGGAAGGGCGGCCTCAAGGTCCAGGCCCAGCGCGTCGAGCAGCTCGCCGAAAAATTCTTCAAATCGATCCTCGCGCGCCCGCGCGTCCTCCTCCTCCTTTACTGGTTCCCTTAAAGGTTCCCTTACAGGGTTAGTCTCCGGATTCCGGAGATGGCTTTCGGCAAAATCCGGAGATGGCTTTGCCGAAAATCCGGAGATGGACCCATGTCCGGTATCCGGAGTTGGATCGCCGTTCGGTTCGTCCTCGGGCCCCTCGTCGCCATCTCCGGTTTCCGGAGACGGGTCTTGCGGAAAGCCCGGCTCGAAGCCCAGGATATAGCGGGTGGCCTGGCGCTTGTGGGTGCGCGGATCATGCGTGCGGACCCGGTGGATCAGGCGCCGTTCCTCGAGCTTGATCAGGTGTTCGTTCAGCGCCGAAACCGACATCTCGGCGTCTTCGGCCAATCGAACCTGCGTCGGAAAGCAGCCGAAATCAGGATTGTGACGGTCGCAGAGATGCCAGAGCACGATCTTGGTGGCGGGCTTCAGCCCGCGCTGCTGGATGGCCCAGTTGGTTGCGGCGTGGCTCATGGCGCGACCCTCCGGGCCGGGGCCGCAATGCGGCTGGAAAACCCGTGATCGGCCAGCGCTGTCAGCGCGTCGTCCAGCGACCGGACCAGCGCCCAGCCGAAACCTTGCGTCCGCACGGCATCGCGAAAGGCTTCCTGCGTCGGGCGCAACTGGCCCTTCGGGGATTTGAGTTCCAGAAACAGCACGCGGCCGTCGCAGAGGATCATAAGGTCAGCGAATCCGGCATGGACGCCCATGCCCACGAGGATCGCCTGGCGTTTCGCGCCGCGCGGTCCGGGCTCAGAAACCTCATTGACGCAGTGATGGACGATGGCGGTGCGGGGCAGGATCTGGCGCAAGGCGCGCACGACGGCGCGCTGCAGATCGGCTTCGGGGGTGCAACGGCGCTTCATCGCTGCACCCCGCGATCTTCGTGATCGCCATCGTTGCGCCTGGCGCGGACGGGCCGTCGGGCATCGACGATCAGCCGCAGCAGTCGAGCCTCTTCGCGTTCTTCGGCCGTTTCGCCATGCCTAGCCAACACCTCGCAGGCGATGCCGACCAGCCGGTCGCTGTGATGGGCGGCATCGGCGATGACCGCCCTTGCCTCGGCCACACGGTCGGCGGGCCAGTCGGGCGCATGGATCAGGTCCGACATCAGCGGCGGCCTCCGGCGCGGCGGCGGCGCGGGGCGGCCTGTTCCTGCTCTTCCAGCCAGTCCTCGACCGCCGCGCGGCGGTAATAGACCTTTCGCCCGGCACGCACGCAGGGCGGTCCCACGCGCTGCGCCTCCCAGCGGCGCAGGGTGTCGACCGAGAGGCCGAGTTCGGTGGCGAGGTCGAGGCGGCTGATCCAGCCGCTCATCAGAGTGCGGGGTTTTGCGGTCGGTTCCGGCATCGATCCGAGATGCGGCATCGGGGTCTCCATCCTTGCTGTGGAGCCGATTGAGCGCAGAACCCGAGGGGTGGCGGCGAGGCGGAGGGTGGCACAAAGATCGCCACAGGCGCGCCACCCCATGTTTTGCCGGCTTTGGGGCGTGTTGGGAGATAGAAGGGGCAGGGTGGCGGAGAGCGGTGATCACGGTCGGATTGACGCCAAAGCGACACACAGGTGCGAACAGCGGGAAATGTCGGCATTGACCGGCATTGGCGGGTAAAGAGGGGGTGGCAACCGGCACGGCACCGCGCCACCCATTGATATCACTCGAGATTTGCAAAATCGGGGCGGCGAGACCCGAGAAAACTCCCGCTCTTGATGGCGAATCCGGTGATGCGGCAGGGCAGGCGATGATGCGGCGCACCGCCACCGGCGCGCCCAGCGCCCGAAATTCCCAGCAAATCATGGGGTGGCGCGAAGATGGCGACGTTTATGCCACTCTCCGCCTCGCCGCCGCCCGCGTTCCCATGCTTGGCTTGATAGAGCCGCGGAACCACGCCTCATGTCGGATGCAATAAGGACCAAAAGACCATGCCCGAACGCATCAAGCTGACCGAGAAGATCCTGCGCGAGGCCGAGCCGGTGCCGGGGCGGGATTACCAGATCTTCGACAGCGAAATGCGCGGCTTTGCCGTCTGCATCTATCGCGGCGGCGGGCGGGCCTTCACGCTGGATTACCGCCATGCCGGGCGCCAGCGCCGGATGACCTTTGGGCGCTGGCCCGATTGGTCGGTCTCGGCGGCGCGGGAGCGGGCCCGGGAACTGCGGCGCGAGATCGATGCCGGGGCCGACCCGCTGGCCCTGCGCGAGGAGAAGCGCGCGGCGCCCCGCGTCGACGATCTGATCGAACGCTATTGCGCCGAGCATCTGCCGAAACTCTCGGAACGAAGTCAGGCCGACCAGCGCTCGGTCATGGCGAAACTGGTCGCCCCGGTCTGGGGACGCAAACTGGTCTCCGAGATCACCCAGAGCGACGTGGACAGGCTGCTGACCCAGATCGCCGAGGGCCGGGCCCGGCCGCATAAGGCGAAGCCGAACAACCGGGCAAGGAAGCTGCAGGGGCCGAAGCCGACACCGGTCCGCGCCAACCGTGTCGGAGAGATCCTGCGAAAGATGTTCACGCTGGCGGTGCAATGGGGCTGGCGCGAGGACAATCCGGCGCAGCGCTTTCATCGCCGCATGGAAACACCGCGCGAGCGCTTCCTGTCCAAGGAAGAAATCGCCAAACTGGCAGCCGCGCTGGACGCCGCCGAAGACCGGCGCGCGGCCGACATCATCCGGCTCTGCATGCTGACCGGGGCTCGCCTCGGCGAGGTGCGGCAATCCCGCTTCGAGCAGTTCAATCTCGAACAGATGAGCTGGTCGAAACCGCCCGCGATGACCAAACAGCGCCGCGCGCACCGTGTGCCGATTTCCGACGAGACCGCCGCCATTGTCCGACAGCGGCTGATGCTGGTGCCGAAGGGGGTGCCATGGCTGTTCCCCGGCGACACGCCCGGCCAGCCGGTTCAGGAAGTGCGCCGGTTCTGGGCGCGGGTGCATAAGGAATGCGGGCTGGAGGACGTCCGCATTCACGATCTGCGCCACACCTTCGCCTCGCTTCTGGTCAGCGGCGGCGCCTCGCTGGAGATGATCGGCAAGTTGCTCGGCCACAGTCAGATGCAGACCACGCTGCGCTATGCCCATCTGATGGATTCGCCGCTCCGCGCCGGGGTCGATGCCGTGGCCAGTGCATTCCGGCCGAGGCCCCGGCTGGTGCATGATGCCGATGAGGCATCAGACCGCCGGTCCGCATGACGGGCCCGGCGCCGACCTCGCCCATCACGCTTCTTCGCGCCGAAGGGCTTTCCAGACCGGCGTGATCCGCCGCCGGATGGTGCGGCTGTCGGGAACCCTGTCGCCGTTCGACCGGTCCGCGAACCAGTCCTGCATCTCGGCGATCAGCTCGGCTTGTGTCACCGGCAGGCCTTGATCGTGAATCCGCGTGATCAGGGCGATGTTCATCCCGTCCCAGTCATAGGGCGTTGTTGCACCCGATCCGGATGCGACCCTGCGCACCATGTCATTCTCGTCTTCGAAGGCGTGCACTTCTTCGGCCAGGATCAGCATATCGGCAATAGTGACTGAGACCCCGCCCGCCGGATCGGTGATCAGGAGCCAGTCCTCCCGGTCGATGCGTTGAATGCGGCGCATGACACCTTCCGTGGGACCGGTGCCGCATCGGCGGAAAAGGGGCAATAGCTCCATTGGCGACAAAACCACCTTGCCCGCCACGGTCTCGCTATCGCAATGCACCACCGCGATACCCGTCACGATCCGGAATCGCCCCGCATCCGCCCAGCCCGCGATGTCGGCGATATTGCAGCCCCAGCGGGCAGTGACTTCATGCAGGGTGTAATGCGTGCGCGGCGGCAGGGCCATGGTCTTATCCTCTCCGTTACTGCAGAGGATCTCCGTCGCTCAAACCCGGTGCATCCCGCGTCCGAAGGTGCGGGGGGAGTGGAATTGGCGGCATTGAGGGCAGGGCGCTTCCTTGCGCCCGATCTCCTGTCCCTGAGCTATATTCCGATGAGGTTGCTATGCTTGCGGTTGAGCTTGATTCTCCTCTTGCGCGTGGTTGTGCACTGTCCGACCGGCGGGAACAAGTCAAGAACATGCGTTGCCGTGCAGACACGTGGAAGCTGCCGCGACGTCGTTGGGAGGTGGCATTGGCTGTGGCGTCGGATGCCTCGACCGGGTTAGAAGCGGGGCAGTCACAGGCGGAGGAAATCATGGCCGAGCGCAACAATATTTCCGATCTGCTGGCCTTCATCAGCCGGGAGGACGACTGGCGGGACCGGCTGCAGGAGGTCGTTGCCGAGCATCTGATGCCGGCGCTGGAGGAATTCGAGATCGGCCATGACGGGCTGGTCGATCTTCTGGGCGAGCAATGGTCGGGCGTACTCTGGGGTTGCGGCTTCGAGGACTTCCTGTCCTGCCGCTATGAGGACGGCAATATCGTCGATCTCTACCTGAAGCGCCGGGGCTGGAAGGAAACGGCGCTGAACCGGGACTATTTCGCGGCGCTGCGCGACACGCCGGTCAGCCTCTACGAGGTCAGCGATGTCCAACCCGGCACATCGATGGCGCTACGCGATCTGCTGACAGATGCCGATCCGGTCACCGTGCGCGAAAAATCCGCCAGCCGCACGCTGAAGCAATGGGATCGGATTGCGGTGCGGGTGGTGGCCGAGCGCGATCACCATGTCATCTCGGGCGCGCTGCTGCCCTTCCGGGCCGAGTCGACGGAGTTCCTGTACGAGGGGCTGCGCGATGCCCTGAAGCTGAAGAAGCGCGATGCGTTGCGGCTGAGCCGTGAACAGCTGCTGGGCTGCGCGCCGATCTTCACCGCCGCCTGGCTGTTCACCGAACTCGACCGCGCGCTCAGCCCGGCGGAGATCCAGCTCAGCAATTCCGATGGTGACGATGTGCAGTTCCATGATCTGCGCTTTCCGCTGGCCAGCGGCGTGACGCAGAAGGCGGTCGCGGAGCGGCTGGATCGGGTGAAGGGCTTTGAACCGGAGGGAGCGAAGTTCTGGAACTGGCTATCGGCGCGCAAGGGCCGAGCCAGAAAATCCGGTGGCGGGTTAATGCTGGACACGCAAATGGACGGCGCCACGGTGCTGGGCACGCTGGAGCTGAAGGGCAAGGCGCTGCTGGTGAATGTGAATTCGGCCACGCGTGCGGCCATGATCGAGGCGCTGGTAGCGGAAGCCTGCGGAGATCTGCTGAAGCGCCCGCTGACCTCGATCCGGACGGTGGAGCAGATGGGCAATGAACATCGCGGCCTCGAGCCGCAGGCAGGTGCCGACGAGATCCCGCCCGAAGTCGCCCAGCAACTGATGCAGGAGCATCTGGACCGCCATTACCGCGAGACCCTGGACGCGCGGATCCCCGCCCTCGGCGGCAAAACCCCTCGCGCGGCGGTCCGCACGGCGGCGGGGCGGAAGAAGGTGGTCGAATGGCTGAAATACCTGGAGAACGGCAGTGCCCGCCACGACGACGGCCCGATTGCGGAATACGATTTTGGCTGGATGTGGAAGGAACTGGGGCTGCAGGATCTGCGGAAGTGACCATTGAGGGGGACGCTGTGCGAGAAATGGTCTGCACTTGATGGGCGTTCACGCCGAACCGGCCGTTCGTGATCTGAGCGGCGAACGACTGGATAGAGCCAAAGCGGACATTCGTGCCGGCTGCAGCGTATGCAGGTGCAGCGTGAGCGGTCGGCCCATACCAGTCATTGATCGACACTTGCGCTTGCCGCAGTGCAGCCCGTCGAAGCCGCCATTCGCTGCAGGCGCAAAATCTGGGGGAGTCCGAACTCACACATCGCGGACGAAGCGGGCGTTCGCTGCGGCTACACGACTGATGGCTTTCAGTAGCGAGCCTAACGCCAATCTGGGTATGGAACGCGATGATTAACTTCGGTTAGGAATTTCATATAGCCGTGAACAGAATCTCTAAACTCAGTTACGGTGCCCAGCTCACGATCCTTGTAGGCGTGAAGCGCATTTCGACGGCTTTGCACAAGTTGAAACATTTCTGGATGTGCTGCTTCGAAGAGATTTTTTTGAACAACAAATTTACGTAGGACATCGAGAGTAAGCCCGTCAGGCTCCTTGTGGGTCATCTTCTTGAAGTCGTAAGCGCTCGCCTTCTTGAGCGCTTCAATGTCCTTCTGAAAATCCAAATAGTAGACTGAAATGAAGAACTTCAGCGTCCCTTCGAGTAGCGCCCCCAGATTAGCCCATGCCAAGATCAATTCCCCGTCGGTCATTGGGTCCCGATCGATCCACAAATGAAGCGTTCTTGAGAGTGAAACCTGTCGATCTAAGCGTGATTTTGATAGCAAGTTCGCCGCATCATCGGGTGCCCAGCCATGAGCGGAAGCCCAAAAATCGGTCATCTTGGCATTCAGAGATATAATATCTTCGACTACTCCAGCATTAATTTTCGATACCGCTTCGGCACCATAATTTCTCATCTTACGATGACCTCCCTTACCGCCCCGCAGCGCCTGTAAATCACGTTTCACCCCTCAATACAGCCATTCAATCGCCGCGCAGCATTCGTCACTTTGGGCTCGAAGCCGCCATGCGGCGGCGCGGCGACCAGGACCACAACCTTGGTCGAGGTGTCTGTCGCTTCCGGCCGAGGCTGTGTAAATACTCCAAATTCGACAATCTGCGGAGAACACTTTTCTCTTAACTCCGCCTAAGGCAGCAAGCATTAGAAGAAAATCTCGCTCCCATGCCTGTGTGAGAACGTCGTTCCGGGGTCATCCGCACATGGTCGAGTTTTCACACAGCCTCGGCCCAAAGCGGACGTTGCCAGAAAACTACGTTGCTGCGACGCGGCTAGAGGTAGCCGACCTTCGCGGATGCCTTTCGGGAGGACGAAGGGGTTTCGAAGTAAGCATTGTGACGATTAACTCTCTGAGGCGGCGCGGTCTTACTTGGGAAACGATTTCTTCACTTCATTCAGGAAGGTCCGTACAGCTTTCCGATATCGAAAGAGCATGGGCGTTCCGATTTGAAGTCGATCACCAGGTTTCGGTGGTGGGCTCACAAACCCGGCGACTATATTGATAGACCGTTCACTCCATCGGCCGCCCGAGTGACAAAGCACGTTCCGAACGGCAATCATCTCCAGACATGCATCTCGGGACCATTTGTATTCGGGCTTCACGTATTTATAAAGCTTCTCTACCTTGCTTTGCGGGTAATCTCCGGCACCCACTGATAACTTCAATAACGCCTCATTCATCATTTCATCAAATATGACTACGAGATCCTGCAATAGCATCTTGACAGTGTTCTGAGCGTTTGACTTGAAGTGAGCTGTAGGATCCCTTCGAAAGGTAATCACGGAATTCCCAAATTCCTCTTTTAGGAGTGGCGACGAAAACGAACAAACGGGATCGACCCAAGTGCCACAAGCATGCACAGTTGCGTTCAAGCTACCCTTCATCGAAAAACGATCATTCCGTGCCTGTTCGAGGGCATACAGAATGGTGTATAGTGTTGAAGTCCAAGAGTTAACTCTTTCCCAATCCAAAGACTTTCTCCTGCGATTGCTTAATCAATTCAAAATTACCACCATGTGGCTCTTAGCAACTGGTTGTAACGCGAAAGGCAAACCCGTGACAGGTCACTTAGTGCAAGGGTAATTGACAGAGATTGGTGGCGCCGCAGCACCCGCTTTCGGGTCGAGGGACAGTATCCCCGAGGTCGGCCCATTGGAGACATTCACCGGGTCGGCTATCGCCGCAGTGCGGCTCCGAAGGATCGCCTTTAACTGATTGTCTCTAAGCCGCCTCAGCCTTGAGAACATGATCTCCGATCTGCTGGTATGTCTCAAGTGGGCGCAAACGCAGTTGCTTCTCGTCCGCCTGCTCTTCTAATTCTTTCAAGGCCTCATCCAGACGATTTTGCTGCTTGTCTGACACTTGGGGATCATCTTTCGCAGGCCGTTGCAGGATCATTTCGTAGTTCCGAGCGGCCATGCTGCCCTTGTCGCGAACCTGAACTGTATTCAAATCCCAAAGGCGCAATTTTACCAATTCAAATGACCGTGGGAGAGACGCGGCTTTGAGCGTTCCAAAATTGGCGACCAATCGCGAGCCTGAGAAATCGATTACCGGTTCTTGATTGTTCCTTTTCGCGCGCCGCTGTCTATTTTCGCGAAGGTCGGCACTAAAGAAATCTGCGAAGCCGACCCTTTTGCTCTTAACATAGTCGCAAACGAGGAAAGGAAGCCGGTCACCGGAGCCTTCTGTCTCGGCGGCAACTTCCACGAGTTCCCTTGCACGGGAGTTCTGTGCCATACCGGATTGGTAGAGCGATGAAAGCGCAGCCATCCAGCTTTGAGCAATCCCTTCAAGACTGTTGCCCTCGGCCTCCCGCGTGTCGCCGAACGCAATTCCTGACACCGCGGGGTCTGGTTCGCCAATCGCCCGGCCTGCGCGCTTGACCAAGTCCTCTTGAAGGTACTCACCCGCGATCTGGATCGCGCTTATCGCTCCGCGTGCATTGGCACCGTAGAAGCAGGTCAGGCGGTCCAGTTGGTTGGCCCATTCGAGGTGGAAGCCCTGGTCATTGAAGGCAGCCACGCCCACGACGAACCTCTCGTATGAACCAGAAATCGGCTCAAAGAACACAGGTGCCCAATGCGCTCGAACTCCGTCGCGCAACTGGGGAAACATGTTCGTATCTAGCGAAATTTCCATCATACCATCTGCGGCACACCTAGTGCCTTGCTTGCGTCAAGCGGCACTCTAGCCGTTCTTTTCTCAAGAAACTGTTTCACCGCGTCTACGTGTTGTAGCGGCAACAGATCCGCAATGCGACTGTTTTCCGAGGTCTTGGTCGCATCGAACCCGGCGATTTTCGTACCGAATTTTCGAACTTCCGATGCCCGCTTCTTCTTCTGATCGAAGGGCAGACACCCCGTCAGCCACTCACTCAAGCGGTTGCGATACTCGCTGTCTGGATCGAGCTGACCAACTTGCCAATCAGGGCCTGTGAAGCAGTGGCCGTGGTCGATAAGCCAAAATTCGCTGTTACCGCCGAACAGCAGGTTTCCGGCGTGCCGGTCTACGTTTGCGATCCAAGTATCGTATGCATACAGATGCCCCAGATCACCCCACTGTGTGATCTCAGCCAGCAGCGCCTGTCTCCCGGCGGCGTCCGACCCCTGCCATCGGTAAGTGACATTAGGGACCTTCACATCTACGCTAACGAAAACTAGGCGCGAGCCGTCTGCTGTGTTCGGCGCTTTGCTCACACTAAGAACCCCTGGGCGAGCGAGTCCCAAGTATCCGTCCGGAATCGGCAGCCCCACTTCACGTGCAAGGCAATGAGCAACTAATTCATTGCAGAGTTGCACAATGTTTAGGTCTTTAATCACCGCTTGTTTAACTTCGCCGTCTGACGTTAGCACCTGCCCGCGAAAGGTATCGTTGACATTATTCTCTTTGAAGCCCGTGGCGCCGACCAGAACAGTTGCGAGTTGAATTTCGGACATTAAATTTCCTAAGGAACCGCGAATACACCCGGCACCATTGATACACACGCAAAACGAGCGTGTGCAAGCACTGAGGGGCAAGCAATCCAGTCAAGAGAACGGGTGCCCGAGCCAATGTCTTGCGCCGCCTCAATTGACGGCTTCCAGAACCTTATCCTGCGGATGGCTAGCAACCGACTGTCCGTACTTTCGGTTCGTGGTGTTGCTTATTGCAGGTGCAGCGAAAGACGGCTCTCCGTCCTTCTGAGTGACCTGTGCAACAGCAAAGGGAAGGAGGCTGCAGGTGCAGCGAATGGCCGGAAGGTCCGCTTCTTACCAGTTCGTGTGCTGCGCAACGAAGGTCTCCACCTGACCCGCAGCTGCCGGCACTCCCCGCGTGTTTCGTGCTGGTCTCCGATCATGAACTGCAACGCAGGAAAACGGCCTACATCAACGCCACATCAACCTGCGACTGCGGGATTCGCACCTGTTTTGCGTGCGAATCCGCGCCAATGCTGCTTGGTGCCGGGAAGGAAATTCGGTCAAATCAAAGGCTTGCGCCGTAAACAACTGATATTGCTAACTTATTGAAATTTCGGGGCTATGGGCTCATAACCTGAAGGTCGTAGGTTCAAATCCTACCCCCGCAACCAAAATTCCGAAAATATCAGCGCGTTACGCCAATCTCGGCCGTGTGGTATTATAATACCGAACTCACGACTCAACACCTACTCAACAAAAACAGGCTGCGTGGGAAAGTCGTAGAGAAACCGAGAGGTGGTTCGGGGTGACCTGCTCCCCTGAAGTGTCCTCGATTTACGGTTAGCCTGTTCTCCAATTGAGGAGACAGACGATGAAGAGAAGCCGTTTCAGCGAAGAGCAGATCATTGGCATTCTGAAGGAGCATCA
>NZ_JAAOHY010000012.1 GCF_011308835.1 Paracoccus xiamenensis | reverse complement strand
AAATCGAACCACGCGGCTGAGACCCCCGCTCGGGCTACGCCCTCACGGCGGTCTCAGCCGCGCGCAAGGGTGGCCGACTTTTGCGCCGCCCAGTGGCTGGGTTTTACGCCGCCGTTGACAGGCGAATGGCGAAACGCTGAGTGTAGATCTCTTCCCCGACCTGCGCGACGAGCCCGAAGACCGAGCCGTCATTCTGTCGCATGATCCCATCCGTCCCCAGGAGAGGTGGCATGATAATCATGGTCGGAAATGGCAGCTGAACCTGAGAGAATAGCTCGTCCAGCCCTTCCCGCTTCATCTCGTTCACTAGCTCGCTCATCATCCAGTAGGCATCGATATCGATCCGGAAGACCTGGGCGTCATCAAGGATGGCGAGAGAGCGCTCCCGATAGTCCAATAACTGATCCATCAGGCCCGCAGGCAACTCGGCTGGACTCATCCCCTGCATTTCGAGGATCTGCCGAGGGTAATCTGTGAAAAAGAGCTTCAGCTCCTGAACCATGCTTTACCTACCTTTGAAGCAGAAGCCGAACTGACAAGGGCATTGCCGCCAACCTGGACGGACTTTCGATGGCACTTCGCTGCGTCCGCCCTGATAGCCCCTAGATATCGGGTTTTTTCGCATCGCGCCACAAACGAGCGCTTCCAGGAACTTCTACGGAAGCAACTTCGCACGCAGAGCTTACTACTTTTGCGTGGGTGGCGAAAATATTCCACCGTCATAGCATCTTGACGGCCAGGCTTTCCCGGACGGGCTGGTTCCCTGCTTCGGTTCGGACTGCGTCTTGCTCCCGTCTTCATTATTGCTTATCTTGAATACAACCAGACGGAGGCCACTATGTCCCAGACCACGACGATGACTGTCCGCATCAGCGGTGCGCTGAGCGAGTTCGTGGCGTCGAACGTCGGCGAGAACGGTTCCTACGAGAACATCAGCGAATACGTCCGCGACCTGATCCGGCGCGACAAGGAGAGGGCGGAGCGGGAGGCGTTTGATCGTCTGAAGGCGGAACTGACGCGCGCCTTCGCAGCACCAGAAGAAAGCTATCGACCGTTGACCGCTGCCGAGGTCATCGCCCGGAACCGGGGCTGACATCGTGGCCATCCGCGTCCAGGAGGCCGCATCGCTGCGGCTGGACGAGATCTACCGCTACACCCGCGACCGCTGGGGCATTGAGCAAGCGGAACGTTACATCACCGAGCTCTTCGCGGCGTTCGGCCAGATCGAAAGCCATGGCGTCGCGTCACGGCCCATTCCGGCTGAGTTCGGGGTCGAAGGCTTCTACTTCCGGCATCTCCATCATTTCGTGTACTGGCGGCGTCTGTCGAACGGGGACGTCGGCATCGTGACGATCCTGCACGAGCGGATGCACCAGATGGACCGGTTTCGGGAGGATCTTCCGAAGTGAAGGGTGGCTCGGGCGACGATTATCCGCACCGTCGATGGGGGGCTCGTAAAACGTTGACCAGGTGTTGACAAGAATTTGGAACGACGAAAGCCGAGCGAAGCGCTCGGCTTTGAAGTCTTTGATAGTGTTGGATTTTTTGGTTGCGGGGGTAGGATTTGAACCTACGACCTTCAGGTTATGAGCCCATAGCCCCGAAATTTCAACAACTTAGCAATATCAATAGTTTACGCGATAAATCTTTGATTTAACACAGTTTCCTTCCCCGCACCAAGCAGCATTGGCACGGATTCACGCGCAAAACGGGCGCGAATCCCGCAGTCGCAGGTTGATGTGGCGTTGATGTAGTCCGGAGCCCGGCCCGCCATCAATGATCGGAAACCAGCGAGAACTTTGTTTGGAACGCCTGCATGTTGACGCTGAGCAAAGTGTGCGCTTGGGTTCAGACGTACACTGCGCCGCACACGGACTGGTAGGATGCGGGACGAGTTGGGCGAGCGGCAATTACCACCTTGAGAAACTGAACGACAGCCATCGACCCGGTCGCCGAACCCTTCTAGCCGTCGTCCGTGATGGCCTGCCTAGTGTACATCGCCTAGCAATTATACATGTCTTAGCTTAAACCGTAGAGTGACAGTTATCTTTGAATGAGATAAGCAAACACTGCGCGCTCAAATTTGAGGATGTAAAAGTTTTGACCACCTCCATCGACGACGCCAACGACGTTAAGGATTTCTTGCGACAGCGTGCGCAGGAAACATGGGACGAGAGGCAAATTCCCTACTATCTGAGCCTTGTAGCTATCGATTTGAAACAGAAGGGTGTGGACTATCGCACGTTCACAGGGCCACTTCGACTCGCGCAATGGCTGACTAGAGAAGACATTCCAGACACAAAGCTCGTTGCCCATCCAACAGTTAAGGCAAAGGTAGGACTTATTCCTGCTGGCGTCGATTTTGACTTCTCGAGCGAACCGGCGGCTGATCAAATCCATTCTCGATCGCGCCCTAGCGACCGGCGAGGACAAGAACTGATAAAGTTTGTCGATTCCTTAGCAGCAATGCCGGAAACCGCTTCGGCAGAATTGTCGGTACCCGCAAAGGTTCTCATAGCTCTTCTCAGAAGCTGATCATGCTTGTCGTTGTATTTGTAACCGCTGAATCTGCGGTACTTGAAGCTGTGGCGTCGAAAAAGACTTCTCTCGTGCCTGCGGATCTACGCGCAAATGGTTTCTCGGCACTTGGCGTCCACAACTTAGTTTTGACCGCTTTTGACACGAATAAAAGCAAAAGCATAAACGATTTCGTAGATTGGCTAAGATGGGAAGATGCGTCGGGGGTCATTGTTATTTCGGATGAAAGCATGCCGAGCTTGGCGGAAAATCTTGGTGACCACTTCAGCGTTCACCTTTTCGAAGCCCCGTCAAATAGTAAGAACGTTGACAACGTGATCACCTCGGTGCTGGCGAAGTGCTTACGCGCCTTCAGATTTTTCGCAAAACGCTTCACCGACAAAAAATACCAGCAGATTTTTCGGCTACCGCTCAGAAATTTCGATGCCCCTGAAATTGTTGAGATGCGCAAAATCTGTCGCGATATGACTCAACGCAACTACGGCCGTGAGATAGACGCGCTGTTGAAAGACATGCGCAAGCGACAAAAGCCCAAGAAGGCTTCTGCCTATCCGGAGGTCTACCTTGTCGATGATAAGGACAAACACTTCAAATTGGGACCGGAACGCCACGCGCAGGCAGAAACAAGTATGCCGCCACATAATGCAATTTGTGTGGTCTCAAATAACATGCGCTTCGGGCATAGGTTTGATGGATCAACCCATTACAATGTTAGTCGCGATAAAAACGTGTCTATGAAGGGTATCTACGAGGATTGTCACGGAATACTCCGTGAGCACGGGAAAAATTCCCACCTCAATATGTTTACTAGCGACTTTTTCTGAAAGTGGCATCAGGGAGTACAGTGTAGCTCCCTTAAATGCGTCTATGATGCTCTCTCACCGAAAGCGGTCTGAGTGGATCAAGGGCTAACCCTAATTTTTCGACTCATCCGTACAATCGCATGGCGCTTTCAGGCTCGGGGCTCTCAAAGCGCATGTAGGCTCGATAGATAGGAGTAGATTTAGGATTTGAGCCTCTAGAAGTCAATCGCAAACCGACGCGCCGTCGGCCTAGCACTAGGGGAGAACCACGTCTCTAGGCCTACTAAGCATGTCAGCCTGCATCGCGATTCAGTCGTCATTCCTTCCTTGAGGGCGCTACCAAACCTACAGGGCAAACTCAAAAGAGCATCCTTTCGGTTTGCACGCCGCGATTGACAAGTATGGCTCCGCAACCCGGCTTTCGCTGCGTCGATCATGAGCGGCCGGTTAGGAGTGATTGCGCTGACTTCAAAGTCCTAGGTGGCAAACGTCTGCGACCGTCATTTCCGCAGTTCCTTCAGCCCCAGTTCATCCCACATCCAGCCGAAATCATATTCCGCAACCGGACTGTCCGGATAGCGATCACGTCCGCCCTCCAGATATTCCAGCCAATCGACCACCTTCGCTCGACCGACGGCAGTGCGAGTGGACGCACGCGGCGTCTTGCCGCCGAGGGCGGGGATCGGCGCATCCAGCGTTTCGCGGTAATGCCGATCCAGATCTTCGTGCGTGACTTTCGGGGTATTTTCCGGCGGGATTTCGTCTGATGCGACCAGCGGCTGGATCGGGCGATACTCGCCGCGCATCTGATCCATCGTGCGCCTGATCGTAATCGAGCCCGTCAGCAACTCGCCACAGGCCGCCGTCACCAGCGCGTCGACGTGTGCAGCGCGCGCGGCCGAATTCACATCGACGATCAACGTCCGCTCCGTCAGCTCCAGCGTTCCCATCACCGTGGCGCCATCGATCTCGTTGTCCATGATCATACCTCCCGCCGACCCTCCGACGGGGCCCTTGTGAACCCTGAGCCAGTTCCAGAGGTTCGGCCCATCCGGTTTGAAACCGTCAACGCGGCCAAGCTGTTCGGCCACGTCCTTCTGCGTCACGCCGTCGGCCAGGGGAAAACGCAGATCATGGAACAGCACGTCGTCGCCGTCTGTGTTGAAAATGACCGCCTCGACGGGTTTTTCGGCGAGATCAAGCTCGGTAAACAGCCAGGCCGAGGTGAAGACCGGCGCGCAGAGCATCAGCTGATCCCGCGTAAGGCGCGGCAGGTCGTACGTGTCCAGTTCCAGCGCGTCACGCAGCCTGTGGAACAGCAATTTCACCGCCTCTGCTCGGAAAGCCAGTAACGCGCCCGCGATGACATGATGATCGCCTTTGGGCATCAGCCGCGTCGCGATCCGGCTGCCTTGCTGCAGATTGCGGTCGGTCGCCCGCACGGTGACGGGTTCTGCCGGTCCCAGCACATCCCGCAGCACCATCGAGACACCAGGCTGAACTTCATCGACCTCATAGAGGCTGATCGGCGTGTCGCGCAAAGCCGTCAGGTAATCCCGGTTCCGGACAGTGTCCCTCCAGTTGCGGCTCGTCAGATAGTGATCGACGATATTGCCGTCCTCATAGTGGCGCGACAGGAAATCCTCGAAACCGCAATCCCAAAGGGCGACTTTCCATTGACCGCCCAGCACCTCGATCAGGCTCAGGAAATCGATCCCGAAGTCTTCCAGCGTCGACCGGATGTGTTCGGCCGTGACTTCCTTCATGCGGTCAGCCCAGACACCCTTCTCTCCGATAAAGCCCATCAGATCGGACATGTCGCTGCGCTTGGTCATGATATTCTCCCGGGAATTTTGTTGACCGGTTTCTATCCCCGGAACCGTGCTGAACGCCACCTCCGAACGACGTCGCGGCAGCATCCGCGTGTTTGCAAGTTAACGCGTGTTCTTGACTTGTTCCCATCGACCGAACGGTGCACAACGACGCGCAAGAGGAGAATCAAGCTCAACCACAAGCATAGCAGCCTCATCGGAATATAGCTCAGGGACAGGCGATCGGGCGCAAGGAAGCGCCCTGCCCTTATTGCCGCCAATTCCACTTCCCCCCGCACCCTCGGGCGCGGGCTGCACCGGGTTTGAGCGACGGCAATCCTCTGCAGAAACGGAGAGGATAAGACCATGGCCCTGCCGCCGCGCACGCATTACACCCTGCATGAAGTCACTGCCCGCTGGGGCTGCAACATCGCCGATATCGCGGGATGGGCGGATGCGGGCCGCTTCAGGATTTTGACCGGGATCGCGGTGGTGCATTGCGGCAGCGAAACAGTGGCAGGGAAGGTGGTTCTGTCGCCAATGGAACTGCTGCCGCTCTTCCGCCGTTGCGGCACCGGCCCGACGGAAGGTGTCATGCGACGCATCCGGCCCGTCGACCGGGAAGACTGGCTGCTGATCACGGATCCGGTGGGCGGGATCACGGTGGCAATTGCCGACATGCTGATCCTGGCCGAGGAGGTGCACGCCTTCGAGGACGAGAACGATATGGTGCGCCGGGTCGCATCCGGACCGGGCGCGGCGACGCCCTATGACTGGGAAGGCATGAACGTCGCCCTGATCCTGCGCATTCATGACGATGGCCTGCCCGCGACGCAGGCAGAGTTAGTCGCCGAGATGCAGGATTGGTTCGCAAACCGGTCGAACGGTGACAGAATCCCCGACGGCCGCAGCATTCGGAGGCGGATCACGCCGGTGTGGAAAGCCCTGCGGCGCGAGGATGAGTAAAGGACCGGGGCGGCGCTCGGCCGGTCAGGCAGACTGGTGTTTCACAGTTGCCTCGGCATCGTGCACCAGCCGGGGCTTTGGCCGGAAGGCGCTGGCCACGGCATCGACCCCTGCGCGGAGCGGCGAATCCATCAGATGGGCATAGCGCAGCGTGGTCTGCATCTGACTGTGGCCGAGCAATTTGCCGATCATCTCCAGCGAGGCCCCGCCGCTGACCAGAAGCGAGGCGAAGGTGTGGCGCAGATCGTGGATGCGCACGTCCTCCAACCCACAGTCCTTCTGCACCCGCGCCCAGAAGCGGCGGACCTCCTGCACCGGCTGGCCGGGCGTGTCGCCGGGAAAGAGCCATGGCACCCCATTCGGCACCAGCATCAGCCGCTGCCGCACGATGGCGGCGGTCTCGTCCGAGATCGGCACCCGATGGGCGCGGCGCTGTTTGGTCATGGCAGGCGGTTTCGACCAGCTCATCTGTTCGAGATTGAACTGTTCGAACCGGGCCTGCCGCACCTCGCCGAGGCGAGCCCCGGTCAGCATGCAGAGCCGGATGATATCGGCCGCGCGCCGGTCCTCGGCCGCATCCAGCGCGGCAGCCAGTTTGGCGATCTCTTCCTTTGACAGAAAGCGCTCGCGCGGCGTTTCCATGCGGCGATGGAAGCGCTGGGCGGGATTGTCTTCGCACCAGCCCCATTGCACCGCCAGCGTGAACATCTTTCGAATGATCTCTCCGACCCGGTTGGCGCGGACCGGCGTGGGTTTTGCGCCCTGCAGCTTGCGCGCCCGGTTGTTCGGCTTCGCCTTGTGCGGCCTTGCCCGACCCTCGGCGATCTGCGTCAGCAACCTGTCCACATCGCTCTGGGTGATGTCCACCACCAGCTTCCTACCCCAGACCGGGGCGACCAGCTTCGCCATGACCGAGCGCTGGTCTGCCTGACTGCGTTCCGACAGTTTCGGCAGATGCTCGGCGCAGTAGCGTTCGATCAGATCGTCGACGCGCGGCGCTTCGCGCTTTTCCTCGCGCAGGGCCAGCGGATCGGCCCCGGCATCGATTTCGCGCCGGAGTTCACGGGCACGTTCCCGCGCCGCCGAGACCGACCAGTCGGGCCAGCGTCCGAAGGTCATCCGGCGCTGGCGACCGGCATGGCGGTAATCCAGCGTGAAGGCGCGCCCGCCACCGCGATAGATGCAGACCGCGAAGCCGCGCATCTCGCTGTCAAAAATCTGGTAATCGCGCCCCGGCACGGGTTCGACCTCGCGCAGAATCTTTTCGGTCAGCTTGATGCGTTCGGGCATGGTCGTTCGGTCCTTCTGGCATCCGACATGAGGCGTGGTTCTGCGGCTCTATCAAGCCAAGCATGGGAACCTGGGTGGCAGCGAGGCGGAGAGTGGCATAAACGTCGCCATACTCGCGCCACCCCTTGTTTTGCTGGGCTTTCTACGATCAGGCGGGCACTTGACCCGGTGCGATGTCCCGGCCCGATCTCAGGCTCATCATCGGAATCGCCAACAATAGCGGGCGTTTTCGCGGGATCGGCAGACCCGGCTTTGTAAATCCCGAATGATTTCAATGGGTGGCGCGGTGCCCTGCCGGGTGCCACCCCCCCTTTGCCCATCAATGCCGGTCAATGCCGACATTTCCGGCGGTTCGCTGGTGCTTGCCGCCTTGGGGTCAATCCGGGGGTGATCGGTGGCAGTTGCCTCCCTGCCCCGCTTCGCCAAGCAAAGCGCCACAAAGCCAGCAAAACATGGGGTGGCACGCCTGTGGCATTCTTTGCGCCACCCTCCGCCTCGCCGCCACCCCTCGGCATCTGCGCTCAATCGCCTCCACAGCAATGATGGAGACCCCGATGCCGCATCTCGGATCGATGCCGGAACCGACCGCAAAACCCCGCACCCTGATGGCCGGCTGGATCAGCCGCCTCGATCTCGCCATGGAACTCGGCCTTTCGGTCGATACCCTGCGCCGCTGGGAAGCCCAGCGGATGGGCCCGCCCTGCGTCCGCGCTGGCCGAAAGGTCTATTATCGCCGCGCCGCCGTCGAGGACTGGCTGGAAGAGCAGGAACAGGCCGCCCCGCGCCGCCGCCGCGCCGGAGGCCGCCGCTGATGACCGACCTGATCCATGCGCCCGACTGGTCCGCCGATCGCGTCGCCGAGGCAAGGGCTGTCATTGCCGATGCCGCCCATCACAGCGACCGCCTCGTGACCATCGCCTGCGAAGTTCTGGCCCGCCATGGCGCGACCGAGGAAGAGCGCGAAGAGGCAAAGCTGCTGCGCCTGATCGTCGATGCCCGGCGGCCGGTCCGCGCCCGGCGCAATGATGGTGACGAGGTACAACCATGAAGCGCCGCGGCACCCCCGAAGCCGATCTGCAGCGCGCCGTGGTCCGCAGCCTGCGCCAGATCCTGCCCCGCACCGCCATCATCCATCACTGCGCCAACGAGGTCACGGAACCCGGACCGCGCGGCGCGAAGCGTCAGGCGATCCTCGTCGGCATGGGCGTTCATGCCGGTTTCGCCGATCTGATGATCCTCTGCGATGGCCGCGTGCTGTTTCTGGAGCTGAAAGCCCCGAAGGGGCGGTTGCGACCGACGCAGGAGGCGTTCCGCGACGCCGTGATGGCGCAGGGTTTCGGCTGGGCGCTGGTCCGGTCCCTCGACGATGCACTGGGTGCGCTGGCCGATCACGGGTTTTCCACCCGCATTGCAGCCCCGGCCCGGAGGGTCGCGCCATGAGCCATGCCGCCACCAACTGGGCCATCCAGCAGCGCGGGCTGAAGCCTGCGACCAAGATCGTGCTCTGGCATCTCTGCGACCGCCACAATCCCGATTTCGGCTGCTTTCCGACGCAGGTGCGGCTGGCCGAAGACGCCGAGATGTCGGTTTCGGCGCTGAACGAACATCTCATCAAGCTCGAGGAACGGCGCCTGATCCACCGGGTCCGCACGCATGATCCCCGCACCCACAAGCGTCAGGCCACCCGCTATATTCTGGGTTTCGAGCCAAGCTTTCCGCACGACCCGTCTCCGAAAACCGGAGATGGCGATGAAGGGCTGGAGGGGGAACCGGGCGGCGATCCAACTCCGGATTCCGGACATGGACCCATCTCCGGATTTTCGGCAAAGCCATCTCCGGATTTTGCCGAAAGCCATCTCCGGAATCCGGAGACTAACCCTGTAAGGGAACCTTTAAGGGAACCAGTAAAGGAGGAGGAGGACGCGCGTGCGCGCGATGACCGATTTGAGGAATTTTTCGGGGAACTGCTCGATGCGCTGGGTCTGGACCTTGAGGCCGCCCTTCCCGCCTGGTGGCAGGGCTGGCCAGCCCGCGAGCATGTCCGGCGCTGGATCACCGATCTCGGGCTGACCGAGGACCGGATCATCGCGGTCGCCCGGGACAGCCGGGACACCCATCCCGAACCGCCGGACGGGCCGCGGGCGCTGGACCGGCTGATGGAACGGGCGGCACGCACGGCCAAGGCCCCGCCCCCTTCCGAGGGCGATCACCGCCGCAAGCGCAAAACCAAACCTAGCGACGCCCCAGGGGCCAGCCTCGACGAAATCGCCAGCTTCTACGCCGGGATGGTGAACGGCGACGGCTACCTGCCCTCGAACGCCATCTCCAACACCGTGCGCAATGCACTGCTTGAGAGGGGGCTGGTGACGGCCCAGCGCCTGCGCGAACGAGGGGTGCTGTGAATGCCATGGTGTCACGTCCCCGGCACGGACTCAGCCTCTGCGCAGGCGGCGGAGGCCTGGATATGGGCCTCATGCTCGCCGAGCCCGGATATCATACCCGCGCCTTTGTCGAATGGGAGGACTGGCCGAGATCGGTGCTCATCGCAGCCCAGAATGCCGGGTATTTCGCCCCGGCCCCGATCTGGGACGATCTGCGCAGCTTCGATGCCCGCCCCTTCCGTGGCGCCTTCGACACAGTGCTGGCCGGGTATCCCTGCCAGCCCTTCAGTGCCGCCGGAAAGCGCGGCGGCGCGGCCGATCCCCGACACCTCTGGCCCGAAGTCGCCCGTGTCATCGCCGAATGCCGACCGGAATGGGTCTCCCTCGAAAACGTCGCCGGGCACGTCACCCTCGGTCTCGAAACCGTGCTCCGAGAGCTTTGGGGACTGGGTTACACGCCTGCGGCGGGTCTGTTCTCAGCGGCAGAAGTCGGTGCGCCGCACCAGCGGCTGCGGATCTTCATCCTGGCCCACACCGATGAGCCTGCATCCCGGAACCACCCGCTACAACCCGGCGGGCAACAGCGATTTTACCCGCAAGGCGGAAGCATTGGCGCTGGGCATCGCCAGCTGGTCGACGCCGAAGGCCAGCGATGGGTCGAAGGGCGGACCGGGTCAGAGCTATGGCTCGTGCGGAACGCCACCATTGCCAGCGCAGGCGGCGCAATGGTGGACGACACCGCAGGCACACGATGTCAGCCCTCGGGGTGCGGGTCAGATTCCAGGACCGAAGGCTGGCAACCGTTGCCTGGCGCGAGATGCGCAAAACTGGGCGACACCAGCGACGCAATGGCCGACCCCGGCCGCGCAGAACTGGAAGGGCAGTTCGGAAGCCAGCATCACCCGGGCGGATGGCAAAAGCCGGATGGATGTCCTGCATTACCGGGCGGAACAGGGCTTCACCCGCCCGGCCCCGGCGATCACGCCGCATGGGCCACAATCCTCGCCGCACGCCCCGATCTCGCGCCCGCTCTGGGCTTTCATGATTGCCTCGCATGGGCGCGCTGTCTCGCGGCGGATCCTGAAGGCGCGGGCGCGGCGGCGGCTGAACCCGCTCTTCGTCGGATGGCTGATGGGCTGGCCCATCGGGCACGCGCTCTGCGCCTGCTCGGCAACGGAGTTCACCCATTGGCAGCGGCACATGCGTGGCGCACTCTCGCAGCTGCCCATGGCCTCGGGCCCGTGGATCTGGCGTCCGGCGGAGGAACCCCAGCGCCCGGCGCAGATGTCCCTGTTTGAAGGACCGCAGCCATGAGCATTCAGGGACGGATCGGCCGCACGGGCGGCGGACGGGTGAGGCGCGCGCTGGGCGTGCAGGCGGCGCTGGAATGGGCCTTCCGGGTCGAGAAGGCGCAGCTGGATCTGCCGGTGCCGAAGGACACAACAGGTGAGAGCTACGGATATGGGCTTGAACATGTCCTGCTGCAGCGCGCGGCGCTGGGCTGCAGGATCGATGGCGGCCAGCACAAGTTCGGCAGCTATACCCATGAGGATGCCGAAGTGATCGCCGCCTGCGTGGCTGGCATGCCCGACAGTCTTGGCGGGAGGCGCATGGCGATCCGGATCGCGGAACTGGCCCGCGCCGGGCTGACACCGGACTGGATGCCCGGCGCCCTGCCGCGCTGCGTGCCGGTCGAGGTGAGGCGCAACCAGCATGGGGAGCGGGCAGCAACGGCGGTCGTCGGCACAGCGCGGGTGCTGTCCCGTGGCAAATGGCGCACAGTCGATATTATGGCCTGCCCCGTCACCTTCTCGCCCCATCCCCACCAGATCGAAGCCGCCCGCCGCGCCTATGAGGACTGGTGGCAGGCGCTGGGCTGGATCCGCGACGGGCTGATTGCGGGCGGGATGCTGCGGGAGGTGGAGGTGACGCAGGCGATGCCGAAGGTGAGGCCGTGGCAAGCACGGCCTGCGTTGACATGAACGGTCGCGCTGCCTTGCAGGCCCGGGCAATCGCGGGCAGATTGTCGGAAAAACAACCGGCAGGACATTTCCCTTATGCCCCTTCTTCAATGGCTGACCCGCGATCAGGACCTGACCGCCGCTGATCGCGTGGCATATCGGCTGCTTGATGAGGTGCCCGATCTGTCGGTGCCGGACACTGGCGGGGATGCGGACGGCAATCTGCTGGTCCAGGGCGACAATCTGGAGGCACTGCGGGCGCTGCTGCCCTTCTATGCCGGACGGGTGAAGTGCATCTATATCGACCCGCCCTATAACACAGGCTCGGCCTTCGAGCATTACGACGACAGTCTGGAACACGCCAAATGGCTGGCAATGATGGTGCCGCGCCTGCAATTGCTGCGTGAGTTTCTGAGCGAAGACGGCTCGATCTGGGTCAGCATCGATGACTACGAGGGGCATTATCTCAAAGTTCTGATGGACGAGGTCTTCGGGCGCAGGAATTTCATAGCCAACCTCGTGTGGCAAAAGAGAACTTCGCGCGAAAATCGAAAGGCTGTCGGTTCAGCGCATGATCATATCCTTGTCTACGCGCGAAAAGGTCCGGCCGAATGGAAAGAGTATCGGAATCTGGAACCAGATACGGACGCGGGCTACTCAAATCCCGATAGCGATCCTCAAGGCCGCTGGCGCTCCATTCCCTTCAGCGCCCAAGGGTATCGACCCAATCAAATGTATACCATCACGACACCAACAGGGTCGCAGCTTTCACCACCAAAGGGGCGCTGTTGGGGTGCGACAGAGCCAGAATTCGAACGCTACCGATCAGAGGGGCGCGTCTACTGGCCCAAAGGCGGTGAAGGCCGGCCACGCATCAAGAAATACGAATGGGAAGACTCTGGCCTTGCACCGATGACATGGTGGACAGCGGCTGAGTCTGGCGACAACCAGAGGGCAAAGAAGGAGATCCTCGCTGTCTTCGAGGATGAGGATATTTTCGCTACCCCCAAGCCTGAACGCCTGATCCAGCGCATCCTGCATATCGCGACCAACCCCGGCGATCTGGTGCTCGACAGTTTTCTGGGCTCGGGCACCACGGCGGCGGTGGCGCACAAGATGGGTCGGCGCTGGATCGGGGTGGAAATGGGCGATCACGCCCGGACCCATTGCGCGCTGCGCATGCGGAAGGTGATCGAGGGCGAACAGGGCGGCATCTCGGCCGATATCGGCTGGCAGGGCGGCGGCGGGTTTCGTTTCTGCACGCTGGGCGCGGCGGTGTTCGACCATGCCGGTCAGATCAACCCGGATATCCGTTTCGCGGATCTCGCCCGGCATCTGTGGTTCTCGGAATTCCGGGTGCCGCTGGCAGCTTCGCCCTCTGGTCCGTTTCTGGGCGCACATGACGGACGCGGGCTGGCGCTGCTGTACAACGGCATCCTTAAGGATCGCTCGGTCAGCGGCGGCAACGTGCTGACCCATGCTGTGCTGCGGCTGATCCGCGATGAGGCCCATGCGGCGGGCCATACGGGGCCGGTCACCGTATATGGCGCGGCAAACCGCCTGTCGGACCGAACTCTGGATGAGGCAGAGGTGAGCTTTCGCCAGACGCCCTGGGATATCAAGGCAAGGGCATGACCATGGAATTGAAGCGCTACCAGCAGTCCGCCCTGAATTCCCTGTCGCGGTTCCTGACCCGTTCGGGCGCGAAAGGCCCTGCCGCGGCTTTCGCCGAAGAGGTCGCCCGTCAGGAGGAAGAGGCACAGCTTGAAGGCCGCAAGCTGGAGCCTCGCCACTATGAGACCCCCTTCGCCGACAAGCCCGACATGCCCTATGTCTGTCTGCGCCTGCCGACTGGCGGCGGCAAGACGCTGCTCGCGACCGAAGCGATCCGAGTGGGTGCGGAATTCGTCCAGAAGCCGCATCCGATGGTGCTGTGGATGGTGACCTCGGACGCGATCAAGCGCCAGACGGTCGAGGCGTTGAAGGATGTGAACCACCCCTATCGGCAGCGGCTGGACGCGGTGACCGGCGGCAGGACGCGAGTTTTCGATATCGAGGAATTCGTAACCCTGCGTCCCAGCGATATCGGCCGTTTCACCTGCGTGATCGTGGCAACCATCCAGTCGTTCCGCGTGACGGATACCACCCAGCGCAAGGTCTATGCCTATCAGGAGGAGTTCGAGCCGCATTTCTCGGGGCTTCCGACCGAGGGAATGGAGCTGGTAACAGCGTCGGACGCGGCGCGCGAGCCTCTGCTGGCAGGCCGCGAAGGCACGGTGAAGTTCAGCTTTGCCAATCTGATGTATCATCACCGCCCAATAATGATCGTGGACGAGGCCCATAACGCCGTGACCGGCCTTTCGCGCGACATGCAAGCGCGGCTGCGCCCGTCGGCGATCATCGAATTCACCGCGACCCCGCGCGGCGTGTCGAACGTGCTGTTTTCCGTCACAGCCGGCGCGCTGAAGGACGAGGAAATGATCAAGCTGCCTATCCGCGTGCGCCCGCATGACGGCTGGGAAGAGGCAGTGACCGGCGCGGTCGCAACCCGCAACATGCTGGAGGAGAAGGCCAAACGCGAGGCCGAGTTCCTGCGTCCCGTTGCCCTGTATCAGGCACAGGCCAAGAACGGGCACCCCACAGTCGAGGAGTTGCGCCGCTATCTTGTTGAAGAAAAAGCAATTCCTCCCGCCTGGATCAAGGTCGCGACGGGCGACAACCGCGAGCTGGATGGCGTCAATCTGCGCGATCCGAACGAGCCCACGCGGCACGTCATCACGGTTCAGGCGCTCCGCGAGGGCTGGGATTGCCCCTCGGCCTATGTGCTCTGCGCCACGCAGAAAGTGGCATCGGCAACGGCGGTCGAGCAGCTTCTGGGCCGTGTTCTGCGGATGCCCTATGCCAAGCGGCGCCGGGATGCGGCGTTGAACATGGCCTATGCGCATGTGGCCGAACCGTCCTTCGCTGAAGTAGCGGCCAGCCTGCGCGACAAGCTGATCGACATGGGCTTCACCGATGAAGAGGTCCGGCAGTCGCTGCGCCCGGCTTCTGTCGAGGAAGATGCGCAGGGCCAGCTGTTCGATCCGGATCCGGTGGCGCCGAAGCCGGTCATGACCTTTGAAATCCCCGACAGCGACGTGGCCCGCGCGGATCTGGCTGAGCTTGCCGAGGCCGGTGCAGAGTTTATCCGCACCGATTCCGGTACGCTGAAGGTCGGGGTGAAGGGTGCTGTGACCGAGGCTGTCGCCAGCACCATCGAACGCCATACGCCAGAGGAACAGCGCCCTGCCCTGCGCGCCGAAATCGACCGGCACGAGGCACAGGTCGAGGCCGCGCTGTCGCCCGCCGAAAAGGGTGCCGCCATCGAGGTGCCGTTCCTGATGGTCGAAATGGATGGCGATTTGTTCCAGGCCGATACCGACCTGATCATGGAGCGGGTCGAATGGTCGATACTGAACCATCCCGCCCAGATCACCGAAGCAGAAATGAGTTTCCGCCGCGCCGAGAATGTGATCGAGATCGATGTCGAGGGCGAGAAGCTGGTCTATTCGCAGACCCAGACGACGCAGCTGCCGCTGATCGGACTTGCAGATCCTGACGATGCGACGCTCGCGTCAAGCCTCCTGCAATGGCTGGATCGTCAGTGCCGGGCTGCGGATATTCCGCCGACCGACCTGTCTGCATGGCTGGCGCGGATTGTCGCCAATCTGGTCGCCGAACGCGGGATTTCCGCACGCACGCTCATCGACTGGCAATATCCGCTCGCCACACGCATTCGCGCAAAGATCGCCGAAATCCGCGCTGGGGTGCGCCAGCAGGCCCATCAGGTCGCGCTTTTCGATGATACGGCCGTGCTAGGCACCGATCCGGCATGCGTCGCAAGGTTCGATGCCGAAAGCTATGCCAATGTGCCGACCACGCCGACCGGTGCATTTCGCCTGCGCCGCCATCTGCTCGGCGCGGATCGCGTCCCACTGCTCGATGGCGATCTCGGCGGCGAAGAGTTTCAGTGCGCCTGGGCACTCGACAGTCTGGAGGAGGTGGACCTGTGGGTGCGGAACATCTCCAAACACCCGGCCAGCTTCTGGCTGCCCCGTGTCCAGCACCGCTTCTATCCCGACTTCATCGCCCGCCTCACCGATGGTCGGCTGTTCGTCGTTGAATACAAGGGCGAGCACCTTGCCACCGCGCAGGATGCACGCGAAAAAGACATGCTGGGTAGGCTCTGGGCCGAGAAGACCGGTAATGTCTTCCTGACCGTGCGCAAAATGCAGCATGGCATCGGCGTTCAGGACCAGATGCTCAACGCAATCCGAGGAGTTTGACGCAATTACGTTGTAGATCGTTAGAATACCGAAAACCTAAGACATCGCAGAAATGACGTCGACATTTTCCTAGCCAATACTAGCGGCTATGTGTCCAGCAGCGCAATATCAGCCCCACCAACAAAATCGAATGAGACTAATATGACCGTTACATACATTCCGACAATCGGTAGGGGCGAGGAGAACTACGACGTAGCTCAGATCGCTCGAAAGGTTAGAGAAGGTGTTGTCTATTCACCAGAGGATCAGGTCATACTCTACGCGGGATGGCCGCAAGTAAAGGATTATAGCGGAAGAACCCACACCGCAGATTTAACTGTGGTCAGTAACCACCATGGAGTGAAGCTGGTAAAGTTTTCTCCTTCTTCAAGTAGCACAGATCTCAAGAAGGATGCACTTAGCATTCTTCAGGCCGCTGCAACAACAGAAGCGCTTCTCGGGAAAAGTCTTGAACTAAAAAAGAAGCGGAAGTTGATTTTTGATGTAGTTCCAATTTTATTCGCGCCAAATTTCTCCGGAACAGACATCGGAACTGATGAAATAGAACTCGCTCGTAGCGAAGTTGAGATTATTCGTCTCCTTGCAGAAAGTGATAACGAACTATCCACAGAGCAACAAGCCGAAGTCCAAGCTATCATTGAGGGGGCAAAGGCATTAGGCCAGATCGGAGAAAAGGACGATACAGATCTAATTGACCCCGTAGCACGCGCATTCAACGATCTCGAAGCCATCATCTACAATTTCGACGCCACACAAAGAGCTGTCGCGCTGACAAGTATTAATGGGCCACAGCGAATTCGCGGTCTTGCAGGCACAGGGAAAACGGTAATTTTGGCCATGAAGGCCGCGCTGGCTCATATTGAAAATCCAAACGCCAAAATTCTTATCACTTATTATACCAGAAGCCTCCGAGATGTAATTGAACGTCTTATCACAAGATTTCATCGCCACTTTGCCGAAACCGATCCAAACTGGGACAATATTCATGTTCGCCATGGTTGGGGTCGAAGCAATCTGCCCGGGGTTTATCGCGACACCTGCGTGCGAGAAGGGAGATCGCCTAAAAGCTTCAATGATGTAAGAGGTGCAAAAAACCCTTTTGGTGCGGTTTGCCAAGAAATTGTACAAAGCAACGCGATCTCGGAGTTCTACGATATAATTCTGGTTGATGAGGGGCAAGATTTCCCAGATAGCTTCTACCAAATGTGCTTTTATCTTGCCAAAGGTACGCGCGATGAAAAGCAAATCATCTGGGCGTACGATGAGCTTCAAAATGTGTTCGATGTGCAAGTACGAGAGCCTGAATTGCTGTTCGGAACAGACTCCGATGGTCAGCCGCGCATCTCTCTGCTTCGCAGCTTGCCCGCCGGTACGGACACAAATGACTTCGTCCTTCAGCGCTCATACCGAAATCAGCGTGAAGTCCTTGTTCTGGCACACTCTTTGGGATTCGGCGTCTATAGTGACGTCGTACAGATGCTGGAAAATGCAAAGCACTGGGAAGACGTCGGCTACGAAGTGATATCCGGCACTTTTGATACTGGCAGCGAGAACGTCGTCGAGCGCCCTCTTCGAAATAGCCCAAGTATACTACACTCTCCTGAAGGAATACCAATAGCTTCAACCCGTGCTGCTACGGATTTCGACCAAGAGGTTTCATTTGCCGTAGAAGAAATAAAGTTCTTTATCGATCACGGAATTGCGCCACACCAAATAATGGTCATAAGCTTGGATGACAGGGTAGCCCGAAGCTACTTCTCAAGAATATCAAAAGATTTGAATAACCACAACATTGTCAGCAACAATATCATCAAAGATACATACAGTGAGCCTCCATTTAGGATCGACGGTATGGTTACGATGAGCACTGTCTACAGAGCAAAAGGAAACGAGGCTGCTGTGGTAATTGTTGTCGGCGCTGATGCTGCGGTACTAAGAACCCGCACTGGTCGAAATAAAATATTTGTTGCCATGACAAGGAGCAAGGCTTGGCTCCGCATTATGGGAGTAAACAGTAAAACCTTCAAGCAAATGCAGAGAGAATTCGACACAGCGATAGAAAATAGTCCACGTATCAAATTTACCATGCCGGATATGAATCAACTGAACACCATACAGCGCGGACTAGAGGAAAAGCACGCACGAATTCTTGAAGCCAAACGACGCATGGAGAAAATGAAAAATGAGTTGAACCTCTCTGACGACGACCTGAACAGTCTAATCGAGGAGTAAGGGGTGAACATTGAAAGCTTCAACAGGAGCATAAGAGCTGTCGACGCCGTCCTAGCCGATCTCAACCTTCTTGAGGGCACTGTTTACAACTGCTCGCTTCCAAGATCTATGGATTTTAACCAGACCTGCCTTACAAGCAAAGACTATAATGAAATTTATGAGACTGGCCTACGACTTTCTCACTATAATTTTCTACTCTTAGATCTCGCTTATTTTCAGTTCACTCACAAGGGCCCAACGGAGTGGGCTTTAGCTTTCTACCCAAACCCGAGAATAACAGGCTCGATCGAAGCGCTTTCTGAATTCAAAGAGTTTTCCGTTGCTCGGGATAGCGGAGAAATTTCGGAAGAAGAGTTTTCTGAATTATCTACAAGTATGCCGATAAACTATTATGTGCCGCGCTTCCGGTATGAATTTAGTGAGAGTCAGTTTAGACCTGTACAACATCCGGGGGCACATTTTCATATCGGCATGTCGGGTGAGGATCGTTGGGGCTCGTCGAGGCGCTTGTCTCCGTTGTCATTCTGTTACCTCATGCTGAAATACTATTATCCAGAGCATTGGTGGCCTCTGTCAAGGTTTTCGCAATCGCGGGAAGATTGGGCTTCACCCAAAATACTGGAGTATTGTCTCGACAAGAAATTGGAAAACTCCCTAAGAAATGACGGGGTGTCTCATCTTTTTTGTGAAGAAGAGCGGCCGGGACTTCACTTTTCGACCGTCTGAAGACGTGGCCGCAAGTCAAGGGTAGTACACTCTCGTGCCCTACCCCCTGCCTCGGTTCCTCCCCGGCGGCATCTGTATTCGGGGGGGCGCAGCGCGGAAGTTTTCCAGCGTCAGGCGTTTTCACCGGGGAATCCAGGCGGAATCCACCTGAGCCACACGAGCGCCGTTTCGATCAACAAAACAAGGCCTTAAGAACCTTCGCGGGGTGGATTCCTGCTGGATTCCGAGGTGGATACCGGAAGCCACTTCGCGGAAGCCAGGACCGGGATCCAGCACGGCGGAAGCCAGCGGAATCCAGGCGGGATCCACCCGGCCCGAAGCCACCTAAAACCACAGGACGACCCTGCCCCATGGACCTCGCCTTTGCGCCGCGCCAGATCGAATTCTGGCCGATCGAGCGCCTGCGCCCCTATGCCCGGAACGCGAAGATGCACGGGCCCGATCAGGTGGCGCGCATCGCCGCCAGCATGGCCCGCTTCGGCTGGACCGTGCCATGCATGGTCGGCGACGATGGCGAGCTGATCGCGGGCCATGGCCGCGTGCTGGCGGCGACGGAGCTGGGCCTGAATGAGGTGCCGGTGATCCGGCTCGGGCATCTCGACGAGGCCGAACGCCGGGCCTACCGCATCGCCGACAACAAGCTGACCGAACTCGGCGACTGGGACGAAGCGCTGCTGCGCGACGAGGTGGCTGGCCTGCTCGCCGATGACTTTGACCTGTCGCTGCTGGGATTTGCCGAAGACGAGCTGGAGGCGCTGCTGCAGGATCCGGATCTCGGCGATGACGGCGCCGCCGAGGGCGAAGGCGATGTCCCGGAACCGCCTGCCGAACCCGTCTCGGTGCCGGGCGATCTCTGGCGGCTCGGGGCCCACCGGCTGATCTGCGGCGACAGCACGTCGGCCGATGTGGTTGCAGAGCTGCTGGGCGATGTCCGCCCGCTGCTGATGGTCACCGACCCGCCCTATGGGGTGGACTACGACCCGGCTTGGCGCAATGCCACGGGCGCATCGGCGACCAAACGCACCGGCAAAGTCCTGAATGACGACCGGGCTGACTGGCGCGAGGCCTGGGCGCTGTTTCCGGGCGATGTCGCCTATGTCTGGCACGGCGCGCTGCATGCCACCACCGTCGCCGACAGCCTGATCGCCGCCGGGTTCGATATCCGCTCGCAGATCATCTGGGCCAAGGACCGGCTGGTCCTCAGCCGGGGCGATTATCACTGGCAGCACGAACCCTGCTGGTATGCGGTGACGAAACGCGGCAAAGGCCATTGGGCCGGTGATCGCAAGCAGACCACGCTGTGGCAGATCGCCAATCGCGATCAGGATGCCGAGACGGTGCACGGCACGCAGAAGCCGGTCGAATGCATGCGCCGCCCGATCCTGAACAATTCCAGCCCCGGACAGGCCGTGTATGAACCCTTCATGGGTTCCGGCACCACGCTGATCGCCGCCGAGACCACCGGCCGGGTCTGCTACGGCATCGAGCTGAACCCCGCCTATGTCGATGTCGCCATCACCCGCTGGCAGAACCTGACCGGGCAATCCGCCATTCTTGATGGCACCGACAAAACCTTCGACGACCTGACCGCCAACCGACGCTGAGACCATGAATGACCTGGCTTTACCTGCCCTCGGACGCTGTTCCGGGGCCGACGACACCTGCCTCTTCGGGCTTTCCCTCTGTTCAGGCGCGGGCGGGATCGATCTCGGCCTCACCCTTGCCCTGCCCGGATACCGAGCTGTGGGCCATGTCGAGCGGGAAACATATGCTGCGGCCACTCTCGTGGCGCGGATGGCGGACGCGGCCCTGGATCAGGCTGTTATCTGGGACGACATTGCCACATTCGACGGCAAGCCTTGGCGCGGCGCGGTGGATATCGTCTCTGCGGGCTATCCGTGCCAGCCGTTCAGCGTGGCGGGCAAGCGAAGGGGTGCCGAGGATCCGCGCCACCTCTGGCCGCATGTCGCCCGCATCATCGGCGAGGTCGAGCCGCCCTTCGTCTTCCTTGAAAACGTCGCCCATCATCTCCGCCTCGGCTTCCCCGAAGTCGCCAGCGGACTGGTCGGCATGGGCTACCGCCTTGCGGCAGGATTGTTTACGGCGGCGGAAGTCGGCGCGCCCCATCGTCGGGAACGCCTGTTCATCCTCGCCATCCGGGAAGGCGACGACATGGCCGACCCCGCGCGCCTGCTCCGGCACCCGCTCAAGTGGCGGGAACCGGACGGAGATGCTGCGCCTCTGGCCGACAACCCGGGCCAGCGCCAACGAGAACCGGCAGACGAGACCGACGCCGTCGCAGGCAGCGGGCAGGCACGGGATGAACCTTGCGACAACAGCGGCGCAATGGCCGACCCCGCTGGCGACGGATGGCAACAAGCCGAGCACGGGCAATCGCAAATCGGCCGATCTGACCCATGCGGCGGGCATGTGGATGACGCCCACGGCGCGCGATCACAAGGACGGGGCGACGACGCTGGCGAACACGCCGGTGAACGGCCTGCTTGGCCGCCAGGTCCTCACGACGCAGATGGCTGGTCCCGATACCTCCGATCAGCGCCGGACCTTGAACCCGCTATTCGTCGAGGCGCTGATGGGCTGGCCAACAGGGTGGACAGGCTCCGCCTCTGTGGCAATGGCGTGGTCCCGCTGGTTGCCGCGCATGCGCTCAGAACTCTGGCGTATCAGCTGCTGGAGGATGGATGACGCGGCGCCGGATCAGGAAGAACTCAGCTTATAGACCCGACCCCGTTCGGCGAGTTTCTCGGAGGTCACGGTTAGGCCCAGCTTCTTCTTCAGCGATCCGGAGATGGCACCGCGAATCGAGTGGTGCTGCCACCCCGTCGCCTCGGCGATCTCGGCGATACTCGCGCCTTCAGGGCGCTGCAGCATAGCGATCAACTGCGCCTGTTTCGTGCCGGGGCGCTGGGCAGCGGCGATGGCTTCGGGCTTGGCGTCCCGCAATCCCGCCATGGTCCTGACCACCACCGGTTCGATGCCGATGGCGTCCAGCCCGGCCTCGGTGGCGATCAGCGTCGTGCCGTGCCCGTCACCGGTCTCGCGCCAGAGGGGCTCGTCGCGCCGGAGATTGGCCTCGACCTCTTCGATCCAGCCGAGCTTGATCATCCGGCCGACGGCCATCTTCGCCGCCGCGCCGTGCAACCCCTCGGGCAGCGGCAGGGCGAGATTTCCCGGCCGTGCGCTGGCCCGGGTCAGGATCAGGGTCTGGGTGTCGGTCATTTTCGTCATGACGGGCTCCGTGCATCGCCGCCGCAGGTCGCGGTCGGCTTCTACGGAGCCGGGCCCCGCTACCGGCGGGGTTCAGCGGTCGATATCCGCAGTGGCGTCAGGCGGCGTGTTCGCCCTCACCGAAGGCAAAATCGCTGATCTGCTTCAGCAGGTGGGCCTGATATTCGAGGCTTCCGACGTGACCCCAGTTCACCCGCTGTGGATCGGCGCCGAAGTGGTCCTCGCTGAAGGTCTGCAACCGGGCCAGCATGGCGTCGATTTCCGCTTTCTTCGCGATGAAGGCGGCAAGGGCGGCGTCATTGGTGCGGGCGGTCTGGCGGGTCATGTCGGTCTCCGGTGCAGCGTTTCGTTGATGCAGCATCGCTCCGGGGCGTCCTGAAGTGTAGAGAATTCGGAGCAATAACAGTGCTTTCTGATGCACATCACCATCATCTTCGGACGGGTCTGTCATGCAGGGCATGAGCGAGCGGGCCTTTGCCGCCCATGCCGGGCTGTCGCGCGGAGCGATCCAGAAGGCGCGGAAAAGCGGCAGGCTGGTCTTGTTCGCCGATGGCTCCATCGATGCGGCGGCGTCGGACGCCCGGCGCGCGGCCACCACCGATCCCGACCAGCAGAACCGGTCCAAGGCTGGCACGGCGCGGCAGGCGGCGGTGCCGGACAGACCGACCCGCCCCGCCGACAGTCTCGCCGCCCCGTCAATCTCCGGCCCGGGCGACAGTTCCTCCTATCTGAAGGCCCGGACAGCGCTGACGGTCTATCAGGCACAGGAACGCCAGATCGCCATCCAGAAGAAGAAGGGTGTGCTAGTCGACCGGGCCCGGGCCGAAACGCTGGTGTTTCGCCTCGCCCGGCAGGAACGCGATGCCTGGGTGACATGGCCCGCCCGTGTCGCCGCGATCATGGCGGCGGAATTGTCGGCCGAGATGGAAAAGACCACCGGAGAAGCGATCAGCATCGGTACCGGGGTGCTGCAGAGGGTGCTGGAAGCCCATGTCCGAGACCAGCTCACCGCCCTCGCCGAGCTCAAGGTTTCTCTTGAATGACGAGGATGGGAGCGATGATCACAGCCCCGACCTGAGTTTCGACGGCGCCGAGGATGTTCTGCGCGCCTGGTCGCGCGGCATCCGGCCCGATCCCGATCTGACGGTGTCCGAATGGGCAGATAAACACCGTTGGCTGTCATCGCGCGCTGCTGCCGAGCCCGGGCGCTATCGCACCGCCCGCACCCCCTATCTGCGCGAGATCATGGACGCGCTCTCGCCCGGTCATCCGGCACAGCGGATCAGCTTCATGAAGGCCGCGCAGGTGGGCGCCACGGAAGCGGGCAACAACTGGATCGGCTTTGTCATCCATCATGCGCCGGGACCGATGCTGGCGGTGCTGCCGACGGTCGAGATGGCCAAGCGTGCCTCGCGCGGTCGCCTCGATCCGCTGATTTCGGATTCGCCTGCGCTCAGGGAACGGGTCAGCCCGGCGCGGTCGCGCGATGCCGGGAATTCGATGCTGTCCAAGGAATTCCCGGGCGGCATTCTGGTGCTGACCGGGGCCAACAGCGCGACAGGCCTGCGGTCGATGCCCGCGCGCTATCTGTTTCTGGACGAGATCGACGCCTATCCGCCCTCGGCCGACGAAGAGGGCGATCCGGTGACGCTGGCCGAGGCCCGCAGCACCACTTTCGCCCATCGCCGCAAGGTGTTCCTGGTCTCGACCCCGACGATCCGGGGGCTGAGCCGGATCGAGCAGGAATTCGAGGCCTCGGACCAGCGGCGCTATTTCGTGCCCTGCCCGCATTGCGGGGCGATGCAATGGCTGGAATTCGAACGGCTGCGCTGGGAGAAGGGTCGGCCGGAGACCGCCGCCTATGCCTGCAACAGCTGCGAGGCGCTGATCGCCGAGCATCACAAGACGGCGATGCTGGAGGCAGGCGAATGGCGGGCAACAGCAGTCGCCGCCGATCCGCATCATGTCGGCTATCACCTTTCGGCGCTTTATTCGCCCATCGGCTGGAAGAGCTGGGAACAGATCGCGCGGGAATGGCTGGCGGCACAGGGCAATGACGAGATGCTGCGCGCGGCGCGCAACACGCTCTTGGGCGAGACCTGGGTCGAACGCGGCGAGGCACCGGAATGGCAGCGGCTGGCCGACCGGCGGGAAGTGTTCGCGGCGCAGATCCCCGAAGGCGGTCTGTTCCTGACCGCCGGGGCCGATATCCAGAAAGACCGGTTCGAGGTCGATATCTGGGCCTGGGGGCGAGGACTGCAGAGCTGGCTCGTCGATCACATCGTCATCCCCGGCGGTCCGGACAGCCCGGCGGCATGGGCCGAACTGACGAAGCTTCTGACCCGCACATGGCAGCATGCCAATGGCGCGGTGATGCCGATTGCCAAATTGGCCATCGATACCGGCTATGAGGCGGCGGCAGTCTATGCCTGGGCGAGGGCACAGGGGTTCGAACAGGTCGTGCCGGTCAAGGGGTTTGAGGGCTTCAACCGTGCGACGCCGGTTTCCGGGCCGACCTTCGTCGATGCGACCGTGGGCGGCAAACGCCTGCGGCGCGGCGCCCGGCTCTGGTCGGTGGCCACCGCCACTTTCAAGATCGAGACCTATCGATTTCTGCGGCTGGAACGGCCCACGGACGAAGAACGTGCGGCGGGCCAGCCCGATCCGCCGGGGATGATCCATCTGCCGGACTGGGCCGACAGCGAATGGCTGAAACAGCTGGTCGCCGAGCAGTTGGTCACGGTCAGGAACAAGCGCGGCTATGCAAGGCAGGAATGGCAAAAGCTGCGCGAACGGAACGAGGCGCTGGATACCCGCGTCTATGCCCGCGCCGCCGCCTGGATCATGGGTGCGGATCGCTGGGACGAGCGGATGTGGCGGCAGCTGGAGGAACAAGCCGGGGTGGCACCGCCAGTAGCGGATGCGGGTGGCACGGCTGCGAAGGCCGATGACCCGTCCGTGCCGACAAATGGCCCGCCTGCCCGTCAGGCGGGCGCCCCGCCAACCACACCGCGCCGCAAGCGGCAGACTTACACACCGCGTTTCATGAGGTGAGAGATGGACATCGACCGGATGCGGGCGCTGCTATCAGCCCTGCAGGAAGCCAGGTTCAGCGGGCTGCGCAGCGTCAGCTATGACGGCAAGACCCTGACCTATGGATCCGATGCCGAACTGGCATCCGCCATCGCCGATCTGGAAGCCCGGATTGCCCGCGCCGCTGGCACCAACCGCCGTCGGCGCTGGGGCACTGTCGCCACGAAGGGGCTTTAATCCATGACGTTTGACGGTATCCGCCAGCGTCTCGGCGCGATCATCGGCGGGTTCGATGCGGCGCAGTCACACCGACGCCTGCGCGGGTTCCGCGCCAGCCGCGCCCATGTGAACACGCTGATCGCGGGTGCAGGCGAGACCATCACGGCCCGCGCCCGCTGGCTGGCGCGGAACAACGGTTATGCCAGCGGGGCGGTCGAGGCTTACGCCAGCAATGTGGTCGGCGACGGGATCAAACCGTCGTCCTCCATCGCCGATGCCGCGCAGAAAGAGGCGCTGCAGACACTCTGGCTCCGCTGGACCGACGAGGCCGATGCCGAGGGGCTGACCGATTTCTACGGATTGCAGCGCCGCGCCGCGCGAGAACTGTTTCTGGCAGGCGAGGTGTTTCTGCGGCTACGCCCGCGCAGACCGGACGACGGTCTGTCGGTACCGCTGCAGCTGCAGATGCTGCCCTCGGAGATGCTGCCGATAGACCTGAACCGCGAACTGCCGGGCGGCGGGGCGATCCGCCAGGGCATCCAATTCGACGGCATCGGGCGGCGCGTGGCCTACCACCTTCTCCGCCGTCATCCGGGCGACATTACCGATCCGGGGCTGGTGGGCGAGACGGTCCGCGTGCCCGCCAGCGAGATCATTCACGTCCTTGACCCGGTCGAAGCCGGACAGCTGCGCGGGGTGTCGCGCTTCGCGCCTGCCATCGTGAAACTCTTCACCCTCGATCTCTATGACGATGCCGAGCTGGAGCGGAAGAAGACGGCGGCGATGTTTGCCATGTTCATCACCTCGCCCGCCCCGGAAACGCCACTGGAACCGGCAGATGAGGATCTGGAAGTCGAACCCGGTCAGGTCGTGCGTCTGGATCCGGGCGAGGATGTCTCGACCCCCGCGACGCCGGATTCCGGATCGACCTATGAGCCCTTCCAGTACCGGACGCTGCTGCAGATCGCCGCCGCGCTGGGCATCCCCTACCCATACCTGACCGGCGATGCCGCACGCGGCAACTTTTCCAACACGCGCGTGGCATTGCTGGATTTCCGCCGCCGGGTCTCGGCGATCCAGCACAGCGTCATCGTGCATCAGCTCTGCCGACCAGTCTGGCAGCGCTGGATGGATCTGGCCGTGCTGTCCGGTGCCATCGACTTTCCCGGCTATGATCGCGACCGGCGGGCATACCAGTCCGTCAGCTGGCTGCCGACGCGCTGGGACTGGGTCGATCCGATGAAGGATGCCTCGGCCGAGATCCTGCAGATCGAGGCGGGCCTCAAATCCCGCAGCCAAGCGATCTCCGAGCGCGGATATGACGCCGAACAGGTCGACCGCGAGATCGCAGCGGAACGCAAGCGCGAAGCAGCGCTGGGCCTCGACTTCCGCCGCCCCGGATCGCCCGCGCAAGGGCCGAAGGGCGAGGCGGCTGGTGATGGCCGCGACACCAGCGACGGCAAGGACGATGACGAAGACGGCGCCACCGACCCTGATGATGACACCGACGATGACGATGCCAATCCCGGGGAGGACCGCTGATGCATCATGCCCAGATCGCCCAGCGCGCCTTCGACACCCCGCTGATGATTGCCCCCGCCAAGGCGCTGGCCTTTCTCTCTAGCCTCGGACCCCGCATCACCGGGCAGGAAATTCGCTTTGACGGCATGACGGTCGCCGAACCCGATCAGACAGCGGCGCGGCAAATCGCCTGCGCCTCGCTGATCGGCGGCGATCTCGCCCAGCGCCATGGCAGCGATGCAGATGCACCCTTCCCCGTCGTCGACGGCGTTGCGGTCATCGCCATTGCCGGAACGCTGGTCCATCGCGGCGCCTGGATCGGTCAGAGCTCCGGGCTGACCTCCTATGAGGGGCTGGCCGCCCAGATCGATGCGGCGGTCCATGACCCGGCCATTCGCGGTATCGCGCTGGAGATCGACAGCTTTGGCGGCGAGGTCGCCGGGGCCTTCGATCTGGCCGACCGCATCCGCGCGGCGCGGACCAAAAAACCGGTGCACGCCTTTCTCGCCGAACATGCGCTCTCGGCAGGCTACGCGCTGGCCTCGCAGGCGACCCGCATCACCCTGCCCCGCACTGGGGCGGCGGGCAGCATCGGCGTCATCACCATGCATACCGACATGTCCGGCATGCTGGCCCAGAAAGGCGTTGCAGTAACGCTGATCCATGCCGGGGCCAGAAAAGCCGATGCCAATCCCTATGCCGCCCTGCCTGATGGCATCCGCGACCGGCTGCAGGCCGAGCTGGAGGATCTGCGCATCCTCTTCGCCGAGACCGTCGCCGCCGGGCGCGGGACAAAGCTCGGCAAAGATGCGGCACTGGCCACCGAAGCTGCCATCTTCCGGGGCGCTGCGGCGCTCAAAGCCGGTCTCGCCGATGCCGTCGCCGATCCCCGCGCCGCCTTTCGCGCCTTTGCCGACAGTCTCAGCCGCCCGGCTGTCCGGATCGGCCAAACGCCGACGCGCCAGACCCTTTCACCACCCCGAAACCAAAAGGAGATGATCATGAGCAATCAGACGGATGAAGATGCCCGGACACCGGACCAGCAAGACCCGCAAGCGGCAGTGCCCGGTGCAACCGCCGCGCCGACGGAAGAGCAACCGGCAGCGGAACCGTCCACGCCCGGCACCGCACCGGCTGCCGCTCCGACCGATGCCGACGCCATCCGCGCTGAAGCCGCCGAAGTGGCGTCGATCTGCGCCCAGGCGGCACAGCTCGGCGTCACCCTGGACGCCGCCGATGCCGTCCGGCGCGGGGTGAACCCAGACGCCCTGCGCGGCCAGATCCTCGACAGCCTCGCGGCCAAGAGCGATGCCAGCGGCATTCTGGCCAGCGCACCCGCGCCCACGAACAAGCCGAGCCCGCTCGTCGCTGCGGCCCGCAAATCCGCCGACAGCGCCAGCCGCTGACAGCCTGACACCTTCCGGAGACCAAGATGCCCGTCTTGACCCAACCGCCCAGCATGGGCGATGCGCTCAAATATGAGCTGAACCCCAATTATACCCGCGAGACCGTCACTCTCGCCGCAGGCACCGAATACCCGGCTGGCGCGGTTCTCGGTCGCATTACCGTCAGCGGCCAATACACCTTCGCCAGTCATGGCGGCAGCGATGGCGCAGAAACCGCCCTCGGCATTCTGCTCTATCCGGTCGACACGCGCCTTGCGGATGCCACCGGCATTCTGCTTGCCCGTGGACCGGCGATCCTGTCGCGTGACGCGCTCTTCTACGATGGCAGCGTCGACGACGCGGCCAAGATCGCCCTGAAGCAGACCGAGCTGACCGCGCTGGGCATCGTCATCCGCGACAGCGCCTGACCGGCTGCGGCTGCGGCTGCGGCTGCGGCTGCGGCTGCGGCGCCTTCTTTCTTATCCTCCTTCCCGACAAGGCTTCCCCATGACCATTATCCGCAATCCCTTCGATTCCGGCGGCTATTCGCTGGCCGAGATGACCCAGGCCATCAATATCCTGCCGAACCTTTACACCCGTCTCGGCGAACTCGGCCTCTTCCGCTTCGAGGGCGTCTCGCAGCGCAGCGTCATCATCGAACAGATCGAGGGCGTGCTGAACCTCTTGCCCTCGGTGCCCCTGGGCGGTCCGGCCACGGTCGGCTCGCGCGAAGGCCGTGCCATGCGCAGTTTTGCCCTGCCCTGGATACCGCATGACGACGTCATTCTGCCCGCCGATATACAGGGCGTACCGGCCATCGGCGCAGGCGACGAAGCCGATCCGCTGGTCGCGGTGATGACCCGCAAGCTGACGCTGATGCGCCGCAAGCATGCCCAGACCCGCGAATATATGGAGATGAACGCCCTGCGCGGCATCGTAAAGGACGGAGCGGGCACCACCCTCTACAATTACTTCACCGAATTCGGCATCGCGCAGATCAGCGTCGACTTCGTGCTGGGCACCGCTGGCACGAACGTTCAGGGCAAGGTCCGCGAGGTGCTGCGCGCCGTCGAGGACAGTCTGCTGGGCGAAAGCATGTCGGGTGTCCACGCGCTCGTCAGCCGCGAGTTCTTCGACAAGCTGATCGCGCATCCGAAGACGGAGGAGGCCTACAAGTTCTATGCCGCGACCGGGGCCCAGCCGCTCCGGCAGGATGTGCGGCGCAACTTCCCCTTCGCGGGGATTTTGTTCGAGGAATATGCGGGTGCTGTGACGCTTTCCACGAAAGCCGCCGAGCGGCTGGTTCCGGCAAACGAAGGCATCGCCTTCCCGACCGGCACCATGGACACGTTTACCACCTATGGCGGTCCGGCCAACCTGCTGGAAACCGCCAATACCATCGGTCTGCCGCTCTATGCCCGCCAGCATCTCGACCCTAAGGGCCGCTGGATCGATCTGATGACCGAAGCCTCGATCCTGCCGGTCAACAAGCGGCCCCGGCTGGCGATCCGGCTGCACACATCGAACTGACCGATCATGAACGCCTTCAGCGCCGCAATGGATCGCATCTTCGGCCATCCGGACATGAGCACCTCCGCCGTCTGGATGGCAGCCGGGACCAGCGAAGAACGCCCGATCCGGCTCATCCGCCGCGCGCCGGATCGGATCGCCGAGTTCGGATCGGCGCGGATCCTCTCAGAAACCCTGACTGCCGATATCCGGGTCAGCGATCTCCCCGATCCCCGGCCCGGCGATCTGATCGTCATCGGCGCGGAGAGCTTCGCCATTCAGGGCGAGCCGGTCCGGGACCGGGACCGGCTGATCTGGACCGTGGAACTGGTGCCTGCATGAAGCTGAAACTCGATATCGATCCCGATCTGGTCGCCATGATGCAGGCCGAGATCAGGGCGGGCGAAAGGGCCGTGACCGGGGCCATGCGCGAGGCAGGCACAGGCCTGAAAACTGCATGGCGCGGGCAGATCACCGGGGCAGGACTGGGACGGCGGCTGGCGAATTCGATCCGCAACGCCATCTATCCGAAGGCCGGAGAGAGCCTGAACGCGACGGCGCTGGTCTGGTCGAAGGCCCCGGTGATCATCAGCGCCCATAATGCCGGGCCGCTGATCCGCTCGCGCGATGGGTTCTGGCTGGCGATTCCGACCGAAGCCGCCGGGAAATCCCTGCGCGGCGGGCGCATCACCCCCGGCGAATGGGAGCGTCGCACCGGGTTGCCGCTGCGCTTTGTCTATCGCAGGCGCGGGCCGAGCCTGTTGGTTGCCGAGGGGCGGCTGAACACGAAAGGTCGCGCGGTGGCATCCAGATCGAAGACCGGGCGCGGACGTGCCACCGTGCCGATCTTCCTGCTGGTGCCGCAGGTCAGGCTGCCAAAGCGGATGGATCTGGCAAGGGAGGCGGAAAAGGCGGCGGATGGGGTGCCGGGGAGGATCGTCGGGAAGTGGGTGGAGGGGCGGCTTCACTAGATGCCCATCGCGCTTGTAATCGCTTTGGCCGCGACCGACGTGCCAATCTTCGTTGCAACATCAAGGGTCCATTTGCCAGCAGCCTGCAGGTGTCGCAACGCGCCAGCCCCGTCATTCTTCTGAGCGGCTTCTTCTGCTGCTGCGACCGAAGCTATTGCTTTATCGTGCTCGATTGTTGTGCCTTCCGCCTTAAGGGCCATCCTGAGCTGCCGCAATTCTTCAGCTAATTGCGGCAGGTCTACATCGGATGACCTTTGGTTCCATATTTGCTGGAAGGTGTTGTTCTCAGCGCGCGAATTCGGTCCAACAGCGCCCGCCTGGCCCGTTTGGTAATGATCGCCCATGTTCATTGACTCCATGAAGAATTGTTGGACAACGTGTTGTTGGCCGTCTCTCAGCAGGTATTCATAGGCATCAGGGTGTGCGCCGTAGCCCGTTGTACTTTCGTCCACGTATTGAGCTGCATAAAAATCTTCTGCGGATACTACAAAACGAACTTCAAGACCGAAATCGAACGATCCATGCGATGACCTGCACTCGAGGTAGAGCACAAAACGTTTCCGCTGATCATCTCTGTTCACTGATTTTTGGTATTCTCGTCCGGATCTAAGATCGAAGAAGCGGACACTTACAGGGATAGCATGCTCTGGAAGTGAAACTGCGTAATAACTTAGTCGACCTCGTTCGGTCAGAACTCCGCGCCACGAAGTATTAAACTCGTACCCTCGCTCTGTGACCCTGTAGCGGCTGGCGGTTAGTTTTCGCGCTGAGCATTCAGCGAAGCCTTCCGAAAATGCTCTTTCCTGCTTCCTATCCAAAAAATGAAATGGTCCAGATCGAGGCTCGTCATACTCATCTGCGAATGCCACGGTAACGTGGTCACCAGAGCCTGCCTTCATCTGGAAGGAACGAAGCTCGCCTCCCAAGTCGAGTTGCTCAACTATGACTACTGAAACATCCATGAATCACCTCCGCAGAATGCATGCCAAGAGATAATACATGCCCACCCCACGCGAAACCATCCTCGCCGCGCTGCACGCGCGGCTCTCGGCGCTTCCCGCCACCGCCCTGCGCGGCGATGTCCTACCCGAACGCCTCCCGGCTGATGGCCTTCTGATCCTGCGCGATGGTGATCCGGGCGAGCCCGAGGTGACACTGTCCCCTCTGAGCTATCACTATCAGCACCGCACCGAGATCGAGGCGATGGTTCAGGGCACCGGCCGTGATGCCGCTTTCGACGCCCTCTGCGCCAGCATCGGCGCGGCAATCGCCGCCGACCGGACGCTGGGCGGGCTCTGCGACTGGGTCGAGGCTGAAGCGCCCCGACCGGTCGATCTTCCTGTCGAGGGCGCGGCGAGCCTGAAGGCAGCGGTGATTCCTGTGATGCTACACTACACGACCGCAGACCCGTTGGCGTGAACGGCGCTCAGCAGGTGCCGTAATAGTTGCCCGAGAAACGGCAATATTCCCGCGCGGTGCCACTGGCGATCATCGTCGCCGCGATGTCGCGACCGTCCGGCAACCAGCATTGCCCGACGATGCGCCCGTAGCGGTCGACATCGCGCATCCGGCACTGAACAGACCGCCCGGAGACGAGGCCCGCCAGTTGCGCCGTCGCGGTCGACCCGCCCGCCCGGCCGATCTCCGGTGCGTCGAGCCCCCAGACCCGGATGCGGGTGCGTTGCCCGTTGATCCAGAAGGTGTCGCCATCGACAACCCGGGTCACCTGCCCGGCAAAATCGAACCGTGATGGCGTCGCGGGTGCCGCAACCTCGGACGGCACACATCCCGTCAGAACCATGGCCACTATGACCGCGAGGGGCGCCCGCTTTCCAAACAACCAACCTGCGCCTCGAAGCAATCCCAACACCACCATCGCACCTCTCACAAACCGTATCCCACCACCGGCCCATTCTGCGGCGCAGCGCCCGGACCCGCAACCGCGCGCCGCAAATCACCTTAACCTGACACCGACCGAAAGGACATTTCATGGCACGAGCCCAGGGGGCGCGGGCGCAGATGGCGCTTGCGTTCGAGACCGTCTATGGCACGCCGCCGATTGGCGGCTTTACCAAAATGCCGTTTGCCAGCACCACGCTCGGCGCGGAGCAACCGCTGCTGAATTCCGAACTGCTGGGCTATGACCGCGATCCGCTGCCGCCGATCAAGGATGCGGTGACGGCCGACGGCGATGTCGTCCTGCCGATCGATGCCGAAGCGTTCGGCTTCTGGCTGAAGGCGGCGTTTGGAGACCCGGTCACCACCGGCACCGGGCCCTGGACGCATGAGTTCCGCTCGGGCGCCTGGACGCTTCCCAGCCTTACCATCGAGACCGGCATGCCCGAGGTGCCGCGCTATGCGATCTATTCGGGCTGCGTGCTGGACCAGCTTAGCTGGCAGATGCAGCGCTCCGGTCTTCTGACCGCGACCACGCGCCTGGTCGCGCAGGGCGAGACGGTCGGGACCGTCAGCAATGCCGGAACCCCTACCCCCATCGACCTGAAGCGCTTCGGCCATTTCAACGGCGCGATCACCCGCAACGGCGCGGCATTGGGCAATGTTGTCTCGGCCCAGATCAGCTATGCCAACAATCTCGACCGGATCGAGACCATCCGCGCCGATGGCCGCATCGATGGTGCCGATCCGTCCATTGCGGCCCTGACCGGCTCGATTGAGGTCCGGTTCTCGGACAGCACGCTGGTGAGCCAAGCCATCAATGGCGAACCCTGCGAGTTGGATTTCTCCTATGCCCTGCCCTCGGGAGAGAGCTTCAGCTTCACCGTGCATGCTGTCTATCTGCCCCGCCCCCGGATCGAGATTTCCGGTCCGCAGGGCGTGCAGGCAACCTTCGACTGGCAGGCCGCGCGCGACAGTGCGCTGGGCCGCATGTGCACCGCCACCCTGATCAACGACCGCGAGGAATACTGATGCTGACACTCGACCTGACCAACGAACCGCGCTGGCACGCGCTGGCGCCCGGCGTCCGCGTGCAGCTGCGCCCGCTGACCACCGCGCTGATGGTCGCCACCCGTAGCGATCCGGATGTCGAAGCAGTGCCGGACGGGACCATCGACGAGACCCGCGCCCTGATCTTCGCCAAGGCGCTGGCCCGGCGCGCGGTGCTGGACTGGGAGGGTGTCGGCGACGCCGAGGGGAATGCCATTGCCCCCAGCCCGGATGCCATCGACGCGCTTCTGGATATCTGGCCGATCTTCGAGGCTTTCCAGCTGGTCTATGTCTCGAAGGGTCTGCTGCTGGAACAGGAAAAAAACGTCTCCGCGCCCTCGCCGAATGGTCTTTCGGCGGGGGCGACAGCTACTGCGCGGCCTGCACGCAAAGCTGCGAAGACTGCCCGTCGCGGCTGAACCAGCCGCTGACCTTCGAGGGCTGGCAGATCTGGGATCTGGTCGGGCGGCTTGGCGGTCAGCTGCGGGTGCTGCCGGGCGCAGTGGTCGGCTGGGATCTGAACGCGGCGCTGGGGCTGGCAGCGGCGCTGGGCATTCCAGCCCCGGCAGCCGCCGAACTGCTGCCCATCATCGAGGCGGTGATGGTGCGCAAGATGAACGAACAGATGGAACGATGAGATGGCAGAAAAACGCGTCAGCGTCCGCCTTGCGGCAGTGGGCGGACGACAGGTGCGCGCCGAGCTGGAAGGTGTCGGCGAGGCCGGATCGCGCGGCTTCGGGCGGCTCTCACGCGATATGGAGGCGGCGAATGCCCGTATGGCCGGGTTCACCCGCAAAGTCGGTGTGGCAGCAGCCGCTGCGGTCGCCGCCGCCACTGCGGCCGGGATCGCCATGGTCCGGGCCGGACTCCAGACGGTGGATGCGCAGGCCAAGCTCGCGCAATCCCTCCGCACCACAGTCGCCTCGATCCAGACGCTGGAGCGGGCAGGAGAACTGGCAGGTGTGTCGATGTCCGGGATCGAACAGGCAACCAAGGATCTGACCCGGCGGCTGAGCCAGGCGGCAGCGGGCGGAGGTCCGGCGGCGGACGCGCTGGCGCGGCTGGGTCTGACGGGCGCTGACCTGCTGGCCCTTCCGCTGGATCAGCGCGTCGGCGCGATCAATGCCGCCATTGCCGAGTTCGTGCCGGTCGCGCAACGTGCAGCCGTGGCGGGGCAGTTGTTTGGCGAAGAAGGCTCCATCGCCATGTCGCGCATTGACACCGCCAGTTTGCGGCAGGCGACTGAGGATGTCCGGGCTTTCGGGGTCGTGGTTTCCGAGCAGGATGCCGACCGGATCGAGCGCACGAATGACGCCATCTCGCGGCTGGGCCTGGTCTGGCGCGGGTTGTCGAACCAGCTGGCGGTGGCCGCCGCACCTGCGTTGGAAGCCGTCGCCGACGCAATGGCGGCGCTGGCCAGCCGCACCGGCCCGCTCGGCATGGCGATCTCCGGGATCTTCGACCAGATCGGACGTCTGTCCACCTATGCGGCCAGCTTCGCGGGTTTCATGGCCGGCCGCTGGGTCGCAGGGCTGGCGGCAGCGGCACTCTCCGTCCGGGGCCTCGCCACAGCACTGGTGGTGCTGCGCGGGGCGCTGATCCGCACCGGCATCGGCGCATTGATCGTCGGCGCCGGGGAACTGGTCTATCAGTTCACGAAGCTGGTCAACGGCGCGGGCGGCTTTGGCAATGCCATGGCGCTGATGGGCGATGTGGCCAAGGCCGTCTGGGAGGGGATCAAGGTCACGGTCATGTCCTTCGCCGATGATTTCCGGGCCATGCAATCCGAGATCGAAGCGATCTGGACCCGGCTGATGGCCTTCCTCGCCGGGAAATGGGCGGATTTTCTGGGGATGATCGCGCCCACCTTCAACAAGGTGGCCGAAGAAATCGGCTCCGATACCCGCATCGACGTGTTCGAGGCGCTAGGCCGTGCCTCGATGCTGGAACATGCGGCCAGCAATTCGGCGCATATGGCGGGGCGCTATCGCGACCGTGCCAGTTCCAGCCGAGCCTCGGCCTTCGATGGCGTCGGTCGGGCGATGGATGCGCTGCGTGCCGCGATGTCGGGCGGCGAGGATGATGCCGGTGGCGCGGCGCTGGACGTGGCGACGGAAGCCGCCGGGCATTACGAGGATGCGCTGGGCGGGGTCGAAACGGCTGCCAGCGGCGCGGGCGCAGCGGCAAAGGATGCCGGGGCCGCTGGCAAGGAAGCGGCGGAAGAGGCCAAGCCCGCGACCGAGGCCACGGCGACCGGCTGGAAGGCCGTGACAGAGGCGCTGTCGGACTACGCGAAGAAGGCAAAGGATATCGGCGCCGATATCGGACAGGCGCTGGTGGGCGCATTCCAGAGCGCCGAGAACGCCGTTGGGGAATTCGTGAAGACCGGCGAACTCGATTTCCGCGATCTGGTGACCTCGCTGCTGGCCGATCTCTCGAAGCTGGCCGCGCGGCGTTTCCTGCTCGGGCCGATTGCCAATGCGCTTTCGAGTGCGCTGGGCGGCGCGGGCGGGATTTTCGCCAGCATCATGCATACGGGCGGAATGGTCGGTGCCACAGGTGCTGGCCGCATGGTTCCGGCACTCGCCTTTGCGGGCGCGCCACGCATGCATGCTGGCGGCATGGTCGGGCTGCGCCATGACGAGGTGCCCGCGATCCTCCAGCGCGGCGAGCGTGTGCTCTCGCGCCGCGAGGCGCAGGATCACGGCAAGGGCGTCACAGTCAACATCCATGCGCGCGACGCCGAGAGCTTCCGGCAGTCCCGCACCCAGATCGCCGCCGATATCGCCCGTGCCGTCTCGCTCGGCCGGCGCGGATTGTAAGAAAGAGATCAGAACATGGCATTCCACGAAGTCCGGTTTCCGGACACGATCAGCCGCGGCGCGCGGGGCGGACCGGAACGGCGCACCCAGATCGTCGAACTGGCAAGCGGCGACGAGGAGCGCAATGCCAGCTGGGCCAATTCGCGCCGCCGCTACGATGTCAGCTACGGCATCCGCCGCGCCGACGATCTGGCGGTGGTGGTGGCCTTTTTCGAGGCGCGGAACGGCAGGCTTTACGGCTTCCGGTTCAAGGACTGGGCGGATCATCGGTCCTGCCTGCCGTCGCAGACTCCGTCGCCGATGGATCAGCAGATCGGCACCGGCGATGGCGTCGCGACCGCGTTCCAGCTGGCAAAGCGCTACGCCTCTGGCGGCCAGTCCTGGACGCGAACGATCAGCAAGCCGGTCGCGGGCACCGTCCAGATCGCCGTGAATGGCGTGCCACAAGCTGGCGGCTGGTCGGTCGATCACAAGACAGGCCTGATCAGCTTCGAGACCGCGCCCGCCACCGGCATCGCCATCACCGCCGGGTTCGAATTCGACGTGCTGGTCCGCTTCGACAGCGACGTGCTGGACGTCACGCTGGATATCGAGCGGCTGGGATCGATCACCTCCATTCCGCTGCTGGAGATCCGGCGATGAAGAACATCCTGCCCGCATTGCAGACCCATCTCGACAGCGGCACCACGACACTGGCCTGGTGCTGGCGCATCACCCGCGCCGATGGCACAGCTTTCGGCTTCACCGATCACGACCGGGTGCTGATGTTCGACGGCACGGAGTTCGAACCGGAAAGCGGGCTGACGGCCAGCGAGATCAGGTCGGGCGCGGACCTTTCGGTCGATGCGCAGGATGCGGCAGGCGCGTTGCGCTCGGACCGGATCACCGAGGCCGATATTCTGGACGGGCGCTGGGACAATGCCGAAGTGGAACTCTGGCGGGTCAACTGGCAGGCGCCATCGGAAAGGGTGCTGATGCGGCGCGGCGCCATCGGCCAGATAAGGCGCGGGCGCCATGCCTTTGTGGCCGAGGTCCGGTCGATGTCGCAACTCCTCGGCCAAACCGTCGGGCGGACCTTTCAGGCCAGCTGCGACGCCGCGCTGGGCGATGCGCGCTGCTGTCACGATCTGGAGGATCCGGCTTTTCGCGGCGCGGGGACCGTCATCGACAGCCTGCGCGACCGGGCGTTCACCGCCTCCGGACTCGGTGGGTTCGCACCCGGCTGGTTCCGCTTCGGCACGCTCACATGGACATCCGGGCCCAATGCCGGTCGCCGCGCGGAGGTGCTGGCCCATGACCGCAGCGATGGGATTGCGGTGCTAACATTGCTGGAAGCGCCGATCCGCCCCATCGGCGCGGGGGACGGCTTCACGATCCGGGCGGGCTGCGACAAGCGCATCGCCACTTGCGGCCAGAAGTTCGGGAATGTGGCGAACTTCCGGGGCTTCCCGCATATTCCCGGTCAGGACACCATTCTGCGCTATGCCTCATCGGACGGTCGCCACGATGGCGGTGTGCTGTGACCCGGTCGCAAACCGATGGGGCTCCGGACCGCATCATCGCCACCGCGCGCGGCTGGCTTGGAACGCCCTATCACGATCAGGCGAGCCTCCGGGGCGTCGGATGCGATTGCCTCGGGCTGGCGCGCGGCGTCTGGCGCGAGGTCGTGGGCGACGAGCCTTTTCCGATCCCGCCCTATAGCCGCGATTGGGGCGAGACGGGCACCCGCGAAGTCTTGGCCGAGGGCGCGCGGCGGATGATGATCGAGTTATCCGTCGCGGATGCCGGGCAGGGTGCACTGGTCCTCTTCCGCATGAGAACGGATGCCATCGCCAAGCACGTCGGAATTCTCACCGCGCCCGACCGTTTCATCCACGCCTATGAGCGGCTTGGTGTGATCGAAGAACCTCTGACGCCTTCTTGGCGCCGCCGCATCGCTTTTGCCTTCCTCTTCCCCAGCATTTGAGACTTTTTCATGGCAACATTGGTATTGGCCTCGGTCGGCGCTACGATTGGCGGCGGCTTCGGCGGCGCGATCCTCGGATTTTCCGGTGCTGCCATCGGCGGCATGATCGGCTCCACCATAGGCGCGGCCGTGGACAGCTGGATCGTCTCCTCGCTGGCCCCGGCCCAACGAATCGAAGGCGCGCGGCTCGACAATCTGCGCATCACCGCCTCGACCGAGGGCGCAGTGATCCCGCGCATCTTCGGCCGCATGCGCATGGGCGGGAATATCGTCTGGGCCACGGATTTCCGCGAGGAGACCCGCACCAGCCGTCAGGGCGGCGGCAAGGGTGGCGGACCGAAGGTCGAGACCACGGAATATCTCTATTATGCATCCTTCGCGGTCGCCTTATGTGAAGGCGAGATTACCGGCATCGGGCGGATCTGGGCCGATGGCAAGCCGCTCGACACCTCGGGACTTACCTGGCGCTGGTACCCAGGCAGCGAGACGCAACAGCCCGATCCATTCATCGCCGCCACGATGGGCCCAGAGGCCACGCCCGCATATCGCGGCACCGCCTATGTCGTCTTCGAAGATCTGCCGCTGAACGATTACGGCAACCGCCTGCCGCAGCTGAGCTTCGAGGTCTTCCGGCCGCTGGCCGATCCGGATACCGCCGAGGGGCTGACCCGTGCCGTGACGCTGATCCCGGCCTCGGGCGAGTTCACCTATGCCACCGAGCCGGTGCGCAAGACCACGGGCGCCAAAACCAATGTCTTCGGCCACAGTACCGGCGGCACGACCTCTACCGAGAACCTGAACGCCATGCCCGGCAGCCCGGACATGATCGTGGCGCTGGACCGGCTGCAGGCCATGGCGCCGAAGGTCGAAAGCGTCAGTCTGGTCGTGGCCTGGTTCGGCGATGATCTGCGCTGCAGCCATTGCGCCATCCGGCCCGGCGTCGAGGTCGCCGAGAAGTTGAGCAGCCCCTGGACATGGTCCGTGAATGGCGTCAGCCGGGCCGATGCCCATCTCGTCAGCCGCGATGGTCAGGATCGTCCCGTCTATGGCGGCACGCCGGCGGATTTCGCGGTGGTGCAGGCAATTCGGGAGATGAAGGCGCGCGGGCTGCGGGTGACCTTCTATCCCTTCATCCTGATGGATATCCCGCCGGGCAACACTCTGCCGGACCCCTATTCGGACAACGCCGCCGGGACGGGTCAGCCCGCATTCCCCTGGCGTGGACGGATCACCTGTTCGCCCGCCGCCGGTCAGGCAGGCAGCGCCGACAAGACGGCGACGGCCGGAGATCAGGTTGATGCCTTCTTCGGCAGTGCCAGCGCGGGCGACTTTACCATTACCGGTGATGATGTCCGATGGACAGGCGACCCGAGCGACCATGGTCTGCGGCGCATGGTGCTGCATTACGCCCATCTCTGCGCGGTGGCGGGCGGGGTCGATGCCTTCCTGATCGGTTCAGAGATGCGTGGACTGACCACGATCCGTTCGGAATTGAACAGCTATCCGGCCGTCGCTGCCTTCCAGGCGCTGGCCGCTGATGTCTGCGCCATCCTCGGGCCGGGCCCGAAGATCAGCTACGCCGCCGACTGGTCGGAATATTTCGGGCATCAGCCGGGCGACGGCAGCGGGGATGTCCATTTCCATCTGGACCCGCTCTGGGCCGACCAGAACGTCGATTTCATCGGCATCGACAATTACCTGCCGCTCTCCGACTGGCGCGACGGCTTCGATCATCTGGACGCCCAAGCTGGCTGGCCTGCCATTCATGACCGGACCTATCTGCAGTCCAATATCGCGGGCGGCGAAGGGTTCGATTGGTTCTATGCCTCCGAGGCCGACCGCGCGGCGCAGGTCCGCACCCCGATCACCGATGGTGCCCACGGAAAGCCATGGGTCTTCCGGCCCAAAGATCTGCGCTCATGGTGGTCGAACCGGCATTTCGACCGGCCGGGCGGCGTCGAGGCCGCGACACCGACGCCGTGGGTGCCGCAGTCAAAGCCGATCCGCTTCACCGAACTCGGCTGCCCGGCCATCGACCGCGGCACCAACCAGCCGAATGTCTTCTACGATCCGAAGTCGTCGGAGAGCTTCGCGCCCTATTTCTCGCGCGGCTGGCGCGACGATGCCATCCAGCGCGCCTATCTGGAGGCGTCCTATCTCCATTGGGGCAAACCAGCGAACAACCCGGTCTCCGCGATCACCGGCCAGCGCATGGTCGAGGTCTCGGAATGCGCGGCATGGACCTGGGATGCCCGCCCCTATCCCTTCTTTCCGGCCCTCAGCGACGTCTGGACCGATGGCGCCAATTGGCGGCTAGGGCACTGGCTGACCGGGCGGCTGGGCGCGGTCTCGCTCGCGGCCCTCGTCCGCCATCTCTGCGGGCGCGCCGGACTGCCGGAAAGCCGCATCGATGTCTCCGGCCTCTGGGGCGCGGCCGAGGGCTACGCCATCACAGCCCTCGAAAGCCCCCGCGCCTCTATCACCACGCTGGCGCGGCACTTCGGGTTTGACGCGGTCGAGAGCGAGGGCGTCATCCGATTTGTGATGCGCGGCCGGGCACCGGTTGCCACCATCGCCCATGACGATCTGGTCGCGGGTAATTCGGACGGCGAACCCATCGAGCTAACTCGCGCCCAAGAGACGGAGCTGCCACAGGCGCTGAAGTGGCAGGTGGCCCGGGCCGACGAGGATTACGATGCCGCTCTGGTCGAGGCCGCGCGCATTACCGTGGATACCAGCCGCATCGCCTCGGAAAGTTTTCCGATGGCGGTGCCGCCGGAAGAGGCCGAACGCCGCTGCCGTCGCGCCCTGCAGGAGGCCTGGGCGGGCCGCGAAAGCGCCGTGTTTCGCCTTCCGCCCTCACGGCTGGCGCTGGACCCGGCGGATGTGATTGCGCTGACCCACCATGGCCGGGTGCAGCAGTTCCGCCTGACGGCCGTGGCCGATGCCGAAGCACGCGGCATCGAGGCTGTGCGGCAGGACCGCGAGGCCTATGACCTGCCGCCCGGCGCCGAACGCCCGGCAAAACTGCCCCGCGCCGTGACCTTCGGGCCGCCGGAGGTCATCCTGCTCGATCTGCCGCAGCTGCACGACGACATCCCCGCGCATCAGCCGCTGATCGCCGCCACCGCAAAACCATGGCCCGGCGCGCTGGCAGTGTATCGCAGCGCGGGCAATGACGGGTTCGAACTAGTCGCCACCGTGCGCCGCCGTGCGAATCTCGGCCGTCTCGCCACCGACCTCTGGCCCGGTCCAACATCGCGTTTCGATTTCGGCAATGTCCTGATCCTCGATCTGGCGAGCGGCCAGCTGGAAAGTGTTAGCGATCTGGCGCTGTTTGGCGGTGCCAACGCGCTGGTCGTGGAATCCGCCCCGGGGCGCTGGGAGATTGTCCAGGCTGGAAGTGCCGAGCTGATCGCGCCGGGCCGATATCGTCTGAAACGACTCCTGCGCGGACAACGTGGCACCGAACAGGCCATGGGCAATCCCACCCCGGCCGGGGCGCGGGTGGTGATGCTGAACGAGGCCCTGACGCCGCTGCCGATCCCGAAAGCCCATCTCGACATACCCTTCAACTGGCGCATCGGTCCCGCCCGCCATCCGGTCAGCAGCGACACCTTCACCGCCATCAGCTTCGCACCCGAGGGCGAAGGACTGCGGCCGTTCTCGCCGGTCCATGTCACCCAGCCCTGGCGCCAGCCGCATAGCCCTGGCGATCTGACGATCCGCTGGACACGGCGCTCCCGTGCCCTCGCCGCCGATAGCTGGCAGGGCATGGAGGTGCCCATGGCGGAAGAACAGGAAAGCTACGAGGTCCGGATCATGGACGGTGCGGCCGTCAAACGCACGCTGACGAGCAATGCGTCCTCGGCCCTCTACACCAGTGCCCAGCAGATCGCCGATTGGGGCGCGTTGCTGGCGCCGGCCGACAGCCTGACCATCCGCATCTGTCAGTTCTCTGCCCGTATCGGGCGCGGCACGGCACGAACGACAACCCTCCACCTCTGATCCTGAAGAGAGACATACGCATGTCCGACAGCACGACGAACCTGCTGCTGCCCTATCTGATGGCGGCGCAGGCGCAGAAACATATCACCCATAACGAGGCCCTGCGTCTGCTGGACGGGCTGGTCCAGCTTTCGGTCAAAAGCCGGGGCCTGACCGCGCCACCCGCCACGCCTTCAGATGGCGATCGCTATATCGTCGCCTCGGGCGCGACCGGCGGCTGGGCGGGCTGGGATCTGAACGTGGCCCTCTGGACCGAGGGTGCCTGGCTGCGCCTGCCGCCGCGCGCGGGCTGGCGGGCATGGGTCGAGGGTGAGGCGGTCCTGCTGGTCCGGCATGGCGCGGGCTGGCAGCCGATGGTCCCGACCGCCTTCGACGATCTGACACGGCTTGGTATTGGCATGGAAGCCAGCGCGGGTTCCCCCTTTTCGGCCAAGCTGAACAGCGCCCTCTGGACAGCCCTCTATGCGGCCGATGGCGGCAGCGGCGATCTGACCCAGACCCTGAACCGGGAAACGGGTACGGACGATGCCGGGCTGATCCTGCAGACCGGGTTTTCCACCCGGGCGCTGATCGGGATGTTCGGATCGGACAAGCTGCGCATCGCGGTTTCGCCCGACGGGTCCAGTTTCCGCGATGCGCTGGGCGTCGATCCGGCGACGGGCATTGCCGACCAGCCGAACCTGCCGCGCTTCAAGGCTTATACGAATTACGACAATTACGTCGGCACCGATACCTGGACCACCCTCGGCATCAATGTCGCCGAATACAATGATCAGGGCTGCTTTGACGCGGGCACCAACCGCTTCGTGGCGCCGGTCGCGGGAACCTATCTCCTCGGCGCCTCGCTGTTCTTCAAGATCAATGCCAGCGGCAACGCCCGGATGCGCGGGCGGCTGGTCCTGAACGGATCCACGGAAATCCGGGGCTCGTTCGGCGAGGTTTCCGGTGCGCATGTATCCGAGGCGACCGCCCTCTGGCTGCAGACCATGGTCGCGCTGGACGCGGGCGATACCGTGACGCTGCAGGGCAGCTTTCGCGCGGCGGATGGGTATTTCGCCGCCAATCACACCACTTTCTGGGGAGCGAAGATCGGATGACACCCAAACGTCTCGATGACATGCTGCAGATGAGCGAGAGCGAATTCGAGGAGCTGCTGGCCCGGGCGGCGCAGGAAGGCGCAAGACGCGCCCTTGTCGATGTCGGGCTCGATGGCAGGGAAGCCGCCCTCGATATCCGCGACCTGCGCGCACTGCTGGAGGGCATCCGCCTGATGCGCCGCACCGCTGCCCAGACCGTCATTCGCATACTGACGGCAGGGCTGATCCTGACACTGCTGGCCGGACTCGCCCTGAAGCTCAAGCTCTTCGGCGAGGGCGGCTGAGCCGCTGGACGGTAATCGCCGCCGCACCCCCCACAACCCCATTCACCCCATGGCCCGCCATCCCGGCGGGCCCTTTTCATATCCGGAGGATCCTCATGACCACCCGCTTCTATCGCCATTGGCGCGACGTGCCGAAAGACAGCTGGCGCTGGCCGAACTTCTCGCCCGCCGAGATTGCCTGTCGCGGCACCGGAGCGATCCTGATCCATGAGGCGGCCCTCGACCGGCTGCAGGCGCTGCGCAGCCGTCTCGGCAAGCCGCTGATCGTGAACTCGGCCTATCGCAGCCCCGAGCACAATGCCCGGGTGCGAGGCGCCAAACGCTCCAAGCACCTTGAGGGCACGGCCTTCGACATCTCCATGGCCAATCACGATCCGGCGGTCTTCGAGAAGGCCGCGCGAACCGAGAACTTTCTCGGCTTTGGCACCTATCCCCGATCCGGCTTCATGCATATCGATCTCGGCCCGGCCCGGCGCTGGGGCGAGCCGTTTCCCACCCGCGTCATCCCCTTTGCAGAGGACCAGCCACCCGCGCGGGAACATCTGGCGGACAGCCGCACGATGAAGGGCAGCGGGGCGGCAGGACTGGCAACCGTCGGCGCAGCGGGCATCGAACTCGCGCAGGACACGCTCAGCGATGCGCAATCGGCGATACAGCCGCTGATCCCCTATCTCGACACCCTGCGCTGGGCCTTCATCGCCCTGGCACTGGCCGGGATCGGCCTGACCGTCTGGGCCCGGCTCGACGACTGGAACCGAGGGCGGCGGTGATGTGCGCCCTTGCCGCGCTGATGGCGTCGCGCTGGGCGCGGCGGCTGGCCATCGGGATTACGCTGATCGGCGCGGTCCTTCTTTTCGCCCTCAACCTTCGGCGGGCCGGTGAAACCGCCGGTCGTCATGCCGAACGCCTGAACCAGATGGAGCGCCAGAATGACATCCAACGCCGCATGCTGGAGGCAGCCAGCAACCGCTCTCGCCATCGCGACGAGCTTGCTGAGCGCCTGCGCGACGGGCGGTTCTGATCCGGGCGGCGCGGCCTGCCCGCCGGTCGTGGGTTACGATCAGGCCACGCGCGACAAGGCGGCGGCGGAGCTGGAGGCGCTGCCCGAGGATGCCGCGCTGGTCGGGATGATGGCGGATTATGCCGTCATGCGGGCGCAGGCTCAGGCGTGCGCTGGCTGATCGCCGGTGTCACGACGCCTCGGCCGGGGCATCCACCAGCGCCAATGTGCCATCCGGCATCGGGCGTTGCAGCTTGCCGGCGATTTCGATTGGTGCCGAAAGCCACGTCTCCCAATCCCGGGGATCGGTCAGGAGGACCGGCATGGCGTTCGGATGCACCGTTTTGACCTCGGCATTGGGCGCGCAGGTCAGAAAGGCATAGAGATCGTCGGTGGTCTCGCCATCCTTCACCTTCCGGACCGACTTCCAGCCCCTGACCTCGATGCCGGCGAAGAACATCGGCGTTTCTGCTTCCGACGGCGCGAACCACTGATTGCCGCCCTTGATCGGTTCGGCAAAGGCTGTGACCGGCACCAGGCAGCGATGCGCCGGGCCCAGCCAGCGCCGCCAATGCGGTGAGGTCAGGTTGCGGACATTGGTAACGCCCGGATCCCGCTGGGTCTTCAAAACCGAGGGCGGCGATGGCATCCCCCACCGCGCCTTCACCAATTCCAGCGAAGCACCATCATGGCGGATGATCGGTGCCAACTGATCGGGATAGACCTTGCCCGGTGCGACATTGCCCGCGCGGTCGGTCATGGTCAGACCCTTGAAAAGCTGGCGCATCGCCTCCTGCGTGGTGGTCTGATTGTAAAGGTTGCACACGGTATCGTCGTCCTCGGAACGGCCAAAGGGCAGATAGGGTGAACTGTAGCTCGGCAGGCATGTTCTGTCAGCCAGTTCCAGATCCGGAAAGGCGGTCAGGCAGGCGCTGGCCGCATCCGGCTCACGGAAGTAAAGCGCGATCCGGTCCCGCGTGCCGCCGCGCCCACCGCCATGCCAGGCATAGTTGCCTCGGCCGATCCGCGTCGCCAGCCACTCATGCAGCGCGTCGGACCGTCGGCCAAAGCCCATCTCCGGCACGCAAATCAGCACCCGGACCGGGAAGGCCGAATCATCGATTTTGGCTTGAGGTGTGCTGCGGCGCGTCATGATCGAAACAAAGCAAGAACATGGACTATGTTTCAAGGGCCACGACAACCTGCATGAACATATAAGGTCGCTTCGATGATACGGCGTACGCTCAGGGGGTAGTACAGCACGCTATACAACACCAAGAAAACTGAGCGCTTCGCGCAGTACAGGCTCAAAGTTAGCCAGTGTCTCCCGACATATCTCGTCGTTTTGCTGACAAAGGCGCCTAGCGGTCGAAATCTTATATTCCGACGCGAAGTCTTCTTTTACCAGATAAGCCCAATCTGCGGCAAGTTCGGCTTCAAGGGTTGTCTCGCCACGCAGAATCCTGCTTACCAGTTGCGGGTGACACACCTTAGCGGGATCGCGACTGGTCAGACAGTTCCGATCGCGTGCTTCAGTCCAGATATCTGCCGGATATAGCGTCTCCAAGGACGCATAGATGTCAAAATGAGCAGCCCGAGCCGCAGTAAGGTTGGCTGGTGCAGGGTAAACTAGACACTTTGCTGATTTCGTATTTTCAGGCTGCTTGTTGAACTCTTTCTTTGCGTGCATAGCGTCACCATCAACAATGCCTATTGCCTTGGGTCTATCAGGATGATGTTTATGTTGCGAACGCCAACCAACCAACATGTCGATCACATAGGTGTGCCCGGCACCGTCTCGCTTTGTCTCGAAACGCACTTTGTCTACTGCGTTCGGAAAAAACACCTCGAGCGCTCTTTGAAGAATTAGCTTATCGCTTTCGCCTTCGACAAAAATCCTTGAGCAGTTCTCCTGAGCCAGCCGGGCAGCTGTGGCCTTCGCTTCCTCTTGCTGTCGAACTTGCGCAACCAACTCAGTGATTCGTGGCCCCAGCATCGCCAGAGTGCCCAAGCTTTCATCGATGCCTTTCGCGTCGGTCTTAGTGACGGTGCCATCAACATCTCTCGTGCGCGTCACGAAGTGCAAAGCGATCTTCTTATCTTGCTGACCAAGATCGTAAAATGCCGGCGAATGAGTTGTAAGTAAAATCTGTGCTGTCCCAGATTTCGCCAGGGCATTTAATTCATCTGCGAGCTGGACAGCACTGCCGATTTCAAGATTGTTTTCGGGCTCTTCGTACGCCCAAACGCTGCTGATTGGCTGCCCACCACGCCTCAACAGCGCGGCCTTCTTCTCTGCCATAAAACGAAGGATCAACGGGATGTGACGAGCCTTGATGCCGTCACCACGATTGTTCAGGGACACGGCCTTTTCACCGCTCAGAAAATCGAGCCGCTCGAATATATGATAGAGGTCTCTCGGCAATGCCAAGCGGGTGTCGATACCCAGTGAAGCCGAGATGCTGGCGGTCAGCTCATTGAGGTGTTCACCGATCGACTGCTCGAAAGCTGTGCTGGATTCGTGGAAAGAGCGAGCAGCGACCTCCGATATGATTCCGTAAATTCTGCCGCGAAGGTCATCGAAGTATTCGGAATCCTTGATGGCGGGAACATACTCAAATTCTATCTTGCGAAGGAGCGCATGTACGTTCGATTTTTCTGAGATTTTGACATCCTCACGGACCTCTTGGCCACGCTTACCTTTCTTGATGCGTTGGCCATAATAATCATACTCTTCGCTCCACAGACCATCCTCACGCCAGCGTTTTGTCCAAATAATTACATGGCCATTTGTTGCGTGGTAGGTAGCCGGCAACGCAATCTCCAACCGGACTACAATTTCTTTCGCCTTCCGCACCCGCACTGGCGCAAAGAAATTGTAGTCCTCACTGAAGGAAAACTCGACACCCGGATTCGTCTCGTCGTTGAAGAAGAGATTGAGTGCTCTCAGGATATTGGATTTTCCACAATCGTTCTTGCCGACAAAGATCGCCAGTTGCGCGAGATCCGCGTCGATTGATTTAATTGATCGAAAGTTCTCGATATGAATTGACTTGATTGTCGCCGCCACCGCATCCCCCAAGCCTGTCGCTCCGGACGAGGCAGTTCAAAAGTTGGGCATCTCACTCCGCCCTTGTCGCTATGCTTAGAACAGCTAACCGACCACGCCAAGCTAGGATTATTGGCCGCTTCGGCAGCTCCGCAAGAGCGCACCCGATGCTAGATCTCCACTTGATAACGCAAAATAAATGGTGCAATATCCCGAAAACAACAAACAGGGCGCCGCCTTGACTGATGATCCCATTGCACGCCTTGTTCAGGCTTGGCCCGAGACATTCTTCCGTTCCCTGGCGGAAGAGATTGATGCCGCATTCGCTAAGGCCCACAGTCTGACGGCAGAGAAGATAGCGCCCCCCGAGCGCCGTGGCGCCTTGGGGCAGTTGCGGCATTTCCTGTCCGAGGATGGCTTTCGTAGCGCTGGCAGAGCCGCCGGCCTCATTGTTCATGTGCCCGACACCTCACCAAAGGGCGGCTGTTACTCTGTGGTTGAGCGCGACGGAAACTTCATGATCCGTTCCAATGTGCTTTCTCATTGCGGCCAGCCGCGACCGACAAAATTCCGGCGGCGCTGGAGCACGTTGAACGAGTGGCTTAGCCCTTGGCAGATTGATCTTTTCGACACGGATCGGCCGCAACCGGCCCAAGATAACATGTGCGCGATGCTGGTGGTCACGGCATCTAAGAACGGCAATCCGATGCTCCCGGCCTTCGTGGGCATCGGAATTCCCTCTCACGATCTGTCAACTTGGATCAGGCTGGCTTCGATCGAGGACATCATCGCGCTCTATAACGCCCCTGCGGAACAAAAGGACGCTCCGGTCGATATCGCGGATCGGGCGGTTCCCAAGCTCAAGCGCAGGAGGCCTTCGGAGCTGGGCTGAGCCCTGCTTCGAACACTGGAGGACAAGATATGAAGACTGGAACGCCGGGCTTCCAAGCGAAGCGATTGGTGGACGCAAGGGATTCGAGGGGACTGACCCAGATCGCCCTTGCCGAAATGATAGGCCGGAAGAGCTCCGCGATCTCGAGATGGGAATCCGGCGATCATTCGCCGGAGCCAGATGCGTTGGATGCTCTTGCCACAGCGCTGCGGCTGCCGGTGTCATATTTCCTGCGCTCGGAGTTGGAACATGGCGCGCGGCCGATGTTCTTCCGGTCCCTTTTGTCGAGTACGACCCAAGGGGAACGGAAGCGCGCAAGGGTCCGACTGCGCTGGGCGCAAGACATTTCGGCCGAACTTCAGGAATGGGTGGATCTGCCGGGTGTAGATATTCCGTCGATCGCGGCAAAAGATCATCGGGATATTCGCGATGAGGACATCGAGGCGGCCGCGCTTGAGTGTCGGGCCCGCTGGGGTTTGGGCCTCGGGCCGATCAACGACCTGCTGCTCGCGATTGAAAATGCCGGAATCGTGGTCGTCCGCGAGGAAGTTGGTACATCGAAGATGGATGGCGTGTCGAACTGGTCTGATCTCGACAATCGTCCATACATGCTGATCGCGAGCGACAAGGCGACTGCGGTTCGATCCCGCATGGACGCGGCGCACGAACTTGCACACCTTGTGCTTCATCGTTTCATTCCCTCGAAGAGCCTGAATGGATCTGCTGATTTCAAGGAAATCGAGCGGCAAGCCTTCCACTTTGCGGGTGCGTTCCTGATGCCTGCGGAAACCTTCTCGGCCGAGTTATGGACGCCTTCGCTGAACACGTTGCTTGCCCTCAAGGAGAGGTGGAGGACTTCGGTCGGAGCGATGATCAAACGGTGCGTGAGCCTCGAGATTGTTGAAGGCGAATACGAGCGTCGACTTTGGAAACATTATAGCGCGCGGGGCTGGCGGAAGAGCGAGCCCCTTGACGATACGCTGATCGCTGAGGAGCCACGCCTGCTCTCGCGCTCCATCAGGCTCCTGTTGGATGAAGGGGTCAGGACGAGAGCGGACCTGATCGCCGATTTCCGACTCGCAGAAGCCGACGTTGAGTCTCTCTGCGGTCTACCAGTCGGATTTCTATCCGATGCGAAGGCTGAGATTGTCCCATTTCCCGCCTTGAAGACGAAGACGCCCTCGGCAGCCACCCGGGACAATGTTGTGCCATTGAAACCCAGCTAGGAGTGTCCATCATGGACACCCTTAGCCCTTTACAGCGCAGCGAGCGCATGGACCGGATTCGGGGCCGTGATTCCAAGCCTGAGATGATTGTCCGTCGGCTGACCCACGCGCTGGGCTTTCGATACAGGCTTCATCGACGAAACCTGCCCGGCAAGCCAGACTTGGTGTTTGCGTCACGTCGCAAGGTCATCTTCGTTCACGGATGCTTCTGGCACCGTCATCCCGATCCCGCTTGCAAACTGGCGCGCATGCCGAAGACCAAACTGGACTTTTGGGCGCCGAAATTGGAAAACAATCGCAAACGGGACGAGGCCAACCTCGCTCGGCTTCGGGATCTCGGCTGGCAAACCCTCGTCATATGGGAATGCGAGACCGGGGATCGCGGGGCACTAGAGGCAAGGATCGAGGAGTTCCTGAGATGATGAAATCGGTTGAACTCTTTGTCGGCGCGGGAGGCCTGGGAATCGGCGTCAGTCAAGCCGGGTTCACGCCCGCCGCGGTCATGGATTGGGATCGCTGGGCATGTGACACGCTTCGCGAGAACAAGGAGCGCGGCCTGGACCTTGTCCGGGACTGGCCTCTCCATGAATGTGATGTCCGCGAATTCGACTTCGGAGTGGTGGAAGGCGAAATTGACTTGGTGACCGGCGGACCTCCCTGTCAGCCTTTCTCGATGGGCGGTCGGCATCGCGCGTTTCTGGACAGCAGGGATATGTTCCCGCAGGCGGTGCGGGCCGTGCGTGAGCTTCGGCCACGAGCCTTCATCTTCGAGAACGTCAAAGGCCTGACCCGCTCGAGTTTCGCGAACTACCTCGAGTATATCCGGCTGCAATTGACCTATCCCGAGGTGACGGCGAAGAAGGACGAGGAATGGCTGGTCCACCTTGCCCGCCTTGAGGACTATCACACGCGCGGCCGCTACAAGGGCCTGCGCTACAAAGTAATGCTGCGCGTCCTGAATGCGGCGAACTTCGGCGTCCCACAGCGCAGGGAGCGCGTCTTCCTCGTCGGTTTCCGTTCCGACACGAGTGTGGAATGGCATTTTCCCGCCCCAACTCACTCCAAGGAAGCGTTGCTCTGGGAGCAATGGCGCGAAGAGACCTATTGGGATCTGCATCGCGTGGCGAAGAAGGACCGACCGGATGGTGGCGCGGCCAAGGCACGCGCGATGAAGTTGGAGCGAAAGCCGAATGGTCTTCGCTGGCGAACCGTCCGGGACGCGATCTCTGATCTCCCCGATCCGGAGTTGGCGCCCGGTTCGGCCCGGAAATTCCACGATCACAGGTTCCAGCCAGGCGCCCGTTCCTATCCCGGCCACACGGGCAGCCCTCTGGACGAACCGGCAAAAACGCTGAAGGCGGGCGTGCACGGCGTTCCCGGTGGCGAAAACATGCTCCGTCGACCGGATGGATCGATCCGCTATTTCACCGTCCGTGAGAGCGCCCGTCTGCAGACCTTCCCCGACGACATGACGTTTCATGGGTCATGGACGGAAACGATGCGCCAGCTCGGTAACGCCGTGCCCTGCCAACTCGGCCGCATAGTCGCCGAGGAAGTGAAGGAAAAGCTGCTTCGGGCTTAAATTGGCATGCCGTGCGTATAGGCGCGGTTTTCCTTGTAGAGGATCAAGTGGCTGGCGAAATAGGTCGCCTGCCAGCCATGCGGTAGCGCGCCCAGGACCAATTGCATTGCCTGACGCGCGGTGATCGGGCCGACAGGAACCGTCAGCGGAACGCCCGGCATGTCGGGGTGAGGACGGCTGCGGAACGAATGGCTGCCCTTCGCACCGGGCTCCAGCTCATAGCGCAGCGTATAGGGCAGGCCCAGCTTCAGCTGCATCAGCAGATCGTGCACCGTCGTCGGACCCGCGACCAGAAAATCGAGCGGCAGATCAATATTGATCGGAAACCGCGCATCGAACCCTTGAGGCGGTTTCGCCGTCGTTTCGCGTTGTCGGCCCGGATCGTTTGACCCGAAGCCGGAGCCATTCCAATCGGTGCGATAGTGATTGATCAGTTTGGACTCGATGTCCATCGCGGTCAGAACAAGGATTTGCGCTGCCTTGAACTGGACGTCGGCCGGAACGATGTTGTCGCGCTGTTCGAACTTGGCGACGTGACGGGTAAGCCGTGTTCGCAGGCCAGCTTCTGCATCGGTCTTGCCGACGTAATGAACCTGTCCCTGGTGAATCAGAAGATATACGCCTTGCGCGTCGGGAAGAAGCTGGGCAGCCGCGCGCGTCAGTGGCTCTCCCTCCATCTTGTCGAGAATGGGAATCAGCTGGTCAAGGACGGCACCCATCAGGTCCAGTTCGAATGCAATAAATCCGTCTGCCAAGCTCAACCCCGATTCCCCGTTTGCCATCAAACGAGTATCACGCTGGCCGACATTGCACACCCTTCTCTTCAAACGTTGATGTGGCGTTGATGTAAAGTCGCGCTTGTGATGCCCGACTGTTTCAGTCGGCATGTAAGCGTTTGATTTGTGGTAATTTTTTGGTTGCGGGGATAGGATTTGAACCTATGACCTTCAGGTTATGAGCCTGACGAGCTACCGGGCTGCTCTACCCCGCGACAGGTGCGTTATGGCGCACGGTTGCACCGATCTTTGTTTGATGGTGCGGATTTGTTCATCGTTTAGAGAGA
>NZ_JAAOHY010000011.1 GCF_011308835.1 Paracoccus xiamenensis | reverse complement strand
GCGGGGAAGCTGGCGACAACGTCGGCGTTCTGCTGCGCGGCATCGACCGTGACGGCGTCGAGCGTGGCCAGGTTCTGGTGAAGCCGAAATCGGTGACCCCGCACACCAAGTTCGAAGCCGAAGCCTATATCCTGACCAAGGAAGAAGGCGGCCGCCACACCCCGTTCTTCGCGAACTACCGCCCGCAGTTCTACTTCCGCACGACGGACGTGACCGGGACGGTGAAGCTGCCGGAAGGCACGGAAATGGTGATGCCGGGCGACAACCTGAAGTTCGAAGTCGAACTGATCGCACCGATCGCGATGGAAGAAAAACTGCGCTTCGCCATCCGCGAAGGCGGCCGCACCGTCGGCGCCGGCGTGGTGTCGAAAATCATCGAGTGATCCGAAGCCCTCGGGCTAAAGGATATCGTGATGGAAGGCCGCCCCTCGGGGCGGCCTTTTTCGTGTGTTGAAGGGGGAGCTGCGACCGCTCTTCGTCCCGTCTGGTAGTTCCCTGTCTGCTCAGGCAAATTAGACGAAAGGGCCACATGGTCCTGTCTGGGCGCGGCCATCACCGCGAGGGAGAAGGAGTGGAAAATGCCACAAAGACCCACGATAGTGCTTGTCCACGGCTTTTGGGGAGGTGCCGCGCACTGGGCCGGCGTCATCAAGGAGCTTCACAAGCGCGGCTATCACGACCTGCGCGCGGTCGAGAATCCGCTGACCTCGCTGGCTGACGATGCCGAACGCACCCGCAAGATGGTCAAGCAGATCCATGGCCCGGTGGTTCTGGTCGGCCACTCCTATGGTGGCGCCGTCATAACCGAGATGGGCGATCTGCCGAATGTTCAGGGGCTGGTTTATGTCGCGGCCTTTGCACCGGACGCAGGCGAAAGCCCGGGCGGGATAAGCCAGGCGAAGCCGCCGGAGGCATTCCCGAACCTGGCCCCCGACAGTGATGGCTATCTGTGGATCAAACAGGACAAATTTCACGAAAGCTTCTGCCAGGACCTGCCCGAAGATGAGGCGCTGGTGATGGCCGTCACTCAGAAAGCGCCACTGGCGAGCACCTTTGGTGACAATGTTACTGCGCCGGCGTGGAAGGCCAAGCCGTGCTGGTATCAGGTTTCGACCCATGATCGGATGATCGATCCCGAGAATCAGGAAATGATGTCGGGCCGGATGAATCCCAAGAGAGTGGTGCATCTTGCCGCGAGCCATGCCTCGCTTGCCTCGCATCCCGAAGAAATCGCCGATCTGATCGACGAGGCCGCGACAGAAACAGGTTATTGAACGGGTCGGAAGCAGGGCTGTCGCGATGGGATAGGTGGCGCAATTGGTCAAGGTCGTGGCTAGCCGCCCCTTGACCAAGCCCTATCCCTGACGCTATACGCGCGCATCGCGACCGAATCCGCCTTTCACACAAGGATTCGCTTGCATCTGACGGGGCCGCCCCCTATAGGGCGGCTTCGCAGTTTTTATACAGGTCCGATGCTGGCGCCGCGTGGTGTGTCGTCAGCCTCTCGACTGGAACCCTCAAAGCTCCGAGGGATGACGATGCAAAGTCAGAATATCCGCATTCGGCTGAAGGCGTTCGATTACCGCGTGCTGGATGCCAGCACTCAGGAAATCGTGAACACCGCCAAGCGCACGGGTGCCACGGTTCGCGGGCCGATCCCGCTGCCGAACAAGATCGAAAAATTCACCGTTCTGCGCGGTCCGCACATCGACAAGAAGTCGCGTGACCAGTGGGAAATCCGCACGCACAAGCGCCTGCTGGACATCGTCGACCCGACGCCGCAGACCGTTGACGCGCTGATGAAGCTCGACCTCGCCGCTGGCGTGGATGTCGAGATCAAGGTGTAAGGAGGCGACAATGCGTACGGGTGTTATCGCCAAGAAGCTGGGCATGACCCGGCTGTTTCTGGAAGACGGCCGCCAGGTTCCGGTGACCGTTCTTCATCTCGACAATCTGCAGGTCATCGACCAGCGGACCGCTGACCGTGACGGCTATGTTGCCGTCCAGCTGGGTGCAGGCGAGGCGAAAGCCAAGCGGACCACCGCCGCGCTGCGCGGTCACTTCGCCAAGGCCGGTGTCGCGCCGAAGCGCAAGGTTGCCGAATTCCGCGTCTCGGAAGACAATCTGGTCGCCGTCGGCGAAGAGATCGTTGCTGACCACTATTTCGCTGGCCAGTTCGTCGACATCGCCGGTACCTCGATCGGTAAAGGCTTTGCCGGTGCGATGAAGCGCCACAACTTCGGTGGTCTGCGCGCCTCGCACGGCGTCTCGGTCAGTCACCGTTCGCACGGTTCGACCGGCCAGTGCCAGGACCCCGGCAAGGTGTTCAAGGGCAAGAAAATGGCAGGTCACCTGGGTGCCGTTCGCGTCACCACGCAGAACCTGCAAGTGGTCAAGACCGACAGCGAGCGTGGCCTGATCATGGTCAAGGGCTCGGTGCCGGGTTCGAAAGGTGGCTGGGTCGTCGTCAAGGACGCCGTCAAGAAAGCCCTTCCCGAAAACCTGATCACCCCGGCTGCGACCCGTTCGAAGCTGAAGGAAGCTCAGCGTATTGCGGAAGAAGCTGCTGCTGCCGCCGCTGCCGAGGAAGAAGCCGCCCGCGAGGAAGCCGCCCGTCTGGCCGCCGAGCAGGAAGCTGCAGCGCTTGCCGAAGCAGAGGCATCGATTGCCGCTGACAAGGAAGCTGCCGACCCGAATGCGGACCAGGCTGACGATGCCGCTCCGGAAGGGGAGAACAAGGAATGAAACTCGATGTGATCAAGCTGGACTCGGGCAAAGCCGGGTCGATCGAGCTGGCCGACGAGATCTTCGGGCTTGAACCGCGCGGCGACCTGCTGCAGCGCGTCGTGCGCTGGCAGAACGCCAAGGCGCAGGCTGGTACCCACTCGGTGCTGGGCAAGTCGGAAGTGTCCTACTCGACCAAGAAGATCTATCGCCAGAAAGGCACCGGCGGCGCACGTCACGGTTCCCGCAAGGCGCCGATCTTCCGCAAGGGTGGTGTCTACAAGGGCCCGACCCCGCGTTCGCACGCCTTCGATCTGCCGAAGAAAGTGCGCGCCCTGGGCCTGAAGCATGCCCTGTCGGCGAAAGCCACCGCAGGTGAACTGGTCATCATCGAGGATCTGAACCTCGCCGATGCCAAGACCTCGGTTGTCGCCAAGGCCGTGAAAGAAAACGGCTGGAAGCGCGTGCTGGTGATCGACGGTGCCGAAGTCAACGAAGGCTTCGCCCGCGCCGCGCGCAACATCGAAGGCGTGGATATTCTGCCGTCGATGGGCGCCAACGTCTATGACATCCTGAAGCGTGATACCCTGGTCATCACGCGGGCTGGTGTCGAAGCTCTGGAGGCTCGCCTGAAATGAGCGCGAAAGCTGAACATTACGACGTGATCCGCAAGCCGATCATCACCGAGAAAGCGAGCCTGGCAGGCGAAAGCAATGCCTTCGTTTTCGAAGTGGCGATGGACGCGAACAAGCCGCAGATCAAGGAAGCTGTGGAAAACCTGTTCGACGTCAAGGTCAAAGCGGTCAACACGACCGTGACCAAAGGCAAGACCAAGCGTTTCCGCGGCCGCCCCGGCGTCCGTTCGGACGTGAAGAAAGCCTATGTCACGCTGGAAGCCGGCAACACGATCGACGTGTCCACCGGTCTGTGATCCAGACTTGAAAGATTGCGGTCTCCGTTATACGGGGACCGCTTGAGCATTTGACGAAACAAAGCAACGGAAGACAGAAAGATGGCACTCAAGTCGTATAAACCGACGACGCCTGGCCAGCGTGGGCTGGTTCTGATCGACCGTTCGGAGCTTTGGAAAGGTCGTCCGGTCAAATCCCTTACCGAGGGTCTGACCAAGAAGGGCGGCCGGAACAACACCGGACGGATCACCATGCGCCGCAAGGGCGGCGGGGCAAAGCGCCTGTATCGCATCGTCGATTTCAAGCGCACGAAATTTGATGTTCCGGCGACGGTCGAGCGGATCGAATACGATCCCAACCGCACCGCGTTCATCGCACTGATCAAATACGAAGACGGCGAGCAGGCCTATATCCTGGCTCCGCAGCGTCTGGCCGTGGGTGACACCGTCGTCGCTGGCACCAAGGTCGACGTGAAGCCCGGCAACGCCATGCCCTTCAGCGGCATGCCGATCGGCACGATCGTCCACAACGTCGAACTGAAGACGGGCAAAGGCGGTCAGATCGCCCGCTCGGCAGGCACCTATGCCCAGTTCGTCGGTCGTGACGGTGGCTATGCCCAGATCCGTCTGTCCTCGGGCGAGCTGCGTCTGGTCCGTCAGGAATGCATGGCGACCATCGGCGCTGTTTCGAACGCCGACCACTCGAACCAGAACCTTGGTAAGGCTGGCCGCAACCGCCACAAGGGCATCCGCCCGAGCGTCCGCGGTGTTGCGATGAACCCGATCGATCACCCGCATGGTGGTGGTGAGGGCCGTACCTCGGGTGGCCGTACGCCGGTGACCCCGTGGGGTAAGGACACCAAGGGTAAGAAGACCCGCTCGAACAAGTCGACCGACAAGTACATCCTGCGGTCGCGTCACGCGAAGAAGGGGCGTTAATCCATGGCACGTTCTATCTGGAAAGGCCCGTTCGTCGACGCCTATGTGTTGAAGAAGGCCGAAAAGGCCCGCGAAGCCGGCAAGTCCGACGTGATCAAGATCTGGTCGCGCCGCTCGACGATCCTGCCGCAATTCGTCGGTCTGACCTTCGGCGTCTATAACGGTCACAAGCACATCCCCGTCGCCGTGACCGAGGAAATGATCGGCCAGAAGTTCGGTGAATATTCGCCGACGCGGACCTATTACGGTCACGCCGCCGACAAGAAAGCGAAAAGGAAGTAATCGTCATGGGTAAGGAAAAGAATCCGCGCCGCGTGGCCGATAACGAAGCCATGGCCAAGACCAGCATGCTGCGCACCTCGCCGCAGAAGCTGAACCTGGTTGCTGGCCTGATCCGTGGCAAGAAGGTCGAAAAGGCCCTGGCCGATCTCACCTTCTCGAAGCGCCGCATCTCGGGCGACGTGAAGAAGTGCCTTCAGTCGGCAATTGCCAACGCCGAAAACAACCATAACCTGGACGTCGACAACCTGGTCGTCGCCGAGGCATGGGTCGGCAAGAACATGGTCATGAAGCGGGGCCGTCCGCGCGCCCGTGGCCGGTACGGCAAGATCATGAAGCCGTTCTCGGAAATCACCATCAAGCTGCGCGAGGTCGATCCGGCCGCCGCGGCCGCTGCTGCGGAGGCCAAGAAGGCTGCCCGCAAGCCCGCCAAGGCGACCACCGCAGAGGAGCAAGCGTAATGGGTCAGAAGGTTAACCCCGTCGGGATGCGCCTCCAGGTCAACCGCACCTGGGACAGCCGTTGGTACGCCGACGACAAGGACTACGGCAACCTGCTGCTCGAGGATCTGAAGATCCGTGAATTCGTGCACAAGGAAGCCAAGCAGGCCGGCATCAGCCGCGTCATCATCGAGCGTCCGCACAAGAAGTGCCGCGTGACCATTCACGCTGCGCGTCCGGGCGTCATCATCGGCAAGAAGGGCGCCGATATCGAAGTTCTGCGCAAGAAACTGGCGCAGTTCACCGATAGCGAGCTGCACCTGAACATCGTCGAAGTCCGCAAGCCGGAACTGGACGCTCAGCTGGTCGCTGAATCTATCGCGCAGCAGCTGGAGCGCCGGGTTTCGTTCCGCCGCGCCATGAAGCGCTCGGTTCAGAACGCGATGCGCATGGGTGCCCTGGGTATCCGCGTCAACGTCGCCGGCCGTCTGGGCGGTGCTGAAATCGCACGGACCGAATGGTACCGCGAAGGCCGTGTGCCGCTGCACACGCTGCGCGCCGACATCGACTATGCGCTGTCCGAAGCCATGACCCCTTACGGGATCATCGGCATCAAGGTGTGGATCTTCAAAGGCGAGATCATGGAACATGATCCGCAGGCCCGCGACCGCAAGGCTGCCGAGGCTCAGGAAGGTCCGGCACCGCGTGGCCCGCGTCGCGACGCCCGCTAAGGAGAAGGTGAAATGCTGCAACCGAAACGGACGAAGTTCCGCAAACAGTTCAAGGGCCGCATCCACGGCGAAGCGAAGGGCGGATACGATCTGAACTTCGGTTCCTTCGCCCTGAAAGCGACCGAGCCCGAGCGCGTCACCGCGCGCCAGATCGAAGCGGCCCGCCGCGCGATCACCCGTCACATGAAGCGTCAGGGCCGGGTCTGGATCCGGGTGTTCCCGGACGTTCCGGTTTCGTCGAAACCGACCGAAGTGCGTATGGGTAAAGGTAAAGGCTCGATCGATTACTGGGCCGCCCGCGTCCACCCCGGCCGGATCATGTTCGAGATCGACGGCGTGAACGAGACCATCGCCCGCGAGGCGCTGCGTCTTGGCGCGATGAAACTGCCGGTCATGACCCGCATCGTGGAACGCACCGACTGGTAATCCCGGTCGTCGCGTAGACAAAGATCGAAGGCCCCGCCGCGCAGGCGGGGCCTTTGTGTTTCGATCTGCATCGGCCAGGTATTCCGCGCGGGCAGGGCGGTCAAAGTCGCCTGAGCGCGGCGGCGCCAGAAAAAGCCGGGATGCGGTAGAAATTGCTTGTCATCCAGCCGGAACCGGCCTATAGGCACGGCTTCATCACGAAACTCCACCGGATAAAGGGTGGCCCGCGAAGCGGGGCTCTCCGGTGATGTTGAAAGGATCAAGGGGCATGAAAGCCGCCGAACTGAAAGAAAAAACGCCCGAGCAGCTGCAAGAGCAGCTGGTTGCGCTGAAGAAGGAAGCGTTCAACCTGCGCTTCCAGCAGGCCACTGGCCAGCTCGAATCGACCGCGCGCATGCGTGCCGTCCGTCGCGACGTTGCCCGCGTGAAGACCGTTCTGAACCAGAAAGCGGCCGACGCCGCTGCCTCGAACTAAGGGGACACTGATATGCCCAAACGCATCCTGCAAGGCACCGTGACCTCGGACAAGAACGAGCAGACCGTGACCGTCCTGGTCGAACGCCGCTTCAAGCACCCGCTGCTGCACAAGACCGTGCGTTCGTCGAAGAAATACCGCGCCCATGACGCGGATAACCAGTTCAAGGTTGGTGACACCGTTCGTATCATCGAATGTGCGCCGATCTCGAAAACCAAACGCTGGACCGTTCTGACGGACGACGCGCAAGCGTCGGCCTGAGGTCCAGATATATTCGAAACCCTGGGGCGGCACGCATCGCCGACCCCAAAGGTCGGGAGTAAACCATGATCCAGATGCAAACCAATCTGGATGTAGCTGACAACTCCGGCGCTCGCCGGGTGCAGTGCATCAAGGTTCTGGGTGGTTCGCACCGTCGCTATGCGTCGGTGGGCGACATCATTGTCGTTTCCGTTAAGGAAGCCATCCCGCGCGGTCGCGTGAAGAAAGGTGACGTCCGCAAGGCCGTCGTCGTGCGCACCGCCAAAGAAGTGAAACGCGAAGACGGCACCTCGATCCGCTTCGACCAGAACGCCGCCGTCATCCTGAACAACCAGGGCGAACCGGTCGGCACCCGTATCTTCGGGCCGGTCGTGCGCGAGCTGCGTGCGAAGAACTTCATGAAGATCATCTCGCTCGCTCCGGAGGTGCTGTAATGGCTGCCAAGCTGAAAAAAGGCGACAAGGTCGTCGTCCTTGCCGGCAAGGACAAGGGCAAGCAGGGCGAAATCACTGCGGTGATGCCGAAGGACGGTAAGGCCGTTGTCGACGGTATCAACGTCGCACTTCGCCACACCCGTCAGTCGCAGAACAGCCAGGGCGGCCGCATCGCCAAGTCGATGCCAATCGACCTGTCGAACCTCGCGCTGCTGGACAAGAACGGCAAGGCGACCCGTGTTGGCTTCCGCGTGGAAGGCGACCAGAAGGTCCGTTTCGCCAAGACCACGGGAGACGTGATCTGATGCTGGACCAAGCCAATTACACCCCGCGTCTGAAGTCGGTCTACAAGGACCAGATCCGCGCCGCTCTCAAAGAAGAGTTCGGCTACAAGAACGACATGCAGATCCCCAAGCTGGACAAGATCGTCCTGAACATGGGCATCGGCGAGGCCGTCAAGGACACCAAGAAGGTCAAGCAGGGCGCAGAAGAGCTGTCGCTGATCGCTGGCCAGAAGGCTGTCATCACCAAGGCGAAGAACTCGATCGCCGGTTTCCGCGTTCGCGAGGAAATGCCGCTGGGGACCAAGGTCACCCTGCGCGGCGACCGGATGTATGAATTCCTGGATCGCCTGATCAACATCGCGCTGCCCCGCGTCCGCGACTTCCGCGGCGTGAAAGGCACCTCGTTCGACGGTCGCGGCAACTATGCCATGGGCCTGAAAGAACACATCGTGTTCCCGGAAATCAACTTCGACAAGGTCGACGAAGTTCTGGGGATGGACATCATCATCTGCACCAACGCGAAGACCGACGCGGAAGCGAAAGCGCTGTTGAAGCATTTCAACATGCCGTTCAACAGCTGATCGCGAGGGGAAAGAAGATATGGCTAAGAAATCCATGGTCGAGCGCGAGAAGAAGCGCGAACGTCTGGTTGCGCAATACGCTGAAAAGCGCGCCAACCTGAAAGAGATCATCAACGATCAAGAACGTCCGATGGAAGAGCGTTTCAAGGCTTCGCTGAAGCTGGCTGAACTGCCGCGCAACTCCTCGGCGACGCGTCTGCACAACCGGTGCCAGCTTACCGGCCGTCCGCATGCGTATTACCGCAAACTGAAACTCAGCCGGATCATGCTGCGCGAGCTCGGCTCGCAGGGCCAGATCCCGGGCCTGGTCAAATCGAGCTGGTAAGGGGGCGACAATGAATATGAACGATCCTCTCGGCGATATGCTGACCCGTATCCGCAACTCGCAGATGCGCGGCAAATCGACCGTCCGTACCCCGGCCTCGAAACTGCGCGCCTGGGTTCTGGACGTGCTGAAGGCCGAAGGCTACATCCGCGGCTATGAAGAAGTCACCACCGATGCCGGCCATACCGAGCTGGAAATCTCGCTGAAATACTTCGAAGGCCAGCCGGTCATCCGTGAGCTTGCCCGTGTCTCGAAGCCGGGTCGCCGCGTCTATGCCGGTGCCAAGGAAATCCCGCAGGTCCGTCAGGGTCTGGGCGTTTCCATCGTCTCGACGCCGAAAGGCGTGATGTCGGATGCAAATGCACGCAACGCCAATGTCGGCGGCGAAGTGCTCTGCACCGTATTCTAAGGAGGGCAGGATGTCTCGTATTGGTAAAAAGCCGGTCGAACTGCCCAAGGGCGTGACGGCGGAAGTCAAGGGCCAGACCATCGAGGTCAAAGGTCCGAAGGGCACCCGTACCTTCACCGCGACCGATGATGTGGACCTGAAAGTGGAAGACGGCAGCGTTGTCGTCGCTCCGCGCGGGCAGTCCAAGCGTGCGCGCCAGCAGTGGGGCATGACCCGCAGCATGGTTGCGAACCTGACGGTCGGCGTGTCCGAAGGCTTCAAGAAAGAGCTGGAGATCCAGGGTGTGGGTTACCGCGCCGCGATGCAGGGCAAGACCCTGAAACTGTCGCTGGGTTACAGCCACGAAGTGAATTTCGAAACGCCCGACGGCGTGACGATCACCTCGCCGAAGCAGACCGAAATCGTTGTGGAAGGCATTGACCAGCAGCTGGTTGGTCAGGTCGCCGCGAACATCCGCGAATGGCGCGCGCCGGAGCCCTATAAGGGCAAGGGCATCCGCTATAAGGGCGAGTTCGTGTTCCGCAAGGAAGGCAAGAAGAAGTAAGGGGCGCAAAAATGGCACTGAACAAAAGAGAGCTGTTCCTCAAGCGCCGCCTGCGCAACCGGAACAAACTGCGCGCGATCAGCAATGGTCGTCCGCGTCTGTCGGTCCACCGTTCGTCGAAGAACATCTCGGTCCAGGTGATCGACGACGTCAAGGGTGTGACCCTGGCGGCGGCGTCCTCGCTGGAAAAAGATCTCGGCGTGGTGGGCAAGAACAACGTCGAAGCCGCAGCCAAGATTGGCGCTGCGATCGCGGAACGTGCGAAAAAAGCCGGTGTCGAAGAAGTCATCTTCGACCGTGGCGGCTTCCTGTTCCACGGCAAGGTCAAGGCTCTGGCCGACGCAGCCCGCGAAGGCGGTCTGAAGTTCTGAACCTGTGGGCGGCGATCTCGCCGTCCCGATGATCCGGGGGCAGGGGGCCTGTGGCCATTCCTGCCCACTTGGATTGATACCAACGGCGCGGTTATGCGCCAGATATGAAGGAATGCCATATGGCAGAACGTGAAAACCGTCGGGGCCGTCGCGAAGAGCGCGAAGAAACCCCGGAATTCCAGGACCGTCTGGTCGCGATCAACCGCGTGTCGAAAACCGTCAAGGGTGGTAAGCGCTTCGGCTTCGCCGCTCTGGTCGTTGTCGGCGATCAGCGTGGTCGTGTCGGCTTCGGCAAGGGCAAGGCCAAGGAAGTGCCGGAAGCCATCCGCAAGGCGACCGAACAAGCCAAGCGCCAGATGGTCCGCGTGCCGCTGCGCGATGGCCGCACCCTGCACCATGACATCGAAGGCCGCCACGGTGCTGGCCGCGTCGTGATGCGCACTGCTGTCCCCGGTACCGGGATCATCGCCGGTGGTCCGATGCGCGCCGTGTTCGAGATGCTGGGCGTTCAGGACGTTGTTGCGAAATCGCTGGGTTCCCAGAACCCCTATAACATGATCCGCGCCACGCTGGACGGTCTGAAGCGCGAAGCTTCGCCCCGCGCCGTCGCACAGCGTCGTGGCAAGAAAGTCGCCGACATCCTGCCCTCGCAGGACAAGCCGGCCACTGAAGCCGCCGAAGCGTAAGGAGAGGCACAATGGCTAAAACCATCGTCGTCAAGCAGATCGGTTCGCCGATCCGCCGCCCCGCCGTTCAGCGCGAAACGCTGAAAGGCCTGGGCCTGAACAAGATGCACCGCACGCGTGAGCTGGTAGACACCCCGGCCGTCCGCGGCATGGTCGCGAAGATCCCGCACCTCGCGGTGATCATCGAAGAAAAGAACTGAGATCGAGGCCGGGGCGACCCGGCCTTTTTCTTTTGGGTGCCCCAAGCGCGGCACTCCATGCCCTGCGCCGCCTGTCGCGCGGGGCGTTTTCGTTGGCAAGTGGGCCGAATTAACCTTTCGCTAACCAGCCCCGTCTACCCTGACCTCGTTGATCCCCGCGAACGAGGACCTGGACGTGCGGCTGACGATTCGCTTCTGCCTGCTAATGTTGTTGACCTGCGCCGGCGCGGCCAAGGCCGGCCCCTGGCCGCGAGAGAAGGGGGCGGTCTTTCTGTCCTTTTCCGGGGAACTCGACCGTGAAGGCAACAGCTATACCGGCCTTTACGGCGAATACGGGATGAATGCCCGTGACACGCTGGGTTTCGAGCTTGGCCACAGCAGTGCCGGTGAAACCAGCGCGATGGTCTGGTGGCAACGGGCGTTGGACAAGGGCACGGGAGCGGACCGGATCACCGTCTCGACCGGGATAGGCGCGCTGCGACGCGACGGCGCGTTGGTGCCGCTGGCGCAGATCGGCGGGTCCTGGGGGCGGGGCTGGGACAGCCTGCCACTACTGCGGACGGTTCGGGGCGGCGGTTGGCTGGCGGTCGATGCGCGGCTGAAAATCGCCGCACCGATGAAGGACGAGGACGAGCTTGCGACAATGGCGGGGCAGGGCGGCAGTCTGCTCAGCTATCTGACGCCCGAGATGACGGCCAAAATCGACGCGACACTTGGTTGGCATGCGACGGGGTCGATGATGCTCATCAATCAGTTGCGGCTGGAGGACCGCGACGATATCGGCTTCTCTGGCAAGCTGGCAACGACCCTGGTGCGCGATTTGGGCGGTCCGGCCAAGGGCGAGCTTGGTGTGGTTCTGCCGATCTGGGGCGAAGGCGACCCGGCCGTCAAGCTGGGCGTCTGGCTCGCCTTCTAAGATCCCGCGGGCATCGCGCGGGGGGCTTGAATGCCGCGGCCGCGCGCGCTATACGCCGCCGGTGCCCATCGGCACTGATTCAAAAATCAAGAAACGCCGTGTCCGCCCCCTTCGCTTCATGGGGCGCTTCCGGCTTCAGGAGAAGCGATATGAAACTGCATGAAATCCGCGACAACGAAGGCGCGAACCGCAAGAAAAAGCGCGTGGCGCGCGGTCCGGGCTCGGGCAAGGGTAAAACCGCTGGCCGCGGTATCAAGGGCCAAACCTCGCGTTCGGGTGTCGCACTGAACGGTTACGAAGGCGGCCAGATGCCGCTGTACCGCCGCCTGCCGAAGCGCGGCTTCACCGCGCCGAACGCCAAGACCTTTGCCGTCGTGAACCTGGGCCAGATCCAGTCCTTCATCGACGCGGGCAAGCTGGACGCGAAGAAAGCCGTGACCGAAGACGCACTGGTCGATGCCGGTGTTGTCCGTCGCAAGCTGGACGGCGTGCGCGTCCTGGCGAAGGGCGAGCTGAAAGCCAAGCTGGACATCACCGTGGCAGGTGCCTCGAAATCCGCGATCGAGGCGATCGAGAAGGCCGGCGGCAAGATCACCGTCACCATCCCCGCCCGCGAAGTCGCCGCGGCCGAGTGATTGTGCTTGTGAGGGGACGCCCGTCCCCTTACATACAGCACCGAGTTTCCTTAAGCGCCGCGGGATCTCCACAGGTCCGGCGGCGCTTTCACGATCAAGACCCGCAAACTGGGGGCGAATATGGCGTCAGCCGCAGAACAGATGGCCGCAAACCTCTCCTGGGGGGCGTTTGGCAAGGCCACGGAACTTCGTCAGCGAATCTGGTTCACGCTTGGACTGCTGATCATCTACCGCCTTGGCACCTATATTCCGGTCCCCGGCATTGACGGCGCCGCGCTGCGCAACTTCATGGAGCAGGCGCAATCCGGCCTTGGCGGGATCCTGTCGATGTTCACCGGCGGTGCGCTTGGCCGGATGGGCGTCTTCGCCCTGGGCATCATGCCCTATATCTCGGCCTCGATCATCGTGCAGCTGCTGGCCTCGATGGTGCCGGCGCTGGAACAGCTGAAAAAAGAGGGCGAGCAGGGCCGCAAGAAGATCAACCAGTACACGCGATACGCGACAGTGGCGCTGGCGCTGTTCCAGGCCTACGGGCTTGCGAAATCGCTGGAGGCTGGCGGTCTGGCCCATGATCCGGGCCTTTTCTTCCAGGCGAGCGTTGTGATCACCCTGGTCGGCGGCACCATGTTCCTGATGTGGCTGGGTGAGCAGATCACCGCGCGCGGCATCGGCAACGGTATTTCGTTGATCATCTTCGTGGGCATCGTCGCCGAGATCCCGGCGGCATTGGCGCAGTTCTTCAGTCAGGGCCGTTCGGGCGCCGTCTCGACGCCGGTTATCATCGGTATCCTGCTGATGGTGGTGGCCGTGGTGGCCTTCGTGGTGTTCATGGAGCGCGCCCTGCGCAAGATCCACATTCAGTACCCGCGCCGTCAGGTCGGCATGAAGATCTATGACGGGCAATCCTCGCACCTGCCGATCAAGGTCAACCCGGCCGGCGTGATCCCGGCGATTTTCGCCAGTTCGCTGCTGCTGTTGCCGATTACCATCTCGACCTTCTCGGGCAACCAGACCGGGCCGATCATGTCGCGCGTGCTGGCCTATTTCGGCCCGGGCCAGCCGCTTTACCTGATCTTCTTCGCCGCGATGATCATCTTCTTCGCCTATTTCTATACTCAGAACGTCGCCTTCAAATCCGACGACGTGGCTGAAAACCTGAAGAATCAGGGCGGCTTCATTCCGGGCATTCGCCCCGGCAAACGGACCGAGGAATACCTCGACTACGTCGTCAACCGCGTGCTGGTGATCGGCTCGGCCTATCTTGCCGCAGTCTGCCTGCTGCCCGAGGTGATCCGCAGCCAGCTGGCCGTGCCCTTCTATTTCGGTGGTACTTCGGTGCTGATCGTGGTCTCGGTCGTGATGGATACGATCAACCAGGTGCAAAGCCACTTGCTTGCGCACCAATATGAAGGTCTGATCGAGAAGTCCCAGCTGCGCGGCAAGCGCAAGCCGGGCGCTACAAAACCACGCAAGGCCCCGGCGCGCCGCTGACGCGCCGGAACTCAAGCAAAAAGGGAAGAGGGACCCCATGACCGTGAACATCATCCTTCTGGGGCCTCCGGGCGCGGGCAAAGGCACACAGGCCCGTCGCATGGTCGAAGGTCGGGGCCTCGTCCAGCTTTCCACTGGCGACATGCTGCGCGAGGCGCAGGCCTCGGGCACGGAAATGGGCAAGCTGGTCGCTCAGGTGATGAAGGATGGCAAACTGGTCACCGATGAAATCGTCATCGGCCTGATCCGTGAAAAGCTGGAAAACACCGACGCGCCGGGCTTCATCTTTGACGGCTTCCCGCGCACCCTGGCTCAGGCCGACGCGCTTGGCAGCCTGCTGGACGGCATGGGTCAGAAGGTCGACGGTGTGATCGAGATGCAGGTCGATGACGCCGCTCTGGTCGAACGCATTTCGGGCCGTTACACCTGCGGCAATTGTGGTGAGGTCTACCACGACACCACCAAGCCCACCAAGGTCGAGGGCGTCTGTGACGTCTGCGGCTCGACCGATCTGCGCCGCCGCCCTGATGACAATGCTGACAGTCTGAAAACCCGGCTGCTGGAATATTACAAGAAGACCTCGCCGCTGATCGGTTACTACTATGCCAAGGGCGATCTGCATCCCGTCGATGGCATGGCCGAGGTGGACGACGTCGAGGCCCAGATGGAAACTGTGCTGAAAAGCCTGTAACCGATCCCGCCCGGAGGGGGCTCCGGGCGCTTTCATTCTGGCGCAAATATCCCGGGGGAAGGCCGCAGGCCGTGGGGGCAGCGCCCCCCATCTCTTCGCCGCTGGCCTGAAACCTCACTGACAGTTGACAATCGGGCGAATCGCCACTAGGTCACAGCATCCCTGCAAGGGGAATCACCATTCCGGTGAAATCGTTAAGGCCCGAAAGCCGTCTTTCGGGCCTTCGGTTGTGAAAAAAGGTTCCGGTGCTACGGAACCGCAACATGAAAAGGAAAACGCGTGGCTCGTATTGCTGGCGTCAACATTCCGACGGGGAAACGCGTCCCCATCGCACTGACCTATATCCACGGGATCGGCCCCCATTTCGCCGGTCAGATCGTCGAAGCCGTCGGGATCGATCCGACCCGCCGCGTCAACGATCTGTCTGATGCCGAAGTGCTGCAGATCCGCGAATACATCGACGCCAATCTGACCGTCGAAGGCGACCTGCGCCGCGAGACGCAGATGAACATCAAGCGCCTGATGGACCTGGGTTCTTACCGTGGCCTGCGTCACCGTCGTGGCCTGCCGGTCCGCGGTCAGCGCACCCACACCAATGCCCGCACCCGCAAGGGCCCGGCGAAACCGATCGCCGGCAAGAAGAAGTAAGGAGGCAGGCAGATGGCACGTGACAAGACGCGCACCAAGCGCAAGGAACGCAAGAACATCGCCACCGGTGTGGCGCATGTGAACAGCTCGTTCAACAACACCAAGATCCTGATCTCCGACGTTCAGGGCAACGCGATCTCGTGGTCCTCGGCTGGCACCATGGGTTTCAAGGGCTCGCGCAAATCGACCCCTTACGCTGCCCAGATGGCCGCGGAAGACGCCGGCAAGAAGGCGCAGGAACACGGCGTCCGCACGCTGGAAGTTGAAGTTCAGGGCCCCGGCTCTGGCCGCGAATCGGCGCTGCGCGCGCTGGCGGCTGTCGGCTTCAACATCACCGCGATCCGTGACGTTACCCCGATCGCCCATAACGGCTGCCGCGCGCCCAAGCGTCGCCGCGTCTGATCGGACCTGATTAACCCGTCCGCGCCGCATCGCTGCGGCGCGGACGGGAATTTTCGCATTTCACCTCGGGCGTTCCGATTGCTGGTCATGGGATCGGAACAGGTATGGAGGCAATCGCATGATCCACAAGAACTGGGCTGAACTGATCAAGCCTGCGCAGCTGGACGTCAAGACCGGCGCCGACGCGACCCGCGTCGCGACCGTCACGGCCGAACCGCTGGAGCGGGGCTTTGGCCTGACGCTCGGCAACGCATTGCGTCGGGTGCTGCTGTCCTCGCTGCAGGGCGCGGCGATCACCAGCGTGCAGATCGACAACGTGCTGCATGAATTCTCGTCCGTCGCCGGTGTGCGCGAGGACGTGACCGACATCGTCCTGAACCTGAAGGGCGTGACCCTGAAGATGGACGTGGAAGGGACCAAGCGCCTGACGCTGTCGGCCAAGGGCCCGGGCGAGGTCAAGGCCGGTGACATCCAGGAAACCGCTGGCATCACCATCCTGAACCGCGACCATGTCATCTGCCATCTGGATGACGGCGCTGATCTGAACATGGAACTGACCGTTGCCCCGGGCAAGGGTTATGTCGCCGCCGACAAGAACCGTCCCGAAGACGCGCCCATCGGTCTGATCCCGATCGACGCCATCTTCTCGCCGGTCAAGCGCGTCAGCTATGAAGTCACCCCGACCCGCGAAGGTCAGGTGCTCGACTATGACAAGCTGACCATGAAGGTCGAAACCGACGGTTCGCTGACTCCGGACGACGCTGTGGCTTACGCCGCGCGCATCCTTCAGGACCAGCTGTCGGTCTTCGTGAACTTCGACGAGCCGGAAGCGGCTCGTGCGCAGGACAGCGATGACGGTCTGGAATTCGATCCGCGCCTGCTGAAGAAAGTGGACGAGCTGGAGCTGTCGGTCCGCTCGGCAAACTGCCTGAAGAACGACAACATCGTCTATATCGGCGACCTGATCCAGAAAACCGAAGCCGAGATGCTGCGCACCCCGAACTTCGGCCGCAAGTCGCTGAACGAGATCAAGGAAGTGCTCTCGGGCATGGGCTTGCATCTTGGGATGGACGTCGTGGACTGGCCGCCGGAAAACATCGAAGATCTGGCCAAGCGCTTCGACGATCAGTTTTAATGGGAAGGTGCGTGTGAACACGCACCCTACCGCAAGACCGTAGGGTGCGTGCTCGCACGCACCTTGCAACACCCGGGCATCCTGCCCCAAGGAGAGCGGCTTTCACGCAAGGGCCGCCAGACAAAGCAAAAGACGTTAAAGGAGAAACATCATGCGTCACGCACGTGGCTATCGCCGCCTTAACCGCACCCACGAACACCGCAAGGCGCTGTTCGCCAACATGGCCGGCTCTCTGATCGAGCACGAGCAGATCAAGACGACCCTGCCGAAAGCCAAGGAACTGCGTCCGATCGTCGAAAAGCTGATCACCCTGGCAAAACGCGGCGATCTGCACGCCCGCCGTCAGGCCGCTTCGCAGCTGAAGCAGGACCAGTACGTCGCCAAGCTGTTCGAAGTTCTGGGCGAGCGTTACAAGGACCGTCAGGGCGGTTATGTCCGCATCCTGAAGGCCGGCTTCCGTTACGGTGACATGGCCCCGATGGCCATCATCGAACTGGTCGACCGCGACACTTCCGCCAAGGGCGCCGCCGACCGTGCGCGTCTGGAAGCCGAGGAAGCCGCCGAAGACTGATTCGGCGATTCGGTCTTTCGGATCGAAATTCGGACCCCGCAGCGTCGCCGCTGCGGGGTCTTTTCCTGTCTGAAACGACAGTACGTTTCACGAAAAAGGCAACTTGAGCTTCGGTGGTAAACTGTGCTGGCGCCCCGTATATTGCGTTTTCCCCAAGGAATCCGACGAAAAACATGCAAGATGTGTGCCTTGGCAAAGTTGGTTAACTACATCTTGTGATTGGGTTGAATGATTCCGCTTCACTTGGTGCGCGAAACGAGCCAAGGTAACAACGAACGCAATTGAGACAATTTGACTAAAAGCACATATGTCCGCACGCGCAGAAATCACCGCTATCCTGAACAAGCTTAACCCGCTTGCTCCGAAAGGATATTTCATCGGCCTGCATATCCGTTTTGCAGCGCCCATCATGCAATTTCAAACCTACGGCAGGGAATGGTCGGAACATTATTCGACCAAGGCCTATGCCCTGCGCGATCCGATGATCGCCTGGGGCTTCTCGACCAACGGCGCCGTCCGCTGGTCGGCCATTCCTGTCCCGGATCCGTTCAATATTCTGGGTGACGCCGCCGCGTTCGGGATGAAGTACGGCGTAGCCATTTCACATGGTCCGATCAGCTCGCGCTCGATCTGCGGGATGACCCGCGAAGACCGTGAGTACACCGATTCCGAGATCGAACAGATCTCGAAACTGATCCGACAGCTTCACGAACTTACGGAGCCGCCGGAGAGCCTCACAAAGGCTCAAATCGAGGCCCTTCGGTGTATTGCGGAGGGCGATCGCCATGCAGCAGCGGCTGCCAAACTTGGCATCACCGAAAGCGCGTTCAAGGCCCGGCTCATCTCTGCTCGGGAACGTTTGATGGCCCGGACTACCGCCGAAGCGCTTCAAAGGGCCAAGGAATACCGTCTGCTGTAGGGCATCGCCCAAAGAAAACCGCGCCACCTGGGGGGCTGCCCTCAACCCCAGGAGTTAACGAATATGCAGACGACCACAATCTCTTTTGCAAACATGCACTTTCATGGCGAATTGTTCGCCAATGTTCTTCGCGCTCGTCGGCAGAGCTTTATTGTCCAGAATAACTGGGATCTGCCGCAGGCCGAAGGCATGGAGTTTGACCAGTACGACACGCCTGCATCGCGTTGGGTGGCCGTGCATGAACGTGGCGAGGTACTGGCCGGGATCCGCCTGACCCCGACCACCGCGCGCTGTGGGATCTATTCCTACATGATCCGCGACGCCCAGAAGGGCATTCTTGGCGGCTCTATCCCGCAGAACCTGCTGTATGAAGAAGCGCCGGTTGACGAACACATCTGGGAATCCAGCCGTGTCTTTGTCAGCCACGCCGTCCCGATGGGGCAGCGCCGCAAGGTCCATGCCGAACTGATCGCAGGGCTGAACCAGGCGGCGCGCGAACTGGGCGCGACCCGGCATCTTGGGCTGATCGACGCAAACTGGCCGCGCTGGTATCGCCGCTGCGGGATGGAGGGCGAGGCCATGGGCCCGGTCATGAACTTCGATGACGGTGCCTTCCAGTGCGTGGCGACGAATCTGGTCCAGAAGCTGCACTGACCCTTTTGTGCGGCTGACGGGAGGACTATCTTCACCCCGTCATGGCTGATTTGTTTGATACCTTTCCGGGCTCTGGTTCGGACCCGGACGCCCCGCGCAACACCCGCGCGGCACCGCTGGCCGACCGCATCCGCCCCAAAACCCTGTCCGATGTCATCGGGCAGGGTAAGGTGCTTGATCGCGACGGCCCGCTTGGCGCGATGCTGGCGGCGGGCAGCCTGTCATCGCTGATCCTGTGGGGACCGCCCGGTGTCGGCAAGACCACCATCGCGCGCCTGCTGGCCGCCGAGACCGACCTGCATTTCGTCCAGATCAGCGCGATCTTTTCCGGCGTGCCCGAACTGCGCAAGGTGTTCGAGGCCGCCAAGCTGCGTCGAAGCCAGGGCGGCGGCACGCTGCTGTTCGTTGATGAGATCCATCGCTTCAACCGCGCCCAGCAGGACAGTTTCCTGCCGCATATGGAAGATGGCACGATCCTGCTGGTCGGTGCCACCACCGAGAACCCGAGTTTTGAGTTGAACGCCGCGCTTTTGTCGCGGGCGCAGGTGGTCACGCTGAAGCGTCTCGACCTTGCCGATCTGGAACTGATGGCGCAGCGGGCCGAGCGTGAGCTGAGCCGCCCCTTGCCACTGGACGGCCCCGCCCGTGAGGCCTTGCTGGAAATGGCCGATGGCGACGGGCGCGCTGCTCTGAACCTGATCGAGCAGGTGATGGCTTGGAAGGTTGACGGCAAACTGACCACTGACCAGCTTTCGCAACGCTTGATGCGGCGCGCGACGCTTTACGACAAGTCGGGGGATGAGCATTACAACCTGATCTCTGCGCTGCACAAATCGGTGCGCGGCAGCGACCCGGATGCGGCGCTTTACTGGCTGGCGCGGATGCTGGAAGGGGGCGAAGACCCGCGCTATCTGGCCCGCCGCCTGACCCGGATGGCAATTGAGGATATCGGCCTGGCTGACCCTGCGGCGCAGCGGCACTGTCTGGACGCCTGGGCGCTGTATGAACGGCTGGGCAGTCCCGAGGGCGAGCTGGCGCTGGCACAGGCGACCATCTATCTGGCGCTGGCGCCGAAATCGAATGCCGGCTATGCCGCCTACAAGGCCGCCCGCGCCGAGGCAAAGCGGACCGGCAGCCTGATGCCGCCCGCCCATATCCTGAACGCGCCGACCAAGCTGATGAAGGAACAGGGTTACGGTGCGGGCTATGCCTATGATCACGACGCCGAAGACGCCTTCAGCGGCCAGAACTATTTCCCCGAGGGGATGAAGCGGCCAGTCCTTTATGCGCCGGTCGAGCGCGGCTTTGAGCGCGAGTTGAAAAAGCGGCTCGACTGGTTCGTCGGGCAGCGCGCCAAGCGGGGCAGTTGACGGCGAGGCCCCGGCAGGGCAGGGACGCGGGATGATGACGAATTTCCTCTTGGTGGCGGCGGGGGGCGCGATTGGCGCCTCGGCGCGCTATGGCGTCAACCTGACGGCGGCGCGGCTGCTGGGGGCGGGTTTCCCGGTGGCGACGCTGGCGGTGAACGTTGTCGGCTCGTTCCTGATGGGCGTGCTGGCGGTGGTGCTGCTGGACCGTGCCAGCCATCTGGCCCCCTTTTTGTTGACCGGCGTGCTGGGCGGCTTCACCACGTTTTCGGCCTTTTCGCTGGATACGCTGGCGCTGTGGGAACGCGGGCAGGGCGGACTTGCGGCTGGCTATGTCATTCTTTCGGTTGCGGCCTCGCTGCTGGCGGTCATCGCCGGGCTGGCCATTGGACGGAGTATTCTTGCATGAGCGGCGTGCAAACCATTCGCATCAGCGGCGATGAGGGCGATCAGCGCCTTGACCGTTGGCTGAAGAAGCGCTTTCCCCAGCTGACGCAGGGAGCGGTAGAAAAGATGTGCCGAACCGGCCAGATCCGCGTCGATGGCGGCCGGGTCAAGGCCAACAGCCGGATCGAGACGGGGCAGGAGGTACGCGTGCCGCCCTTGCCCGATGCCGCGCCGCGCCCAGCCGAGGAAGGGCCGCGCATCAGTGATGCCGATGCCGAGATGATCCAGAATGCGGTGATCTGGAAGGATCAGCATCTGATCGTGCTGAACAAGCCGCCGGGGTTGCCCTCGCAAGGCGGTTCGGGGCAGGGGAACCGGCATGTGGACGGCCTCAGCGAGGCGCTGAAATTCGGTTATAAGGAACGACCGAAGCTGGTGCATCGGCTGGACAAGGATACCTCTGGCGTGTTGGTGCTGGCGCGGACCGACCGCGTCGCCCGCGCGCTGAGCGAGGCGTTCCGCCATCGCGACACCCGCAAGATCTATTGGGCAGCGGTGGCGGGTGTGCCCAGCCCGAAGATGGGGACGATCCGTTACGGTCTGGTCAAGGCACCCGGCCATGGTCGCGGCGGCGAAGGCGAAAAAATGATCGCCGTCCACCCGCGCGACATCGACAAGACCGAGGGCGCCAAGCGCGCCACGACCGATTACGCGGTGCTGGACAATCTGGCGCAGCGGACCAGCTGGTGCGCGCTGGTGCCGATCACCGGGCGCACCCACCAGCTGCGCGCCCATATGGCCGAGCTTGGCCACCCCATCGTCGGCGACGGCAAATATGGCGGCTCGGGGCAGGAAAACCTTGGTGATGGCTGGGGTGCGCAACTGGGTGGCGAGATCAGCCGCAAGCTGCATCTGCATGCCCGCAGCCTGACCTTCACCCACCCGATCACCAAGCAGAAGATGACCTTCACCGCCCCCTTGCCCGATCATATGAAACGGACCTGGAAGACGCTCGGCTGGCATGAAAACGACGTGCCTGCAGACCCGTTCGAGGATCTGCAATGAAGCTGGTGGTCTTCGATGTCGATGGCACGCTGATCGACAGTCAGGCGCTGATCGTGGGCGCCATGGCGCAAGCGATGGAGGGCGTGGGCATCACGCCGCTGGACCGCAATCAGGTTCTGTCCATCGTCGGCTTGTCCCTGCCCATCGCGGTCGAGGTGCTGCTGCCTGATGAGACGCCCGCGCGCCGCGATGCAGTGGTCGAGGGCTATCGGCAGGCCTTCATGTCGCGCCGTATCAGTTCCGAGGCCCCGCTTTACCCGGGCGCGCGCGAATGCCTTGATGCGCTTGCGGATCGCGACGATCTGCTGCTGGGCATCGCCACCGGCAAGTCGCGCCGAGGGCTGGATGCGATGCTGGACCATCACGGGCTGCGTGGGCGTTTCGTGACGCTGCAAACCGCCGATAACCACCCGTCGAAGCCGCATCCGGCGATGCTGCTGGCCGCCTGCGACGAAGGCGGCGTGGCACCCTCGGCTGCGGTGATGATCGGTGATACAGTCTTTGACATGCAGATGGGACAGGCGGCGCGTACCGCCGCCTTTGGCGTAGGCTGGGGTTATCACGATGCCGACGCGCTGTCTGGCCTTGGGGTGTCGGTTGCTGGTGATTTCGACCAGCTTCAACAGATGATCGGGGAATGGTCGGAATGAGCGAATGGAAAGCACGCCGGTTTTGGAAAAGCGCCGAGGTCGAACCGGCCGAGGGCGGTTTTCGCGTCACCCTGGACGGCAAGCCGGTGATGACACCGGGCAAGCATCCGCTGATCCTGCCCACGCGCGCATTGGCGGATGCGGTTGCGGCGGAATGGGATGCCCAGCCCGAGGTGATTGCCCCCCTCGCGATGCCGCTGACCCGCGCCGCCAATTCGGCGATCGAGAAGGTGGCGCCGCAATTCGATGCCGTGGCCGACATGCTGGGCGCTTACGGCGGCACCGATCTGCTGAGCTATCGCGCCACCGAACCTGCGGATCTGACCAGGCGTCAGGCCGAAGGTTGGAATCCACTGCTGGACTGGGCGGGCGACCATTACGGCGCGCCGCTTGCGGTCACGGAAGGGCTTATGCCGGTGGCGCAGGACGCGGACGCGCTGGCGCGGCTGCGGGCGCGGATCGGTGAACTGGATGCCTATGAATTGACCGCGCTGCACGATCTGGTGACATTGCCCGGCTCGCTCATCCTCGGGTTGGCGGTGCTGGATGGCCGACTGACGGCGGACGAGGCCCATGCCGCCGCCCGTATCGATGAGGAGTTTCAGGCCGAACGCTGGGGCCGCGACGCAGAGGCAGATACAGCCGCCGAGGGCCGGCTGACGGCCATGCGCAATGCCGAAAGGTTGCTGTCACTTCTCAAGTCGTGAACGGTTGGGGCGACGCCGCGCTTGACGCCTCGCGACTGATCGGCACAATACCGCCTATCGGGTTCTCCATGCCCGGCTAAAACGACAGGCGGCGCGGCCGCCCCAACGGGAAGGGAAGCTCATGAAAACTACCGTGTTTCTCGGCGCGGCTGCAGCTACTGCGCTGATGGCCGGTGCTGGATTTGCTGCCGAAGGCGATACGCTGGCGCAGGTCAAGGCGCGCGGCGAATTGCTGTGTGGCGTCAATCCGGGTCTGGTGGGATTCGCCTCGCCCGATGCGAATGGCAATTGGAGCGGCTTTGACGTCGCCGTCTGCAAGGCCGTTGCCGCCGCGGTGCTGGGCGATGCCAGCAAGGTCAAATACATTCCGCTGACCGGGCAGACCCGCTTTACCGGTCTCGCCTCGGGCGAGGTGGACGTGCTGCCGCGCAACTCGACCTGGACCTTCTCGCGCGATACCGACCTCAAGCTCGATTTCATCGGTGTGAACTATTACGACGGTCAGGGCTTCCTGGTGCCGAAATCGCTGGGCGTCAGTTCGGCCAAGGAACTGGACGGGGCCACGATCTGCATCCAGACCGGCACCACGACCGAGTTGAACCTGGCCGATTATTTCAAGGCCAACAACATGGCCTATCAGCCAGTCAATATCGACAGCAATGCCGAGGGTGAGCAGCAATACCTGGCCGGCGCCTGTGATGCCTATACGACCGACGCCTCGGGTCTGGCGGCGACACGCGCGGCCTTTGCCAACCCGGCCGATCACGTGATCCTGCCCGAGATCATCTCGAAAGAACCGCTGGGGCCGGCGGTACGCCATGGCGACAACAACTGGGCCGATATCGTCCGCTGGACGCTTTACGCGCTGATCGCGGCCGAGGAGTACGGCGTCACCTCGGCCAATCTGGAGGAACTGTCGAAGTCGTCGCAGAACCCGGAAGTGCAGCGTCTGTTGGGCAGCACCGACAATCTGGGCCAGATGATGGGGCTGGACGCCGACTGGGCCAAGCGCGCCATCATGGCCAGCGGCAACTATGGCGAGATCTTCGCCGCCACCATCGGCGAACAGACCCCGATCGGGCTGGCGCGCGGGCTGAACGCGCAATGGACCCAGGGCGGACTGATGTACGCCATGCCGTTCCGCTGATCGGCCACATGACAAGCGACGCGCGGACCCGTTCCGCGCGTTTCGCATTCCGGGACAAGACGGGACCAATCCTGCGCCGGATTACAGGGAGATTTGAATGACCGAAAGCGCCCCGGCCGGCCCGCCCGCGCCGCCCTTCCGGCTGAGCATGCTGATTTATGATCGGCAGTACCGCTCGCTTACCATTCAGGTGGTGGTGTTCATCCTGCTGATGCTGCTGGTGTCGTGGATCGTGCATAACACGGTCCTGAACCTTGCGCGGCTGGGCAAGGACATCAATTTCAGCTTTCTGTTCAACCGCGCGGGCTATGACATCCCGCAGCAGCTGATCCCCTATGACAGCGACGACACCCATCTGCGCGCCGCCATGGTGGGGCTGCTGAACACGCTTTACGTCTCGCTTCTGGGCTGCATCGCCGCGACCGTTCTGGGGGTTGTCGCGGGGGTGCTGCGGCTGTCGAACAACTGGCTGATCGCCCGGATCATGACCGTCTATGTCGAGATCTTCCGCAATATCCCGCTGCTGCTGTGGATCCTGATCATCTATGCCGCCTTCACCGAAATCACCCCCGGCCCGCGCGAATATCGCGGCGAGAATGCGCGCGAAATGTTCCTTGGGCTGTTCGCCCCGACCAATCGCTATACCGCCATCCCCTCGGTCATCGCGGAACATTCGCCCGGCGTGCTGGCCATCGGCCGGATCGAGATCCCGTGGCTTGCAATCATGGGCATCGTCTTCTTTATCGCGGCCATTGTCCTGCGGCGCTGGGTCAATGCGCGTGCGCAACGCATCCAGAACAGCACCGGCCGCAGGCCCACGACCTGGTGGATCAACCTGGCGCTGTTCGCGGTGCCGCCCATCGCGATCTGGCTGATCTTCGGACTGCATCTGGAAGTGCCCGAACTTGCCGGGTTCAACTTCAAGGGCGGGATCAATGTCGACAACTCGCTGGTGGCGCTATGGTTGGCGCTGTCGCTGTATACCGGGGCATTCATCGCCGAGATCGTCCGCGCCGGCATTCTTGCCATCAGCAAGGGCCAGACCGAGGCCGCCTATGCGCTTGGCCTTTCCCCCGGCTGGACGATGAACCTGGTAATCCTGCCGCAGGCGCTGCGGGTCATCATCCCCCCGCTGATCTCGCAATACCTGAACCTCATCAAGAACAGCTCGCTGGCGGTGGCGGTGGGGTACATGGACCTGCGCGGCACGCTGGGGGGCACCACGGTCAACCAGACCGGACGAGAGATGGAGGGCATCCTGCTGATGATGGCGATCTATCTGTCCATCAGCCTCAGCGTGTCGGCGGTGATGAACATCTACAACAACCGCGTCAAGCTGAAGGAGCGGTAGGATGAGCACGCAAACCCTCTCGCCCGCTTATGTCCGCAGCGACATGCTGCCTGCCGCCGCGCCGCCGCACCGACAGGAAGGCGCGATCAGCTGGCTGCGCGACAACCTGTTCTCGGGCTGGTTCAACAGCTTGCTGACGCTGCTGGGGCTGGCGATCATCTGGTCGCTGGTCAGCCATTTCTGGCCGTGGTTCGCCCATTCGGTCTGGAATGCGAACAGCCTTGCCGAATGCCGCCAGATCATCGCCGAGAAATGGGGCGACGGCGCAAACGGAGCCTGCTTTGCGGTCATCCGGGTGCGCTGGCACCAGTATATCTTCGGCTTCTATCCGCGCGCTGAATATTGGCGGCCGATCCTGACCATGGGCCTGCTGTTCGTGGCAATCGCGCCAGTGCTGTTTTCGGTCAATGCCAGCATCCGCCGCTGGGTGCTGGCCGGGGCGGGGCTGTTGTGCATGGTGTTGCTGGCGGTGACTGCATCGCCTGACTGGAGCGTTGTTCTGGTCTGGCTGCTGTTCGCGGCGGCCTTGCTGCTGGCCGAATATGCGCCGGGGCGGCTGCTGATCGTGACGGTGTTTTATCCCGTGCTGGCGGTCTGGCTGCTGTGGGGCGGCAGCCCGTGGTATCCGTTCATGCTGCTGATGGGCTTTGCGGTCGGCTATGGCGTCTCGGCGCTGGTGCCGCGCGGGATGTCTGCCGCGACGGGGATCGTGGTGACAGTGCTGTGGTGGGTCTTCCGTGCCGCACCGGTCGCCGGTCTTGTCACGCAGATCCTGCCGCTGAGCCTGCCCGCGATCCAGTCCTCGGTCTTCGGGGGGTTCCTTTTGTCCGTGGTGATCGGTGTATCCGCCATCGCGTTGTCGTTGCCGCTGGGGATCCTTCTGGCACTGGCGCGGCAGTCGAACATGTTCATCATCTACAGCCTTGCCGTGGTCTTTATCGAGTTCATCCGCGGCGTGCCGCTGATCACGCTGCTGTTCGTGGCGCTGGTGCTGCTGAAATACTTCCTGCCGCCGGGCACGAATTTCGACCTGATCCTGCGCGTCATCATCATGGTCACCCTGTTCGCCGCCGCCTATATGGCCGAGGTAATCCGGGGCGGTCTGGCCGCGCTGCCAAGGGGCCAGTACGAGGCCGCCGATTCGCTGGGCCTCAATTACTGGCAGGCGCAGCGGCTGATTATCCTGCCGCAGGCGCTGAAGATCTCGATCCCGGGCATCGTCGGCACCTTCATCGGGGTCTTCAAGGACACCACGCTTGTCGGGCTGATCAACCTTTATGACCCGCTGAAAGGGATTTCCGACGTGGTGCGTTCGGAATTCGCCTGGAAAGGCATCTATTGGGAGCCGTTCATCTTCACCGGCACCATCTTCTTCGTCATCTGCTTCTCGATGTCGCGCTATTCGATGTATCTCGAACGCCGGCTGAGCCGCGAACACCGCTGAGGGATCATGTCCAGTCAGACCCAAACCCCGACCGAAATGCCGCGCCTCGGCGCAGACACCGCCATCCAGATCCGCAAGATGAACAAGTGGTATGGAAATTTCCACGTCCTGCGTGACATCGACCTGAATGTGGCAGTCGGCGAACGCATCGTCATTGCCGGCCCGTCAGGGTCGGGAAAATCGACGCTGATCCGCTGCATCAACCGGCTGGAGGAACACCAGTCCGGCCAGATCATCGTCGATGACATCGAACTGACCAACGATATCAAGGATATCGACAAGGTGCGTTCGGAAGTCGGCATGGTCTTCCAGCATTTCAACCTGTTCCCGCATCTGACCGTGTTGGAAAACTGCACGCTGGCGCCGATCTGGGTGCGCAAGATGCCGAAAGCGCAGGCCGAGGAAACCGCCATGCGCTTTCTGGAAAAGGTGCGCATCCCCGAACAGGCGCAGAAATATCCGGGCCAGCTGTCAGGCGGCCAGCAGCAGCGCGTGGCCATCGCCCGGTCGCTGTGCATGGAGCCCCGGATCATGCTGTTCGACGAGCCCACCTCGGCGCTTGACCCCGAGATGATCAAGGAAGTGCTGGATACCATGATCGAGCTGGCGGATACCGGCATGACCATGCTGGTCGTCACCCATGAGATGGGCTTTGCGCAGGCCGTGGCCGACCGGGTCATCTTCATGGATCAGGGCCAGATCGTCGAACAGAACACGCCGACCGAATTCTTCAACAATCCGCAATCGGATCGTACAAAGCTGTTCCTCAGCCAGATCCTTGGACACTGACCGGGAACCGGGTCGTGCGACACATTGTTGTTCCCTCAGCAACCGAGGAGAGCAACCATGGCTGACGACCTCAAGACCGAATTCCAGGACCGACTGAAGAAAATCAATACCGGCATGCTGCAGGCGGGCGACCGTTTCCTGCCCATGTCGCACAGCATAATCGAGGGTGACCCGAACCTTTGGTTCATCACGGCCAAAGGCACGCCCATGGCTGATGCTGCGGCGCAGGGTGCCGATGCGACTTATCTGGTCTGCAGCGACGGCAAGGGGCTTTATGCGGACATCACCGGCACTCTGACCCTGTCCGACGATGCCGCGAAACTGGACGAGGTGTGGGGCGTCATCGCCTCCAGCTGGTTCGAGGACGGCAAGGCCGATCCCGACCTGCAACTGGTGCGCTATGCGCCCAAAAGCGCCGAGGTCTGGGTGACCGAAGGTGGCGCGATCGGCTTCCTCTATCAGATCGCCAAGGCCAAGATCACGGACGAAAAGCCCGATCTTGGTCAGCATGGCACCATCACGCTGGCCTGAATGGCGCGCTTGCCGCTGGTCACCCGACCCGAGGGACTTTACTGCCCCTCGGGCGGTTTTTTCATCGATCCCATGCGGCCGGTGGATCGCGCGCTTATTACCCATGCCCATGCAGACCACGCCCGCGCGGGTCACAAGGCGGTGCTGGCCACCCGGCAGACACTTGACCTGATGGCGATCCGCTATGGAGATGACTTTGCAGGGGCGCGGCAGGTTGCCGACGGGGTGATGCAGGTCGGTGACGCGACGGTCAGCTTTCACCCCGCAGGGCATGTGTTGGGATCGGCGCAGATTTCGGTTGCGGCTGACGGTCAGCGCGTCACTGTGTCCGGCGATTATGCCCGCGTGGCCAACCCATCCTGCGCGCCATGGGAACCGGTTCCCTGCGACATCTTCGTGACCGAGGCGACATTCGGTTTGCCGGTCTTTCATCATCCCGACCCCGCGACCGAGGCGCAGAAGCTGCTGGCATCCGTCGCGGCATTCCCGGAGCGCGCGCATATCGTCGGGGCCTATTCGCTGGGGAAGGCGCAGCGCGTCATCATGCTGCTGCGGCAGGCTGGCTGGGACGCGCCGATCTATATTCACGGCGCGCTGCAACGCATCTGCGACTATCACATTGCCCAAGGCATACCGCTTGGCGATTTGCGGCCCGCGACCGATGACTGCATGAAAAAGGCCGATTTCGCAGGCCATATCATCATTGCGCCACCGTCGGCGTTCGAGGCGACCTGGGCGCAGCGCTTCCCCGACCCGGTGCTGGCATTCGCAAGCGGCTGGATGTCGGTGCGCGCCCGCGCGCGACAGCGCGGGGTAGAGCTCCCGCTGATCATCTCGGACCATGTCGACTGGGCCGATTTGACGCGCACCATCGAAGAACTGAACCCGGCCGAGACATGGGTGACGCATGGCCGCGAAGACGCGGTGATCCGCTGGTGCGAATTGCAGGGCCGCGCAGCCCGCCCGCTGCATCTGGCCGGATACGAGGATGAGGCCGAATGAAGGATTTCGCGGCCCTTCTGGAACGTCTGGCCTTCACGCCGCAGCGCAATGGCAAGCTGCGGCTGTTGGCGCAGTATTTCACTGCCGTCCCGGACCCTGAACGCGGGCTGGCGCTTGCCGCGCTGACCGGCGATCTGAAGCTGCGCGCCGTCACGGCCTCGTTGCTGCGGGGGTTGGTGGCGGAACGGGTGGACCCGGAACTGTTCGCGATCAGCTATGATTTCGTGGGGGATCTGGCTGAAACCATCGCGCTGATCTGGCCCGAGCCTGACGCACCGCCCAACGACACGGATCTGCCCCTGCCGCAGCTGGTGGAAGAGCTTCAACAGACCGGCAAGGCGGGCCTTCCCGCACTGATCGCATCGCGGCTGGACGCGCTGAACGCCTCGGAACGCTATGCCTATCTGAAGCTCGCGACCGGGGGGATGCGGGTTGGCGTTTCGGCCCGGTTGGCACGGGCGGCCTTTGCGGAATACGGCAAGCTGCCTTTAACCGAGATTGAGGAGATCTGGCACGGGCTGAAGCCGCCCTATTTGGAACTGTTCGCCTGGGCCGAAGGGGGTGACAAACCGGAATCGGCCGCACTTGCGCCCTTCCGGCCCGTCATGTTGTCGACGGCGACGGATCTGGATGCGCTGAGCGCGCTTAATCCCGCGGATTATGCCGCAGAATGGAAATGGGACGGTATCCGTGTTCAGGCGGTCTCCGATCAGGGAACGCGACGGCTGTATTCCCGCACGGGCGAGGATATTGGCGGCGCATTCCCCGACTTGCTGGATCGGCTTGATTTCGACGGGGTGATCGACGGCGAATTGCTGGTCAGGCGCGGCGATCAGGTCGGCACGTTTGGCGAGCTTCAGCAGCGCCTGAACCGCAAGACCGTGTCCAAGAAGCTGCTCGAAAGCCATCCGGCAGGACTGCGTGCCTATGACCTGCTGCTTTGGGGTGGCGAGGATCTGCGCGCGCTGCCCTTCGACAGTCGCCGGGCGCGGCTGGAACTGGCGATCGCTGGGCTGGGCGATCCGCAGATCGACGCCTCGGCGCTTCTGGAATTCAGTACATGGGACGATCTGGCCGCACTTCGCGCCGATCCGCCAGATGCGGTGATCGAAGGCGTCATGATAAAGCGCCGCGACAGCCCCTATCTGGCGGGTCGAATGAAAGGCCCGTGGTTCAAATGGAAGCGAGATCCCTTGGTGATCGACGCGGTGTTGCTATATGCCCAACGTGGCCACGGAAAACGCTCTGGCTATTATTCGGATTTCACCTTCGGGGTCTGGGACGGGGAAGAACTGGTGCCGGTCGGAAAGGCCTATTTCGGCTTCACGGATGATGAACTGAAGGCGCTCGACCGCTTCGTGCGCAACAACACTGTGGACCGCTATGGCCCCGTTCGCGCGGTTAAACCCACCAAGGTGGTCGAGGTCGCCTTCGAAGGGCTGAACCGATCCGCGCGGCATAAATCGGGCGTCGCCATGCGCTTTCCCCGCATCAGTCGCATCCGCGACGACAAGCCTGCCGCCGAGGCCGACCGGATCGAAACCCTGCGTGCCATGCTGCCGCCCGAGGTGACATGAGCCTTCCCGAAAGGATCATCGACTGGTTCGGCAGACAGGGATGGGAACCCCATCCTCATCAGCTTGAACTGTTCAAGGCGCAAGATGATACGCTGCTGATCGCGCCGACGGGCGGCGGCAAGACTCTGGCGGGGTTTCTGCCAACGCTGGCCGATCTGATGGAAGGTCCGCATCAGGGGATGCACACGGTTTATGTCTCGCCCCTCAAGGCGCTGACCCATGACATAGCCCGAAACCTGTCGCGGCCGGTCGCGGATCTGGGGCTGGATATCCGGATCGAGGACCGCACTGGCGATACCGGGGCCGCGCGCCGTGCCCGCCAGCGGGTCGATCCGCCGCAGATCCTGCTGACCACACCGGAAAGTCTGGCGCTGATGCTCTCCTACCCGGAAGCGCCGCGCATCTTCGCCAACCTGAAACGGGTGGTCATCGACGAGATCCACGCTCTTGCCGAAAGCAAGCGCGGCGATCAGCTGATGCTGGGGCTGGCGCGGCTGCGCAATCTGGCGCCGGGGCTGCAGGTCGCGGCGCTGTCGGCCACGGTCGAGGACCCGGGCGCTTTGGCCGAATATCTGGGCGGGGCGCGGATCGTGCTGGCCGATCCCGGTCCCGCGCCCGACATCGCCATGCTGGACACCGCCCAGCCGCCGCCCTGGGCCGGGGGCGGCGGGCGCTATGCCGCCCGCGACGTGATGGCCGCAATCGAAGTCGCCCGGCTGACGCTGGTCTTCATCAACACCCGCGCGCAGGCCGAATTGTTCTTTCAGGCGCTCTGGGACGTGAACGACAGGAACCTGCCCATCGGATTGCATCATGGCAGCCTGTCGCGCGAGGTCCGCACACGGGTCGAGGCCGCGATGGCGGCGGGCGAATTGCGCGCGGTGGTGGCCACCGGCAGCCTTGATCTGGGGATCGACTGGGGCGATGTGGATCTGGTCATCCAGGTCGGCGCACCCAAGAACGTCAAGCGGCTGGTGCAGCGGATCGGGCGGGCCAATCACCGCTATAACGCCCCATCGCGCGCCCGGATCGTGCCGGCCAACCGCTTCGAGGTGATCGAATGCACCGCCGCCCTGCAGGCCGTGGCGGCGGGCGATCTGGACGGCGAGGGGCGCGGCCCGGTGGCAAAGTGGGGCGGGCTGGACGTGCTGTGCCAGCAGATACTGCTGACTGCCTGCGCCGGTCCATTCGATCCGGCCGCCCTGTTCGCCGAATTTCGCAGCGCCGGCCCTTACGGGGCGCTCAGCCGGGCGCAGTTTGACGACTGTCTGGATTTCGTCGCCACCGGTGGCTATGCGCTGCGCGCCTATGATCGCTGGCAGCGGTTGGTTGAACGCGGCGGCTTGTGGCAATTGCGCGATCCTCGCGCGGCGCGGATGATCCGCATGAATATCGGCACCATTACCGATACCGAGACGCTGAAGGTCCGCCGCCGGCATGGCGGCGCCCCCTTGGGCGAAATCGAGGAAAGCTTCGCCGCCACCCTGACCGCTGGTGATACCTTCCTGATTGGCGGCCAGACCGTGCGCTATGACCGGCTGCGCGACATGGTGGTCGAAGTTACGCCGAAACCCAGCCGTAGCCCCAAGATCGCTGTGTTCAGCGGCACCAAGCTGGCGACCTCGACCCAGCTTTCGGCGCGTGTGCTGGATCTGATCGGCGATCCCGCCAAATGGGCGTCGCTGCCGGGCGAGACCCGCGACTGGCTGGCATTGCAACGCGAGATTTCGGTTCTGCCACAGCCCGGAACGCTGACCTGCGAAAGCTTTCAACGCGCCGGGATGCACTATTTCTGCGCCTACAGCTTCGCGGGACGCAATGCGAACCAGACGCTGGGCCTGCTGCTGACCCGGCGGATGGAGGAGGCGGGCCTTGGCCCCTTGGGTTTTGTCGCCACTGATTACGCGCTGCTGATCTGGTCGATGGATCCGGTCACCGACCCTGCGCCCTTCCTGACATCCGAAAGCCTGCACGCCGGGTTGGAGGACTGGCTGGCTGAGAATGCGGTCATGAAACGCAGCTTTCGCAATGTCGCTACCGTGGCGGGGCTGCTGCATCGCAATCTTCCCGGGCAGCGCAAATCCGGGCGGCAGGCGACCTTTTCCAGCGACATCATCTATGACACGCTGCGCCGCCACGACCCAGAGCACCTGCTGCTGCGCCTGACCCGAGTCGAGGCGATGCGCGGTCTTGTCGATTTCGGCCGGATCGAGGAAATGCTGGCCGCCCGCCCGCTGATCGTCCACGCGACGCCGCCCCATGTGACCCCGCTGGCCGCGCCCCTGTTGCTGGAGGTCGGAAAGGTGCCAATCGCCGGCCTTGGCGAGGATCGCCTGATGGCCGAGGAGGCGGCGCGCATGATGGCCGAGGCCGGGCTGGCGGCGTGATGGCGGATCATCCCTTCTGCTTTGCCGGCCGCGATTTCGTCGCCCGCCCCTCTGGCGCGCTGTATTGGCCCGCCGAGGGGATGCTGATCCTGTCGGACCTGCATCTGGGCAAGTCCCAGCGTATGGCCAGACGGGGGGGCACGCTGCTGCCGCCGTTCGAGACGCGCGAAACGCTGGATCGGCTGGCAGCCGAGATTCAGGCCATCCGCCCCGCGCTGCTGGCCTTGCTGGGCGACATCTTCGACGATGATGCAGCGGGGCAGGCGCTGCCTGCGCCAGAACGGGCGCAGTTTGACAGCCTGCTCTCGACGCAGCAGAGCTTTCTGGTCGCGGGAAATCACGATGGGGGATCCGGCGCCCCGCTGCTGCGGCATTCCGGGCTGCAATTGCGCCATATCGCGGCGCCGGGGCAGGGGCCGGACATCTCGGGGCACTATCACCCCAAGGCGCGTATCGCCGGGCGCAGCCGGGCAGCTTTCCTGGTCGGCCGTGATCATTTGATCCTGCCTGCCTTCGGGCACTACACCGGCGGCCTGCGCCATGACCACCCCAGCCTTCAGGCACTGGTTCCCAACGGGATCGCGATTTTGACCGGACAGCGGGCGCTGGCTATTCCGCTGCGCTACACCGGCTGACCGGGCCTAATGTCCGGTCTTCGCTGCGGGACGTTCGGCCGGGACAGGATTGTCGGCATAATAGGCCACCAGCCTTCCCATAAGCGCAAACAACTTGTCCCGGTCACGGCAGTTCAACGGCTGCAGAAGAAACTCCTGACGTTCCAGCACCCTGTCACGCAGCTCCAGCCAATAGGCCTCGCCGTCGAGCGTAAGGCTCAGTGCGTTGAAGCGGCGATCCGATTTCGGCTTGTCACGCTGGACCAGGCCCTTGGCTTCCAATTCCCCGATCAGCTTGGTGACGGCGGACTTCTTCATCACCACTGCATTGGCCAGGTCGTTCTGCGATATCCCCGGATTCAGCGCGATCAGGCTGATCAGCGACAACGTGCCGCTGACGGTATCCCATTCACGATGAAACTCGGCATTGGCCAACCGCACATGGGCGAACAGGACGCGGGCCATGAATGAAATATCACCCGCCAAGTAGCCAAGTTCGATCTTGCTGGAAGCAACAGGTTCGTAATCGAAATCCTTCATTTAAAATGCTCACTTTCTCTGCCGTGGCCCGATTTCATACCGAACTGTTGGAACGGCATGCCGGGAAGTCGCGGCTTCTATTTCAAGCCTGCCTATAGACGAATGTTAATTTCCCTACGTCAACAGCTTGTTTTGCCGGATGCGCGAATCTTGCACTTTCCGCTACGGAAAGTGGCAAGGATCGTGCGTCAGACGTGGTGTCGGCGGTCGCACGCGGTTCAATCGCTTGCGATGGTGAGCCGTTCAAGCAGGCCAAAAGCGCCCAGATCCCGTTGATCTGAGAGCAGAAAAATGAAGCGCCTCGGTGCATGCGCTGACTATCTGCGCCTGATCGTCGACTTTCAGCCTAACATTTATCGCAATACCCTGCGCAAGCCGTCCTGCACTTTCAGCAGCGGTTCCAGATACAGGCCGACCAGATCGCCAGCATCTGCCTGCACCGCCGCGACGCCCGTATTCAGCGCGGCCACAACGCGGTCATGCACCGAATAGATCGGCACCGCGATGGATCGCAGCCCCTGCTCGACCTCTTGATCGATCACGCAATAGCCATCGCGGCGGGCGGCGGCGATGCGGGACATGATGTCGGCCGGATCGGTCAGGCTATAGGGGGTGCGGGGCGTCAGGTCGGAGGCCTCGATAATGGCGCGGGCATCGGCCTCTGGCAGCGCCGCCAGCAGCACCCGCCCCATAGAGGTGCGATGCGCGGCAAGCCGCGAACCGGGCATCAGGCCGATCGACATCACCCGCCGCTGCGCCGCGCGGGCCAGATAGACGATCTCGGTCCCGTCAAGGATCGAGACCGAGGTCGATTGCCCTATCCGCTCTGACAGCTGATCCAGCCAGGGCTGCACCACCTGTGCCAGCGGCATCGCCGCAAGCGCGCCCATGCCAAGCCGAAGGACGCGCGCGGTCAGGGTGAAGAACTTGCCGTCATAATCGGCATAGCCCAGTTCATGCAGCGTCAGCAGGCAGCGCCGCGCGGTGGCGCGATCTAGCCCGGTGACCGTCGCCACGTCGGAAATGGACATGCGCGGCTGTTCGGCGCGAAACGCCTCGATCACCTGCAGTCCTTTGGCCAGCGAGCCGACGATATCCGATTTGTTCGCCATGCGCACAGAAAACATCGCCATGCGAACTAATGTCAATATGCGCACGGAATGGCTTGCCGCTCGGCTTCGGCGGCGCCTAGTTTGCCGGTGAAATGCAGGAGGGTTCATGGACAAACGTATCGCAGACCTGGCCGAGGCCGTCGCAGGAATTCCCGACAATGCCACGGTGATGATCGGGGGGTTCGGCGGCTCTGGCGCGCCGATCGAGTTGATCCACGCGCTGATCGACCGATACCTCGCGACCGGCAGCCCGAAGAACCTGACGGTCATCAACAACAATGCCGGCAATGGCCATGTCGGCATCGCCGCGATGATCGAGCAGGGCATGGTCGCGAAGATGGTCTGCTCGTTCCCGCGTTCGGCCGATCCGCGCGTCTTTACCGAGAAATACCTGGCCGGAGAGATTGCGCTGGAGTTGGTCCCGCAGGGCACGCTGGCCGAACGCATCCGCGCCGGAGGTGCGGGGATCCCCGCCTTCTACACGCCGACCGGCTTCGGCACCGATCTGGCCAAGGGCAAGCCGGTGGCCGAATTCGACGGGCGTTCCTATGTGCAGGAACGCTGGCTTCGGGCGGATTTCGCGCTGATCAAAGCAGAGATCGGCGACCATCTGGGCAACCTGACCTACCGCATGGCCGCGCGGAACTTCGCGCCGCTGATGGCGACGGCGGCAACCCGGACCATCGCGCAGGTCAGCCAAGTGGTCGAACCGGGCGGTATCGATCCCGAAGCGGTCGTCACCCCCGGCATCTTCGTCGATGCGGTCGTGTCGGTCCCGCACCCGGCGCAGGAAGAAGACCTCAACCGCGCAAAGGTAACCCATCCCGAGGTGGCAGCATGACAACCAGACTTTCCAACGCACAAATCGCCTGGCGCGCGGCGCAGGACATCGCGGATGGCGCCTATGTCAACCTTGGCATCGGTTTCCCTGAAATGGTCGCCCGCTTCCAGCCCGAGGGCCGGCAGGCGGTGTTTCACACCGAAAACGGCATTCTGGGCTTTGGCGAGGCGCCGCAGCCCGGTGAAGAAGACTGGGATCTGATCAATGCCGGCAAGAAGGCGGTGACGATCAAACCCGGTACGGCCTTTTTCCACCACGCCGACAGCTTCGCCATGGTGCGGGGCGGTCATCTGGATGTGGCAATCCTCGGCGCCTATCAGGTTGCGCAGAACGGTGATCTGGCGAATTGGTCGACCGGGCCGAAGGGCGTGCCCGCGGTGGGCGGCGCGATGGATCTGGTCCACGGTGCCAAGCGCGTCGCGGTGCTGACCGATCACACCACCAAGGACGGCAAGCCGAAGCTGGTTCAGCAATGCACCCTGCCGCTGACCGGCGTGGGCTGTGTCACGCGCATCTATACCTCGCTTGCCGTGGTGGATGTCGAGGATGGCCGCTTCGTGCTGCGCGAAAAGCTGGCGGCGGTGTCGCTGGACGAATTGCAATCCCTGACCGGCGCGCCGCTGCATATCGACGGTAGCGTGGCCGATCTGACCGTGCCGGAGGTGTAAGATGGCTGAAGCCTATATCTGCGACTATATCCGCACCCCCATCGGCCGCTTTGGCGGCGCGCTTTCATCCGTCCGCACCGACGATCTGGGGGCGATCCCCTTGCGTGCGCTGATGGCGCGGAATGCCGGCGTCGACTGGCAGGCCGTCGATGACGTCATCATGGGCTGCGCCAATCAGGCGGGCGAGGATAACCGCAATGTCGCGCGCATGTCGCTGCTGCTGGCCGGCCTGCCGATCGAGGTGCCGGGCACCACCATCAACCGGCTTTGCGGGTCGGGCATGGACGCGGTGATCGCCGCCGCCCGCGCCATCAAGGCAGGCGAGGCAGAGCTGATGATCGCGGGCGGCGTCGAAAGCATGTCGCGCGCGCCCTTCGTGATGCCCAAGGCCGAAAGCGCCTTCAGCCGCAGCAATGCGGTTTACGACACCACCATCGGCTGGCGTTTCGTCAATCCGGCGATGGATGCGCAATACGGCACCGACAGCATGCCGCAGACCGGACAGAACGTGGCCGATGAGTTCGGCATCAGCCGCAAGGCACAGGACGCCATGGCGCTTGCCAGCCAGACAAAGGCCGCCGCCGCGCGAGAGCGCCTCTCGGTCGAGATCACACCGGTCAGCGTCCCGCAGCGCAAGGGCGATCCGGTGCTGGTGACGCAGGATGAACACCCCCGCGACACCACCGCCGAGGCATTGGCCAAGCTGAAGCCGCTGTTTGCCAATGGTTCGGTCACGGCGGGCAATGCCTCGGGCGTGAATGACGGGGCCGCGGCGCTGATCGTGGCGTCTGAGGCGGCGGCTAAACGCTACGGGCTGACCCCGATCGCCCGCGTCTTGGGCGGCGCCACGGCCGGTGTCGCGCCGCGCATCATGGGTTTTGGCCCCGCGCCCGCGTCCCGCAAGCTGATGGCGCGGCTGGGGCTGTCTCAAGCAGATTTCGACGTGATAGAACTGAACGAGGCCTTTGCAAGTCAGGGTTTGGCGACGCTTCGCGACCTTGGCATCGCCGACGACGACCCGCGCGTGAATCCCAATGGCGGGGCGATTGCGCTTGGCCATCCGCTTGGCATGTCGGGGGCGCGCATCACCGGCACGGCGGCGCTGGAACTGGCACGAGGGGGCGGCAAGCGCTCGCTATCCGCCATGTGCATCGGCGTCGGTCAGGGCATAGCGCTGGCGCTGGAGCGAGTGTGACCGCCGGGCCTAATCTCCGGCGCTGTCAGGCAGGTTGTTATCCGCAAGCCAGACCGGGTTTTCGGCATACATGTCGCTGATCAGCCGCTTGACCAGATCGAGATGGCGCGATCTGTCGCCCGCCCGATGATAAAGTATAACGGGCGAGGTCGCACCGGGGTTGTCTATCACCCGATACCGCAGATCGGACCGCATCTGCCGCGCGGAGGACGGAATGATGCAGATCCCCGAATCCGCCGCGACCAGACCAAGCGCGCTCTGGATCTCGCGCATTTCCAGCACCTCGCCGGGGCGGATGTCGTGATCCTGCAACAAGGTCAGGATCTGGTCGGCATAGCTTGGGCGCGGCGCGTTCGGATAAACGATCAGCCGTTGTCCCGCCAGCATCGACAGCGGAAGCGGCCCATCCTGCTGCGCCAGCGCCGAATCCTCGGGCAGCGCAACCACCAGCCGCTCTTGACGCAAGACGGTGCTGGCGATGTTCGGATCGTGATGCTTCAGGCGGCCGATGCCCAGGTCGATGCGGCCTTCCTTCAGGGCCGGGACCTGCTGGATCGACAGCATCTCCAGCAATTGAATATCCAGTTCCGGCGTGTTCTGGCGCAGCTTGCGGATCAGTGTCGGCAAGCCGCCGTAAAGGGTCGAGGCGACGAAGCCGATCGACAGCACCTGATTGCGGTTCAGCCCGACGCGTCGGGTGGCGTCCTTCATCTGTTCAACCCGGCCAAGGATTTGCAGCGCCTGTTCATAGAACAGCCGCCCGGCATCGGTCAGCTTGATCGGGCGGCTGTCGCGCAGGATCAGGGTGATGCCCAATTCCTCCTCCAGCAGCTGGATCTGCCGGCTTAGCGGCGGCTGCGCGATATGCAATGCCGCGGCGGCGCGGGTAAAGTTCCGCTCGCGCGCGACGGCGGTGAAATAGCGCAATTGCCGAAGCTCCATCTCGATTCTCCCGCTCTCGCGCTCTGTTGCTGCCTTTATTTCGGGTATTCTGCCACCCGGCAAACCGCTGAATGGCCGAGTGTTTTCGATAATAATACCCTGAAGGTATCGTTTCAAATGCAAATGGTGTTGGACGGATAGGTCCGGCCGGGCGCATTTTTGCGACATGGAACAGTCACACGCCCCTTTCGCCACAGGCACCGCCGCCCCGGTCATCACGCGGGTGGAAACGGTGATCATCGATCTGCCGACGATACGGCCACATAAGCTGTCGGTTGCCACCATGAACGGACAGGTGCTGATGCTTGTCCGCGTGCATTGCAGCGACGGGATCGTCGGTGTGGGCGAAGGCACCACCATCGGCGGGTTGGCCTATGGCGGCGAAAGCCCGGAAAGCATGAAGACCAATATCGACTGCTGGGTCGCGCCGGTGATGGTTGGTCAGGATGCGACCCGTGTGCAGGCGCTGATGGCCCGCATCGGCAAGATGGTCCGCGAAAACCGCTTTGCCAAATCCGCTATTGAGACTGCGTTGCTGGATGCGCAGGGCAAACGGCTTGGCCTGCCGGTCAGCGAGTTGCTGGGCGGGCGGAGGCGTGACCGGCTGCCAGTGGCATGGACGCTGGCCTCGGGTGATACCGCCCGCGATATTGCCGAGGCCGAGCGGATGCTGGACCTGCGCCGCCACAATGTCTTCAAGCTGAAGATCGGTGCCCGCGCGATCCGCGACGACATTGCCCATGTGGCGGCGATCAAGTCGGCGCTTGGCGACCGGGCGGCGGTGCGCGTCGATGTGAATATGGCATGGAGCGAAAGCGATGCCGCCTTTGGCATGGCCGCGCTGGCAGATGCGGGATGCGAGTTGGTGGAACAGCCCGTCGCCCATACCGCCGCGCTGACCCGGCTGGTGCGCCGCTTCCCGGTCGCGCTGATGGCCGATGAATCGCTGACCGGCCCGGAAAGCGCGTTTGAACTGGCCCGGACCCACGGCGCCGATGTTTTCGCGGTCAAGCTGGAACAAAGCGGCGGTGCCTTCAACGCGCTGCGCGTCGCCGCCATCGCCGATGCTGCGGGGATCGGGCTGTACGGAGGCACCATGCTGGAGGGCGCGGTTGGCACCGTGATTTCTGCCCATGCCTTCGCCACTTTCGCCAATCTGCAATGGGGCACCGAACTGTTCGGCCCCCTGCTGCTGACCGAGGAAATCCTGACAGAGCCGCTGGATTACAGCGATTTCGAGCTGACCGTGCCGACAGGCCCCGGCCTTGGCGTGACGCTGGATGATGACCGCGTGGCCTTCTTTTCCCGCGACGGCATTCGCAAGACGATCAGCCTGGCCGGAAGGAAGGTGTGACAATGCTGTATCATGTGACGATGGACGTGAAGATCCCGCGCGATCTGCCCGCCGATGAACGGGCCGAGATCCTTTCCCGCGAAAAGGCCTATTCGCAGGAACTTCAGCGTCAGGGCAAGTGGCGCCATATCTGGCGGGTCGCCGGCCAATACGCGAATGTCAGCATTCTCGATGTGCGGGACAATGCGGAACTGCACGAAATCCTGTCCGGCCTGCCCCTGTTTCCGTTCATGGAAATCACGGTCACGCCGCTGCTGCGCCACCCGTCTGCAATTCGAGAGGACGACAGCTGATCCCAACGGGACCGCAAAACGCCGTCCCGCCCAGTTTCAATATGAATCCAGGAGGAGAACCCAAATGACCGTCAAGATATTCGACCGTCCCGACATTCAGGAATTCCTGAACGAGCTTAGCGGGCTGAACAGCGCCGATGGCAATCCGCGCATGAAGGAAATCACCCACCGGCTGATGTCGGACCTGTTCCGCGCCATCGACGACCTGAACATCACCCCCGACGAATACTGGCAGGGCGTCGCCTGGCTGAACGATCTGGGCGCCGCCGGTCAGGCGGGTCTCATCTCGCCCGGCCTCGGGCTCGATCACTTCATCGACGAACGGCTGGACGCCATCGACGCGGAGCTGGGCATCGAAAACCCGACGCCGCGCACCATCGAAGGCCCGCTTTATGTGGCGGGTGCGCCGGTCGAACAGGGCTTTGCCCGTCTGGACGATGGCCGCGACACCGACGGCCAGACGCTGATCATGCATGGCACCGTCCACGGCGCTGACGGCAAACCGCTGCCCGGCGCGCAGGTGGAGGTCTGGCATTGCGACACCCGCGGCTTCTATTCGCATTTTGACCCGACCGGGCTGCAATCCGATTTCAACATGCGCCGCACCATCATCGCCGACGATCAGGGCCGCTATAAATTCCAGAGCATCCTGCCCAGCGGTTACGGTGTGCCCCCCGGCAGCCCGACCGAAAAGCTGCTGACGGCGCTCGGCCGCCACGGCCAGCGTCCCGCCCATATCCATCTGTTCGTCAGCGCGCCCGATCATCGCAAGCTGACCACCCAGATCAATATCGAGGGCGACCCGCTGATCGATGATGATTTCGCCTATGCCACCCGCGAAGGCCTGGTCCCGCATGTGGTCGAACGCAGCGACGAAGAAAGCATCCGCGCCAACAACCTGAACGGCCCCTTCGCCGAAATCAGCTTCGACATGCATCTGACCGCGCTTGTCGACGGTGTCGACAACCAGATCAACGAACAGCGCCGCCGCGCCGCAGCCTGAGGCCGCATCACCGGGCGGCCTGACACAAGCGCCGCCCGGACCCTGAACCCGACAATTCATCACCGACATTGGCAGGGGCTTGCCCGCGAACAGCGCATCCCCTGGGGAAGGAGAACTCATGTCCGCGATCATCGAAAAAGCCCGCGAACTGGACCACCTGCTGAAGGTGGCCGTGCAAGACGATCACGAAGCCGGCCTGTACCGCTGCCGCCGCGATATCTTCACCAACGAAGACCTCTACGAACTGGAGATGAAGCACATCTTCGAAGGCAACTGGGTCTACCTGGCCCATGAAAGCCAGATCCCGGAAATCAACGACTATTACACCACCTGGATCGGTCGGCAGCCCGTCGTCATCACCCGCGACAAAACGGGCGAGCTGAACGCCGTCATCAATGCCTGCGCGCACAAAGGTGCCATGCTGTGCCGCCGCAAGCAGGGCAACAAGGGCAGCTTTACCTGTCCCTTCCACGGCTGGACCTTCTCGAACACCGGTAAGTTGCTGAAGGTCAAGGACGCCAAGACCACCCAATATCCCGAGCAGTTCAACACCCATGGCTCGCATGATCTGACCAAGGTTGCACGTTTCGAAAGCTATCGCGGATTCCTGTTCGGCAGCCTGAACCCCGACGTCGCGCCCTTGCAGGAATATCTGGGCGAAACCACCACCATCATCGACCAGATCGTCGATCAGGCCCCCGAAGGGCTGGAGGTGCTGCGCGGCAATTCCTCCTACATCTATGACGGCAACTGGAAGCTTCAGATGGAAAACGGCTGTGACGGCTATCACGTCAGCTCGGTCCATTGGAACTATGCCACCACCATGGACCGCCGCGCCGAAACCGGCACCAAGGCCGTGGACGCGAATAGCTGGAGCAAATCGGTCGCTGGCGTTTACGGTTTCGACAACGGCCATATCCTGCTGTGGACCAACACCAAGAACCCAGAGGTGCGCCCGGTCTATAACCGCCGCGAGGAAATCGCCGCCCGTCTGGGCGAGGACAAGGCCGGCTTCATCGTCAACCAGACCCGCAACCTGTGCCTTTATCCGAACGTGTTCCTGATGGACCAGTTCAGCACCCAGATCCGCGTCGTCCGCCCGCTTGGCGTCGACAAGACCGAAGTCACCATCTTCTGCTTCGGCCCCAAGGGCGAAAGCGCCGAGGACCGCGCCAACCGCATCCGCCAATACGAAGATTTCTTCAACGTCTCGGGCATGGGGACATCGGACGATCTGGAGGAATTCCGTGCCTGCCAGACCGCCTATGCCGCGCCGCTGTGGAACGACATGTCGCGCGGTGCGCCGCTTTGGATCCACGGCCCGGACGACAACGCCAAACGCATTGGCATCAACCCGGTCGTGTCGGGCGAGCGCAGCGAGGATGAGGGGCTGTTCGTCGTGCAGCACGAATAGTGGGCGCAGGTCATGCGCGATGCGCTGGCGTCCGAGAAGAAGGGAGAAGCGGCATGAGCCTCGATAACATCACAGCCACCACGGATTACAACGCCGTCTGCGCCTTCCTGTACCGTGAGGCGCGCCTGCTGGATGATCGCGAATGGGACGAATGGCTGGAATGCTATGCGCCCGATGCGACCTATTGGATGCCCGCATGGGACGACAACGACCAGCCGACCGAGGACCCGCAATCGGAAATCTCGCTGATCTATTACCCCGACCGCAGCGGGCTGGAAGACCGCGTCTTCCGCATCAAGACCGAACGTTCGGGTGCCTCCACGCCTGAGCCGCGCACCAGCCACGCCGTCCAGAATGTCGAGGTGATCGAGGATCGCGGGGATGAGATGGATGTCCGCTACAACTTCCACACCCTCAACCACCGCTACAAGACCACGGATCAGTTTTTCGGGACCATGTTCGTGACCCTGCGCCGGGCCGACGGCGGGCTGCTGATCGCCGCCAAGAAGATCGTGTTGAAGAACGACTACATCCGCCAGGTCATCGACGTCTACCACGTCTGACCGCCACCCAGCCCAAACGCGAGGAGGAAGCCATGTGCTACAGGATCGCACTGAATTTTGAAGACGGCATCACCCGTTTCGTTGACTGCAAGGAAGGCGAAAAGGTTCTGGACGCCGCCTATCGCAACAAGATCAACCTGCCGATGGACTGTTCGGACGGCGTCTGCGGCACCTGCAAATGCAAGGCCGAAAGCGGCAGCTATGATATGGGCGACGACTATATCGAAGACGCCCTGACCGAGGACGAGGCCGAGGAGGGCCTTGTCCTGACATGTCAGATGGTCGCGACCTCGGATTGCGTGCTGTCAGTGCCGATGAGTTCGCAGGCCTGCAAGACCGGCCAGCAAAGCTTTGCCGCCACCGTGACTCGGATCGCGCCGCATCACGACGCTGCCGTGGTGCTGGAACTGGCCGTTGATGACGCGGCCACCGCGCCGGTTTTCCTGCCGGGGCAGTATGTGAATATCGACGTGCCGGGCAGCGGGGCGCATCGCTCCTATTCCTTCAGCACCGCGCCGGGTGAGGCGCAGATCGGTTTTCTCATCAAGAAGATACCCGACGGGGTGATGAGCGGTTGGCTGGCCGGCGCGAAAGCGGGTGACGCACTGACCCTGACCGGCCCGATGGGCAGCTTCTATCTGCGCGACGGCGAAGGCCCGCTGCTGTTTCTTGCCGGCGGCACCGGCCTTGCGCCCTTCCTGTCGATGCTGGAGGTCATGGCCCGCGCCGGATCGCAGCGCCAGATCCACCTGATCTATGGCGTGACCCGCGATCTGGATCTGGTTCTGGTGGACGAACTGGCCGCCTATGCCGAGCGGCTGCCGAACTTCACCTTTGCCACCGTGGTTGCGGAAGGGGCCTCGGACCACCCGCGCAAGGGTTGGGTGACGCAGCACATGCCCGAAGAGATGCTGGCTGGGGGGGGCGTCGATGTCTATCTGTGCGGACCGCCGCCGATGGTCGATGCCGTCCGCCACTATCTGGACGAAAACAACGTCAATACCGCCAGCTTCCATTACGAGAAGTTCACCCCCAACGAGCCCCAGAAGGCGGTCGCATGAACGGCGCCGTCTTTCCCGACCGCTTCGCGGGTAAGGTGCTGGTCGTGACAGGCGCCGCGCAGGGGATCGGTCGCGCCGTCGCCCTGCGTGCGGCAGCCGAGGGCGGGCGCGTCCTGCTGGTCGACCGCGCCGACTTCGTAGGCGACGTGGCGGCCGAGGCAGGCAATGGCGCAGTCGGTTTCAATGCCGATCTGGAGACGTGGGGCGGTGCCGAGGCCGCGATGCGCCATGCCGTCGAAACTTTCGGCGGCATCGACATCCTGATCAACAATGTCGGCGGCGCGATCCGCATGCGGCCTTATGCCGAATTTCAGCCCGATCAGATCGACGCCGAAATCCGCCGCTCGCTGATGCCGACGCTTTATTGCTGCCGCGCGGTCATTCCGCATCTGCTGGCGCGCGGCGGTGGCACCATCGTCAACGTGTCCTCGAACGCGACGCGCGGCATTCATCGCGTCCCTTATTCGGCGGCCAAAGGCGGCATCAACGCCGTCACCCAGTCGCTGGCGATGGAGCTGGCCGGCGATAATATCCGCGTCGTCGCCACCGCGCCGGGTGGCACCGAAGCGCCGCCCCGCCGCATCCCCCGCAACGCCGAAGGCGACAGCGAGGCCGAAAAGGCATGGATGTCGCAGGTTGTCGATCAGGTGAAGCAGACGGCGCTGATGCACCGCTATGGCACCATCGCGGAGCAGGCCGCACCGATCCTGTTCCTGGCCTCGGACGAGGCATCCTACATCACCGGCTCTGTCCTGCCCGTCGCTGGCGGCGACACGGGCTGAGGTCGGTCAATCAAACCGTATTTCAGGGAGGAAACGAAATGCGCAATATCGACGTGAATGAGGCGATAGACCGAAGCCCGTTCGGCCGGTTCCAATGGATGGTGGTCGCGCTTTGTGGCGTGCTGCTGGTGGTGGACGGATATGATGTTTTCGTCGCCGGCACCGTGCTGCCGACACTGATCGCCGAATGGGGGCTGACCAAGCCGCAGGCGGGTGCCTTGCAGGCATGGGCGCTGTTCGGGATGATGTTCGGGGCGCTCGGCCTCGGGTCGCTGGCCGACAGGATCGGCCGCAAGAAAGGCGTGGCGATCAGCTTTCTGCTGTTCACCTCGGCCACGGTGATGACCGGCTTCGCGAGCTCGCCCGAGCAGTTCAAGATCTTCCGCTTCATCGCGGGTCTGGGCTGCGGCGGGCTGATGCCGAATGCGGTCGCGCTGATGAACGAATATGCGCCCAAACGCCTGCGCGGCACCATGGTGGCGATCATGTTCTCGGGCTATTCGATCGGCGGCATGGTCGCGGCTGGGCTGGGCATCGGGCTTATTCCCAGCTTCGGCTGGAAACCGATGTTCTTCATCGCCGCCGTGCCATTGCTGCTGTTCCCGCTGGTCCTGTGGAGGCTGCCGGAGTCGCTGGGCTTCCTGATCCGTCAAGGCAAGCAGGACGAAGCGCGCCGCATCTTTGCCAAGGTCGCCCCGGACACGCCGCTGAACGCCGATGACCGGCTAGTCTTCAGCGAAAAGAAGGGCGTCTCTGCCTCGGTCGTCGAACTGTTCCGCCATGGCCGCAGCCTGCCGACGCTGATGCTCTGGGCTTCGTTCTTCTGCTGCCTGTTGCTGGTCTATCTGCTGTCGTCGTGGCTGCCCAAGGTGTTGCAAGAGGCCGGTTACGCCGAACGTGCCAGTCTGCTGAGCCTGTTTGCGCTGAATTTCGGCGGCATGGCCGGCGCGGTAGCCGGCGGCTGGCTGGGTGACCGGCTGGGGCTGCCGAAGGTGGTCATCGGCTATTTCGTGGCCGCCGCGCTGTCCATCGCGCTGATCGGCATGAACCCCGCGCCCGTGGTCCTGTTCCTGCTGGTCTTCATCGCCGGGGCCACCACCATCGGCACGCAGATCCTGCTTTATGCCAGTGTGGCGCAACTTTATGGTCTTTCGGTGCGCTCGACGGGTCTGGGCTGGGCCTCGGGCGTGGGCCGGATCGGGGCAATCGTCGGGCCGACGATTGGCGGGGTGCTGCTGGCGCGGGAATTGCCGCTGGGGCAGAACTTCCTGATCTTTGCCATTCCTGCGGCAGTCGCCGCCATGGCGATGCTGGTCTATGCGCTAAGCAACCCCCGCAGCGACGATGTGGCTGCACCCTCAGCGTCGCAAGACGACAACCTTGCCGTGAAAGCCTGACCATGCCCTATCTGGACCTGCCGACCCATCGCCTTCATTACCGCATAGATGGGCCGGCAGGGGATGGGCCGTGGCTGACCTTCTGCAACTCGCTGGGCACCGACATGCATATGTGGGATGCCCAGGTCGACGCCATGGTGGGCGATTTCCGCATCCTGCGCTATGACCGGCGCGGCCACGGCAAATCATCCGCGCCGCCGCCGCCCTACGGCCTTGCCGATCTGGGCGGCGACGTGATCGCCCTGCTGGATGCGCTGGCAATTCCGCGCACGCATTTCTGCGGCCTGTCCATTGGCGGGCTGACCGGACAGTGGCTTGCGATCCATCAGGGCGCGCGGCTCGATCGCGTCGTCCTTTGCGCCACTGCCGCGCGTATCGGGACGCCTGAGGGCTGGTCTGCCCGTATCGCTGATGTCCGGGACAGCGGTCTGGGTGGGCTTGTGGCGGCGACGGCGGAACGCTGGTTCACGCCGACCTTTCACCAACAACAGTCCGAAGCCGTCGACACGATCCTGGACAGCTTTGCGGTAACGTCGAGCGAAGGCTATATCGGGTGCTGCGCCGCACTTGCCCAAGCAGACCTGCGCGCCAGCCTTGACCAGATCGCCAATCCGCTTTTGGCGATTTCCGGAATTGACGATCCGGTCTGCCCCCCGAACGAGCTTGAGGCCATTGCGATAAGGGCGCGGGACGGGCGTCATCTGAGCCTGCCGGGCCGCCATATCGTCAACGTGGAATCCGCCACGGCGTTCAATGCTGCCCTGACGGGTTTTCTGATCTGAGCTGCCGGCCACGCAGGCAAATCTTCTGCCATCACCCGGCAGCATAGGATTTGATCTGCGCATACGGGATGGAGTCGCATGCCGGGGCTGCGTTCAATTGCCTGATTACAAACACTTGGCGCAAAATGGTTGCTGATTGGAACGGCCGGCGGCGCTAGGATTTCGGCGACGCGGTTCGGAATTGGATGGCGAAGAAGATCCGCCACCGGGGTAATGCCTGCTCCGAAGCCGTTGTTGAATGCATTGCAAATGCCGCAACACCCGAACAGGAACAAAACGATGATCCGCCGAACCTTGATCAGCAGCGCCGCGACTATTTTCGCATTAGGCACGGGCCACGCAGATGTGACGAAAGAAATCGTTGAGGCGCTTTCGATCCCCGCCACCGTTGATACGCGTGCTGGTACGCTGGAATTTCGCGACGGGGTGCCGACGCAGGAAGCGGCAGAAAAGGTGTATGACATCATCGATTTCACGCGGGCATTGAACGTTTACAACAACAGCTTCAGGGGAGCGTCGGCCCTTGCAATTGCCAAAGGCGTGCAGGATGTCGGCGCCAATCCGGGTGACGTGGTCATCTTTTCCGAGCTGATGGATTCCAATTCGCTGTTTTTGACCGCGAATGCCGACACGATCTATTATTTTACCGGTCTCGATCTCAGCAACGGGCCGGTGGTGATCGAACAGCCGTCAGGGGCTACTGGCACGATCAATGATATGTGGTTTTCATGGGTTGTCGATATCGGCGGTCCGGGACCGGATCGCGGCCTGGGTGGAAAATACCTGATCGTCGGCCCGGATTATGATGGCCCGCTGCCGGAAGGGGGATATTTCATTGCCCATTCGAAAACGAACTTTGCGCTTTACGCATCGCGGGCCAACCTGGTCGACAATGACCCGAAGCCTGCTGTCGAGAACATCAAGCGGACGATGAAGGTATACCCCTACCAGCCCGGCGCATTCGGCACCAGTATTGCGCAGGCGCTTGAGGGCACCGTGCACATTGCAGATGAGCCGAAAATTCCCGAAACGAAATTCATTGAGGCCTCGGGCCGTTCGTTCAACACCATCCCGCCCAGTGACTATGGCTTCTTTGAACTGATCAACGAGAACGTCCAGAACGAGCCGGCCACCAGTTATGATCCAGAGCTGGCGGGCCAGCTTGCCGCGATCGGAATCGTGCATGGAAAGCCGTTCGCGCCCGATGATCGGATGAAGGCGATCCTGACCGATGCCGCCGCGGTAGGGCAGGCGACGGGGCGGGCGCTGAACTGGCGCTATGCAATGAAGCATCCGGAATGGGCCTATTACGATGGCTCGCACTGGGGGAACATGTTGTGGGAAGGGGGCGCATTCTTCGAAACACCACCTCCGCTGTTTGAAGATGGGGCATTCAAACCGCTAGAGCCGACCGGGGCCCGTACGCTCGATTCCCGCGCGGCCTTCTATTACGGCTATACGCTGGATTCTCCGGGTATGATCATGCGGATACCCGGTGTCGGCTCGCAATATCTGATGGGGTTCCTCGACGCGAACGGCGAGTCGTTCGATGGCGCGAAGACCTATAAGGTGGAACTGCCGAAGGATATCCCGGCCGCCGCTTTCTGGTCCCTTACGCTTTATGACAACCAGACCCGCTCTATGCTGCAAACGCCGCAGAAATACCCGCGCGCCGGCAGCCAGGGCTATCCCTCGCCGGCGGCAGAAGCGGCAAGCGATGGTACGACAACGATCTATTTCGGCCCGACCCAGCCCGAAGGCGTGGCGCGCGGCAACTGGATCCAGACCGACCCGGAAAAGGGATGGTTTACGCTTCTGCGCCTTTACAGTCCGCTGCCATCCTTCTTCGACAAAAGCTGGCAACCAAGCGAGATAGAAGAGGTCACCCCGGCCGGTTGAGCCGGCCCGCAACAGCGACATCACATGGCCGGTCGGACCAAGGCCTGGACGGTCATGCCTGTTCCGCTGCGCCGCCCCGGCCGGCACCCTAATCCCTTCAACGTCAAATGACTGGCGGCAGCCCCTTGGCTGCCGCCAGTCATTTATGCGTCATCGCGGTCGAGTCTTGAAGATTGGCCTCTCGCGGGCGGCGCTAGAAGCGCGCGGTAACCCCGATCATCGGACCTGACAGTTCCAGCGAAACATCGCTGTTCCGGATTTCCTTTTCGACATGCATATGGCGGTATCCGAACTCTGCCGACCAGGTCGGGTTGAACGCATAGCCAACATAGGCAAGTGCCTGCCAGGCCGAGTTGTCGCCGTCGAGCTGCCCGCCAATATCAGCATATACGCTGCCATACCATTTTTCATTGAACTTGCCCGATACGCGCATTCCGATGACGGGATCGACCCAGCTATCGTCCAGATCGAACTCTCTTCCGGCCAAGCTGCCGGGCTTCAGGGTCGTATCAATATCGACATTCATATAGCGAAGCCCCGCCGCCAGATCGACAGACATGTTATCGCTCTGGCTGACGCGGTAGGCGCCCATCATCGTCAACGCGGTCATGCGTGGGGACATCTCGGCCGAGGAATAAGCCCCCCGGAGCGGGTTTTCCTTGGTCAGGGACAGGTCCGAATAGACCAGATCGGTAATGATGCCCCAGCGGTCACGCCGCGCCTCGAACGTTCCCATCAGCGCCATATCAAGCCCCTCTAGCACGTCGCTGACGTGAAGGTTGCCGTCAATTGTGCCGCGTGGGGTTTCGATCGACTGATCAAGCCCGGCCAGCCAGCCGTACATTGTCAGCCGATAGTCCCAGCCGGTCTGCTGTGCGTATGCCTGTGATGCGCAGAGACAGAAAATGCTGGTCGTCGTAATGCGAGCAAAGCCACGCATATTGAGGTTCCTTTCGCGAGTGCAGGGAAAACTGTCGCCAACTCCATGGTGAAGATTTACATCTTCGCATGCGCAGTTGATTGCAGCATGAGAACGATTCTAGACTAATTTGCACCGGCTAAGTTAGAGGACTTCATGCCACCCGCGAACACCCATTTTGCGCCAGTGGCCGAACAGCCGAACTGTAAAAATCGCGTTGGTCCAGGGCTGATCTGCGTCGAGGTTCTGTCAGGTATTCCACAATTCGTCGCTGAAAATTTTGGATCCCGCGTCCTGCAGCGCGCCAATCAGGCAGCAAGATTGGAAATAGATCGGATCGAAGGATATGATTGCTTTATTCCGCACAGAACGCTGACCGTATTCATCGACAGCGTCGCGCGACAAGCCGGCGAACATCATCTGGGACTTCGCCTTGTTCCGTATCTAAGCTTCGACCGTTATCGCATATGGGCGGGTTATGTCCTGGGCGCGCAGACGCTGCACGAGGCGCTTGAACGTACAAAACGCAGCGTCGGTTATCATAGCTTCGGTGACAGGTTGGATTTTTCGATTTCTAATGGATCTGCAAGAGTCTGCTATTTCAGCACCAATGCGACGGACAGCAGGTATCAGCACGAAGGGTTTGGGACGGCAGGCGTCATTCTGAGTATCGTTAAAAAATACATCTCAGACGACTGGGTTCCGACGCAGATCGAACTGAACTTTCCGAAGCCAGCAAATTCGCCTGTATACGAAGATATTTTCGGGTGTCCGGTTCTGTTTGATCGACCGGTAGTTGGTGTTGTTTTTCCTTCGGCCAACCTTACCGCTAAAAGACGGACGCCCAACCTGCCGCCCGTCACGATTGAGGATCTTTCGCGCGAAAGGCTGGAACCCTGTACGCGTGACAGCCTGATGGGCGCGGTGAAATGCTATCTGCGAACCCAAATTCTATCTGGGCGTGTAGACCTGGACCGCACGGCATTCGCCCTGGATATCAGCAAGCGCACACTGCAGCGAGAGCTGAATCGTGAAGGATTTTCTTTCCGCGATTTGGTTACACTTACGAAATGCCAACGCGCGAGCGAGCTTTTGCGTGATGGAAATATGAGGATCGGCCAAGTCTCTTCGTTGCTGGGGTACTCCTCGTCAGCGCATTTCGCCCGGGCATTCCGCAAGCATTCCGGGATGACACCCGCCGAATACAGTATTTCTTTGACTTAGCGCCGCACGATGGGGTCTGTATGCAGAAGTGCTATCTTATGTTTAGCGGCACCGAAACAGTCAGATACCCTGCGGTTCCTTCCAATCGGTTTCGGGCCGAAAATTCGCGGTAGATCTTGGCACGCAGCGAAACCGGCGTGCTGCCAGCCATGAAATTATACCCGACAGTCCCGCCGATTGCCGCGACCTGGCCCTTGAAATCGCCAAGGCGCGCGCCGTCGCCGCTGTCGCCAGAGATTTGCTTGTAATAGTATCCTATAATTCCCAACGAGAGGTCTTGTGACACAGCCTTGGAAATCGCCCATTCGGCATGAAATTCTGTTCCGGTGCGATAGTCGGTTTCTGGGTTTTCTGCGTTGAAGGTAAAACCTGCCGCCCCAGAGATGTCCAGTCCGGTCGTCGGATCAAGCCAGGTCGCCGCGCCCGAAATGTCAACGCCCCAGTGATTGAACGAAAGGTTGGCTATCTCGCCTTCCTGATAGTTGCCGATCGGGACATTGATCAGGGTGCCCACATTCCAATGCAGATTGCCCGAATGCCAGCCAATCATCGCGCCGGCAACGGGATCGCCAAGCGTGAAGAGGTCGTCGTCGACGGCACGCCCAAGCCCGATGCCCGGAATGAAGGCAGAGGCAGAAACATCTTGGGCGCCGAAGGGCAGGGTGGCCGTAAAGGCGACATTGCCGCCCAATACCTGCCAAGGCGTGGACCAAAGCGCCGAAGTCAAGTTGATCTGGGCGTTTGCGTCAATACCGGCAATGATTTCTCCGCCAACCGGAAATTGGCGGTCTGCATCGGCTGACCCGGAGTAGAAATACAGGTCGTTCTGAACGTAAACGCCGGGCGGCGGGACAATTCCCGCTCCGGGGCCCTTTGAGCCCAGTAGGTAGAAGCCAACGCCTGTTTCCGCGGCGAATGTCGGGGCCGCCGCAACGACTGCGCCGGTCAGAAAGGCTACGGCACGAAATTGTCGGGTGAAAAGCGGCGGGCGCGGCTGAACATGTTTCGAAGCTGCTTGGTTCATGCTTTGGCTCCTACCCGGGTGATTTGGGGAAAAGCAGCGTTGCCCCGGCCCTTGCCCCGAAACCTTCGGGGCCGCCCTCGGGTCCGTCTGCCCAATATCTGATGCCCGCCTGAAAACTGACCGGCTGGCCGTTCATGTTGACAAGCTTATTGACCATGAAGTTGACCGGTACCGACCATTGTTCGCTCTCCCAGTCATAGGTCGATTCCGTATTGAGGGCGAAAGTCCATGAATCTTCAGTGGTATAGGTCAGGAAGGTCTGCAGAAAGGTTGCATTCACGTCCGCTGCATCGTCAGAGCCTGCAAAAGACCAGATGTGATTTGCCAGCACGCCATAAGTCCATGGGCCGCTCTGCCTTAGGACGACACCAGTCGGGCCGGCCCCCCATTTGTCTCCGCCAAGTTCGGGTTCGGTTGCCGTCGGCAGCAGAAGGACAACCCCGGCGCCCCAGATAACGCCGTTCGAACCGGGCTTCGAAGGAGAGAGGAACAGGCTTTGTACGGTGTCGCCAAGTCCAAACTGCGTTCCCGAGGATCCAACGATATCATTCTGCCGGACAATCGTAATAATGGTTCGCGAAATCAAGTTCCATTCGTCGTTGATTTTGAACGGAATGACGGGCTGGACATTCAGCACGATCCGGCTTCCGTCATTCGGTCCGTAACCGCTGTCATGGTTCAGCTGAAATGGCACACTTACCAGCGAGGCCACGGGATTTGTAAGCTGCTTGGCGAGTTCTTTGTCCTGTGCTGCGACAGTGCTGGGGATTGCGAGTAAAAAGATGCTCGTGCATCGCGCCAGGCGGAGCAGAATGGTCAATTCGAACACCTTCGGTTGTTTTGCACATATATCGGATAACGCAAGCATCGTGATCGCATTTCGCGACCGGTCAAAAATCGGCCAAATTTTCGAGGTCAGTGTGGCCGGCGTAGCTTATCTGTCGCAAGTGTACGTTAAATATGTGCCAGCAGAAACTCATTTTTGTCAAATGTTTTAAAGACTTCGCAGGCCGCCACCAGAATCGAGCTCAGGATCAGTTTGATGAATGGATGGACGATAGCCGCGCATGGGATGGCGAGCGAGTGCTCTGGGCGGCCCGTTTCATGGCCGAGACGGAACACCAGCGTCTATTCTCGCAAGGGTTCGCCCGGATGCCGAACTGCACGATGTCGACGTCGTCATGGTCCAGCATGATGACGAGCCGAACCCGGAGATCTTTTCCGAATCCGCGAATGTGGTTCGCCGCTTCAGTCACTCGATGCTGACGAGGCGGCCGATTAGGCCTATGCAGATGCTGCCGCAATGATAATTGCATTAAACGAACCATCCAAAAGCACTGGTTCAGCTTAGCAATGTCGTTTCCATGACCATGGCCAGCGGAGGCCTTGCTCGGGGCGCGATTGGAAGCAACCCAGCTGTCACGCTGACGAACGGTTCAGACCCGCGCCGCCCTCCTGAACAATCACCCCATAGGATTTCCTACGGGGGGTCCAAACGGCGGTCGCAGGTCAGGCCGGGTTTCGCTGTCAGCGATGCGCCAGATATTCCGCCGAAACAAAGCCCGAGACACTGGGCTTGTCGGTCAGGAAGACTCTGCACCAGACCTTGCCATTATTTTCCACGCAGCCTTGACGGGTAAGGCGCGTTCCGTCCGGCAGTCCGATGATGATCTTGTGGTCGAGGCTCGGACCTTCGCGAAGCTTCAGCAGATCATCTGGTCCGGCGCCCTTGACGACCGTGCCGGCACCGGTCGTGCATCCGGCCGCGAGCGTGAGGGCGATGAGAGCAGCAAAATGAGGTCGCATTACTTGTCCTGAATCGTTTTGTCAGTGATACGACACCGACACGCTGAATGACAGTGGGCAGAACGCGGACAGGTAAGTGCATGTGACGGTACGCAGGACGGATCTCAACGACGCACCATCGCAGATCGCATCTGATTTGAGGTCGATCTAGGACACCGGCCGGGAAAGGTTGGCCAATCTCCGATCCAGCCGCGACGCCGCGGTGACGGTCTTTTCACGCAGACAGTGCCTTGTTTCAGCACCTGTGGATCATTCGGCAGTTGCTGGCCGGCATTTATGGTATGCTGTCGCCAAAACGGTCTCTGCTCGATCTGGGCAGCATCCTAAACATTTGATGAGGAAGGACTTTCATCTTCACATGGAGATGGGAAGCGTCACAAAGTTCTGCCTCTGCGTGCCAAAATTTCCTTTTGAATTCAGCGCCCCAAAATCTCGATGCTGAACTGAACCTGCTTTTTTCGTCAGATAAGGTTGCCTCTGACCGCACATGAAAAAAGCCGGCGCAGTGGCCGGCTTCCTTTGACTAATGATTTAGAGAACGTCGTTTCGCCTGAAAATCATGTTGGCGCGTGGCTCCAACGGTAGCGGCTTCGCCCCGCGATCAAGTTGGATCACGGCCTCTACGCCTGGCAGCCGCCCGCTCTTCGTCGCCAGTTCGACCACCGAGATGTGACTCTTGGAAAACCGCTCCATCGACTTGGCGCAGACGTACCGTCGCATTCGGCCGCTCTTCAGCTCCTCTATGTCGCAAGATTTCAGAACGCCCGTGTCCATCAGACTGCGGATCGTCCGGATATTGATACCGAGGATCTTCGCGGCCCGGGTCGGCCGAACGGCTCCATGGTGATCGGTAGCGATGACCTCCCGTAGCACGGCGAGCGACACGCGGAAATCCGGGAAACGCGTGGTGGCAGGGTCGACCGCATGCAGCGGAAGGCGGTTTCTCAGAATGATTTCGACCACGCGCTCGGTCGGTATGCGGACACGATGCGATGCCGTCGCAATGTCGAGTAGGTCCTCCGATTTGGGGCGCTCGACGCGCGCCCGCAGCTTCCCAAGGAACCCATCGAGATCGCGTGGATGATACATCGGCGAGGCATTCTTTTCGTCGAAGTACTTCTCAACCAGCCCGGGCTTCGTCAGCTTGGTCATCATGAAACGCTCGACGCCAAGGTGTTTTCCTGCATCGGCGGCGTTCAGGAGGTCATCGAAATCGGTCGCGATGTCATTGATGATTTCCGTGGGAACATAGCCAGTCAGCACGAAACCCTGCCCTGATGTTTTTCTCTCTGCGAGTCCCATCGAGGCTAGGCGACGCGCCAACTTCCAGCCGGACATGCCATAGCGCGAGCGCGCCGTCGAAAGCGAATGAACGTATTGTTCCGGGCAAGGCTGGCCCAGAACGATGTAGCCTTCGGAGATCGGAAAGTTGCGGAAGATGAATTCTCGCACCAGATCACGGATCACATCGAACTGAGGGTCGTCGTCACGGTGGCGCAGCCACTCGAAGAAGACGCGATAGCGGGTCCGGTAGAGGGTGTTGTCGACCGGATGAGCCTTTTGGATATCCTTCAACTTCTGCCGGAACGCGTCTGGCCCATGACGCAGGACATCATAACCAGCAGTGCCTGCAGCCGCCCATTCCGCCGGCGTCACTGTTTCTCGCCGGGCTTTCGGGCCAAGGGTCAGCAGGAGCCCGAAGCCCTCGCACGTCTGCGCCGCAACATGGAAGGGCAACCGGTCGAGCCACGTCTTCGCAGGCCCTTTCTCGATCCTGTTTCTTAGGTAGCACTCGAACAAAAGGTCCTGATCGTTCGCGATTTGGGGTTCTGGTGGTGAAAAGCCAGAGGTCAGCTTGATGACGTCGAACCGCTCTCGCGTCCCAGACGACGTGGGCAACGGAGTGAGGTAGCAGCCGTGCAAGCAGCAGGTGCGGATTGAGGTCAACTGCCATAGGCCGAAATGCGCAGCATCGTTTTGGTTTGAGGCGTCTTGCAGGCATTGCGGGCAGCCTTTGAGAGCGGTTCGGCTGAAGGCCGTGAACTTGATCTCCTCCATGCCCAACCGGAACCAGCCAGGAGAGACTAGCGCAGGCGTGTGGCGATGCAGTTTCGCCTGATCGACACCGGCAAGTGAAGCCAATCGGGCGCAATCCTCTTGATCGCCATTGGATAGTTTCAAATAGTCGATCCCGAAGTCCGACAGAAACATGGCCATGCCTGACACGCCGTTGCGACGTGCCAAGCGGGATGCGAGAGAGGTTGCGGATTCTCCGTTCTGGTATTTTACATTTAAGGGCAACGGCTTGACGGTCGAAAACATCATGTGCGGTTCTCCCGAGAAAACACCTGACGGGCGTTGATGCGCATGAAATCCGGAACGACAAACGGGTTGAACTCGGCATCGCAGGAGGTCCGCCGATGGTACGCCCTGATGAAATTGTGCCGGTTCAGTGTCTTCTGGCCATGCAGATAGGCATCCTCGATGGCGTCGAGGATCAGGACGATGGCGATGCCGAACTGGTTTGCGGCAGCATGGACCACGCGTTCGCCGTGGGATAAATCCAGAACGTCATCCTCTGGTCCGAGCTGCGCCAGTTCACAGTAGTTCTCGAGCAGGTCGAGAATATCATCACCATATGCGGCAGGGGATAGGCTCTCGAACCGAACGGTCCTCATGCGTCGAGCGAGCTGGTGGTCGTGGTTGAGGATGTCTTCCAACTCGTTTGTGCCCAACAGAATGATCCCGACTGGCCATTCCGGGTCCGTCATCAGCGTCTTCAGCATGGATGTCACTGAATCCAGCTCGTGCTTGGTCCCCCGCGACGCTAGGTCCTGCGCCTCGTCGAGATGCACGAACAGGACACGCCGCTCCTTGAGGTGATGTTGGACCAGGTCCCAGATGTACCAGGCATGGCGATCGGCACCGATGGGGTAGCCGAGCGCCCGAAGCAGCATCTGCCCGACGAATTTCAGTGTTGCGGGTGATGGCCCCCGCAAGCTGATGATGGTTGAATCTCCGTATCCCTGATCGGCCAGCCTCTGCCTTTCTTGGGCAAGAAGATGTGTGATTGCCGCGCTTTTCCCGGCCCCGGAGTGCCCGGACAGGGCAAGCCCTTGCGCCTCGCTGATACGGTCGGTCTGGATGTCTACGAGCCTTTTCTCCGCAAGGATGGAGAACCCTTCTGCCAGTGGAACGAAGCGCTCGTGATCGACGAAATATGCCTTCAATTCAGCGACCCGTTGTGCCGCTTGGGTGATCAGATCATTTCCCATCATTGAACCCCCAGCGTCTGCGGTTCTTGCGTCTCGTTCGACGCTCGGAGATCGGCCCGTTATCGTCGCTGTCCGGCTTCCGAGATGTGTCCGTTGGCGGAGTAATGGAGATTGCGTCATTGAGCAGGTCGTTGCTCGGCGGCATGTATCCCAACCGCTGCTCATCAGAGCGGAGCGGATAGTGCAGTGCAGCATCTGCGCGGGCGACGTCCACGTCGGTCACATGGAAAGGTGTCAGGGCGCGCAGCGCGAATGCGTGGCGGTTCGCGTCCGATATCCGCGCGATAGCCCGCTGGACCTTGGGCGCGTCCAACTTCGCAGCACGCGCATGTGCGTGACGAACGGCCCGGATGCCCTCGCGCAGCTCATCGAAGCTCACGCCCTCAAAGCCGGGTTGATTGGCGAGGGCAGGATACCAAGTGGCTCCGACCTTGACGGCGATCCACCCGATGTCCTGCAGATCGACCCTGATTTCCACCTCCCGTATGGGGGAGTGCAGATAGGCTTCCCGCAGCGCCTCGCAGCTATAGCTAAGCCCCGAGAACAGTACGCCCTCGTCGTTGAGCTTCCGGGGCATCGGCCTGCCGAATGCCTTCCTGAGGGTCAAACCATCCGGCACCGGGGGCGTCCCGTGTTCAGCCACCAGCCGCTTCCAAGCGGCATTCGGGGTTTCCCCTTTCAGCGAGCCGTGTGGCTGGTTGTGATAGATATCAACGACATAGGTCAGCAGGACCTTGATCAGATCGTCGTCGCAAAGACAGGCGAGCATTTCTGAAGGGTAGTCGCCGCGATCAACAGTGTCGAAGAAAGTCCGGCCTGCCAGCAGCGGCATGAGCTGATGCCCGAGAGTGCGGAAGAAGGACTCGACGTGCCCCCGCATCCAGGGAATTCCAGCTGGCGGCAAATGCGACGTGACCCCAAGCGACGCTACCGTGGCCTGGAAGGCATCCGAGACGAAGGCAGGCCCCATGTCGGTCACAAGTGTTCCGATCCCGCCACGATGATGCCATGTGCTTTCGCATTCGGCTGCCTGGGCCAGTGGGGTCTTGTCCTCGAAAATCTGCCGCAGCGCACGGATCGCATCTTCCGAGTTCGGATTGTCAGCCAGTCGCATCGAGACGACACATTTCGTGGCGCAGTCGATCGCAAGATACATCCAGCGCCGCCCTGTCTCGAATTTCTTCTGCCGATCCGGCGGCAGGTGCTCCCAGATGCCTGTCAGCGTCAGTAACGATATGACGTCGAGCTTGTTTTCATCCATCTCGACCCGCTCCATGGGGCGCACGACATCGGGACCGTTGCTGCTCATGGCAAATTTCCTGGCGGCCGCAGACGCGCCATGTCGTTTTGCGCAGACGTAGAATGGGTCGGCCGAGTCCAATCGGCGTTTAACGCTGGAGGCAGAGGGGATCGTGAGCGGCGTTGCCCCCGCGCTGGCTCTGCGCGCGTTCTCTTCGGAGAACAGTGCCCGAGTCTCCTGAATAGACTGGACTTTGGTTGGTTGCTGCGTGTCGGCGTAAATCTCGATGACCTGGTTCATCAGGGCTTCCGCCTTTGGACACCAGCGCCGACTCCGATTGCCGGATAGGTGAGTGGCCGGAGTGAGCGAAAGTGCAGAGTAGCCTGCAGCCTGATAGGAGCGGACCCACTGCAAGACTGTCCGGCTTCCCGGCAGCTTGCGAGTTTTTATTTCCTTACCCGGTCGTATCTTAGCAAAGGCCGCTGCGCCTTCACCAACGAGCCTGGCCGTCACTGATGCGAGCTGCGCTTTGGCCTGCTCATAGGCCCGCTGAGTGCGTTTGACGAGGCCCGCAGCTTCGAGAGCCAGGAAGGCGTCACAGGCGGCCTTCCGCCAGATCACCAGCCGTGCGGTCTTTTCCGACAGTTCGCTGATGACCTGCACAGGTTTATCGCGATGGGCCTCTTGGGTGGCTCGATCAAAATACCCGGCAAAGTAGGTCGTGTCCGGCCGACGCATCATCTCGGCGAGCTCTTGGTGGGAAAACGCCTCAGTAATTCCCGGCTGGCCGACGCGCTCGAAGGTGCCGCCTTTGTCATCGATTTCTAGCGGGCGCATGGCGACGCCTGCCGTGGTGATCATGTCGGAGTTCGAGAAGCGAAAACGCAGGGTCATGCCGCTACCTCCGTTAGAGAGCGGCGCGACCAGGCGAGTGTCCGAGCCGCTTCGGCAGCGGCAGCCCGATCGATGTGCTGGTCGGTGACCAGCAGCACGCGGTCTGCAAAGGATTTGGAAACTGCGGCTGCAACAGCTTCGAGCTCGGATGCAAAGTTCAGCTTCAGCACACGCTGCATAGGTTTATAGGATATTGCCGGGGGTTGTTCGCGGATGTTGTGCACGTCGGGGCGTACCAACATCAGGCAGAGGAAGGCGTATTCGAGCGCACTCTCGAAGTGTATGATGCGCGGGCGCTCGAAGCCGGGCAACGATGCGACCATCGAGCCACGAAGGCTCCCTTTTGAACGGCGCGCAGGAACTCGGGTCGCGTGGCTCGGCTCCGGCCCGCGGTGGAACAAGGTGTTGTACATGATGATTGGAGCGCACCTCACCTGGGCGCCGACCCATGTGGATCGGAGCAGGCGCGGGGCGACATCCCCCTATGTTTGAGATGAGTTTGACTGCCCTGCCGAGAGACGCCTCGGCAGGTTGACTTTTCGTGAGACTCAGGGGATGAATAAGGGGTTGGAACCAAACGACGCTTATTCAAAAGGCCTTCCTGTTAGCGCAGGAGGGTCTTTTTATTTCCCGATGTCAGGTTTGTTTGCCGCGCTGCCCTCCTCTGCTGCGTAACGATCGGGGAAAAGCTCCTGAGGAGTTGTACCAAGCTGGCTGGCGATGGCGGACTGCACACGATGCGAACGGCGATAGCCTTGGCTAACTACCGTCACGCTGCTCTGCTTGATGCCGAGCGTGCGGGCGATTTCCGCCATGCTCGACCCGGCTTGCCGAAGCCGGCACTTCAGCTGCTCGTGATTGTGCAAATCTACCTTCATGGCCTGATGCAAGTCCTTAGACTCCGTTCTTACCCACACCGACAGTGATTCGGAGATTGATTCGTCGCGCAAGTTTTCTTCGGCTGTGGGGGTGTTTTCTCAGATTTTGTTGGGCTGTTTTGCCGATCAAACCGAGAATACCGGCAAGCTTCTGACCTGATGACTTTGCACTGCCGGGTTACCGCGCCAAAGTTGTCACTGAAGGAGCGGCTCCAGTGACAACGCAACAAAGTGAAGACGAGCGACGACTTCGGGAGGCTCGAGAACAACTCAAGGCTGCCAAGAGCGTCATTGCTGAACTGGAAGGCCCACGCCTTCGGCTGCGCGTGTCCCGCAGAAAGCTTGCGCGCCAAAAAGCTACACAGTCAGAAGCGGCGAGTGCACAAGCCCAGGCGGTAGATGTCAGCGATGTTGGGGCAGAGCCACATGACCCTGTGCGCAAGGTGCTTCGGGTCGGAGAAAAGCCTCGGTTGCCGGAGTCGGCTGAGGTCAAGCGGATATATGAGGAAATGCCGTCACTGGACCAAGTGGCGCAGGCTTTGGGACGAGACCGCCGTGCGGCGGTCAAAGCTCTGGCCGCCGCAGGGATCGACATAAAAGAAGATATTGCGAAACAGTGGGACTCGGGCAGTTTCCTGCGTGAGCTGCGCAAGCGGCATGGTCCAGGATGCGATACGATTTCGAGGTGGATCAAGAGCACGGGCCGCGAAGTCCAACCGCGAAACGCCAACCGTCAGTGCGATGAAGCGCTGATCGTCGAGACGTATTTAGAGACACGATCCGCAAACCGATGCGCCTTGGTGGCAGGAATTTCATGGGAAAAAGCGCGGAACATCCTGCGGAAGCGGGGAATGTGGGAAAAATAACCGCTTCGTACCAACCACCAAAGGGACCTACCATCAACGAGGGCAGCATGGTCAAGCCGACACATCCGGATCAGCATGAGTTGCACGATTGGCCAATGTACGGCCCGAAGAACCCGGAAATCGCAAACATGGTGGAGCGGCTTGCTTACGATCATGGGATGCGCGTTCGTGACATTGAGGAGGTCATACTGTTGACTTTGCAGGGCAAGCTCCGAGAAGCCGAGCACGTAAGCGGAGATTAAAGTGTCTCAATTTTTCGGTTTGTGGGGCTTTTCATTTAGTAGCGTTAATCACGGTAGATTATACCTGTAATGTTCGCTGAATTTTTTTGTCCATCGCAGACTTTTAAGTGAGTATTTTCGGCGGTCAACTAGGGTCACCATAATTCCGAGTGCGCGAACGAAGAAGGAAGCTGTCAGCTGGTCATGTCAAGATATAGGATGTGAAATGCCTGCTATCGCAGGATCTAATCTGACAAAATTTCGATTCTTCTTCTTTCACAGATGTCAAGAAAATCCATGGTATTCCAAGTCGCAAAATAATCGATCTTTATGTTTCTGTCATCCATAATGAGGCGGAGCACGCAGTCCACCATTGATAAGGGGCGCCCGTTGCGAGACGAACGGAATGCAAGATCAATAGCATCGTCTCTGTACGGCGCGTCATCTAAGAACTGAATCCTTGATGACTTTAGCTTCTCCTCGAACAATACCATACCGATCCTTTTTCGGGTAAACCTTGTCCTGAGTGTTTCATATGCGACTAGCCAAGGAACTATTATATCGAAGGGGTGAATGAGCTCAAAAACAGTCTCCACCTCGGCTTGAGATGCAGCTGTATCTCGCGAATCGTAGCGGGAGTACCAAACGCCGGTGTCTATGAGAACTCGCGGCAATGACTAATCCTCTTCGTCCACATTTTCACCATTGGACGCACCGAACCCAACCCAGGCTGCAGCCTTCCTATTGCCGAAGAGAAATTTTCCCTTATTTTTGTTCGTCGAACGATCTCGGTAGATCACGTAAATTCGGGTCTTCGCGTTAATCTCCACCGCGGCCTTTAGATCAGATTTGAGTCGTTCGATTAGATCATCGCTATGGGGATACTTCAGTAGGGCGATGGAATCTCCACATTCCTTCGCTCCATGATCATCAAGCCAGGCATAGAGGCCCTCATAGTCACCTCGAACGCCAAGATCGTACGAAATCCAGACTGTGCTGATCATAGTCAGAAGCTCCTCTCAGTTTACTGTGCAACATTCTGTTTTCGCGACCGGAAAGTCCACGCCGTATTAAGTACCCACCACTGGGCTAATGCAATGTGCTCTACGAGCATCGGTCACCAACCGCTGGCCAAGGCTATGATGTAGGATGACTTCGCAAACGCCTACGGGAAGGTGTGATCAGGGCCTGCGGTCCTGATCGCAAGACATGCGTCTGCATCAAGTAAATAATATAAGCTGCCCTTGCAAACGTCGCAAACGCATAAAAATCGACTTTCGCCGACCCCAAAGGCTGGCGGGCTGCGGCGACCCGCTATGACAAGTATTCAAAGGTATTCATCTCAGCTGTCGTTATCGCCGATTTGTGCTGATCAGGTTACAACTTCCGAGCCTATTAACTTTCCGGTTGCCCGTTCGCGTTTATCTGTCGTGCGGGCGGTCAGTCGTCAGGCAGCATACTCGTTGGCGGAAGCATACCAGCGGCAAGTGACACACCGCGCTCGAGTTCAGCGTCAGACAGGTCTGAAGGGATGCTTGCTTCCAGAGATGTAATTTCATCTAAGAGGCGAATGACGGTCTCGTCATCAAATTGCCCCGCGCTTTTGCCTTCAGACAGCTCAATCGCCTCAATGAGGCGAAGCGTCAATTTTCGTACCAAATCGGAAGGAGCATTGTGCTGCTCGTCCTCAAAGATATCCTTCTCATAACTATCGAAGCTGCCTGCCTGCTTGATGTAGCGAGCAGCGTAGTAGAGGCTTGACCTGGCATCTTCTGGCGATGAGTTGACAAGTATTCTTGCGATAGTCATGTTATCCAATCCTAATTACATCGAAGGCTGATTGGGGTAGGTCAGCGACGATATACTCGTGCGACAAGGGGTTTGCGCGATCCTTTACATCGACTTTCTGATAATAGGGCACCGCTTCAATTCGAGAGATGACACACAGCAGTGGACGAAACTGTTGTGGCAACGCCCCCTTTCCAATTGCGTGTATCTCTCGCTTTTGTTCTTCGGTTATTCGGCCGCGCTTGGCCATGATGTCTGCACCACGCCGAACTCCCATGCGGTTAAGTTTGATCTTTGTGCCGTGCAGATCAGATCCTTCGATTTCTTTGCGAAGTGTATCGTAAATCTCGAGCGGCGAAGAGCTCGGTGGAACAGTAAAATGTGGTGATTGGAAATTCGATCCAAAATAGGGGGTGCACCACATATAGTGCAATCCACCATAGTACTTCATGTTCACGTTGTATGCGAGAGTTGTAAGAGTGGAATACAAAATAGGATGGGTAATCGAATCCAAGCTCATTCTATCCAGTGCCTCAAGGTGCGCTACAGGTAGGTGACTACTCCACATTGCAAGCAGGGGCTAGATAGAGATGTTCATTTCGCTTTTGTGCAGAGCCGTAGAGGCGGCGATGTCGGAAGTAGCCAGCCCTGCGGCCTGACCGCCGCATCGACGGCTCTACCCCGAGCTTCTGACATTATTGAGGGGCAGTCGAACCAGCTCAGCGTCGGAGCTCGAAACGTGGTATGCGGCCATTTTCCGAAAATAAGCACTCACTGTGATGAAATTCCGCCCCCGCTCAGTTCGGTCTGGTTAGCGCTGCAGCTTGGGCTGGGCTATGCGCTACGGGTCGCATTCGGCGCTTGATTTGCCTGGTCGGCTATGTCCTGGTGGCGAGCCTTTGCTACCCTCGAAATGTTTGCGGCGTCACGATGAACATGCTCCACGCTTTTTAAAGCGCGACTCTTTACACTTCGTGTGTTTTGTTAAGAGTTGGTCAAGGCCAAGCCTTGCCAAGCGGAGACTTGTGAGAGGCATCAGAACCATGTCCACCCGGCGAAGTGTCAAGAGTGACGATTACCGCGCGACCGATGCCCATATCCGGAGGCGGGACTACCTTGGTCAGCCGGATATTGACCGGCTTCTCGCTGCCGCCAAGAAGAGCCGCCAAGGGGTTCGTGATCACCTCTTGATCCTGATTATGTTCCGGCACGGCCTGCGCGTCTCCGAAGTGATCGCACTTCGACGGCGAGATGTGGATCTCGCGCAGTCGCGGATCTGGATCACACGGCTGAAGAACGGGCTCAGTGTCGAGCAGCCAGTCGCTGGCGACGAGCTGCGGGCTATCAAGCGCTGGCTCGCGCGCAGGGACGATGCACTGCCCTGGCTCTTCGTCTCCGAACGTAAGCTGCCGCTCACACGGCAGGCCGTGAACTACATTGTCGGGACCGCCGGCACCCGTGCCGGACTCGAGGTGTTTATCCACATATGCTTCGCCACTCCTGCGGTTTCGCCTTGGCAAACAAGGGCCGCGATCTGCGGGTGATTCAGGATTACCTCGGCCATCGAGACCCACGGCACACAGCGCATTACACGCGGACGGCGGCGCACCGGTTCGACGATCTGTGGTAGCCGGGTGCCGGAGCGGTTGCAGAGGGAAAAGTGCAGGATAGCCGGTTGTGCGGCATCATGCACGAGCGTCCGCGATGCGTACAGAGGAGCTTGGTCCGGCTGCCGTGACTGTCGCTGATACCATCAATGGCATCGAAGGTATTGTGCACGCCGCCGCCTGATTGGTTTAGACAAGGTGATTATACATCGAACCCGGAAGTGGGCGTTCCGCCAAGTCCGGAATAGCTTCGGTTGCTTAATCTTTAGCGGCCACGCCACCTTGCGTTGTGGCGGTCCAGATGCTTGTATTTACTATGCATTCGTTTCGAAAAAAAAACGAAGATCGGGTGGTTTGGAGGAGCGATGCAGCTAGAGCGCGCGCGCATAAAAAACTTTAGGTCGCTTCGAGATGTCGAAGTCAGCTTCGGCGCCCATACAGCGTTCATCGGTGGCAACGGCGCGGGCAAGTCTTCTATCCTGAAAGCCATTGAGAAATTTTACTCAACGTCAAAAAGCTGCGATGCCGACGACTTCTTCGGGCGCGATCAAGAGCAGCCGATCGAGATACAACTCGCCTTTCATCAGCTAAGCGAACAGGAAGCCGCTTCGTTTGAGGGCCGTGTTCGCGACGGAAAGCTGGTCGTAACCCGGATTTTTGACGGTAGCGCCGCAAGCGGGCGATATCATGGTGTAGTCCCCCAAGTCCCCGACTTCGTCGCAATCCGATCCGAATCTACACCCATGCCACCATACTGCTTGCGCCAGCGGTAATAGGTCTGTTCAACAACCCCGATCTTCCTGATCGCGTCCAGACGGGACATCCCTTGCCCCATCAGAACCTTGACCTGCTCCCCTGAAGTGTCCTCGATTTACGGTTAGCCTGTTCTCCAATTGAGGAGACAGACGATGAAGAGAAGCCGTTTCAGCGAAGAGCAGATCATTGGCATTCTGAAGGAGCATCA
>NZ_JAAOHY010000010.1 GCF_011308835.1 Paracoccus xiamenensis | reverse complement strand
GCTGTAAATCCTCACGCCCTCCCTGCTGACGCAGAAAGGCAATAGGTGGACGACTTTTACGCCGCCCGCAGCAGCACCATGCCGCCGCTAACGTGGACTAATTTCGCACCGCCGTTCTCACTCCATTCAGCGCCGCGGTTCCGCTGCTCGCCCCCAAAGGAAAAGACGTTGGTCACCGGATCGGTATATCGGTTGGGCTGGCGGATGTCGTAAAGGCTGAAGCTGTGGGTCATCTCGCCCAGATCCCATTTCAGCCCGACCTCTTTTTGACGGGTTTTATAGGGCGGAAAGACCTCACCGGCATTTGCGGCATAGGCGGGTGCGGTCGAACCGGCGCTGAGCCCCTCCATATAGTTGCCATAGACCGAGATCTGATCGGTGAGGCGATAGTTCAGCGCAACAGCGGGCGAGTTGGCGCTTGCTTCATAGCGTTCCGTCCGCTTGCCCGAATTTGCATCGAAACTGTCGCTGACAACCGACTGATGACGCAGGCCGGCCGTAAGCTGCGCGCGGCCCCCTGCAAAGGAAAGCGTGTCGGCAATGCCGAAGCTGCGCATCTTCACCGAATTGATTTTGGGCGGCGCATCGTTGAAGGCCCGGCCGGGTGCCGGCCCCCACACCGGATCATAGATGTTGGTGATCCAGTCCTCTGCCAGCAGCGGATAGACGCTGCGGAAGCCGTAATCCTGTTTAAACTGGGTGGCGTTGATGGTCCATTCATGCGCCACCGACCCCGTATCGAATTGCCCCCGGACCCCGATCTCTGCCGAGCGCTTGTCATAGCTGAAGCCGGTATGGGCGACATTGGTGCGGTAATCGCCCTTGTCGTTGAATATCTGGTGACTGCCGGAAACGATGCCGTCGTAATCCGTTTTGCTGGCGCCATAGACGGCATAAGCGGTGATGGCGGGGGTCAGATCGTATTCGCCGCGGATGATTGCGGCCTTGTCGTCGGTCGTGAGGAACGTCCAGTCCGGGTTCAGCAGCGTGTCAGGCTTGGGCGCAGACGGCAGATCCACGCCCGGCGCAAGGGAAACACCCCGGTTCACCCCATCCACGCGTTGACGGCTGTAATAAATATCCGCGCTGATACGTGCGTTTTCCCCTTCCCAGTCAAAGCCGAGGGCCGCCAGACGAGTGCCCATTTGCTGGCCGTCTACCGACGTGTCGCCGTCGCGATAAACGCCGTTGAAACGCAGCCCGAATTGCTTGTCCTGCCCAAAGCGGCGGCCCAGATCGACATGGCCGCCAAGCTGAGCATCATTCATATAGGTCAGCGTCACGTTCGTCAGCGGGCCTTCCGGCGCGCGCTTTGGCACAAGGTTGATCACACCGCCGACCGAACCGTTCGGCGCCATACCGTTCAGCAGCGCCGAAGGTCCTTTCAGCACCTCGACCCGCTCAAACATCTCTGGCGTGGCCCGGAAATGCGGGGTGACGCCATGCAGGCCGCCAACCGTGGCATCGGGTACCGCAACCCGCAACCCGCGCACCCAATAGCCGTCCGCGATCATCCCGCTGGACCCGGTGGTGAACACGCTGGGATCGGTGGCGGCGATCACTTCCGAGATGTTTTGCGCCTGACGGTTGGCGACATAATCGCTGGTATAGTTGACCGTGCTGAAAGGCGTATCCATCAGCTCCTTGTTGCCCAACATGCCAAGGCCGCCACCCGTCGCCACTTGTCCGCCCGCATAGGCCGCCGGCACGCCGCCCGTGCCCGCCGCGCTGAGGGTGATGGTATCCAGCAGGATCGCGCCATCGACCGGCGCAGCCTGGCCCGATGCTGCGCCCACCGCGCCGATCAACGCCGTGCCGTCGGCAGTGATCTGGAAGGGGATGCCCGTTCCTCTCAGCAGCTGCGACAGGGCCTGACTGGCGGTCAAGGCACCGCGAACCGGACGAGAAGACATCCCGCGCGCGACCGAAGCCGCCAATGAGATCTGCAATCCCGACTGCCGACCAAAGGTGTTCAGCGCCGAAGGCAGCGGCTGCGCGGGAATGTCGAAATTCTGCGTGACCTGCGCCTGTGCCGTTGGGATCAGAACCGGCGCGACGGCCGCCAGCGCACCAAGCGCGCTGCCAAGCAACAATCGCACGGCCAGCCCCCGGACCCGGTGCTTTCTGGTCAAGCTCTGGATGGAATATGAATTCATGGTTTTGTCCCTGACTTTCGGCACCTTTCCGGCGCGCGGTTACGTCTAAGAGACGACCAGCACGGACAAATTTTTCACCTCGCGGCATAATTTTTGCAGCGGCCACCCTGCGAAGGACTATTTCGGCTGACCGGCACTTAGCAGAACGAGCCAGGGCGAGATCTTCCGGACCTGCCCGCCGAAGGGTCGCACAAGCGCCTGCAGGGCCTTGTCGGGATCGCTCAGGTCGTAAAGCCCGGTGACCCTTTGCCGCCCCAGATGCCCATCCGACAGCCTGATCCATCCCGGATGATAGCGCCGGATCTGTTCGACGACCGCAGAGATCGGCATATCATCGACGAAGATTTTCCCGTCGCGCCAGCTTGCGATCTGGTCCGGCGCGACATGGCCAAGCTGGATCTGCCCGGTGTCGTGGCTGACCGTCACACTGTCGCCCGGTGCAAGTGTAGCGTCCCCGCCGGCCGATACATGAAGCGATCCGTGTTCAAGCGCGATCTGGGTCGTATCCGCCGACAGCTGGACATTGAAGGCCGTTCCCAGCACCCGCGCGCTGACATCGCGAGTGGAAACGATAAACGGGCGCTGAGGGTCGGGGGCCACGTCAAAAAACACCTCACCAGAAAGCAGTTGCACGCGGCGCTCTGCCCCGGACATATCAATTTCGACCGCGCTTCTTGCGCCCAGACTGATGACCGAACCGTCAGCCAGTTGAATGGTCCGGGTCTCGGCGGTCCGGGTGCGATAGTCGGACGGGTCCCACAGCGGCATGCTGCGGCCAGAGATGGCGACCAGAACCAGCACCGCAAGCACGGCCGCTGCCATCTGCCAGATCCGCCGCGACGGCCGGGTGGCAGGTGGCGCTTCAATACCGGGGCGGTTGGTTGCGCTGCCCGTGCCGGGCCATTGGTCTTCATGAATCGGAACGGCCAGCCCGAGAACCCGCCACGACCCGCAGGCCTTTTCCCAGGCAAGCCGGTTCTGCGGGTTCTGGGCAAGCCATTCGTCAAATTCCTGCCTCAGCGCCTCATCCGCAGCGCGATCATTCAGCCGCAGAAACCAGTCCGCGGCCTCTTCAAGCCGCGCTTCAGATACTGCTGCTTCGGGGTATCCTTTCATTTCGTCTCGCTGCGTCGTGTTGGCTGCACTGTTGTCCTGTCTAAACAGACGATCAGCGAAGCGGTTTTTTTCGTTAGCCACTTTCGGTCTTCTCGCGCCCCATCAGTCGCGGCGATCCAGACGCAGCGCAAGGGCGACCATGACCTTGCGTATATGCCGGTGCGCAGTTGCCACCGAAATATGGAGATGGGCAGCCACTTCCTCCAGCGTGAAGCCGCCAAAGCGGTTCATCTCAACCGCGATGCGGACCTCTGGCGGGAACTCTGCCAACACTTCATTGACGATACGAACCTGATCGCCAAGCAGCAGGTTTTCTTCCGGCGTTGGCGGCGCGGTCGGCGTGACCCAATAAGGCGCCGAGCGTTCATCATAACGCTGTTCGATCCGGCTCCGCTTGAGTTTGTCAAACGACAGATTGCGCACGATACGATAAAGATACGCCAGTATCTGTTCGGGCGTCGTGCCATGCGACCGCTCGGGCGCAAAGCGCATGAAGGCGTCTTGCACCACGTCCTCGGCCAACTCGCGTGAGCCAAGGATAGGCGTCGCATATTCGATCAGCCTGACCCGCTGATCCCGGTAGATTTCGTGCCGGAGTTCCGCTTTCCATACCATGAGCCATCGCCCTCTGCCTGCGCAGCGTTCACCTGAAGATCACAAAACGGGCTGGCTTTGATTAAACGGAAAGGGTTCGGAAGCCGTTGGAATGACACACGAAACCCTGCCCCACTGGCGAGCGTTAACGGCGCCGACATAAACAGATGGGTTTAACAGCACAAGCACATTGGCTTCACAGGACAAATTGTGACCGACGGGACGCATGGACCGGTACCTCTTGCAAAAATGGCGATGGCCATCGCAGGAATAACAACCAACGTGGCGTCTGCTCGATGGACTGGCCCGCCTTGCTGACCTTGCCCCGGCAGGCCTCACATCGGGGCGCAAATGTCGACCGCTTGCCCCCGGCCCCGCTTCGCGCCACTGTTCCCGAAGCGAGGGGGGCACATATGAGACTTCAGGACAAGATCGCCATCGTGACCGGCGCCGGGTCGGGCTTCGGCGCCGGCATCGCACGGAAATTCGCGGCAGAAGGCGCCCGCGTCATTCTGGCCGACCTGAACGGGGACGCCGCCCGCGCCATCGCCGAGCAGATCGGCGGCACCGCCGTCACCGCCAATGTCGCCACCGAAGGCGGCATCCGTGCAATGACCGAAGCCGCGCTGAGCCTTGGCGGACGCATCGACATCCTGGTCAACAATGCCGGCGTCACCCATCTGCCCAGCCCGATGGAGGAGGTATCAGAGGATGATTTCGACCGCATTCTGGCAGTGAACTGCAAGGCCATTTTCCTGGCCGCAAAGACCATCGTGCCGTTGATGAAAGCGCAGAAATCCGGGGCCATCGTCAACATCGCCTCGACCGCAGGGGTCTCGCCCCGGCCCCGGCTCAGCTGGTACAACGCCTCGAAAGGCTGGGTCATCACCGCCACGCGGGCGATGGCGGTCGAACTCGCCCCCTTTGGCGTCCGCGTCAACGCCCTGAACCCGGTCGCGGGCGAGACCCCGTTGCTGGCCAGCTTCATGGGCGAGGATACGCCGGAAATGCGGGCGAAATTCCTGTCGACCATCCCGATCGGACGCTTCTCGACGCCCGAGGATTTGGGCAATGCGGCCTGCTTTCTCGCCTCGGACGAAGCCTCGATGATTACCGGCGTCGCCATGGAAGTCGACGGCGGTCGCTGCATATAAGGAGGACCGCGATGCGCCCCGGAACCCGTAATCTGATCACTGACGTCCCCGGCCTGCGGGTCGGCAATGCCGATGACGCGGTGCTGCGGTCTGGCACCACGGTGCTGACGGCCTACGCGCCTTTCGCGGCGGCCGTGCATGTCATGGGCGGCGCGCCGGGCACGCGCGAAACCGATCTGCTGGCACCTGACAAGCTGGTCGAGGCGGTGGATGCGATCTTTCTGTCCGGTGGCTCTGCATTCGGGCTGTCGGCGGGTGATGGGGTGATGGCCGGCCTGCGCGCCATGGGGCGCGGCTTTGCCGTGGGCGAGATGCGGGTGCCCATCGTCCCCGGCGCCATCGTCTTTGACCTGCTGAACGGCGGCGACAAGGGCTGGACCGACAACCCCTATCCGGCGCTTGGTCGGACCGCGCTGGAAGCGGCGGCGCATGATTTCGCCATCGGCACGGCGGGCGCAGGCATGGGCGCGATGACGGCGCGGTTGAAGGGGGGGCTGGGTTCCGCCTCGGCGGTGCTGGAGAGCGGGATCACCGTGGGGGCGCTGGTGGTGGTGAATGCGCTCGGGTCTGCCACCGTGGGCGAAAGCCGGCATTTCTGGGCCGCGCCGTGGGAGATGGGGGCCGAATTTGGCGGCCTCGGCCCCGCCCGCGACTTTGACCCCGGTTTCGAACCAAACCCGGCAAAGCGGCTGGGCGAGGCGACCACCATCGCCATCGTCGCCACCGATGCAAGGCTGGGCAAGCCAGCGCTGCAACGGCTGGCGACAGCCGCCCATGACGGCATGGCGCGCGCATTGGTGCCCAGCCACACGCCCTTTGACGGCGATCTGGTCTTTGCCGTCTCGACTGGCGCGCGCGAAATGGCGGACCCGAACCTTGACGTTTTCGCATTGGGCCACGCCGCCGCCAGCTGCCTCGCGCGGGCCATCGCGCGGGGCGTTCACGCCGCCGCACCAATGCCCGGCGATCTGCAACACAGCTGGCGCAGTCTTGCGGAGGACGGCTGAAGGACGGCCACCGGTCTGCGCCTTTGACAAGCGCCGCCCGGCATGGTGATGATCTTGCCAACCCTGCGGAGGACGCCATGCCGAAAGACATCACCGGACTGAAATCGCTGCTCAAGGATCCTAGCCTGCTGGAAACCCGCGCCTATGTCGCCGGCGAGTGGATAGACGCCGATGACGGCAAGACCTTCGACGTCGTGAACCCCGCGCGCGGCGACGTGATCGCGCAGGTGGCCGATCTGTCGCGCGCCGAGGTCGCCCGCGCCATCGATGCCGCCGCCATCGCGATGAAGGACTGGGCCGCGCGCCCGGCCAAGGAACGCGCGCAAATCATGCGGCGCTGGTTCGACCTGATGATGGAAAACCAGGACGATCTCGGCACCATTCTGACCGCCGAGATGGGCAAGCCGCTGGCCGAGGCCAAGGGCGAGATCGCCTACGGCGCCAGCTTCATCGAATGGTTCGGCGAAGAGGCCAAGCGCATCTATGGCGAAACCATCCCTGGCCATATGCGCGACAAGCGCCTGACGGTGATCCGCCAGCCGATCGGGGTGGTCGGCTCGATCACGCCCTGGAACTTTCCCAATGCGATGATCACCCGCAAATGCGGCCCCGCCATCGCCGCCGGCTGTGGCTTTGTCGGCCGCCCCGCCGCGGAAACCCCGCTGTCGGCGCTGTCGCTGGCGGTGCTGGCGGAACGCGCGGGCGTGCCGAAGGGGCTGTTCAGCATCGTCACCTCGTCGCGGTCCTCGGATATCGGCAAGGAGTTCTGCGAAAACCCGCAGATCCGCAAACTGACCTTCACCGGCTCGACCGAGGTCGGGCGCATCCTGCTGCGTCAGGCCGCCGATCAGGTGCTGAAATGCAGCATGGAACTGGGCGGCAACGCCCCCTTCCTCGTCTTCGACGACGCCGATCTGGACGCGGCGGTAGAAGGCGCAATGGCGTCGAAATTCCGCAATAACGGCCAGACCTGCGTCTGCGCCAACCGCATCTATGTGCAGTCAGGCGTCTATGATGCCTTCGCTGAAAAGCTGGCGGCAGCGGTCGAAAAGCTGCGCGTCGGCGACGGGCTGGACGCGGACGTGACCACCGGCCCGCTGATCAACGAAGACGCCGTTGAAAAGGTCGAGGAACATATCCGCGACGTGCTGGATGGCGGCGGCCGCGTCGTCACCGGCGGCAAGCGCAAGGACGGGCTGTTCTTCGAACCCACCGTTGTGACCGGCGTGACCGACGCGATGAAGGTCTCGACCGAGGAAACCTTCGGCCCCCTCGCCCCCCTGTTCCGCTTCGAAACCGAAGAAGAAGCGATCGAAAAGGCCAATGCCACGATCTTCGGCCTCGCCAGCTATTTCTATGCCCGCGACATCGGCCGCATCACCCGCGTGCAGGAAGGGCTGGAATACGGCATCGTCGGCGTGAACACCGGCATCATCTCGACCGAGGTGGCGCCTTTCGGCGGCGTCAAGCAGTCGGGTCTGGGCCGCGAGGGCTCTCATCACGGCATCGACGACTATCTGGAACTGAAGTACATCTGCCTCTCGGTCTGAGGAGGCTCACGACCGAACACAGTTCCGCGACGGCGGCCGTTTGCGCGTGACGCAACCGGCCCTTCCGGCGCAAAGCTGATGCAGAACATGCGCGCCCGACCCCGCCGGCGCGCCCAATAAGACAAGAATGAATGAGGCAGAACATGTTGGGAAAAATGCTCCGCAGCGCCGCGCTGGCAGCCGTGCTGGCGGCACCGGTCTGGGCCGAAAGCACCACCACCCCCGTCCATTTCGGTGACGGCGCGACCGGCACCGCAGTAACCGGCCAGATCGCGGGGCGCGACACGGCGGATTTCACCGTCGCCGCAAGCGCCGGCCAGAAGATGTCGGTGCAGATGATCACCAACAACCCGTCGAGCTATTTCAACATCTACGCCCCCGGCGACGTGCCGGGCGAATCGCAGGCGCTGTTCATCGGCAGCACCTCGGGGCTGGAGGCTGGCATCACGCTGCCCGCCACCGGCACCTATCTGATCCGCACCTATCTGATGGCAAATGCCGGGCGAGAGAATGAAACCGCGCGCTTCTCGCTGACCATCGATGTCGGCGGCACGCCGCAAAAGGCCCCGACCGCTGCCCCGGCCGCGACGCCCCAACCGGCGCAGGCTTCGGCGGCCGACCTGGCTGACAGCCTTGGCGGCGGCCCCGATTACTGGCAGGTCACCGGGATCGCGGGCCGCCTGAACATCCGCGCCGAAGCCTCGACAGGGGCCAGCGTTGTGGCCACTGTTGGCAATGGCGATGCACTGCGCAATCAGGGCTGCAAGGCCGTCGATGGCCGGACCTGGTGCAAGGTTGAAACCACCGCCGGACAATCGGGCTGGACCGTCAACCAATACCTCCGCGAAGGCGCAGCCCCCGCTGCGGCAACCGGTGCCGCCGCCAGCATGACGACCGCCGCCACGGCCCCGGCACCTGCCGCCCGCGTCGCCAGTTCGGCCCGACCGCCAGTCCCCGCACCTGCGAAAGCGCTGTCGGCATCCGACGCACCCCCGGCCAGCACCGCTGTTTCGGCCGCAAAGCCTGCACCGAAGCCCGGCCAGCGTGGCACGGCGCGCGGCAGCCTGCCCTGCTCGACCGCGCTGGGAATGCCAACCCGCGATTGCAGCTTTACCGTCACTCGCCAGGGCGAAGGCAATGCCACCGTTACCGTCAATTGGCCCGATGGCGGCAGCCGCGCGATCAGCTTCACCGGCGGTGCCCCTGCCCCGCGCGAGGGCCTGCGGACCGAACGGCGCGGTGATCTGACCGTCATCAACCTCGGGAACGAGCGCTACGAAATCCCCGACGCCGTGGTGAATGGCGGCTGACCAGAAAAAAGGCCCTCGGAAATCCGAGGGCCTTTTGCGCAAGATCCGCGACGATCACTTGTCGTCGTCTTCCTCGTCATCGTCGCCTTCCGGCAGGTTGAAGAAGCTGGCGGCATCCAGTTCCGGCTCGGGCTTCTTTTCCTCACGCGACAGGCTGAAATTCTCCAGCCCGGCGATCGAGCTCGGCAGGCGCGGCTCATCCGTCATCGAAAGCGAGGTCTCGGTCGAGACCAGCTTGCGACGTTCGTCATCCGACATCACGCCACCCTCGGCACCGCCCTTCTTGGCGGCCTTCTGGACGGCCGCGTCCAGTTCCGACTGCTTCGACAGACCCAGCGCCACCGGGTCGATAGGCTGGATATTGGCGATGTTCCAATGGGTGCGCTCGCGGATGGCCTGAATGGTCGGCTTGGTGGTGCCGACCAGCTTGGCGATCTGCGCATCCGCCAGTTCCGGGTGGAACTTGACCAGCCACAGGATCGCGGCCGGGCGGTCCTGACGCTTGGACAGCGGCGTATAGCGCGGGCCACGGCGCTTCTCTTCGCCCTCGGCGGCGGGGTTGTGCTTCAGCTTCAGCTTATAGGCCGGGTTCTTCTGACCCTTTTCGATCTCGATCGCATCCAGCTGATGCGAGGCGATGGGATCAAAGCCCTTCACGCCGGTCGCCACGTCGCCATCGGCGATGCCCTGGATTTCCAGCTCGTGCATGCCGACGAAATCGGCGATCTGTTTAAAGCTGAGCGTCGTGTTGTCGATCAGCCAGACGGCGGTGGCCTTTGCCATCAGCGGTTTGTTCATCGGATCTACTCCTTGCGCATATCTTTCCCGGCCGGGGAAAACGGCGTTTCGGCGGGGCCAGTCACGTTTTCGGGGGAATTTGCAGCGTATATAGCGCCGCCCGCGGCAAAGTGAAAGTGCAATTTGCAGGGATTTTTCCTTCATTCTGGACCCAATATCCTCGGGGGTCCGGGGGCAGACGGCCCCCGGTCTGGCCCTTGCACCCCGCCCCGGCTATCAAGGAACCAAGCCGACCCGAGGACCTCATGCGCCCCATCTTCGCCATCCTGACCGCTGCCCTGCTTGGCACCCCTGCCTTGCCCGCCGCCGCGCAATCCCACCGCGCCGGGCAATTCGACTATTACGTCGTGGCGCTCAGCTGGTCGCCCAGCTGGTGCCGGGGCACCGGTGACAAACGCGGCGCGCGGCAATGCGACGCGGGCGGCAAGGTCGATTTCGTGCTGCACGGGCTGTGGCCGCAATACGAAAAGGGCTGGCCGCAGAATTGCCGCACCAACGAACGCGACCCCTCGCGCCGGGAAAGCCGGGCGATGGCGGACATCATGGGATCCGAAGGGCTGGCCTGGTATCAGTGGCAGAAACACGGCCGCTGCACCGGACTGTCGGCGGCGGCCTATCTGGACCTGTCGCGCGACGCGTTCGAGACCATCACCCTGCCAGACTATTTCGTCGACCTCGATCGCGACATCTCGATCCCTCCGGCACTGATCGAACAGGCCTTCATGGAGGCCAACCCTGCGATGTCCGCCGACGGCATCACCGTTGCCTGCCGGGGCGAGGACCTGCAAGAGGTCCGCATCTGCCTGACCAAGGACCTGCAACCGCGCGACTGCGCGCCGGATGTCCGGCGCGACTGTTCGCGCGATGCAGTTATCATGGAAAAGGTGCGCTAGGCGCGGTCAGCGCAGGATCGGGACACCCGCATCGGCACCGCCTTCGCCGTCATCGTCAAACGGCGCGGCGAAGCCCGAGCCGTAGACATAGATGATCCCCTCGACCTCCTCGCCGGGTTGCGGCCAGTCATCGCCGCTCAGCACCGGCTTGCGCAGCAGGATCGGCAGGTCCAGCCCTTCGGCATCGGGCTGGCCCTCTTCATCCTCAAAGGGGCGCATGACGGTAATGCGGGCAATGGCCGCATCGGGCACGATCCAGTCGTTCAGCGGCACCACCGACACCACCGGCCCACGAAATTCGTAAGCATTGGGCGCGATGTCAAAGCGCGGCGCCATCAGCGCTGCACCCGCCAGACTGAATTCCAGATTGCCGCTGGCGTTAGGGGTCGATCCGCTTTCCAGCAGGCTTGCATAGGCCGGATCGTCGGGACCGATTTCCAGCGCACCGTCGCTGGCGGGGCGCAGCTGGGCGCCGATGGCGTAGAACTGGGCGAATTCAATCTCGCCCGCGCGGTATTCGTCGCGGGTCAGCAGATAGGAGTCTTCGAAATAGACAAGCGCCGCGCCGCCGACCTGGCAGGTAACAAACGCCTGATCGCGCTCGGCGGATTCGCCGATACGGAAGGGCGCGGCAGGGGTGCTGACGACCTCGGGCAGGAATGGCCAGGCATTCAGCAGTTCGTAAGCCTCGTCGTCCCAGCGCAGCAGCATCGCCAGCCCCCCTTCTTCCGAGGGGTATTGCACGATGGCGCTGTTTGGATCGTCCTCGGCCTCGAAGGCGACGCCTTCGTCGAGATATTCGGACAAGCGATCCTCGTCCCACATGTCGGGGCCGATGCCGGCCGCCTCCAATGCGGGGCCGTTATAGAAGACCTCGGAATCGAGGGTCAGGAATTCGGGTTCGTTGCTCATCTTGGCCTCAGCGGATTTTCAGGACGATCTTGCCAATATGCTCGCTGCTTTCCATGCGGGCATGGGCGGCGGCGGCTTCGGCCAGCGGATATTCGCTGTCAATCAGGATGCGGACCTTGCCGGCGGCGATCAGCGGCCACAGATGGCTGCGCAGCGCCTCGGCGATACGGCCCTTGGCGGCGTCCGATTGCGGCCGCAGGGTAGAGCCGGTGATGGTCAGCCGGCGGGTCATCACATGGGCGAAATTGATTTCCGCCTTCGGGCCTTGCAGGAACGCGATCATCACCAGCCGCCCGTCCATGTCCAGCGACTTGAGGTTGCGTTCGATATAGCTGCCGCCGACCATGTCGAGGATCAGGTTCGCGCCACCGGCCTCTTGCAGGATCTTGACATAATCGGCCTCGCGATAGTTGATCGCATGGGCCCCCAGCGCCGTAATCGCATCGCATTTCTCGGCCGAGCCGGCGGTGGCCCAGACCCGCGCCCCCAGCGCACGCGCCACCTGAATGGCCATGGTGCCGATGCCGGACGACCCGCCATGGACCAGGAACCGCTCGCCCGCCTGCAGGCCGCCGCGCGTGACGACATTCGACCAGACGGTAAAGGCGGTTTCCGGCAGGGCGGCGGCCTCGCGCAGGGTCATGCCTTCGGGGATGGGCAGCGCATGGGCCTGATCGCAGGCCACATATTCGGCGTAACCGCCACCGGGTAACAGCGCACAGACGCGGTCGCCGGGCTTCCACATCGTCACCCCGCGGCCAACGGCCACGACTTCGCCCGCGCCCTCCAGACCCGGCAGGTCGGACGCGCCGGGCGGCGGCGCATAGGTGCCCTTCCGCTGCGCCACGTCGGGACGGTTCACGCCCGCATAGGCCAGCCGGATGACGATCTGGTCATGGCCGGGCATCGGCACCGGGCGAGTGGTCTCGACCAGCACCTCTGGTGCGCCGGCCTCGGTGATTTCGACGGCGCGCATTGTGTCGGGAAGGGTCATGGTTATTCCTTTGTCTCTGCGGTCTTTGGTGCCTGCACCCAGCCCAGTGCCAGATCGGTCAGCATGGCAACGCCCGGTATCTTGCGGGCCGAAGCTTTCAGTTTTTCGAACTGCATCACCCCGTCGATGCGACGGTCGATGAAGGCGCGCGTGTCCTGCCGCCCCTCGGATTGATCGCCCAGCCAGTAAAGCACGCTTGCCGCATAGACGGCCGACAGCGTGGCGCGTTTCGAATACCAGTTCACATCGCGCGAGCTGTCGCCCAAGCCCGACCAGATCACATCGGCGGTCCCCCACATCAGCTTTGCCGCCAGCGGCTGGTTCTGCGGCAGCGCCAGCACCGCCGAGGCGGCGCGGACCATTTCGGGATCGGCGAATGCCAGCCGCTGCCAAATGGCGGCGGCGACGCGGTCGCGGAATCGGCCCTCGGGTGCAGTATCGGCCAGCCACTGCGCCAGATCGTCGTCGCCACGCCTGTGGATCCAGGCCGCCAGATCGGCCCCGCCGCCTGGGAAAAACGCGGTGGCCACATCCGCAGACAGGTCCAGATCGCGGGCGCCGGCGCGCAAGGACGCCATGTTCATCCCGTCGAAGGGGATATGGGGGATGGCGGCCTCGGCCAGCCTGTCGCGTGTATCTGTCATCTTCCGCCTCCGGACTGGACAAATGGGCAATTGGCCGCTATACGGCGGCTTCCTGCAATTTCGATCAACTCTAACCTAGGAAGGTGGTGACAACCACATGCAGGTGAACGTTCGCGACAATAACGTCGAACAGGCGATGCGCGCACTGAAGAAGAAACTTCAGCGCGAGGGCGTGTTCCGTGAAATGAAGCTTCAGCAACATTTCGAGAAGCCGTCCGTCAAGAAGGCCCGTGAAAAGGCCGAGGCCGTACGCCGCGCCCGTAAGCTGGCCCGTAAAAAGGCACAGCGCGAAGGCGCGCTCTGACGGTCGCGCGACAGCGCTCTGTTAGACAAAGCGAACCGGATTAGGTTCAAAACCCCCGCGGGCCCCGGCTTGCGGGGGTTTCATTTTGCCGGCTGCCTTTACGCTGCGCAAAAGGCTGGCCTATGCTGCGCGAAAATCGGAACAGGACCGCGCCAGATGACCACCGGGACATATTGCAGAAAAGCCGCGGCCAAAGTGGTAAAGCCGCCGGCAAGATGGTGGCTGGGCCTGATCCCGCTGGCATTCCTGACGGCCTGCGGCCCCCCCGAACTGCCCGAGACGCAGCGGATCAACGGCATCGACTGGATTCTGGTCGAGATGGACGGGCTGCCGTGGGGCGCCGATGCCTCGCTGCGGATCGACGGTGATCGGCTGACGGGCGTGGGGCCCTGCAATGTCTATTCGGGCGCGCAGGCCGCAACGCCGCCGGGCTTTTCAGCACAGGGGCTGAATGCAACCCTGATGGCCTGCGCCGATCCGCTGCGCAGTCAGGCCGAGGCCCGCTATCTTGGCCACCTTGCCCGGGCCGAGGCGATACGCCGCGACAGGTCGCGGCTGATCCTGACCGGCCCCGGCGTAGAAATGATCTTCGAACAACGAGAGGCACGTGGCGATGAAGTCTTTTAGCGCGGCAGTTCTGGGGGTGATGCTGATGGCGGGATGTGCGCAGCAGGCGCCGGGTTTCGATGGCAGCTATACGCTTGCCGATATTGACGGCGCCGCCATTCCCGGCAGCGCGACGCTGGTGATTGCGGGCGACCAGATCTCTGGTCAGGGGCCTTGCAACGCCTATCACGGGCAAAACCGCGCGGCTTGGCCGGCGGTCGATTTGTCTGCCATCGCCATGACCCGGCGCGCCTGCATTACCGAAGGCGGCGAGGGGGCGTTCCACGCAGCACTCGGACAGGTGACGGCGGCGGAACGCAGCGGTGACACTTTGGTCCTGACAGGGCCGGGTCACAGCCTGCGCTTCACCGCCGATTAAGGCGGGCGACAAGCCTTTCGCGCGCGGCGGGCAATGGTTTTCCGACATGCCCGCGCGCCAGCCAAGCATCCAGAAAATGCCCGGTCAGCGCCAGTGCATTGGCCAGATCGTCATTGCTGGGCGTCCCCCCCAGCATCGGCGGAAGGCGCAGCAGGCGCGGCGCATACTCCCCCGCCCCTTCCGCCGTCACCGCCCGGCCCGAACTCGGGCTGACATAGGCCAGCCCCTGCCGCGCGCCGGTCACCGCGCAACTGGACAGGTCCAGACCAAAGCCCATTTCGTCCAGCAACAACAGCTCCCACCGGACGTAATCGCCGGCCCAGTCGGCGCCTGCATCCATGGCGTCCCACAGCGCTTCCGAAGCCTGCGACAGCCGCGGATGAGGGTCGCGTTCAGGCAGCGCAAAGCGCAGCAGCGCGGCGGTCGCATTCATCCCGTCAAGGGCGGCAGCACTGGCCAGAAGACCGGGGCGGGCGCGTTCGGGTTCCACCGTGAAGGTGCCAAGCTGATCCTCCAGCCGCGCGCGCCATGTCGCCGCGACGCGATTGCCCGGTTGCAGCATCGCCGCCCTTTTGCGGCTTGCCCCGCCCGGCACCATGCCCGACACCCGCCCCGCCTCGGCCGAAAGAATATCGAGGATTACCGCATGTTCACCATGCGGGCGGCGCGAGATCACCGTGCCCTCGCCCCGCCAATCCATCAGCGCGTGAAATCCGCCGCCTGTGCGCCGCTGACGCGGACCAGATCGTCCGGGGCGATGGCGAAGACATGGCGCGGTGTGCCTCCGGCGGCCCAGACGGTGCCGAACTGCAACAGGCGCGGGTCGATGAAGGCCGCGATCTGGGTCAGGTGGCCGACCGGGGCCACCCCGCCAATGGCAAAGCCGGTTTCCGCGCGGATCAGACCCGCGTCGGCCTTGCCCAGCGGCTGGCCCGCAAGCGCTGTGGCCTTGTCCGCATCGACGCGGTTGCCGCCGGCGGTCAGGAACAGGACGACATGGCCGCTGTCCTCGCCCCGAAAGATGATGGATTTCGCGATCTGGTCGACCTCGCAGCCGACCGCCGCAGCCGCATCGACTGCCGTGCGGGTGTCGCCCATCTCTCGGATATCGGCGTCCAGACCCGCCGCGCGCAGGGCTGCTTCGACCCTTGCCAAACTCTTGCTCATCGCGCACTCCCGTTTCCACAGAATGTGTAAGGGGGCCGGGATGGCGCAACAAGTCTATACGCTGCTGGTGCAGGTCGGCCGGACCGAGGGCGACGGCCTGCCCAAGGATGCGACCGGGGCCGGGCTGCTGATCTATGCCTCTGGCAAGGACGAGGCCGAGGCCGTGCGCGAAACCGTGGCGATCCTGAAACAGGCCGAGATGGCGCCGCTGGATGTCACCGGCTATGGCACGCTGGAAGAACGCGAGGCAGACGGACAGGAAATCGGCGACGAGGACCGCGCCCTGATGGCCCGCGCATTGGAAGAAAACGCCGTGATCGTGGCCCAGATGCAGCCCTTCTTCGAAGGCGAGAACCTGGCCGACGAAGACGAGGACTGATCCGCGCGGATTTCCGCCGATGCCGGGGGGTGCGAATCACCCCGTTTTCCTCAGCCTCTGGCTGCGCTATCGTTGCTGCAAATCACCCAAAAGGCAGGGACAAAATGAGCAGCAGATACACCAGACTTACCCTTTCGGCCGCCGCGCTGGCGATCCTTGCGGGCTGCGCGGCCGCGCCCGTCGGATCGGTCTCGACCGGGTCATCGGTCACCCCGGCCCCGATCCCGGCGGCCTCGCCCGCATCCGAGGCAGGCCTGCAGAACTGGGTTCGGGCCTTCCGGCCACGCGCCCTGTCGGCAGGGATCAGCGCGTCCACCTATGACAACGCCATGCGGCTGGCGCGTTATAACCCCGACGTGATCCGGCTGGACCGCAAACAGGCCGAATTCTCGCGCCCGGTCTGGGAATATCTGGACAGCGCCGCATCCGACAGCCGCACCACCAAGGGCCGTGCGCTGGCAAGCACATATCGCGGCGTATTGAGCCAGATCGAGGGCCGCTACGGCGTCGATCGCAATATCGTCATGGCCGTCTGGGGGATGGAATCCAACTTCGGCGGCAATCGCGGCAAGATGCAGATCATCCCATCGCTGGCGACGCTGGCCTATGATGGGCGTCGGGGCGAGATGTTCGCGGGCCAGCTGATCGCGGCGCTGAAGATCCTGCAAGCCGGCGATACCGATCCGGCGCATATGCTGGGCAGTTGGGCCGGCGCGATGGGGCATACCCAGTTCATGCCGACGTCGTACCTGGCCTATGCGGTCGATTTCAACGGCGATGGCCGGCGCGACATCTGGTCGGACGATCCGACCGACTCGCTGGCCTCGACCGCGGCCTATCTGGCGCGTTCGGGCTGGGTGCCGGGTCTGCCTGCGGTGGTCGAAGTGCGTCTGCCGGGCAATTTCAACTATGGCCAAACCGGGCGCAGCAATGTGAAATCGGGCGCCACTTGGGCTGCGCAGGGCGTGCGCGCCGTGAACGGGCGCAGCCTGCCCGCTGGCGGGATCATCGCGCCTGCAGGTGCGCAGGGGCCGGCCTTCCTGGTGACCAAGAACTTCATGGCGATCCGGGCCTATAACGCCTCGGACAACTATGCGCTTGGGGTGGCGATGCTGGGCAACCGCATCGGCGGCGGTCCAGGCATCGTCGGCGCCTTCCCGCGCGAAGCGGGCGCGCTGACCCATAACCAGAAGGAAGAAGTCCAACGCCTGCTGAACCGCATGGGCTATGACGTGGGAGAGCCGGACGGCGCCATCGGCGAAAAGACCATGGCGGCGATCAAATCGTTCCAGCAACGGATCGGCGTCAGCCCGGACGGCTATGCCAATGAAACGCTGCTGAAGCAGTTGCAATCGGCCAGCTAAGCTTGCGGGGCGCCGTCCCCGCAACCCGAGCTGTTTGGGCACCAAAAAAGGAAGGGGGCGCGGTTTTCACACCGCGCCCCTTTTCCATTCGTTCCCGTCTTCTTATTCGTCTTCTTCGTCGATGGCGCGGCCGCCAACCACGCCCAGCGATTTCAGCTTGCGGTGCAGCGCGCTGCGCTCCATCCCCACGAATTGCGCGGTGCGGCTGATATTGCCGCCGAAGCGATTGATCTGGTTCAGCAGATATTCACGTTCGAACAATTCTCGCGCCTCGCGCAGCGGCAAAGAGGTGATACGAGGACCAAGCGTCAGCGTGTCGGCGCCTTCGCCCTGCGGCGCGCCCTGCCCCTGCAATTCGCTGGGGCGGATCGGGCCGTTATCCTCGGCCAGGATCAGCACCCGTTCGATCACGTTGCGCAGCTGGCGGATATTGCCGGGCCAGTCCATCGCCTGCAGCGCGGCGGCGCTTTCCTCGGACAGGTCGCGGGTGGGCAGGCCCTGCTCCTCGTGCACCTGCGCCATGAAATAGGCCGAAAGCATCGGAATATCCTCGCGCCGGTCGGCCAGCGAAGGCACCGCCAGCGGCACCACGTTCAGCCGGTCATAAAGTTCCTGCCGGAAGCGTCCGGCGGCGATTTCGGCCGGCAGGTCGCGATTGGTGGACGATATCACCCGCAGGTCCACCCGCACCTTGTCCGAGCCGCCCGCGCGGGCGAATTGCTGTTCGGTCAGCACGCGCAGGATCTTCGGCTGGGTGCCAAGGGGCATATCCGCCACCTCGTCGAAATAGATCGAGCCGCCATGTGCCTGCTCCAGCAACCCCGGCTCGATCCCCCGGTCGGCGCTTTCGCGACCGAACAGGACCTCTTCCATCCGTTCGGGCTCGATGGTGGCGCAGGGCACGATGATGAAAGGCGCATGCGCGCGCGGGCTTTGGCTGTGGATATAGCGCGCGGCCAGTTCCTTGCCGGCCCCCGGCTCTCCGGTCAGCATGACGCGGCCATTCGATTTCGACAGCTTGTCCAACTGGTCGCGCATCCGCTTGAACGCGGCCGAGCCGCCCAGCATTTCCGCAGCCTTCACCTCGCCCCGCTTCAGCTGCGCGTTTTCGCGGCGCAGGCGGTTGGTTTCCATCGCCCGGTTCAGCACCACCATCAACTGGTCGATATTGAACGGCTTTTCGATGAAATCGTAAGCGCCCTGCTTGATCGCAGCGACGGCGATTTCGATGTTGCCGTGGCCCGAGATGATGATGACCGGCACATCGGGATTGTTGCGCTTGACCTGTTTGAGGATGTCGATCCCGTCCATCCGGCTGTCCTTCAGCCAGATATCCAGGATCATCAGCGAGGGTTCGGCATCGTTCAGCGCGCCAATGGCTTCATCGGAATTGGCGGCCGTGCGGGTCTGAAAACCCTCGTCCTGAAGGATATCGGCGATAAGTTCGCGGATGTCCCGTTCGTCATCGACGATCAGAATGTCGCTCATGTCACGTCCTGCTCTTTGTTTTTTCTTGCAATACGTATTGGGTTTCTTTCGCGCGGCAGCCGCATTTCGGCCAATGCACCACCGCCGGGGGCATCGGTCAGCGCGAAGCTGCCCCCGTGTTCTTCCACGATCTTCTTGACGATCGGCAGACCAAGGCCGGTCCCCCCCGGCTTCAGCGTTACGTAGGGTTCAAACAGCCGCGTCCGGTCCTCGGGCAGGCCCGGCCCGTTATCGGCAATGGTGATGGTGACCGCGTCAGGGGTTTCGGTCAGGGCCACGCGGATTTCGGGCTGCCAGCCCTCGGCGGGGGCGTCGCGGCATTCGTCGATGGCCTCGGCGGCGTTTTTCATCAGGTTGGTGAAGACCTGCGCCATCATCGTGGCGTCGCAATCCACCCTGACCGGGCTGGCGGGGATGTCCGCGATCACCTCGGCCCGGACGGCGTCCTGTTGCAGCAGCACGGTGTCGCGCAGCAGCTTGGCAATATCGGTTTCGCGCCGGTCGGGTTCGGGCATCCGGGCAAAGCGCGAAAATTCATCGACGATCCGGCGCAGGTCGTTGGTCTGGCGGATGATGACATCGACATAGCTGTCGACGGATTCGCGTTCCTCGGCATTGGGCACGGCCTTGGCGAATTTGCGCCGCAGCCGCTCCGCCGACAACTGGATTGGCGTCAACGGGTTCTTGATTTCATGCGCCACGCGCCGGGCCACATCGCCCCAGGCGGCCATGCGTTGGGCGCTTACCAGTTCGGTCACGTCGTCAAAGGCCACCACATAACCTTCCAGCCCGCCATCACGACCGTGACGCACGGCCAGCCGCACCAGCAGGTTTTCCATCCGGCCTTCGCGGACCAGCCGGATCTCGTCCTGCACCGCCTCTGCGACAGAGCCGGCCAGCCGTTCCAGCAGCGGCTCGAACTCCGGCACCGCCTCGGCCAGCGGGCGGTCATGGGCGCGTGCCGGATCCACCCCCAGCATTCGCACGGCCGAGCGGTTGAGGAAATCCACATCCCCGCCCGCATCCAGCCCGATGACCCCGGCGGTTACGCTGGAAAGCACGGAATCGAACAGGCGGCGCTGTTCGTCGCTGGCCTGATGGCTTTGGACCAGTTCCTCGCGCTGCTGTTTCAGCTGCCGCATCATGCGGTTGAAGCTTTGACCCAAGGTCTGGATCTCGTCGCCGGTATCGGGTTCGGGGATCTGCAGGTCCAGCTCGCCCTGCCCAACCCGTTCCGAGGCCTCAGCCAGCCGCCCAATGGGGCGCGACAGGCGTTCGGCGAACCACAGCGCCAGCCACATCGCGGCGGCGATCAGCAACAGCGCGAAGCCGAGATAGACCAGAGAGAACTCCAGCAGAACCCGGCCGCGGTCGCGTTCAAGCTGCTGATATTCGCCAATCGTCTCGCGGGTGTCGTCCAGCAGGCCCAGCAGCCGACCATCAACGTCGCGGGCGACATACAGGAAGCGGTCTGCAAGCGGCGGCAGCGCCACCAGCGCGCGGAATTCGTTCTGCGACCAGTCCTCGATCAGGATCACCCCGTCGCTGCGCGCGGCGTCGAACTGGGTCGTCTCGGGGCGCTCATACCAGAAATCATACGACCGCTCGCCGCGGGCGTGGATGGTGCCAGCGCCGTCGATCACGTAGGCCTCGCGCAGGCCGCGCTGAATGCGCGACTGCTGGTCGGTCAGGATCAGGCGCAGGTCGCCATCATCGATCAGCGGATCGGCCGAGGCCGCCTGACGCAGCACGACGGCGATGGCGGTCGCATCCTCGGTCAGGTCCTCGCGATGTTCGTCCTGATAGGCCACCGCGGCGGATTGGGCATTACCTACCACTTCGCGCACGCGATCGGAAAACCAGCCTTCAAGGCCGATATTGATGACCACCCCGGCAAACAGCGCCACCAGCACAGTGGGCACCATGGCGATCAGCGCGAAGATTCCGACCAGCCGCGCATGCAGCCGCGACCCCGCCCGCGCCCGCTTGCGCGATGCGATCATCTGCGTCAGCCGGATCAGCACCAGACCCAGCAGCAGCAGCAAATAGACGAAGTCCAGCACCAGCACGAGGCTGAGCCCGCGAGAACCGCCCGTCACCCCCACCGTGCCCAGCACGATGACGGTAAGCGTGGCCAGAACCGGCGCCGTCAACACGATGGCCAGCGTCACCACCGTCCGCCAACGGCGGCGCGCGGCAAGACGGGCCAGCCTGTCGGCCAGCCTTGAGGCACGTATTGCTGTCAGGCCGGATGCTGCCATGGCCTCGTTCTGCTCGGTCCTGCGCCGTTCGGGGCGGCGTCTCTGTTGCTTCGACGCGACGATATGCGCGTCGCTGTGACCGTTTTACATCACTCGGCGGCGGCGTGTCACCTGAATATTCAGATCCGATAGCTTCTTGCGCAGCGTATTGCGGTTGATGCCCAGCAGCTCGGCGCAACGCAGCTGATTACCGCCGGTGGCATCCAGGGCGATTTCCAGCAAGGGGACCTCGATTTCGCGCAGGATGCGGTCGTAAAGGCCGGGCGGCGGCAGCGCGTCGCCATGCAAGTCGAAATAGCGTTGCAGGTGATCCGCGACCGAGGCGGACAACTGCCCTGCCCCGCCACCACCCGCGCGTTGGGGCGTGCGTGCGGCAGCCGTCGGCATCGGGGCCGCCGGTCCCGGCGCATCGCGCAATTCGGCCATTGTCACCGGGCCCGACCCGGTCAGGGCCAGCCGCCGCACCAGATTTTCAAGCTGGCGGACATTGCCCGGATAGTCCTGGCCCCGCAGCTCGGACAGAACATCCTCGGGTAAGGGGCGTTCGGCCAGCCCCTGCCCTGCGGCCCGCGCCATCAGGTGCTGCGCCAGTGCGGGGATGTCGTCGCGTCGCGCCGACAGCGGCGGCACCGAGATCGTCGCCCCGGCAAGGCGGTAATACAGATCCGGGCGCAACCGGCCCTCATCCATGTCCTCCTGCGGGTTCGGTCCGCTGGTCGAGACAAGGCGCGGCGCCCTGCCCGCCCCATCGGCCTGTTCCAGCAACGCCAGAAGCCGAGTCTGCGCGGTGGCGTCGAAGCCGGCCGGGTTTTCGACCAGCAGGGTTCCGCCATGCGCATCCTGCACGGCGCGGGTCAGGCTTTCTACGCCGCCATCGGCAGGCGTCACCACCACCAACGGGCTGGCCGAACGGTCCGAGAATTCATGCAGCGCGCGCGCGATGGTCGATTTGCCCACCCCAGCCTGCCCGGTCACCATCACCGGCAGGTCGGCATTCAGCACCTTGGCCACCAGCCGAAACAGCGCCTGCATCGCAGGTGCGTGGCCGATCAGCGGCAGCTCCGGGTTCGCGACCGGCTCTGGTATAGGGCCAAGTGTCCGGGCCTCGGGGGCAAGGTCGGACTTGCGGGGCCTGCGCGCCAGCGCCTCGCGGGCGCGCGTCAGAAGATCGGGCAGATCGAAAGGTTTGGGCAGGTAATCAAAGGCCTCTGCCTCGGTCGCGCGAATGGCGGTGACGATGGTATTCTGGGCCGAGATCACGATGACGGGCAGGTCCGGGCGCATGCGGCGAATGGCCGGGATGGTGTCGATGCCATTGCCATCGGGCATCATCACATCGGTCACCACCAGATCGCCGCGCCCTTCCTCGACCCATTTCAACAGCTGCTGCAGGCTGCCGGTGGCATGAACGCGGCACCCCGCCCGGCTGAGCGCCTGCGTCAGCACCATGCGGATGCTGCGGTCGTCATCGGCAATCAGGATGGTTCCGTCCATGGGTTCAAGCCTTTGGTAATGAAATACGGAAAACAGTGCGGCCGGGGCGTGAATCGACCCGCAGCCAGCCGCCATGATCGGTGACAATCTTCGACACCAGCGCCAGGCCCAGCCCGGTGCCGTTCTCGCGGCCCGACACGAAGGGCTCGAAAATCTGCGCAGCGATACCCTCGGGGATGCCGGGACCGTCATCCTCGATCTCGACCTGCAGCGGCAGCAGGCGGCCTTGCGGCGCTGCCGCACTGCGGTCGACGCGCAGCGCACCGTCATAGAAACTGCGGATGCGGATGGTGCGGCCGCCTGCCCCTTCGGCCTGACCACGGGTCAGCGCCTCGGTGGCGTTCTTCAGCAGGTTCAGCGCCACCTGCATCAGCTGGTCGTCATCGCCAAGCGCGTCGGGCAGCGACGGGTCGTATTCGGTGATGACCTCGACATTGCGGGCAAATCCAAGCTCGGCCGAGCGGCGGGCGCGTTCAAGGATATCGTGAAGGTTCACCGCGCGCATATCGGGCGCCGTGGTGTCCCCAAAGCGTTCAACCTGATCCAGAAGCGCCACGATCCGGCGCGATTCCTCGACGATCAACTCGGTGAACTCGCGGTCTTCCTCGGCAACGTTCATCGACAGAAGCTGCGCCGCGCCACGAATGCCGGCCAGAGGGTTCTTGATCTCATGGGCCAGCATCTCGGCCATGCCGATGGCCTGACGCGCGGCCTTGCGGGCAGCATGGCCCGGCTCCATCCGCTCTGCCGGTTCGGTGGGGGCGATCAGCACGGTGACGCCGCCGGGCAGTGCCTCGGGGGCCGGTCCCAGATGGATGTCGCCAAAACGCGGCTGATGCCCGCCCGAGCGGTCGCCAAGATCAAAGCGCACGCGCGGCAGGCCAAGTGCGCCCTGCGCCTGACGCACCCGGTCGGTCAACGGACAGATCGGCGGGTCGATCCGCAGCCGGGACTGGATCATCTCATCATCCAGTCGGTGACCAAGCGCAGTCCGGCGCGACAGGTTCAGCCACAGCTCTGCCGCGTCATTCACCCCGACCAGCCGGTTTTCGGCGTCCAGCATCAGCCCCGGCAAAGGCAGAGCATCGAAACTGGGGCCGGGGGAAAAATTCATGCGGCGGCCTTTTGCTGGGGGCCGGGCGCGTCGGCAAACACCTGGCGGATCAGCCGCAGCGTTTCGGCCGGGCTTGGCGCGCGCATCAGCAGATCACGGCCCTCGGCGCCGGTGGCCTGCGCATACCAGCCAAGATGCTTGCGGGCGACGCGCAGGCCGGGATCGGTGCCATAGAAGGCCATCATGTCCTCGTAATGGCCGGCGATCAGATCGGCGAGCGCGGCCCCCTGCGGCACCAGCGGCGCGGGCGTGCCGTAAAGCGCGTGGGAGATCTCGGCCAGCTTCCACGGCGCGCCTTGCGCGCCGCGCCCGACCATCACCGCCTCGGCACCAGAGGCCGCAAGCGCCGCGCGGGCGCTATCCGCATCGACGATATCGCCATTGGCAACCAGCGGCGGCCGGTCGGGCAGGTTCGCCACCCCGCGGATCGCCGCCCAATCGGCACTGCCGGTGTAGAACTGCGCCCGTGTGCGCCCGTGAACGGTCAGCATCTGCACACCTGCATCGCGCGCACGCGCCGAAAGCTCCGCCGCGTTCAGGCAATCGCCATCCCAGCCCAGCCGCATCTTCAGCGTCACCGGCAGATCGACCGCGCCGACCACCGCATCAATCAGCCCAAGCGCATGATCGAGATCGCGCATCAGCGCCGCCCCCGACAGACCGCCCGTCACCTTCTTGGCCGGGCAACCCATGTTGATATCAATGATCCGTGCGCCCATTCCGGCCACGATGCGCGCAGTTTCAGCCATGGGTGCCGCCTCGCGCCCGGCGATCTGGACGGAAACCGGCGTGCCCCCCTCGGTCAGCGCCCTTGCCCGGACCGAGGCGCGCGGCGAGGGCCGGCTGGTCACCATCTCGCTGGAGGCCACCATCTCGCTGACCACGAGGCCGGCACCGAAACCGGCCACGGCACGACGAAACGGCAGGTCGGTGATTCCGGCCATTGGCGCCAGAAAAACCGGCGCACCCAGCGTGACCGCACCCAGCCGGATCGGGTCCGACAGAACGGGCGCGGGGCGTTTTTCGTCGGGGGTCTGCATCGTCGTCATCAACTCCATATGCCTTGCAGAATGCGCGGTTGCGGTCTTCTCAAGCAGATTAGGGCAGGACGGCGCTGAAAAACCTTCACCCATGCCCGAAAAATAGGCAATATCCTGCCCGCTGACCAGAATCTGGGCGGATCGAAACCTGCCGCCCCCGGCTGCCTTCTGGCGCAGCGCTTGCCGGATCCGGGGGCAATAGGCTATTGCAGGCCCAAATATACGCCCAGACCCGGGCCGGATACAGGATTGGTGCCACGCGCCCAAGCCCGAAACGGCCACAAACAGAATGAAGGACAGCCCGATGAAATTCCGTCTCGCCCTGGTGCTTCTGCCGCTGGCGCTGGCTGCCTGCGACGAGCAGGCCATGAAAGACCTGCGCATGCCCTGGGACAAGCCGCTGGAGGCCACGCCCCCCGCCACCCCCGTCGACCCGATGAGCACGCCGCTGGTCGATCCGGCGGTATCCCCCCGCGATGTCCCGATCGAGACCGCCGGCGAACAGAAGGCCGTCGCCACCGCGGAATCCGAGACGCTGAACACCGCCGCCTTCGTCGCCCGCGGAAACGAACCGTTCTGGCGCATCGACGTGTCCGGCAACACGGCGAAGTACCAGACCCCGGAAAACCAAAGCGGCCGCAACATCTCGGTCAACCGCCTGGTCTATGCTTCAGGCGTGGAATATATCGGCGTCCTGGACGGAGTGCCGTTTTCGCTGAACATCACCGGCAAGGACTGCGTCGACGACATGTCGGGCGAAAAGTTCCCGATGACCGCGTCGCTGCGCATCGGCTCGCGCAACAACAATGGCTGCGCCGCACCGGCCACGGCCGCGACAACCTCCAGCGCGACGGCGCCTGCCGCCAAGCCCGCGCAGGGCTGATCGGACCTCATAAACCGGCCCTCTGCATGGTGGTCGGTCCTGCCTGCGCAGGCAGTTGGGCAACAGGTTGCGGATTCCCGCCGCAATCTGACCAACCGCCATTGGCGCGGTCGCGCCCCCGCCCTATAGTCCCCGCAACAAAAAAGATGCCGAGGAACCCTTCATGCGCCGCTTCCGCCCGCTGCTTCTGACCTCTACCGCGCTGCTGACCGCTTCGGTAACCGCGCTGGGGGTTGCCTCGCCCACGCTGGGGCAGACCCTGAACAGCTATGGGATGCCGGGCGCGATCGACACGCCCTCTGCCTTCGCCCCGCCCGAAGGCGAGCTGTCGGCAACGGTCAGCCAAAGCGATTACGGCCGCCGCGTCACGCTGAGCTTCCAGCCGGTGCCGCGGCTGACGACGGCGCTGCGCTATTCCCAGATCGACGACATCGGCAACACCAATGACGACGGCAGCAGGGATACCCTGTATGACCGCAGCTTCGACCTGCAATTCCAGCTGCTGAACGAACAGCCGGGCTGGCAGCCCTCGCTGGCGATTGGCCTGCGCGATTTCCTGGGCACGGGCGTCTATTCCGGCGAATATCTGGTCGCCAGCAAGACCATCACCCCGCGGCTGCGGGTTTCGGCCGGTGTGGGCTGGGGGCGTCTGGCAGGCGCATGGCGGGAAACCGATTACAGCGATGAAGGCGGCAAGCCCAATGTCGACGACTGGTTCAGGGGCGACGCCAAGCCTTTCGCATCGGTCGAATGGCTGGCAACCGACAACCTGTCGGTGCTGGCCGAATACTCCTATGACGACTACGACCCCGAGGTCGATCGCGGCAACATGGACGAGGTCGACAGCAAGCTGAACCTCGGCGTCAACTATCGCATCGGTGACACCTATCAGCTGGGCGCCTATACGGTCGGCGGCAAGACCTTCGGGATCAAGGGCACCGTGGCGCTGAATGCGCGCAAATCGGCCTTCCCTTCCGGTCTGGAACCGGCCCCGGCCCCGGTGCGTCCGCGCCCTGCCCCGTCGGCCGATCCCGACGGCTGGTCGGGTTCCTGGGCCGCCGATCCGACCGCCCAGCCCGCCATCCAGACCGCGCTGAGCAAGGCGCTTAAGGGCGAGGGCCAGGTGCTGGAATCCATGGCGCTGACCCCCAACCGGGCCGAGGTGCGGATCCGCAACCTGCGCTATAACATGCAGGCCGAAGCCATCGGCCGGACGGCCCGCCTGATGACCCGCGCACTGCCCCCTTCGGTGGAAACCTTCGTCATCACCTCGATGGAAAACGGCATCCCGGCCTCGTCGGTGGTGCTGCAACGCTCCGATATCGAGCGGCTGGAAAACACCGCCTCGGCCCATATCGCGCAGCGCGCCCAGATCGTCGACGGCGACCCCAGCCCCGAAGGCCTGATCTATTCGCCCGGCATCTATCCGAAATTCACCTGGGGTATCAAACCCTTCCTGTCGCTGGGCATGTTCGACCCGGACGATCCGATCCGTTACGAGGCAGGGCTGGAAGCCTCGGCCAAATACGAGATCCGGCCCGGCCTGATCCTGTCGGGCACCGTGCGCCAGCGCGTCTTTGGCAATAGCGACCAAAAGGCCCCCGGCAACATGTCGACCAGCGAATATGAAGCGCAGAGCGTCGATGAAAACGAATACGGCGTGCCGCGGGTGCGGTCCGACAGCCGGATGTATTCGGGCAATACCAGCCCGACCGTGCCGGAGCTGACGCTGGCATGGTATGCCAAGCCGACCGCAACCACCTATAGCCGCGTCACCATAGGCCTGCTGGAACGCGCTTACGGCGGCGTGTCGGGCGAGATCCTGTGGAAACCCGTCGACAGCCGCCTGGCGCTTGGCGCGGAAATCAACCGCGTCCGCAAGCGCGACTTTGAAAAGGCGTTCGAGTTCCGCGACTACGAAGTCACCACCGGCCACGTCTCGGCCTATTACGACTTCGGCGGCGGTATCTGGGGGCAGATCGACGTCGGCCAGTATCTGGCGGGCGACGTCGGCGCCACCGTGGCGCTGAACCGTGAATTCGAAAACGGCTGGCGCGTCGGCGCCTATGCCAGCAAGACCGACCTCAGCGAGGAAGAATTCGGCGAAGGCTCCTACGACAAGGGCGTGAAGCTGTCGATTCCGCTGACCTGGGCGATCGGACAGCCTTCGAACCGCCGGATCGGCGGCACCATCCGGTCGCTGTCGCGCGACGGCGGCTCGCGCGTGCGTGTCGATGGACGGCTGTATGAAATGGTGCGCGAGAACCACACCAACAAACTCTATGACGGATGGGGGAAATTCTGGCGATGACTCGCGTGATGAATAACGTGGCGGGGCTGATGGCCACCGCGCTGCTGCTGGCCGCCTGCGGCACGCCTGACGACGAGGCGCAGGGCACCATCCTCGGCCAGCTGCGTCAGGCCGTAGGCCCGACCATGGGCCGCGTCACCGGCAACGCGGATCAGGCCGAGGCCCAACAAAAAGCCCCCCTGTCGGCGGACGAAATGGCCGCGCGCGCGCTTGCCGCCAACCCTGCACCGCTGATCCTGGTCGGGCTGGAAAGCAGCGGTGCCACGCAGGTGATGGCCATGACCGGCGAGAATGGCGGCATGCGCACCTACATGACCCCGAACGAGCAGGCGCTCATCACCCGCGGCGGCATGCTGACCGGCACCAAGGGGCTGGGCCATGATCTGTCCGTGGCCGAGGTCGACAATGTCGCCGCTCTGATCCGGTCACGCCGGTCAGGTCAGGCCACGCGCATCAACCGCTATCTGGAAGGCGACGGGGTGGAACGTCCGCTACCGATGAACTGCACGGTTGCGATCGGCGGCGGCAAAAGCTTTGCCTTCGCAGGCACGGGCTGGAACGCCACGCAGGTCGTGGAAACCTGCCAGGGTGGCGGGATTGAGGTCCAGAACTCCTATCTGGTCAGCGCTTCGGGCCAAATCCCGGTCTCGCGCCAATGGATCAGCCCCAACCTCGGTTATGTGACGATCCAGACCATCCGCCCCTGATCGTTCACCACCAGGTCCAATTGCATCGCCCGGCCCTTTGGCCGGGCGTTTTTCATATACGGCCCGGAGAGCCTGAGAACGTTCAGCGCGTAGGTGACGGCCTTTGACGACAGCACCACCCAAAAACGAAAAGGGCTGGCGAAACGCCAGCCCTTCCGCAATCAAGTCCTTACGGACAATGATTAGTTGGTCGAGTCGTCATCATCATCGTCGTCGTCCGAAGCGACGGCGGCGATGACGCCCAGCAGCAGCAGGGCCGGGACAACCAGGCCAGCGTTCGACGAAGCCGGCTCAGCGGCGTCAACGACGACGGGCTCGACTTCCACGACGGGGGCAACGTAGCCACCGGCCAGAGCCGAAGAAGCGGTCAGGCCGAGGGCCAGCGAGAAGGTAGCAAATTTGGTCATGATCATGCTCCGTTAGGTCTTGATGAAAGCTGCCGTTACCAGCAACATCGACGCGACAGTCTCACAATCCGCTTGGCTTTGAAAGCCGGATTAATTCCTTTACCAAGCGGGTTTGCGCCGACTGTTGCATATTTCACAACACCTTGCGAGGGGTGGGGTTCCAGCCCGGTTCGGCAACCTGCGGGGTACTGTTGCATTTATGCCAAGCCCCGGCGCAGAGGCAGCGCACACAGGAAAATCACGCTCGCCGCCGCGATGATCGAAGGGCCGGCCGGGGTGTCGGCGTAAAGGCTTGCGGCCAGCCCCAACCCGACGGAAACCGCCCCGATCAGGGTGGCGATCACGGCCATGTGCTCGGGGCTGCGGGCAAGACCCCGCGCAGCGGCGGCGGGAATCACCAGCAGCGCAGACACCAGCAGCGCACCGACTATGCGAATCGCGACGGCGACGATAATCGCCATGGCAAGCGTCAGGATCAGCCGCTCGCGCGCGGGATTGATGCCTGCGGCCATGGCCAGTTCCTCGTTCACGGTGGCGGTTACCATGGCTTGCCAGCGCCAGATCAGCAGCCCCAGCACCAGCAGCGCACCGCCCCAGACCCAGGCCAGATCTGCCGGGCGCACCAGCAGGATATCGCCGAACAGCCAGGCATTCAGGTCATTGCGCAGCCCCGGCACAAAGCTGGCCGCGACCAGCCCCACCGCCAGCGCGCCATGGGCCAGCACCCCCAGCGCGGTGTCCACGGCCTCTCCCCGCCCCGCCAGATGGGCGACCAGCCACCCCATCGCGATGGCGACGCCAAGCGTCCCCAGATAGACGGGCGCCCCGAATCCAAGACTCAGCGCGACGCCCAGGATCGCCGCGTGTGCGGTCGCGTCGCCGAAATAGGCCATGCGCCGCCAGACCACGAAACAGCCCAGCGGACCCGCCGCCAGCACAACGCCCAGCCCAGCCAGGCCGGCACGCACCAGAAAATCGTCAAGCATGATGATGGGCGTCCCCGTGATGGTGATGATCGTGTTCGCCATGGTGATGGCCATCATGGTCATGGTCGTGCTGGTGGCGATACAGCGCCAGCGTCTGCGCGGAATCGGCACCGAACAGCGCCTGATATTCGGGCGCGGCACTGACCGCCTGCGGCGTCCCATGGCAGCAGACATGACCGTTCAGGCAGATCACATGATCCGAGGCCCGCATGACCACCAGAAGGTCATGGCTGACCATCAGAACGGCAGCGCCGGTTTCGCGCCGGATCTCCTCGATCAGGCGGTAAAAGGCGACGATTCCGGGCTGGTCGAGCCCCTGCGTGGGTTCATCCAGCACCAGCAATTCAGGCCTGTGCAGCAGCGCACGGGCCAGCAGAACGCGCTGGAACTGACCGCCCGACAGCCGGGTGATCTGGCGGTCCTGCAACCCATCGACCCCGGTACGCGCCAGCGCGCTGGCGGCATCGGCGTCGCTGACGCGTCTGGGCAGCGACAGGAACCGCCGGACGCTCATAGGGATGCGGTCATCAACATGAACGCGCTGCGGGACATAGCCGATGCGCAGCCCCTTGCGGCGGATGACCCGCCCGGATTCAGCCGCCACATGGCCCAGAACCGCACGCACCAGCGTCGACTTGCCAGAACCGTTCGGCCCAACCACGGTGACGATTTCGCCCGGCCTGATGGTGAAATCGACATCGGTGAGGATCGGCTGATCCGCACCGCGAAGGCGCACGGTCAGATCGCGCGCCTCGATCAGCGGCGTCGGATCGGTGATCTCGGCCCTCATGCGCGGCCTGCGCAGGTGGCACACAGACCCAGCGCCTCGATGGTGGCGCGTTCGACAGTGAAGCCCGCCTGCCCTGCCCTCGTGGAAAGCGCGTCCCGCAGGTCGGCCGCGTCAAGCTCATCCACGGTCTGGCATTCGCGGCAGATCAGAAAGGCAGGCGCCTGCCCGTCCTCATGCACAGATTGGCAGGCGGTGAAGGCGTTCAGCCGCTGGATGCGATGGGCAAGGCCATTCTCGACCAGGAATTCCAGCGCCCGGTAGGCGACCGGGGGCTGCTTGCCCAAGCCTTCCGCCGCCAACCGCTCCAGCACCTCATAGGCGCCGAGGGCGCGATGACGCTCCAGCAGGATTTCCAGCACACGGCGCCGGACCGGGGTCAGGCGCAGCCCCCGCGCCGCCGCCAGGTTCGTCGCGCGGGTCATGGCGGCATCGGCGCAGGCACTGTGGTTATGGCTCTCGAATGCAGATTTCATGTTATGCTATAACATTCCTATTGACCTGTTACATTATTACATACATTTTCCGGCGGAAATCTCAAGGAAGGAACCGCCATGCGTCCCGAAATTATGCTGAGTCTTGGCCTGTTGGCTGCCCCTGCAATGGCCGAAGTGCCGTCTGTGGTGGCGGATACGCCGGTCACCGCGTCGTTGGTCCAGCAGGTGATGGGCGATCTGGGCCAGCCGGTCCTGTTGCTGGACAAGGGTGCGGATCCTCATGATTTCCAGATGCGCCCCAGTCAGGCGCGCGCGCTGCAGAATGCCGACCTGCTGGTATGGGTTGGCCCGGAATTGACGCCCTGGCTGGATCGCGCCGCAACGCAAATGCCGGCTGGGCAGCAATTGCCGCTACTGCCCACCAGCCCCCAACAGCGCAGCTTCGGTGACGACGCCGCGCATGACCATGACCATGACCATGACCATGCCACCAGCAATCACGATCACGATCACGATCACGATCATAGCGACGGCCACGATCACGGCCACGACCATTCCGGCCTTGACCCTCATGCCTGGCTGGATCCGCAGAACGGTGCCGCCTGGCTTGACGCCATCGCTGCGCGCCTGGCCGAGGCCGACCCCGAGAATGCGGCGACCTACCGCAGCAATGCCGAGGCAGCACAAGCCGATCTCGCCGATCGCGACGCCGCGCTTGCCCGGCTGCTCGCCGCGGCGACGGACAAGCCCTTCGTGACCTTCCACGACGCTTACGGCTATTTCACCGACCATTACAGTCTGCGGCCGGCAATCGCGGTGTCTTTGGGGGATGCGACCGCACCCTCGGCGGCGCGTATCAACGAGGTGCAGGAACAGATCGCGGAAGCCGGCGCGGTCTGCGCCTTCCCAGAGGCGAATCAACCCGCCCGCCTGATCGAGGATCTGACCACCGGCACCGACCTGCGTATCGGCGAGGCACTGTCGCCGGAAGGCACGGAATTCGAGCCGGGTGCAGCGCTTTACGGGCAACTTCTCGATCAACTCGGGCAGCGGATCGTTGCCTGCCTGACCGAAGAAAATAAATAGACGACAAAAACACTTTGACATTCAGGCAGGCGTCGCGCAATCTGCCCGCAGGACTCAAGAAAGGATGCGCCATGACTGCGACACGCCCCGCCGACTTCGGAATGACCGGAATTACTGCCGTGAACGGTCTTCCCGTTCACGAAGCAACTGACCTGACGAAAGGCGGCAACCAGGCGTTGATCGTCCTGAACGACCAAGTCTACAACCTGCGCGTCACCCGCGCCGGCAAGCTGATCCTGACGAAGTGATTACGCCTTTGGCCGGCGCGGCCCCTTGGGGCCGCCCGCCGCACCACCGGGCTTGCCGCCGCGCGGCCCGCCGAAAGAGCGCCCTCCCGGCCCTTTCGCGCCCGGCCCCTTTCCACCCGACTTGAACCCACCCCGCGCCCCTGAGGGCTTGCGGTCACCGTCTTCGCGACGCGCATAGGGCTTGCGATCACCATCCTCGCGGCGCGCGAAGGGCTTACGGTCGCCATCTTCGCGGCGGGCATAGGGCTTGCGGTCACCGTCCTCACGACGCGCGAAGGGCTTACGGTCGCCATCTTCGCGGCGGGCATAGGGCTTGCGGTCACCGTCCTCATGACGCGCGAAGGGCTTAGGGTCGCCATCTTCGCGGCGGGCATAGGGCTTGCGGTCGCCATCCTCGCGACGCGCGAAGGGCTTACGGTCGCCATCCTCGCGGCGGGCATAGGGCTTGCGGTCGCCATCCTCGCGGCGGGCATAGGGCTTGCGGTCGCCATCCTCGCGGCGGGCATAGGGCTTGCGGTCACCGTCATCGCGACGCGCATAGGGCTTGCGGTCGCCATCCTCGCGACGTGCGAAGGGCTTGCGATCGCCGTCCTCGCGGCGGGCATAGGGCTTGCGGTCACCGTCATCGCGACGCGCGAAGGGCTTACGGTCGCCATCCTCGCGGCGGGCATAGGGCTTGCGGTCGCCGCGCGGCTTGTCCTCGGCACCGCGTTCGCGGAAGGGGCGCTCTTTTTCCTCGGTCTCGCCGGTCAGAAGGCCACCCAGCTGGTCGCGCAAGGTCCGGCGCTTGACCTCGCGGACCTCGTTTTCCTCCAGCCCGGTCAGCTTGAACGGGCCATAGCCGATACGGATCAGCCGGTTCACCTGCAACCCGACATGCGCCATGGCGCGGCGGATCTCGCGGTTTTTGCCCTCACGGATGCCGACGGTCAGCCAGGCATTCGCGCCCTGCTGACTGTCCAGCTTGATCTCCATCGGGGCGAATTCCTCGCCCTCGATAGTCACCCCGCGGCGCAACGGCGCAAAGGTCAGATCGTTGGGTTGCCCGTTCACCCGCACACGATAGCGGCGCAGCCATCCGGTGGCGGGCAGCTCCAGCCGCCGCTTCAGCTCGCCGTCATTGGTCAGCAGCAGCAAGCCTTCCGAGTTCAGGTCGAGCCGGCCGACCGACATCACCCGCGGCAGATCGCGCGGCAGGGCATCGAACACCGTCTGACGGCCCTTTTCATCCGATTCCGAGGTTACCAGACCCAGCGGCTTGTAATACAGCCACAAACGCGTTTCCTGCGGTGCCTCCAGCGGGGTACCGTCGACGACGATCCTGTCGCTGGGCAACACATCCAGCGCCGGGCTGTCGATCTTCTTGCCGTTTACGGTGACGCGGCCTTCGACGATCATCCGCTCTGCCTCGCGGCGGCTGGCGACGCCGGCGCGCGCCATCACCTTGGCGATGCGATCGGCAGATTCGGGTTTTGCGGGGGTGTTCGGGGTGTCGGTCATGCGATTCTCCTTTGGCGCATCTCTGCGGCGAATTGGCGTGTATAGCGCCTAACGTATCACGAAGGAAAGCGTTTCATCGACCCCTTGCCAGATCGCCCGCCCCACGCGACAAGGCCTCATGACCGGCTTTACCTCTTATATGCCGCGCGCGCTGAACGAGGCCCGCGCCGCCGCGCTGCGCGGCGAGATCCCCGTGGGCGCGGTCATCACCGACCCGCAAGGCCGCGTCATCGCCGCGTCCGGCAATCGCACGCGCGAAAACCACGACCCCACCGCCCATGCCGAAATCGAGGTCATCCGCGCCGCCTGTGCCGCCGCCCGGTCGGAACGCCTGCCCGGTTATCGCCTTTGGGTCACGCTGGAGCCCTGCCCGATGTGCGCCGCCGCCATTTCCGCCGCCCGCATCGCTACGCTGTATTACGGCGCCGACGATCCGCGCATGGGCGGTGTGCGCCACGGTGCGCGCGTCTTCGACCATCCGCAATGCCATCACCGCCCGGAAACCCACGATGGCATCGCCGCCGAGGAATCACGCAATCTGCTACGCGACTTCTTCGCGGCGCGGCGCTGATATTCAGAATCCGTAGCGCTGCATCACAGAAAACTCTGCGGATCAATATCGACGGATAGCCGCATATTGGTTGGCAGTTTCACCGGCCCCAGCCAATCGGCAATCGCCAACTGGATCGCCACCTGACGCGGCGCGCGGATCAGCATCCGCATCCGGTGCCGCCCGCGAATGCGCGCAATCGGCGCGGGCGCGGGGCCGAACAGTTCCGCCCCCGCCGTATGGATCGGACCCGCGCGACTGGCCAGATGGCGGGCGAAGTCGGCCAGCGTTGCCGGATCGGGATGTGACAGGATGATCCCCGCCAAGCGCCCGTAAGGCGGCATGCCGGCCTGACGGCGCATCGCGGCCTCGGCATCCCAGAACCCTTCGTCATCACCCGCGAGGATCGCACGAATGACCGGGTGTTCGGGTTGGTGGGTCTGCAACAGCGCCAGCCCCGGCCTTTCGCCCCCCATCCGTCCGGCCCGGCCCGCAACCTGCCGCATCAGTTGAAAGCTCCGCTCGGCCGCGCGCAGGTCGGCGCCTTGCAGGCCCAGGTCGGAATCGATCACGCCGACCAGAGTCAGGCGCGGGAAATTATGTCCCTTGGCGACGATCTGCGTGCCGATGATGATGTCGGTGTCACCCTGCGCGATCTCGGCAATAGTGTCCTTCAGCGCCCGCGCCGATCCAAACAGGTCGGATGACAGCACTGTCGCCTTGGCGTCGGGGAACCGCGCCGCGACCTCCTCGGCCAGCCTTTCGACGCCGGGACCGATGGGGGCAAGCTTGCCTTCGGCCCCGCAAGACGGGCATTCGGTCGGGATCGGCCGCGATTCACCGCATTGATGGCAGACGAGGCGATTCTGAAAGCGATGCTCGACCATCCGGGCGTCGCATTGCTGGCAGGCGACCTGTTCGCCGCAGGCCCGGCAAACGGTGACCGGCGCATAGCCGCGACGGTTCAGGAACAGAAGCGACTGTTCGCCCCGAGCCATCCGCGCCTCGACCGCGCCCGCCAGTGCGGGCGAGATCCATTGCGCGCCCTTCATCTCCTGCGCGCGCAGGTCGATGGCGGCCATGTCGGGCAACTCCGCCTCGCCATAGCGGGACCGCAGATCAAGCCGGGCATATTTGCCGCTGGCCGCATTCACCCAGCTTTCCAGCGAGGGCGTGGCCGAGGCCAGCACCACCTGCGCCCCCGCCACCGAGCCGCGCAGCACCGACATGTCGCGGGCTGAATAATAGACGGTATCTTCCTGTTTATAGGACGAATCGTGTTCTTCATCGATGACGATCAAGCCAAGATCGCGGAACGGCAGAAACAGCGCCGACCGGGCGCCGACGACCAGCCCGACCTCGCCCTGCCCGGCCATATGCCACAACCGGCGCCGCTCGGTCCGGCTGATGCCGGAATGCCATTCACCGGGACGCGCACCGAAGCGTGCCTCGACCCGGTCGAGAAATTCGGCCGACAGGGCGATTTCGGGCAGAAGAACCAGCGCCTGCCGGCCGGCGCGCAGGCAGGCGGCGACGGCCTCCAGATAGACCTCGGTCTTGCCCGACCCGGTGACGCCCCGCAGCAGCGTGGTGCCGTAAGTGCCCCCGGCCATGGCGGAACGCAGCGCATCGGCGGCGGCGGCCTGATCCGGGGCCAGCGGCTTGCCGGGCAGATCGGGGTCCAGCCGCGGATAAGGTGCGTCCTTCGGCGCGCTCATCTCGACCAGCGTGCCCGAGGCCACCAACCCCTTGACCACGCTGCTGCCCACGCCCGCCAACCCCGCAAGTTCGGACGGCGAAAAGCTGGCCCCACCGTGATCGTCGATGACGCGCAGGACGGCGGCGCGGGCGTCGGTCATGCGCGAGGGCTCGGGTCCGGCGCGCAGGATGATGCGGCGCTCGGCGGGGGGCTTGTCCAGATCGGGCGCGCGCATGGCCATTCGGACCATCAGCGGCATCGGCGTCAGCGTGTATTCGGCGGCGCGGGTCAGGAATTCGCGCATCTCGCCCGACAACGGCGCGGCATCGACGGCGCGCACGATGGGGCGCAGCTTGGCCAGATCGAACGACCCCTCGCCCGGTCCCCAGACCACGCCCATGACGCGGCGCGGACCCAGCGGGCAGATCACGATCTGACCTTCGGCCACCCCGCCCTCGGGGGCCAGATAATCCAGCAGCCCCACGGGTTCGGTCGTCATCACGCCGATGCGTTGGCCTTGTTGATAGAAGCTCACGTGCGAATGCCTGCCCAGAAGCGAAGTCCCGCAGACTTGGCCCGAGCGGGCGCGAAAAACAAGCGCCCCGGCTTTCAGCGCGCCCCCGGATGCGCTATCACTTCGGCAAATGCTGCTGAGGAGTGCGCCATGAAATTCTTTCTCGATACCGCTGATGTCGATGCCATCCGCGAGCTGAACGATCTGGGCATGGTCGATGGGGTGACCACCAACCCGTCGCTGATCCTGAAATCGGGCCGCGACATCACCGAGGTCACCAAAGAGATCTGCGACATGGTCGCTGGCCCGGTGTCGGCCGAAGTCGTCGCCGAAAAGGCTGATGACATGATCCGCGAAGGCAAAGTCCTGGCCGAGATCGCGCCGAACATCACCATCAAGGTGCCGCTGACCTGGGACGGTCTGAAAGCCTGTAAGGTGCTGTCCGATGACGGCCATATGGTCAACGTGACGCTGTGCTTCTCGGCCGCGCAGGCAATTCTGGCCGCCAAGGCTGGCGCCACTTTCATCAGCCCCTTCATCGGGCGTCTGGACGACATCCATCTGGACGGCATGGACCTGATCGCCGACATCCGCGAGATCTACGACAATTACGGCTATGACACCCAGATCCTCGCCGCCTCGATCCGGTCGGTGAACCACATCATCGAAGCCGGCAAGATCGGCGCCGATGTCATCACCGCGCCGCCCTCGGTCATCAAGTCGATGGCCAGCCACCCGCTGACCGACAAAGGTCTGGCGCAGTTCAACGCCGACTGGGCCAAGACCGGCCAGAAGATCGGCAAATGAGCGACGAGGCCCTGACCCCCGAATTGCGGCAGGCGCTGCTGGACGATCCCAGCGCGATCCTGATGGACCGCGACCTGATGCGCGCCATTGTCGGCGCGCATGAGGACGGGGTCGGCGCCAATGTCATCGACATCCGGGGCCGTGCCATGACGGCCCTGGAGGCACGGCTGGACCGGCTTGAATCGGCGCATGAGCACGTTATCGCCGCCGCCTATGACAACCAGTCAGGCATGAACACCGTCCATCGCGCCGTGCTGTCCCTGCTGGAGCCGGTCGACTTTGACGGCTTCCTTGAAAACCTGCATGCGGACCTGGCCGACATCCTGCGCGTCGATACGCTGGTGCTGGTCATGGAGACCGCGACCAAGGAAGGCGCGCCCGAACTGGGTGGCCCGCTGACCATGGTCCCGGCCGGCACCGTCGCGCGCGCCATCGCTGGCGGCCGGCGCGGCCAGCCCTCGGGCGAGGTGATCCTGCGCCGGGTCGCCCTTGCCACCTCGGGCCTGCATGGCGCGCCGGTCGCATCCGAGGCACTGATCCCGCTTGATCTTGGCCCCAACCGGATGCCCGCGCTGCTGCTGATGGGTTCGGACGAGCCGGGCCGTTTCAGCGCCGCGCAGGGCACCGACCTACTGCGCTTCTTCGGGCAGGCCTTCCGGCTGGCCCTGCTGCGCTGGCTGGACGAATGAGCCAGCCGCTCGCGCTGACGCCCGCCATGGCGGATGCAGTCGCGAGATGGCTAGAAGGCGAGGCCGCGGCCCGCGACCGTTCCCCTCACACGATCGCCGCATACCGCGATGACGTAATCGGCTTTCTGTCCTTTCTGGGTGGCTATCGTGGCGCGGGGGCGACGCCTGCCTCATTGGCGTCGTTGAAACAGACCGACATCCGCGCCTTTGCGGCCGCCGAACGTGCGCGCGGTCTGTCTGCGCGGTCGCTGGCCCGCAGGCTGTCGGCCATCCGCAGCTTTCTGCGCTGGATGTCCGACCGCGAGGGCTATGACCTTTCCGCCGCCCTGTCGGCACGCGGGCCGAAATATCAGCGTTCGCTGCCGCGTCCCCTTGGCACCGAACAGGCGCGCGAGCTGCTGGATTACGCGGGCCAGCACCACCCCGAGCCCTGGATCGCCGCCCGCGACACGGCGGTGCTGACCCTGCTTTACGGCTGCGGGCTGCGCATCTCCGAAGCATTGGCGCTGACCACCCGCGACTGGCCAATGGGAGAGGCGCTGACCATTTGCGGCAAGGGCGGACGCGAACGCATGGTGCCGGTGCTGCCTGCCGCGCGGGACGCCATCACTGCCTATCTGCGCCTGTGCCCCTATCCGCCGGAGGAGGCGGACGACCCACTGTTTCGCGGCGCGCGCGGCGGGCCATTGCGCGCCGGTGTGCTGGAAGGCGCGATGGCCAAGATGCGCCAATCGCTGGGCCTGCCGCCCACCGCGACACCCCACGCGCTGCGCCACAGCTTCGCCACCCATCTGCTTGCCGCAGGCGGCGACCTGCGCACCATTCAGGAATTGCTGGGCCATGCCAGCCTGGCCACCACGCAGGTCTATACCGGCGTCGATGATGCCCACCTGATGGAGGTCTATCGCCGCGCCCATCCAAGGCGCTAGCGGTCCGCAAGCGGCCTAGAATTGCGCCGGTGACGGCAGCCCGACCGCGACATTCTGCGCGCCCGGGATCGGCCCGAGGATCAGCATGACCGCATTCAGCCGGCTGGACAATTGCATCGCACTTCCCAGCGCCAATGCAGGCTCCACATTCTCCACCCCGTCGGGATAAAGCTGCAAGTCGATCACGCCATCCGCATCCGTCGCAACCATCACCGAATTGAGCAGCGTGGCGACCGCACCGGTTTCCATGGCCAAGCGCGCGGTCAGCGTCTTTGGATCGGTTGGATAACCCAGTCGGTCCAGCGCGGCGCGCTGTTCGTCCGCGAGCGCGAACTCTTCGCCGTTTTCCGTCATCTGACCAAAAATCTGCGCGGCATTGCCATAGTTCTGCTGCGCGCGGACCAGCGTGGACACCAGTTCTTGCACGATCTCCGGTCCGAAGCTCGTCAACTCTGGGTTGGACATATCTGCGTTGAAACGGGCAAGCCGGGCATGGCCTGCATTGGCGCCATAGGTGGCGTTTTGCAGGGCAGCGCTTTCCTGCGACTGCCTGTTTCCGATGATGAACCCGATCGCGGCCTCGACAGCGCCGCGCGTGGCGTCGTTCTGCGCGACAGCCGCCGCGACCAGACCCAGCAACATCACGGCCGCGGCAGGAACACGCAAATTACGTTTCAACTGCATATCATCTGGTCTCCTGCTTCATCCGGCAGACAGATTTCACTCAATTGCGGATAGTTCTGCCGCGCCACCCCGGCGTAATAGGGATCTTGAATCTCGCACAGTTGCGCCTTCCAGCTGGAACAAAGCCGGCCGCTGAATTTCGCCCAGAAATCGGGGGCGATGCTCTCTCCAATCGCCAGCTCCTGCCCCAATAACAGCTGTTCCTGATAGATCATGCTCAGCGTATCGGGTTGCGTCATCGCGGTTTCGGACGTTGCAGAGAGATCCCTGAACGTCTGAAGCAGCTCCATTTGGTAATCATGGGCCGTCTGGACCTGCATTGCCTTGGTTTGCGCCTCGAATGCCTGCCGGCTTTGATCCAGCGCCTGCTGCGAGGTCACTGCGGCGTCGGTCGCGACCTGCAACTGCCCGTTCGAGACCCCAAGCGCCACCAACCCGATCACGGTCCCGAGCAGGCCCACGAGAACCGGTAATACTTTCAGCCATAAGGGATCCGGTGCGGGGATCTTGTCGCCCAACACCGCAAGCGCGGCATCACGCTGGTCAGCCCGATGAGCCACATTCTCCATCCGGGCGATTTCGGCCAAGGCGACCGGGTCGACATTGCCCCCGACCTCTGACAGCCGCTTGCGGGCAACCCAGTCACGAATGACATCCTCGGCGATCCCGGTCTGGGTCGCGGCATCTGCAATGGGAACAAACGTCATTTCAGCCCCGTCAATCAGATGCGCCGATCCTAGCAGAGAATCGAACAATCCCAAAGGAATGGCCGTCCTGCCCAGCCCTTTCGCCGCCCTAAACCGCTGAAGCGCCCGATTGTATACCTGACCGCCTTCCAACTTGCGTGTTTTGAAGGGGGATGCGACAAGCACCTGATGCAGATCCGCCTGAAAGCCCTGTCCGTCCACCTGCTGACCGCCACCGGCGCAGTCTTTTCCATGCTGGCCATGCTGGCGGCTGCCGATGGCATGTGGTCGCTGATGTTTTTCTGGCTGATCGTGGCGCTTGTCGTCGACGGCGTCGATGGCCCGCTGGCGCGCCGCTACAAAGTCAAGGAAAACTGGCCGCTGTATGACGGCGTGCTGATGGACCTGATCATCGACTTCCTGACCTATGTCTTCATCCCCGCCTTTGCGCTGTTCAAATCGGGGCTGCTGCCGGGCTGGACGGGCTGGTTCGCGATCATCGCGATCACCTATGGCTCGATCCTATATTTTTCGGACGCGCGGATGAAGACGCGTGACAACTCCTTTGCCGGCTTTCCGGCCTGCTGGAACATGTTGGTGCTGGTGCTGTTCGCGCTGAAACCGAATTTCTGGCTGATCCTGCTGATCGTGACCATCCTGACCGTGGCCATGTTCACCAATGTCAAGTTCATCCACCCGGTCCGGACCGAGCGCTGGCGCGCCATTTCGCTGCCGATGGCCGCTGCCTGGGTGGCCTTTGCAAGCTGGGCGATCCTAGTTGACTTCCACCCGGCCAGCTGGGCGAATTGGGGCCTTGTCATCACCAGCCTGTGGCTGATGTGCGCGGGCGCCCTGCAGCAACTGACCGAGCGGCGCTAGCCCCCGCCGCCTGCGGGTCAGCGCGGTTTGGCCTTGATTGCGTGCAATATCCTCCCATTATGGCCAGCAGCTTTGACCTTTGGGGGGAACAATGTTCCACGATTGGAAGTCGACCGTTGCCGCATTCGCCTTGATGGCCTCGCCCGCACTTGCCGCGCAGGACACGATCACGCTGGGCATGGTGCTGGAGCCGCCAAGCCTTGACCCGACCGGCAACGCCGCCGCCGCCATCGACGAAATCGTCTATGCCAATGTCTTCGAAGGGCTGACCAAGTTCGGCCCTGACGGTGCGATCCTGCCCGCGCTGGCGGCCAGCTGGGATGTGGAAAACGACGGCAAGACCTATGTCTTCCACCTGCACGAGGGCGTCAAATTCCACGACGGCGCCGATTTCACCGCCGAAGACGCCGTCTTCTCGCTGGATCGGGCGCGGGCGGCGGATTCGACCAACCCGCAAAAGACCCTGTTCGAGAATATCGACACGGTCGAGGCCGTGGATCCCAAGACCGTGCGGGTCACCCTGAAAGCACCTGACGGCATGTTCCCCTTCAAGATGGCATGGGGCGATGCGGTGATGCTGGACGAGGCCAGCGTCGCCAACGAAGCAACCCAGCCCGTCGGCACCGGCCCGTTCAAGTTCGGCGAATGGCGGCAGGGGGATTCCATCCGGCTGGACGCGTTCGACGGCTATTGGGGCGACAAGCCCGCGCTGAAGACCGCCACCTTCCGCTTCATTGGCGACCCAACGGCTGCCTTTGCCGCGATGATGGCCGGCGATGTCGACGCCTTCCCGATCTATCCCGCGCCCGAAACGCTGGCCCAGCTTGGCGCTGATCCGCGCTTCAAGGTCATCGTCGGCACGACCGAGGGCGAGACGATCCTGACCATGAACAAGGCTGTGCCGCCGCTGGATAACGTCAAGGTCCGCGAGGCGATCGCCCATGCCATCAACCGGCAGGAACTGATCGACGGCGCGATGTTCGGCTATGGCACCCCCATCGGCACCCATTTCGCCCCGCACCACCCCGACTATACCGACCTGACCGAGAAATCGGCCTATGACCCGGAAAAGGCCAAGGCCCTGCTGACCGAGGCTGGGGTCGAAAACCTGAAGCTGCGTCTGGCCCTGCCCCCAACGCCCTACGCGCGCCGCGGTGGCGAATTGCTGGCCGCCCAGCTGCGCGCTGTGGGGATCCAGACCGAAGCAACCAACATGGAATGGGCGCAATGGCTGGAAACGGTTTATAAGGGCAAGGATTACGACCTGACCATCATCAGCCATGTCGAGCCGATGGATATCGGGATCTACACGCGCGATGATTACTACTTCAACTACAACAATCAGGCGCTCAAGGACCTGCTGGCCGAGGCGAACAGCACGACCGACGACGCCCGCCGGTCCGAGCTGCTGAAGCAGGCCCAGACCCTCATCGCCGATGATTTCGCCAATGCCTATCTGTTCCAGCTGGCCAAGACCGGCGTGGCCAATGCCAAGATTGAAGGCCTGTGGGAAAACGCGCCCACCCCGGCGAACGACCTGTCAAAGGTGCATTGGACCGAGTGATCGGGGCCAGCAGCAACAAGGGGGGCGTCGCGTTGCGGCGCCCCTCGCCTTTGGTCGCCATCAGCGCGCGACGGGCATTTGTCACCGTCCGGGCTCGAATGCCCGCCCCGTGTCTCTATTTCAGATCAGTTCTTCAGCACGATGCAGTTCACGCCGACGGTGCGCGCGCGTTGACAGAACTTGTTCGCCTCGCCGCGTGAATTCCAGCCGACCTGCGCGGTATAGACCCGCCGTGCACCCTGCCGAAGCGAGCGGCGCACATAGGTGACGTTCTTGCCGCCCAGCAGCGGACGCAGCGCCCGGTTCAGCCGCGTCACCTGCCCCTGCGCGCCCCCACGCGTCGGGTGCGAGGCCAGGATCACGCCCCAGGGCAGCACGGGGTCGCGCGGCTCGGTGCTGAAATCGCGCAGTTTGCGATTGCCCGCCATCTCGACGCAGGCGTCAATGAACGGCTTGTCGCCGTCCAGCCGCAGATCGACCTCCTCGGGCTTGGGTGGGTCCTCGCGCCATTTCCAGGCGTTGAAGCCGGTGATCGCCTGGACATAATCCTGAGTTTCATAGGGCAGCGTCCCGCCCGAGCGCATGAAGCCATCGGCCCGCCCCTCGCCGCCGTTATAGGCGACAGCGGCAAGCCCGATCGAGCCATAAAACCGCGACAGCCGCGACAGATAGGCGGCAGAGACCTGGATCGCCTCGGCCGGGTTGAAAGGGTCGTGCAGGCCGACAATACGGGCGGTGCCGGGCATGAACTGCGCAATGCCTTCCGCCCCGACGGGCGAAATCGCGCCCGGTTCGAACAGGCTTTCCTTCCACAGCAACCGGGCGAAAAAGCCCTTGTCCAACCCCTCGCGCGAGGCGGCGCGTTCGATGCTGCGACAGACATCGGCGACATAGGTCGCGACGCTGATGCAATGCAGCCCGTCGGCGGTGCAGCGGCGGTCCTTCACTTCGGCGACTGGCGGCAGGCCATAGATCGCGTCCACCGCCGGGCGTGCGCCCGCTGCGTTCGCCGCCAGCAGAATTGCCGTGATTGTCGTTACCAGACGGCGCATGACCCGAACCCGCGCTTGCTTACCCCCTGTCGGATTAGCAAATCGGCGCAGCTTGTAAAACCGCGCCGCAGCGGAATTTCGGACGATCCGGGCCGGAATGCCTCAGCTCAGATCAGCCGCGGCCTTGCGTGCCTGCCGCACCGTCTTGCGGGCTTTGCGCTGCGCCTTGCGGGCCTTTTCCTCGGCCTTCTTCAGCGCCTTGGCCGACTTCTTGTTGCCCAGTTTGTCCGCCTGCCGGGCCGCTTTCCTTGCCTTGCCCTCTGCCTTTTCGGCCTTGGCGGTGCGACGGGCGGCCTTCTCTGTCAGATCCTTTACCAGCGCGGCGGCCGAGGGCGTCACAGCCACCGGATCAGGCGTGGCTTCTGCGGCCGGCACGGACGCAGACTTGGGCTTTTCCTTCGCCGTGACGGCCGGCTTTTGCTGGGATGCAGGCGCGGCCTTCGCAACCGGCGCCGTGTCCGCAGCCGGGGTGTCGATGACCGGGGCGTCCACGGCCGGGGTCTCGGTAACCGCCTCCGAAGCGGCCCGCTTCGGCTGTGCCACCTTGCGCGGGCCACTGCCGCGGCGGTCGGTCGGCTGGGCTGCGGCCTTGGCGCGCGCGCCCCGCGCGGCAGCATTGCTGCGGGTCGCAGGCTTGCGAACGCCGCCCGGCTTTTTCGCGGCAGCGCCGAGGGGCGCGGGGTCGGCTGATTTCACGGCCTCCGGCACCGATGCATCGGCCTTGGCCGCCTGCGCCGCGTCAACGGCCTTGCCGGCGGTCTTCGCCGCGTTGGCCAGCCGGCGCTTGTGTTCAATTGTCGCCCGGCGCAGGGCAGCAGTCAGCAGCTTTTCCTTCTGCACCGTGCCAGCATTGCCGCTGGCGGGCTGAACACCGGCGGGATCGGCCTTGCCACGCGCCTCTCGCGCCTGGCGGTTGCCCCGACCGCGCGCCTTGTCGCGCGCTGACCGCAGCCGCGAAATCAGCCCCGCCAGCGCGGCGTCACTGAGCGCGCCAAGCTGGGGTTGACGCGATTGGGTGGCCAGTTCCAGTTCCTCACCAGAAAGGGCGCGACGTTCTTCGGCAGAAAAATTCGGCATGACGATCCTCGGCAGCTGTCATAGATTTGATAGCCGAACCAGCATAACAAAGAAAGTTCCGCTTGCAGGCGGGACCCGCAAGAAAAAGCCCCGATCCAGCCGGATCGGGGCAATTCCTCATAACTTGGCTGAGGTCGATCAGCCCTGCACGGCACTTTCAACCGGGCTTACACCGGGCGCCATTTCCGAAGTCGTGGCCGGGGTCTGATTGGCCGGCAGCGCATAACCTTCGGGCGATTCCACCACCGGGCCTTCATAGCGCACGCTTTCCGAGCGGGTGCGAACATGGACCGGGGTGCCGTTCGGCACGCGGTCGAACATGTCAATGATGTCCTGGTTGAACATGCGGATACAGCCGGCCGAGGTCGCCTTGCCGATCGACGAGGGATCCAGCGTCCCGTGGATGCGGTAATAGGTATCGCGGCCACCCTGATAGAGATACAGCGCGCGCGAGCCCAGCGGGTTGTCCGGGCCCCCCTTCATGCCGCCCTTCAGCGAGCCGTAAAGTTCAGGCTGGCTGTTGACCATGTTCTGGGTCGGGGTCCAGCTGGGCCAGGCCGCCTTGCGGGCGATGGTGCCATTGCCGGCAAAGTTCTTGCCCGCCGCGCCCACGGCCACGCCGTAACGTTCGGCCATACCGCCCGCTTGAACGTAATACAGCAGGCGCGCATAGGGGTCGACAACGATGCTGCCGGCGCTTTCGGGGCCGTTATAGGGCACCGTCGTGCGCATCGTGCGCTCGTTCAGATAGGCGGTCTTCACGGCCTTGATCTCAATCGGCTCGCCATTCGGGCCGCTATCGGTGCGGGCCTCGTAATAGGTCGGTACGAATTTCGAGGGGGCGGTGGCGACAGGCGTAGTGGGGGCGCAGGCCGCAAGCCCGAGAACCACCGCAAGCGCGACGGGGAGAATGCGCATTCTGACTTCCTTCCATGGCGCCCCGGGGCAGACCGGCGGCGCGTAACAACCAGTGGGGCGGGTCGAAACCGCCCTGCATACTATCGGGCTATCGCCCTGACATGCAGGGAAAAGCAAGCGCCCGGCCCAGAAGTTCCCGCAGTTTTGAACGAAATGCAGCCTTCCCGCACCAGTCGTGACGGATTTGCCGCAGTTATTTCCGGTTGGCGGCCTTCCGCGCCGGCGCAGCAGGCAGCATCGGCCCAAGATAACGCCCGGTATGGCTTTCAGCGACCTGCGCCACATCCTCGGGCGTGCCCTCGGCCACGATCCTGCCGCCGCCATCGCCGCCTTCGGGGCCGATGTCGATGATCCAGTCAGCGGTCTTGATGACATCGAGGTTATGTTCGATCACCACCACCGTATTGCCCTGATCGACCAGGTGATGCAGCACCTCCAGCAGCTTGCGCACGTCTTCGAAATGCAGGCCGGTCGTTGGTTCATCAAGGATATACAGGGTCTTTCCGGTCGAAGCCCGCGCCAGCTCCTTGGCCAGCTTCACCCGCTGCGCCTCGCCGCCCGAAAGCGTCGTCGCCTGCTGGCCGACCTTCACATAGCCAAGCCCGACCTGCATCAGCGCATCCATCTTGCGCCGGATCGAGGGCACGGCCTTGAAGAACTCCTGCGCTTCTTCGATCGTCATATCCAGCACATCGGCGATGGATTTGCCCTTGAACAGCACCTCCAGCGTTTCACGGTTATAGCGCTTGCCCTTGCAGGTCTCGCATTGGACATAGACGTCGGGCAGGAAATGCATCTCGATCTTGATCAGCCCGTCGCCCTGACAAGCCTCGCACCGGCCGCCCTTCACATTGAAGCTGAACCTGCCGGGCTTATAGCCGCGGGCCTTCGATTCGGGCAGGTTGGCGAACCAGTCGCGGATATGGTCGTAAGCGCCTGTATAGGTCGCCGGGTTTGACCGCGGCGTGCGCCCGATGGGCCGCTGGTCGATGTCGATCACCTTGTCGAGGTTTTCCAGCCCCTTGATCGTCTCGCACGGCGCGGGCGCCTGACGCGCGCCGTTCAGCCGCTGGGATGCGGTCTTGAACAGGGTTTCGATCGTCAGCGTCGACTTGCCGCCGCCCGATACGCCGGTCACGCAGACAAAGCGGCCAAGCGGAAATTCCGCCGTGACATCGTGCAGGTTGTTGCCCGTCGCGCCGACCACGGTCACCGATTTGCCGGTGCCCTTGCGCCGTACTGCCGGCACCGCGATTTCACGCAGACCCGAAAGATACTGCCCGGTCAGGCTGGCGGTGTTGGCGGCAATTTCGGCAGGCGTGCCCTTGGCAACAACGGTGCCGCCGTGAACGCCCGCGCCCGGCCCCATGTCGAAGACATAATCGGCATGGCGGATCGCGTCCTCGTCATGTTCGACGACCAGCACCGAGTTGCCCTGATCGCGTAGCCCCTTCAACGTTTGCAGCAGCCGGTCATTGTCACGCTGGTGCAGCCCGATCGAGGGTTCGTCCAGCACATAAAGCACCCCGGTCAGCCCCGATCCGATCTGACTGGCCAGCCGGATCCGCTGGCTTTCCCCGCCCGACAGCGTGCCCGCCGCCCGCGACATGGTCAGGTAATCAAGGCCGACATTGACCAGAAAGCCCAGCCTTTCGCGGATTTCCTTCAGGATGGCGACGGCGATTTCGTTGTTCTGCTTCGACAGGTGTTCGGGCGCGTCCTTGACCCAGGCAAGCGCCTCGTGGATGGATTTTTCGACCACCTGCCCGATATGGGTGCCGGCAATCTTGACCGACAGCGCCTCGGGGCGCAGGCGATAGCCTTCGCAGGCGCCGCAGGGGCGGTTGTTCTGATAACGCTCCATCTCCTCGCGGACCCAGTTACTGTCGCTTTCGCGCAACCGGCGCTGCATATTGGGGATGACACCTTCGAACTGGCGGGTGACCTCATAGACGCGGCCGGCATCGTCGAAGCGGAACTTGATCTCGTCCTTGCCCGAACCATAGAGGAACAGCTTTTTCACGCTGTCGGGCAGATCGCGCCACGCGGTTTTCTTGTCAAAGCCGTAATGCTTCGCCAGCGCATTGATGGTCTGGGTCAGATAGGCCGATTTTGATTTCGCCCAGGGCGCAATGGCCCCGCCCGCGACCGAAAGCGCCTGATCGGGTACGACGAGATGTTCGTCAAAGAACAGCTCCATCCCCAGCCCGTCGCAGACCGGGCAGGCCCCCATCGGCGCGTTGAAGGAAAACAGCCGCGGCTCGATCTCTGGCAGGGTAAAGCCGGAAACCGGGCAGGCGAATTTTTCGGAGAATGTGATGCGCTCAGGCTCGCCCTCTGACGGCGCGGTTTCCAGAACGGCGATGCCGTCCGCCAGATCCAGCGCCGTGCGCAGCGAATCGGCCAGCCGCGTTTCCATCCCCGGCGCAGTCACCAGACGGTCGACCACCACGTCGATGTCATGGCGGAATTTCTTGTCGAGTTCGGGGGGCGCCTCAAGCTCATGGAACTCGCCATCGACCTTGACGCGTTGGAAGCCCTGCTTGCGAAGCTCCAGAAACTCCTTCTTGTACTCGCCCTTGCGGTCGCGAACGATGGGGGCCAGCAGATAGCCGCGCGTGCCTTCGGGCATGGCCATGATGCGGTCGACCATGTCCTGCACCTGCTGCGCCTCGATCGGCAGGCCGGTCGCGGGGCTGTAGGGGGTGCCGACACGAGCGAACAGGAGGCGCAGGTAGTCGTAGATTTCGGTGACCGTGCCCACGGTCGAACGCGGGTTCTTGCTGGTCGTCTTCTGTTCGATGCTGATCGCGGGGCTGAGACCGCTGATATGGTCCACATCGGGCTTGCCGGCCATGTCGAGGAACTGCCGCGCATAGGCCGACAGGCTTTCGACATAGCGCCGCTGCCCTTCGGCATAGATCGTATCGAAGGCAAGACTGGACTTGCCCGAACCCGACAGGCCGGTGATCACCACAAGCTGATCGCGCGGGATATCCATATCCACGCCCTTCAGATTGTGCTCGCGCGCGCCGCGCACTTCGATGAACTTCTGTTCCATGGACCTGTCCCTAAGACGCAAGCGCATCAGATAATCATTGCAACGGAATGCACAAGTCGCCAGAACATTAACAGAACAAATGGAGGAGTGAAATGGCTGTTCAACACTATTCCGGTTCCTGCCAATGCGGTGCCATCGCGTTCGAGGTCGACGCCGATCTCGATCAGGTTAATGCCTGCAACTGCTCGCGCTGCAGACGGCTGGGCTGGGTGCTGACTTTCGTGCCGGATACCGCCGTCACGATGGTCAAGGATGGGCCGACAACTGAATATCTGTTCAACAAGCAGCAGATCTCGCACCGGTTTTGCCCGACCTGCGGGATTGAGCCCTATGCGCGGGGCGAACGGAACGGGCAGAAGCTGTATGCGATCAACGTCAACTGTCTGGACGGCGTGGATGCGCGCAGCCTGACGCCGAATATGAATGACGGCGCCAGCTATTAGGTCTGCAGCGACTGCCGAAATGAAAAACGCCCCGAGGATCTCGGGGCGTTAACTGATGCGCTGCGGCGATCAGAAGTGGATCGCGCGGCCGTAGGCCGACAGCACCGATTCGTGCATCATTTCCGACAGGGTCGGATGCGCGAATACCGTTTCCATCAGTTCGGCCTCGGTGGTTTCCAGCGTGCGACCGACCACATAGCCCTGGATCAGTTCGGTCACCTCGGCGCCGACCATATGGGCGCCCAGAAGCTCGCCGGTCTTGGCGTCGAAGATCGTCTTTACCAGCCCCTCCGGTTCGCCAAGCGCGATGGCCTTGCCGTTGCCGATGAAGGGGAAGCGGCCGACCTTGATGTCATGGCCCGCGGCCTTGGCCTTTTCCTCGGTCAGGCCGACAGATGCGACCTGCGGGTTGCAATAGGTGCAGCCGGGGATCGAGTTCGGCTTGATCGGATGCGGATGCCCGCCAGCGATCAGTTCCGCCACCATAACCCCTTCATGGCTGGCCTTATGCGCCAGCCAGGGCGCGCCCGCGACGTCACCAATGGCATAAAGCCCTTCGACCCCGGTGCGGCAGAATTCGTCCGTCACGACATGGGTGCGGTCGATCTTCACGCCCAGTTTTTCCAGGCCCAGATCCTCGACATTCCCGACGATGCCCACGGCCGAGATCACGGTGTCGAATTCCTGCGTCTCGGTCTTGCCGCCGGACTCGATCGTGGCAATGACCTTGTCGGCCTTGCGGTCCAGCGATTTGACCGTCGATTTTTCCAGGATCTTCATCCCCTGCTTGACGAATTGCTTCTTCGCCAGCGCCGAGATTTCCGCATCCTCGACCGGCAGCACCCGGTCCATCACCTCGACCACCGTCGTGTCGGCGCCAAGCGTGTTGAAGAAGCTGGCAAATTCGATGCCGATGGCGCCGGAGCCGATGACCAGCAGCTTCTTCGGCTCATGCGGGGGCTTCAGCGCGTGCTTATAGCTCCAGACGCGCTTGCCGTCGGCTTCCAGCCCCGGCAGGTCGCGGGCGCGGGCGCCGGTGGCAAGGATGATCGACTTGGCGGTCAGTTCCTCGGTTCCCTTGTCGGTTTTGACGGTGACCTTGCCCGGCGCCGGGATCGTGGCCGCGCCCATGAGCACGGTGACTTTGTTCTTCTTCAGCAGGTGACCGACGCCACCCGAAAGCTGCTTGGCAACGCCGCGCGAACGCTCGACCACCTTGTCGAGGTCATAGCCCGCCTTCTCGACCGACAGGCCGAATTCCTTGGCCCGGTGCATCAGGTGGAACACCTCGGCAGAGCGCAGCAGCGCCTTGGTCGGGATACAGCCCCAGTTCAGGCAGATACCGCCCAGATGCTCGCGTTCGACGCAGGCGACTTTCAGGCCAAGCTGCGCCGCGCGGATCGCCGCGACATAGCCGCCGGGGCCGGCACCGATAACAATCACGTCGAAATTCTGCGCCATGTGAAGCTCCTCGGCAAAGATAGTTGAGCGTTAAATCATTTACCCAGCGTCAGCAAGCGACACTCGGCCAGCCACCAATGCGCCATAACCGCCGGCATCCAGGAACGCGCGTTCTTGCGGGGTCGTTTCGCGTCCCAACGCGTCGTTACGCCAGGGGAAGCGGCCAAAGCGGCGGATCACCTCGCGGTGCAGATGGGCGTGGCGAACATTGTCGCCGGGCATGCGTTCTTCAAACATGGAAACGGCGCGGTTCTGGTCGCCCATCTCCTCGGAATGCATGAACGGGGTATAAAAGAACTGCCGCGCCGGCTCGGGCGTGGCCATGTCGAGCCCGGTCTTGATCGCATTGGTGGCGATCCGCCGCGCCAGCTTGTCGGTGGCGAAACTGCGGGCGTTGTCGCGGAACATGTTGCGGGGGAACTGGTCAGTCAGGATCAGCGCCGCCAGCGCCCCTTCGGCGGTCCCGGACCAGCTGGAGGCCAGCGAATCGGCCTGCTCCCATGCGGCACCGAAACGTTCGCTGATGGTCCGGTCCAGCTCGGCGCTGCCGTTATACCATTGCTTTTCGTCGATCTCGTCCAGCCAGAATGCGTTAATCTGCTGCGGAGTCATCGCCTGCCCTCCCGTCATCCCTGTTATCGTTGCCGCAGCGACGCGGGGGGTGCAAGCGGGTATCTGTGCCTCAGCGCGGCGCGTTCGGGTTGTAATCCGTTGCGGGCAGCCCTTCGGCCGGTTCGTAATCGGCCGACGCAAGCTCGTCCTCATCAGAGTTATGGAGGGTCTCGTCCTGCGCGGCCTCAAGCGCCACCTCGACGGCAACGGTGGTGGCGGCGGGGGCAATGACGGCGAAATTGCCGGTGTCTTCAGGGGCAAGCGCTTCGCGCCGGGTCATACGCCAGGCGGTATAGGCCGCCAGCGCCGCCATAAGCACAACGATGAAGATCCAGAACCCATTCGGCCCGATCATCGCCATCATCCGCCCGACGATCAACGGGCCTCCGATCGCCCCCAGCCCGTTCAGAAACAGCAACCCTGCCGAGGCTGCGGCCATGTCATCGGCCTCCAGATGGTCGTTGGTATGCGCCAACAGCAGCGCATAGACCGGGTTGGCCACGCCGCCAGCGATGGCGGCCACCGCGATAAGCCCCCAGATGCCCGGCTGAAAGATCAGCTGAAGCAGCACCACGGCAACACCGACCAGCAGCAATTGCAGGACCAGCAGGCGGCGATCCATGCGGTCGGACAGCCAGCCGATGGGGAATTGCGCCACCAGCCCGCCCAGATAGACTGCAGCAACGATGGCAGAGATGTCGCGCACGCTCATCTGCAGGATGGTGCCCCAGACCGAGGTCATCCCCAGCAGCGCCGAAAACACGCCCCCCATTGCGAAGATGCCGATGCAGCCCAGTGGCGACACCTGATAAAGCCGCCGGATGCTCATCCGTTTCAGCGCGCCAAAGGCGGGCGCAGGCGTTGCCGCCAGCAGGATCGGGGTGAAGGCCAGCGACACCAGCACCGAGGGCAGGATGAACAGCATGAAGCCGCTGGGATCGCCGAAATTGATAAGAACCTGCGCGCTGACCAGCCCGGCCATCTGCACGATCATATAGGCCGACATCGCCTGACCACGGTTTTCATTGGTGCTTGACGCGTTCAGCCAGCTTTCGGCGGTGATGTAGACGCCGGAAAATGAAAACCCGATCAGCACCCGCAGCAACGTCCAGGCGATCCAGTTCGGCACGGCGGCATACAGGATCAGCACCGCCGAGATCAGCGAACCCAGCGCCGCGAAGACCCGCACGTGGCCCACGCTTTGGATCATCCCCGGCACCAGCCGGCTGCCCAGCAGGAAACCGGCGAAATACCCCGCCATGACCACCGCCATGCGGTCGGTAGAGATCTCCTCGATCCCGCCGCGAATCCCCAGCAGCGTGCCTTGCATCCCGTTGCCGACCAGCAACAGAAGGATACCCAGAAGAAGCGGCCAGGATGTGCGCAGAACCGAAATCATGCCGAACCTTTACGGAATCAGAAGCGAGGCGTCGCCATAGGAGAAAAACCGGTAACCCGTATCGACCGCGTGACGATAGATGTTGCGGATCCGGTCCTGCCCCATCAGCGCCGAGACCAGCATCAGCAGCGTCGACTTGGGCAGATGGAAATTCGTCATCAGCGCATCCGTCACCCGGAAGCGGTAGCCGGGATAGATGAAGATGTCGGTCGCCGCCGCGAAGGGCTGGACGCGACCATCCTTTGTCGCGGCCGATTCGATCAGCCGCAGCGCGGTGGTGCCGACCGGAATGACCCGCCCGCCTTGCGCCTTGGTGTCGTTGATCAGCGCTGCAGCCTCGGGCGTGACCTCGCCCCATTCGGCATGCATGCGGTGGGTGGTCACGTCCTCGACCTTGACCGGCAGGAAAGTACCGGCACCGACATGCAGGGTGACATGGACGAACCGCACGCCGCGCTGGCGCAGCTGCGCCAACAACTCGTCGTCGAAATGCAGGCTCGCGGTCGGCGCGGCGACAGCGCCCGAATTCTTCGCCCAGACGGTCTGGTAATCCTCGCGGTCGGCCTCGTCCGGGGCGCGCAGAGCGGCGATATAGGGTGGCAGCGGCATCGCGCCCACCTGATCCAGCGCCGCATCCAATGCCGAGCCCTCGGCGTCGAATTGCAGGACCAGCCCGGTTTCCGACATCTCGGCCACGGTCGCCGACAGCGCATCGCCAAAGCGGATCACCTCGCCCGGCTTCAGTTTGCGCAGCGGTTTCGCCAGCGCCTGCCAGCCATTTGCCTGCGGCTCCAGCAGGGTGATTTCGACCTTGGCGGTGACTTCGCCCTGCGGGGTCTGCCGCGTGCGGGTGCCCGACAGCCGCGCGGGGATCACCTTGGTGTCATTCAGCACCAGAAGGTCGCCCGGCCCCAGCAGCTGGGTCAGGTCACGAACATGGCGATCGGCAATAGTATCGCCTTCGGCCACCAGCAGCCGCGCGCTGCTGCGCGGGCGCGCGGGCCGGGTGGCGATCAGCCCGTCGGGCAGGTGAAAGTCAAAATCGGAAAGTTGCATATGAGGCTTGTGTTCTCGCAGCGTCGGCAGGTCAAGCCCTGCATCGGGCCACCGCATCTCACAATGAACGGAGGCTGCGCGCGCGCCGCCTGCCCCGGTCCCACGACGCCGTACAGGATACCGCGATGCGGCGACTTGAGCCCAAGGCCGAGGCTAGCCACAGGCAGCGGCCAAGGACTTCCGGCAATCGTTGACGCCTGCCCCAAAGGCCGCACTGTTTTCCTTTACATCGGGCGCTTACCCCCAGTTCTGCGGCAACAGCAGATGGCGGACAAATCGCACGACACATAGGTTCGCGGATGCACCCGTGACACCAACGAAAAGGGGTTCCGGCCCCACGCCAGAACCCCTTTCGCCCCCATGCGCACCCCAGTGTCACCGCGCAGGAAACGGAATGGATCTGGCCTTCTGGCCTTGCTGATGGGTTAGCCCGAATTGACGATTCGAAGCAAAGCAGAAGCGCCGAGGATTTTATTCAAACTTCGCGCGCCAGACGCAGCGCGCCATCAAGAGGCGTACCAAGCGGCTCGCGCAGCTCCCAACGGTCGCGCAGCAGGCCCGAGTAAACCGGCCCGAGACCGCCGGTAAAGACCACTGGTAGCGGCGTCCGAGGTTGCAGCGCCGCAATTGACTGCGCGACGGCCTGCGCCGCCTCGGCCAGCAGATGCTGAGCGGCGGGATCCTGCGGATCGGATTGGATTTGCCGCGCCTCGGCCGCGAAATCGGCAGCTGCGGCAGAGCGCGCAAAACTCACGATCCCGCTTCGTCCGCCATGCCGGGCGATGGTGGCGTGGGTCAGCGGCGTTTCCGCAGCCAGCCCGTCCGAGGCCCGCAGAACATGCGCCAGAAAGCGGCGGCCAAGCCAGTTCCCCGAGCCCTCATCGCCCAGAATCGGACCCCAGCCGCCAATGGTCACCACCTCGCCCGCCGTTTGGCGGATGAAGACCGAGCCGGTCCCCATCGCGGCAACGATGCCGTCCTGCGCACCCAACGCGCCAGCCGCAGCAGTGACAGCATCCTGCACCACCCGCACCCGCCCGAAAGGCAGGCGCTGCGGCAGCCATTCCGCCGCGCCCGAGGTATTCACACCCGCCAGTCCCAAGACCGCCGTCACCTGCGCGGGATCATGTCCCGCCAGCGCCGCCAATGCGCAGGCGGTCACCTGCGAAACCGCGCCTTCGGGGTCGGACATGACATTCGCGGGGCCACCCTCGGCCCGGCCCATCACGCGGCCCTCGGCATCGGTCAGGATCGCGCGGCAGCCCGTCCCGCCCCCGTCAAGGCCGAGAAACAGGCTCAACCCAGTTCCGGGTAGAACTTGTTCGTGGGCGACAGCGTGAAGATCTCTGCCCCGGACGCGGTCACGCCGATGGAATGTTCGAACTGCGCCGACAGCGATTTGTCGCGAGTCACCGCCGTCCAGTCATCGGCCAGCGTCTTTGTTTCCGGACGGCCCAGATTGATCATCGGCTCGATGGTGAAGAACATGCCTTCCTCGATCACCGGGCCTTTGCCGGGGCGGCCGAAATGCAGCACATTCGGCGGCGCATGGAAGACCCGGCCCAGCCCGTGGCCACAGAAATCGCGCACCACGGACATCCGCTGACCCTCGGCATATTCCTGAATCGCCCAGCCGATATCGCCGAAAGTGGCGCCGGGGCGCACGGCCTCGATCCCCTTCATCAACGCGTCATGGGTGACCTGGATTAGCCGGCGTGCCTTCACCGAAGGCGTCCCCGCCACATACATGCGCGAGCTGTCGCCATACCAACCATCAACGATTACGGTGACGTCGACATTCAGGATATCGCCATCCTTCAGCACCTTCTCGCCCGGGATGCCGTGACAGACGACGTGATTCACGCTGATACAGCTGGCATGCTGATAGCCGCGATAGCCGATGGTGGCCGAGGTCGCGCCGGCTTCTTCGACCCGATTGCGGATGAAGTCGTCGATGGCGCCAGTGGTCGCGCCCGGCTGGACCAACGCGCCGACCTCATCGAGGATCTGTGCTGCCAGCGCGCCGGCCTTGTGCATGCCCGCAAAATCGCCGGGCTGGTGGATGCGGATACCTTCCCGCGTCAGAGAACCGTCATTCATGGCTGAACCTTTCGTTGCCCGAGACATAACCATGCCCGCCCGCTTGTTCCACCCCCGCCGCCCGCGTAAGCTTTGCCCGCGCAACGGAGGCTTCCATGCAATCGAATAACAAGACCGCCGCCATCCTCGTCATCGGCGACGAAATCCTGTCGGGCCGGACCCGCGAGGGCAATGCCCATCATCTGGCCGGGGTGCTGTCGGCGGTTGGCATTGACCTGAAGGAAATCCGTGTCGTTGCGGATGAACAGGACCTGATCGTCGAGGCAATCCGGGCACTGGATAGCACGCTTGGCGGGCGCTACGACCTGTTGTTCACCTCGGGCGGGATCGGACCCACCCATGACGACGTGACCGCCGACGCCGTGGCCGAGGCCTTCAGCACCGGCATCGAGATGAACGACGAGGCCCTTGCCGTCATGCGCGCCCGCTGGGAAGCGCGCGGCGTCCCCGTCACAGGCAACCGGCTGCGCATGGCCCGGATTCCGTTGGGGGCCGAACTGATCGCGAACAGCTATAGCGCCGCGCCGGGTTTCCATCTTGGCAATACCTATGTCATGGCCGGCGTGCCTGAAGTTTTCCGCGCCATGGTCGACGCCATCCTGCCCGGCCTGCCCACCGGCCGCCCGCCGGTCAGCGAATCGCTGGATGTCCATCGCGGCGAATCCGACGTTGCCGATGAACTCAAGGCCGTGGCCGAGGCATATGCCGACCTCTCGCTCGGTTCCTATCCCTGGCACCGCGATGGCACTTACGGCACCGTTCTGGTGGTGCGCGGGCTTGACCAAAGCCGCGTTTCGGCGGCGATGGCCGACCTGAAACAACGGATCGGCGCATGACCCCATCCCCGGCCATGCTGGACGCCGCGTTCGAGGCCAGCTGGCCGGCGGCGGAGTACGCCTCGGCCGGGGCGATCCGCATCGGGCGCGCGCCGGGCGGGGGCGACCGTGTCAACTCGGCGCGGCCCATCGGCTCGGACTGGACCGAGGGCGATCTGGACCAGGCCACCGCGATACAGACCAATTGGAATCAGCCGCCGCTGTTTCGCGTTGCCGACGGCGATCCCTTGGCCGCTGCCTTGTTGGCGCGCGGTTGGCAGGCGCAAAAGCCGACGCGGCTGCTGGCGGCGCCCCTGTTGAATCTGACCGACATTCCCGTCCCCCGCGTGACCGCATTCGCGGTCTGGCCACCACTGGCGATACAGCGGAACCTCTGGACGGAAACGGGCATAGACGCGGGCCGTCAGGCGGTGATGGACCGGGTGTCGTTGCCGAAGGCGGCAATTCTTGGCCGGGCCGAGGACCGCGCCGCAGGTATGGCATTCGTTGCCGTGGATGGCCCGGTTGCGGTGCTGCACGCGCTGGAAATCATCCCCGCCATGCGTCGCCGCGGCCTCGCCGGCTGGATGATCCGCGAGGCCGCCTTCTGGGCCGAATCGCAAGGGGCGGCGACGATGCAACTGGCGGTCACCGCCGAAAACGCCCCCGCACAGGCGCTGTATCGCGGCCTCGGCTTCATTGAGATCGGCGGCTACTGCTATTACCGACGCTGAAATTGCCGCTGCGGCGCGCTACTCGGTCGCGATGCGGCGAAATTCGTGCTTCAACAGGTCCAGCTCGGCGCGGATCAGGTCGATCTCGGCGCGCAGGTCCATATCCAGCGGCGTGCCGGCCACCAGCGACAGCGTCGCCAGCCGCTCGGCCCCCGGCAAGGGTGCGTCACCCTCGCCCTCATCGGCAAGCAGGGCAAAGCTCTGCACCCCGTCAGCCAGGCAGTCGGCAGGCAGGGCCACCTCGATGCGCCACGTCCCCGGCTGATCGGCGCGGATCTTCGCCTCGGCGACGGGAGCAGCCAGATGGACCAGCAGCACCCGTTTGGGCGCGGTCGGACGCCGCAGCAGACCGGCCCAGACGCCCGCCTTCAGGCCAAAAGATTCGAAATCGGACATGAACCGCCCCTAAACATGCGCGCGCAGATGGCGCGACAGGATCATTTCGCGAATGGTGACGGAGTTCATCTGCGGCTTCTCGAAGATGACGTCCAGCCAGATCTTGTCCAGCCGCTTTTCGTTCATCTGCGTCGAAGCGAGGTCGAACTCGGTCACCGTTTGATTGACCTGCCCCGCCTGTGTCCCGCCCAAATGACGCAGCAATTCTTCGGTGTTCGGGCCGTTGCCGATGTTCAGCCTGAAATAGATCTCCTGAGCGCTCTCAGACTCGGTCGTGGTTTCCAGCCGGATGATATAGTCGCGCGTCAGCCCCTGCAGCGCCGCAGGTGGCAGGTCGATGGACAGTGACAGGAAGCTGCCGGAAAATCCCATCACCTCGACCCGCAGGCCAAAAGCCGCCAGATCCGTCGCCCGCGCGTTGGGCACCTGCCGCAGCATCAGCGCGCGATGCGCGCAGTCGTGCCAGATTGCAACGCTTTCGCCCAGCCGCGCAGCATTCTCCGGGGCCGCAACCCCCGAGGGCCGCGCTGGCACGGACAGAAACTCCGGCCGCCAGCGCCAATCGGTCCCCCCCGGCAGCACCACATCCTTCAGATCGGCCCGCGAAACCGCCAGCCGCTGGTCGGATTGCCGAAGGAACCGGTCAAGAGTGCGCCGAAGAATCGCCGCCTCGTCGCGTAAATAGCTGATTCGGCCGGTGCGCAGCCCGGCGGTGCCCTCGCTCAACCGGGCCCATTGCGCCTGAACGCGCTGCCGCTGGAGGCGGTCAATCCAACTTCTGAGGCGAGGGGCCATTTTCCGCCAACGTTCCGAGGCAATTTCAGTCCCTTTCGGCATAATCAAGCCGGGACGCTGGGGCAAGTGCCCGCTGATGAGACATTAACTCGACATTAGGAGTGCGCGGGTTATCAAGCGGGGCGTCCGATCCGAATCAACCGTAGCACGAAATTTTGAAATGAACGTCTTTCGCTATTTTCTACTACCCATGGTTGCCCTGCTGCTGGCAGCTTGCGCCGCGCCCCCGGCCGAACCGCCCACCATCACTGCACGCGCCTCGACCCTGTCACCGCGCCTGCCCAAGGGCGTCATGCGAACCGATGGGCATGGTGAAATCCTGGTTGCTGCTGCGGGTCAGGCGCGTTGCGTGCCGACCAGTCCCGCTGCAGCCGCGGCCGCATTGGCCGCAACGAACCGCGCCCGTGCCGCGCGCGGTCTGGCGCCGCTGCGCACCAACGCCCGGCTGCAGCGCGCTGCCGAAGCGCATGCCTGCGAAATGGCCAAGCGTGGGGCCATGACCCATGCCGGCACCAAGACCACCGGCCCGATGGCACGCGCCAAGGTGCAAGGCTATGCGCCGCGGCTGACGGCAGAAAACATCGCGGCAGGCCGCTTCGACCTTTCGCGGGTGCTGGCGGAATGGTCCAGTTCGCCAGACCACCTGTCCAACATCGTCATTTCCGGCACGCAGGATTTCGGGATCGGTCAGGCGGTTGCAGCCGATGGCAAGACGACGTTCTGGGCTGCCATCTATGGCAAGCCGCGCGGCTGACACGCGCATGCTTGCGTAAAAGCACCCCGGGCGATTCGCTGGGGATGCGCAGCCCCGCGGCCATCGCGGGACTGCGTTGGGGCAAAACCGGACAGCGGCGGCGGCGAGGTGCGCGGCGTCAGAGCAGCGGGGTCGCCAACGCCAGCATGTTGTTACGAATACGCCGCCAGCTGGGCCATGCTTCGACCTCCTCCAGCAGCAACTGCCGGGACCGGTCGACATAGCTTTGCTGGCGGGCGTCGATTTCGGCGGTAATGTCTTCACCAACAACGATCAGGTTCATTTCGTAGTTCAGCTCGAAGCTGCGCCGGTCGAGGTTGCCGCTGCCCAGCATGGCCACCCGGCCGTCAACGCTACCCAGCTTGGCATGCAGCAGCCCGGGCTTGAACAGCATGACGCGGACCCCGGCGCGCAGCAGGCCTTGGTAAAACCCTTCCGAGGTCGCACTGACAAACAGCGAATCATTGCGCGCCGGCAGGATCAGCGTGACCTCGACCCCGCGCCGCGCACAGGCCTGGATCGCCATATCAAGCGCGGTGCTGGGGACATAATAGGGCGTGGTAATGATGACCTTTCGGCGTGCGGCAGCCAGCATGGCGATGATGCAATCCGAAACGCTGCCCGCCCGCCGGTCAGGCCCGGTCGCCACCACTTGCCCGATCACCCCCGGACGGGTCGCTGCCGGCACCGCAACCAGCACACGCTCGCCCAGGTCCTGGCCGGTATAGCTCATCCAATCGGCCAGAAAGACGCCCTGCATCTGCCGCAGCACCGGGCCTTCGACCGCGAACCAGACGTCGATCCATGGCGCAAATCGGCGCTTGATCGCAAAAGCCATGTCGGCGGCGTTACGGCTGCCGGTAAAGCCGATGCGGTTGTCGACCAGCACGATCTTGCGGTGATTTCGCAGGTCCAGCCGGCGCGTCAGCGCGCTGAGCAGCAGCGAGAACCCGGTGGGCATCGCCTCGGCCAGTTCGACCCCGGCCGCCTCCATCTGCCGCCACGCCGCGGAACGGATGAACCGGCGCGAACCCACCGCGTCGACCACAACCCGGCAGGCAACCCCGCGTTGCGCCGCCGCGACAAGTGCCGACGCAACGCGTCGCCCCGCAACATCGTCCAGCCAGATATAGAAAAGCACATGAACATGGTCCTGCGCCGCGTCGATGGCCTCGATCATCGGATCGAAACCATCGTCATTTTCCGACATCAGCGACAACCGGTTGCCGGCCACCGGTACCATCCCGCCCACGGAATGCGCCGTCGCGGCGATTCCGGCGAGCCATTCGGGCGGATCTGCCACTGCCTCGGGGCTAGGCGTCCACATCCCGCTCAGCCGGGCGCGGATATCGGCGGCCTTCTGGCGCTCTGCACGGGCGATGCGCACCTCGCCGAACAGGAAATAGGCGATGATGCCCACCACCGGCAGGACCTCGATCACCATGATCCAGGCCAGCCGGACGGATGGCTCCATCCGCGAACGCGTCAATACACGCAGCACGACGAAGGCGGCGGCCAGATAGTTCAGGCTTATCAGGAAGGTCATCCACATGGTTGCACATGAAACCCCGGCAGCGCGCCCGCCGCAATTGCAATTCGGCGCCAGCCGGCCTATCTGTCCCCACGCCCCCCGGTCAGGAGCCGCCGCAGATGAACTGGATCACGAATTACGTCCGCCCTCGCATCAACTCGCTGTTTTCACGGCGCGATGTGCCGGAAAACCTGTGGACCAAATGCCCCGAATGCGGGACCATGCTGTTCCACCGCGAACTTGCTGAAAACCTGCAGGTCTGCACCAATTGCGGCCATCACCTGCCGATCACCCCGCGAGAGCGTTTCGCCGCCCTGTTCGACAACGGCATCTTCAAGGAAGTATCGGTGCCCGAGCCGATCGTCGATCCGCTGCAGTTCCGCGACCAGAAGAAATATCCCGAACGGCTGAAAGCGGCGCAGAAATCCACCGCCGAGAAAGAGGCGATGCTGGTCGCCGAAGGCGAGATGGGCCGCACGCCCATCGTCGCCGCCGCGCAGGATTTCAGCTTCATGGCCGGATCCATGGGGATGTATGTGGGCAATGCCATCATCGCCGCCGCGCAGCGTGCGGTCGAGCTGAAGCGCCCGCTGGTGCTGTTTTCGGCGGCGGGCGGGGCGCGGATGCAGGAAGGCATCCTGTCGCTGATGCAGATGCCGCGCACAACTGTTGCGGTTCAGATGCTGAAGGAAGCCGGCCTCCCCTACATCGTCGTGCTGACCCATCCGACCACTGGCGGCGTCACGGCGTCTTACGCGATGCTGGGCGATGTCCAGATTGCCGAGCCCAATGCGCTGATCTGCTTTGCCGGCCCGCGCGTGATCGAACAGACGATCCGCGAAAAGCTGCCAGAGGGTTTCCAGCGCGCCGAATACCTGCTGGATCACGGCATGCTCGACCGGGTGACCAAGCGCGGCGAGTTGCGCGACGAGCTGATCACCATCATTCGCATGATGATGGGCCAGCCCCCCGCCGTAAAGGGTGAACTCGCGGCACCGGCGACGCCTGCCCTTCCCGCCTCCGAAACCAGCAAAGCCTGAGGGCCAAGCGCTTCGGCATGGACGATTCGGACGCTATCCTGCAGCGGGTGATGGGGCTGCACCCGAAGATCATCGACCTGTCGCTGGACCGGATGCTGCGGCTGCTGGACGATCTGGGCAATCCGCAGGACCGGCTGCCGTCGGTGATCCATATCGCCGGCACCAACGGCAAGGGCTCGACCCAGGCGATGATCCGCGCCGGGTTGGAGGCCGCGGGCAAGCGCGTCCACGCCTATACCTCACCGCATCTGGCGCGGTTCCATGAACGCATCCGGCTGGCGGGCGACCTGATCCCGGAACCCGAATTGTCGTCCATCCTGACCGAGATCGAAGACGTCAACGCCAACCGCCCGATCACCTTTTTCGAACTGACCACCGCCGCCGCCTTTCTGGCCTTTGCCCGTACGCCTGCCGATTACACGCTGCTGGAAGTCGGCCTTGGCGGGCGTCTGGACGCGACCAATGTCGTTGCACAGCCGGCCCTGACCATCATCACCCCGGTCAGCGTCGACCACACCCAATATCTGGGCGAGACTCTGCCCGAAATCGCCGGCGAGAAAGCCGGCATCCTCAAGCGCCGGGTGCCGGTCGTCATCGCCCGGCAGCAAGACGAGGCGCTGGCGGTGATCGAGGATCGCGCCGCGCGCCTTGGTGCGCCGATCATCGCCTATGGTCAGCAGTGGCAGGTCGCGCCGGAAGCGGACGGGATGATCTTTCAGGACGATCACGGGCTGATCGACCTGCCCCGCCCGAACCTGCCCGGCCCGCATCAGATCGACAATGCGGGCACCGCCATCGCCGCCCTGCGCGCGCTCGGCTTCGGCGCGACCGAGGCGCAGGCCGCCGTCACCCGCGCCGAATGGCCGGCCCGGATGCAGCGGCTGAAGCATGGGCCGCTGGTCGACATCGCCGCCGCCCATGGTTGCGAGCTGTGGCTGGACGGTGGCCACAACCCCGCGGGTGGAGAAGCCGTGGCCGCGACGCTGGCCGGCATGGCGCGAAAGCCCACACATCTGATCTGCGGGATGCTGAACACCAAGGATGTCGCCGGTTACCTGCGTCCCCTTGCCCGGCAGGCGCAAAGCCTGACCGCCGTGTCGATCCCCGGCGAGGCCAACACCCTGCCCGCCGAGGCCACCCGCGACAGCGCCCTGTCGGTCGGCCTGGCCGCGACCACCGCCCCCGATCCGGGCAGCGCGGTGGCGGATCTGGCCGCCGCCCATCCGGGCGCGCGGCTGTTGATCTGCGGGTCGCTGTATCTGGCGGGGATGGTGCTGCGCGAAAACGGCTAGGCCGGCGCGGCCCCTTCGGCGCCCCATGTTGCATCCTGCATCTCGCGCAGGCGCGAGGCGGTGCGCTCGAATTCGAAGCTGCCCTCGCCTTCGACGTAAAGCCGCTCTGGTTCGGCAGCGGCCGAGGCGATGACGCGGACCTTCGCCTCGTATAGCGCATCAATCAAGGTGACGAAGCGCTTGGCCTCGTTGAAATTCGACGATGACAGCAGCGGAATATCGTCAATCACCAGCACATCCAGCGCCTGGGCCACTGCCAGATAATCGGCCGGTCCCAATGGCCTGCCGCACAGATCCCAGAAACCAGCCCGGCCCAGACGACCGGCATGGGCCGGAATCTCGACCTCGCGGCCCTGCACCTGCAATTGCAGCGGCGCGACCGCCTGGCCATCGGTCAACTCGGTCCAGGCAGCATCCACGGCGGCGCGGCTTTCGCGATTGAGCGGGCTGAACCAGACCTGTTCGCCCGGCCTGCGCCCCTGCCGGTGATCGCGCGGGCTGTCGAGGGCGAAGACCTCCATCCGGTTGCGGATCAGGGCGATGAAAGGCAGGAAAAGCTGGCGATTGAGGCCGTTCTTGTACAGATCCTCTGGCACCCGGTTCGAGGTGGTGACGATGCAGGTGCCGCGTTCGAACAGCACCTCGAACAGGCGGCCGACAATCATCGCATCGGCAATGTCGGTGACCTGCATCTCGTCAAAGCACAAAAGCCGGGCCTTGGCGGCCACCGCCTCGGCCACCGGGCGGACGGTGTCCTGATCGCCGCGCTGGCGGGCAGCGTGCAGCCCGGCCTGAATTTCCTGCATGAATTCGTGGAAATGCACCCGGCGCTTGGCGGTGATGGGGGCCGCCTCCATCAGCAGGTCCATCAACATCGACTTGCCGCGCCCAACGCCGCCCCACAGATACAGCCCGCGCGGCCCCGGGGCGGCGGGTTCGGACGCACCGCCGAAAAGCCGCCGCCAGCCACCCGGTTTCGCGGCAGGCGCGGCTTCGGTCAGGCCGGCCACAATCTTGTCCATTTCCGGCAGGACCGCGCGCTGCGCCGCATCGTCCTTCAACCGCCCGTCAGCGACACGGGCGTCGTAAAGTTCAGTGACCGTGACCATCAGGCGGAATAGTTTTCGAAGGTTATGCCGTTCGCCAGCTTGCGGGCCTCGGCTTCTTCGGCGGCCGAGCGGATGGTCCAGCACAGCACCGGAACGCCCTGCGCCGCCAGGGCGGTGACCGCCGGATTGTCCAGATCGCGCCAATGATGCGACAGGAATTCAGCACCCGAGGCCGGATAGTCTTCCAGCCGCGCCAGTCGGGCGCGGTCGTCATCGTCCAGCATCGGCCAGTCTTCCTTGGGATAGTCGCAGCTGGTCAGCCCGCGCGTCACCTCGGGCGCCGCCTTGCCGAAGGCGGCGACGGTATGCGGGTTGAAGGACATGACCGCCACCGGGCCGTCATAGGCCGACAGCGCCGCCGCCACACGGTTCTGCAATTCACCGATATTGCGGCCCAGCCGGCCGTCCTGGTCCTTGATCTCGATCAGCAGCGGGACACGGCCCGCGACCTCGCGCAGGACCTCAACCAGCGAGGGGATACCCTCATCGGTGTCCAGCAACCGCAATTCGGCCAGATCTTCGGCGTCGCGGTCGGCGATATAGCCCTCGTCCCCGCACATCCGCGTCAGGTCATAGTCGTGGAACACCATCGGCGTGCCCTCGGCCGAGGGCTGGACGTCCAGCTCGATCCCGTAGCCGGCGGCGATGGCCGCACGGAATGCCGCCAGCGAATTTTCGGGCACACCGGGCGAATGCAGGCCGCGATGGGCGATCGGAAGACGGGTGAAATCGGGATGCAGAGCCATCATGCCACCTCGAAGATTGCCTCGATTTCCACGGCCACACCGCGCGGCAGCGCATTGACCGACACGGCAGCGCGGGCATGGCGGCCCGCTTCGCCGAAGACTTCGACCATCAGGTCCGAACAGCCGTTCACGACCTCAGGCTGGTCGGTGAAGTCATTGCTGGAACAGACGAAAGCGCCCAGCTTCACCACCCGCACCACCTGATCAAGCGAGCCGAGCGCCGCGCGCGCCTGCGCCAGCAGCGCCAGACCGCAGTTTCGGGCGGCTGCTGCGCCGGCGGCCACGTCAAGATCATCGCCAAGCCGGCCCTTGATCGGGCCGTCCGGCCCGGCCGAAATCTGGCCCGACACATACAGAAGATTGCCCGACCGGACATAGGGCACATAGTTTGCCGCAGGTGCAGGGGCGTCCGGCAGGGTGATGTTCAGGGCGCTCAGGCGGGCATCGTGGGACATTTCCGGCTCCGTCAAGAAATTCGCGCCGATCCTAGGACGGATCGGCGCGCTTGTCGAAGGCCATTATCCGCGCATCGGTTTCAACGCGGCGGCCCAGCGGCCAAGTTCCGCGATCATCACATCGGCACTGTCCTGCACGATCTGCGGCGCGGCGAATGCGCCGTCCTTCAGATAGTCGAAGACCATCGGCACAGCGACCTGTTCCAGCACCGGAACCACCTTGACCGTCGTCAGGATCTCTTTCGCGCCCTGGGTCGAGCGCATCCCGCCCGAGATGCCGCCATAGGACACGAATCCCGCCGGCTTGTAATTCCATTCCAGCGCCAGATAGTCGATGGCGTTGAAGAAGCTGGGCGGCGGAGCATAGTTGTATTCCGGCAGCACAAAGACAAACGCGTCCGAGCCGTCGACAATGCGCGACCAGTTTTTGGTATGCTCGTGCTGATATTTCTTGGCGCGGGGGTGATGGGGCTCGTCCAGCAGCGGCAGGCCGATTTCGGCCAGGTCGGACAGGATCACCTCGTCAAAGGCACCCGGATGGGCCTTGGCGTAGTCGTAGAACCAGTTGCCGACCGGCTCGCCATTGCGGCCGGGGCGGGTGCTGGTGATGATGACGTTCAGTTTCATGGCACTGTCCTTCAGAAATATCGGATTTGAGCTATGCCTATTGTTTCATGGCCGCAAGTGTCGCAGCCATGATGCGAAATGCAACTGGATCGCAGGAAAATCGTGCCCCATCCCGTGCCGCCCTCGCTGGCCCCGTGGCTGGTCCGCTGGCAACTTCGGCCCGACGGGCCGGAATTTGCCACCCATCACGCGCGGCTGATGCCAGTGCGGCAGGCAGGTCGCCCGGCGATGCTGAAGCTGACCGCCCAACCCGATGAGATCCGCGGCGCTGCGGTCATGGCTTGGTGGGCAGGCAGCGGCGCCGCGCCGGTCCTGAACCGCGACGGGGGTGCATTGCTGCTGGCACGCGCCGAGGGCACGCGCGCGTTATCCGCCATGGCGCGCGGGGCCGAGGACGATCGGGCCAGCAGGATCATCTGCGAAACCGCCCGTCATTTGCATCAAGCAAGGCCCAATCCGCCAGATTTAATGCCGCTGAGCGTATGGTTTCGCGATCTGGAAACGGCCGCCGCCCGTCATGGTGGCCTGTTGGCTGCGGCATGGGCAACGGCGTCGACCCTGCTGGCCGCGCCCCGCGATCAGGTGGTGCTGCATGGCGATCTGCATCACGACAATATCCTGGATTTCGGGGCGAGTGGCTGGCTGGCCATTGACCCGCACGGCCTGCGCGGGGAACGCGGCTTCGACTTCGCCAATATCTTCACCAATCCCGACCTGTCGGACCCCTCGCAGCCGATGGCGACCCGGCACGGCGTCTTTCAGCGCCGGCTGGCCGTGGTCTGCGAGGCCGCCGGACTGGAGAGGCGGCGGCTGCTGCAGTGGATCCTCGCCTGGACCGGGCTGTCGGCGGCATGGTTCATCGCCGATGACGACCCCAATGCCGCCATCGACCTTCAGATTGCCGAGGCCGCCCGCGCGGAACTTTCGGCAATGGCTGAGGAATAACGCCGACGGATCACGCCACCAACTGCTCGGCCCGTTTCAGATCGACGCTGACCAGCTGACTGACGCCCTGTTCGATCATGGTCACGCCAAACAGCCGGTCCATCCGCGCCATGGTCACGGCGTGGTGGGTGATGACCAGAAAGCGGGTGTCCGTGCGGCGGGTCATCTCGTCAAGAAGGTCGCAGAAACGGCCGACATTGGCGTCGTCCAGCGGCGCGTCGACCTCGTCCAGCACGCAGATCGGCGCCGGATTGGCCAGAAACACCGCGAAGATCAGCGCCAGCGCCGTCAGCGTCTGTTCGCCCCCAGACAGCAGCGACAGCGTCGACAGTTTCTTGCCCGGCGGCTGGCACATGATTTCAAGGCCGGCATCCAGCGGATCGTCGGATTCGACCAGCACCAGCTTGGCCTCGCCACCGCCGAACAGATGGGTAAACAGCGCGGTGAAATTGCTGTTCACAGTATCGAAGGCGGCCAACAGGCGCTCGCGCCCCTCACGGTTCAGGCTGCCGATCCCGGCGCGCAGCTTGCGGATCGCCTCTTCCAGATCGGCCTTGTCGGTGGCCAGCTTGTCGCGCTCATCCTCCAACTCGCGCTTGTCCTCGTCGGCGCGCAGGTTGACGGGGCCAAGCCCGTCGCGGGCGGCGCGCAGCCGGGCGATCTCGTCTTCCAGCTGGGTCGCGGAGCCGGTCAACTCCACCTCGCCCAGCGATTCGCGCAGGGCGTCCGGGGTGGTCTCGACTTCCTCGAAGATACGGGCGCGGGCGGCGGCTTCGGTTTCGCGGGCGGCCTCGGCGCGGGCCTCGCGGGCGGCGCGGGTCTCGCGCGATTCCGAGGCTGCACGTTCAGCGTCGCGTTCGGTCATGGCGGCGGCGCGCAGCACATCCTCGGCTTCGGCCAGGGCCACACGGGCACGGGTCAGGCGGCTGCCTGCCGCTTCTTCGGCGTCGCGCAGCTGGTCGCGCTTTTCCGCCAGAAGCGCCGGCTGATCCTCGGCCCCGGCCAGTTCGTCCTCGGTTGCGGCACGACGGTCTTCCAACTCGGCGGCGCGTGTGCCCGCCTGTTCCAGCCGCAGCTTCCAGCCCGATTCTTCCTTGGCGATTTCCTGCAGGCGGCGGGTGCGGGCATTCGCCTCGCGCCGCAATTCGTCCAGCAGGCCACGCCGGGTCATGGTGGCGATGCGCGCCGCCTCGACCCCGGTTTTCGCGGACTCGACCGCCGCCGCCGCCGCGCCACGATCGGGCAAGGCCGCCAACGCGCGCTGCGCCTCGGCCAGACGCGCCCGCGCGTCGCCGGCATCGGCGGCATGGCGCGCCAGTTCAGCACTGGCGGATTCGGACCGGGCGCGGGCAAGCGACAGGTCGCTTTCGGCCCGCGTCTCCGCGCGTGCCGCATCCGACAGCGCCCGTTCGGCGTCGCGCCGGGCTTCGCGCGCGGATTTTTCGGCCTGCCCCGCCGCGTTCAGCGCCGCGCGCGCCGCGTCATGGGCTGCAACGGCTTCCGCTGCCCGTGCAGCGGCCTCATCCGATTGGCCGCGCAGTTCCGCCAACCGGTTCACCTGCTCCAGATGCCGCGCCGCGGCCGAGGACGCCTCGCCCGGCAGCACCCGCATCCCGTCCCAGCGCCACAACCCGCCGTCGCGCGTCACCAGCCGCTGGCCGGGCCGCAACGCGAGCTGCATCGCGACCGCCTCAGCCGCGCTGCCGGCAATGCCGATCTGAGGCAGCCGGCGCATCAGAACCGCCGGCCCCGACACCTGCGCCGACAGCGGCGTCGCGCCCGCCGGCAGGGGTGCGGCGTCGTCGTAACCCGGCAGAGCCGCCCAGCCAGAGCCTTCCCCGGCCAGCCCGACCGAAAGGTCATCGCCCAAGGCCGCGCCCAAAGCGATTTCATAGCCCTTCGTCACCCGAACCTGATCCAGCAGCGCGGTGCCGTCCCCGGCACCACGCGCCACCAGCTTTTCCAGCGCCGTCATCTCGGCGCGCAAGGCGCTCGCCTCGCCTTCTTGTTCGGAACGCAGGGCGCGGGTCGCGGCCTCGGTGGTTTCAGCCTCGGCACGGATGGCCTCGGCTTCGGCAAGCGCCTCCTCGGCCCCGTCGGCGGCGGCGGCGGCGTCCTGTTGGGCGGCCTCGGCGCCTTGCAGGGCAGCTTCGGCCTCGGCGCCGGCCGCATCGGCGCGCGCGACATTGGCCTCTGACTCACTCGCCGCACGTTCGGCACGGTCACGCATGGCGGTCAGATCGGCGACCAGCCGCTCTGCCGATTGGGCCTGCGCGGCCAGACGCGCCGATTCGTCGGTCAGTTCGGCCAGCTTGGCCTCGACCTCGCGCAGGACTTCGGCGGCTTCATCGGCAGCGAAACCCGCCTGCGCCTGCTTGTCTTCGTGCCCCTGCCCGGCCTTTTCCAACTCGCGCTTTTCCCAGCCCAGCCGTTCCACAACCTCGGCCGCGTCGCGATTCAGCTGGCCTTCGCGGTCGATGTCGCGCGCCAGTTGGGTGATGCGCGCGCGCAATTGCACGATGGCGGCCTCGGCCCGCGCCTCGGCCTCGTCCAGCGCCTCGCGGTCGACAACGGCCCGCGACAGCAGGGCAGCGGCGATCTGCTCCTCCTCGCGCAGCGGAGGCAGCGCCGCTTCGGCAGTTTCGCGCGCGCCCAACGCCTTTTTCGCGGCGGCTTCGGCGTCCGCCGCGGATTTCACCGCCTCGCGCAACGCCTCCAGCGCCGCCTCTCGCGCCTGATCCGCCTCGGCCCAGCGGCGATACAGCAGGACGCCTTCGGCCAGCCGCAGCGCCGCACCGATTTCGCGGTATTTCGCCGCCGCACGGGCCTGACGCGACAGCGACGCCGCCTGCGTCGCCAGTTGATCCAGCGTGTCATCAACCCGCGTCAGGTTGGTTTCCGCACCGTTCAGCTTCAGTTCCGCCTCGTGCCGGCGGGCATACAGGCCGGAAATCCCGGCAGCTTCTTCCAGAATCCGACGGCGCGCCTTGGGCTTGGCGTTGATCAGTTCGGAAATCTGCCCCTGCCGGACCAGCGCCGGCGAATGCGCCCCGGTCGAGGCATCCGCGAACAGCATCTGCACGTCGCGGGCGCGTACATCCTTGCCGTTGATCTTGTAGGCAGAGCCGGCGTCGCGGGTGATTCGGCGCACGATGTCGATGCCGTCCTGATCGTTCACCCCTGCCGGAGCCAGACGTTCGCGGTTGTCGATGGTCAGCGTCACCTCGGCATGCGCGCGCGCGCCGCGCCGCGAGGTGCCGGCGAAGATCACGTCCTCCATCCCGCCGCCGCGCATCGCGCTTGGCCGGTTCTCGCCCATGACCCAGCGCAGCGCCTCCAGCAGGTTCGACTTGCCGCAACCGTTCGGGCCGACCACGCCGGTCAGCCCCTCGCGGATAACCAGATCGGTAGGATCCACGAAGGATTTAAAGCCATTCAGCCTGAGCCGGTCGAATTTCACGCGCGCTGCCCCCGTTACCCCGGAATCGGTTCTGTTTTGCCCGATTTTCCAAAGCGGAGCCGTCCAAGTCAACTGAAACCGCAAGATATAGCGGCCGCGCGCGACATATCCCCAAGATTTTTGCGGCCTCACAAGATCCCGCTGCACGCCCTCCGCGCAACGCCGCATGGCGCAGTCGTCGCATGGCTGCCTGTCGGCAGCTGCATGGCTGCCCCTCTGGTCAGGGACGGCGAAGGCGCATAACTTCGCCGCATGATCCCGGCCCTGACCATCATTCTGTGCTTTCAGCTTGCAGGCGAGATCGCCTCGCGCGGGCTGGATCTGCCATTGCCGGGCCCCGTCATGGGGCTGGTGCTGCTGGTCGGCGCCTGCATGCTGCGGCCGCGGCTTGCCGACATGCTGCGACCGGTTACAAAATCGGTTCTGGCCAATCTGTCCCTGTTCTTCGTGCCCGCCGGCGTCGGCGTGATCGCCCATCTGCCGGTGCTGTCGCAACACGGGGTCGGGCTGGCGCTGGCGGTCAGCGTTTCGACCGTCCTCGCCATCGGGGCGGGCGCGCTGACCTTTACCGCCATCGCCCGGCTGACCGGGTCGCGCGATGACTGATGCGGCGCTGATCTGGTCCTATCTGTCCAGCCAGCCGCTGCTGTGGCTGACGGCCACACTGGCGGCCTATTGGGCGGGGGACGCGGTGTTTCGCGCCTCGGGCCGGCGCAGCATCGCCAACCCGGTGCTGATTGCGGTGGTGATCCTCGGCTCGGTCCTGTGGATCAGCGGGACCAGCTATCAGACCTATTTCGAGGGCGCGCAATTCGTCCATTTCATGCTTGGACCGGCGACGGTCTGTCTGGGCCTGCCGCTTTACGACAACCTGTCGCGGATCAAGCGCGCGGCGCTGCCGGTGGCGGCCGCGTTGCTGGTCGGCTCGGTCGTTGCGGTGCTGTCGGCGCTGGCGATCGGGCGGGCTTTCGGGCTGGATCAGGTCCTGCTGGCATCGCTCGCGCCGAAATCGACAACGGCGCCAGTGGCCATCGGCATCGCCGAACGCATCGGCGGCCAGCCCACGCTGGCGGCGGTTCTGGTGCTGCTGACCGGCATTTTCGGCGCGATCGTGGCCACGCCCTTGCTGAACGCGCTGCGGGTCACGGACTGGCGCGCGCGGGGCTTTGCGGTCGGCGTTGCCGCGCATGGGATCGGCACCGCGCGCGCCTTTCAGGTGAATGAAACCGCCGGCGCCTTCGCGGGCATCGGCATGGGGCTGAACGCCGTGCTGACCGCCATCATCGCACCCTTGGTGCTGGGCCTGTTTTCATGAGCCTCGCGGTCACCGTCCACCAGCGCATCGCCGAGATCCCGGCCGCGGATTGGGACGCCACCGGCGCGGGCGCGAATCCCTTCACCAACCACCGCTTTCTTGCTGCGCTGGAGGATTCGGGCTCGGTCGGCGAGGGCACGGGCTGGCACCCGGCCCATCTGGGGCTGCGCGACGAGGGCAAGCTGCGCGGCGTCGCCCCCTGCTATGTGAAGACCAACAGCCAGGGCGAATACATCTTCGACCACGCCTGGGCAGAGGCCCTGCACCGCGCCGGCGGCCAGTACTATCCCAAGCTGCAATGCGCGGTCCCCTTTACCCCTGTCACCGGCCCGCGCCTGATCGCACCGGATGCCGAAGGCCAGACCGCGCTGCTTGCCGCGATGGCCCAGCTTTGCCAGCAAAACGGGCTGTCGGGCGCCCATGTCACCTTCTGCACCGAAGCCGAGGCAGCGCTTGGCGCACAGGCCGGTTTCCTGCCCCGCAGCACTCAGCAGTTCCACTGGGAAAATGACGGCTATGCCGATTACGACGAGTTTCTTGCGCGGCTGTCTTCGCGCAAGCGCAAGGCGCTGCGCAAGGAACGCGCGCGGGCGCAGGATTTCGGCGGCACCATCCGGCAATTGCGCGGCGATGAGATCCAGCCCGAACATTGGGACGCCTTCTGGACCTTCTATCAGGACACCGGCGCGCGCAAATGGGGCCGCCCTTACCTGACCCGCGCCTTTTTCGACCGCCTGCACGAGACGATGCGCGACGATTGTCTGCTGGTCCTGGCCGAACGCGACGGCCGCCCCATCGCAGGCGCGCTGAACCTGCTGGGGCCCGACGCCATTTTCGGCCGCTATTGGGGCGCGGTCGAGGAACACCCCTTCCTGCATTTCGAGCTGTGCTACCATCAGGCCATCGACTTCGCGATTGCCGAGGGTCTGGCCCGGGTCGAGGCCGGTGCGCAGGGCGAACACAAGCTTGCGCGCGGCTATCTGCCGACCGAGACCCATTCGCTGCACTGGGTCGCCGATCCCGGCTTTCGCCGCGCCATCGCCGACTATCTCGACCGCGAGCGGCAGGCCGTGGGCGAGGAAATCGAGTTCCTGCGCGACTGGGGACCGTTCCGGCGGGGTTAGCTTGCAGCTGGTCGCGACAACGGACAAAGTCCCCGCAAGGCCAATCTAGCCGCCAAAGGATTCAGTCGATCATGTGGGCAGCAATAATTACTGCAATCGCGTCAGTCACTATCTCTGCGGGGACCTTTTATTTTACCAAGCAGGCAGAACGAAAGGCGATTTGGCGGTCAAAGAAGCTTGCCTATTATGAGGAGTTCTTTGCGGCGGCGAGCGGAATTGTGGGCGAGCAACCGTCCCCTGAAGCAAAAATGCGCTTTGCCTCGATCGTAAACAATCTCCACTTGATTGGATCGCCTCAAGTAATCATGGCGTTGCACAGCTTCACCGACGAAATCGCAGAGTCGAACAAGCAAAATATGACCAAAGACCAACATGATCGGCTTTGGTCGCTTCTGGTCTGGCATATTCGTGATGACTTGGATGATCCTCCTGGCAAAGTGGCGCACGAATTCCAAGCTAGAATGTGGGCCTCAGGAACTGGAAAGAACGCCTAGCTTTAACCGCATTGGTCGTTGGGCAGCCAATCATCCCTCTCCAATTGCTCCCGGCAACCACGCCGCCGCTTGCGGATCCGTGCACGCCACCGCACAGTCAGGCAAGCGCGGCAGCACAGGCGCATCATGTCACTGATCCTCTACGGCCACCCGTTTTCCTCCTATACCCAGAAGGTGCTGATCGCGCTTTACGAGAACGCGACGCCGTTCGAGTTCCGCCTGCTGGAACCCGACCAGACCGACAACTGGGCAGAGTGGCTGCGCCGCTGGCCCCTGCGGAAATTTCCGCTATTGGTCGATGGCGATACCCAATTGGCTGAGACCAGTATCATCATCGAATATCTGGACCGCGTCCATCCCGGCCCGGTGAAGCTGCTGCCCGACAGCCCCGATCTGGCGCTCAAGGTGCGCTTCATGGACCGCTTCTTTGACCTGCATGTGATGAACGCGGCGCAATATGCGGTCGACGGTGCGCTTGGCATCAATGCCGTCAAGCGCGACGAGGGCCTGACGGTCGCGGCCGAGAAACTTGACCGCGCCTATGACTGGCTGGAAACGGAACTTGCCGGGCGCGATTGGGCGGCGGGCGACGCCTTCAGCATGGCCGATTGCGCGGCGGGGCCGGCGCTGTTCTATGCCGATTGGACGCACCCGATCCCGCAAGACCACCCGAATCTGCGGGCCTATCGCGCACGCCTGCTGGCCCGGCCATCCTTCGCGCGGGCCATTGACGAGGCCCGCCCCTTCCGCAGCTATTTTCCGCTGGGTGCGCCGGAGCGGGATTAAAGCCCCGCTTCCTCCAGCAGCCCGTCCATCACCGACGCGAGCCTTTCGGCCCATTCCTGCTGACCGGCATCGTCGCGGATCAGGTCGTTGCGGACCTCGATCAGCACATTGGGGCGGCCCTGCGCCAATGCGTGGCGGTCGATGGAATCGCCGTCGAGATGCCCCGAATAAGGCTCGTTATCGCCGGTGACCCAGCCCTGCTGCCGGCAACGTTGGATCAGCAAGGGGGCAAGGCGTTCGTCCTTGTGGGAATACAGAACGCCGACAACCCAAGGCCGCGCCAGCCTGCCGCGCAGCTGCGGAGTGAAGCTGTGAATGGCGCAGATGGCGCGGTCGGAACGCGTGGCAGCAAGCGATTCCAGCGCGCTGTGGTAAGGGCGGTGAAGGGCGTTCAGCCGCCGATCGCGTTCGGCGGCATCGGCATCGCGATTGGTTGGGATCACCGTCCCGTCATACAGCCGCATCAGCAGGGTCGGGTCATCCTCGCCCCGATTCGGGTCGATCACCAGACGCGAGAAATCCGATCCGACCACAGGCGCGCCCATCAGCGCCCCCAGCTTACGCGACACCCCGGCCGCGCCGACGTCATAGGCAATGTGGCGCGCCATATCTTCGGGCGCGATACCCAGATCGCCGCCGCCGACCCAGTCGGGCACCCGATTGGTGGCGTGATCGCAGGTAATCAGCCAGCGGCTGTCGCGGGCCTCGCCCTCGGTCCAGAAGGCGTCATGCCGGGTCAGACTGTCATCTTTCATACGCGCCCCTTACGTCAATTCTTCACGCTCTGCCAGTTGTCGCGGCCCGCCGTTTCGGCCATGATGGCGCAAACATTCAACCGACCAGCCGGAGACATAGCCATGAGACGCCACCGCAATATCAAAATCGTGGCCACGCTGGGACCGGCCTCTTCCGACTATGACACCATCCGCGCCCTGTTCGAGGCCGGCGCAGATGTCTTCCGCCTGAACATGAGCCATGGCAGCCATGAAGACCACAGGGCGCGCTATGACACCATCCGCAAGATCGAGGCCGATCTGGGCCGTCCGATCGCGGTGCTGGCCGACCTGCAAGGCCCGAAACTGCGCGTCGGCACCTTTGCCGAAGGCCCGCAGGATCTGGCCGATGGGGCAAAGTTCCGCTTTGACCTCGATCCCGCGCCGGGCGACGCGACCCGCGTACAGCTGCCCCACCCGGAAATCTTCGCGGCGCTGGAAGCCGGTTCCTCGCTGCTGGTGAATGACGGCAAGATCCGCCTGCAAGTGGATGAATGCGGCGCCGATTTCGCCGATTGCACGGTCACCGTGGGCGGTACGATTTCCGACCGTAAGGGCGTGAACGTTCCCGACGTGGTGCTGCCGCTGGCGGCGCTGTCGGACAAGGACCGCGGCGATCTGGAATTTGCCTGTGAACTGGGTGCCGACTGGCTGGCCCTGTCCTTCGTCCAACGCCCCGAGGACGTGCTGGAAGCCCGCGAACTGGCCAAGGGCCGCGCCGCGATCCTGTCGAAGATCGAAAAGCCCGCCGCCGTGCGCGCCTTCCCCGAAATCCTTGCCGTCTCGGACGGGATCATGGTCGCGCGTGGCGATCTGGGGGTAGAGCTGCCGGTGCAGTCGGTGCCGCCGATCCAGAAACGGCTCGTGCGGCAAAGCCGGGCCGCCGCCAAGCCGGTGATCGTCGCCACCCAGATGCTGGAATCGATGATCGAAAGCCCGATGCCGACCCGGGCCGAGGTCTCGGACGTGGCCAATGCCATCTATGAAGGCGCCGACGCCGTCATGCTCTCGGCCGAATCGGCGGCCGGTCAGTTCCCGGTCGATGCCGTGCGGACGATGGACAGTGTCGCCCGCTCGGTCGAGATCGACCCGACCTATCGCGAGGTGATCGAGGCATCGCGCAAGGCCGACCGCAAGACCGTGGCCGACGGCATCGTCGCTGCCGCCCGCGAAATCGCGGAAACCACTGATATCTCGGCCATCTGCGCGCATACGCAATCGGGTACCACGGTCAGCCTGGTGGCGCGCGAACGCCCGCGCACGCCGATCATCGCCATGTCGCCCATCGAACGCGTGCTGCGCCGGCTGTGCCTGACCTGGGGCACCCATTGCGTCGCGACCGTGCCGCTGTCGCGGTTCCGCGAAGCGGTCATCAGCGCCGCCCGCGCGGCCCGCGATTTCGGCTTTGCGACCGAGGACCAGCAGATCGTCATCACTGCCGGTGTGCCCTTCAATATCGCCGGCACGACGAACATCCTGCGCGTCGCTTCCTGCGATGAACGCTTGATCAATCGGTCTGAACAGGAATAAGCCTGTCCCCCACACGGGTTACAGGGAAAAGCCATGGCCGACATCCTTCTGCTTCTGGGCGCCGCGCTTTGCGTGCTGTCGATTCCTGCGGCGATCATCTCGCTGCTGCGGACCGAGGCGCCGCGCGGTGCCGCAATCCTGCTTGTTGCCGGCGTGCTTGCGCTGGCGCTGGCGGCCTGGCTGCAACCGGGCAGTGTCGGCTTTGCGCAAATCGGCGCCGCCTGGGACCGGCTTTTTCCCTGATCCCGCTTGCCTTTCCGCTGCCCTCCCCGTATAGGGACGGCTTCAATCCCGCGCGGCCGGCCGAGATGGCATTGCCGAGTCGTGCGTAAACCTCTGACAAGGAGTGTAAAATGCCGAAGATGAAGACCAAAGCGGCTGCCAAGAAGCGGTTCTCGTTCACGGCCTCGGGCAAAGTGAAGTCCGGCCAGGCCGGCAAGCGCCACGGCATGATCAAGCGCACGACGAAGTTCATTCGCGATGCGCGCGGCACCTCGGTCCTGACGGACGCGGATGCCAAGATCGTCAAGAAATACATGCCCTATAACCGCTGATCCGAGGACTGACACATGGCACGAGTTAAATCCGGCAAGGTTACCCACGCCCGCCACAAGAAGGTCCTTGACGCAGCCAAGGGCTATTACGGCAACCGTTCGCGCAACTTCCGTACCGCGACCCAGGCCGTCGACAAGGCGAACCAATACGCCACCCGCGACCGCAAGAACCGCAAGCGCAACTTCCGCGCGCTGTGGATCCAGCGTATCAACGCTGCCGTCCGTGCGGTCGATGCCGACATGACCTATTCGCGTTTCATCAATCTGCTGTCGAAAGCCGGCATCGAGGTGGACCGCAAGGTGCTGGCCGATCTGGCCGTGCACGAGCCCGAAGCATTCGGTGCGATCGTCGAACAGGCGAAAGCCGCAGCCTGATCTGCTGCCTGATCCGCACTTGATAGCGATCTGAAACCCGCGCTTTTGGCGCGGGTTTTTTTCATGCGCTCACCCGTCGACGCGCAGTATTCCCGGAAGATCGCCGGGGGCGCGACCGCTGCGCGCAAAATCGGCCCATGCCTGGCGCAGTGGCGCACCGATGCGGGTCAGCTCGTCAAGCCTCATGCCCCGGGGGACCAGCGGCGTTCCCAGCCAGTCCGGGCCAGGAAACAGCAGCGGCAGGTCGGCCAGATGCGAAGGCCCCCAATCCCCACCCGGCCAATCGACCTGGAAACGCGTCGCCTGCCCGCCCGCCCTGCGGTGATGCACAGCGAAGCCATCAGCTGGCCGGCCATACAGCCGGTTCGTCAGCATCCGCACAGCTGCGCGGCGCAGCGGCTCGGCCAGCCGGGCGGCACCCTGCGGCCTTGGCGGCAAGAACAGCGCGGCCTCGTCGCGGGTATGGCCGATGAGGAGAGGGATCTCGGGCGCGATGGCGGCATGGAAAGTGGGCAGATCGGCCTCCTCAGGGAAGGGATCGGCGCCGAATTCCGGCCCGAACGGCATCTGTCCGGCCAACCCGTATCGTCGCACCGCCCGGCGTGCCGCCGCCTGCCGGTCCAGCACTTCCCGGGTCGTTTCCCCCACCGTCAGCCCCTGCACGACGCGGCGCATGGTCGCGCGCATCTTTTCGGTCCGCAGCGGCAAATCCAGAGGGGCGCTTTGCACGATGACCCGGTGCACAAGCCCGGTGATCCGGCCCGAGACCATCAACCGCGCCGCCAGATCCCCGCCTGAGGACTGACCGAACAGCGTGACCTGCCCCGGATCGCCGCCAAAAGCCGCGATATTGTCGGCCACCCAATTCAGCGCCGCAATCACGTCCAACGCACCCAGGTTGGCGGCCCGCCCTTCGTCGCCCAGCCATCCAAACAGGCCCAGCCGATGCGTGACCGCCACCACGACGACCTGCTGTTCGATCACCAGCGCCGAGGGGTCGAAGACATTCATATCGCCTGCCCCCGATTCGTAGCTGCCGCCATGCAGCCAGACCATCACCGGCAACCCCTGCCCGCCCGCCGGGGCGGTCACCGAAAGGTTCAGGCAGGCTTCATCAAAGCGCAGACCCGCAAACGCGTTGGGCAGCAAGGCGTCAAGGCGCGCAATGGGCAGTTGCGGGCAGGCCGGCGCGGGGTGGAGGGCGTTGACCGGCCCAGTCGCGGCGACGCGCGGCGGCTGCCAGCGCCCTGCCTGCGCATAAGGAATCCCGCAGGCGCGGATCAGCCCCCGCACAAGACGAGCGCGAATCGGACCGCCGGGGGACGAGATCGCGATCTCCTCGGCGCCATCGCCCGGCTGCTTTGGCATCGGTTTCCTCGCCAGACTGGTCTCGTGTTCACCGGATGGTAAGGATTTGGGCTTAAGGATGCCAGCAGGCAGAATGATGAGACCAGAATGAATGTAACCGTGCAGAACGAATCGGGTCGGGTCGTGGTGCGCATGTCCGAACGCCGGCTGGACGCCGTAATCGCGGGCGAATTCAAGGACACCGTGCGCCCGCATGTCGCCATCAAAGGGCCAGATCTGGTGCTGGATCTTTCAGAGGTCGAGTTCCTCGACAGTTCGGGGCTGGGCGCGGTGATCGCGCTGAAGAAAGCGCTACCAGAAGGTCGCCGGATGCTGCTGCGCGGGCTGACGCCGAATGTCGAAAGGGTGTTCCGGCTGACGCGAATGGACCAGGTCTTTGACATAATCGGCGCGGAACACGGTACCGGGTCTTGATCGTCGGAAAGGAACAGCTGATGGCAAGTCGGGGCAACGCCACCGCACAGCCGATCATCGTCTTCACCCGCAGCTTCGTCGCGGTGACCAGAACCGTGCGCGAGGTCCTGATCGATATGAACACCCGGCTCAGCCCCCATGCGACGCCCGACCTGATGGGACGGGCAGAGCTTGCCTTGGCCGAGTTGCTGAACAACGTCGCCCTTCATGGCCGTGATCTGGAATCCGGGGACCAGCCGATGGTGCATCTCAGCGTGGTTGCGCAGCCGGACGGCCTGGCCTGTTCGGTCAGCGACGATGGCGGGTTGCTGCCGCGGGTCTGCCTCAGTTCGACCGGCCCCGATCCGCAGACCCATCCCGAGGGCGGCTTTGGCTGGTTCCTGATTGGCCACCTGGCGCAATCGCTGGTCTATTTCCGCGAACGGGGCCGCAACTTCGTCGCTTTCACCATCCCGCTGCAACCGCCAAGGCCGGATTAAGCGCGCCCGTCCGCCAGGTCTGCCGCCACACCGCGCCGGGCCAATCGCTGGCAAGGTGCAACAAGGGCCAACGCGGGACCGCATCGCGGGGCGTTTCGTCACGGCCTTGTCATCATTCGCTGCCACAGCGGGCTGCGCTTCCTTGCGAAGCAAGGCAGGGCAGCATATATCGCAGCCCTCTCGATCACCGTGGGGAAGCGATGACTCTGCAGACGCCCTATTACCTGATGGACCTGTCGGCGCTGCGCCGGAACATGGAAATCGTGGCCCGCCTGCGCGAGGCCTCGGGTGCCAAGGCGCTGCTGGCGCTGAAGTGTTTTGCCACCTGGTCGGTCTTTGACCAGATGCGCGACTATATGGATGGCACCACCTCGTCTTCCCTGTTCGAACTGCGTCTGGGGCGCGAAAAATTCGGCAAGGAAACCCATGCCTACTCCGTCGCCTGGGCCGATCACGAGATCGACGAGGCGATCGGCTATGCCGACAAGATCATCTTCAATTCGCTGACCCAGCTGGACCGCTTCGCGGACAAGGCCGACCATATCGCCCGCGGGCTGCGGCTGAACCCGCGTTTCTCGACCTCTGGCTTCGATCTGGCGGACCCGGCGCGGCCCTTCTCTCGCCTTGGCGAATGGGACATGGCCCGGCTGGAGGCCGCGGAAGGCCGGATCGACGGGGTCATGATCCACTACAATTGCGAGAATCGCGACTTCGACCTGTTCTCGGGCCAGCTCGACCGGATCGAGGCTGATTTCGGCCCCTTCCTTAAGCGTCTCGACTGGGTTTCGCTGGGGGGAGGCATCCATTTCACCGGCGAGGGCTATCCGCTGGACCGCCTCGCCGACCGGCTGAAGGCCTTCAGCGACCGGTTGGGCGTGCAGGTTTACCTTGAACCGGGCGAGGCCAGCATCACCGGCACCGCCACATTGGAGGTCAGCGTGCTGGACATCATCGACAACGGCAAGAAAATCGCCGTGGTCGACAGCAGCATCGAGGCGCATATGCTCGATCTGCTGATCTATCGCGAAACCGCAAAGCTGCCGCAAACCGGCGGTCATCCCTATCAGATCGCCGGAAAGACCTGCCTCGCAGGGGATATCTTCGGCGATGCGCAATTCCAGCAGCCGCTGGAAGTCGGCGACCGCATCAGCATCGCTGACGCTGCCGGCTATACGATGGTCAAGAAGAACTGGTTCAACGGTGTGAATATGCCGGCCATCGCCATCCGTGATCTGGACGGAACGATCCGCCCGGTCCGTGAATTTACCTATGATGACTACCGGGACAGCCTGTCCTGACTCCGAAGGGGGAAATGTTGAAGAAAAACGTTCTCATCATCGGCGCCGGAGGCGTCGCCCAGGTCACCGCGCACAAGCTTGCGCAATGGGCCCAGGAATTCGGCGCGCTGCATATCGCATCGCGCACGCAGTCCAAGGCCGATGCGATCATCGCATCGCTGCGCGACAAGGGCCACAAGATGGACTTCGCCAGCCATCAGGTCGATGCGATGGACAGCGCCGCCGTGGCTGATCTGATCCGCAAGATCGATGCGGGCATCTGCATCAATGTGGGGTCGGCCTTTGTGAACATGACGGTGCTGCAGGGCTGCATCGACACCGGCTGCGCCTATATCGACACGGCTATCCATGAAGATCCGGCCAAGGTCTGCGAAACGCCGCCCTGGTACGGAAACTATGAATGGAAGCGTCGCGAGGCGGTGGAAAAGGCAGGGATGACGGCCGTTCTGGGCGCGGGCTTCGATCCGGGCGTGGTCAACGCCTATGCGCGCCTGGCCGAGGACGAATATTTCGACAAGATCGACAGCATCGACATCGTCGACATCAACGCCGGCAGCCATGGCCGCTATTTCGCGACGAATTTCGACCCCGAGATCAATTTCCGCGAATTCACCGGCACCGTCTATGCCTGGCAGGGCGGCAAATGGACCGAGAACAAGATGTTCGAAGTCGGCCGCGAATGGGACCTGCCCGTCGTCGGCAAGCAGACCGCCTATCTGTCCGGCCATGACGAGGTGCACAGCCTGTCGGCCCGCTACAAGGACGCCGATGTGCGCTTCTGGATGGGCTTCGGCGCGCATTACATCAACGTCTTTACCGTCCTGCAATCGCTGGGCCTGCTGTCCGAACAGCCGGTCAAGACCGCCGAGGGACAAGAGGTCGTGCCGCTGAAACTGGTCAAGGCGGTGCTGCCCGACCCGTCCAGCCTCGCGCCCGATTATACCGGCAAGACCTGCATCGGCGATCTGGTCAAGGGCAGCCGCGACGGCAAGCCGGGCGAAGTGTTCATCTATAACGTCGCCGACCACAAGGAAGCCTACGAGGAAGTGGGCAGCCAGGGCATCAGCTATACCGCTGGCGTACCGCCGGTTGCCGCTGCCATTCTGGTCGCGCGCGGCACCTGGGATGTTAAGCGGATGGCCAATGTCGAAGACCTGCCTGCCCGCCCCTTCCTGGAACTGCTGGGCGAAATGGGCCTGCCGACGCGCGTGATCGACGCCTCGGGCGATCATCCGATCTGACGGCCAAGTCCCGGGCAAACAAATACTATGACGCGATCCGGGAACCCGCCGGGTCGCGTTTTGCGTTAGGCTGGCTGGACAACCCTGCGGAGTTCCGGATGCCCCCTCAGCCGAAATACACGACCCAGCACCGTTTCCCGAGCCCCAACCGGCCCGAAAAACGCGTACGCTCCGTTCCCGGCTGGGCCATTGTCGGGGTCTTTCTGATCCTGCTGTTCCATTTTGTCACCATGGCATCGGCCTTTCTGATGCCGGTCTCGCTTGCCGTATTGCTGTTCTTCGTCTTCGTCCCCTTCCGGCGGCTGATGGATCGGCTGGGCGTCGGCGCCACGGTGACGGCGGCAATCGTCACGCTTGGGTTGGTCGCGCTGGTGGCGGTACTGGGCTATTTCATCTCTGGCCCACTCAGCGATATTGTCGACGACAGTGACCAGATCGCCGTGCGGCTGGAACAGCGGGTGGATACCCTGCGCGAAAGCGTCAAGCCGCTGGAGCAGGCCGCCGCCAAGATCGAGGAGATGACCGGCGGCGACGAAGATCCGGACCCCGCCCCGCAGGCCGCAACCGATGCCGCCTCGGACGTGATCGCCCAGTCCGAAGGCGAGCCCTCGATTCGCGTCGAGGTGGACACAGACCAGGCCTCGACCCTGAGCACGGTGATGGAGGCGGGGCCGTCGGTGCTGGGGCAGATCGTCTTTACTTTGTTTTTGCTGTTTTTCCTCATCGCGTCCGGCGATCTTATGTATCTGAAGGTCGTGCAGAGTTTTGACACGCTGAAGGAAAAGCGCGCCGCCTATATGGCGCTGCGCGAGATCGAGGCGGCGCTGGGTTCCTATCTGGGTGCGATCACGCTGATCAATGCAGGGCTGGCGGTCAGCGTCGGGCTGGCGATGTGGATCTGGGACATGCCGCAGCCGCTTTTGTGGGGCGTGGCAGCCTTTATCCTGAACTTCATTCCCTATCTGGGCGCGGTAACCGGGGTGGCCGCGTCCTTCGTCGTGGCGCTTATCAGCTTCAGCGATATTTATACGCCCTTCATGGTCGCGGCGACCTATCTGGGGCTGACCTCGCTGGAGGGGCAGCTGGTCACGCCCTATTTCGTCTCGCGCAGGTTACAGTTGAACACGGTGGTGGTCTTCGTGACCGTCGCGCTCTGGGCGTGGTTGTGGTCGGTCTTGGGCATGGTCGTGGCGGTGCCCATTCTGGTGGTGATGAAGGTCTTGGCCGACCACATTCCTGGGCTGGAAAAATTCGGCAACTTTCTGGCCGGCGAAGATCCGCCTGCGCTGGAAGATGAGGATGAAGAAGAGGCCCGCGACATCGTAGAGGCCGGAGATTCCGCGGAAACCGTATCCGAGGCGCGGGCAGAAACCGCCGATGTCATGACAGCCCGCCCGCAGCCCGACTGATGCAGGCGGGACGCAAAACCTGGTGATCATCGCGTCATCTGGCGACCTATCCATAGACAGCTTCGCGTCGAAGGCGTAAGAGTCTGAAATTCGACAGAGGGTCTGATGGAAGCGATTACGGCGAAATACATGATCGGCCAGGTGGTGCGGCATCGTCTGCATCCGTTCCGTGGTGTGATCTTCGATATCGACCCGAAGTTCTCCAACTCCGAGGAATGGTACGAATCCATTCCCGAAGACAGCCGCCCGAAAAAGGACCAGCCCTTCTACCACCTCTATGCTGAAACCGAGGCGACCTATTACGTCGCCTATGTCTCGGAACAGAACCTGGTGGCGGACAGTTCCGGCGAACCGGTGGAACATCCCGAACTGATCGCCCAGTTCGGCGAATTCAATGATGGCTATTACGCGCTGCAGGCAGCGCTGAACTGACGCGCAAAGGCGCGGCGAAACCCCATATGGACGGTGCCCCCAAAGCCTTGCCCGCGACGGCATTGACCTCGGCCGGGGATCTGGTGCGCGCCGGTCTGGCCGATGCGACGGACGCGCCGGAACTCGACCGCGTCGCCGAAACCTTCCGCATCCGCGTCACACCCGCGATGCAGCAGCACGGCCCCGGCATCGCCCGCCAGTTCGTCCCCGACCCGCGCGAGATGCTGACCCGCCCCGAGGAGCTGGCCGATCCCATCGGTGACGCTGCCCACAGCCCCGTTCCCGGCCTGACACATCGCTATCCCGACCGCGCGATCCTGCACATCACCCAGACCTGCGATGTCTATTGCCGCTTCTGCTTTCGGCGCGAGGTCGTCGGCGCCGCCGGCCCCCTGCCCCCCGATCAGTTGAACGCGGCACTGGATCACATCGCCGCCACCCCGGCACTGCGCGAGATCATCCTGACCGGAGGCGACCCGATGACGCTGTCGCCGCGCCGTCTGGACGCAGTGCTGGCACGGCTGGACGCGATCCCGCATCTGGACGTGATCCGCCTGCACAGCCGCGTCCCCGTGGTCGCCCCCGACCGTATCGCCGCGCTGGCACCGCTGCTGCGCCGCCGGGCGGCGGTCTATGTCGTCATCCACACCAACCACCCCGACGAACTGACGCCCGAGGCCCGCGAGGCCATCCGCACCCTTGCCGATGCCGGCATCGCGCTTCTGTCGCAAAGCGTTCTGCTGCGCGGGGTGAATGACGATGCCGCAGTGCTGGCCAAACTGTTTCGCGACCTGACGGCACTGCGGGTGACGCCCTATTATCTGCACCACTGCGACCTCGCCCGCGGCACCAGCCATTTCCGCACCACCATCGCCGAAGGGCTGGCCATCATGGCGGCGCTGCGCGGCCATCTCTCGGGCGTGGCGATTCCCAGCTATGTCCTGGACCTGCCGGGCGGGTTCGGAAAGGTGCCGCTCGATTCCGGCTCGGTCACGCCAAACGGCCCCGGCCATTGGCGCATCCGCGACTGGCAGGGCCGCGTCCACGATTATGCCGATGTCGGCTGCTGATCGCTCTCGCCGCGATCACGCGCGGGTCACATTCGCGCCAGACCCTGCCCTGATGCCCCCGCGGCGCTAGGCGAATTTCCGCCGCCATGTCATCCTTCCCGCAGTTTGTGAGGAGGACGAGATGCGTATGTTACCCCCGTCGACGGCCCTGCTGCTACCCGTGCTTCTGGCCCTGCCCGGCGCCGCCCTTGCGGAAGCCGCAACCGGGAACCAAGGCCCGCAGCAAAAGATCCAGGTTGCTTTCGTGCTGGATACGACAGGCTCGATGGCGGACCTGATCGAGGGCGCCAAGCAAAAGATCTGGTCAATCACCAACACCATGCTCGACGTCAATCCCGACGCCGATATCAGCATGGCGCTGATCGGCTATCGCGACCGGGGTGACGACTATGTCACGCTTCCTCATCACATGACCCACGACCTGCAGGGCCTGTATTCGGACCTGCGCCGCTTCACCGCAGATGGCGGCGGGGACACCCCCGAATCGGTGAACGAGGCGCTGGAAGCCGCCGTGCGCGGTCAGGACTGGATCGAGGGCGCGGATACCCGCCGCATCATCTTCCTGGTCGGTGACGCCCCGCCGCACATGGATTACCGCGGTGCGCCGCGCTATTCCGAGGTGATCGCCGAGGCCCGCAAGAAAGGGATCATCGTCAACACCATCCAGGCCGGCGACGACCCCGAAACGCGCGAATACTAGCAGGAAATGGCCCGGCTGGGCGGCGGCCAGTATCACCCGATCCCGCAGGATGGCGGTCAGGTGGTGCAGGTGCAGACCCCTTATGACGACCAGATCATCCAGATTCAGGGCCGCATCGACGCCACGATCCTGCCCTATGGTTCAGCCGCCGAACAATCGGCCGTGCGCGACAAGGTGGCGGAACGGGCCACGGCCTCGGCGTCCGCGCGGGCAGACAATTCCAGCTTCTACGCCAAAAAGGGCGGACGGCGCGAGGCGGTGACGGGCGGCAGCGATCTGGTCGCCGACATTTCCAACGGCGACGTCGCGCTAGAGGCCATCCCCGAAGCCGAGCTGAACGACGCGCTGAAGGGAATGACCGCGCCAGAACGCGCGGCCCATGTCGAGGCGCAACTGGAGGCCCGCAAGAAGGCCGAGGCCGAGATGGCCGCACTTGTCACCAAGCGCGATGCCTATCTGGCCGAACAGCAAGCGCAGCCGGGCCAGGCGGACAGCTTCGATGCCTCGGTCAAGCACTTGCTGAAGGATCAGCTGGGATAAAAGGCGAGCCGCGCATTGTGGATGCCTTACAGACACGATTGCGACATCTTTCGCATCAACGGCAAGATTCGCGGCGCCAATGGCCAATTCACAAACGACAACCCCCGCAGCCATAAGCCGCGGGGGTCATACAAGATTCTGGTGGGTGATAACGGATTTGAACCGCTGACATCTTCGATGTGAACGAAGCGCTCTACCACTGAGCTAATCACCCGTGCGGCGCTAGATAGCGACCCCCGCCAACCCATGCAAGGGGGAACCGTTGTTTTTTGCGGACAGGCTGGCTCGATGTCGGCTGCGGCCTGGTTGAACTGCACTCTGACTGCCTGGCGGTCGCACACGAAAAAGGGCGCGGAGGTTTCCCCCCACGCCCTTTCGTCATTTCATGGCTGGTGGCTCAGTGCGCCGTCGGCGCAGCGCCACCCTGCTCGTTGCGGGCTTTGGCCTGACGGGCGGCCTCGGCGGCTTCTTCGGCCGCCTCGTCCCACTCGACCGGCTCGGGCATCCGCACCAGCGCGTGCTTCAGAACCTCACGCACGTTCGAAACCGGGATGATGGTCATCCCTTCCTTCACGTTGGCCGGGATCTCAACCAGGTCCTTGGCATTGTCTTCCGGGATCAGCACGGTTTTGATACCGCCCCGCAGCGCCGCCAGCAGCTTTTCCTTCAGCCCGCCGATCGCCAGCGCGTTGCCGCGCAGCGTGACCTCGCCGGTCATGGCGACGTCCTTGCGGACCGGGATGCCGGTCATCACCGACACGACCGAGGTCACCATGGCCAGACCGGCCGAAGGGCCATCCTTGGGCGTCGCACCTTCGGGAACGTGAACGTGGATGTCCCGACGTTCGAATTCCGGCGGCTTAATGCCCAGTTCCGGCGCGATGGAGCGGACGAAAGACGATGCCGCGTCGATCGATTCCTTCATCACCTCGCCCAGCTTCCCGGTCGTTTTCATGCGACCCTTGCCCGGCAGCTTCAGCGCTTCGATCTGCAGCAGATCGCCGCCCACCTGCGTCCAGGCCAGCCCGGTGACGACACCGACCTGATCCTCTGCTTCGGCCAGACCGAAGCGGTGCCGGCGCACGCCCAGATATTCCTCGACCTTTTCGGGCGTGACTTCGACCGTCTTGGTCTTGCCCTTCAGGATCTCGGTCACGGCCTTGCGGGCCAGCTTGGCGATCTCGCGTTCCAGCGAACGGACACCGGCTTCGCGGGTGTAATAGCGGATGACGTGATCCAGCGCCTCGTCCGAGACGGTGAATTCGCCCTTCCGAAGACCGTTCGCCTTGACCTGCTTGGGCAGCAGGTGACGGCGCGCGATCTCGCGCTTCTCATCCTCGGTGTAACCGGCCAGCGGAATGATCTCCATCCGGTCCAGCAGCGGCCCAGGCATGTTATAGCTGTTGGCCGTGGTCACGAACATCACGTCAGACAGATCGTATTCCACCTCGAGATAGTGGTCGACGAAGGTCGAGTTCTGTTCGGGGTCCAGAACCTCCAGCATCGCCGAAGCCGGGTCGCCACGGAAATCCTGCCCCATCTTGTCGATTTCATCGAGCAGGATCAGCGGGTTCGTGGTCTTGGCCTTTTTCAGCGCCTGGATGATCTTGCCGGGCATCGAGCCGATATAGGTCCGACGGTGGCCGCGGATTTCGGATTCGTCGCGCACCCCGCCCAGCGAGATACGGATGAATTCGCGCCCCGTGGCCTTCGCCAGCGACCGGCCAAGCGAAGTTTTACCCACGCCCGGAGGGCCGACAAGGCTGAGGATCGGGCCTTTCAGCTTCTGGCTGCGCGCCTGCACGGCCAGATATTCGACGATCCGTTCCTTGACCTTTTCCAGACCATAGTGATCGGCGTCCAGCACCTGTTCGGCCTTGCCCAGATCCTTCTTGGTGCGCGATTTCACGCCCCATGGCAGCGCCAGCAGCCAATCCAGATAGTTGCGGCTGACCGTGGCTTCGGCCGACATCGGCGACATCGACTTCAGCTTTTTCAGTTCGGATTCAGCCTTTTCGCGGGCTTCCTTGCTGAACTTGGTATTGGCAATCTTTTCTTCCAGCTCGGCCAGCTCGTTGCCGCCGTCCTCGCCGTCGCCCAGTTCCTTCTGAATGGCCTTCATCTGCTCATTCAGATAGTACTCGCGCTGGGTCTTCTCCATCTGGGTCTTGACGCGCGACTTGATTTTCTTCTCGACCTGAAGGACGGACATTTCGCCCTGCATCAGGCCGTAAACCTTTTCAAGCCGTTCCGCCGTCACCAGCGTTTCCAGCAGGTCCTGCTTCTTGGCAATGTCGATGCCAAGATGACCCGCGACCAGATCGGCCAGCCGTTCGGCTTCCGTGGTTTCCGCCACGGTCGAGACGACCTCGTCCGGGATGTTCTTGCGAACCTTGACGTATCTTTCAAATTCTTCCGCCACCGCATTGGTCAGCGCGGTCACCGTATCGGCATCGCCCGATTCTTCGATCAGCGGGGTCGCCTCCGCTTCGAAATAGTCGGGATTGTCGATGAAGCTGGTGATTTCGACGCGGCGTTGACCTTCGACGAGCACCTTGACGGTGCCGTCGGGCAGCTTCAGCAGTTGCAGCACATTGGCCAGGACACCGATGCGATAGATGCCATCGGCGGTCGGTTCATCGACCGCGGCATCCTTCTGGGTCGCCAGCAGGATCGGACGATCCTCGGCCATGACCGCTTCAAGAGCCCGCACAGATTTGTCGCGACCGACGAACAGCGGCACGACCATGTGCGGGAACGCGACGATGTCGCGAAGCGGCAGCACGGGATGCGAATGATTAAGTTCGGTCATGTTCTTCCTTTCAAGCCCGAGGGCGCGCGTCCCGATATCGGCGATGCGGACCCCCTGCGTCCCCCAAATCTAGGGTGCCGAAGGGTGCGTTTCAATGCCGCAGGCGCGCCAGCTTGCGCTATGAAAAAGCCCGGCGCGGGGCCGGGCTTTTTCCATTTTCACATCAGCTGATCACGTTTCGCTGCCGTCGTCATTGCCACCGGCCAGAACCACATCGGCGTCGGGCGTGGCAACCACATCCTCGGCCACCGGGGCGGCCAGTGCCGCGGCCGCTTCGGCCTCGGCACGACGTGCCTCGATCACCTCGGCGTCGCGATCGGTTGCGATCTTCTTCATCCGCATGGTCGCGCCACCGGTCCCGGCCGGGATCAGCCGGCCGACGATGACGTTTTCCTTCAGGCCGACCAGCTTGTCGCGCTTGCCCTGAACGGCGGCTTCGGTCAGCACGCGGGTCGTTTCCTGGAAGGACGCGGCACTGATGAAGCTGCGGGTTTGCAGCGACGCCTTGGTGATGCCCAGCAGGACCGGCTCGCCCGAGGCGGGCTTGCCGCCCTTGGCGGTGATCTTGGCGTTTTCTTCCTCGAACTCGTCACGCTCCACGTGTTCACCCTTCAGCAGCGTGGTGTCGCCGCTGTCCAGGATCTCGATCTTCTGCAGCATCTGGCGAACGATCACCTCGATGTGCTTGTCGTTGATCTTCACGCCTTGCAGACGATAGACGTCCTGCACCTCGTCAATGAGATAGTCGGCCAGGGCCTCGATCCCCATGATGCGCAGGATGTCATGCGGCGCCGGGTTGCCGTCCATGATGTACTCACCCTTCTGCACGAAGTCGCCTTCCTGCACCGGGATGTGCTTGCCTTTGGGCACCATGTATTCGACGGCATCCAGGTTGTCGTCAGCCGGTTCGATGGTGATGCGGCGCTTGTTCTTGTAGTCCTTGCCGAAGCGCACATAACCGTCGATCTCGGCGATGATGGCGTGGTCCTTCGGACGGCGGGCCTCGAACAGTTCTGCCACGCGCGGCAGACCCCCGGTGATGTCCTTGGTCTTGGCACCTTCACGCGGGATACGGGCGACCACGTCACCGGCCTTGATCTCCTGCCCGTCTTCGATCGACAGAATCGCGTCGACCGACATCGGATAGGTGACCGGGTTGCCCTGATCGTTGCGGACCGGTTCGCCATCGGCATCGACGACCAGGATCTCGGGCTTCAGGTCGCCGCCCTTGGGGGTCGAGCGCCAGTCGGTCACGATCTTCTGGGTCATGCCGGTCGCGTCGTCGGTCTCGTCGCGGACCGACAGGCCCGAGATGAGGTCGACGAATTTCGCGGTCCCCGCCTTTTCGGCGATGATCGGCAGCGTATAGGGATCCCATTCGAACAGCTTCTGGCCGCGAATGACCTCGTCACCCTCTTTCACCATCAGCTTCGAGCCGTAGAACAGCTTGTGCGACGCCACCGGCTCGCCCTGCTTGTTCATCAGGTTGAGCGTCATGTTGCGCGCCATCACGATCTGCTCGCCGGCGTCGTTGGTGATGATCGCCTCGTTTTCGAAGGCAACGGTGCCTTCCTGGTTCGCGGCGGTGAAGGATTGCTGACCACCCTGCGCCACGCCGCCGATGTGGAAGGTCCGCATCGTCAGCTGGGTGCCGGGTTCACCGATGGACTGGGCGGCGATGATGCCGACCGCTTCACCGATATTGACCAGCGTGCCACGGGCCAGGTCGCGGCCATAGCACATCGCGCAAACGCCATCTTCCGATTCACAGGTCAGCGCCGAACGGATGCGCAGCTTCTGCACGCCCGCCGCTTCGACCGCATCGGCCTTGCGTTCGTCGATCAGCTCGCCCTGACGGACGATGACTTCATCGGTGCCCGGAACCATCACGTCCTCGGCCGCGGTGCGGCCCAGAATGCGCTCGCTCAGCGGCGAGATGACCTCGCCGTCGTTGACCGCCGCCGAAGCGGTGATCGCGCGATCGGTGCCGCAATCGTATTCGCGCACGATGCAATCCTGCGCCACGTCGACCAGACGACGGGTCAGGTAACCCGAGTTCGCCGTCTTCAACGCGGTATCGGACAGACCCTTCCGGGCGCCGTGGGTCGAGTTGAAGTATTCAAGAACGGTCAGACCTTCCTTGAAATTCGAGATGATCGGCGTCTCGATGATCTCGCCCGACGGCTTGGCCATCAGGCCGCGCATCCCGCCAAGCTGCTTCATCTGCGTGACAGAGCCCCGCGCACCCGAGTGGGCCATCATATAGACCGAGTTCGGTTCCATTTCGGCGCCCTTCTCGTCGGTTTTCACCTTCGAGATGGTGGCCATCATGGCATCGGTCACGCGGTCGTTGCACTTCGACCAGGCGTCGACGACCTTGTTGTACTTCTCGCCCTGGGTGATGAGACCGTCCAGATATTGCTGTTCGAACTCTTTGACCTGGTCCTGAACTTCCTCGACGATGTTCCACTTGTTGTCGGGAACCACCATGTCGTCCTTGCCGAAGGAAATCCCGGCGCGGAATGCCTCGCGGAAGCCAAGGCCCATGATCTTGTCGCTGAAGATCACGGCCTCTTTCTGGCCGCAATAGCGATAGACGGTGTCGATGACGTGCTGCACGTCTTTCTTGCGCAGCAGGCGGTTGACCAGTTCGAACGGCGCCTTGGCGTTCATCGGCAGAAGCGCACCCAGCCGCAGACGGCCGGGGGTGGTTTCAAACCGGGTCATCACCTCGTTGCCGTCTTCGTCGATCTGTTTCAGACGGGCGGTGATCTTGGCATGCAGATGCACCTCGCCCGAGGCGAGCGCGTGCTCGACCTCGTCGATGCTGGTGAACAGCATACCTTCGCCCTTCATGCCCTCGCGCATCATGGTCGTGTAATACAGACCAAGGATCATGTCCTGCGACGGAACGATGATCGGCGCGCCGTTGGCGGGCGACAGAACGTTGTTCGTCGACATCATCAGGACGCGTGCTTCCAGCTGCGCTTCAAGCGACAGCGGAACGTGAACGGCCATCTGGTCACCGTCGAAGTCGGCGTTAAAGGCCGAACAGACCAGCGGGTGCAGCTGGATCGCCTTGCCCTCAATCAGGATCGGTTCAAAGGCCTGAATGCCCAGACGGTGCAGCGTGGGCGCACGGTTCAGCAGAACCGGGTGCTCGCGGATCACCTCGTCAAGGATATCCCAGACCTCGGGACGCTCTTTCTCGACCAGCTTCTTGGCCTGCTTCACGGTCGAGGAATAGCCCTTGGCTTCCAGACGCGAATAGATGAACGGCTTGAACAGCTCCAAGGCCATTTTCTTCGGCAGGCCACACTGGTGCAGCTTCAGCTCCGGCCCGGTCACGATGACCGAACGGCCCGAGAAGTCGACCCGTTTCCCCAGCAGGTTCTGGCGGAAGCGGCCCTGCTTGCCCTTCAGCATGTCCGACAGCGATTTCAGCGGGCGACGGTTGTTGCCCGTGATGACGCGGCCGCGACGGCCGTTGTCGAACAGCGCGTCGACCGATTCCTGCAGCATCCGCTTTTCGTTGCGCACGATGATGTCGGGCGCACGCAGCTCGATCAGGCGCTTCAGGCGGTTGTTGCGGTTGATAACGCGGCGATACAGGTCGTTCAGGTCGCTTGTCGCGAAACGGCCACCATCCAGCGGAACCAGCGGGCGCAGTTCCGGCGGGATGACCGGGATCACGGTCATGACCATCCATTCCGGGCGGTTGCCGGATTCGAGGAAGCTCTCGACGATCTTCAGGCGCTTGATGATCTTCTTCGGCTTCAGTTCGCCGGTCGCCTCTTTCAGTTCCTCGCGCAGCTGGTCGGCGGTTGCCGCAAGGTCGATATTCGACAGCATGGCACGGATCGCCTCGGCGCCGATATCGGCCTGAAAGGCGTCAGCGCCGAACTGGTCCTGCGCGTCCAGATATTCTTCCTCGGACAGCAGTTGGCCATAGGAAAGATCCGTCAGACCCGGCTCGATCACGACGTAGTTTTCGAAATACAGGATCCGTTCCAGATCGCGCAGCGTCATGTCCAGCATCAGGCCGATGCGCGAGGGCAGCGACTTCAGGAACCAGATGTGGGCGACCGGCGCGGCCAGTTCGATATGGCCCATACGCTCGCGGCGGACCTTTTGCAGGGTCACTTCCACGCCGCATTTTTCGCAGACCAGACCGCGATATTTCATGCGCTTGTACTTGCCGCACAGGCATTCGTAATCCTTGATCGGGCCAAAGATACGCGCGCAGAACAACCCGTCACGTTCGGGCTTGAATGTACGGTAGTTGATGGTTTCGGGCTTCTTCACCTCGCCATAGGACCAGGCCAGAATTTCTTCGGGCGAGGCCAGCGAGATCTTGATTTCGTCGAACTGCCGCGGCTGGGCCAGCGGGTTCAGGGGGTTGGTGGCGAGTTCCTGGTTCATTTTCAATTCCTAATGAGGGGCGCGGAGGGAGAGCGGTGCGTGAGGATCACGCACCCTACGAAACCGTCCGTAGGGTGCGTGCTTGCACGCGCCGTTACTCGTCTTCCTCCGCATCCAGGAGTTCCATGTTGAGGCCCAGACCCCGGACCTCTTTGACAAGAACGTTGAACGATTCCGGGACGCCTGCCTCGAAATTGTCCTCGCCCTTGACGATGCTTTCATAGACCTTGGTCCGGCCTGCCACGTCGTCCGACTTGACCGTCAGCATTTCCTGCAGGGTATAGGCGGCGCCGTAGGCTTCCAGTGCCCAGACCTCCATCTCACCCAGACGCTGACCACCGAACTGCGCCTTACCACCCAGCGGCTGCTGCGTGACAAGCGAGTACGGACCGGTCGAACGGGCGTGCATCTTGTCGTCAACAAGGTGATGCAGCTTCAGGTAATACTTGACGCCGACGGTGACGGGACGCGCGAACGCCTCGCCGGTGCGGCCGTCGAAGACCACCGACTGACCCGAGGTGTCGAACCCTGCCCGGCGCAGCGCGTCGTTGACGTCGCCTTCCTTGGCACCGTCGAAGACCGGGGTCGCAATCGGCACACCGGCGCGAACGGCGTTCGCGTGTTCCAGCAGCTGATCATCGCCCATGCCGTCGAAGGTCTGGGTATACATCTCGTCGCCATAGCCGTTCTTCATGGCGGCGCGCACGCCGTCCATGTCGCCCGAGCCGTTGCGGAACGCTTCCAGCGCCTCGTCGATCTGGATCCCCAGACCGCGCGCGGCCCAGCCCATATGGGTTTCAAGGATCTGACCGACGTTCATGCGCGACGGCACACCCAGAGGGTTCAGAACGATGTCGACCGCAGTACCGTCAGCAAGGAACGGCATGTCTTCGATCGGGACGACCTTCGACACAACACCCTTGTTGCCGTGACGACCGGCCATCTTGTCACCGGCCTGCAGCTTGCGCTTCACCGCGACGAAGACCTTGACCATCTTCATCACACCCGGAGGCAGGTCGTCGCCCTGACGGACCTTTTCAACCTTGTCCTCGAAGCGGGCCTCAAGGGCCTTCTTCTGAGCGTTGAACTGGTCGTGCAGCGCCTCGACTTCCTTGGCGGTGTCTTCGTCGCCGATGGCCAGCTGCCACCACAGCCCGCGCGAGATCGAGGAAAGCAGCTCGTCATCGACGGTGCTGTTCGCCTTGATGCCCTTCGGACCCTTCACGGCGGTCTTGCCCGAGATCAGCGTTTTCAGGCGCGCATAGATGTTACGCTCCAGAATCGCCAGCTCGTCGTCGCGGTCGCGCGACAGGCGCTCGACTTCTTCGCGTTCGATCTGCAGCGCACGCTCGTCCTTGTCGACACCGTGACGGTTGAAGACGCGGACCTCGACGATGGTGCCGTAAGCACCCGGCGGCAGACGCAGCGAGGTATCGCGCACGTCCGAAGCCTTTTCGCCGAAGATGGCGCGCAGAAGCTTTTCTTCCGGCGTCATCGGGCTTTCGCCCTTGGGCGTGATCTTACCGACCAGAATGTCGCCCGGACCAACCTCGGCACCGATATAGACGATGCCAGCCTCATCCAGATTGCGCAGCGCTTCTTCGCCGACGTTCGGGATGTCGCGGGTGATTTCTTCCGGCCCCAGCTTGGTATCGCGGGCGGCGACTTCGTATTCGTCGATATGGATCGAGGTGTAGACGTCGTCGCGGTGGATCCGCTCGGAAATCAGCACCGAGTCTTCGTAGTTATAGCCGTTCCACGGCATGAAGGCGACGATCACGTTCCGGCCGATGGCCAGTTCGCCCTGATCGGTCGAGGGACCGTCAGCGATGACCTGACCTTTCACCACGCGCTCACCCACCTTGACCAGCGGGCGCTGGTTGATGGTCGAGGACTGGTTCGAACGCTTGAACTTGCGCAGACGGTAAATGTCCACGCCAGCATCGCCCGCGCCCAGATCTTCGGTGGCGCGCACAACGATACGCTGCGCATCGACCTGGTCGATGACGCCCGAACGGCGCGCCATGATGGCGGCCCCGGAATCGCGCGCAACGGTGGCTTCCATGCCGGTGCCGACAAACGGCGCCTCGGCCCGCAGAAGCGGAACCGCCTGACGCTGCATGTTCGCGCCCATCAGGGCGCGGTTGGCGTCGTCGTTTTCAAGGAACGGAATCAGCGCCGCAGCGACCGAGACCAGCTGTTTCGGTGACACGTCGATCAGGTCGATCGCATCCACCGGGTTCAGCGTGAAGTCGCCGGCCTGACGGGTCGAGATCAGCTCGTCCACGAACTTGCCGTCGCCGTCCAGCGTCGCGTTGGCCTGCGCCACGGTGTGACGCATTTCCTCGGTCGCGGACATATAGACCACGTCGTCGGTCACCTTGCCCTCGACCACTTTGCGGTAGGGGGTTTCGATGAAGCCGTACTTGTTGACGCGGGCGAACGTCGCGAGGCTGTTGATCAGGCCGATGTTCTGACCTTCTGGCGTTTCAATCGGACACATCCGACCGTAATGGGTCGGGTGAACGTCGCGAACCTCGAAGCCTGCGCGTTCGCGCGTCAGACCGCCCGGCCCAAGCGCCGAGAGGCGGCGTTTATGGGTCACTTCCGACAGCGGGTTGGTCTGGTCCATGAACTGCGACAGCTGCGAAGAGCCGAAGAATTCGCGGACAGCCGCCGCCGCCGGCTTGGCGTTGATCAGGTCCTGCGGCATGACGGTGTCGATCTCGACGCCCGACATACGCTCGCGGATGGCACGCTCCATGCGCAGCAAGCCGACGCGATACTGGTTTTCCATCAGCTCGCCGACCGAGCGCACCCGGCGGTTGCCGAGGTGGTCGATATCGTCGATCTCGCCCTTGCCGTCGCGGAGTTCGACCAGACCCTTGATGCAGGCCACGATGTCTTCCGGGCGCAGCGTGCGCTGCGTGTCCGGCGCATCCAGATCCAGACGCATGTTCATCTTGACCCGGCCCACGGCGGACAGGTCGTAACGCTCGCTGTCGAAGAACAGGCTGTCGAACATGGTCGAGGCCGCTTCCACGGTCGGCGGCTCACCCGGACGCATGACGCGATAGATATCCATCAGCGCCTGATCGCGGTTCATGTTCTTGTCGGCCGCCATCGTGTTGCGGATGTAAGCGCCCACGTTGACGTTATCGATGTCCAGCACCGGGATCTCGGTGATGTCATTGTCCAGCAGCACCTTCAGGCTGCCGCCCGAAAGCTCACCGTCCTTGTTGTATTCGGCAGTAATCTCGTCGCCCGCTTCGGCATAGATGAAGCCGGTGGTGTCGTTGACGATATCCTTGGCGACATAGCGGCCGATGATCTGCTCGAACGGGACCAGCAGGTCGATATCCTTGCCGCCTTCCAGCAGCTGCTTGACCTGACGAGGGGTAACCTTGTCGCCGGCACTGGTGATAACCTCGCCGGTTTCGGCATTCACCAGATCGAAGGCAGGACGCGAGCCGCGCATGCGTTCGGGGAAGAAGCGCGTGACCCAGCCGCCCTCGGCGCCCTTCTTCGGGCGACGCAGGGTGAAGGAAACGGTCTTGTAGAAAGCATCCATGATGCCTTCCTGATCCATGCCAAGCGCATAAAGCAGCGTCGTCACCGGCAGCTTCCGGCGGCGGTCGATGCGCGCGAAGACAAGGTCCTTGGCGTCAAATTCAAAGTCCAGCCAGGAACCGCGATAGGGAATGATCCGGCAGGCGAACAGCAGCTTGCCCGAGGAATGGGTCTTGCCGCGGTCGTGGTCATAGAACACACCCGGCGAACGGTGCATCTGCGACACCACAACCCGCTCGGTGCCGTTCACAATGAACGTCCCGTTCTGGGTCATCAGGGGCATATCGCCCATGAAGACGTCCTGTTCCTTGATGTCCTTGACCGACTTGGCGCCGGTGTTTTCGTCGACATCGAAGACGATCAGGCGCAGCGTGACCTTCAGCGGCGCAGCATAGGTCATGTCGCGGGCCTGGCATTCGTCGACGTCGTATTTCGGCTTTTCCAGCTCGTATTTCACGAATTCCAGCGTCGCGGTCTCGTTGAAATCCTTGATCGGGAAGACCGACTGGAAGACACCTTGGATCCCCTCGCCGTCGGCATGCTTTGCGCCGTCGCCCGAGTTCAGGAACAGGTCATAAGAGGATTTCTGAACCTCGATGAGGTTCGGCATTTCAAGAACTTCGCGAATGTTGCCGTAATTGCGCCGGATGCGCTTCTGGCCGACATAGGACTGCGCCATGGGGTATTGCACCTTTCGTCTTGACACGCGCGCACCGTCGGGGCCCGGTGCGTGCGGCCTGCGAATGTCAGGGGTTCCAGTTCAATACCTGCCGCCCGTCCCACCGCGCGGCTCCCGAACCTGAACATGCCCTGAGGGAAGCTGATGCCATGTAGGCACTGAATCAGCGTCCTTCAAGACAGGTTCGGCAGGGACCGGGAAACCCCGGACCCTGCCAATTTTCTTTCCCAAAGGAACCGAATTACTTCAGTTCGACCTTGGCGCCAGCCGCTTCGAGCTTTTTCTTCATCTCTTCGGCTTCGTCTTTGGCAGCGCCTTCTTTGACTTTGCCACCAGCTTCGACCAGGTCCTTGGCTTCTTTCAGGCCCAGACCGGTGATGCCGCGCACCTCTTTGATCACGTTGATCTTGTTGGCGCCGGCGTCGACCAGGACGACGTCGAATTCGGTTTTTTCTTCAGCAGCTTCGGCAGCACCAGCAGCCGGGCCAGCCATCATCACAGCGCCGCCAGCGGCGGGCTCGATGCCGTACTCATCCTTCAGGATGGTTTTCAGTTCCTGGGCTTCCAGCAGGGTCAGGCCCACGATTTCTTCGGCGAGTTTTTTCAGATCAGCCATTTTTCCGTTCTTTCCAGTTTAGTGTTCCAACGTCGGACATCAGCCACACGTCGGGAAGGGGTTGCATCAGGCAGCTTCGCGCTCTTCGAGCGTCGTAAGGATGCCCGCGATGTTCGAAGCAGGTGCGCCAATCGCACCGGCGATGTTCGAAGCAGGCGCGCCAATGCAGCCCACGATCGAAGCAATAAGCTCCTCACGCGACGGCATGGCAGCGACGGCTTTGACACCGGCCGGATCAAGGGCCGTGTCACCCATTGCACCGCCCAGGACGACGAACTTGTCATTGTCCTTGGCGTATTTGTCCGCGACCTTGGCCGCAGCCACAGGATCATCGGAATAGGCGAGCACGGTCATACCCGTCAGGTAGTCGGCGATGCTTGCGCATGGCTTACCTTCCAGGGCGATCTTGGCGAGCCTGTTCTTGGCAACGCGAACGGACCCACCTTCTTCGCGCATACGCGCGCGCAGGTCCTGCATTTGTGCAACCGTCATCCCTTCGTAGCGGGCAACCACCACGACGCCAGAGCCATCAAAGATCTGGCCGAGTTCTTCGACCACCTGTTCTTTTTGCGCTCTATCCACGGTTTACTCCAAGTTTGGGGGCGAACCCCCGGCTCTCACTTTCCCTCGGCTTGTTGGGCCGCGGGTCGGGTCCGTTAACGATGGACCCGAGATCACCCGAGGAGAGCCCCCGGAAAAATGGTCTCGACTTCCATCTCGGGAAGGACATTAAGCCGCGCGCGGCACCCTCCGTCTCGGACAGGAACAGGCCGACGAAACGAATCGCTCGCCCGCCTGAAGGGCCTGCTTTAGCCTTGGTTTACGCTGAATGCAACCGCCCCAGCGGATGCACTGGATGCAATTGCAGAAATCTCATTTCCCGCCGCGCTTTTCTTGGCGCTTGCGGCATGTTAGGCCGAGAAAATCCAAGGGAGAAAATTCCAGCATGTCAACGACACGCATATTCGGGTATATGCGATTTTCCTATCTCGGGCGCAGCGATGTGAAACTTGCACGGCGCCATGACGACCTAGAGTATCGCAAAAGCGTGCTTTATGCACCCGACCGCCTTGAGGAACGGTTCTATTTCTTTGAAAAGATCTGCCTGCCCTCGCTGAAATGGCAGAGCGATCAGGATTTCCGGTTCGCAATCTTCACCTCACCCGAACTGCCGGAACCGTTCCAGCAGCGACTGGCACGCGTCACCAGCGACCTGCCGCAGGTTGAGATCGTCTATGACACTGCGGCACATATCAATGATGCCATCCATCCGTGGATGGCGCGGCAGGATGTCATACAGGACAGGCGGACTTTGCACTTTCGCCTGGATGACGATGACGCGCTGTCCACTGACTTCGTCGCAACGCTGCATGATCATATCGACCGTGTCCCGGAAAATTCGATCATCAGCCGCCCGACCGGGCTGTTTCTGATGAACGCCCCCGAAGGCCCGCAGCTGCTTGCCAAATTCGAACCTCACATCGCCATCGGCTTTGCCATCGTGAATGGGCCGGGCAAAATCCGCAATCCCTATGCACTGATGCATCGCGGTCATCATCGCATGGCACCATCGCTTAGTCTGCCTTGGCCGCTGGCTTATATCCACACAGCCCACGCCGAATCCGACACGATCGCCGCGCAGGCCAAGAAGCTGGCAGAAGCGAAGGCCGATCACGATTATCGTTTCGGGAATCGGCCCCGGCGCTTCATGCAGGCTGTCCGCGCAAGCTTCAACGATCTGAGACCCGAGCACTTCACCAAGATCATCCAGAACGCACCATCTCTTTCGGGACAGCCGCCAACAGAAAAAGCCCCGGTCTAAGACCGGGGCTTTCTGTTTCCTACGGGTTGCGCGGCTTACTGCGCGGCAACCGCGTCAGCCACGTCGATCGAGACACCCGGCCCCATGGTCGAGCTGATCGAGACCTTCTTGACATAGGTGCCCTTGGCGCCAGTCGGCTTGGCGCGGTTCACCGCCTCGATGAAGGCGCGAACGTTTTCAGCGATCTTGTCGGCGTCAAAGCTGACCTTGCCGATACCGGCATGAACGACACCGGCCTTTTCGGCCTTGAACTGGACCTCACCGCCTTTGGCGGCGGCGACGGCTTGCGCCACGTCCATGGTCACGGTGCCGACCTTGGGGTTCGGCATCAGGTTGCGCGGGCCCAGGATCTTGCCCAGGCGACCGACCAGCGGCATCATGTCCGGAGTGGCAATGACGCGATCAAAATCGAGCTTGCCGCCCTGGATCGATTCCAGCAGGTCTTCCGCACCGACGACTTCCGCACCGGCGGCCTTGGCTTCGTCAGCCTTGGGGCCACGGGCGAACACGGCGACGCGAACGTCCTTGCCGGTGCCGGCAGGCAGCTGGACCACGCCGCGGACCATCTGGTCAGCGTGGCGCGGGTCGACGCCCAGGTTCATCGCGATTTCGATGGTTTCATCGAATTTCGCCGAAGCGGATTCTTTCACCAGCTTGACGGCATCAGCAACCGTCAGGTTGGCTTTGCCTTCGAAGGCGGCACGAGCCGCGGCTTTTTTCTTTGCAATCTTCGCCATGGCTTAGCCCTTCACCTCGATGCCGATCGAACGAGCCGAGCCGGCGATGATTTTCATCGCTTCTTCAACCGTGTTCGCGGACAGGTCCTTCATCTTCATCTCGGCGATTTCGCGAACCTGCTTGCTGGTCACGGTGCCGGCGGTCGAACGACCGGGCTTTTCCGAACCCTTGGCGCGGTTGCGCTTGCCCTGCGGCTTCAGGCCGGCGGCCTGCTTCAGCAGATAGGACGCGGGCGAAGTCTTGGTTTCAAAGGTGAACGACTTGTCGGCGTAATAGGTGATCACGACCGGAACAGGCGAACCCTTGACCATTTCCTGCGTCTTGGCGTTGAACGCCTTGCAGAATTCCATGATGTTGATGCCGCGCTGACCCAGGGCGGGACCAACCGGCGGCGAAGGAGTCGCTTCCTGCGCCTTGATTTGCAGCTTCAGCTGCCCAACTACTTTCTTGGCCATCTGGCCCTCTCCTTATCATCGTGCCCGGCCGGAATGGCGCGAGCCCTGACTTAGTGGTCCGGTCGGGTCAGACCCGAACCTCCCACGACATCACGTCAGGCGGTTTTGGACACCTGCGTGAATTCCAGTTCGACCGGCGTCGGCCGGCCAAAGATCGACACCGTGACCTTGATGCGGTTGGCGGCGTCGTCGACTTCTTCCACCGTGCCCGAGAAGCCCTCGAACGGGCCGTCGGTCACGTTCACCGTCTCGCCGATGTCGAAACGGATCAGGTTACGCGGCGCGATTTCGGCCCCGCCCTCACCGGTGCGGTGCAGGATCAGGTTCACTTCGTCGTCGCGCATGGGCGAGGGCTTGCCCTGCTGCCCCAGGAAACCGGTCACCCGGTTGATCGAGTTGACCAGGTGATAGGTGCGGTCGTTCAGCTCCATCCGCACCAGCACATAGCCGGGCATGAAGCGACGCTCGGAGGTCACCTTCTTGCCGCGCCGGATCTCGATCACCTCTTCGGTGGGAACCAGCACTTCGTCGATCTCGTCTTCCAGCGCCTTTTCGACCACCGCCTGGCGGATCGCCTCGGCGACCTTCTTTTCGAAGTTCGACAGGACGCTGACCGAGTACCAACGTTTTGCCATGTTCCGATCGACCTCTGATTCGTCGGACGGGCCTGCCGTCCAAATGATTCCGTTCAGCCCGAAAATGAAACCGGCGCGCAACGAATCGTGCACGCCGTCATCCGGACAGTCCGGGCGGGGATACAGCCGCCCGGTCCTGAATGCAACCCCGTCAGCCCGTGAAGCCGACCAGCCAGGCCAGACCGGTGCGGATGGCCAGATCGACAAGGAAGAAGAAGATCGCCGCAAGCGTTGCCATGATGAAGACCATGATGGTCGTCGTCATGACTTCGCGCCGGGTGGGCCAGGTAATCTTGGCGGCCTCGGCGCGGACCTGGGACAGAAACTGTGCGGGATTGGCCATCGGGGATCCTCGGTGTTGCAGCCGGTCAGATAAACCGAAGCGCGCGAGGTTTCAAGCCACAGCGAACGATGAAGCGCCCTGCCCCGCCCTGATCCCTGCCGCCAACAGACAATATGCCAGCCGCTGCCGTGATGGCGCGGGCGCAAGCAAGGATCATGCTGAAAGGATGGCCGGCGGACCGTTCCATGGTCCTGGCCGGATGCGACTGGCAGGGGTTGGGGGACTCGAACCCACGACCCTCGGTTTTGGAGACCGATGCTCTACCAACTGAGCTAAACCCCTAAGCCGCGGCGCCTGATTAGTGCGGATTGCCGGCACGCGCAAGGGGGGAACGCATCGCGACGTGAAAGCGTCGCGATGCGTAGCAGGGCCCGGCGCTTATTCGGCCGCGTCGGCGCTGTCGCTGTCATCGGCGACCAGAAAGCCCCCTGATTGCCGCGCCCAGAGCCGGGCATAGAGGCCGCCAGCCGCCAGCAGTTCGGCATGGGTGCCCTGTTCGGCGATTCGGCCCTGATCCAGCACGATCAGCCGGTCCATCGCCGCGATGGTGGACAGCCGGTGCGCAATCGCGATCACCGTCTTGCCCTCCATCAGCAGATCGAGACGCGACTGAATCGCCGCCTCCGCCTCGCTATCCAGCGCCGAGGTCGCCTCGTCCAACACCAGGATCGGCGCGTCCTTCAGCGCCACCCGCGCGATGGCAATCCGCTGGCGCTGACCGCCCGAAAGCTTGACGCCGCGTTCGCCGACATGCGCCTCCAACCCGCGCCGACCGTGGCTGTCCGACAGACCAGGCACAAAGTCCTGCGCCTCGGCCATGGTGACGGCCCGGTCAATATCCGCGTCCGAGGCATCGGGGCGGCCATAGGCAATATTGTCGCGGACCGAGCGGTGCAGAAGGCTGCTGTCCTGCGTCACTACACCAATCGCCGCGCGCAGGCTGTCCTGCGTCACCTGCGACACGTCCTGCCCGTCGATGGTGATGGTCCCGCTTTCGACATCGTGGAAACGCAGCAGCAGGTTCACCAGGGTCGACTTCCCGGCACCGGACCGGCCGATCAGGCCCACCCGCTCGCCCGGTGCGATATGCAGGGTCAGGTCGTCCAGCACCGCAAGCGGCCGGTCGGTTTCATCGGCGCCATAGCGGAAGGTCACATCGTCGAAATGCACCGCACCCGGCCCGGTGACCAGCGGCGCAGCGCCCGGCTGGTCCTGCACCATGCGCGGCATGGCCAGAGACGAAATCCCGTCGCGAACGGTGCCGACATTTTCGAACAGGGCGGCGAATTCCCACATGATCCAGTGCGACATGTTGTTCAGCCGCAGCGCCAGCGGGATCGCGACAGCCAGCGCACCTACACTGATCACGCCGCCGGTCCAAAGGATCAGCCCTACCGCCGATACCGCCGCGACCAGCACAACGTTGATCACCGTCAGCAGGATGTCCTGCAAAGCGGACAGGCGCATCTGCCTGTAGACGGTCTGCAGGAAACCATCCATGCCGGCATGCATCCACCGCTCCTCGCGGTCGGAATGCGAGAAAAGCTTGACCGTCGCGATATTGGTATAGCTGTCGACGACCTGCCCGGTCATGGTGCTGCGCGCGTCGGCCTGTTGCTGAGCCACCTGCGCCAGCCGCGGCACGATCACGCGCAGCAGCGTGCCGTAAGCGATGGCCCAGACGACAAAGGGGATCGCCAGCCGCCAGTCCTGACTGGCCGCCAGCACCAGCGCGCCGATAAAGTAGAACAGTACATAGACGCCGACATCGACGATCTTCATCGCCACCTCGCGCACGGCAAGCGCGGTCTGCATCAGCCGCTGCGCGATACGACCGGCGAATTCGTCCTGAAAATAGCCGACCGACTGACGCAGCAGATAGCGATGCGCCTGCCAGCGGATGCGCTGCGGGAAATTGCCCAGCATGGTCTGATGCATGATCATGCTGAACAGCGCATTCAGCCCCGGCAGCACCAGCAGCAGCAGGACCGCCATGAGCATCAGCCGACCGCCCTCGACCTGCCAGAACTGGTCGGGCGGCGTGTCGGCCAGCCGGTTCACCAGATCGCCCAGATAGCCGAACAGCACCACCTCGACGATGGCGATCAGCCCGGCACCCAACGCAAGCAGGGCCAGCCACGGCAGCGCGCCGCGCGAATAGTGCAGCAAGAAACCCCAGAAGCTGCGCGGGGGCATTTTGGGCGGGTCGGACGGATAGGGATCCAGCCGGCCTTCAAACCAGCGAAACATGATAAAATCCAATATTGTAGAATAGGATAGGTGTGCCTGATGCGCCCCGATGTCAAGCGCCCCACCCCGCCTTGCCCGCGAAGGGGGCAGTGGCTGGCCGTCCGCCACTGCCCCGGTTCCGGCCGATCATGGCCTGACGCGGCTCAGCCCGCGGCGGCGTCGTGGAAGACGGCCTCAATATTGTTACCATCAGGATCCAGCACAAAGGCGGCGTAGTAACCGGGGTGATATTCCGGCCGCAGGCCCGGCGCGCCGTTGTCACCCCCACCTGCCGCCAGCGCCGCCGCGTGGAACGCATCGACCGCCGCCCGGTCCACGGCCACGAAAGCCACGTGGGCACTGCCTGACGCGCGCTTGGCAGTGCCGATCCAGAAGAAGGGCTTGCCTTCGCGGCCCATCCCCAGATGCTCACCGTGACCACCGGTCATTTCCTCGGTCACCTCCATCATCGGGGCGATTCCCAGCGGGCGCAGCGCGCTTTCATAAAACTGCCGCGCGCGGCCAAGGTCTGAAACCGCGAATCCAATATGGTCAATCATCACATGCTCCTGTTGCGAGGACGCGAGTATTGTTCACAGCTGCTGACAAGACGTGTCAGCAGGCGCCCCCCTTCAGCACACGAAGAAGGCCGCCCCGAGGGGCGGCCTTCCATCACGATATCCTTTGGCCCAAGGGCTTCGGATCACTCGATGATTTTCGACACCACGCCGGCGCCGACGGTGCGGCCGCCTTCGCGGATGGCGAAGCGCAGTTTTTCTTCCATCGCGATCGGGGCGATCAGTTCGACCTCGAACTTCAGGTTGTCGCCCGGCATCACCATTTCCGTGCCTTCCGGCAGCTTCACGGTCCCGGTCACGTCCGTCGTGCGGAAGTAGAACTGCGGGCGGTAGTTCGCGAAGAACGGGGTGTGGCGGCCGCCTTCTTCCTTGGTCAGGATATAGGCCTCGGCTTCGAACTTGGTGTGCGGGGTCACCGATTTCGGCTTCACCAGAACCTGGCCACGCTCGACGCCGTCACGGTCGATGCCGCGCAGCAGAACGCCGACGTTGTCGCCAGCTTCCCCGC